>CAJTWN010000003.1 GCA_910580105.1 uncultured Clostridia bacterium | reverse complement strand
GAGCCTTATAGGCTCATATGAAAAACCGCCGGCTTAGCCGGCGGATATTTATTAGTCTTTTTCATATTGCTTTATGTCCGCAATATAGACATCGAAAATGGTCTGATCAACAATCAGGTGGATTGTTTTGCCCTTCAGATAAAGGGCATCTTCGATTTCTACGCCATGTTCAACCGACCGTCCTTCCAATTCAGACCTTAATATAAGTTTGACGGTATCCGGTGCCTGTGTAGGCGCAGTGGTGGGCGTTGCAGTTGAAGAAACATTTTCGTCTTCATTGCGGCTGTTTCGTGTTGCCGTCGGCGCCGGCATTTGTGCCGGAAGTACCTCTGTTTCTGAGAAAGAAAGGGTGCCCAGGTCCGTGCCTGTGTCGCCGTCGGCACAAGGGGCACCGATTTGCAGGTTCTCAGTGAGTTCACGCGGAGCGGTTGTGCAGACATAGGTAAAGGTATACCCATGGGTTTCCCCGCTGGATTTTCCCCAGGTCAGTTTATAGATCAGCGCGATTATGCTGATGGTCAGAATGATGAGTAACAGGATGTCAATGATATTAAACTTCCAAAATATTTTTTTATACATAACTGTTCTCCTGTCAAAATATTTCTCAACTTAATTCGAACATACCGGTATAGAGCTGATAGTATTTCCCTTTATCGGCAATTAATTTATCATGGCTGCCCCGCTCAATGATTTCACCATGTTCCAATACCATAATGGCCTGGGAATTGCGGACGGTAGACAAACGGTGTGCTATGACAAACACGGTTCTTCCTTCCATCAGTTTATCCATACCTTTTTCAATTAATGCTTCTGTTCGTGTATCAATTGAGCTGGTTGCTTCGTCCAGAATCAGAACCGGGGGGTCGGCAACGGCTGCCCTTGCAATGGCGAGAAGCTGGCGTTGTCCCTGGCTGAGGTTGCTGCCGTCACCGGATAGCATGGTATTATAACCATCGGGAAGGTGGGTGATAAACCAATGGGCGTTGGCCAGTTTTGCCGCGGCAATGACTTCTTCATCGGTTGCATGCAGATTTCCATAGCGAATATTGTCCATCACCGTTCCGGTAAACAGATGGGTATCCTGTAATACCATAGAAAGGGAGCGGCGGAGGTCCGCTTTTTTAATTTTGTTGATGTTAATCCCATCATATCGAATCTTGCCGTCCGGAACATCATAGAAACGGTTAATCAGATTGGTGATGGTGGTTTTTCCTGCGCCGGTGGAACCTACGAAGGCAATCTTTTCACCGGGATTTGCATAGAGGGATATATTGTTGAGAACCAATTTGTTTGGTTCATAGCCAAAATCCACGTTTTCAAATTCCACAGCGCCGCGCAGGAGTGTATAGGTGAGGGTGCCGTCACCATGGGGATGTTTCCATGCCCAGGTTCCGGTATGATGGTCCGTCTCATGGATGTTACCGTCTTTGTCAACGGTGGCATTGACCAGTGTGACATAACCGTTGTCCACCTCTGGTTCCTCATCCAGCAGGGCAAAAATACGTTCTGCACCGGCAAGCGCGTTCAAAATGGTGTTGACCTGTTGAGAAATTTGAGTGATGGGCTGGGAAAAGGAACGGGTAAACTGTAAAAATGCCACTAATGCGCCCAGACCCAAACCAAAGACGCCCATCCTTCCCTGTGTGGTCAGAATGGCAATGGTGGCGCCGACAACGGCGGTAAGTGCGTAATGGATATAAGAAAGGTTCCCCATGACCGGCATTAAAATGTTGGCAAAGGTGTTGGCCTGGGTAGCGGCGTAGCAGAGCTGTTCATTTTTCTTGTCAAACTCTGCTTTGCTTTCTGCTTCGTGGCAGAAGACTTTCACAACACGCTGTCCCTCGACCAGTTCTTCTACGTATCCGTTCACGTTTCCGATTTCCGCCTGTTGTTTTCGAAAATAGAGTGCGCTTTTGCTGCCGATTTTTTTGACTACAGCCATCATGACCAAAAGCATTAAAATGACCAACAGGGTCAGCGGCAGGCTGAGAATACACATGGAAATGAATACACCGACAACCGTTACGGTTGAACTGATCAGCTGCGGGACACTCTGGGACATCATATTACGCAGTGTATCTGTGTCGTTTGTGTACCGGCTCATGATTTCCCCGTGGGTATGTTTGTCAAAGTAACGGATTGGAAGCGTTTCCATATGGGTAAACATATCTTTTCGGATGTTATACAGGGTTCCGGTGGAGATGTTGACCATGATGCGGTTATACACATATGAAGAGATTGCACCGATAATATAAATGGAGCCAAGCAGAAGCATAATTTTGATAAATCCGCTCAGATCCGGGTTATGTGTACCGATAAAGGGAACAATATAATCATCAACAATCGGCTGCAGCATATAGGTACCGGCAACGGTTGCACCGGCACTGATGATAACAAGAATTGTGACAAGAATAAGCTGAATTTTATATGCACTGAGATAACTGAAGATTCTGTGCATCGTCTGTTTTGTGTTTTTAGGTTTATGGCCGCCGTTTCTGGATGCTTTGTTATTTGGTCCCATTTTAAGCCACCCCCTTTTGCTGAGATTCATAGACTTCCCTATAGATTTCGTTTGTTTTCAGTAGTTCTTCATGGGTACCGACTGCGTGGATGCGTCCATTATCTAAAACGATAATTTTATCTGCATCGCATACAGATGAAACGCGCTGGGCAATGATGATGGTGGTTGTATCTGCCAAATCCCTTGCAAAAGCAGCGCGAATCTTGCTGTCTGTCGCCGTATCAACTGCACTTGTGCTGTCATCCAGGATGATGATTTTTGGTTTTTTCAGCAGAGCGCGGGCAATGCACAGGCGTTGTTTCTGTCCGCCGGATACATTTACGCCGCCCTGGCCGAGCTCTGTATCATAACCGTCCGGAAAGGACATTATAAAATCATGTGCCTGCGCGGCTTTGCAGGCCGCAATAATTTCTTCATCAGAGGCATCTTCCTTGCCCCAGCGCAGATTGTCCTTGATGGTGCCGGAAAATAGAACGTTTTTCTGGAGAACCATGGCAATTTCATTCCGCAGGGCAGGGAGTTTATAGTCGCGGACATCTCTTCCGCCGACCTTCACGCTGCCGTCTGTGACTTCATAGAGACGGGGAATCAGATGTACCAAAGAAGACTTTGAACTGCCTGTTCCGCCGATAATGCCGACCGTTTCGCCCGATTTGATATGCAGGTCGATATTGCGCAGTGCACAAGAGGTAAGGTCCCCCTTATAGCTGAAGCATACCTGGTCAAAATCAATAGAGCCGTCTTTTACGGTAAGGGTTTCATCTGCATCTGCATCAGAAATATCAGGGGTGTCATTGATAACTTCATAAATACGATTGACAGAGGCCTTTGAGATAACCAGCATGGTAAAGGCCATGGAAATCATCATCAAAGACATCAGGATCTGGGTAATATAACTGATAAAAGCTACCAGATTTCCGGTTTCCATACTGCCATTGATAATCATATTACCACCAATCCAGAGAACTGCGATGATGCAGCTGTACATGACCAGCTGCATGATGGGCATATTCAGAACAATGGTACGTTCAGCTTTCAGCTGGGTATCACGGACGGCAGCAGAAGCTTCCTCAAAGCCTTCGTTCTCGTAATCACCGCGGACAAAGGCCTTCACCACCCGGATACCTATCAGGTTTTCCTGCACCTTTGCGTTGAGCTTATCATATTTTTTCAGCATATGCTGGAATCGTGGATAGGCTTTGGTGATAATAAGGGCCAAAGCAATGGCTAAAATCGGAATGGCAAATAAGAAAATCATCGACAGTTCGCGGTTGAGGCGGAAAGCCATAAAGGATGCCGAAATTAACATAATAGGCGACCGCACCAGCATACGGATGACCATCATAAATGCATTTTGTGCGTTGGTTACATCGGTGGTGATGCGGGTGATCAGGGATGAAGTGCTGAAACGGTCCACATTGGAATAGGAAAAGTCCTGAATCTTATGAAACATTTCCCGGCGGACATTTTTTGCAAAGCCCATACCTGCAATTGCGGCTGTCCTGCCCGCTCCTGCCCCAAAACCAAGGGATAACATGGCCATCAGAACCATAAGGCCGCCGGCAATCAGCACATAGCGGATGTCGTTGTTTGCAATTCCAACATCGACAATCTGTGCCATAATCATGGGGATGATGACTTCCATGATGACTTCCCCAACGATTAAAATCGGGGTCAGAATACTGTACCAGCGGTATTTTTTTTCCAGTAAGGATAAAAGTTTTTTCATACAATGCTGCTCCTTTCTTTTCTGTCTTTTGGATTATGTTCGTTTTCTGCAGTCAATCTGTTTGATGAGCTTTCCGATGACATTAAAGTTTACATCGTTGGTATCTTCTCCTGTAATATTCATGGTCATGCGGTCAAGATATTCTTTGAAATTTTGTAGTTCTTCCTCTCTAAAGCCGGCGAAAGCTTCCTGTTCGAACTGAAGAAAAATTGCGCGGTATTTCTCGATGGCACGGATTCCTTCATGGGTCAGTGAAAGCTTATTTCTGCGCAGATTGTTTTCATCCACAATTTTTTCAAGCAATCCGCTTTTTTGCAGCCGTTTTGTGGAAAGAGCAATGGAAGCCGGGGTGACGGCAAGGACTTCAGATAACTCTGACTGCGTACAGCCGGGGTGGGTATGGATATAGTCGAGGATCGGAAATTGGCCAAAATAAAGTCCGGTGCGGTCCCTGTTGCTTTGCAGCCACACCCGGCGCAGCAGATGGACCTTATCGATACGTTTGATAATATCCCGGTAAATTGTCATTTTATTCACCTCCAAAAAAGTTATGCGTCTAACTATTAAGCGTATAACTATTATACGGGGGAACTTTATTTTTGTCAAGGGATAGCGAATACAAATTTTGGGGAATATTCTTAACATTTTGTGTGAAAATAATCGAAAAGTTTGCACGTTTCGTGTCTTGCAACAAAAAAGGTATTGTGTTACAATGGGATTGTCAGCTTTGTGATATTTGTTTAAATTTATTGATAAAGAGAGGTGAAAAATGTGGACAGCGGCAATGAAGGCGGTAAAAGGTCAAAAGTCCGAATACGGGAGATAGCGCGGCCGCAAGTCTGCGTTTTTCCTTTTTGATTTTTACCGCTTCCGGATTTAATTTTTAGGGGGCGAAATACGTATGGAAGAAGAAAACAAAGGAATTGAAGAATTGATTGAAGAACTTCAAAGTTATATAAGGGAGTTGAAGTTCGGACAGATTAAGGAAATTTTGGTTGAAATGAATCCGGCGGATCTTGCAATTTTGCTGGGAGAGGTGAGTGATGAGGATCTTCCTATCCTGTTCCGGATTCTTCCCAAAGAGCTTGCGGCGGAAACCTTTGTTGAGATGGACGGCGATGAACAGGAACTCTTGATTTCCGCATTCAGTGACAGAGAATTATGGGAAGTCATGGACATGATGCACGTCGATGATGCGGTGGATGTTATTGAAGAGATGCCCGCAGGTGTGGTCAAGCGGATTCTGCGGCATACCGATCCGGAGACAAGAAAAAGTATCAATGAAATTCTCCGCTATCCCAAAGACAGTGCCGGCAGTATTATGACCACCGAATACGTGGATTTGAAAAAACATATGACGGTGAGCGAGGCCTTTGACCGGATACGCAGAATCGGGTGCGATAAGGAAACCATTTACAATTGTTATGTGACCGATGAAAACCGCCGGCTGCAGGGGTTGGTTACGGTTAAAGAGCTATTCCTTGAAAACTATAATGAAACCATTGAAAATATCATGGAAACCAATGTCATCTATACCAATACATTGGATGACCAGGAAGATGTTGCGCGGATGTTTGACAAGTATGGTTTTATGGCCATACCGGTTGTTGATAACGAAAAACGGCTGGTCGGTATCGTAACCTTTGATGATGCAATGGATGTCATCCGGGAAGAAAATACCGAGGATTTTTCAAAGATGGCCGCAATAACGCCCAGTGATGAAACATATCTGAAAACACCCGTTTGGGTACATGCCAAAAACCGCATCATGTGGCTTCTGTTTCTGATGCTTTCAGCGACAATTACAGGCAGTATTATCGAACATTATGAATCCGCCTTCCAGGCCATTCCTCTTTTGGTTGCCTTTGTTCCAATGTTGATGGGAACAGGGGGAAACTGTGGTTCGCAGAGCTCGACCATGATTATACGCGGTCTGGCGCTGGGAGAGATAAGATTCAAAGATTTTTTTCGGGTAATTTATAAAGAGTTGAGAATTGCAGTGATTGTTGGAATTTTGCTTGCAGTTGCCAACACGATCCGTATTTATATCATGTATCCGGGGGAGAATCCGCTTTTTTTGGCGCTGATTACCGGGATTAGTTTGATTGGTACGGTTATTCTGGCAAAATGTATGGGCTGTGTACTGCCGATGCTGGCCAAGAAATGTGGGCTTGATCCGGCGCTGATGGCGGCGCCGGTGCTCTCTACCATTTTGGATACCTGTTCGGTTACCATTTTCTTTAATGTGGCAGTTTGGATTATCTCCATTTATTAAGTCATTGTTTGAAAAGAAGACACGGCATATTTTGTGCTGTGTCTTTTGAAATTTGACCGCATATTGTGCAGAATACAAAATTTGGAAGAATAGAATTGACAACTTTTGGGGGTCATGCTATAATACTACATTGTTGCACTGTATTCAGCTGAGAAAAAAATTTTAGAAAGGCGGACAGCTATATGGTTTTTTCGAGTTTATTATTCGTATGTATATTTTTGCCCGCGACACTGTTACTTTATAATTTATCAAAAAATATTACCTATAAAAATGTTATCCTTGTCATTGCATCCTTGATTTTTTACGCTTGGGGCGAACCGGTATGGGTGGTTGCGCTTTTATTCAGTGCGATGCTGGACTATGTCAATGGCCGGATTATTCATAAGTTTTTTGGAAAATGGCAGGCAAAGGCTGCGCTGCTTGCTTCTTTAATTTTAAATCTGGGTATTTTGATGACCTTTAAATATATGGGATTTTTTGTGGAAAATATTAATGCTCTGTTCCATATGAATATCCCGTTCAAAGGCTTTAATCTGCCCCTTGGTATTTCATTCTATACCTTCCAAACCCTTTCTTATACAATTGATATGTATCGGGGGGAGGTAAAAGTCCAAAAGAATCCCCTATATTATCTATGTTATCTTTCAATGTTTCCGCAGCTGGTTGCGGGGCCGATTGTTCGTTATGCAGATATTGAACGGCAGATCAATGACCGTAAAGTAACATTTAAAGGGTTTGAATACGGAATCCTTCGCTTTACCCAGGGTATGTTCAAAAAGGTTGTATTGGCAAATGGTGCCGGAGCGATTGCGACCTCCATTCTGGACGGCAATCTTGCAGCCACACCGGCGGCGACGGCATGGCTTGGCATTTTAATGTATGCATTCCAAATTTATTTTGACTTTGCCGGTTATTCCGACATGGCAATCGGCCTTGGGCGGATGTTTGGCTTTGAGTTCCTGGAAAACTTCAATTATCCTTATATCTCCCGAAACGTCACAGAATTTTGGCGGCGCTGGCATATTTCGCTAAGTACCTTTTTCCGGGATTATGTCTATATCCCTTTGGGCGGAAACAGAAAGCATCAAATGTTAAATATTATGGTGGTTTGGATGCTTACCGGATTTTGGCATGGGGCGAGCTGGAATTTTGTATTGTGGGGACTGTATTATGGAATCCTTCTGATAATTGAGAAAAAGGCTTTTGGCGGCGGACTGATGCGGATGCCTGCATTTTTTGGAATTTTATATAATTCAATTGTTGTTTTGATTGGATGGGCATTTTTCTATTTTACCGATTTTGCAAGATTGGGTCAATTCTTTTCCACCGCCTTTGGCGGCAGCGGAGAACTTTGGGATTTCGGTACGGTCACAATTTTTCTGAACAATGCTTGGTTTATCCTTGCCTGCTTTGTTATTTCCACTCCAATCGTTAAAATTGCCTATCAATTTATCTGTAAAAACAGGGTGTTGGGCGGTATTATCACGCCGATTTTTGTGGTGGCTGTGCTTGCCTTTTGTTTTATCCTGTTGGTTGGACAGACATATAATCCATTTTTGTATTTTAGATTTTAGGAGGGTTGTGCTATGCGTCAAAAAATAACCGTGACATTGTTCCTTCTGCTCATCGGCGTATTTTCTTTTGTCGTATTGGTTCTGCCCAAAGATGAGACGGCGGCAGTGAAAGAGAACCGTACCCTTGCAGAGCTTCCGGAATTTTCTTTTGATGCTTTGTTCAGAGGGGAATTTACCAGAGATTTCGAAACATACCTCTCTGATAATGTGGGATACCGCAGTTTTTTTACGGATATTTCATCATACTATGAAGACAGCAAAGGTGTAAAAAAATACGGGAAGCTGGTTGATGCAACGGGCGATTTAGGTGTGGGAACCACAACAAAAAGTCAGCTGCTGGTGATGGAAGACCGGGTCATGGAAGTTTATCAGCGCAATCCGGAAGTGCAGAAAAAATATCTGGAATTCTTAAATTTTTATGCGGATAAAATGCCAGAAAATATCAATATGTATTGTATGCTGATACCGACGCAGATTGATTTTATTCCGCATTTAAAGGGGCTTGGTGACAGCGAAAGAGAAAATATCGAGTATTTTTATGATTTCATGGACATTCGTTATCAGCCCATTGATATCTATGATACGCTGAAAGCGCACCAGGATGAATATATTTACTTCCGAACCGACCACCATTGGACCACCCTTGGCGCTTATTATGCGTATAATAAGCTGGCAGAGGTGATGGAGGTACCACAGGCGGACATCAATAATTTCCAGGAAGGAAAACAGGAAAACTTTTTGGGACATCTGTATGCCCAAGCAAAAACGCCGTCCCTTAAACAGTATGCAGACACAATTTATTATTATAAAAACGAGAAGAACGATCTGCCGATGACACCGGTGACCTATTCTTATCATCCGGGGGAACGTCTGGAATATGACGGAAAGATATTCTGCCCCGAAGAAGGTCCGAAGTATGAATTGTTTCTGGCAGGGGATCACCCGTTCATAGAAATCAATACCCATTGTAAAAATAACAGAACCTTGCTGTTGTTGAAGGATTCCTATTCCAATGCAATGATTCCATGGCTGGCCTGTGGATTCCAGCAGATTCTGGTCATTGACCCGAGGACATTTGATCAGAAAGTCGTGGACATATTGGCGCAGTATCCCGTCACTGACATGTTGATTACAAATTACATTATGGGAACAAATTTTATAGATTATATCGAGCTTTGCAAAAATATATTTGAATAAATTATCTTATATAACACAAACACTCCGCCATCAAAGTGGCGGAGTGTTTGTATATAGGTGTTTTTTGATTGAGATGGCGTACTTCATATCCCGCAAAAATATAAATTGGAGGGAAACATATTGCCATTGTTATTTAAATTACAATTTTTGGTGAGCACCGAAGAAAATCTGAATTCCTTATAGGCGCGCTTTAAAATCTTCATAGCCAAATTTTTTAATTAGGGAAATTGTACCGTCTTTTTTACGCAGATAAATAGACGGCAGGTTGATACCGTTAAAGGTATTGTTCTTTACCATGGAATAAATGGCCATATCTCCGAAAATAATTTTATCACCGATGGAAAGGGGAGTTTTAAAAGAATAGTCGCCGATTATGTCACCGGCCAGGCAGGTTGGTGTACCCAGGCGGTAAGTATATGCAAACTCTCCGGCAGTACCGCTGTTGATAACAGGGGGACGGTAGGGCATTTCCAATACGTCCGGCATATGGCAGGCGGCAGATGTGTCCAGGATTGCAATTTGCATGTTGTTTTCAACAATGTCCAAAACTTCGCTGACCAGAAAACCTGTATTCAGGGCGATAGCTTCCCCTGGTTCTAAATATACCTGTAGGTTATATTTATTTTGTATATATTCGATGGAGCGGATTAAAAGTTCTACATCATAATCCGGACGGGTGATATGGTGACCTCCGCCAAAGTTCAGCCATTTCATCTCTGATAAATAGGCGCCAAATTGTTTTTCTACTGCCTGGACAGTTCGCCAGAGGGTATCGGAATTTTGTTCACACATGGTATGAAAATGCAGTCCTTCTATCCCGGTGAGGTCTTGTCCTTCAAATTGGGACAGGGGAATGCCCAGCCGGGAACAGGGGGCACAGGGATTGTATATTTCGGTTTCAATTTCGGAATAGCCCGGATTGATGCGCAGACCGCAGCTGACGAAGTGTTTTGCCTGATGGACAGCGTTGCTGTATTTTCGCCATTGAGAAAAAGAATTGAAGACAATATGATCACAGATAGAGAGAAGTTCCGGAAATTCTTCTTCCCGATAGGCTGGGGAAAAGATGTGATTTTCTCCTCCCATATATTCTGCGCCCAGTTTCGCCTCGAAAAGAGAACTTGCAGTGGTGCCGTTCAGATATTGCCGGATCAGCGGATAAGTACTGTACATACTGAACGCTTTCTGTGCCAGCAGGATTTTACAGCCGGTTTTTTTGCGGATATTATCTAAAAGAGAAAGGTTATGGATGAGGAGTTGTTCGTCCACAACATAGGAGGGGGTGGGCAGTTTTGTTATATCTTCAAAGATCGTATTCATTTTTTCGTCTCCTTATCGGTTGCTGGTTTTATTATATAAAAGAAAAAATGGATTGTCAATCAAAAAGGCCGCCCGACGGGCGGCCTTTACAAATCTTAGTGAGAAATAACTTCTTCTGTATCCTTGTCAAAGAGGTGAATTTTGTTTGCATCAAGTGCAACAACGATGCTTTCACCATGCTTTGCAGTGGTTCTCGGATTAACTCTTGCGGTAACATCCACACCGGCAATCTTGAAGTACAGGAATGTTTCTGCTCCCATCATTTCTGTAAGTTCAATATTGACAGTTGTTGTACAATCCGGAAGTGTTGTAATGATGTTTTGATCATCATAAATATCCTCAGGACGGATACCCATAACAACTTCTTTGCCATTATACTTTTTGATTTCCGCTTTGTTTCCCTTACCTTCCGGAAGTTTAACAGAGAAATCACCGGATTTGAGATATGTACCATCTGCCTTGCAGTCAACAGTAACGTTGATGAAGTTCATCTGCGGACTTCCGATAAAGCCTGCAACGAAGATATTACAGGGGTATCTGTAAAGATTGGACGGAGAATCCACCTGCTGAATGATACCATCTTTCATAACAACGATTCTGGAACCCATGGTCATAGCCTCGGTCTGGTCGTGTGTTACGTAAATAAATGTTGTTTGCAGTTTTTTGTGGATCTTACCAATTTCAGTTCTCATCTGTACTCTGAGTTTTGCATCCAGGTTGGAAAGCGGTTCATCCATCAGGAATACCTTTGGCTCACGGACAATTGCACGGCCCAGGGCCACACGCTGTCTCTGTCCGCCGGACAGAGCCTTCGGCTTTCTGTCGAGAAGGTGTTCAATGCCGAGAATCTGAGCAGCTTCGTTTACTTTTCTCTTGATTTCGTCCTTCGGAACCTTTCTGAGCTTAAGACCGAATGCCATATTCTCGTATACGGTCATATGCGGATACAGTGCATAGTTTTGGAAAACCATTGCAATATCTCTGTCTTTCGGTACAACATCGTTCATGAGCTGGTCGTCAATGTAAAGTTCACCTTCGGTAATTTCTTCGAGACCGGCAATCATTCTGAGGGTTGTTGACTTACCGCAGCCGGACGGGCCGACAAAAATGATAAACTCCTTATCTTCTATTTCCAAACTAAAATCCTTAACAGCTGTGAAACCGCCGCTGTAAGTCTTATAGATATTTCTAAGACTTAAACCTGCCATAATAAAAAAACCTCCTAAGTAGTGTTCAATAAAGTTTATGTTCCTATTCTAGCACAAAATCTATTGGAATGTTAGAGCCTATTTATACAAATTTCAAAAAATCTTTTTAGACATATTGACTAAAGTATAAAATTCGTAGGGAAAAATAGACAAATTTCTGTACTATTTGTTATTTATTTGCTACAACCCTTGCATTCTTTGTATATTGGAGGTATAATACTAATTCAAAGGTGTCTTCCGCATTCTGCTTGCGGCTGTCCTTTTATTTTTTAGTTTTATAATGGAGAGTTTCTTCTATATAATTTATAAGTATTGCAGGGCGAAAGGATGATAGTATGTTGAAGGTTGGCGTTCTTGGCGGAACGGGCTATGCAGGAATTGAGACAGTCCGTCTTTTGAGTAAACACAGTGGAGTGGAGATTACCCGAATTGTTTCTCAGAGTTTTGCGGGGCAGAAGATTTCGGATGTCTATCAAAATCTGCGCGGTATCTGCGATCTCACCTGCTGTGCCCTTGATGTGGAGGATATTGCGGAAAATTGTGATTTAGTCTTTACCGCTTTGCCTCATGGCGCTTCAAAGGAAGTGATACCGTCTCTTTATGAAAAAGGTCTGAAAATTATTGATCTCAGCGGCGACTTCCGTTACAATGATGAAAAGGTGTATGAAAAATGGTATGGCGCACCCCACTCCAGCCCCGAATTATTAAAGGAATCTGTTTATGGCTTGTGTGAGCTGCATCGTGACGAAATAAAAACACATCGGCTGATTGGCAATCCGGGATGTTATACCACCTGCTCGATTTTGGCATTGGCGCCATTGGTTGCAAATAGACTGATCGATAATAAGAGTATTATTATTGATGCAAAATCTGGGGTAACCGGTGCTGGCCGCGGATTGGCACTGCCGAGTATGTTTTGTGAATGTACAGAGAGTATGAAAGCATATAAGGTTGCAACCCACCGCCATACCTCTGAAATTGAGCAGGAGCTTTCCTGTCTTGCCGGTGAAGAAATAATGTTGTCTTTTACGCCGCATCTTGCACCGATGAAGCGCGGAATTTTGGCAACCAGCTATGCAAGTCTGCAGGCAGAAAAGTCCACGGAAGAGTTGGTGGAGATCTATAAAAAATTCTATCAAAAAGAGAAGTTTGTCCGCGTATATGAAGCGGGAACCCTTCCGGAAGTTAAACATATTACAGGTTCAAACTATGTGGGGATTGGTTTGGTCGTAGACCCGCGGCTGAGACGTGTCGTTGTGGTTTCCTGTATTGATAACCTGGTGAAGGGCGCAGCAGGTCAGGCTGTGCAGAATATGAACTTGATTTGTGGGTTTCCGGAAGATACCGGACTTACGGATGCCGGATTTTATCTATAAAAAAGGGGGAGAGCAAATTGGGGATTTCTTTAGAAGAAAAAATGCAGAAATTTATTGGAAAAGCGAATGTTCTGATAGAAGCGCTTCCTTATATCCAAAAATTTAATGGAAAAACTGTTGTAATTAAATATGGCGGAAATGCCATGATTAATGAAACACTGAAGAATAAAGTGATGGAAGATATTACACTGCTCAAATACATTGGTCTCAATCCCATTGTTGTCCACGGCGGCGGTCCGGACATTTCGGCGGCTTTGCAGCAGTTTGATATTAAAAGTGAATTTATCAATGGCCTGCGGGTAACCGATAAGGAAACAATGCGGGTGGCGCAAATGGTTCTGATTGGGAAAACGAATAAAGAAATTGTTTCCCTTCTTGGAACAAAGGGCGGTAAAGGTCTTGGTATTTCGGGAATTGATGGGAAACTGATCGAATGCCGGAAGTGCTATACCGAAGTTGACGGAAAGAAGACAGATATTGGATATGTGGGCGAAATCGTCAATGTGAATGCAAAAATGCTGGACCTTCTGACAAAGGATGATTATATTCCGGTTGTTGCCCCTATAGGCGTAGATGCAGAAGGAAATAGTTATAACATCAATGCGGATACAGTTGCCGGTGAGATTGCGGCGGCGCTGGAGGCAGAAAAACTGATGCTGCTGACGGATATTGAAGGCATTAAGGAAAGTAAAGACAGCGAAGAAATTATTCCGGTAATTGGCCGGAAGGGAATCAACGAAATGATTCAGGAGAAAAAGATTGTCGGCGGAATGATCCCTAAAGTAAAAAGCGGAATAAAAGCAATTGAGGCCGGGGTAAACACCGTACATATTGTGGACGGCCGTGTTCCGCACTGTCTGCTTCTCGAAATCTTTACCGATCATGGTATCGGTACGATGATAACGCGGTAATTATAATGTATGGGATTGGAAATATTTTGTGTATAAATTTTTCCACACCTTTGTACGTTTCAACTGCGAAGTGGGAATATCCTCGCCGTTTCGCTTTAAATCAGGTATGCGACTGAACAACGGCTGGTGTGCTAGAGCCAATGCGACATTTCAATCCACGCATCCCTTGCGGAATGCGGCTTAAACCACAATTTTGAGCCAGCCACACCGTCAGATTCCAATCCGCGTATCCGCTGCCTGAAAAAGGGCTATTCTTTTTCATGTTTTAATGTTGGCGCTGTATTGCGGTGCCGGAAATTTGCGGGATCGATAACAAATAGAAAAACCACCTTTATGGTGGTTTTTTATTATGAAAAAATCTGTTTATTTGACTTTTTTAATCTAATTTCTAAATTTTAAAGCGGTATCCGGCGCCCCAAACTGTTTCAATGTATTTTTGGCCGGGATAATTTTTTTCAATTTTGTCACGAATTCTTTGTATGTGTACGGTGACGGTAGACACGTCACCCATGGCATCCATCCCCCAGATACGGTCAAATAACCGTTCTTTGCTGAAGACAATGTTTGGATTTTCTGCGAGGAAAAGCAGAAGCTCATATTCTTTCACGGGCATGGTCACTTCATGACCGGTTACATAGACGCGGTGCGCATCTTTATCTATTTTTAAATCGCCGATGGTGAGGAGGTTTCCATGTTTTTGTTCCCGGTCTTTTTTGACCAGCCGATGATATCGGTCGATATGGGTGCGTACCCGTGCGACCAGTTCGGAGGGTGAAAAAGGTTTTGTGATATAGTCATCTGCACCAAGGCCAAGACCGCGTACTTTGTCTATGTCTTCCCCTTTGGCAGACAGGAAGATGATAGGAATATCCTTTGCCTTTCTCAGTTCTGTGCAGACGGAGAATCCGTCCCGTCCCGGAAGCATAATATCAACGATGACCAGGGCATAGTCACCTTCCAGCGCCATTTTCAGGCCGGTTTCACCGTCTGCCGCAATGTCGCAGGTAAAGCCGCTGACCTGTAAATAGTCCCGTTCAAGTTCCGCGATACTGCGTTCATCTTCAATTATGAGTACCTTCATTTGTATCCTCCTCCATTGGTTTTTGTGCATGGGGCAGAAGAATGGTGACCTCTGTACCCTCATAGAGTGTGCTTCTTATCCAAATTTTCCCGCCGTGGTCATGGATTATCTGCCGGCTGATGGAAAGTCCGAGGCCATTCCCTTTTATTTGACTGTTGCGGGAGGGATCGCTGCGGTAAAAACCTTCAAAGACCTTTTCTGTATCTTTTTGCTGGATGCCGATCCCGTTGTCGGTAAAGGAAAGCACAACGCCATGTTCGCTGTCGCGAAGGGTAATTAAGAGATGACTGTCGGTATCCTGCCGCCGGTATTTGATTGCGTTGTTAATGATATTGGCAAATACACGCCGTAATTTTGACCGGTCAAATTTGACAAATTGGGGGATTTCCGGCAGTGTACATTGAAGGTCAACCCCCATTTCGCGGGCATCCAATACAAAGCTGTCGGCTGTATCGTGCAAAAATGCGGCAATGTCGCAGATTTCCATGTGATAAAGGATGCGGCCAAGTTCCAGTTTGGAATAAAGGGAAAGGTTTTCAGCCATTTCCTCAATGGCTTCAGCTTTTTTTAAAATGGTATGCAGGTATTTGGCTTGTTGTTCCGGAGTGGAAGCAACACCGTCCAAAATACCTTCTACGTGCCCTTTGATGGACGTGACAGGTGTTTTGATGTCATGGGAGATATTTGCCATCAGCATTTTGTGTTCCTTTTCCCGGGCGATGTCTTTGGCCACGCTGTCTTTCAGACGGAGGCGCAGTTCCTCGATAGAAGCACAAAGCTTTTGCAGTTCCAAATCATTTGAACCTGCAAATTCATAGGTTAAATCTCCGGAGGTTATATGACAGATTGCTTCGTTAATATCGTGGAGCGGTCTAATGATATGCCGGTTTAAATAAGCAGAAAGGCAGAGACTGGTCGTAACAACGACGGCAATTGCCATAACCCCCCAGAAAATGATGAACTGCATAATGACCGGATTTGAAATTTCGAACCCGTCATATAGCGAAAAGCTGACCGTAGGGTTTAAAAGCATAAAGACAGCCAAAAGCAGCGCTGATAAAAGGAGAATCAGCGCTGCCGGTATGATCAGCATAATAATCAATGATGTCCAGATTTTCTTCCTGATTGACATAGGCAAGATCCTCTCAAAGTTTCAATCCAATTGTATCATAACGCGGTTGATCGTATTTGTCAATTATCGTTTTAAAAACAAATAATAACCGCCGCTGAAAAAGACCATGCCATAACCGAACAACAGGGCTATTTTGGGAAATAGGGCAGAAAAGGGGAGGGTGGTTCCCAGCCATATTTTATGCCACTGCATGTATCCGGTAAAAAGCAGGCCGCTGGCATTGGACCAAAAGATACCAAGGACATTGAACCCAATAAACAGGAGGATGCTTAAAAACATAGCCATTGTTGTGCTTTTGCAGAGATGGTTCAAAAGGACTGCCATCAAGATAACGACCAAAAGGGGGATAAGGTCGAGGAGATAAGCAGAAAGTGTGTATCCGATGGAGGATACACTGCCGTGAACCAACAATTCCATTGCGCTTGCAGCAAAGCAGATAACAGCAAAATTCATAATTCCGAGAAAGAGAACTGCGGAAATTTTCGCAGTATAGATTTTGAAGCGGCTCACCGGCCGCATTAAAGAGGCTTTGATGGTTTCGTCCCAAAACTCTGTGGAAAACAGGTCACAAACGGCCATCATCATAATCAGCGGCACCATCCAGTTGACGAACAAACCCATCATTGAAATGGCCGTGTTGCCAAAGGAAAGGTCAAACTGCATCCCGCTGTTTTGCGTTATTAAATTGCTGACCAGTTTGCTGCTTAATATACTGATTGCACAGATAACGGCTTCCAGAATAAGAAATACAATATATTTCTTTTTGCTGAAGAGTTTTTGTACTTCGTTTTGGAAGCTTGCTATGTATTTCCTCACAGGATTACACCGCCTTTCTTTTCTTTGACAACAGAAAGAAAATAATCTTCAAGGGTGGGCTGATACCGCAGGGCATTGTCCATAGAGTCAAAGGATAGCATTTTTCCGTCATGGATGACAGCAACCTTGTTACAGGTCTTCTCCAGTTCGGATGCAATGTGGCTGGCCACCAGAAAGGTGACGCCGCGCTCTGCAGCAAGGCGGGTGATGATTTCACGGACGTGAATAATACCTTCAATATCCAGACCGTTTGCCGGTTCGTCCAAAACGACAAATTCCGGGTCAGACAAAAGTGCAAGGCCGAGACCCAGCCGCTGCTTCATTCCCAGGGAGAATTTGCCGACTTTATCCCGTTGATAGCGGTCGAGTTCGACAAGTTTTAGGATATACTGTATGCGGTCTTCGCCGATATTTGGATAGAACCTTGCCGCCATTTTGAGATTTTGATGGGCGGACATATTGCCGAACAAAGCCGGCATCTCAATCAGAGATCCGACCTTTTCGGTTGCTTTTTCATATGCTGTTTCGACGTCATAGCCAAAAATTTCGATGTGTCCGCTGGTTGGCGGACAGAGACCGATAATGGCGCGCATGGTGGTCGTCTTGCCAGAGCCGTTTGGACCGAGCAAGCCGACAACGTCACCTTTGTTTACATCAAAGGTGACGTCTTCGACGCCGCGTCCGTTTTTATAAAGTTTTTTTAAATTGATAAGTTTCAGAACGCAGTCCATAAGTCCTCCATTGGTTATTCTGTATAATATACAGCTTCACCATCTTCTGTATAGGTGTATGGGGTCTCTCCTTTAAGACTTGGCGACGATTCTGCATCAGAGGTGTCGACGCGGTCGATGACCGTCGTTCCATAGTCATAGGCATTGCCGGAGAGCTGCAGCGTAATGTTGTGCTGATTGTTGCTGGCATCATATCCGCCAAGAACAATTTCTCCGTTTAAAGAGGCGAGGGTGTCATCATTGTTTAATGTTACAATTAATGTTCCTCTTTCAATAAAGGGGTCTTTTTCGCCGGACAGGAAATTGCTGAAAAATTGATCTTCCGGCATTGAAGAAGAAGCATTAACAGATGCGGAACGGTCATAGTCGTTTTTTATGCCGGCAAAGATAAGGGATGCGCCGGAGGTTACGATTTCAGGAAGCTGTTCTGCGGACAGATTGACGGTATATGTCCGTGTGTTGTCATCCTTGCTGGTCAGAACAAAACTGTTTTTTAAGTCGCCTACCATGGTGTCTGCAACAACCTCAGCGAAATTGACAAACTTAGCCGTCATATCGTCGCCGTCCAATACCGAAACTTTATTTTTATCACGGTAGCCCGGCGTCATATACTTGTTTGTTGTACCATCGGAATAATTGTCTTCATAGATATTTACTTTGTCCTGGCTGGTGGTTCTGTAACTGCTTTGACTGTTGTTCATCAAATTTTCAGAGGTGCTGGAAATTTGATAGAAAACATCCTGGCCTCCGGCCAGTTTCAAATCACTTTTTTCGGCCATCAGTTTCTGTCCGTCCATGGAGGCAGAAATTTCGGTATTAAGTGAGAAGTTATCCAGATACAGCATGTTTTTCAAAGAGGTTTTGCAAGCCTCATAGCCGTTTGCATTGTCATAATTTGCAAATACAGCGGCAGAAAGAACAACAGCACCAACACCCAGGCAAAGGATGGATTTCAGATACTTGTTTTTCAAACCTTTCATAATAATCTTCCTTTCTCAGAATAAAATTGCAACAAATTAATTTGTTTACACTACCTATTATAAAAGGGGATTCTTGAAAATTCATAAAACGAATCTAAATAAAATATAAACCTTTTATTTTGTTTCGTTTAGAATATTTAACAAGTCGTTTAAAATTTCGGGATTGGCGGCACAGATGATGCGCGCTTCAGGGTGCAGGGGGTCGTAATCGCTGACGGCGCCGGCTTCTGTGACAAGCAGCCAGCCGGGGAAAATATCCCATGGATTATGACTGTACATGATGTGTGCCTGCGTATGACCGGCAGCCAGGGAAATGAAATCAAAACATGCCGCGCCAAAGATCCGGAGGCGACGGATTTGTTCGCTGAGCTGGGGAATATTTTTTAATTGAGCAGAACGGATGTCTGCGTCTCTGGGGGAAAGATCACCAAAACTGACCAGGCTTTGGGCCGTTGTCATATCTGCCGATACATGGATCGGTTCACCGTTGCAGGTTGCGCCCTGTCCTTTTTCGGCAAGGTACATTTCTCCAAATGCGGGGAGGTAGAGTGCGGCAAAAACGGGCAGCCGGTCTTCCACCAATGCAATTTGTATTCCGTAAATGGGTACGCCTGCCGCAAAATTGACTGTACCGTCAATGGGATCAACGACCCATGTCCGCTGTCCGGCGGACATGGCCTCTTCATCCGCTACATTTTCTTCGGCTAATATGCTGTCGCTGGGGAAGAGACTGCGCAGCTGTTCGATGATATATTCCTGGGATTTCAGGTCACAGCGGGTGACAATATCATTTGTGCCCTTTTCATAAACGCTGATGGTTATGTCCAGATAAGGTTTAATACAAGTTTCATAGGCTTTGATTAAAATATCCGGTATCAGCTTTCTTTCTCTGCTATACATGTTTTCACCTTCATTATGATAACGTTTTGTTTATCATAGCTTATTTTTTTTCAACTGTCAATTTTATATGAGAAAAAACAGAAAAGAATCATATAAAAATGAGGACCTTTTCTTCTTTTATAAAATTTTTCACAAAACTGTTCTAAATAAAAAAACAGCTGTAACATTTTGTTACAGCTGTTCCTGTTTTACGCATACAAAAAATGGCCATATTCATATAGGCTTTGGGGTTATTCGTTGACGATTTCGTCCTGTTCGGTGTCGCATATGACCAGTTCAACAGTTTTTGTTAAAACATCGGTATAACTGAAAGAAACCCGGCGTTCACTGGAAAAAACTTCGCCTTCCGTATCAAGTTTTACAATAAAAATACTGGGATATGTGCTTTCAATCACACCCTGACGGGTAATTGTCTGCTTTCTGCCCTTCTTGGCTGTTAAACGTACCTTGTGCCCCACATTGTCAGACAGATTTGACTTAATCCGTGTTAAATCCTTTTGTATAAACAACCCCAACACCTCGTTCTTTTTTATCAGGAAACGGTATTCGTAAGAATAAAACACTGTATCCTGTGGAATTTGTGAATAAAAATAGGTATACTACACCAATATGTTGCTATTATAGCACATCTTTACGAATTTGTAAAGAGAAAAATACATTTTTTTTACAAAAAGGTTAAAATTTTATTAAAGATTGACGGAAGATTAAAAATGCAGTTTTTCTCTATGTGAGAGAAGATGATTTTTATTGCAAGTTTTTTGTGCATATGGTAAAATATTTAAATGATTTTGGTAAAAATAAAAGAAAGGGCTTGATTTTCGTTGGAAAACCAAAAACATGTGCAGAATAGTTTTGCACAGGGGATACGGGATGGTATTCCCATCGGTCTTGGTTATTTATCCGTTTCCTTTACCTTTGGAATGCTGGCGGTGGCCAAAGGGCTTCCGGTGTGGGCGGCGGTTGCAATTTCGATGACCAATTTGACTTCTGCCGGGCAGTTTGCCGGTTTGGATATAATCCTGGCATCGGCATCTTATTTTGAGATGGCTTTGACACAGTTGATTATTAATATGCGGTATGCGCTGATGTCTGTTTCGATGTCTCAAAAGTTAGAAAAGGGAGTTGGTTTTTTCCGGCGGCTGGGTATTGCTTTTGGGATAACAGATGAAATTTTTGCAGTGGCCACCACGCAGGAGGGCTTCATTGGAACAAAGTATACAAAGGCGCTTCTTTGTGCGCCCTATATTGGGTGGACATTGGGAACACTGCTGGGCGCTGTGGCAGGAAAGCTGCTGCCATCTTCTTTTCAGTCGGCATTGGGTATTGCGATTTATGGGATGTTTATTGCGATTATCATACCGGCAGTGAAAAAAAGTCTGCCGGTTTTTGTGGTTGTTTTAATTGCTGTGGCAATGAGCTGCCTGTTTCGGTATATTCCATGTCTGTCCGGTGTATCCGGCGGATTTGTGATTATTATCTGTGCTGTGGCGGCTGCGGCTGTCGGCGCGCTGTGGCGGCCGCTTTTAAATGAGGAGGAATCGCAGTGAATACGGAAAAATTGATCGTTTATATTTTGGTAATGGCAGGGGTAACGTATCTTATTCGTGCATTGCCTATAACGCTGTTTAGAAAAAAAATAAAAAACCGGTTCCTGCTTTCCTTTTTAAATTACATACCCTATGCGGTTTTGGGAGCGATGACCGTACCGGCTGTTTTTTATTCGACAGGAAGCATGGTTTCAGCGCTGGCGGGATTTTTTGTGGCTGTACTTCTTGCCTATATGGAAAAGGGGCTTTTGACGGTAGCAATTGCTGCCTGTATGGTTGTATTTATTACGGAACAGCTCCTTCCCTGGATTTGTACATGAAAATGCGTATTAAAATATGATTGCAGGATATGACAATCTGCTAACATCTGCACATTTTCCCTTGACATCTACAAAAAAATGGTCTAATCTTAGTCTAGAAAGGTGGATATTTTTTATAGAACGGTTTATATTTAACTTAAGGAGTAAAAAGAAAGGGGAAAAATATGGGACCATTTGAATATTTGGTTATTGGAACCCTGGTGGTTTTGGCCGGTGTTTTTTTGTGGCATTTGCTGAAGCCGGAATTTGGAGCATTGACCTGGATATGGCGGATTTTGTTTTCGGTCTGCCTGTTGGCCAGTATGCCTGTTGTCTTTGTTTTGATGGCTTTCTCAAACTTGAACCATGGTTTTCTTTATGGTGTATTGTATTGTATCGGTGCAACTCTATGGCTGATTTTCTTTATCCTGAAAGAAGGCGGACGGCTGCGCCGGGGGATATATTTTTTATTTGTCGGATTGACAGCGGCGCTCTTAGCAGCTGCGGTTGGTGTACAGGAATACCAGGATTTTCGCTTTGATGCTGCACCAAGTGTATTTTCGCAGATTGGTGTGGAAGCATACCTTCCTTATGGAGAGAATACACAGGTGGCAAAACTGAATAACACGGCGTCGTTGCAATTAAAAAAAGACCTTCCGGTGCTGGACGGGGACTCTGCTTTTTATCCCATGTATGCCTCTTTTGCCCGGGCGGTTTATCCAAATGCTGCCTATGATCCGCAAAGCAGCGTGGTACGGGCTTCGGACACGGAAACTGCTTATCAGAATCTTTTGGCTGGAAAGGTCAATTTGATTTTTGTTACTGAACCTTCTGTGCAGTTGACGAAGGCGCTGAATTCGCAGAAGATCAACCTGAAGATGACGCCGATTGCAAAGGAAGGGCTTGTATTCTTTACAAATGCGGCGAATCCGGTGAATAATCTGCGCGCGGAAGACATAAAAAAGATTTATGCAAAAGAAGTAACCAATTGGCGGGATCTTGGGGGGAAATCCCAGGAAATTCTGGCATTTCAGCATCCGAAGAATTCCGGTGCACAGACAGTGATGGAAAATTTCATGAATGACATTGTCATGACCAAGCCGTTGATTCAAAAGGATGCGTCCGATCCCAAAAGTTATTCGGGCGAAGTGATTTCCTATAAAAATGAAAAAAATGCGGTTGGTTATGGTTTTCGTGTGCAGATGGCGGATATGCTGAAAAATGAACAGATTAAAATTCTTTCTCTGAATGATGTACAGGCTTCACGGGAAAATATGCAGAACAAGACGTATCCTGTTTTATTTGATGTTTATGCTGTGACAGCAGATAATCCGGATGAAAACACGCAGAAATTTGTGGATTGGATGTTAACCGAAGAGGGACAGAAGTTGGTGAAAGATATGGGTTATGTTCCGGTCAAATAAAAAGTAAGAAAAGACTGCCTGCGGCGGTCTTTTTTTCGTTGAAGTATGGAATTATTGTTAGATAGGATGGTTTTATAAAAATTTGGGTTGACGATACCGGTTTCCTCTTCCTCCCCCTCTTCCTCTTCCTTTTTGTTCAAAATTCAGCAAATCATGCAGACAGAGATTGTTTGGATATTATATTTCTCTTCTGTCTGTACTGCGGTCAATTTTTTTGTAATATAAAATGGAAAAAGGAAGATGATTTTTTGAAGATGAAAGGGAAAAAGATAATGTAGGAAATATATATGCAGAAAACGGGGGAATTGCGGAATTTGTGCAAAAATACGGTTGACTTATAACAATTAAATATGCTAGAATAAACACTACATATTAAAATAATTTTGTTCCGTTGGAATGGTCTTTTTAGGGGAAGTACTTTTTAGACAGAAAACGGAATTTATTTTTTTATCACAATATAAAGGGCTTTTGCATATCTTCAGAAATCCTTTGACAAATTTGCCGGGAGGAAAGAGAATGCAGCAGCACAAGGAATCCGCGGTTCCCGTACAGTGGATGGTTTTGGCGGCGGGATGCGGAGTTTTGCTTATAAAACGTCGGCGGACGTTATAAAAAAACAAAAGGGGCGTGTAATATGTATACAGACAAGTTTGCAAAAGAAGGTTTGACTTTTGACGACGTGCTTCTGGTTCCGCAGGAATCAAATTTTTTGCCGCGTGATGCGGATCTTTCTACACGGTTGACCAACAAAATCAAGCTTAATATCCCATTGATGAGTGCAGCTATGGATACGGTAACGGAAGCAAATATGGCGATTGCCATTGCCAGAGAAGGCGGCATTGGAATTATTCATAAAAATATGAGTATTGACGAACAGGCCGCGGAAGTAGATAAAGTAAAGAGAAGCGAACATGGCGTGATCGTTGACCCCTTCTCCCTCTCACCGGACCATACCTTGAATGACGCTGAACATCTGATGGCAAAATATAAAATTTCCGGTGTTCCGATTACGGAAGGGAACCGGTTGGTTGGTATTCTCACCAACCGTGATTTGAAATTTGAGACAGATTATACACAGCCAATCAAGAATTGTATGACCAAAGAAGGCCTGGTTACCGCGCCGGTTGGAACAACCTTGGAGGATGCCAAAGATATTCTTCGCAGAAATAAGATCGAAAAACTTCCCATTGTGGATGATGCCGGATGTTTAAAGGGCTTGATTACCATTAAGGACATTGAGAAAGCTGTGCAGTATCCGAACTCCGCAAGAGATGACAACGGCAGACTGCTGGTAGGCGCTGCCCTTGGCGTGACAGCGGACGTGTTGGAAAGGGCACAGAAACTTGTGGATGCAAAGGTGGATGTGGTGGTCTTGGATTCAGCACATGGACATTCCAGAGGGATTGCAGACTGTGTACGAAAAATAAAGGAGGCATTCCCGGAACTTCAGGTGATTGCCGGGAATATTGCGACACCGGAAGCCGCTGAATTTTTAATTCAGGCCGGCGCAGATGCAGTAAAGGTTGGAATCGGCCCCGGTTCCATCTGTACGACACGCGTTGTTGCGGGAATTGGCGTGCCGCAGGTGACGGCAATTTGTGATGTTGCCGAAGTGGCGGCAAAATACAATGTGCCTGTTATCGGAGACGGCGGTATTAAATTTTCGGGCGATATTGTAAAGGCGATTGCTGCAGGTGCCGATGTGATTATGGTTGGCAGTATTCTTGCCGGTTGTGAAGAAAGCCCTGGCGACAGTGAAATTTATCAGGGACGGCAGTTTAAAGTATACCGCGGCATGGGGTCTCTCGGCGCTATGAATGACGGAAGCAAAGACCGTTATTTCCAGGAAGGAAATAAGAAGCTTGTGCCTGAAGGTGTCGAAGGCCGTGTACCATATAAAGGCGCGGTTTCAGATACAATTTATCAGCTGCTCGGCGGACTCAGAGCCGGAATGGGATATTGTGGGACGCAGACCATTCCACTTTTGAAAAAGAATGGAAAATTTGTCCGCATCACAGGCGCAGGCCTGAAAGAAAGCCATCCGCACGATGTTTATATCACCAAGGAATCGCCGAATTATTCTGTAAATCTTTAGGTTAAATTAACCGCCGTGCTTTTGCACGGCGGTTTTGTTTACAGCTGTTATGAATATGGAATTGGGGAATGATAAAAAATACCAAAGCTTATTACAATTGTAATGTAAATGTTGGAGCGCTTAAATTGAAAATATAAAGCAGATTGTTTGATGGAGAGAGAAAGATGGAGAAGATTGCAATACTTGATATAGGTTCAAATTCGGTTCGGATGGATTTGATTGCGACAATGCCGGAAGGAAAATTTCACTATTTAGGACGTTTTCGGAAACTGGTGAAGCTCAGCGAAGGAATGGGGAATGGGGAAGAATTGAAACCGGTCCCCATGTGCAGGACGATTGACGCATTAAAGGGTTTTGCAGAAAAAATTAAGGAAGAAAAGATTACGGCTGTATATGCCTTTGCAACAGCTGCCGTACGAAAGGCAAAGAATGGGGAGGTGTTTTGTAAACTTGCGGCGGAGAAGACCGGCATCCGCATCCGGGTTATATCTGGTGAACAGGAAGCGCAGTATGACCTTATGGGTGTATTGGGAACATTACCGGTCGAAAATTGTGTGGTGGTGGATACCGGCGGCGGAAGTACAGAAATCATTGGTGTACAGAAAAGACAGCAGATTGGAAAAATCAGTTTGCCTTTGGGAGCGGTATCTTTAACGGAACATTTTTTTGGAGATGGAGAAACACCCGAAGCATTTCAGAATGTAAAGCTATATTGCGAAACAGAAATTAGGAAAATTGAGTTTTTGCAAAAATGCGGAGGCTTTCCCTTGGTTGGACTTGGAGGCAGCTTGGCCGCTGCTGCGTTGGTAGATGCAGCTGTTTCCGGCAGAGGGGTGCAGCTGCATGGATATACTATGCCAATAGAGAGTGTTTCGGATGCAGCAGAGAAAATATTGCAAACGCCAATAAAAGAACGGCTGCATTTGGGGATCGAGCAGGGAAGAGAGGGAACGGCGGTTTGCGGAATGCTTCCCGGTTTGGCGGTGGGCAGGCAGATCATTTCAGATAAATTGGTAATATGTACAGGCGGTTTGCGGGAAGGGGTTCTGTTTTCTATTCTCGATCGTAAAGAGAAAAATGGTAAATTAGAGAAAATATGAAAAAACAGGGAACCTGTGCGCAGCATTGTTCGTCAAATAGATAAAAGCAAACCGCTCTTTTCCGGTGCGCGGTTTGCTTTTGCAGAGGCATACAAACGGTAATTCAATTATTCCCTTCCGATGTATGCCTCTGCCCCCCAACACCTTATGATATATTTGCAAAGATGAACTTTTATTAAAATTATTTCATAAAACCGGTGGTAAAGTGTGTGGTTTTATATGAAGTAAAGCTAATAAAGGCTGCGGCAAGGTTCCGCTAAAATAAAAAGGGGAA
Organism: uncultured Clostridia bacterium; assembly: GCA_910580105.1. Lineage (GTDB taxonomy): Bacteria > Bacillota > Clostridia > Monoglobales > Monoglobaceae > CAJTWN01. The sequence goes on along the minus strand of CAJTWN010000003.1, from coordinate 238,933 downwards.
TTTCCCCAATTTGATGGAGGGTATGAAGATGAAAAGATTGGCTGCAATTGGAGTATCGGTCTGTATGTTGTTTGCACTTCTTCCGCTGGCTGTTTTTGGCGCAGATGAGGACACCGGGCTGACAAAGGCAATCCTTACAGCGAAAGAAAGGATTGAGGTTCCGGAAAGTTATACGGAATTTTCAAGTGAGACACAGGAGGCAGATGGCGTTACGTATTATAGTCTGGAATGGTCTCCGAAGCCGGATGATATGAGCAACATGAGGGCACAGCGGCTGCGGATAGAAATTTCTGACCGGGGTGATATTTTAAATTATCAGAAAAATTATGCTTCCTATGAAAAAGAAAATCAGTTTGCAAAATATTCCGGAGAAGAATTGCGGGATATGGCTTATGCCTGGCTGCAAAAGGTGAATCCGGAGGCGGTTGTTGAATTTCCGATAGAAAATGCTGAATTTACAGAAGGGTATAGTGTTTCTTCTGTGGTCAATGTAAGATTCGACAGATTCGTGGGCGGCGTACCCTTCTGTGGTGATTATTTTAATATACTTTTAAATACGCAAACCGGTGAAGTGACGAGCCTGTATAGTCAATATACATATTATCAGGAACTTCCGGCTGCAGACACTGTCATTGAACAGGAAAAGGCACAGGAGAAGTTTTGGACATTAAATCCATTAAGTGCAAAGTATGTTACTTCTGCGGAAGAAAATAAGGCTGTATTGGTGTATGCACCGAAAGACAGTAATTTTGAAATGGATGCTGTAACTGGTGAAGAAGTTATTTATGAAGATAAGCAGTTTTATAATACAAGTAAAGAAGCCAGTGTTATGGAAGAAGATGGTGCTGTAGCCGGCGGCGGAAGTAACCGTCTTTCAGAAAGTGAGCTTAAAAATGTTGAACAGATAAAGGGTCTGCTCAGTAAAGATGCACTTATTTCAATAGCAAAAGGACTTGAAAACACGGGCTTTGTCAGTGCAGAAGCTGAAGCAGTATATTATAATCTTATACGGGAAGAAGGCAAAGAGGACCGGTATTATGCTTCCGTAGCGCTGAAGGTTGGAACAGGTCATGGGAATGTTCGGCTGGATGCAAAAACCGGCGAGCTTATCTCGTTGTATAGCTATCGTGAGGCTGATGCACAGGAAAAAGAGACCGTAGACCGCGCGGCAGCTGAAAAGACGGCGGCTGCTTTTGCCGAGAAATATGCAAAAGATGCGTTTGCGAGATGTAAAGTTTCTGAAATTGATGAGCAAATTTTGTTGAGAAATCAGGAAAAGAATAGTATTCATTTTATCCGTTATGAAAATGAAATCCCCTATGACAGTAATTCTATTCATGTAGAGGTGGATGGGGTCACTGGACAGATAAATTATTTCAGCAAAATCTGGAATGATGAAATGGTCTTTGAAGATCCGTCCGGATTGGTCGGTGAAGAAACAGCAAAAGCAGCTCTTTTGGGCGAAGGCGGACTTTCTCTTAAATACCTCAACAAAAAGCGTGGGGATGGTATTGGTGAAATCGTATTTGCCTATGTATTGGATCGTTTTCCTGCATATGTCGGCGGAACCAATGGAAAACTGGTGAATTATGACGGAAGTATCTATGAAGAGACAGCCGGCATGGTTATGCCGGAGGATATTGCAGGACACTATGGAGAAACTGCAATTACAATGCTGATACAAGCCGGTATTCTTGGACTGGAAGAGGAAAGCCGAGAATTTCGGCCGGATGAAATCATAACCCAGAAGGAACTGCTGGCATTTGTCGGCGGATTGATGAATGGGCGGATCCCTTATCCAATAGCAGATGCTGAGGCTATGCGTATTGCAGTTCGGTATGGAATCTTCGCACCGGAAGACTATCAGCCGAACAAAGAAGCTTGCCGGCTGGAAGGTGTGGAATATATTTTACACGCACTTGATTATGCAGAGATTGCAGACTTGCAGGGAATTTATGACAGCGGTTTTGCAGACCGTGAGGCAATGGTTGAAAAAGAAGGATATGCGGCCATTGCGAAGGGGTTGGGAATTGTCAGCGGAGATGAAAATGGTTATTTCCTTCCCTATGAACCGCTTACCCGTGCGGATGCGGCGATTATGATCTACAATTATTTTATGCGGTAAAATACAAGGCCGCCCTGAAAAATTGCACAAGCCCAGTAAAAAGGGACAATAGAAAAAAGAGACCTCCTGTGGTAGAATTGAAATAACTGCCATAGGAGGTTTTGTTATGCCCGGAAATTGTCGACATATGAACGCGTATGAAAAAGAAAGAATAGAAATGAGAACGCAAGGAAAAAGCAGAAAAGAAATATGCGAAAGATTTGGTTTTTCTCTCAAACAATTCAGTGTAAAAAAAACGCGTAATTAAAAAACCATTGTATTTGGGCAATCACAAGCCTTTTACAATGGTTTTTCTATATTTTTGGTTATGTAGCGTTAAAGTTGTTTTTAGCTCTGTTTAAATGATGGCACTGATTTGATTTTGCAGTGCAACCTCCAGACAAATATTTTGTCCGGGAAGAATGTTGGCTTCGGTTAAAATATTTTTTACGGTTTGCAGTGCAAGCATCGGATAGTTATTTTCCTGGCTGAGATGACCGAGCAGTATTTTTTTTACACCCATGCGGAAAAGAAATTCAGCGGCTTTTCCTGCTTCGTCATTGGAGAGGTGGCCCAATTTTCCGCGGATTCTGCGTTTGAGAGGAAAGGGGTAATGGCCGATTTCAAGCATGTTTATATCATGATTTGCTTCCAAAAGAACAGACTGACAACCCTTTAAAGCACGAAACAAGCCTTCCTGCAATTCCCCGATGTCAGTTGCCACTGCTACTTTTTCACCATTTGCAGAAAGTGTGTACCCAATGGGATTTGCGGCATCGTGGGGAATGGGAAAAGCAGCAATTTTTATATCATCAATAAAAAAGGCGTCATCTGCATGTATTTTTTGGATATTATGGGGTGCAATTTTACCGATAGAGGCAGGCATTGCTTTCCATGTACTTTCTGTGGCATAGATGGGAAGGTCAAATTTGCGGGAGAGAATACCAATACCTTTGGTATGGTCAATATGTTCGTGAGTGACGAGAATTCCCTGCAAAGAATCTGGAGTGATCCCCAGTGTTTCAAGACCCTGACAGACGGTTTTGCCGCTGATTCCGCAATCGACAAGAAGTTTTGTTTTTGCGCTGTAAGCCAGAATCGCATTGCCGCGGCTTCCGCTGCTGATGGAACAAAGGCGCATATCGTCCGCCACCTTTCCTTTTAATTTATGAAAAAACGCCGGTTCTGTAAAGCTCCAGCGTTTTCCAGTCTGATTTAGTTTCCGGAGACCTTCTTTTCAAGTTTTGTAAGCTGAGGAGGCTCTTCAACGGTGCGCCGGGTAATTTGCGCGCCAAGACTGCGCAGTTTATCTTCAAAATTTTCATAACCCCGGTCAATATATTTTAAGTTATAAATTTCTGTAACACCATGTGCCATAAGCCCCGCGATAACCAAAGCGGCACCGGCGCGTAAATCTGTGGCAGATACAGGAGAGCCTGTTAAATATTCACAGCCGTCAACCACTGCAATTCGGCCGTCTACATTGATGTTTGCTCCCATACGATTTAGTTCGTCTACATATTTAAAACGGTTGTCCCATACATTTTCAGTAACGATGCTGGTTCCCTGTGCAATGGTCAAAAGTGTGAGCATCTGCGGCTGGAGATCTGTGGGAAAACCCGGATATGGCTGGGTTTTTACATTTGCTTTTTTTAGTGTGGGACGGTCGACATAGATACGGATGGCATCATCCTGCTCCTCTACCCCAACACCCATTTCCTCTAATTTTGCACTGAGCGATTCCATATGTTTCGGAATGATATTGCTGATGGTGACATCCCCTCTGGTGGCTGCGGCAGCCAGCATAAAGGTTCCGGCCTCAATCTGATCCGGAATTACACTGTAAGAACCAGAATGCAGTTCCGGCACGCCTTTTATTTTGATGACATCGGTGCCGGCGCCTTTGATATTTGCCCCCATACAGTTGAGAAAATTGGCCACATCGACAATGTGCGGTTCTTTTGCGGCGCTTTCTATGACGGTTGTTCCTTCAGCCAAAGCGGCGGCCAGCATGATGTTGATGGTCGCACCAACAGAGACGACATCCAGATAGATGGTATCGCCAAGCAATTTTTCGGCACGCAGGTCCACAAGGCCGTATTCGAGGGATACTTTTGCGCCCAGCGCTTCAAATCCTTTGATATGCTGGTCAATCGGACGAACCCCGAAATCACAGCCGCCGGGAAGAGCAACGCGGGCTTTTTTGAATCTGCCCAGCAATGCACCCATCAGATAAGAGGAGGCGCGGATTCGTCTGACCATGTCATAAGGGGCTTCAAAACAGGTAAGATCAGAACAATCAATTTCAACAACACTTTTGTCAATGAATTCAGCTTGTCCGCCAAGCTTACGGATGATTTCCATCAGGACATCAATATCACTGACATGAGGAACGTTTTCAATATGGCATCTGCCTTTGACCATAATAGCGGCAACCAAAATAGCAACGGCCGAATTTTTCGCACCGCTGATTTCTACATCGCCCTGGAGTTTTGCTCCTCCCAAGATTACCATTTTTTCCATTTAAATGCCCCCATATAGTCGATATGTTTTGTCACTGACAAAAGTCTAACATTTTTATTATACCAAGCAACTTATAAAAGTGCAATAGATTTTTAACGATTCACATTTTTTTATTTAATATGTCGGTAAAAAGGCGGGTTTTCTCATAAAATTTTGCCTGATTCAAGTATTTCTTTAGAAAAATAAAGGAATTATATACAGCAAAAAATAACCAAATGTGGTTTTCTGCACAATTCGGTTTTTTTATTGTCCGCCATATTCTGCAAATTCAGTATAACACAACATTATTACATTGTGGTTACACAGCGATTAAATCTTTTGTTTACGACAAAGTTTGCACTTTTTTTACAGAACAGGAACATGCCTGCACCAAATTAAGAAACAAACATAAGATGAAGCAGGGCATGACCAACGTTTTTAAAGGTTATGTCCATTACGGTTTATTTGAGAAGGGAAGGAAAAATTATGGCAACAAAAATATTTGTTGATGCAGGCCATGGTGGCCCGGATCCCGGTGCAGTTGCCAATGGTGTCATTGAACAGTATGTAAATTTGAATGTGGCAAACGAGCTGGCACGGCTTTTGCGTATGGGCGGTTATGAAGTGATGCAGTATCGGACGACACCGACAGAAAATGTTCTGTCTGATAAAAATGCAGATCTTCGAAACCGGGCAATGATGGCAAACAACTGGGGCGCAGATTATTTTATCAGTATCCATACTAACAGTTCTTTGAATCCCTCTGCCAATGGATTTGAAGCATATGTTTATCGCCTGGGAACACGTGCGGCAGAATTGGCGCAATCCATTGTTGACACATTCGTAGAGCAGCTTGGCTCGAAAGACAATGGCGTGCGGCAGGCAAATTTTGCAGTGCTGCGGCGGACAAGAATGCCGGCAACGCTGCTTGAATTGGGATATTTAACAAATCCGACGGAGGCGCTTAACCTCAACAGCCCTGCTTGGCAGAAAGCGGCGGCAAAAGCAATCTATGACGGAATTTACCGGTTTGTTAAACCTTAGTGAAAAATTGAGGACCGGCGCTTCGGTATGAGAAGCGCCGGTTTTTGTATAGAAAATGAGAGAACATTGCAGACTTTATTTTGACACGGCAAATATTTTAATATGCAAACAGGTGTTGCGGACGAAAATTTTGGGCGAAAACAGCCTCTCTGTATGATACTATTTTCGATGGATTTTTACAAAAAAGTAGGTAAAAAGCATTGACGGAAGAGGAATTATCGGGTATCATATAAACAGATATGAGTAAAATAAAAAATGAGAGGGTGTGGCAGATGATGAACAGGATTCGTGTTTTTTTGATTGCCCTGCTCGCATTTATTGCAGTGATTGTTTGCAGTGGAATGGTGAACACTTCAGTTGACCAGGCAGTGATTATGTGCAGCAGCGATGGAAGAACATTGGAGGCCAATCCGGATGAAGTGTCCTATTTCGAGACGCAGGGGTGGCACAATTCTTTTAAAGAGGTCATTACTACGGTTTGGGCAGAGGATGGCAGGCAGCTTACGATTTTAAGTGATGATAAAGACGCCTATTTGGGACTTGGCTGGTATGCAGAGAAAGAAGACGTTTTAATAAAGATGGTTTCTCCGGAAGACGAAGAAATTGAGGTATTTAAGGGTCAGGTGGAGGAATACGAGGGGAAAGGGTACAAAATTTCAAAGAATAATGTGAACCCCCTTCATCCAATGGTGGCATTGACCTTTGATGACGGGCCCGGAAGCGGGACAACCTCACGGCTGCTCAGCTTTTTGGAATCAAGAAATGCCCGTGCTACATTTTTTATGTTGGGAAAAAATATTGAAAATGTGAAGGGATCCAAACAAATCATCCAACGAATGAAAGAACTGGGGATGGAGATTGGCAGTCATACGTACGATCATTCACAGCTTACCAAGCTTTCTAAAGAGGGCGTTGAGAAACAGGTGCAGCAGACCAATGATTTGATTAAGGATGCAATCGGCGATGGGCCGACGGTCACACGGCCGCCTTATGGCGCATCAAATGATACGGTGAAGGCAGCTTTGGGAACGCCGATTATTCTCTGGGATGTGGATACCCTTGATTGGAAGAGCAGAAATGCGGATAGTGTATATCAAGAGACGATGAAATCTGTACGGGATGGTTCGATTGTTTTGTTTCATGATATTTATGGATCGAGTATAGATGCAATAGAAAAAATTGTTCCTGCACTGCAGGCCAAAGGATATCAATTGGTGACCGTTTCCGAGCTTGCGAAAGCAAAGGGAAAGAAATTGGAGAATGGAAAGGTCTATACGAATTTTTAATTACAGTGTAAACGATTAAACCCCGCAGGATTATTCCTGCGGGGTTTTCTATGCTTTTTTGCATGTCCCTCTGCTTTTCTGCATAAACATGATAAAAAGCGAGGGGAAAGAAATGATGAATTATATTTGGGGAGGGATGATCCTCCTCTCTTTGATTGTATCTGTATTTACCGGGCAGGTGGAGGCAACTTCAGCAGCCGCCGTTAGCGGCGCTGCGGATGCGGTTGAAACCTGTATTGCTCTTCTTGGTATTATGTGTTTATGGACCGGGCTTGCCAAAATTGGAGAAAGAGCCGGGCTGGTTAAAATGCTTGCAAAAATTCTGCGGCCTTTGACCCGGCTGATGTTTCCTAAATTGGATAAGGATTCACCGGCGCTGGGGAGTATTGTTATGAATATGGTTGCCAATTTATTTGGCATGGGAAATGCCGCTACTCCTTTGGGGTTAAAGGCTATGAACGAATTGGATGCAGTTAACCGGCACAGGCAGACGGCATCCAATGCCATGTGTATGTTTGTTGTGCTGAATACTGCTTCAATTCAGCTGATTCCGACCACCGTTATTTCACTTCGGCAGACATATGGTTCTGCGGCGCCGGCGGAAATTCTGATCCCAATATGGATTTCCAGCGTCTGTGCACTGACGGTTGGAATTACGATGGCAAAATTTTTCGAAAGGAGAACCCGTCTGTGAAGAGTTGGTCAATGTATGCAATACCGGTGATGATTGGCGCTTTTATTTTGCTGGGAATGTTCCGTAAAGTGAGTGTTTATGATTGTTTTATAGAAGGAGCGAAAGATGGCCTGCATAGTATGGTCAATATTATTGTTCCGCTTATTGGGCTGATGGTTGCAATTTCTATGTTTCGCGCAAGCGGGGCGCTGACGCTGCTTGCACAGGCATTATCACCGCTTACCAGCCGGATCGGTCTTACGGAAGAAGTGCTTCCTCTTGCATTTTTGCGCCCGGTTTCCGGCAGTGCGTCCATTGCAATTGTAACGGATATTTTGAAAAACTGCGGGCCAGACTCATTGTCCGGCAGAATGGCGTCAATTATGATGGGTTCCACGGAGACGACATTTTATACTGTTGCAGTATATTTTGGCGCTGTGGGTATCAAAAGGGTCCGCCATACGCTGGCCGCTGCGCTGCTGGCTGATTTAACCGGGATTATTGCTTCCGCACTGCTGGCACATCTATGGTTTTAAAAATGTTAATAATTGGTTAAATTACAAAAAACCCATTGAAATTCTTTTCCGGTTGGTTTATAATTTGAAATGCAGTACTTTCGATCATCAAGGGTTCTTGGAAGGTGACATCGATGGCAGAGGCGCTGCGGAAATTGTAAAAGAGCGATGTCACGGCTCGGAAAAGGAGAACAATCAATGTTGCTGAAACGTTTTTTGCCCAGAATTACATTTGATTCGTACGAGGATTTTAAGGAAAATTACCGGGTGAATATACCGGAAGATTTTAATTTTGGTTTTGATATTGTGGATGCTTGGGCAGAACTGGATAAAAATAAGGTTGCCTTGATTTGGTGTGATGATCATGGCCATGAAAAAACTTTTACGTTTGAAGAGATAAAGAAATTGTCAAATAAGACTGCAAATTATTTAAAAAGTCTTGGCATTAAAAAGGGCGATGTGGTTATGCTGATTCTTCGCCGGCGGTGGGAATATTGGATTTGTGCGACTGCGCTTCATAAATTGGGGGCAATTCTGATCCCCGGTTCCCTTCAGCTTACAAAGAAGGAAATTATCTTTCGTGCGGAAGCCGCAGATATAAAAACGATAATTTGTGTGGATGATGCTTTTGTTATCGAGCAGGTTGAACAGGCCATGCAGGAGACAAAAGTGATTGAAAACCGTATTTTGGTGGATATAAAACGGGATGGGTGGCTTAGTTTTGAAGAAGGCATAGCTGCACAGTCTGAAGATTTTCCCCGCCCTGTGGGAGACGAGGCAACACGGTGGGATGATACCATGGTTGTATATTTTACATCAGGGACAACAGGGATGCCCAAAATGGTTCAGCATAATTTTGCACATCCTCTTGGCCATATTGTAACTGCGAAATATTGGCAGCAGGTACAGGACGGAAAACTGCATCTGAGTGTTTCGGATTCCGGATGGGCGAAATTCAGCTGGGGTAAAATTTATGGACAATGGATATGCGGTGCGATTGTTTTTGCTTATGATATGGATAGATTTATTCCGGCAAAACTGTTGGAAGTTATTACAAAATATGGAGTAACTACCTTTTGTGCGCCGCCGACCATGTTTCGGTTTATGCTGCAGGAGGATTTAACGCAGTATGATCTTTCTTGTATTAAACATTGTTGTATTGCCGGCGAGCCTTTGAATCCGGAAGTCTTTAACAAATGGTATGAACTGACGGGAATTAAGCTTTATGAGGGGTTCGGGCAGACTGAATCTACGGTTCTTCTTGCAAACTTTGAATGGTTTGAGCCGATACCGGGTTCAATGGGAAAGCCTTCTCCTCTCTATGATATACAGCTGGTGGATAAGGAAGGGAATCCCTGCAAAAATGGTGAAGAGGGCAAAATTATATGCCGGGATGTAAAAAATAATCCCCCGGTGGGTTTATTCATCGGATACTATAAGGATGAAGCACTTACGCAGGAAACGCTGTATGGGAAATGGTATGACACGAAGGATGTGGCTTGGCGGGACGAAAACGGATATTATTGGTTTATCGGCAGACATGACGATGTTATCAAGTGTTCCGGTTACCGGATAGGCCCTTTTGAAATTGAAAGCTGCCTTTTGGAACATGAAGCGGTTTTAGAATGTGCAATTACCGGTGCGCCTGACCCCATTCGCGGCCAGGTTGTCAAGGCGACTATTGTGCTTGCGAAGGGATTTAAGCCCTCTGATGCGTTAAAAAAAGAATTACAGAATTATGTGAAATTTAATACCGCGCCTTATAAATATCCCCGCATTGTTGAATTTGTCGATGTGCTCCCTAAAACTTTGGGCGGCAAAATTAAGCGGGCGCAAATTCGTAATGGAGATAAAAAAGCGGCGCTTTGATTTATGTACATATTGTGCTTATTTTTATAATAAAAACCACTATATTTTAAAATATAGTGGTTTTTGTGTTTTTTTAGAAAAATTTTGAAAATAATCAATATAATACCTAAAAAATACTTGTAATTTCAAAAAAAGTATGATATATTGATGATATAAGCTGTGAAAGGGAGGAAAACAAGTATGAAAAAGAGAGTAATATGGGGAATAATCGCGGCGTTGTTGTTGCAATGTGTGACATTTGGGACGTATGTTTTTGCAGATGAGATACCGATTACGATTTGGATTAACGGTGAAAAAGTTGAATCAGAAGTGGAGCCGGTGACGGAAAACGACCGGACCCTGGTGCCGCTGCGTGCAATCTTTGAAGCGATGGGAGCGGAGGTTAGCTGGGATGACGCCAGCCAGACAGCGAAGGTGGCGGCAGATGGCATTACCATTCAGGTGGTGATCGATGATGTTGTGATGAAGAAAAATGGAGAAGATGTTATATTGGACGTACCAGCGCGTTTGATCAACGACAGAACCATGGTACCGGTGCGCGCAATTTCGGAGGGGATTGGCGCGGACGTTGACTGGAATGAAGAAGAGCAGAAGGTTTTGATTACTTATCAAAAACAGACTGACGTGCGGGAAGAAGAACCCAAAGAGGAAGATGCCAAAGAGGAAAAGCCGGCGGTTGGAGAAAGAGTCACAAATGAGGATCTTGAAGGGTATACTGTGGTTTGGTATGAAGATGTAGATATAATTGAGATGATGGTACGCAACAATAAAGAAGAAAAAGTTATGGTTGAAGTAAAAGACAAAAATGGCAAGCTGATTGGCAAGGCGATCAATCCTTCAACCGGAAAAACAATTGATATTGCGGTACTTGTATATAATGCAGACGGCGTCAATGTTACGCTGATTGACGAAGATAAGGTGCGTTTGGAAGAATTGTCTCTCCAAATGAAAGTGAATTTCTTGATGCAGTATTATTTTGACCTGAAAGAAAACCAAGCAACGGTTTTACAGGCTGTTAAAACGAATAAGCAGGCAGTTAATGATTTTGTTGCAGAAAGCTGGGACTATACATTTGTATCGGCTGCATCGTTTATCCAAAAAAGTTCAGATTATAAATATTTAGTAAGCGTGGAAGGCAAAAAAGAACTTTTGGCATATTTCAAAGGTATTCAGGAAGAGATGGGCATGGAAGCCGGACAGAAACTGGAAGTTGAAACGGGAGAGTTGGATGCCGCGCATCAGATGATTTTGGTTAAATTTAAAGAAAACAATAGGGAAGCATCTGAAATTCGATATGTCCTTTCTGTATTTGATAAAGAAGGGAATATGCGTTGTTTCTTCCTGCAAAATTTGGGGAATGATTATGGTATACGTGAAATAAATGATGAATTCCTTCTCAATTATTATTATTGTCCGGATGACGAGCAAGCGTTTAAAGATACAGTAAGAGACATAATAAAAAATAATGTACAACCGGCAAGTAAAATGCGGTATTCGTCAAGTCTGGATAAAACCAAGGAAGAATAGGGTCAATTGCATTATCACAAGGGTCGGTTGCAACCGGCCCTTCTTTGTTATATAATGTTGAAAAGTTTTCTGTTTATAGCTTTTGGTTGGAAGTGAAGTGAAATTTATTTTTTAGTAAGGATTCAGGTGATGCAGTGTGAAAAAGAGAGTAATATGGGGAATAATCGCGGCGTTGTTGTTGCAATGTGTGACATTTGGGACGTATGTTTTTGCAGATGAGATACCGATTACGATTTGGATTAACGGTGAAAAAGTTGAATCAGAAGTGGAGCCGGTGACGGAAAACGACCGGACCCTGGTGCCGCTGCGTGCAATCTTTGAAGCGATGGGAGCGGAGGTTAGCTGGGATGACGCCAGCCAGACAGCGAAGGTGGCGGCAGATGGCATTACCATTCAGGTGGTGATCGATGATGTTGTGATGAAGAAAAATGGAGAAGATGTTATATTGGACGTACCAGCGCGTTTGATCAACGACAGAACCATGGTACCGGTGCGCGCAATTTCGGAGGGGATTGGCGCGGACGTTGACTGGAATGAAGAAGAGCAGAAGGTTTTGATTACCTATCAAAAACAGGAAGATCCTATACCAACAGCGAGTATAACGGCGACATCTACAGCAATAAGTACGCCTGTGCCTACGGAAAAAGTACAATATGGTGAACGGATGCGTACGGATGAACTGGAAGAGTATAATGTAACGTATTATGACTGGGCGGAAATAGAGACGGTTCCCGTAAGAGATACCGAGGGAAATATTTTGGCCTATGAAAAAAGAGAAAAGAATGGAAAATTAATTGGAAAAGCAGTTCATAAAAAGACGAAGGAAAAAATTGCGCTTGGTATAGTTGTCTATACGCCGGATGGTATTAATGTTCCTCTGATCTCAGAGGATAAAGTAAAATTAAAAGAAAATATAAACAGTGTATATGTAAATTTCACCTATATTGTTTTATATGAAAATATAAAGCAGCACAGTAAAGAGTTATATGATGCGGTGACGAATAACGTGGAAGGGATAGAAAAATTTGTTTTAGATGTCTGGGACGAAGCATTTATGACAACTGTAGCCCTTTTACAGTCAAAATCAGATTTTAATTATGCGGTAGATTTTCCAACCAAGAAAGAAACAAAAGATTATTATAAAAAAATACAACAAGACTTTGATATGGAAGGTGAGAAGCATTTGTTGATTACTTCGGAGCAATTGGATGAGAAATATCGGAGTATTCAAATTGAAGTTTTGAACAGCAAAGAAATGAAGAATGTTAGCCCTATGATGATGTGTTTGCTGGATGAAAGAGGAGCAATACGCTATTTTTCTTTAAATAAAATAAGCGGTTATGGGATAGAGCATGGGAGATATTACATCATAGAAAATTGTGTCGATAAAAAATTAGAAAAAGAAACTGGAGAAATAGCAAATATTATGCAATACTACGGTGCCTGCAATTTGGACTGGCGTCCCTTTAAAATGAATGTACAAAAAATTGTTACCCGTCAGGTCCCTCCGCGCGGGAGATTGGAATTTAGATCAGATGATGAATGATTTTAGAAAAGATATGGATATAGAATAAAAAATACAACCGGCCATGGTATTATCCATGGCCGGCTTGTTGAATAAATATTATTTATCCATATAGACTTCCTTTATTGCGTTCAAATAACCTTCTCCATTTTCCATATCCGGTTCAAGATAGCTGCCTTCCGTCCATTCGTTCCACGCATTGATGGTGAGAATTTTTGATGTATTGCGGCAATCCATAAAGTCCTTTGCTGCCTGAAGAGCTGTTTTAAAATTTTTTGGGGTATTGTTGCACAATGTAGCAGTAAAAGGATAACCGACATCATCATATTCATCTGTTTGGATTGTCCGGGGACTGGGATCCCATCCCATCGTGACATTAGGATAATACGGTAGTTCGTATTTGTCTGAAAAACGCTGGAAATCTTTTATATTTTCTTTCATATAATCTGCGTAATCTGTCCGGGGAAAACGATTTAGGCCCTGGTGATGAATCCATACATAGGATGTAACGCTGTCAAATCCAAGATCCTTCAGCAGTTGGTTAATGTTTGCGGGTTTGGTTTCGCCCGGAAGAATTTGCCGGCCCCAAACAACGGCGTTGAGATGAAGTTCTCCGCAGCCGGCTGCCCGCACACGGCTGCGAAGTTCATCGAGTGCATTTTTTGTGGATTGAACATCACCAAAACTTTGTACGAGGCCTGCAATCATGTAAATGGAGAGATAGGCGGCACCGTCTATTCGCCAATAGGATGGATGACAGAAGTAATGCTTGATCATGTGTTCGGTTGCAGCATAAAAAGCCTGTGGGCTTACCTTTCCATAGGCGAGCGTATTGATGCCTTTTTTCCAATTACGCTGTGCAGGATGAATATCGGTCCAGTCGTGGTTTGCCCACATGAGGGAAAATTTTAACCGGTGATTATTTTCCGCATGCAAAAAGCCTTCGTCCAGACAGCGGTTTAAATATGGGCCGTCTTCATACCAATACCAATCAAAGATAAAAGAGGTGAGGCCATGATCTGCGGCAGCATCTATTTTTTTTGCCATTACAGTGGGATTAGCCTCATCTTCATAGCCCCAAAGGGGAATTTTGGGTTGTTGATGACCGGGGAAGCGTGGTTTTGCAGCCTGTAACAGGCGCCATTCGTTCCAATTTTTCCCGTGCCAATCATCATTGCGCGTGTCGTGGTGAAAATTGGGGAAGTAATAGGCCCCAACTTGATATTTTTGCATAGTTCTTCCTCCGTGTTCAGCATTTTCTTAATTGTAGCAAAACATTTATAAGAAATCAAGGAGGAACGGAAACGATTTCGTACAGAAATGGGGAACTAAATTTCTTGGTCAGAACAATTTGAAAGAAAAGCATTTGCTATTCTGCTGACGCAGTTTTCGCAAAGGTAAACGTTTTGAATTGTTTTTCGGTTTGCTGCTTCCTTTATTGCGTTCAAATAACCTTCTCCATTTTCCATATCTGGTTCAAGGCAGCTGCCTACCGTCCATTCGTTCCACGCATTGATGGTCAGAATTAAGGCAAGACAGTCACGAGAATGGAAAGACATGACGAAACCACAACGCAAAACGGTTGGTTTTGTGTTTTTGGAATAACATGAGAAGCGATTGCAATTCATTATTTGTCAGGCGAAAAAATTCTTGTAAGTTTGTCCGTACAATCACTGCAAATATAGACATCATGGACGGTCTTTTTTTCATTCATTGTCTTCTTCCTTCCTTTTTATAATTAAATTTGTTTATATATGTTATATAACTTATGTAATGACAAAAATCAATACAATGACCTTAGTAAATTTAAAGATGATGTATTGTGGATTTAGCCTTTGTATTGAGTTAAAATAAGGATAATTGATGAAAAGGGAGGAAAAGGATACCAATCCTGGGTTTTAGTGTAAATATACAAAAAAGAAGAAACAATACGCACATTATAGTAAACCATATTAACACAGACGAGAAGACTTAAAGCGTGTTTTTCTATGCAATAAAATCAAGTTTTTAGCTGTACAGTTACCAGTTTTCAATTATAATAGAAAAATAGCGGAGAAGTAATTTTGATACGTGTAATACAGAAATTCACATAAAAAAGAGAAAAAAGTTGCTCCATCGACATCAATTCGGGTTAGTATTGTGTAAAAGGCAGGTGAAATAATGGTGAATAAATTGTTGAAATACACACTGCGGCTAGATCGGGCACTATTTTTAAAAATAAAATATATAGCCAATGAGGAAAGGCGAAGTGTAAACCGGGAATTTGAATATATCATAAAAATATGTGTCCAACGTTTTGAAAATAAATATGGGGAGATAGATTTAAAATATTTTTTTGAAGAGTAATGTCGTATGATAGAAAAAGCATAAAATGTAGGTGGAAAAAATGAAAGAAATAGTAAAATACACACTTTTGATAGACTGGCATTTATTTAAGAAATTTCGTTACGTATCAGACTGGGAAGGCCGGTCTGCCAACCGGGAGTTGGAGGTCTTGGTAAGAAGTTATATCAAAATGTTTGAATCCAAAAATGGTGAGATTATGTGGGGTGATGAATAATAATGATCCTTTAGGAAAAGGAGCAGCAAGGAAGCGGGCGGAATTTTTTCTTTGTAAAGAAAAATGGAGCAAAGTGAACTTTATTCCTAAGGGATAAAGGTGAACAATTTAGATGCGCTATATTTTGCCTATGATTCAACAATAAAAGTTACATTCGGCGTTTCGTCATGGACACGTTGGAAAATTTTAAGAATGTCGTCCATATACGGCTGCCATTCAGAAGATACCTTATCAAGGCCTTTCACAATCAAACAAATCTCTTTGTGCCATGTAAAACTCATAGCATCAAATAACGCATCAAGATTATTGCCCCATTTGTAAGGGAAATTGAATGCTTTTTTCATCACGTCATAGATATCCATCCAGTTTTTTGCTCCCGTAAAATCTAAAATAATTTTTTCCATATGATTCTCCTATGATTCAACAATAAAAGTTACATTCGGTGATTCGTCATGGACAAGTTGAAATACGCCGAGGATGTCGTCCATATACGGCCGCCATTCGGAAGACACCTTATCAAGTCCTTTTATAACCAAACAAGTATCTTCATCCCAATAGTATCTCATTGCATCAAATAACGCGTCAAGATTATTGCCCCATTTGTAAGGAAAGTTAAAAGCTTTTTTCATCACACCATAGATATCCAACCAGTTTTTTGCTCCCGTAAAATCTAAAATAATTTTTTCCATATGATTCTCCTATGATTCAACAATAAAAGTCACATTTGGCGTTTCGTCATGAATATCTTGAAATACGTCGAGGATGTCGTCCATATACGGCCGCCATTCTTTAGAAACCGTGGCAAGATCTCTAACGATTAAGCAGGTTTCGTTTCTCCAATAATAACTCATAGCATCAAACAACGCATCAAGATTATTGCCCCATTTGTAAGGAAAGTTAAAAGCTTTTTTCATCACACCATAGATATCCAACCAGTTTTTTGCTCCCGTAAAATCTAAAATAATTTTTTCCATATGATTCTCCTATGATTCAACAATAAAAGTTACATTCGGTGATTCGTCATGGACAAGTTGAAATACGCCGAGGATGTCGTCCATATACGGCCGCCATTCGGAAGACACCTTATCAAGTCCTTTTATAACCAAACAAGTATCTTCATCCCAATAGTATCTCATTGCATCAAATAACGCGTCAAGATTATTGCCCCATTTGTAAGGAAAGTTAAAAGCTTTTTTCATCACACCATAGATATCCAACCAGTTTTTTGCTCCCGTAAAATCTAAAATAATTTTTTCCATATGATTCTCCTATGATTCAACAATAAAAGTCACATTTGGCGTTTCGTCATGAATATCTTGAAATACGTCGAGGATGTCGTCCATATACGGCCGCCATTCTTTAGAAACCGTGGCAAGACCTCTAACGATTAAGCAGGTTTCGTTTCTCCAATAATAACTCATTGCATCAAATAACGCGTCAAGATTATTGCCCCATTTGTAAGGGAAATTGAAAGCTTTTTTCATCACGTCATAGATATCCATCCAGTTTTTTGCTCCCGTAAAATCTAAAATAATTTTTTCCATATGATTCTCCTATGATTCAACAATAAAAGTTACATTCGGTGTTTCGTCATGGACACGTTGGAAAATTTTAAGAATGTCATCTATATACGGCTGCCATTCTTTAGGGACCATGTGATATCCTCTTATAACCAAGCAGGTTTCATCTTCCCAGTAATAACTCGTTGCATCAAAAAGAGCAGATAGATTATTGCCCCATTTGTATGGGAAAGCAAAGGTTTTGTGCATTACATCATACATATCTAAAGCATTTTTACATTTCGAAAAATCTAAAATAATCTTTTCCATATGAATCCTCTCCTATAATTTCTATAAAATTTTCATAATGGTCATAGGTTACAAAGATAAGTCCGTCATTGGAAAATACGATCCTATGGTCATTTCTGTAACCGCTATGATAGTTGATGTCAATCTCGTACCAAATACGGTTAGCTTTGCCTGGAAGAATACCATTATCATTATAATATTGTCCGCCAAAAATCATATATCCTGGTAAAATATCTGCTAGATTTCCTTTTGCTTGCCTCCAGCCTCGTTGTCTTGCCTCTTTTTTGGTTATATAATACCCCGGCAGTTCATGAAGGTAATACAGCCACCAATCGGCTCCGTTCATGCCAAGCTCTGTTGCACGGCCTGCGGCGATGGCAAGCATCTGTTCCAGCCAGCATTTGCAGTTCGGATGTAATTGTGGTTCGCCGATTTTGGTAAGTTCGTCGTAAGAAAAAATTTTTCCGTTTCTTGTAAAACATTCAAGGCAGGTTCCCGGATTTATTGCCGCCCGCCATTTGGCCCAATTTTTACTCTTCTGCATTTTATCACTCCAATCCAAGTTTTTCACATTCGAATGTTCATACCTATATTTTACTTAGATTAAAGTGCCACCGCATGCCATGATGCAGCAATAGCTTAATATTTGATGCTTTTCGTGAGGAGTCTATAAAAATTTCACTTTACGTTATTGTCAAAATTGAATCATAAATAGTGGAAAAGTAAAATCCTCATTCCTATGAATGAGGATGCTGCGTAATTTTTTGATTCACCTACCCCAAAAGATACCATATCTTCCGGCGTGTGCCGGGGTCCCCACAAAGCGGCTTGCGCTTTGTGGGGAAAAGGAGCGGCAGCCGGCAAAGCGACGCCGTTTTTTGTGCAAAAAAACGGCGAGCCAAAAGGCTTGCCGCGATGTGGTACACCTTCGGGGATTCGAACCCCGGACACCCTGATTAAGAGTCAGGTGCTCTAGCCAGCTGAGCTAAAGGTGCAAATATTATGCAATTATATTCATTTATGTTCGAAACGCAAGTGTTATTATACACTGATTTCAACTGCTTGTCAAGCATTTTTTGTAAAAAACTTTTACTTTCAGTTTTTTTTCATGAGAGAAAGAATAGATATAAAAGGAGTGGATTTTGGTAATACCGCCATTGGTTAACAAAGTTTCTTTCATTGACATTCCACCTAAAATCCAGTATAATAATGTTGAATAATGCCGTAATTGTGGTATTTGGCATATTCTTTGCAGAAAATAAAATCCGTTGTAAATGGGGGTATAGAAAATGGAAATTAGTGTTTGTGTTGGAAGTTCCTGTCATCTGAAGGGTTCATATGATATTATTACTCTGATGAAAGAGAATATTGAAAAATATCATTTGGAAGATAAGGTGAATTTAAAGGCGGCCTTTTGTCTCGGAAACTGTACCAATGGCGTCAGTGTTAAAATAGATGATCAGGTACTTGGAGTGAAAGCAGACGCTTTTGATGCTTTCTTTGAAGAACACGTTTTAAAAGCGCTGTGAGGTGATAGAAATGAGTGGATGCCTGCAGCTGAAAAAGTCAAATTGTAAAAATTGTTATAAGTGTATCCGGTCATGCCCGGTGAAATCCATCCGGTTTTCCGATAATCAGGCGCATATCATTGAAGATGAGTGTATCCTTTGTGGACGCTGTTTTGTCAACTGCCCTCAAAATGCCAAGGAAATCCGCAGTGATGTTCATGTTGCAAAACGTTTGATTGCAGAAGGAACACCTGTTTATGTCAGTGTTGCCCCGTCTTACATTGCAAATTATCCGGGTGTACATATGGACATGATGGAGGCAGCTTTGCAGAAACTGGGGTTTGCTGCGGCGGAAGAGACCGCGATTGGCGCCCAGATTGTCAAAAGGGAATATGAGAAAATGGTTGCCGGCCGGCAGCAAAAGGTCATTATTTCCTCTTGCTGTCACAGCGTCAACACCCTGATTCAGAAGCAATATCCGGTGGCGCTTAAATATCTTGCCCATATTCAGTCGCCGATGCTTGCACATTGTCAGAAACTGAAAGAGGATCATCCGGGATGTTACACGGTTTTTGTTGGGCCGTGTATTTCCAAAAAGGATGAAGCGGACAAATATGCGGGGATTGTTGACTGTGTACTTACCTTTGAGGAATTGTCCCTTTGGATGGACGAGGAACATGTGACCTTTGAAGAAACGCCTGACAGCCGCGAGCGCGGCCGTTCAAGGCTTTTTCCTGTCACGGGCGGGATTTTGCGTTCTATGGATAAGGAAAAAGACTTTGCCTATATGGCCATTGACGGCGTTGAAGAGTGTATGGCGGCGTTGGAAGATATTGAGAATGGAAAGATAGAAGATTGTTTCATTGAAATGTCGGCCTGCCGGGGAAGCTGTATTGGCGGTCCTGCAATGGGCAGCGGAAAATATTATCATGTGCAGGAGTATATGGAAGTCAACCGGTTTGCCGGGAAGACGGATTTTTCTGTTCAGGATGCTGCTTCGGAAAAGCTGGCAAAGGCAATGCCCTTTGAAGGGAAGGCGCAGCCGCGGCCGGGAAGTGCCGCTATTGAAGAAATTCTGCGGAAAATGGGCAAGAACTCACCGGAACAGGAGCTGAACTGCGGCAGCTGCGGATATAATACCTGTCGTGAAAAGGCGGCCGCAGTGCTCAGCGGAAAGGCAGATCTCTCCATGTGTCTGCCCTACTTGAAGGATAAGGCGGAGTCTTTTTCCGATAAAATTATCAGCAACACGCCCAATGGGATTTTTGTGCTCAATGAACAGCTTGAAATTCAGCAGATGAATACCGCGGCACAGAAGATATTGAATGTAAAAAATCAGCGGGATGTTGCGGGTGAATCTATTATGAAGCTGTTGGATCCGACGGATTACCTGCTGGCAATGAATGAGCCAAAACGCAGAGAAGAGGTTCGGAAGTATCTGGAGCAATACGACAAATATGTGGATGAGACCATCCTCTATGACAAGGAATACAACATTGTGATGAGTATTATGAAAGATGTAACAGAAGAGGAACGTATCCGGATGAGCAAAGAGGATCACAGTAAAAAAGTGGTGGAAATTACAGATAAAGTGGTAGAAAAACAGATGCGCGTTGTGCAGGAGATTGCGTCTTTGCTGGGAGAGACAACTGCGGAGACCAAAATTGCACTGACGAAATTAAAGGAGACATTGGCGGATGAATGATTTATTTGCAGACGTTGGATATCTCAGTTTAAATAAACAGGGAGAGCAGCTTTGCGGTGATATGGTGGAGGTAGTCCGGCAGGACAAGGAACTGATTGTTGTTTTGGCGGATGGGCTGGGCAGTGGTGTGAAGGCAAATATTCTTGCTACGCTGACTTCCAAAATTATTTCAACCATGATTGCTGAAAAGATGAGTGTTGACGATTGTGTTGCGACCATTGCCGCCACACTGCCTGTATGTCAGCGCAGAGGTGTTGCGTATTCTACCTTTACCATTATGCGGTTCATTGATAATCAGGAAGTTGAAATAATCCAGTTTGACAATCCTATGGTCATTCTTCTTCGGAATGGGGTACATTTTGATTATCCTGTTCAAAAGCGCATTATAGAGGGAAAGACGATTTGTGAAAGCCGGCTGAAGCTGGAGCTGGATGATGTCTTTATCACCATGAGTGACGGCGCTATTTACGCCGGTGTGGGCGAGGTTTTAAACTATGGCTGGCAGCGGGAGAATATCATCACATTTATTGAAGGGAGATACACAAAGAAATTGACAGCAAAGACCATTACATCCCTGATTTCTGATGAGTGTAACCGGCTTTATGCTTACCGGCCGGGAGATGATACCACCATCGCAACCGTGCAGATACGGAAAAGAAAGATGTGCAACCTGATGATTGGCCCGCCGGCAAACAAGGCAGACGATGAAGAGATGTTATCGGCCTTCTTTGGCAGGGAAGGCAAACATATTGTCTGCGGCGGCACAACATCAACCATTGCGGCCCGGTATCTTGGGAAGGAAGTGGAAACAGAGATTGACTATTTCGATCCCAAAGTGCCGCCGACTGCAAAGATTGACGGCGTAGATTTAGTAACCGAAGGGGTGATTACCGTCAGTCATGTTCTGGAATATGCAAAAAATTATCTGGATGATAATAGTATGTTTGAAAAATGGAGCATAAAAAAGGATGGCGCATCCTGCATTGCAAGACTTTTGTTTCAGGAGGCGACAGACATTAATTTCTTTGTAGGTAAGGCTATTAATTCAGCCCATCAAAACCCTGATCTTCCAATAACCTTCAGTATCAAGCTGCGGCTGATTGAGGAATTGACGGAGTGTTTGAAGCAGATGGGAAAGACGGTTACTTTGACCTACTATTAAATATATTTACAAAATCAAGAGGTGGAATATGAAACCAATCAGAAAATTTGATACACAGGTACAGCATTTGGAATATAAGGTATTGCGTGAAGTGGCCCGGCATGCCTGGGAAGATACATTGATGGGGAGCTTTAACAATATCGCCAGCAAGATTGTCGGTGATAAACCAACCATGCGGTGCTGTATCTATAAAGAACGTGCTATAGTTGCACAAAGAATTGATATGGCATCCGGAGGCAACAAAGCCAATCCGAATGTTATTGAAGTTTTGAACATTGCCTGCGATGAATGTCCGGTCGGCGGTTATGAAGTGAGCCAGAACTGCCGCGGCTGTATTGCTCACCGTTGTCAGGATGCCTGCAAGCGGGACGCAATTTCATTTGATGAAAATCAGAAGGCCCGGATTGACAAGGATAAATGTGTGAACTGTGGTATGTGTGCAAAGGTTTGTCCTTACAGTGCGATTACCAATTATGTCCGGCCATGTGTGCAGGCTTGTAAAATCAATGCCATCAGTATGAATGAAGAAGATAAATCCGCAAAGATTGACAATGAGAAATGTATCTCCTGCGGAGCGTGTGTTTACCAGTGTCCTTTCGGCGCCATTATGGACAAATCCTTTATGCTGAATGTTATTGATATGATAAAAAAGAGTGAAAATAATACAAAATATAAGGTTTATGCCGTTATTGCGCCGTCTATTGCCAGTCAGTTTGTGTATGATTCAACCTTAAAACTGGGACAGGTAATCAGTGCAATTAAAGAGCTTGGGTTCCACAGTGTGGTGGAAGCCGCATTGGGCGCTGATATGGTTGCCGCATCCGAGGCGGCAGAACTTGCAGAGAAAGGATTTCTGACCAGTTCCTGCTGCCCGGCCTTTGTGACCTATATCCGGCAGTCCTTTCCCGAATTGAAGGATAAGGTTTCGCATAATCTGTCACCGATGGCAACAATTTCAAAATACATAAAGAAGACAGACCCAACGGCAAAGGTGGTCTTTATTGGGCCGTGTACAGCGAAGAAGATGGAAATCCAGTGGGATGAGGTAAAACCCTATGTGGACAGTGCTTTAACATTCAGTGAATTGCAGGCGTTGATTGACAGCCGTGATATTGATATGACAGAACTGCCGGAAGGTGTTCTGGATAACGCCTCTTATTTTGGAAGAATATTTGCCCGCTGCGGCGGTCTGGCCGAAGCGGTGGCTGAATCTTTGAAGGAACAAGGAATAGATGACTTTGAATTGAAAGGTGTGTCCTGCGACGGTATTGAGGAGTGCCGGACGGCACTGTTGAAGGCCTCTAAGGGCGTACTGAAGGAAAACTTTATCGAGGGTATGGCCTGTGTCAACGGCTGTATCGGCGGCGCCGGATGTCTGACCCATGGCCCGCGGAATAAAGCGGAAGTGGACAAATATGGAAAAGAGGCAAAAGAGCAGACCATTTTAGGTTCTATTGAGCACTTGCAGTAATTTTTTGTCTGATAAAAAATGTGTATATAAAAAGACGCTGAGTCATGAACCGACCCCCAAAAGTTAGACCAAAATCTAACGATTAGGAGGTCGGTTCACCAGGCGTCTTTTTATGTTTCCAAAAGAGCAGAAGCTTTATTTACCGCCACAGGATATAAAGCAAAGGCCGATTGTTATCTGCTAAACCGAAAATGAAATGAGGCATAATTTTATGCAAAATTCTTTTAAACTTTAAAAGATGATTGATGAAATTTTTTGCATGAATTATGTTTTTTTTCGAAATTTTAAGGGGGATATACCCTTTAATTTTTTAAAACTTTTGCAGAAATGGTTAAGGGAATTATAGCCCGTATCCAATGCAATTTGGGTAATATTTAAATCCGTATGCAGCAATAAATCTGCAGCGTGTTTTAATTTGACTTGCTGCACATATGCGGAAAAAGTATAATTGGTACATTGTTTAAAAGTTCGGCTTAAATGGTTTGGATGTGTACCGATAAAGGCGGCGGTTGCAGCCAGTGTTAGATTCTCCGCGTAATTTTCTTCAATATATTGGATGGCATTCTGGATTTTTTCCGGTAGGATTTTAGCGGCGGCGGGGAGTGATTTTTCATACGCTGTTTCTGAAGTATAGCGGTCAATCAGGCAGAACAGCTGAACAACCAGTGCTTTGACAAATATCATATTGGCGCCGCTGTCCCGATAGTATTCTTCAAAAAGTTGGTCGAAGAGTTCTTCAACTTTTCTTTGCTGATTTATTGTAAGGGAGACATATTGTTTGTCAAAGAAATCCAGGAAATCCGGCTTTTCCTTCAGAATTTCCTGGAAAAATTGTTTTTTGAGATACAGTAATATTCTTTTTCGGTCTGGTTTTTTGTAGTCGCCTGCCCAGTGAAGAATACCGGGTTTCATCATGACGATGCTGCCCTTTTGCATATGATAGGTTGAATTTCCGATGTGGTAATCCAGTTCACCTTCACATAGATAAAAAAATTCA
The DNA here is from genome assembly GCA_910580105.1 of uncultured Clostridia bacterium. Classification (GTDB taxonomy): domain Bacteria; phylum Bacillota; class Clostridia; order Monoglobales; family Monoglobaceae; genus CAJTWN01. The sequence goes on along the minus strand of CAJTWN010000003.1, from coordinate 214,677 downwards.
AAGCTATTGTGATAATGGGGGCATCCCCGGATGCTTTTTTGGCTCCGGTCCTTCAGCTGAATAACAAAATCGGAGGGGATATTATCAAAATCACGCATTTTTATCTCCACCCATCAATAATTTTTTACTATTATAACACGTTTAGGGTCTTTTGTGTTGTATTTTAGGAAAGAATTGTTATATTTTGAATACTTTTTTTCGTGTAGTAATAAAAAGAATAGAATTTTTAATGAAACTCTTTTATACTAAATAAAAAGGAGGTTGAAAGAAATGAAAAAAATTTTTGTTTTATTGCTCAGTGTGGTATTGGGAATAAACATTGCGCCTTGTTTTGCAGAAGAGGATGAACAGGCCATCATTTTGTATGCAGATGATTTCGAGTCTGGCAGCTATCATGTGGTAACCAATGATGCAGATACGGTTAAGGAATTGTATAAAGATGGGCAGTTACAATGGACATTTGTAAAAAAAGATGGAAAGACCTTTGGAAATACCTTTCCGGATGCGTCTTTAATTAAACTTTCAACCGATACAAATCCACCGGTCAATAATTCGATGGTAATGGATACAGGCAGTTATTTGTTTAAAAATGAAACCGAAGCATATCTTAATCTGCCGCAAAAGTATATAGATGGTAAGCTGACGGTGGAATTTCGTGTAAAAAGATATGGACAAAGCACCACAAATTTTTTATATACCTATTCTGAACCGAAGACGGGATATGGAACCACTTCGGACATTGTGAATATCTTTCAGTATTTTGTGAATTCTGCGTGGAGAACCAATATTCGTACAGGTAATTCCTATATAGACAAGTTTACATTTAATAAGATGGATGGTTATAAGGAGGTAATCAGTGCCAAGGGCTATCCATGGATAAAAGTGGCCTATGATCTTGATAATCAGACCGTAACCACAAGCTATCGAACAGGCTCTGCTGATAATTATACTGTTTTAGGGACGGAAGACAGGAAATGGTATCCCAATGGAACAGAAGGGGAGTATTATATGGCAGATGGAATTGCAAGTTTATGTTTTACGGGAGAGAGCTATCTGGCAATTGATGATATGACAGTTTCCTATATATCAGGAGCAAAGCGGCCGGTGGTATCTGACGGACAGATTACCGGTGATCCTGTGGTTGGGCAAACCCTGAATTTGCACTATACATATCGGCATGATGAAAATATCCCGGAAAAAGGGAGTGTGATTCGCTGGTATCGGTCATCGGATGCGGAATATAAGAAGGATGTGGAATTTCTGGCCGAAACGACCAGTGTGAAGTCAACGTATCAGATAAAAGAAGACGATGCCGGGCATTACATTTTTTGTACAATTGAACCGAGATGTGAAGGGGAAGAAAATAATATAGGCCGGCAGATAACGACCTATTATCCGGATAAAATACGTACAACCTATACGGAACCGGCAGGAGAAATACTTTCGCCTAAAGAGGGGGATGAGTTTGTCGAGGGGCAGGCCATTCCGATCACGATAGAGGCGAACTGTATTTCAGGTTCTGTTGCGAAAGTTGAATATTATGTGGATGGAAACAAAATCGGCGAGTCTGCAACAGAACCCTTCCAGGGGGTGTATACAGATGCACAGGCAGGGGACCACAGCCTTTATGCAATACTCTATGGGGCGGCCGGAGAAAAGGTACCCACTGGGCAGGTGAATTTCACCTGCCGCGCAACCTCTATTCAATATGAATATTTGGGAGAGCTGAAGAAAAAATCTTCCAGTGAGGTGGATTGTAAATACTGGTCTATTGGATGTGAATGCCTTGACCGGGATATGGCAATTTATAATGATTATAAGGAATATGTGGGTCAAACTGGTGCAAACAGGATGCGGATTCAGGGCGGCTGGGCAAAATGTGAAAAACAAAAGGGCGTATATGATTGGGCATGGCTGGATGAGGTCGTTGATGACGCATTATCCCGAAACGTGCATCCATGGATTTGCCTATGCTATGGCAATTCTATTTATCCGGGAGGTGGCGGTACTACCCTTTCCGGGGGAATTCCGACCTCTGAAGAGGCGTTGGAGGCCTGGGATAATTGGGTGCGCGCTCTTGTTACACATTTCAAGGATAAAGTTTTTGAATGGGAAATTTGGAACGAAGCAGACCATGGTTCCTGTACAATCGGCGAGTATGCGGAATTTTTCATCAGAACATCTGATATTGTAAAGGAAGTACAGCCGAAGGCCAGAACGATCGGTATGGCTGCTGCGAAGTCAGATTCGAGTAATCTCAAAACATTTCTGTCGAAGTTAAAGACAGAAGGGAAATTAGATAATCTTGATGTTGTGACTGTACATGGGTATCCCACCAATCCGGATTCGAATACGCTGACCACCTGGAAAAATGTTTGCGCCTCTTATGCTGATCATATTGAGGTTTGGGTTGGAGAGACTGGGGCACCCCATAGAAAGGGCGGTTCCGGCGCGTTATCTTCCTGGAGTTCGACTGAATTAAAACAGGCAAAATGGGTTGCGCGGAGGATGCTCTCTGCAAGGGTGAAAGAAGTTCCAATCAGTATTTTTACTTTGGTGGATTTAAAATATGACGACGGTGGGACAAACTGGAAAGGGCTGATCCATGTAGATACAAAAACAATGACGATGGGAAAGCCCAAACAGGCGTTTTATGCTTATCAAAATATCGCTTCGGTTTTTGACGGAAATGTGGAGATAATTTCCGGTTATAAATATAAAACGAATTATACAAAGTCGCTGCACTTTACTGCATATGAGAATAAAAATACCAAAAAACAGATTCTTGCATTTTGGGACAGCAGTGGTGCGCCAACGGATGAAATCAGTACATCACCGGTCGAAATTCGTGTTGAAAACGGGAACTTTGATGAGCCGGTATATATTGATGTACGGACCGGAATCGTATATGCAATGACAAATTGGGAAAAGGAGGGTGGCGCATATACCTTTTATGATGTGCCCGTATATGATGCGCCGGTTGTTATTGCAGACCGTTCTGCAGTAGTCTTTGATTCCGCCGGAACAACAATTTCTGAAATAAAAATTTATAACGGGGAGGAAGCACTGGCAGAAACATTGGCAGGTGTGGAGGCTGTGACGGCAAAAGTGACCGTTTCAACAGGAACTGGCCAGTCGCTGCCGGCAATGATTATTATTGCTGTGTATGATGAAAACGATTGTCTGCTTGCCGCAAAGTCGGAAGTACAAGACATAAACGGAGGGCAGAAGGGCATTCCTGTTCAAGTGACCATGGAATTAAATGACGCAATCCGTGAAAATGCCTGCCGTGTGAAAGCATTCCTATGGGATAAAAGCGATTTGTATCCCATTGCCAAAGCAGCAGCAGTGGATGTTAAGTAAATAAATAATAACCCCTGAAAGGGGCAGTATGAGATAAAACAATACTATGATGTGTTTGTGGTATGGAGCGGCATGCAGCCGTCCCATACCGCTTTTCGTTTTGCCGGGTCTTATTCATCTGCCGTAGAAGAAACTTTCCCCCAAAATTCCCTAAAGGGATCATTGACACATCGTTATGGTTTGTTCCAATATGTTATGCTTGTGAAAAAGCTTTGATTTTTTCTTTTCAACATACAACATCTGATAAGTTTGTAATAATCTTTAATTTATTTCCTGTAAAGATGAATAATATTATTCTTTTATATTTTCCTGCTGCATGTTCAGAGTTTTTTGGATGTGCCTGCAATGCAAGGCAAAATCGTGGTCTGACCTTCCCGATTGTCGCTATGTTTGCACGCCCATAATTTTGTGCGGTTTGCAGACGGGGTTAAAAGTATGGAATAAGCAATGTCCTTTTCATCATATTTATCGTTGTAAAAAGAATTCGATAGACAGGCACTGACGGCAGAAGGATTGCAGCATATAAATTTGGCGTTAAAAACAACTGATCAAAACCAGCGGGGTTGTACTATGTTTTCAAAAACTTTTACACAGGCATTAATTGAAAAGTATAGTTTAAACTTGTTCTGTCTGCCCTGATGCTGTCCGGCGAAGAGAATGTGCAGAAATTCGGTTAAGCAGATAATCCATGAATATCTGAAACAATCTGTTTTCTTTTAGTATCTGCTTGCAGATTTAAGAGACAAATGAACATAGAAAAACGGCGGAAACCCTTATTTTACAAGGATTTCCGCCGTTCTATATTATTCTCTTCCCGATGTAAATGTCTATACAACAAATACAAAACTATTTACTATACGGTCTTGTATCATTTCCTCTAAGAGGGTATTTTTTTGCCGGAATTTGTGTTTCATGTGAAGCAGTTTTTTTACAGCTCTTCTTTCTCTATTACTTCTTTTCCGCCCATATAAGGCCGTAAAACCTCTGGAATGGTAATGGAGCCATCTGCATTTTGGTAATTTTCCAGGATGGCCGCGGTGGTTCTGCCAATGGCCACGCCGGAGCCGTTTAAGGTATGGACAAATTGCGCCTTTTCCTTGGGCGAGTTCTTATATTTGATATTTGCCCGGCGTGCCTGGAAGTCCTCGAAGTTACTGCAGGAGGAGATTTCCACGAAGCGGTTATAGCTGGGCATCCAGACCTCAATATCATATTTCATTGCCGCGGTGAAGCCCAGATCGCCGATACAGATCTTTACCACCCGGTAAGGGAGCTTTAACAGCTGAAGCACCGATTCTGCATCGGCCACCAGCTTTTCCAGCTCGGCATAGGAATCTTCTGGCTTGGTGAACTTGACCAGTTCCACCTTGTTAAACTGGTGCTGACGGATCAGTCCTCTGGTATCCCGGCCTGCGCTTCCGGCCTCGGCGCGGAAGCAGGCAGTATAGGCACAGTACTTGATGGGGAGCTTATTGCCGTCCAGAATCTCGTCCCGGTGCATATTGGTGACCGGAACCTCGGCGGTGGGCACCAGGAAATAGTCGGTATCCATCACTTTGAAAGCATCTTCCTCGAATTTTGGAAGCTGGCCAGTGCCCATCATGCTGTTTCTGTGTACCATAAAGGGCGGGAAGATCTCCCGGTATCCATTTTTCCCGGTGTGGGTGTCCAGATAAAAATTCATGATGGCGCGCTCCAGCTGGGCGCCTGCCCCACGATAGACGGTGAATCTGGCACCGGTAATTTTTGCGGCAGTGGCCGGATCCAGGATGCCAAGTGCATCACCCAAATCCCAATGTGCCTTGGGTTCAAAATCAAAGACGGTGGGCTCCATAAACCGGCGAATCTCCACGTTGTCTTCATCGGTATCGCCATCCGGGACAGTTTCATTTGGAATGTTCGGAATGGTATAAAGAATCTGGGTCATCTGTTCGTCAATTTCGTTGATTTTATCATCGCAGGCTTTGATTTCTGCGGAAAGGGCTTTCATCTTTGTGAAAATTTCGGCTGTATCTTCCCCTGCCTTTTTCAGGGCGGGAATTTGCTTAGAAACACTGTTCTGTTCTGCCTTTTTCTGTTCAACCTGATAAAGCAGTTCTCTCTTCTCTTTGTCAAGGGCGAGAAGACCATCAATATCAACGACTTCCTTCCTTCTTTTCAATGCTGCAATGACCTTTTCGGGTTCTGTCCTTAGTAATTTTATATCAATCATGTTTTGCCTTTCTGACCGCTGAGATTATAAAGCTTTAGCCGTTGGTCGGACGGTTAAAGTAAATGTACTGTTTTATTTAGCATCACTTGTTAAAAGCTCTGATAAAGCAGCGTAATAAGCATTAAGCGTATCGTCAAAACCGGTTTTATCAATGTTGTCCAGTGTTTTGCGTGCATTATCGCTGTCACCGGCAGAGATTTGCGCCCATACCTGGTTCAAAGCTGTAAACTGTGCCAGATATGCCTGTGTGCTTTCCGCCGTTTTGTTAAGCGTTTCATTTTCCTGCTGCAATTGGTATAATTCATCTTTCAGTGTCATAATTTCATTTTGTACCGAGTTGGCCGTCTCTTGTGTCTGATCAATCTTGCTCTGATATTCTTTTTCCCGGTCATCAGCCATTGCGGCAATAATGATGATAATGATGACGGCGAGTAACATTACAATTGCATAGGTAAATAAATTTTTTGCCTGTTTTTCTTTTTCGCTCAGTTTTATCACTTCCTGTTCGGGTTGATTTTTTTGAAAAAATACTATATTGCTTTGAAAGGGCTAAAATTGACTTGTATTGCAAATGTTGGTTATAGGAATATAATTACTATGCCAATGCCTAAAATTTGCAAAATAGGGGCCAATTTTTGCTGTCAAATTTTGTAAATTAAAGTTTTTTAAGTTCAAAAAGCAACCGTTCCAGCTCTTCCTTACTATAATATTCAATTTCGATTCTGCCTTTTTTTGTGCCATCGTGAATTTTGACTTTTGTCCCGAAGCGTGAGGCCAAATCGGTTTCAACATCTTTCAAATACTTTTGCAGCATGCTGTCTGTGGATTTTGGTTCTTTTAGCGGTTTTTGTTTTCCAATATTTGCCACAATTGATTCTACTTGTCGGACATTTAATCCATCCTTTATAATCAGGTTGGCAATCTCCAACTGTTTCTCTTTATCATTTATACTGAGCAGTGTTCGTGCGTGTCCTTGAGAAATTTGTTCCTCAATCACCAACTGCTTAATTTCACTGCACAGGTTGTTTAAACGAAGGGAATTTGCTATTGCACTTCGGCTTTTTCCTACCCGAAGCCCAACTTCTTCCTGTGTTAAACCAAATGTATCCATCAATTGACGGTATCCTTCGGATTCTTCGATTGGATTTAAGTCTTCTCTTTGCAGATTCTCTACCAAAGCAATTTCCATAATTTCTTTTTCATGAAAATCTTTGATAATGCAGGGGATTTCTTTCAGCCCTGCCAGTTTTGCTGCCCGCCAGCGTCGCTCTCCTGCGATGATACGATAGGTATGGTTTTTGGTGGGTGTAACCAAAATCGGCTGTACCACGCCATGGGTAGCAATAGATTCACTGAGCGCTGTTAATTTCTCTGCATCAAAGGATTTGCGCGGTTGATCTTTATTTGGTTCAATATCAATAATTTTCAAAGTTACCACGGCTTTGCCGTCTGCCTTTGGGTCACCTGCATGTTCGATATCACGCAAAATATCCATATCCTGTACATTTTCTTCTGCATTTTCGGTGAAAAGGGCGCCAAGCCCTCTGCCAAGCCCTTTTTTTGCTTTTGCCGGCATATGATCACTTCCTTCCCTTTGTTTTTTTGTTCATTTTTATGACTTCGTCGGCAAGATAACCATAACATTCTGCGCCTTTAGAGTTTTTATCAAATGCAATGATTGGCTGCCCAAAGCTCGGGGCCTCTGAAAGCCGTACATTGCGCGGAATAACGGTACTGTATACCGTGGCACCAAAATATTTTTTTACCTCTTCCACTACCTGTATGGAAAGATTGGTTCTTGCATCAAACATGGTCAGCAAAACGCCTTCTATTTTCATGGTTTTGTTGACGGATTGCTTGATCATTTTGATGGTTTTGGTTAATTGACTTAGGCCTTCAAGCGCATAGTATTCACATTGAATAGGGATCAGGACGCTGTCCGCAGCGCCAAAAGAGTTGATGGTAATCAAGCCAAGGGATGGCGGACAATCAATAAAGATAAAATCAAATTCATTTTTAATTTGTTCAATTGCAGTTTTTAGACGATATTCCCGTTGTTCCAGATCTGCAAGTTCGATTTCTGCGCCGGCCAGGCTGATGTTGCCGGGACAAACCCATAAATTATCAAAATCTGTTTTTATGATTGCTTTTTCCATGGGAATATCATCAACAAGACAATTATATGTAGAATTGGTTACTGCCCGAGGGTCTATTCCAAGGCCGCTGGTAGTATTGGCCTGTGGATCAATATCAACAATCAATACCTTCTTCCCCTTCTGCCCTATGCAAGCGGAAAGATTCACTGCTGTTGTTGTTTTTCCTACGCCGCCTTTTTGGTTGGCGATGGCAATTACTTTACCCATAAGTTCCTCCGTTTCGGTTGGGAGAGATAATCTCCTTGTTTCCTTATATTCACAGCAGTACAGATCAATTTACTGCGAATATAGCAATTTTATATAACTAAATTAAGATGTCCGCCGCCTTAGAGGCGGGCGCCACTTAATTTTTTCAGTGGGAGTACAATCTCCCACTGAAAACGTTGAATGACGGGGCAAAGCCCCTTATTGAACACGCACAGAAAGAATATTTTGTGCGTACATGGTTATATTTTGCAAGCTTTTCTTATTATAGCACATTCCTTTAAAATTACAATAGGTTTCTGCTGATAACTGAAAAAAATGTTCCACGTGGAACAGAAATCTTTCCGTTTCACGTGAAACATTGTCATATTGTGTGGAAAAAACAAATTAAACACAAACAAAATACGTATACTTATTCTGCTATGTGTAAAAGGCAATCTTCTAAAATTAAAGATTACACAGACACCAAGTTTTTTATCCATTTTTTACTTTTAAAGCGGAAAAGCGCAACAACCACTTTCACAATCTCCTCTGTACACATCACACCATAGGTAATAACCAATGGCGCATGGAATACCAGCCCAAACAAGGCAACCATCGGAACACCAATCAGCCAAACAGAGCCAATATCGATGAACATTGCCGCTCTTGTATCGCCGCCATTGCGGAAAACGCCGACAATTAACAAAAAGGTAAGGGATTTAATGTTCATCATAAAGGCAACAATCAACAACAACTGCATGGCACTTTGATAAACTTCCGGTGATATATTATAAGGTGCCAGAATCAGCGGCCGTGCAAGTACAAAGCAAATTGAAAGGATGAGTGCCAGGCCTACAGAAAGAACAGCAAACTTTTTTCCATAAACGTAGGCAGTCTTGTATTTTTTTGCACCGACAGCTTTTCCGATAAAGATTCCTGCTGCATTTCCGCCACCGTGGAAAAAGACCAGCATTAAACGCTCGACATTCTGAACAATGGTAACAACCACCATTGCTTCCGGACTGATCTTTGAAAATACCCAGGTGTAAACGGTAATTCCAATTGCCCATGCCATTTCGTTTAAAATAACAGGTGTAGCGGCTTTGAAAAAGCGGACGACCAAATCACGGTGAAAATGAAACAATTCTTTGGGTTTGGCAGCCTGGATCAATTTTTTGCCATAGATAACAGAAAGCATAATTGCCATTTCTGAGAATCGTGCTATGATTGTAGCAATGGCTGCACCCCGGACGCCCATGGCAGGAACACCAAGATGACCAAAGATGAAAATCCAGTTAAAAAATACATTTATCACAAGACCGGCTGCCCTTGTAATAAATGGCAAAGCGGCATTTTCGCTGCAGCAAACACTCATGTCATAACAGGTTGTGACAGCGGTAGCAAGATAGCCGATGCAGACAATGAAAATATATTGCATCCCCTCTTCCATTACCTTAGGATCGGCGGTAAATTGCTGGAAAATTTGTTTTGGTATTGTAAAAACACCAAGAATAAAGATAAAGGCAAGGCTGATGGAAAGGAGAAGATTCAGTCCCAATACCCTGCGCATATTTTTAATGTCCCCGGCGCCCCAGAATTGTGAGGCAAAAACCCCGGCGCCACAGCTCATACCAAATAAAAAAACGGTAAATAAAAAATAAACCTGATTGGCAATGCCAACGGCGGCAATAGAGGTCTCTCCTAATTGGCCAACCATGATGGTGTCCACCAGGTTGACCAATGAAGAAATCAATTCTTTGAGCGCCATGGGAATCATTAAAATAAAAAACTTTTTATAAAATGATTTCATGTCAAACTCCTTTAATATGTTATATAATTGATGTAATATGGTATATAATTAAATAATTAGTTATAAATTGTTTGAAATTATTTTGCTTCCAGCCTGTCAGGACTGCCAGATGACAGACTTTTCATGGTAAGGCTGATACGGTTCTTTTTGGTATCCACACCCAAAACGCGGACTTTGACAATATCACCCACAGAAACTACATCGGTTGGGTGTTTCACATATTTATCCGAAAGCTGAGATATATGTACCAATCCATCTTGATGAACGCCTATATCAACAAATGCACCAAAGTCGATGACATTTCGGACTGTTCCGGTTAATTCCATTCCCTCTTTCAGATCGTCAATTCCCATTACATCAGAGCGCAGAAGGGGCTGCTCGATTTCATCGCGCGGATCCCGGCCGGGTTTTTGCAGTTCAGTTACAATATCATGCAGGGTGGGAAGTCCGATATTTAACGTTTCTGTAAGTTTTGCTTCACCATACTGCATAATTTTATGGTTAATATCGGTTAAGCGGTGGTTTTTAACGTCATCCGCAGTATATCCGAGTATTTTCAGCAATTCCTGGGCGGCGGTATAGCTTTCCGGATGTACAGATGTGTTGTCAAAGATATTTTTTCCATTTTTAATCCGCAGAAAACCGGCACATTGTTCAAACGCTTTGGGCCCAAGTTTGGGCACCTTTTTCAGCTGTGTGCGGGCGGTAAAGGCGCCCTCTTCTTCCCGGTAAGCAACGATATTTTTTGCCACAGCGGAGGATATACCGGATATATAGCTGAGCAGAGGAGCGGACGCTGTATTCAGGTCTACGCCGACGCTGTTTACGGCGTCTTCCACGACACCGCCCAGGGCTTCGTCCAGACGTTTCTGGTTCATATCGTGCTGATACTGGCCGACGCCGATGGCCTTGGGCTCAATTTTTACCAGTTCTGCCAGGGGATCCTGTACCCGACGGGCAATGGAGATAGCGCTTCTGCGAGTTACATCGAAGTCCGGGAACTCTTCTGCTCCCAGCTTGGAGGCGGAATAGACCGAAGCGCCGGCTTCGTTGGTGATGATATATTTGGTCTTTACGCCGGGCATGGATTTAAGAACATCTGCCGCAAAAAGCTCGGTTTCTTTAGAGGCGGTACCGTTTCCAATGGAAATGATATCTGCATCATATTTTTGTATCAGTTTTTTGATGATTTCGGCCGCTGCTTTTTTCTGCGCTTCGCTGTGGGTCACATAGATGACACCGGTATCCAGCACTTTCCCGGTGGCGTCCACAACACCCACCTTACAGCCGGTTCTATATCCCGGATCAAGCCCGATGACGGTTTTCCCCATGATCGGGGGCTGCATTAAAAGATTTTTCAGGTTGACCTTAAAAAGACGAATGGCCTGTTCCTGGGCATTTTCAGTCATTTCACTGCGCAATTCCCGCTCGATAGACGGAGCAATGAGCCGGGAATAGGCATCCCGAACAGCATTTTCGATATATGTATTGACAGCAGACGGCGTCTTTGGCATTTCTTTTTTTAATAAAAAGTCAAGGATTCTGTCTTCATCGCAGTCTATTTTGACAGATAAAAATTTTTCCTTTTCACCTCTGTCAATGGCAAGAATCCGATGGGAGGCGGCCTTTTTACAGGGTTCAGAAAAGTCATAATACATGGCATAGACGCTGTCTTCCTCTGTTGCGGCTTTTACGGTCAGCATACCACTTTGAAAGGTGATATCCCGAATGCGTTTGCGGTAATCTGCATTGTCGGAAACGGCTTCCGCAAGGATGTCCATTGCACCGGCAAGGGCATCTTCCTCAGAATTTACTTCTTTCTCTGTATCTATATAGCGGGCAGCTTCTGCCATCAGTTCGGATTCAGAGGCGGTATTATTTTTCAAATATTCCGCCAATGGAGACAGTCCCTTTGCTTTGGCAATTGTGGCGCGGGTTTTGCGCTTTGGCCGGTAGGGACGGTAAAGATCCTCGATTTCATTTAATTTGGTGCAGGCATCAATTGCCGCAGCAAGTTCCGGTGTGAGTGCCCCCTGCTCCTCAATGATACGTTTGACATCTTCTTTCCGCTGTTCCATATTGCGCAGATATTTCAGACGTTCATCAAAGGTGCGGAGTATGTCATCATTTAACTCACCCGTTGCCTCTTTGCGGTAACGGGAGATAAAAGGGATGGTGTTACCCTCATCAATCAAGGCAATGGTATTGTCCACCTGCCATTGTTTTAGGCCAAGTTCTTCGGCCAGTTGTTGTGCAATTTCCATGGTTTGTCAACTCCTTATGCCGGTACTCGGCCTGTTTTGCTTATTTTACCTGATGGTGAAAGCTCGCTTTCAGGCCGGTGCCTTCTTCTTCCCACAAAATGCACTTCGTGGGAAGCCTGCGCCCTTTGGGCGCTTATTTTTATTCATTTTGTATCTCCTTTTCCCCAAAAATGATATCAGGGTTCCCGCGAAGGCAAAGCTTTTGCGGAACAGAGGAGGTATCGCTCTCAATGTGGGCGCCGGTCGATGGACTGACGGCATCAATAGTGAGATATAGCGATGGCACCGCATTTCATTTTCCGGAGCTGGCACCTGCGATGCCCATTTTTGTTTGTTGTGCCGCTCCGAAGTATAACCTATATCAATTTCCATCAAATGTAGGAACTGCTTTTTAGCTGGTATGTTTAAAAAAATCCCTAACGGGTTTTATTGACTGCGCCGAACTGCCGTCCGTTACAATACTGACCTGCAAAATATGTCACCGACATATTTTTGGTGCGCAGCCTTCTTTCTGCAAAACGCACTGTGTTGGCGCAGTTTGCAGGAATTCGTGCCCCTGTGGAGCCTTTTGAGTGGTTGTGTGATGTTTTATTTATTCAGGTCATAAGAGGGAACGATCTATGTGTCGTTCTGAAAATATCAACAAAATCCGCAGATGAAGCGGGGTGTTCTGTAGGAGCGCCTCTGGGTGGTCGCTCGGCAGAAATATAGGCCCGTTGTGGGGGACCGTCGGCGCGTGCTTGTGTTTATGCTATTTCATATGGCGCGGGCGGATCATATCCGCCATTGCGATGTAATCTGATTGTGTTATCTAAAACCATCAGTTGATTGCGTACGCCTTATGCCAATGTTATCCCAGCATATCAAAAATACTGATTTGACTGGTTTCGGGAAGTTCGTCCAGTACGCCATTTTCCCGCAAGGTCTCAACAACACTTTTGTTGATTTTTGCACGGTTTTTCAGGTCATCCTGCGAGATGAAGGGGCCTTCTTTTGCTGCTTCCATGATGGCTTCCGCTGCGGCATCGCCGACACCTGCAAAGGCATTAAGCGGCGGAAGGATAGCGTTTCCTATTTTCTGGAACTTCCGCGCATGGGACTTATATAGATCCACGGGAAGGAAGGTAATCCCCCGCTCGTACATTTCCAGACAGATTTCCAATATGGTGTACAGCGATTTTTCGTTTTGGGTCATATCCCCTGATTTCAATGTGAGTTTCCGCATTTCGTCTTTAACTTTTTGTACACCTTTAGTCATCAGGGCAGCATCGAATAAATCTGCCCGGACGGTGAAATAGGCGATATAGAACTCCACCGGATAGTATACCTTAAAATATGCGATACGGAAGGCCATCATTACATAGGCGGCGGCATGGGCTTTGGGGAACATATATTTGATTTTTTTACAGGAATCAATATACCAGCCCGGGACGCCGTTTTCTTTCATGGCTGCTTCAAAATCAGGCGGCATTCCTTCTTTTGCGGCCCGGCCCTTACGCACAAATTCCATAATTTTGAAGGCTGTGCCGGGTTCCAGTCCGTGCTGAATTAGATAGACCATAATATCATCACGCAGACCGATAACTTCGGAAAGGGTGGCGGTCTTGGAGCGGACCAGATCCTGGGCGTTGTTCAGCCAAACGTCGGTACCATGGGAAAGGCCGGATATAATCAAGAGCTCAACAAAGGTGGTCGGCTTGGTGTCAACCAGCATCTGCCGCACAAAGGAGGTTCCAAATTCAGGAACCCCAAAGGTACCGACTTCACTGCCAATCTGCTGGGGAGTGACGCCAAGGGCTTCTGTGCCGGAAAACAGGCTCATCACCTTTTGGTCATCAAAGGGAATTTCCAATGCGTTCAGACCGGTTAAATCTTCCAGCATACGGATGGTGGAGGGGTCGTCATGGCCCAGAATATCCAACTTCAGCAGATTATCGTGTATGGAATGGAAGTCAAAGTGCGTGGTAATGATGTCGGAGTCCTTTTTGTCTGCCGGGTGCTGAATGGGACAAAAATCATGAATATCCATTGTTTTCGGGCAGACGATAATACCGCCCGGATGCTGTCCGGTGGTTCGTTTGACATCCACCATCCCTTTAGAGACGCGCAAAAGCTCGGCGTCCGGCGCTTCAATCCCCTTTTGTTCGTAGTATTTCCGTGCAAAACCATAGGCAGTTTTATCAGCGATGGTGCCAATGGTGCCGGCTTTAAATACAAATTTATCGCCGAAGAGTTCGCCGACATATTTGTGGGCAGTTGCCTGATATTCGCCCGAGAAATTCAGATCAATATCAGGAACCTTATCGCCTTTAAAGCCCAAAAAGGTTTCAAAAGGGATGGTCAGACCGTCCTTTTTCATCATGGTTCCGCAATCGGGGCACACCTTGTCCGGCATATCCATACCAACGGCATATTCGCCGTTTTCAAAGAATTCGCTGTGTTTACAGCCGGGACAAATATAGTGGGGGCAGAGGGCGTTTACCTCTGTGATCCCTGAAAGAAAGGCGGCAAAGGAAGAGCCGACGCTTCCCCGTGAACCAACCAAATAGCCTGCTTCATTGGATTTTTTCACCAGTTTGTGGGCAATCATATACATCACGGAATATCCATATTTGGTGATACAGTCGAGTTCGCGGTCCATCCGTTCCTGTACGACCGGCGGAAGGACTTCGCCATAGATGTCGTGGGCTTTTTTGTGGCACATGTCCACCAAATCCTGTTCGCAGTTTTCAATGGTCGGCGGATAGGAACCATCTTTGACGGGTTGAATATCATCGATCATATCCGCAATTTTATTCGTATTGGTGATGACTACTTCTTCTGCCTTCTCCGGGCCCAGATAAGAGAATTCCTCCAGCATTTCGTCCGTGGTGCGGAGGTAGAGGGGCGCCTGTTCATCTGCGTCCTGAAATCCCTGGGCGCCCATGAGAACGCGGCGGTATACCTCGTCTTCCGGGTCCATGAAGTGAACATCACAGGTGGCAACGGTGGGCATTCCCAGTTTATCGCCCAGTTTAACAATTTTACGGTTATAATTCCGCAAATCTTCTTCACTGCTGACAGAACCATTGCGCAGCATAAAACTGTTGTTCGCAATGGGCTGGATCTCAAGGTAGTCATAAAAAGAAGCGATTTCCTCCAGCTCTGTATCGGATTTCCCGGCGGCCATTGCACGGAATAATTCACCGGCTTCACAGGCGGAACCAATCAAAAGACCTTCACGCAGTTTTTTGATTACGCTCTTTGGCATAATGGGTTTTTTATAAAAATAGTTCAGATTCGATTTTGAGATAAGTTTATACAGGTTTTTCAGACCGGTATAGTTCTTTGCAAGGATAATGATATGATAACGCGGATTTTTAATCAATTCCGGATTGGTATCAATATTGACTTCTTCCGGCATATTTCCATGGTTTTGCTCTTCAATCATCTCCATGAATTTCAAGAAAATTTCTGCCGTTGCCGTTGCATCGTCCACCGCACGGTGGTGATTTTCCAAAGAGACACCCACCCGCTTTGCAACGGTATCCAACGTATGTTTCGCATGTTGGGGGAAAAGTTCCCGGGAGAGTTTTAAGGTATCCACAATCCCATTATGAAAGACCAGGTTTTGTTCTATTGCCTTTTGCCGGATAAAACCGGTATCGAAATTTGCATTGTGGGTGACGACCGTATGATCGCCGCAAAAATCCAAAAATTTGGGCAGAACTTCTTCAATTGTGGGCTGATCTTTAACCATGGCGTCTGTGATGCCGGTTAAATCCACAATTTTTGCAGGAATTGGTATCTGCGGATTAATAAGCTGAGAAAAGGTCTCAGCTACTGTCCCATTGACAATTTTCACCGCACCGATTTCGGTAATGCGGTCGGTCTGGGCTTTGAGGCCGGTGGTTTCAATATCAAAAACCACATAAGTTTTTTCTCTGCCAAGACGGGCAAGGCCCAGCTTGGCACTGTCTGTATCATTGATTAAATATCCTTCAACACCATAGAGAACTTTGAATCCTTCCACCGAGCCTTTGGCCTTTGCTGCGGCTTTATGTGCATCGGGAAAAGCCTGTGCAACCCCGTGGTCGGTGACTGCAATGGCCTTGTGCCCCCATTTTGCGGCGCGGGCAACAAGATCACCCACAGAGGAGACAGCATCCATGGCGCTCATTTTGGTGTGCATATGCAGTTCAACCCGTTTCTTGGATGCGTGATCTTCCCGGACGGTTTTTCCCTCCAGCAGCTCGGCGGCGGTCAGTTTGATCATAAATTTATGGGTATAATCATCCATTTCATAATTTCCCTGGACGCGGATTCGTTTTCCGGGAACGGCGGCCTTTGCAAGACCGCCCAAGCGTTCTGTGCGGGAAAAAATACTGCAGGTGCAGGCCCACTGCTCATCAGCAAGGTCAAAGGTGATGACCGTGTTGCCGGTGGGACGGTTGTTTCTCTTGATTTCACGGACTTCGCTCTGCAGGATTTCTCCTTCCACCGCACAGCTGCCCATGCCTTCATAGAGATCGATGATGGGCATGACCGGCTGTTTTACCCCTTTGCCAAGGACAATGCCGGGTGAAGGTTCTTTGGCATTGGCATTTTTTAGGCTGACGGTTGCGATGGTTTTTTGCACCAGTTCCATTTCTTCCATTTCGGTTCGTTTGAGATAACCTTCCCTGTCAAATTGGGCAAAAACCAGATTGATTTCCGGAACAAAACCTGTTTCCGCAGAAGAAGCTTCCCGGATAAAATCAGAAAAATTCCGGTTTTCAATCATCTGCTGTCCGCCCTTGATATTTTCGATGGTCAGGGACGTTCCTTGCAGAGAAACTTTTGCATCACTCAAAAAAGCACGGCAGCCGCCGTTCTTCAGCAAAAAATGGTGAATCAGTTCCTGATAATACAGGCTGTCCGGCGGAAATGAGGTATAATCCATCCGAATTTCGCAATCATGGAGGCCATAGACCGTTTGTATGGCGTCTGCATAATGAAGAAGAGCGGTTCGGCTGATATAAAAATCGCTTTTTAGGCAGAGCGAAACACGGTTTGCCGGTACGTCCACGTCGCAGGAGAGAAGCTTGGTCTTCTCCAGCTGCTGGGCAAATTGTTCGGTCACGGTTACTTTGTTAAATATATCAAATAATTCTGTCTGCATATTATTCGCCATCCAATATTTTATATTTCATTTGAGGCAGCAAGTTTATGAATTTCATCCAGCAATGCCTCAACAATCTGGTGTTCGGGTATTTTCCTGATAATTTGGCCTTTTTTAAACAAGACGGCGCAGCCATCGCCGCCCGCAATCCCAATGTCGGCATCCCGGGCTTCCCCCGGGCCGTTAACCACACAGCCCATCACGGCCACTTTCAGTTTTACCGGCAAACTTTCAACTGCCCGGCTGACGGCGTTGGCAATGGGGATAAGGTCAATTTTCGTCCGTCCGCAGGTGGGGCAGGAGATGACCTCCACACAATCCCCTCCAATGGAAAGGGAACGGAGAATTCTTCGTGCGGCAATTACTTCGTTCACAGGATCATCTGTCAGAGAGACGCGGATGGTATCACCGATACCATCGGCCAATAGGGAGCCAATACCAATGGCTGATTTGACAATCCCCATTTCTGTAGTTCCTGCCTCTGTCACCCCCAGATGCAGGGGATAAGAGAATGTTTGCCGCGCAAGCCGATAGGCCTTGATGGTGGTTTTTACATCGGATGATTTCATTGAGAGAACAATATCGTCAAAGTCGCAGCGGTTTAAAATTTCAATATGACCCCGTGCACTTTCCACCATTGCGCGGGCAAGGTCGCCGCCGCAGGATTCCAGGAGGCCATTTTCAAGGGAACCTCCGTTTACGCCGATACGGATGGGGATTCCTTTTGCTTTGGCAGCTGCCGCAACTGCGCGTGCACGGTCTTCGTCGCCAATATTCCCCGGGTTGATGCGGACTTTGTCAATGCCGCGTTCAATGGCCATCAAGGCCAGCCGGTAGTCAAAGTGAATATCTGCCACCAGCGGAACGGAAGTTTCGGATTTAATTTTTTCAATGGCCCGTGCACTTTCCTCGCTGGGAACTGCAATGCGGACGATTTGGCAGCCTGCCTGCTCCAGCCGGTGTATCTGATGGATGGTACGTGCGGTCTCTTCCGCCGGGACGTTGGTCATGGACTGGATAGAAACCGGCGCATTGCCGCCGATTTGAACATTGCCTGCTTTGACAAATTTCACGTGAAACACCTCGTTCTTATGGATTGGCAACACAATCCCACTTTATTCTATTAGACATTTTAACACATCAAAATGGTTTGGGCAAGAGATTTTATCTTGCGTTTTAAAAAAGGTGTGATATACTAAATGCAATAATATCTGCATCTCCTGATAAAATGTGCAGGAAGATGTTTTGGATAAAAAATAGTACTTATTAATTTGTTGAATATCTTGTTATCTATTTGGGAGGCGTGTGCATGAAGACATTTGTATTGGCAAGCAAAAATAAGCATAAAGCAGAAGAAATCCGGCAGATTTTAGGAGAGGAATTTGAGATTCTGACCATGGACGAAGCCGGTGTGGGAGAACTTGCAATTGTAGAAGACGGCAGTACATTCGAAGAAAATGCGGCAAAAAAAGCAGAGACGGTTATGCGGGCGTGTAAGCGGCCGACCATCGCAGACGACAGCGGGCTTTGCGTAGAGGCGCTTGAAGGAGCGCCGGGCGTATATACGGCGCGGTATGCCGGGCCGTATGCAACGGATGAAGACAATATTCAAAAATTATTGGAAGCACTTAAAGATGTGCCGCCCATGGAGAGAGGGGCGTCTTTCGTCTGTGTGATTGCTCTGGCAGAGCCGGGAGCGGATACCCGGTTGTTCCGGGGAGAATGCAATGGAAAGATAGCGCAGGAGAAAAAAGGGGAGAGCGGATTTGGTTATGATCCGGTATTTTATGTAGAACAATATGGAAAGACCATGGCGGAACTGGAACATCCCATCAAAAATGCAATCAGCCACCGCGGTGCGGCTTTGAAAAAACTATGTGCATATCTGAAGGATTAATGGACATGAGCGGCTGCCGTCTTTGTCCGCGGAACTGTGGTGTTGACCGCATGGCAGGGGAAACAGGCGTCTGTGGGGTGAACGCAGAACTTAAGGTTGGCCGGGCGGCACTGCATATGTGGGAAGAGCCTTGCATTTCAGGGGAAGAGGGTTCCGGTACCATTTTCTTTTCGGGGTGTAGTTTGGGGTGTGTATTTTGTCAGAACCATGGGCTTGCAAAGGCGGAAACAGGAAAGAAAATTTCGATACAACGGTTGGTTGAAATCTTTTTTTCGCTTAAAGACCAGGGGGCCAATAATATTAATTTGGTGACGCCCGACCACTATTTGCCGCAGATACGGACGGCAATTGAACAGGCAAAAGGACAGGGATTTGACCTTCCCTTTGTTTGGAATTCCGGTGGATATGTGCGGGCGGAGGCGCTGCGGTTTCTGGAAGGATTGATCGACATATACCTGGTGGATTTTAAATACTGGACGGAAGAGACAGCACGGCGGTATGCAAAAGCGCCGAATTATCCGGAAACAGCCAAAGAAGCACTGGCGGAAATGGTCCGGCAGTGCCCGGAACCGATTTTTAATTCGCGGGGAATGATGCAGAAGGGTATCATTGTCCGTCATCTGCTTCTGCCTGATAAACTTGCAGAGGCGGAAAAAATTGTACAGTATGTGTATGAAAAATATGGTAATATGGTATACTTGAGTATAATGAATCAGTATACCCCTCTTCCCTGGACAAAGGATTATCCCGAGCTTTGCCGAAAGGTGTCGGATAAAGAATATGATGCACTTGTGGATGGGGCGGCAGAACTTGGGGTTGTAAATGGCTTTATGCAAGAGGGCGGAACGGCAGAAGAAAGTTTTATTCCAACTTTTTTGGGAGAAGGCGTATAGAAAGGATGCGGTTGAATGTTTAATTTGGCAATCCTTGGTGCGGGGAGAATTGCCCATACCATGGCGAAGACAGTGCGTGAACTGGAAGAGGTTTCTCTTTATGCAGTGGCGGCACGGGACAAACACCGGGCACAGAAATTTGCGGAAGAATACGGGGTTGAAAAATTTTATGGTACCTATGAAGAGATGGTCAAAGACCCGGAAATTGATCTTGTCTATATTGCGACCACACATAATCTTCATGCACAGCATATGAAGCTATGTATTGCAAACGGGAAAAATGTTCTTTGCGAAAAGTCCTTTGTGATGAATGCTGTGGAGGCTGAAGAAGTTTTTTCTCTGGCAAAAGAAAAGAATGTGTTTGTTTGCGAGGCCATGTGGACCAGATTCCTGCCGATTAAAAACCGGGTGATCAATACCCTGCACAGCGGTATCATTGGTGAACTGAAAAGTATGCGGGTGGATTTTTGTACCAATATCATGTATAAGGAACGGATGGTATCCCGGGAATTGGGCGGCGGCGCACTGCTTGACCTTGGTATATACTGTCTGACAGCGGCTGCCATGTTGTTTGGCCATGATGTGGCAGAATTTGAGAATACGGCGGTGCTGACAGGAGATGGTGTGGATCTTTCGGACGAGATGGTTTTGCGCTTTACGGATGGCAGGACGGCGAATCTGATGTGTGCTATGGATCGGGAGGCACCTTCACAAATTTATGTATATGGTGAAGATGGTTATATGGCAATAAAAAATCTGACCAATTGGCAGAAGGCAAGTTTTTATCATAAGGGCGGAGAATGTATCAAAGAAATTGTTTGCCCGCCGCAGATCAGTGGTTATGAATATGAAGTTTTGGCGGCAAAAGAGGCAATTGAAAACGGGCAGAGAGAATGTACACAGATGCCCCATGCTGAAACGCTGCGGATGATGGAATGGATGGACATTTTGCGGGAGACAGAAGCGGAAGAATAGAATGAAAATAAAAACCGGGCACCTGCCTGGTTTTTTTCAATAAGGGGCTTTACCCCGTCATTCAACGTTTTCAGTGGGAGATTGTACTCCCACTGAAAAAATTAAGCGGCGCCCGCCGCTTAGAGGCGGGGGACATCTTAATTTAGTTATATGAGATAGAATTTTGAAGTTCTGTGCGGACATACACGGATATATTTCAAAAGATAATACTGTATCCGGATTTTTCTGTCAAGCCATGTTTTTGGTAAGCCGGATACCGGCTTATGATTTTTGCGGTATGGCAGATTGGCGGTATTTTTTTGGGGTGATGCCTTTAATGCGTTTAAAGACGGAGGCAAAGTAATTGCTGTCCGAAAATCCACAGCGGGCAGCTACTTCCGTTATGGGGAAGGTAGTGTTTTCCAAAAGTGGGCAGGCGCTTTGGATGCGGACATAAGTTAGATATTCACAAAAGCGCAGGCCGGTAATGCGTTTGAAGGATTTTGAATAGTAACCGGGGCTCATGGCTGCCTTTTTTGCAATGGAGGAAAGGGTGATGGCGTCTGCATAATGATTGCTGATATATTCAGCAGAATCACGGATGAGCTGCTCCGTTTGGTCATTCGGTTTTTCCGAATACATACTTTTATCCATCCGGCATAAAAGGGTCAGCAATTGATATAGATAGCATTGTATCAGTGCCGGACTGTAAGAATCCGGTGATTGATATTCCCGCTCTATATGTAAAAACAATTCTTCTACAGCACGGCGGTTCGGCTGTGGTATATGAATCTGAATCCGGTCAAAACAAGCGAGTGCGTTTCCAAAGTGTCCGTCATCTGCAAAATTAATCAGGAGACGCTCGTGGCTGCCGGGGGAGACATAGGTGGTTTTATGCAGGACACCGCTGGGAATGAGGACAATATCCCCCTGCCGCACGGTTATCATCTGGTTTCCGATAAAATATTTGCGTTCACCTGAAAGCAGATAATATAGTTCGTGGTGTTGATGATAGTGGGGTTCTGCCATTGACATTGGCTGGTTTACTTTAGCATGATGATAGAATATAGACCCCTCAATTTTATTTTCTTGGTACACGGAAAACACCTCCTTTGTGTAGTATATCAGCATAGGCAAAAAAATCAAGCCATAAATTCTTGTTTTTTGCTTTTTGTAGCGATAAAATAAAGGATAACATGAAAAATTGGTTGTATACTGATAACAAAATACAATTTTTGTAGGAGGTAAATGTATGAGGTATACTGACAATAAGGTACAGGAATTAAAGATTGCCTATATCGGCGGCGGTTCCAGAGGATGGGCATGGAAGCTGATGAGTGATTTAGCGCTGGAGCCGGCTTTGTCCGGTACCGTTTATCTGTATGATATTGATCATGAGGCGGCAAAGAGCAACGAAATTATCGGGAATAGAATTCATACGATAGAGGGCGGCAGAGATAATTTTGTATATAAAACAGCGGATACCCTTGCAGAAGCGGCTGCAAATGCAGATTTTGTGATTATTTCCATCCTGCCGGGAACCTTTGATGAAATGGAGGTGGACGTTCATGCACCGGAGGAATATGGAATTTATCAGTCAGTTGGCGATACGGCGGGGCCGGGCGGAACGATTCGTGCACTGCGGTGCCTTCCGATGATAGAAAAAATTGCCCATGCTGTTGCAGAACATTGTCCGGATGCTTGGGTAATCAATTATACCAATCCGATGTCCATGTGTATGCGGATGCTGTATCGGGTTTTTCCAAAAATAAAGGCATTTGGCTGTTGTCATGAAGTATTCGGCACCCAGCGGTTTTTGGCACAGGTTGTGACAGAAGAACTGGGGATTGAAGAAGTTTTGCGGGAAGATATCAAGGTGAATGTTGTTGGTATCAATCATTTTACCTGGCTGACGGACGCACATTATCGGAATGCGGATATCTATCCGTTGTATCGGCAGTATTGCGAAAAACATTGGGCGGACGGAATTCCAGTATCTGAAGAGATAAAGAAATGCTGGATGAATTATTTTCGGTCGGAAGAAAAGGTAAAAATGGATTTGTTTTTGCGGTTTGGAGTGATTGCGGCGGCCGGAGACCGGCATTTGGCGGAATTCTGTCCCGGCGCGTGGTATTTGAAAAACCCGGAAACCGTGGCTAAATGGGGATTCAATCTGACGCCTGTACATTGGAGAAAACAGGATTTGGCGAGCCGTCTGGAAAAAAGCAGCCGCCTGTGCAGCGGAGAGGAAGTTTTTGCGCTTGCTCCTTCCGGCGAGGAGGGTGTTCAGCAGATGAAGGCCATTTTGGGACTTGGCGATTTGGTCACCAATGTGAACTTGCCAAACCGGGGTCAAATTCCCAATTTGCCCTTTGATGCGGTGGTAGAAACCAATGCGCGGTTTACCTCCGATGACGTACGGCCGGTTTTTGCCGGTAATGTTCCGCAGAATGTAGTGGGATTGATGGCGGCAACCGTGGCAAATCAGGAAAATACGGTTGCTGCAGTCTTGGAACGCAATCTTGATAGAGCGTTTGTTTCCTTTTTACATGACCCGTTAATGACGGTGGGAATCGAAGATGCCCGTACACTTTATCAGAAGATGTTAAAAGGCACAGAAAAATATTTGGGGGATTATCAGAAATGAGGGAAAGAAAAGAGCAAATAATACAATTTGGCGAAGGTGGTTTTTTGCGCGCCTTTGTGGATTGGATGGTTCAGATTCTTGATGAAAAAACGGATTTTCATGCTGATGTGGTTGTCGTTCAGCCAATCCGGGAAGGGCTATGTGATGTGTTGACTGCGCAGGATTGCAGATATACCCATATCATGCGTGGAAAGGAAGGCGTAGAAAAGCGGGTAATTGATGTCATCAGCCGATGTGTTCAGCCGTATAAAGATTATAACGCATATCTTCAATTGGCGGAAAATCCGGATTTTCGGTATGTGGTTTCCAATACTACAGAGGCGGGCATTGCCTATCATGAAGGTGATGGCACCGATGACCGGCCGCCTGTGTCCTTTCCGGCAAAGGTGACACAGCTGCTTAAACGGCGGTATGATTTGGGGCTTCCTGGTTTTATCTTTTTGCCCTGTGAATTAATTGAAAGGAATGGCATCGAATTAAAAAATATTATTTTGCGGTATGCAAAGGAATGGGGATATCCGGATGCGTTTTCGGAATGGGTGGTGTCCGACAATCTGTTTTATAACACATTGGTTGATCGGATAGTGACGGGGTATCCCAAAGACGAAATGATTGAAACTGCGTTTCCGGACCGGATGATTGATGCCTCTGAATATTTTCATCTATGGGTGCTGGAGGGGCCGGGAAGGATTTTAAAAGAAATTCCTTTTGAAAAGGCCGGTTTAAATGTGGTGGTGACAGACAATCTGGAGCGGTATAGAACAAGAAAGGTGCGTATTCTGAATGGCGCCCATACTGCCCTTGTTCCCTATGCCCTTCTGGAAGGATTTGAAACGGTAAGAGAATGTATAGAGGATGAAAAGCTGTCGGCGTTTTTAAAGACGTGTGTGTTTGATGAGATTATTCCCACATTGGATCTGCCTGCGGCAGAATTGAACCGGTACGCAGAGGATGTATTTACCCGGTTTTCCAACCCCTATATCCGGCATTATCTCTCTTCTATTGCGTTAAATTCTGTCAGTAAATTCCGTGTGCGGGTTCTTCCATCCATATTGGCCTATCACAGAAAATTTGCAAAATTGCCTGAAAAACTTATTTTTTCCTTCGCAATGCTGCTCCGGTTTTATCGGATTGGGAATCCGCAGGATGAACCGGAAATTGTTGCTTTTATGAAAGAAGCGGAAACACGGGAGATTTTAAAAAATACTGCGCTTTGGGGACAGAATTTGGAATTTTTATGGGAAGAGGTTGCAAAATATGCGGATTAATCAGCTGGACAATGTGGATGTGCATCTGGAGGACGGCCACAAATACGCAAACCGGAAAATAAGCGAGGGAGAGAATATTATAAAGTATGGTTTTCCCATCGGACATGCGACCTGCCCGATTGCAGAAGGAGAACATGTACATGTACATAATATGCGTACAAATTTGGAAGGGGAGCTTGCATATGTTTATCGTCCTGTAAAAAGGGAATGTACAAGGGAAGAACCCCGGCATTTTTATGGATACTTGCGCAAAAATGGAGAAGTTGGGATACGAAATGATATTTGGATTGTCAACACGGTTGGGTGTGTGAATAAAACGGCAGAGTTGATTGCCAGACGGACGGGTGCAAAGTTTTTTCCGCATCCTTTTGGTTGTTCGCAGCTTGGTGATGACCACGAAAGAACACAGCTGATTCTCAAAGGATTGGTGCAGCATCCCAATGCAGGCGGTGTGCTGGTTCTGGGTTTGGGGTGTGAAAACAATCATATCGGCGCATTTCGAAAAATGTTGGGAAAGGATGATATGGCGCATATCCGGTTTTTGAACGTACAGGATGTGGAGGATGAAATTGCAGAAGGAATAAATTATATTTGTGAATTGGAAAAGCAGGCGGAGACCTGTTGCCGGGAAAGGATCCCGGTTTCCAAGCTAAAGATCGGTTTAAAGTGCGGAGGAAGTGATGCTTTTTCCGGGGTGACGGCAAATCCTCTTGTGGGCCGGGTGGCTGATCGGTTTACGGCGCAGGGAGCGGCAGTGGCACTTACTGAGGTGCCGGAAATGTTCGGTGCCGAACATCTGCTGATGGAACGGTGTGTGAATCGGACTGTCTTTGAAAAGACGGTGCGGATGATCAATGGGTTTAAGGCTTATTTTGCAAATTATGGACAGCCTGTTTATGAAAATCCGTCTCCGGGGAATAAAGCCGGCGGCATAACAACCCTGGAGG
Source organism: uncultured Clostridia bacterium (assembly GCA_910580105.1). Classification (GTDB taxonomy): domain Bacteria; phylum Bacillota; class Clostridia; order Monoglobales; family Monoglobaceae; genus CAJTWN01. The sequence goes on along the minus strand of CAJTWN010000003.1, from coordinate 188,940 downwards.
AAAAATCTTTGGGATGTGTGCAGAAGGGCGGACAGAGTCCGGTTGTGGATGTACTTGGTTATGGCCAAAAAATCAGCAAAGCAGGGTTATCCCTGCTTGACGGGCCGGGAAATGATATGGTGGCGGTGACCAATTTGGCGGCTGCCGGGGCACAGATGATTTTGTTTACAACGGGTAGGGGAACGCCCCTTGGCGGACCGGTTCCCACGCTCAAAATATCCAGCAACCGAACTTTGGCTGAGAAAAAGAAGGGCTGGATTGATTTTGATGCAAGCCCCATTTTGGAAGGCGAGGACTTGACAGAAAAATTGTTTGAAAAGATTTTGCAGGTTGCTGAGGGGTATCCTGCAAAGAATGAGCAGAATGGGTATGAGGAAATCGCAATTTTTAAAGATGGCGTAACGTTGTAGAAAAAACAGATGTCTTTTTTTGTAAGACATCTGTTTTTTTGTTCACAAACTGTTTACAAAATATGATTTGATGTTTAAGGCAGTTTTAAGGTTTGGGTTTTAGAATGGCAGCTGTAAGTATTTTTTGAAATGAGGTGAAAAGATGAAATTTCGGCATGAATATAAACACCAAATCAGCTTCAGTGATTATTTGGCGCTTAAAAACCGTTTGCGGATGTTGGTACCCCATGATAAATATGCGGGAAAAGACGGGAAATACCGTATACGCAGCTTATATTTTGATAATTTTGATGATAAGGCGCTGCGGGAGAAAATTTATGGTGTAAACTGCCGGGAAAAATTCCGGATTCGCTATTATAACGATAACGATACATTTATCAATCTGGAGAAAAAAAGCAAAATAAATGGTCTTTGCCATAAGGCGTCGGTTCGTATAACGAAAGAAGAAGCACAGCGGATTGTGGATGAAGACATTGCCTGGATGCGGGACAGAGGGGAAATTCTTTTGCAGGAGCTGTATACAAAAATGAAAAATCAGATGCTGCGGCCCAAAACCATCGTGGACTATGAACGGGAACCATTTGTGTATAAACCGGGGAATGTTCGGATAACGATTGATAAAAATATCCGCACCGGTTTGTCTGCCAATCAGTTGTTTGAGCGGTCACTGCCGACCATTCCGGCTGGAGAACCGATCATTCTTTTGGAGGTAAAATATGATGAATTTCTGCCTGAAATCATTGCCGATATTGTACAGTTGGGCGGCAGACGGAGTGCCGCATTTTCAAAATATGCAGTATGCAGAATCTATGGATAATTGAAGGAGAGAAAAAATGACATTTCAGGATATATTTAAATCAAGTTTTTTGGAAAATGTAACGGCTGTTAATCTTTTGGATATGGTCATTGCCCTCGGTTTGGCCTTTGTAATTGGTGTTTTTATCTTTTTGATCTATAAAAAATCGTTCAGCGGCGTGATGTATTCTTCCGGATTCGGTGTGACATTGATTGCGCTGACCATCATTACGACCCTGGTTATTTTGGCTGTAACCAGCAATGTTGTCCTTTCCCTTGGTATGGTTGGCGCCCTTTCCATTGTTCGTTTCCGTACAGCAATCAAAGAGCCGCTGGATATTGCGTTTTTGTTTTGGGCAATTGCTGCCGGCATTGTTCTGGCAGCAGGGATGATACCCTTGGCGGTGTTTGGCAGCCTGTTTATAGGTTTGGTTCTGATTTTCTTTGTCAATAAAAAGACCAGGGATAATCCCTATATTATGGTGGTTTCCTGCTTGAATGAAAAGGCTGAGAAACAGGCGGAAGAACTTTTGAAAGAGCAGGTGAAAAAATACCGGATAAAGAGCAAGACGGTCACAGCAGATGCTGTGGAAGTAAATTATGAGGTGCGGCTGAAATCAGAGGATACATCTTTTGTACAGCAGGTTTGCGGGACAGAAGGCGTTACGCAGGCGATTTTGGTTAGCTATAACGGCGATTATATGGGCTGATTGGCAGGTGTGTCTATGACAAAATCAAAATATACGACGCTTATTTGTGTTATCATTGTCTGTGTGGGTGTGTTATTTACGCTGTTTTATCTATATGGCGGCGTATTTTCACCATCGGAGAAGACGGCAGCAGAATATGCGGAGTTTTTTAACACCAGTTATGTTCATACACTGGATATCCAGGTGGATGAAACGGCTTGGGATGGTATGTTGGAAGATGCAATGGCAAAAGAATATATTTCCTGCGACCTTGAAATTGATGGAGAAAAAATTGTTAATGCGGCTATTCGTACCAAGGGGAATTCTTCCCTCAGCAGTGTGGCGGGAATGGATTCTGACCGGTATAGTTTCAAGGTGGAATTTGATCATTATACGGATGGTAATACCTATAAGGGGCTTGACAAGCTGGCATTAAATAACATCATTCAGGATACCACCTATATGAAAGATTATTTCAGTTATACCATGATGAATTTTATGGGGGCATATGCGCCGCTGTGCAGTTATGTCAATATCACAGTCAATGGAGAGCCCTGGGGTTTGTATCTGGCGGTTGAAGGTATTGAAGAGGCTTTTGCAGAACGGAATTTTGGTGCAGATGCCGGAAAAATTTATAAACCGGACAGTATGTCTATGGGGGGATCAAATAAGTTAGGTGACGGTAATCCCCCTGAAAATGGAATGCAGCCGCCGGGGATGGACGGCAGAAAACCTTTTGGGAATACAATGCCGGGGCCGCCGGAAGATAATCATACGGGCGGGCAGGGCGAAAATACAGCTGGGGCCGGAAAGAATGCAGAATCGTCCGGGACAGAAGAAAAACAGATACAGGATGGAACCATAAAGATGGCAGAAAATATGCCCGAAACAGAGAGAAATATACAGAATCAAAATGGGGCAGAAAAAAGAGGTGCTTTTGGCGGCGGTCCGGGTGGAAATGCACAGGATGTTGCCCTGCAATATATTGACGATGATCCGGACAGTTATCCGAATATTTTTGACCAAAGCGTATTTGATGTGGATGGTAAAGATAAAAAACGTCTTATCCGTGCCTTAGAAAAATTAAACGCCGGAGATGTAAAGGAATCGGTCAATGTGGATGAAGTTTTGCGGTATTTTGCGGTTCACAACTTTGTTAATAACTTTGACAGTTATACCGGCAGTTTGGGACATAACTATTATCTGTATGAAAAAAATGGTATGTTGTCTATGATTGCATGGGACTATAATTTGGCTTTTGGCGCCTTTGGCGGTATGGGCCGTCCGTTTGGGCAGGAAAAGCAGGATGAAAATGGAACACAAGCGGATGCGGCGACAGAAAGTGTTAATTTTCCGATAGATACGCCGGTATCCGGGGTGTCTATGGAGGACCGGCCGCTGCTTAATCAGCTGCTTTCCAATGCAACATATCAGAAACTCTATCATAAATATATGGATACGTTTATCGCTCAGTATTTTGAAAGCGGCATATTTGCACAGGAAATAGACAGAGTGACAGAGATGCTTGCGCCCTATGTACAAAGTGATGCGACAGCATTTTATACCTTTGAAGAGTTTACCGCGGGTGTGCAGACGCTGAAAACCTATTGTATCCTCCGTGCGCAGTCTGTCCGGGGGCAGTTAAATGGTGAAATACCTTCCACACAGGAAGAGCAGGATGCAGATTCCTCTTCCTTTGTCGATGGCAGTCAAATCTCCATTTCGGATATGGGAAGCAACCATATGGGCGGTATAGGGGGCGGCCCGGGAGAAATGTTTGGTCAGGATGAAATGGAAAATGATGCCTTGCCGGAATCTGTGGGAGAACAAGGATTGCCGTCTGACGGACAGCAAGCAGAAAATACCAAAATGCAGGACACCACAAATCCTGCACCGATACCGGAAGACGCAGGAGGCCGGCCGGCGGAAGGCGTGCTGAACGAACAAAGACAAAACCGGCTCCGGGAAAACCCTCAGCAACAGGAAACGTTGAAACAAGAAAATTTGATAAATAAAGAAAAAAATAATGCAGAAGATCAGCAATTTTCAAAGAATAATTTTGCCGGTGCCCCAATAAATGGCAGGAAACAAAATCAACAATCTGCATGGGAGCAGTATGTTGGCCTTGGGATTTCAGTGGTTGCTTTGCTTCTGGGGATTCTTTTTGCCGCACTTTATAGAAAGAGAAGATAGAAGTATAGTTGGATTATACAAAAAAATGCGCCTTGCTTTTTGCAAGACGCATTTTTTATGCTTCATTCTTTAATTTTTCGATACATTCTGTGCAGATTTTCTTGTTCATATAATTAACGATGTCATCTGCACTTCCGCAAAAGATACACGCGGGCTCATACTTGCGCATAATTATATTCTCGCCTTCTGTGTAAATTTCAAGCGGATCTTTTTTTTCTATATGAAGCGTTTTCCTAAGTTCTTTTGGAAGTACGATTCTTCCCAATTCGTCGACATTTCTTACGATCCCGATTGACTTCATTTTTCGGATCCCCTTTCTTTAAGTTCGTATTTGTTGAAGTTACATGTGTGTTGTAGAATCCTGTAATCTACATTACATATATTATCATAATTGTAAAAAAAAGTCAATAAGGAATTAACAAATTTTTAACTTTTTTGTATATTTATTGTAATAAATGTCAAATTTTTCCATGTGAAGATATGGAAAGATTTATTTTTACATTAGAAAGAAGAACGGGTTTTACAATGGAGTCCCACTCCTCTTGTGTCAGGCAACGGGCTTTAATTCTGCGTCCCAGCCCCAATAAATCACAGCCGTTTTTCAGTGCGGAAGAAAGAACCGCTGTACAGCGTTCTTTCAGCTGGGCATTGAGTTCGGCAGAAGAAATTTCACCGCGCATCAGGTCGGTCTTTAGATCAAAGGAAATGTCGGCTTCAAATTGATTTTGCCGATTGACCATTTGAATTTTTGGTGTTGATTCAGAGGTGATTCGTACAGTTGCATCATTGAAATTCATGTCCAGATGATCTGCAGTCCCGGTCAGCAGTTTATAAAACATGGCGTCTTCCCCATTGACCTCTCCCACCATCTTTCCGTTGTGAAAATAGGCCATGCCCAGAATCCTTCCGTTATCTGCAATCGGAAGCACACCGTCGGCGCTTTGCTCTCTGGCGGAATTGACAAATTCTCTCAGCTCCACTGTCGGCGAGTAGGGAATGCCTTCATTGCCAAATAATAATTCATAATAGCGGGCTGTACTTTCTTCGAAGGAGGGATTGATGCCGGTCAGGAATGTTTGTGCGTCCTCTTTGGCGACGCACAGACTGGTGGCCGGCCGTACCTCCCGTTCCTGTAAAAGCAGATCAGAGTGCTCCATAATTCCTTTTTTGGCAGTTTCAGCAGAAAAGACGATCAATTTGATATGGGACATATCAATCTTTTTACTTAAACTGCTTTGCAGTTCCTCAACAGCGGTAAAATAGTCCGCAGCCTCTACGGTTAAATTGTTTACAGTTTTGTTGGATTCCTTTGCTCCGGAGGTGCCGCTTTTTTCGGAGGATGAACCGCCGGATTGTTCTTTTTTTTCTTCCTCCTCTTCTTCTTTTCCCGCTTTTTCGCTATCTTCTTTCCCTGCCGGAGGTTCCTCATTTTTTTCTGTTTCCATCTGTGGTTCTTCCTCTTCAGATGGATCTGATAATATGTTGGTTGTGCCGTTCATCAGGGGATTGGAAATCTGAAAGGTAAACCGGTAGGGTTCCTTTTCGCCCTGGTCGATGCCAAGGGCAATAAGATAAGCACTCTCTTCCACCTCCCGGTTGTCATAGCAGGCGGTCAGTGAAAAACAACAGACAAGGAGCAAAACCATGGCACTAACGGATTTGATGGATTTGCGTTTTGGCAGCCTGTCTTTTATTTTTTGCAGATGAAACTGTAAAAAATAAAGAAGGGTGGAAAGATATAAGATGGCCGAAATTGCAAATGCGGTCAGGTAAACTGCGTCCAGGCGGGAAACAAATTTTCCAAAATAAACGGCTTTGGTAAGGGGATACAGGGGGATTTGAATATTGCCGCTCACTTCATAGGGGACATGCAGGCAGAATATCAACATCAATAGGACATTGAGAAAAACGGCGGCTGCAGCGGCCCAAAATACAGTGCGGGAAAAGCGGACTTCTTTTCGTTTCATTGGTGAGAGAAAGAAAATCAGCAATATATCAATGTATTGAAACAGGGCGGCCGGCAGGGATTTTAACATGGAGATGCCGGTTCCGAAAATTGGTGTCAGGTGGTAGGGATTGGCATAACGCAGGGCGGACAGGGCAATTACCACGAGGACGATACCGATATAGGCAACGCTGAGAGAATGCAGGCGGAAGACGGCCTTTGCACCGCAGAGACAGGTGACGAGACTTGCCAGCAGGAAGAAAAGGGCCAGGAACCAGAAGGGGGACGTGGGATAGGAAATTTTCTGCATAACATGGACAAAGGTGATGAGCGAAGATATGCCAATGGCAGTAAATCCGGCAAATAAAAAGAGATGCAGTACAATTTGTCCCGAAGGATGTTGTTGCAGAATGGGCAGGTTAAACAGACCGGTGTTTTCCGCCGGACGGTAGAAGTGAAGCAGCAGTGCAAGAATACCCAAAAAAATAAGTCCGGCGAGCAGAGAAAGAATCCAGGCGGCGGATCCGGCAGACCGAGGATAAAGACCGGACTGGGAGGTAAACATGCGGTAAGTCAAAAGGTTAAAGACAATACAGCCAAGTTCAAAGGTTCCCAAATAACGTTTGTTTTGCATAAAATACCTCCTTACTTTTCCCATTTACGGCTGATATGGGGTTGTTTTTGCGGGTCTTTTGGTGCCAGATTTTTGGGGCGCATCTCTTTTTTCCAGATGGGTTTGACAAAAAGGGAGCCCAAAACAGAATCACCATTGTGCGGAGCAATGGGAGAGAGAAAGGGGACGCCAAAGGAATCCGAAGCCGAAAGATAGGCAAGGTTGATGAACAATCCGCAAATCAGACCGAGGAAACCGCCGGCTGCCGCAAAGAGAATATAGACGAACCGAAGCAGGGACAAAGATCTGGACAGGGCGACGGAAGGGGTTGCGAAGGAGCCAATACCGCCGATGGAAACAATGATGATCAATATCGGACTGACGATATTAGCTTCCACTGCGGCCTGACCCAGAATAAGACCGCCAATGATTCCCAGGGTCGAGCCCACGGGACTGGGCACACGGACAGAGGCCTCTTTGATAAGTTCAAAGGAGAATTCCATCAGCAGCAGTTCCGCAACCAGAGGGAAGGGAACCTTTTCTCTGCTGGCTTCAATGGCGAGCAGAAGGTCGGTGGGCAGCATTTCGTGGTGATAGAGCATAATCGCAACAAAGATGGCTGGAAGAAGCAGGCAGAGACTCAGTCCAAACAGCCGAACCAGCCGCATAAAGTTTGCCTCCGGTGCCCGGACATAGTTGTCCTCAGAGGCTTCAATCAAATCAGCGGCAGTTGTCGGCAGAATCAGAACAAAGGGACTGCCTTGAACAATGACAATCACCTTTCCGTCGGCGAGCATAGCGGCAGCCCGGTCCGGCCGTTCCGTTTTCAAAGTATGGGTCATCGGATACAGACTGTGTTTTTCCATTAACATCTCTATATCCGAGGAAGAATAGATATATTCGGTGTCAATGCCCTGTAAACGGCGGCGTACCTCACTGAGGAGGTCATCATTTGTAATTCCGCGTAAATACATCAGGGCACAGGGGGTTTTGCTGGTGTTGCCCACGGGGATGTTTTCTGCAATTAAGTCAGAAGTCTTTAAAATTTTCCGTATAGCTGCAACATTGGATAAAATGGTTTCATTAAAGGCTTCCTGCGGGCCGGATAGACTGGATTCCTGCAAGGGTTCAGAGACGCCGCGTTTGTTCCAGTCCTTGACATCCGCTACAAAACAGCCGTCACAGCCATCAATAAAGACTACGCAGTTTCCGAAGTTCGCCATGTCAATTGCGGTTTCATAGTCCCATTCAATGGTAAGCGGCGCAATGGTCATAATTTGTTTAAACAGGGTTTGTGTCCGGTCAGAATCGGATAAAGAGAGGTCCACAGGACGGCGGAATAATGCGTTTAATATATCACGGTTGATATAGTCCTGATTGGAAAGTCCATCAAAAAAAATCAGAAATCCATCGGCAAACCCGTCTTTGAACTGAATGCGGAAATCCCGGATTTTAAAGTCAAAATTTTCGGGAAAGGTATAGGTTTTTATCATATAATCCCGGCTGTAAGAAAGTGCCGGGTTGATTGGCGTTTTTTGTTTTGACATAAGATCACCCATAAACTATTTTGGTCATTTTGGCAGAAATTATAACATCTGGAAAGAAAAAGTTTTTAAAACTTTGTTTCCCTTTCCGTCATTAAAGGCAAAAAGACAGATAAAGGGATCTGTCGTATTTTGATGAAATGGGATCTGAAAATTTTATGTTTGGTGCGTGAATAAGAAGAAAGAACAGGTTTTCAGGATAAAAACACTTGAACTTATGGGAAAACTGGTATATAATAAGGTATTATTATAGGTTTATTATGAAAACAAATCGGAAAGGTTGGAAATAGGATGAAGAATACCGAAAAGACAATGGATAAAATTGTGGCATTGTGTAAGGGCAGAGGTTTTGTGTATCCTGGCAGTGAAATCTATGGAGGACTTGCCAATACATGGGATTATGGCCCCCTCGGTGTTGAGTTTAAGAATAATGTTAAAAAAGCTTGGTGGAAAAAATTTGTGCAGGAGAGCCCCTATAACGTTGGTTTGGATGCGGCAATTCTGATGAATCCTGAAACTTGGGTGGCTTCCGGCCATGTGGGTGGATTTTCAGACCCATTGATGGACTGTAAAGAATGTAAGGCGCGTTTTCGTGCGGATAAACTAATTGAGGATGCAACCGGCGAAACCGCAGACGGCTGGTCGGATGAAAAGATGCTGAATTTCATTGAAGAAAAACAGATTGCATGTCCCAGCTGCGGAAAACATAACTTTACCGATATTCGGAAATTTAATTTGATGTTCAAGACATTCCAGGGGGTTACAGAGGATAGTAAGAATGAAATTTTCCTTCGTCCAGAGACTGCACAGGGGATTTTTGTAAACTTCAAAAATGTGCAGAGAACATCCAGAAAGAAGGTTCCGTTTGGTATCGGGCAGATTGGAAAATCCTTCAGAAATGAAATTACGCCGGGGAATTTTACCTTCAGAACCCGTGAATTTGAACAGATGGAGCTGGAATTTTTCTGTAAGCCCGGAACGGATTTGGAATGGTTTTCCTATTGGAAGGATTACTGTAAAAACTTCCTTCTGTCCCTCGGTATTAAAGAAGAAAATATCAAACTTCGGGATCATGAGCAGGAAGAACTCTCTCATTACAGCAATGCAACAACAGATATTGAATTTATGTTTCCCTTTGGCTGGGGTGAGCTTTGGGGAATTGCAGACCGCACGGATTTTGATTTGACACAGCATAGTAATCACAGCGGCGAAAAATTGGAATATAATGATCCGGAAACCGGCGAAAAATATGTTCCCTATTGTATTGAACCATCATTGGGTGCAGATCGTGTTGCCCTTGCCTTTTTGGTAGAGGCCTATGACGAAGAGGTCATTGATCCTGAAAAGAATGATGTCCGTACGGTTATGCACTTCCATCCGGCGCTTGCTCCGGTGAAGGCAGCGGTACTTCCTCTTTCCAAAAAACTTTCAGAGAAGGCAAAAGAAGTTTATCATATGCTGGCAGCTGAGTTCATGTGTGAATATGATGAAGCCGGTTCGATCGGTAAACGTTATCGCAGACAGGATGAAATCGGAACACCTTATTGCATCACCTATGATTTTGATTCAGAAGGAGATGAAAGTGTAACCATCCGGCACAGGGATAGCATGGAACAGGAACGGGTTAAAATTGCAGATTTGGTGGAGTATATCCGCAAAGGAATCCGGTTTTAACAAATACAATGGTTGTGTGAAGGAGATTGGCAATGGCAAAAACATTGTTCGATGCCCTCAGGGAGTTTCGGAAAAAGGACCGGATAAGCTTTCATATGCCCGGCCATAAAAATGGTGAAGGGCTGAGCTGGGCGCTGAAAAAATACGGAATGTCCATTGATGTGACAGAATTTGATGAAACAGACAACCTGCAGGAACCAACTTCCATTTTAAAGGACGCCCAGCACCGGGCGGCAGCGGTGTTTGATGCAGGAGAAAGCTTTTATCTTACCAATGGCTCTTCTATTGGCCTGCACGCCGCAATTCTTGGCAGTACAAGGCCGGGAGATACAATTCTGGTAGACAGAACCTGTCACCGGGCAGTTGTGGCTGCTTTGGTTATGGGGGGGGTCAAACCATACTTTATCAGCCCCGCGTTTGATGAAGAATTGGGACTGTATCGGGGCTTTACCGGCCGCATGATAAAATTGGCGCTTGACAAATGTCCGGAAGCGGTAGGCGCAGTGATAACAAGCCCGACTTATTATGGCGTTTGCTCGGATGTGCGGGGAATTGCGGCTTGCCTGCACAACAGCGGAAAGTTTTTGATTGTGGATGAGGCGCATGGCGCACATTTTACATTTTTGCCGCAGTTTCCGCAGACTGCACTTGTACAGGGGGCTGATATCTGTGTGCAGAGTGTACATAAGACACTGCCTGCGCTGGGACAGACAGCTCTTTTGCATGTTGGGAAAACTTCCCGTGTTCCAGCCGGTGAAATTAAGAGAGTGCTGCTTTTATTGCAGACGACAAGCCCATCGTATCTGTTGATGACGACAATGGATGAGGCGATTTTGCAGATGGAAAAAGATGGGGTAAAAAAGCTGAATAGCCGAATGATTGCACTTGATAGACTGAAAGATCGGCTCCGGCGGAAAACGGCGTTGCAGTTTGTGGATGAGAAGCGGATACATAGACCCCAGGATCCCCTTCGTCTGGTGGTTGATTTCCAAAAAACTGGGATTTCCGGAGCAGAGGCTGCCCGGATGATGAAGGAGTCTTTTGGGATTTATCCCGAAATGGCAGATGCACGTTATGTTGTTTTTATTGTAACAGCGGCCAACACCAGAGAGGAAATAAAAAAATTAGAAGAGATGCTGTACTATATGGGGACGACAATCTTTGAAGCAAGCGGGGATGTACCGATGCAGCCGCTTTTGCTGCCGGAAATGGTGTGTCTGCCTGCTGCAGCGTGGCAGGCAGAGCGAAAGAAGCTTCCGCTGGATTTGGCTGTGGGAAAGGTTTGTGCAGAAATTGTTGGCATGTGTCCGCCGGGAGCTGCTGTATTGGTACCGGGGCAGAAAATTGATCAGGCGAACATTGATTATTTGAAGAAATATCAGGTCATTGAAAAGATTGAAGTATTGGCAGAATAGGTGATAAAATGAGTTGGAGCGCGCTTTGGGGACATCACACAGTAAAAAAAACACTGTTGGAAGCGGTGGAAAAAGCCCGTATTGGACATGCCTATATCTTTGAAGGACAGGCGGGCGTTGGAAAGATGACGGCTGCAAATTTGTTTGCAAGGGAAATTGTCGGCTGTCCGGAGGGGATGAAAGAACATCCGGATATTATCACGGTGACTAACGCCAGATTTGACGAAAAAGGCGGCAATACGCTTTCGATTGATACGGTGCGGGCAATGAAAAGAGATGTGTATATCCGACCTTTTTTATCAGAACGTAAGGTCTATATTATTCCCGACGCCGACAGAATGCTTCCGGTTGCACAAAATGGCCTTTTAAAGGTGTTTGAAGAACCGCCTCCCTATTGTACAATTCTGCTTCTGACTGAAAATGCAAATGTACTGCTGGAGACCATCCGGTCCAGGGCTGTACATATTCGGTTTTATCCTCTGGAAACACAGACGGTGGCAGAATATTTGCTGAACAGGGGGATCGAAGAAAAGCGTGCGCGGGTGCTGGCTGTGATGAGTGGCGGCAGTATTGGCCGTGCATTGGAACTTTTGGATGATGATGCCGCTGTTGGTCTGCGTGAAGAGGTCATTGGGGGAATTTTATCCCTTTCCTCCGGCGGGAATAAAAGCGGCTATGATCTTATAAAATATATGAAACGAAACAAAGGTGAAATGGAAATGATACTCTCTTGTTTAGAGGGTTGGTTCTCTGATGTGCTGCGGTACAAGACTGCAGGTGGTCAGATTTCACCGGTGAATATTGATAAAATGACAGAAATCGAGAGGTTCAGTGGTTTGATAACCCAGTCCGCAGCTTATCAATTGTGTGAAATAACGGTGAAATACCGGCAGATGATAAAACAAAATGCGAATTTTCCCATTGCTGTCTTATGTATGGTGATGGATTTCGAGGAGGCAATCCATGGTAGAAATTATAGGAGTACGATTTAGAAATGCAGGAAAGACATATTCCTTTGATCCCAAAGGGATTGAAACGAAAATTGGCGACCGGGTAATAGTGGAAACGGCCCGGGGAATGGAAGTCGGAAAAGTCGTGGTGGCAAATCACGAAGCAGATGAAGGTGAAATCGTTGCAGAATTAAAGCCGATTATCCGGATGGCGACCGAAGAAGACCTGAAACAGCTGGCAGAAAATGAGCAAAAAGAAAAGGAAGCCTATGAAATTGCGGTTAAAAAGATTTTGGAGCATAAGCTGGAGATGAAATTGGTTGGGGTGGAATATACCTTTGACCGCAGTAAAATTATTTTTCAGTTTACGGCGGATGGGCGTGTGGATTTTCGCGAGCTGGTTAAATCACTGGCCGGGATTTTCAAAACCCGTATTGAGCTCCGGCAGATTGGCGTCCGTGATGAAGCACGTCAGCTGGGCAGTATTGGTATTTGCGGACGCTGCTTGTGCTGCAGCACATTTCTGGAAGATTTCAGTCCGGTTTCAATAAAGATGGCAAAAGAACAGGGGCTTTCGCTGAATCCGACAAAAATTTCCGGTGTATGCGGAAGGCTGATGTGTTGTTTGCAGTATGAGCAGAATGCTTATGAAGACATGTTGAAAAAAATGCCGGACAAGGGCTCCCTTGTTGAAACTCCGGACGGAACAGGCGTTGTGGTGGACAGCGCAACGCTGAAAGGGCAGGTAAAAGTAAAATTTACAGAGGGTGACACGGTATCCTTTCAGACTTATGGTTTGGAGGATTTCAAGTGCGTCGGAAAATGTAAATGTCCGCACAAAGCCGGAAATCGGGAGGAAAGCCAGGAAATTTTTCAGGGAGAGCCTGCTGAGAAAACAGCGGAAGTAAATGGCGTACCTGAAGAAGTGACGGAAGATGATCCCAAAGGGGAGCGGAAAAGACGTCCGCGCCGCAGAAGGGGCAGAAAACCGGATTCCGGTGAAAATCAGAAAAAAAATTCTCAGAATGAAAAAAACGATTAAGAATGGATTTCTTCCTTAAATAATTAATAGTGTTTTCTTATACTATTTATAAAGGCTGTGCGAGAGATAATTTGTAAAAAGCCGGCGCTGTGGGGAGCATTCTTCGTACAAAAACGTTCAATGAGTGAATGACAAAAACTGAAATATTGAAAAAGTTGCCCTGGCGATAAAAAGAATACCACAGGAAAAAGATATAGGGTTAGAAAAGAGAACAACATACTATATCTGGTGCCTTTTTAAAAACAGAAATAGCAATAAATTATGATTTGCAAAAACACTTTTGCTGATTTTCAGCAAAAGTGTTTTTTTGTTTCCCATAAAGGGGCTTTGAATGGAGAAACAATCTAAAATTTACCACACCTGTAACGAAGATGTAATTTAAAAATTAGAAAAAATGTATACAGTCTGCACAATTGTACGACATACAAATTGGGGGAAATATACAATAGAAATTAAAAAAATCAAAAGAAAATCACATAAATAGCAACATTTATATATTTTTCAGCAATAATTATAGGTGACGATATGAGAAAAACTTGTTATTATATATGTGTACATTGGGCGTGGAGTCGAATGATTCCAGCAAGATTCGGAAAGTATAAAACCGGATCAACACACACAAATTGTAAATTAATTAAATTATCATATTTTATCAAGAGGGTGGAATAGAGAATGAGTAAGAGAATCGGAAAGATACTATCTTATTTGATAGTGTTATCGATGGTCTTGTCATGTCTGACTGGACTTACAATTAATGTAAGCGCTTTTCAGGAATCTGAGGATCCGGAAGGTGACATCAGAATCTACAGCGATTTTCTGGGGAATGACCTGACCTACCGCGATACAGCGGATTGGGCAAAGGGTAGTTATTACTCAGGTTTTAGCGAAATAGAGGGCATGGTATATGCGGATGAAAGCAAACTGAGTTATACCTTCCTTCACAATCAGAGTGACCCACAGGGGCCTATTTTGGGAGGACCTACGCGTATAGCAAATGGTAACAGTGACAATGATTTTGTTGTTATGGATATGGGCTGGGTACTGAATAGTTTGGAAATCCAGTCAGTAATTGCAACGGCTGAGGAATCTGTGATGATCGAATATGCAGAGGATGACAGAAAGCCGGTGGCAGAGTATGGCGCATTTGATGTAAATGCCTATGACTGGAAAGCCATTGATCCGTCGGTAATTGTTACTGAAAAGCAGGAAAAATGTATCGGCGAATGGGATACCAAGAATAATGTGAGAAAGAAAGACCGTGATATTCTGACATCGAAGGTTTCTAAAGAAAATATGCCAGAAAATGCGCGGTATTTCAAGGTATATTTACCAAAGTTAAGTGCTGATAAGCAGAACCGGTGGAGAGTTATTCTCAGCGGTTTTGGCGGCACCTATGATCCCAATTCTGAGCCGGCGCCCGTGCCGGAGGAAATTATTGCAAACTGGCCGGATAGTGCTGAAATTACAGTTTCGGATATTACCGAGACCAGCGCAACGATTTCATGGCCGGAGGTAGTTGTTACACAAGGACCCGCAGAGGAACTTTCTTATCAGGTTGCAGTAGACGGAACCGTACAGAAAAATGAAATTGCTGTTGATGGCGGTGTTTGCTCTATGGGACTTTCAGGACTGAAACCTGGAACAGAGCATACGGTTTCGGTTTCTTTGGTTCGCTATGATGAATTGTTTGCTCCGCCGCAGCCGCTGGAGGCAAAAGTAAAGACTGCAGATCCGACCATGTATAGTTGGGCGGAGGGGGCTGAGATTACAGTTTCCAAAGTTACGCAGAATACAGCGGATATTTCATGGCCGGCCATTGATGAAAATGCGCAGGATATTACATATGGTATTTCATTAAATGGACGGAGAGTAGGTACTACGGCAGATTTGACATACAGTTTCAGCGGTTTAATTGCAGCAGAAACTTATGCAGTTGCAGTTTCGGCAGAGAAAAACGGCGTAGTTGTTTCGAATGCTGATTTGACCAAAGATATAACAACAGAAGCGGTTCCGGAAGGTCAGACATCCGTTATGCTTGATACTTTTAATAAAGAGGGAATCACCGACCCGACGGTTGAAGCGCAGAGACAGCTGTTGTTTGAAAATATCTATGACTTTGGATGGGATATTGGTTCCAAAACGGAACATATCCATGATAATACAATTTTTACCCAAGGGCATGTAGTAAATGCAGCGGACGGAATTGATTCCTATACGCTGACTAGAAAAGAAGCAACAGAGTATAATAAGAATGCTTATATTGTATATGAGATTCCGAATGCTGATATGGGTTCATTTGAGATTTCTTTCCTGATGACAAAGGGCGGTGGTAATATACCAACCAATGCAACCTTTGAGGTCAGTGAAGATAATGTCAGCTATGAGCGGATTATGTCTACGGTTAAAGTGGGTGAAGACCCGGGAACCGACGGCGAATATAAACGCTGGACGTACACTGGATTTAATACGGATCGGGTACCGAAAACCGTTGATAAAGACGGAAATGCAATTGAATATAAGAAGATAAAGTATTTGAAGATTAACTTCCCCAGCCCGGTAACATCCACCCGCTGTCAGTCGGTTCAGCTGGAAAAGGTAAAGATTAACCAAAATAACCAGATGAACGGATGGGGAAATGATGCCAAAATTTCGGCAGTTGAAGTAAAAGAAAAATCTATTACCATCTCCTGGCCGAAATTTGAATCGGATGAAGATTTTGAGTACATGTTCTCAAATGAAGGAAAATGGATAGCAAATCTTGATAAGGATCAGACTTCTCTTGAAATCAGAGACCTTGCTGGCACAGCAATTGAAGGTAATACGGAATATGTATTTGAGCTTGCTGTTGTAAAGAAGAATTCGGACGATCCGAAAAACCCGGAAGCTGACCTGGCTTCGCAGCTGCTTACTTCCGAAAGAATTAAAACCAATGGCAGCCCGTATGTATTGGTTGACAAGTTTAAGTTTTCGGACAGTCATGAAATTGCTGGTGAAGGCTGGACAAAAGACTGGTTCGGTGACACAACTCCGTCCTGGGATTCAGAATGGAAGGCTGTTCAGAGAAAAGGTGCAAACGGCGACGGTGAAAAGAACTTTGGTGTTGTATATACTGTAGATGTCGGACTTACAGATTTCAGTGTTGATTTTGTTTATGGTAATGTTGGCGGACTTCCGAAAGACAGTACATTCAGAGTGTCTGTTGATGGGAAGAACTGGATTGATGTACCGACTGTTCGTTCAGGAAATGCACCCGGCAGCTGGAACTATGGTATACTGAATTTTAAGCCAAAAGATGCGTCTGTGATTCCCAAGGGGACAAAATATTTAGAAATTACCTTTGGTAAATCAGGAGACAGTGCGAAAAGATGCTTTGGTATTAAATTGCAGAAGGTTGAAATTTCTTTGTATGATGTAATGCTGGATGATGTTGCAACCTTTGATTTGAATCAGTACTTATCGAATCAAGAGACAACAGACGGCATCATGAGCGATTTTACCTTCCCGACAGAATATAAGGGTTATCCGATTGAATGGTGGACCAGCAAACCTGACGTTATCAGCCTGGATGGAAAAATTCATGATGAAAACATGCAGGGGTATTTTGAGGATGTTGTTTTGACAGCCGGTTTCCGTCATAACGATGAGGAAGAAGACATTGCATTCAGTATAGAAATACCGGTGCGTGCAGCGAGAAATACAGCGGGCTGGACAGACGAACAGTTTGTTGATTTTGATTTCACACTGTATCCTGATTCCGCTTCGGTGACTGCACCGCAGAAGCCGGATGAAATTTATACATCAGTCAAATTGCCGGAGAGCCTGGATGGCGGAAGTACATTCAACTGGTCTGTATCCGATAGTGAACATGCGGTAATTGACGAATTTGGAATGGTGAACTTTACCTTTGATTATGATCAGGAAATTCAGCTTGATTTGATTCTTGCGGCAACCAAAGGCAGTGTGACAAAGGTAAGACGGTATCCGATCACCTTGATTAAAACCAATGCGGAAGATATTGCGCAGAATGCGTCAATTGAAGCGTCAAGCAACTCGGATTACAAAGAACTTGTTATGAACAAGAACCTTGCTGATGGCTGGGAAAGCGCAGCAGATGATACACAGCCATATCTCCAGTATTACTTTAAAAACGGCGCGTATATGAATGCCGTTATGCTGGTTGAAATGGGCGATAAAGTTTCTTCTTATAAAATTGAAGTATCAGATGACGGGCGCACATGGAAGGAAGTCAGCACGGGAGCTACGCTTGGTGATGGAGTAAAGAATGTCATCAAGTTTGCACAGGTAAACACCAAATACATCCGTGCAAGCTTCACGCCAAATTCCGGGGAAACGGTAAAAATTGCTTCCTTTGAAGTGTACAATGCGGCCCTTACGGATGATCAGATTTTTGCAGAAGTATTTAATAAAATTAAAGTTCCGAAGAGAACCAGTACAGACCTCGACCTTCCGCTGGAAGGTGAGCGGAAGGCAACATTGACCTGGAGTTCCAGCAATGAAACTGTTTTGGAATCGGACGGTACAGTACACCGGCAGAAGAAGGATGTAACCGTGACTTTGACCGTGACGGCAGAACTTCCAAACGGACAGACAAAATCCAAAAATTATACGGTAATCGTTACCGGTACAGGTTCCGGTTCCGGTAGTGGTGGTTCCGGCGGTTCTGGCGGCGGAGGCAGCTACGGTGGTGGCGGCGGTCTTCCCTATGTACCGGATGATAATAAAGTGACACCGGAAGAGAATACAAAACAGATATTTGCCGATGTACCGGCAACTCATTGGGGCTCAAAATATATCAATGGTTTGTATGAAAAGGGAATTGTAAACGGCAGCGGAGAAAATCTCTTCCAGCCGGAAAACAATGTAACAAGAGAAGAGTTCGTAAAGATGGTTCTTCTTGGTATGAATATTGAAGTAACCAGCCAGGATGTGCCCTTTAGCGATGTGGATACAAATGAATGGTATGCACCTTATGTAGCAACAGCATATCAGATGGGAATTATTAAAGGTATCGATGACGATGCTTTTGGTGTTGGACAGTTCATTTCCAGACAGGACATGGCAGTTATGGCAGACAGAATTTTGACAAGCAAAGGAATTACAGCAGGCACATCGGAAATGATTCGGTATGCAGACAATGATCAGATTGACGGTTATGCAGTAGAAGCAGTACAAAATCTGGCAGACCTGAAGGTTATGAATGGGGATACAAATAACAGATTTAATCCGGCAGCAAATGCAACCAGAGCTGAATCTGCAAAAATTGTATCGATTTTAAACAGTATGCTTAAATAATTTAAGGGGGATAAAATTATGAATAAGATATGTAAAAAGGGCATTGCGCTTTTGATGGCTGCATGCTATTTGGTACTTCTGCTGACGACGGGACTTGTGTCCGTCGCAGCAGAGGATGCCTCAGGCGTTTTGTCTGACAGCATGATCCTTGATCTCAAAGCATTTGATATCCTTCAGGGGATGGAAGATGGCGAACTTCACCTTGATCAAGAAATTACAAGAGCGGAAATGGCAAAAGTGGTTGCAACAGAAATGCAGCTGACCGATGTACATTTTCCTGAGAACTATGGAACCATTTATAAGGACGTAGATTCTACACACTGGGCATTTACTTATATTACAATGCTCAGCAGTGTCGGTCTTTTGAATGGCGACCCGGATGGTAATTTCTATCCGGATAACACAGTAACCTATGCTGAAGCAACCAAAATTTTGGTATGTATGCTTGGATTTAAATCTGAGGCCGAAGCAAATGGCGGATTCCCACTTGGATATATGGCAACAGGTTCAAAACTCGGCTTGACCCATGGCATTGCAGCAGATATGGATAAAGGACTTGACAGAGCATCTGCAATGCGGATGGTTTATAACAGCTTGGATGCAGACCGCTTGGTTCCTACGTATGGAACCAATGAGGCAGTAATTTCTTCCCAGACCTACCGGGATCTTTTGATGGGTAAAGAAGATGACGGTTTGGTTGAAATTGAGGGTGTTGTTACAGCAAACTTCGAATCCTATATTTTGGATCCGGTATATGAAATGGAAAAATGGCAGGTACAGATTGATGGTCAGCTCTTTGACAAAGGCGATACCAATATTGATGAATATGTTGGTATGAAGGTGAAAGCATTTGTAAGAGTTGACAGAAACCTCCAGTTCAATGTAATTAAAAATTTCGAATTGTCAAAGGATAACAGCGTTGTTGATATTGATGTACAGGATGTTGGAACAATGACGGCAAGCGGTATCGAGTATACCCCGAATGATGCTAATAAGTCAGTAAAGAAATCATTTGATCAGAACGTACAGTTCCTCTATAACGGAAGACCGATTACTTCAGAAGAAGCAGAAGCAATTGATATTGAAGCAATCAACGACGGAACAATAAAGCTGATCAGCAACCAGCAGGGTTCCAATATTAATGTTGTATTCATCAATGAATATCAGAGTTTTGTTGTTGAAAGAGTAAGAGCTGATGCAAAGAGAATTTATCTTGCAAATGAAAAGCTTTATCAGAATGCAAAATATTTGAATCTGGATGAAGATAAATATGATATTTCTGTGGTATTGAAAGATGCAGAAGGAAAAGATATTGAACTTGAAGCAATTAATGAAGGCGATGTCATTACAATTTACGGAAGCAATGACGGAACGCTTTTGAAAATTTATGCTTGCAACAATACGGTGAGCGGTGTGATTCAGACTGTTGTTGGCGACAAGAGAACAATGGAGATTGACGGGCAGGCTTATGACGTAGAGAAAAGTGTCAGTCTGAATGAAATGGTTGGCAGAAATGTAATTGCAAGACTGAACTATCTCGGAAAAGTTGCTGATTTGGAAGAGGAACTCGGTACCGCAGGCAATTATGCTGCAATTGTTGGTATGGCGCTTGATAGTAATTTTGGCGAAACACTGAAACTTCATATGGTAATTCCCGGTTTGATTAAGGATGATACAGAAGAAGTTGAAAGTGATGATCCTTCCCAGCAGGATATTCCGATGATTGCCGCACAAAATGAATCTTTGGTAAACATGGAAGTATCCGCGAGAGCACGGTTTAACAACAATTCTTATAGTGCAAAAGAACTTGAATCTGCACTGAATGCACAGATGAAAAAGGATGGTACAAATTATTTAGTTGTATCATATAGTACAGACTCAAACGGCTATGTACGCAAGATTGAAACGGTTGAAAAGGCACCGCAGATGCCGATTCAGTATGATTCAAACGGGAATATTAAGACAATCATCGCCGGTGAAAAACAGTATAATGCATATGAAAAAACATTTGGTAAATCCGGCGGTGCGTTTGGTCTCGATGAAAAAACCCTCGGTCTTTGTATCCCTTCAAATACCGGTATTTCGGATGACGATTATCTTGCAAGAATTGAAATGAACAATGCACAGCAATATTATGTAATGGCTTACGAATACAATGAGGATACCCGTTGTCCGGATTTGGTTGTCTTCAATGCAGAAATGCACTTTGAAACAACAGGAAGTATTACAACAAAGAGTAAGATTGGTATCGTAGCCGATAATATTGTTACGGTTGATGAAGATGGTAATGAACAAAAGGGCATTTCCCTGATGACACCTGATGGCGAGCTGGTTGAAGCAACAGTATCTGAAGATACAAATAACACAGCAAACTTTGGACTTCTTAAACCGGGTGATTTGATTTATTATTCGATGGATGCAAAAGACCGGTTGGATGGATATGAACTGATTAAATCAGTTGATCCGATCCCCGGCGACATGCACGACAAAACACAGGAAAAAGAAATCTATGTAGGCAAAATTAAAAATGTAGACTATAAAGTTGTATCGAATACATTGAATAAGTGGGTAGATACCATGACAGTGGAAGGCGCAGGCGTTGATGAATATCAATATGAAGTGCCGAGAACAAGCACACCGCCGATCTATATCTTCAATGCGAAGAAAAAGACCGTTGAAATGGGTGAGGCGGATGACTTCCTGATGGATCATGAAAAGGCAGTTATTTGTTCTGTTTATGGTGCTGTAAAAGCAGTTGTGATTGTTGAGTAAGAGTAAAGGAGAATTCTTATGAGAAAAACAAAAAAAGCACTTGCGCTTACTTTATCGGCATCGGTACTTTTGTCGCAGGTTTCTATGGCGGCAGTGTTTGCAGAGGGAGCATCTGATGATGCTCCTGCTGTTGCCGTGGTTGCTGAAGAAGTAGAGCCTGAAATTGTAACAGAAGACATTGTTGAAACTCCGCAGGCTGAGTCGGCTGAAAGTGTCAAACCGGAGGCTGATGTGTCAGACGAGGCTGTAGCAACCCAGTCTGAAGAGACCGCAACAGTGGCGGCGGCAACAAGCCGGCAGCCGATTTTGGATTTTGAAAAATTTGAAGCAGAAATGAATCAGCCTGATGGACTTGCGGATTATTTAAACGAGCAGGCCAGAAATATGTATGATACATGGCTGAAAAAAAACCCGAAAGATCTTTATAAAAAACGGATAAAAGAAAAGATTGACAGAAATGCGTTTCCGACAGATGAGGATTTCTTTGGTGTTTGGGATGCGTCTGCAGGGAAGTATTCCCTTGAAGGAAAACTGAACTATGATTTTGTATCTCCTTATGGATTTACGCTTTATAATGTGGAAGAGGCAGTAAAGGCAGGGGATTATGAAACAGCCAAGGCAGAACTTTTGCAGTATTATAGAAATGTAAATGATGCACAGGGGAATGCAAAGCCGAGTACAACTGCAAGGGAAAGAAGAGTAAATGACCTGCTGCTTCAGCGTTTTTATATTCATAATAGCTGGGGCGCAGCCGGTAATTTTGAAATGGCGATGGGGACGAAAGATCAGGAAATTGCCATTGATGTAACGGATACGGTGGAATCTTATCGTGGCAGTACAGTTTCTATGATTGTTTGTGCAGTACACAAAGATGATTATGAAGCGGTATTCAGCGGTGTACATGCAAATAACGGCCATGCACCGGTAATTGAAGCGGTTGTCGGCGGAAGCAAGGTAACCATTCCGGTTCAGATTGATGGCTATGTGACAGCAGGTGAACATGCCGGCGAGACCAGCGGTGCAAATGCTGCACAGTTGTTTGCCCGGGAAGATGGACTGGATGTTCTTGACCAGGGACATTTGACCACCAGCAATACCCGGCGTACCTATCTTCTTTTTGACCTGAGCGCAATCAAAGAAGGGGATACGCTTAATTCTGCAACGTTGAAATTGTATGGACATGTGGAAGACCGAGCAGAAACTCCGAGAAATGACGCAAGCTATTCCAAAATGATGACGATTACAACAAACGGTACAAATTGGAATGCGTCCAACTTAAAGTTTAATGATGGTAACTTAAAACACTATGCTTATTCTTATCAGGGCGATGAAAACCAAACCCTTCAGACCATGTACTGGGGCATGCCGGCAAGTTCGGATAATCCCAACGTACGTATGAATCAGGAGCCGCTCCGTTTCAGCAGCTGGTGGGATGCTTTGGCAAGAGGTTATGCACAGTCAGGCAATGAAGACTATGCCCGTGCTTGTATTACGTACCTGTATGATTTTATCAAACAGACCTATTGTATAGAAGCTGGAGATAAGGGAACACCTGGACAGCATGATAACAAGCGCAGTAACTGTGATTGGGGTCAGCTGCTGTTCGGCGGATACAGCTGTACGCTGGATGCTTCAACACGTGCAAGTGGTGTGGCAAAGAATTTCTATCATATCTATAACAGTAAATATTTGACACCGGAGGCGTTCACAAACTTTATCAAGTATTTCTGGGCGATGGGCGACTTGTTTGTTGAAGACTGCTGGACATCCTCTGAAAACGGCGGTAACTGGGGAACAGCACAGGTAAACGGTCATATGGCTCTGTACGTAAATTTCCCTGAAATTGCAGATACAGTTGGAAAATATGACGAGAATGGCAATAAAATCAGGAATTCGTGGCCGGAGGCAATGAGCACGCATCTTAGTGCGGCGTCCGGAAATATTATGCACTCCGATGGATCTTCTCATGAGCTTTCACACAGTTATACATCTTATGCGCTTGGAACGCAGCTGGGCTTGAAGGATCAGGCGGAAGCAAAGCTGATGGAATTTGAGTATTCCGATGAAGTAGAAAACAGAATTTTGCAGCTTACCAAATACATGATGCGTATGGCAGCGCCGGGTGGTACAGATCCCCAGTACGGCGATGCGGGGTCCTATACCAGATCCTATATGAGTGATCGTTTTGGGCCGGTTGGTGACTGGCTGCAGGATCCGGAGCTTCTTTGGTTCTCGACCGGAGGCAAAAAGGGAACAAAACCGGATTATACCTCTTATTATTATCCGGAAGGTAAAACGCTGGCAATGCGTAACGGCTGGGGCGATCAGGATATGTTCCTTCATATAACAGCGGATGCGGCAGAAGGTACGCACTCTCACTGGGATGACGGTGGTATCATTGTTGCGGCATACGGAAATTATCTGCTGGCAGATCCGGGATATAATGGGTATCTGAATGATAATATTCCTCACCGCTGGCTGGTTTCCTCCCGTGCGCACAATGTTGTTGAAATCAATGATTATTGTCAGAATTCCAATACCCCCAATAATATGGATTCTACCTTGAACAAGGGTGGCGGTAAGAAGGGTAACTTTGATACGGTCAACTTCCACGATACTTATGACTTTACAACCGTAGATTTGACCAATGTTTATACAAACCTGAAATATGGCGGCGATCCGGTTATTGCACCGAGTAAAGGCGACGGTTCTACACCGCCGGCCGAACCGGGTATGGAATATAAGAGAAATATTTTGTTCTTAAAACCGAATTTCTGGATTGTTTCAGACTATATGAATCCGGTTGATCAGAAGAAAGAGAACAAGTACAGCCAGTATTGGCATATGATTCCGAGTGCAAATATCAGCATAGACGGACAGCATGTTTTGGAAGAGGGCGAAACCATTCAATGGACCCATGGTGCATTTGAAGATATTGATAAGCAGATTGAAAATACGCAGTTTGAACGGGGCACAGGTAATGGTGCATTTAAGTCAAACTTTGTAGGTAAAGCCAATATCCAGGTGGTTCCCGTTGATATTGACAGCGTAGAGCCGAAGCTGTGCTATGGTTACTATGAGAATTCCGGTAGTACCCCTTACGGACGGTATGACAAATATGCAACCGGCACAACCGGATTTGATACGATTCTGTTCCCAACCAAAGCCGGTGAAACTTATGAAATTTCACCGACACCATTAGAGATAAAAGGATTCAATACAGACGACCATCAGGGTGCAGCTTCTGCGTTCACTGCAAATATCAAAGCAGAACAGGCAGCTGCAAAAGAAGACTATATCATCAATTACTTTATTCTTCATGAAACCGATAAGAAGAATGCCGGTGCAGATATGACCTTTGGTAAGTATCAGACAGACGGTAATCTTGCATATTATGAGGTTTCTAAAGACCGTAATCCGAGACAGATTATCCTCCAGAACGGTACCCATGTAAAGGATGCAGTACAGAAGGATGAATTGCTTTTGTCTTTGGAAAGTGTTGATAATGTGACTGTAAAATGGAACGGCGCGGCAGAGATGGTCATTGAAGGCGCTGAAGATATTGATCTGAAAAAACTCACAGCATATTATCCATATGATTCGAGTAATTTGGAAAAGGTTACATTTAATGGTGAAAGTGTTCCCTTTAAAGTTGCATATAAGTATGTGTACTTTGGAGAAAAACCGATCATTGGCAAAGAGCCGAATACGCCGGATCCGGTGAAACCGTCACCGGGAGGTCCAAGCGGAACACCTGGCGGAAATACCCATGGCGGCGGCAGCGGTACAGTAATTGGGCCGGCAGTTCCAACAGCGGTTCCGACACAGAATCCCGATCAGAATCCTGCGGATGCGTTTAAAGCGGAACTGAATGGACATTGGGCAGAAAAAGAAATTACAGCTTTGATTAATAAAGGGATTGTAAGCGGATCTGATGGTAAGCTGAATCTCCTTGACAATGTGACGAGAGCAGAATTTACGAAGCTTGTACTTTCGGGCATTGGCGCACAGCCAACAGAGTATCGCGGCACATTTAATGATGTGAGCGGCAATGATTGGTATGCAGGCTATATGCAGACAGCTGCGGATATGGGCATCATCGAAGGTTATGAGGGCAGTGCTTCCCCGAATCAGGCCATCACCCGGGAAGAAGCAGTAAAGATAATGATGACAGCCCTTGCCACAAAACAGGAAGTCCAGTATGAGGAAACGGAATTAAATTTCGGTGACAGCGAAACAATCAGCGATTGGGCGAAACAGTATGTGGCTAAAGCCGTTGAAATGGGTCTGATTAATGGTATGGAAGACAACACATTCCAGCCGGAAGGAAATACCCTGAGAGAACAGTCGATGGTAATGACTTATCGGCTGATGGAAAAACTCTCTTTGATTTAAATTGATTCCAGCCGGATGCGGGTAAAAATCCCGTATCCGGTACGAATAATAAAAATGAAAGTATTTTAGAAGGGGGATTTACAATGAAAAAATTTGTTGCAGCGTGTCTGACAGCAGGAATGCTGGCGACAGCATTGGTCGGATGCGGCACACAAAATCAGCCGACAACAACAGGAGGCACCTTTACAAAGACAACAGAAGATGGGTATCCTGTACAGAACGATGGCCAGGAAGTGAGCTATTGGGTATCACTCAGCGGTCATGTATCTGCCCATTCCCAGAGTTTGAACGACACGAAGTTTGCACAGGGTCTGAAAGAAAATACAGGTATTAACGTAAAGTTCCAGCACCCGACCATCGGACAGGAAACGGAATCTTTTAACCTTATGATTGCGTCCAGAGATCTTCCGGACATCATTGAATATGGTTGGAATAAATATTCCGGCGGTCCGGAAAAGGCTATAACTGAGAAAACAATTATATCTTTGAACGATGTTGTTGATCAGGTATCTCCGAATATTAAAAAACTGTTTGAGGAAAATGCTGATTACAGAAAAGCAAACACAACAGAGACAGGTAATATTTATGTTTACCCGTTTATCCGCGGTGATCAGACCCTTTGTACCTATATGGGTGCAATGGTAAGAAAAGATTTTCTTGACAAAGCTGGCCTTCAGCCGCCGGAAACAATTGAAGAATGGGAAACTATGCTTCGTAAGTTTAAGGAAATGGGAATTAAATCCCCGCTTACGATGCGGATGGATAATACAAAGCTTTCCCAAATGAACCAATTTATCGGTGCATATGGTGCCGCTGCTGATTTTTATGTTGAAGATGGCAAGGTTAAATATGGACCGGCTGAAGATGCCTTTGTTCAGTTCGTTGAATTGATGACCAAATGGTACAGCGAAGGCTTGCTTGACAGCAACTTCACCGATACAGATTCCAAGAGACTTACCTCTGTTGTAGCAAATGGAGAAGCTGGTGCAGCATTTGGCAGCGCGGGCGGCGACTTTGGTTCATGGATGCCGGCAGCGAAAAAGAATGATCCGAATGCTGAATTTGTTCCGGTTCCTTATCCTGTACTCAACAAGGGAGACCGGCCAAAGTTTGGTAATGCGGATCTTCCGACAGGCGGATACGGCGCTGCGATCACGGCAACATCTCAGAACGTAGAGTTGGCAGCAAGACTTCTTGACTATGGCTATGGTGAGGAAGGTCACATGTACTACAACTTCGGTATCGAAGGTGAGTCCTATAATATGGTAGACGGCGTTCCGACCTATACGGATATTATTCTTGACACAGAAAAGAACGGCGGCCTTTCCGTTGGTCAGGCTATGGGGAAATATATCCGCGCTTGTTACAATGGTCCGTTTGTTCAGGATAAGAATTATATTTCTCAGTTCTATACCGATCCGGTGCAGACAGAAGCGATCAATGTTTGGTCTGATAACGATCAGTTGAAATATGCAATGCCGAATGCAGCAATGACTGAGGATGAAAACAGAGAATATACAAAAATCATTACCGATATTGATACTTATCGCGAAGAGATTATGTATAAAACAATCACCGGAACAATGAGTCTGGATGATTTTAAGGCAAACTATCTCAACGAAATGAAAGAGAGAGGTATTGAAAGAGCAATTCAGCTTAAGCAGCAAGCTTATGACAGATATAACAAACAATAGTAGGAGGTAAGCTATGTACACAAAAAAAGCGATTGCAAAAGACTGGAGGCGCAATTGGAAATTATATTTGTTAATGCTTCCGGTATTTGCCTTCTACATCATCTTTTGTTATAAACCGATGTACGGTATCATTATTGCGTTTAAAGACTTCCAGCCGGGGCTTGGTATTATGCAAAGCCCCTGGATTGGATTTGAGAACTTTATTGAATTTTTCACAGGCAATTATTTTACCAGGACACTGAGCAACACATTGATTATCAGTATTTCAAACCTGGTATTTGGTTTTCCTGCGCCAATTATTCTGGCACTTTTAATTAATGAAGTCGTACATAAAAGTTTTGCAAAAACAGTGCAGACCATCACCTATATGCCGCACTTTGTATCTTTGGTTGTTGTCTGTGGTTTAATCCGTACTTTTGTGGCAGAAGACGGAATTATCAACTATATTATTACGTTTTTTGGCGGTGAGGCATCAAATCTTCTGCAAAAACCGGAAGCTTTTGTACCGATTTACATCATCAGTGGTATTTGGCAGGAAATTGGCTGGGGTTCTATCATCTATTTGGCAGCACTTGCCGGTGTCGACCAGGAACTTTATGAAGCAGCCAGCATTGATGGTGCTGGCCGCCTCAGACAGACTTGGAGCATCACACTTCCAAGTATTCTGCCGACAATTATTACCCTCTTTATTCTGCGTTTGGGTCAGATGATGAATATTGGATTTGAAAAAATCATTCTTCTTTACAGTCCGATGACCTATGAGACTGCAGATGTTATCTCCTCTTATACCTATCGTGTAGGTTTGCAGGAATTCAGATATGGTTATTCAACAGCGGTAGGTTTGTTCAACTCGGTGATTAACTTTGTACTTATATTCATTGCAAATACAATCAGCCGTAAAGTAAACGACACGAGCTTATGGTAAGGAGGAAAGAGAATGGCAATTAAGAAAACACCCCAAAGAAAGATATTTGAAATCTGTAATGCCATCGTGCTTATACTTTTGATGATTGTTACTTTTTATCCCTTGCTGTATGTTGTATTTGCCTCATTCAGTGACCCGACGTCATTTTTGGGATATAACGGTCTTCTGCTCAAGCCCCTTGGCTTTTCAACGGCAGCATATGCAAAAGCGTTTGAGCATCCGTTGATAATTAGTTCTTATTTGAACACAATTTTTATCGTTGTGGTAGGGGTAGTCATCAACATTTTACTTACTTCTATTGCAGCATATTTTCTGTCAAGAAGAAACATTCTTTGGCAGAGACCAATCGCATTTCTCATCATTTTTACAATGTACTTTTCCGGTGGTTTGATTCCGCTTTACTTTACCATTCAGGATTTGCATTTGTATAATTCCATCTGGTCTTTGATTCTGCCGGTGGCAATTAACACCTTCAACTTGATGATTATGCGTACCGGATTTGCATCTATTCCGCACAGTTTGGAAGAATCAGCAACCATTGACGGCGCAGGACATTTTATTATTTTGTTCAGAATTGTGTTGCCGCTGGCAATGCCGACCGTTGCTGTTATGATTTTGTATTATGGTGTTTATCATTGGAATTCATGGTTTAATGCTTCCATTTTCTTGAAGGATCAGGCAAAATATCCGCTTCAGCTGGTATTGCGTTCCATCTTGATTGTTAATGATACGTCAGCAATGACCTCCGGCGTTGATGCCGGAAGCCAGCTTGCAGTCAGCGAAACTTTGAAATATGCAGTTATCGTTGTTGCGACACTTCCAATCCTTTGTGTGTATCCGTTCCTGCAGAAATACTTTGTAAAAGGTGTTATGATTGGTGCGGTGAAGGGTTAAATAAAATATGCATGAATTGGCAGCGAAGCGCATTTATTCGCTGCCAATTTGTTCATAAGATGAAGATGAAAGAAATTGTGCCGGTATATAGGAAAAGGAATCCGGTACATTCATATATGACAATGACAGATGGAGGCGGAGAAAATGGAGATAGAAAAATATCAAAATCCCGGCCATACCTATCGTCCGGCGCCGCTTTGGAGCTGGAACGATAAATTGACAAAAGAAGAATTATGCCGTCAGATCGATTCAATGGTGAAAAATGGATGGGGTGGCTTTTTTATGCACACCCGTGTCGGGCTTTTGACGAAATATGCAAGTCAGGAATTTTTTGATTTGATAAACGCATGTGCAGACAAAGCAAAAGAGGTTGGAGCAGACGCATGGCTGTATGATGAGGACCGCTGGCCTTCCGGGTTTGGTGCCGGCGAAGTGGCACTGCGTGAAGAGAACAGAGGCCGCGCGCTTGTTCTTTTGAAAAAACATCAGATTACTGAAAATGATACGGTTTTTGAAGAATATGTGGATAATGATGTCACTTATTATATCGCAAAGCGGGTGATGCCCCTTGGGGATCCTTGGTTTAACGGAACCTCTTATGTTGATTTGATGAATCCGAATGTAATGAAGGATTTTATTAAAAGTACCCACGAAAAGTATAAAGAACAGTGTGGTGAGCGTTTTGGAAAAGAGGTTCCAGGTATTTTCACGGATGAACCTTGTTTCCTGATGCGGGGGCACTATGATGTACCGGTAAGACCTTGGTCTGAGTATTTGGCAGATTTTTTTGAAAAACGTTATGGCTATTCAATTATGGATCATCTGCCGGAATTGTTCTATGAAATCGGTGATTATCAAAAGATCCGGTATCAATTTTATGATAGCGCATCTGCTCTTTTTCTGGAAAGCTATACAAAGCAGTATCATGAATGGTGTGAAAAAAATAATTTGAAGTTGGTTGGCCATATGATGGCAGAAGATTCTTTGCACTATCAGACTTCCTGGGCGGGGAATATCATGCCGCACTATGAATATATGGATTATCCGGGTATTGATAAACTGGGCCGCCGTGTAAATCAAAATATCACGGTCAAACAGGTTGCTTCTGTGGGTGATCAGCTGAATAAAAAACGTGTAATGTCAGAAGTCCTTGGATGTATCGGACAGCAGAGTAACTTTGTGGATATGGCCTGGATTTTGAACTGGGAAGCGGTGCTGGGAATCAACATGATTGTGCCGCATATTACTGAATATTCCATGCGCGGTGAGAGAAAGCGCGATTTTCCTGAGGATATGAATTATCAGCAGCCATGGTGGGACAGCCAACGTGATTTCATGGACTATCTTGCGCGCCTTTCAATGGCTGTGTCAGAAGGAAAACGGGATGCAAAAATTCTTGTCATTCATCCGGTTGGAAGCTGCTGGGCTGTTTATGATTCAGAAAAAGTACCTTCAGCATTTGATCAGCCGTTTGAAAAGTTGGTGGATGAATTGGTTGGTCATAATTTGGATTTTCACTTTGGCGATGAGCACCTGATGGAGAAATATGCACGTGTTGAGAATGGGAAACTTGTGGTGGGCGAGATGGAATATACAACGGTCGTTGTTCCTCCGGTACTTACTCTTAGAACGAATACCTATGATCTGCTGGATGCGTTTGCAAAGGAGGCCGGCGAGGGGCATTTGATTTTTACCGATCGGATTCCTACCCGTGAAAACGGCGAAAAGACAGGAAGAGAAATCCCTAAACGGGCGGTTGTTACCACGGATGTGGACAAAACGATTGAATATTTATTGGCCCTTCTTCCGGATGAAATCAAGACCATTGATAAAGTTGGAAGACGGCCTGCAAAGCGAATTTATTGCTGTACACGTGTGAGTGGTGATACAAAAATTATCACCATGGCAAATACCCAGAACCGGCGTGAGATGGAAACAGAGATCATTATCACCGAGGAGCGCACACCATATTTATTTGATCTGTCCAGTGGAGAGATTTGTGAAATTCCCTATCATAGAGAGGGGAAACGGGTACATATTGACGCAACCTTTTATCCCAGTGGTTCTCTTGCAATCATGTTTACGGATAAAGCGGTTCAGCCGAAGGCAAAACGCCTATATCTGCGAACTGGTGTGGCACTGCATCAAGAATTTGTGTGCGGAGCAGAGGCTTATGACTATCAAACCCGGGTACTGCAGGAAAATGTACTGCCTATCAATTACGCTACGCTTTCAATAGGTGGAAAACAATTTGAAGAAGATGCCTTGATTGCCACCCTTTGGAAAGACGCCTTCCATGCCGCAGAAGATGGAACGCCGTTCACGGCGAAGTATACCTTTGATGTTTCTGCCCTTCCGCAGGGGGATGTTTTTGCAGTAATTGAGTGTGCTTATAATTTGGATAGTATAACGATCAATGGCAATGCAGTGCGGCCTTTGGGCAGCCGCGAAACCAATGTTATGTTTGACCCGGAAGTAAATTATCTGGATGTCAACTTCATCCGTGTCCCCCTTATTGGTTTGCAGTTGGGAAAGAACGAACTTGTAATCAAGGGTGAAAAATGGAACAATACCAGTGGTTCGGACTGTCACCGGATAATTGATGATTATCAAAATTATCACAGTACAGAATTGGAAGCGATTTATATTATCGGTGACTTTTCTGTGAAGGACTTTAACCGAACAAAATTTTCAATTGATGGCGCGGCAAAAGCGCCAAATTATAAAGACCTTGTTCAGTCCGGTTATCCTTTTTATGCAGGAAAGATTCAAATATCAGCCAAGATTGACTATACGCCAAATGGCCGGCGGCCCTTGATTGCCCTTAATGATGTAAATTGTTGTACCGCAAAGGTGCTGATTAATGGAAAAGAGGCAGCAGCAGGTTATATGGAACCGTTTATATTTGAGGCTGATGGCTTTTTGCAGGAAGGGGTCAATATAGTAACCGTCGAGCTGACCAATACTCTTTTCAATCTTTTCGGTCCAAACTGGAACTTTGATATTTTAGAAAGACAATATGTTGATCCGCGGTCATTTGATGACCCTGAGAAATTTACAAAGAAATATGCCTTTGTGCCTTTTGGTGTTAAGGGGATTGAATTATTATACGATGGAGAATAGGAGATAAAGTTATGTTTAAAGAAATGGAACCCAAATTGAAATCCAGCAGTGTAGTAAAACGTTATGAAAACAATCCGGTTGTCTGCAAAGACGACGTGCCTTATCCCGCAGAATTGATATTTAATGCAGGTGTGGCAAAGTGGAAAGGGCAATATGTCATGATTTTTAGAAATGATTATGACTATCAAAGCGGCGGTTATTTTAAAGGCTGTAATCTGGGGATTGCGTTCAGTGATGACGGAAAAAAATGGACCGTAAGGAAAGAACCCTTTTTCACCCTTGATATGCTCGGCGGTGATCCTGAAATCAGAAGGATATATGACCCAAGGCTGACTGTAATTGAAGACCAGATGTACATTTGTTTCGCAATGGATGTACAGCATGGTATCCGCGGCGGTGTTGGCCGGGTGCGGGATGATCTCAGCGGTATTGATATTATCAGCGTAAGCGCACCGGATAATCGGAATATGGTGCTTTTCCCGGAAAAGATTGACGGTATGTATGTACGCTTGGAGCGGCCGTTTACCATTTACAGCCGTGGTGGTGTGGATCGGTTTGATATTTGGATTTCCAAATCACCCGACCTTA
Source organism: uncultured Clostridia bacterium (assembly GCA_910580105.1). Taxonomy (GTDB): domain Bacteria; phylum Bacillota; class Clostridia; order Monoglobales; family Monoglobaceae; genus CAJTWN01. The sequence goes on along the minus strand of CAJTWN010000003.1, from coordinate 155,966 downwards.
AATATTGGGGAGAAAGCGAACTGCTGTTGGCGGTAGAACATGTTCCCTATGCAAATGACAAGATTGGGCCTGCTGCTCCGCCGATTAAAACTGAGAAGGGATGGCTTACCCTTTTCCATGCAGTGGATCGTGATGAAAGTCGTGGAAAGCATGGATGGGAAGACAAGTGGACAAAACGTTATACGGCCGGAATCATGCTTTTGGATTTGGAAGACCCGACAAAGGTGATTGGTATGTCAAAGGTTCCGCTGATTGCGCCGGAGACAAAATATGAGGTTGAAGAAGGTTTCCGTGCGAGCGTTATTTTCCCGGGTGGTATGCTTTTGGAAGATGATGGTGAAGTTAAGATCTATTATGGTGCTTCAGATACGGTTGAATGTTTGGCAACAGCGAATGTGGATGAGTTACTTGCTCTTTGTACGGAAGGCAGGGACGCATAATGGAATATACGGCAAAATATCAGGAATGGCTTGAAAAAGCAGATACCGATACAGTGGCCGAGCTTAAAGGAATAACCAATCAATCTGAAATAGAGGACCGGTTTTACAGAGACCTTGAATTTGGTACCGGTGGTCTTCGTGGAGTGATGGGTGCCGGTACCAACCGTATGAATAGGTATATGGTTGGAAAAGCGACACAGGGGCTTTGTGAATATATTAAGGAACAGGGAGTGGAAGCAATCCGCCGCGGTGTGGTAATTGCTTATGATTCCCGGAACAATTCCCGGGTATTTGCAAAGCATACGGCCAATGTATTGATTGCCAATGGGATAAATACATATATCTATGAAAATTTACGGCCGACACCGATGCTTTCATTTGCGGTCCGTCATCTTCATGCTTTTGCGGGCGTGGTGATAACGGCTTCTCACAATCCGGCAGAGTATAATGGTTATAAAGTTTACTTTGAGGATGGAGGACAGCTTCCCCCCAGTGTTTCAGATAAAATTATTCAGTATATCGACCGTGCAGACACCTTTTCTGTTCCGGAAGAGATGCCGGCAGAATTGCCGGAGGGCGTGGCTCTTCATGAAATCGGTGAAGAAGTAGATGTTGCCTATCTGGAAAATGTCAAAGCGCAGGCAATCCATAAAGACCTTGACAAAAAGGGATATAAACTGGTTTATACCCCTCTGCATGGCTCTGGTAATATACCTGTCCGCCGTATTTTGGCCATGACCGGGTTTGAAGATGTAATTACGGTCCCGGAACAAACCGAACCGGATGGGGACTTTCCGACAGTAAAATCCCCCAATCCTGAAAATCACGAGTGCTTTGCGCTGGCAATAGAACTTGCCAAAAAGAATGATTGTGATTTAATTATCGGTACTGACCCGGATTCTGACCGGGTGGGAATTGTGGTGAAAAATAGTGACGGGGACTATGTGACCATGACAGGAAATCAGGTGGGTGCACTTTTGACGGATTATGTGCTGGCACAGAGAAAGGCCAATGGAACCCTTCCGAAAGACGCCGCGGTTGTTTCAACCATCGTGACGTCAGGGATGATTGAAGCTATTTGTAAGAAATATGGCGTAACTTATTTTGCTACACTTACAGGTTTTAAGTTTATCGGTGAAAAGATTCATGAATTTGAGCAGAACCATCGGCATACTTTTGTCCTGGGATTGGAAGAGAGCTATGGTTATCTTGCCGGAACCTATGCAAGAGACAAGGATGCTGTGGTGGCTTCCATGCTGATTGCCGAGATGGCGGTTTTCTATAGCAAACAGGGCAAAACCCTTTATGATGTAATGCAGGAACTCTACAAAACTTATGGCTATTTTATGGAGGAAACGGTTTCTGTTACACTGAAAGGGAAAGATGGTGCAGAAAAGATCCAGGCACTAATGAAATCATTCAGGGATCAGCTGCCGACAGCCTTTGGTGGTTATCCGATTGCCCGGGTAAATGACTATCTGTTATCCAAAGGCTATACGGGCGGAAAAGAAGAAGCGCTTACCCTGCCGAAGTCAAATGTTTTGCAGTTCCTGTTTGACAATGGTTCGGGATTCGTGATTCGTCCATCCGGTACAGAACCAAAGATTAAACTCTATTATTTGATTTGTGAAGACAGCAGAGAACACGCAAAAAAGATGATGGACGCTGTGAAAGAGGACATCGGGAAAATCATTCAATAGGTATGAAAGAGAAGCTTCGTGAAGGGGATATTGTTTTGGAGAAAAAATAATATCTCCGCAATCAATACGGGAGGTGGGAGTCATGCACGTTGTGCAGTGCGTGAGAAGTGACCGGGATAAGTGCTTTTCCTATGCACGCAAGTGCAGTCAGTCTCCGATTTTTAAAGATTATAAACTTCATGCACATAAAGGGTTTGAGGTTTTCATCTTTCTGCGGGGGAAGGCACATTTTATCATCGAAGGCAATACCTATCATATACGGCCTTACGATATGCTCATTATTCGGAATGACGAACTTCATCAGGTTATGCATGAAGGAAGTAATGTCTATGACCGTATTGTGCTTCATATTACCGACAAATTTTTTGAAAAATTTCATTGCGCACAGTATAAAAAGGCGTTTCTGGACAGACAACTTGGGAAAGGGAATCTGATCAGCGCCCAGAACGTCAAATCCTCTGGAATGGATATGTTGCTGAATCGAATTGAACATTATATTGCTGAAACAAAAAAGGGAGAAGATATGGTGGTTGGCTGTGCAATTGTTGCACTTTTGCATACCATTAATCACATTAATACGCTGGACGGAGAGATTGAAGCCCGCAATGACAATATAAAAGAGATTATCCAATATATCAATAATAATATTGCTTCACCGCTCACACTGGATGAAATTGCAGAGAAGTTTTATATTTCCAAATATCACCTGTGCAGAATATTTAAAGAAAGTACGGGTTTTACGGTGGGGAATTATATTATCAATAAACGGATCCTGCTGACGCAGGAGCTGTACCGTTCCGGAAAGAAGCTGAGTTATGCCTGTTATGAGGCCGGATTTGGCAGTTATTCGAACTTTTATAAGGCGTATGTGAAGGTGATGGGTGTTTCCCCGCAAAAAAGTATGCTGACCCAATAAGGTGCTAAAATTGGCCTTTAGGGAATATTTGCAAAATATAAATTAGATTTAAATAAAAAGAGAGGCTTCAGCAGAAAGCCTCTCTTTTTTAAGTAAAATTTATATATTAATAAAGGATTTGCAGTTAAACCGTCCGGTTTATAAAGAATTGTTCTTTATAAATTCTGTGAGCTCACCGACAGTAGTAAATGCAAGTGCAGTAACTGTATCAGCAGCGCCATAGTAGATGGCAATTCTGCCGGTATCCTGATCTGCGAGGGTTGCGCAGGGAAATGCCACGTTTGGAACGTCTCCAACGCATTCATAGGTGGTCTGCGGAGAGAGGAGATAGGGTCTGGTTCTGTATTTTACCTTCCAGGGCTCGTCAATATCCAGAATTGCAGCACCAAAGCTGTAAACGAAACCGTTGCAGGAGGTCAGAACACCGTGATAAATCATCAGCCAACCTTCTTCAGTCTCAATGGGGATTGGGCCGGCGCCAATTTTGGTTGCCTGCCAGCTGGTGGATTCATCAACTGTGTGCATGACATGTCTGTGTTTGCCCCAGTAAGTAAAGTCTGGGCTCTGGCTGAGGAAGATGTCACCGAAAGGCGTGTGGCCATAATCGCTGGGACGGCTGAGCATTGCAAAATTACCGTTGATCTTTCTCGGGAAAAGTACGCCGTTTCTGTTGCAAGGCAAAAACGCATTTTCCAGCGCATAGAATGTTTCAAAATCGAAGGTATAGCCAGCGCCAATGGTCGGACCGTGGTAACCATTACACCAGGTGATATAATACCGGTCTTCGATAAAGCAGACGCGGGGATCATATCTGTGGTTGGAAACGAGAACTTCGCCGTCTTCACACTGAAATTCGATTACGCTGTCGTCGATGTCCCAGTTGATGCCGTCTTTGCTGAAGCCGCGGTGGATATCCATATATCTGGACTTATCATCACAGCGGAATACGCCTGCATAACCATCCTTGAAAGGAACAACAGCACTGTTAAAAATACTGTTGGAGGATGGAATGGCGTCTCTTTTGATGATTGGGTTTTGGCTATATCTCCAAACGGTGTCAGTACAGCCTTCAGGTCTGTCCTGCCAGGGCATGTTGGGAAGGGATACGCCGTTTACAATTTTGTTCATAAGAATTCTCCTTTGATTTGTTTATTTGTATGTGGGTGACAGGGTGAACCGCTGTCATTTTTTGTTTGTTTTACAAATGTGTGTATAAGTAATAAAGCGTTGTTTTATAAATTATACGCCGGAATAAGCGGAAAATCCACCGTCAACCGGAATGACGACACCATTGATGAAACCGGAGGCTTCTTTGCTCATAAGGAACAGCAGGGTGCCAATCAGTTCCTCTGGTTTTCCAAACCGGTCCATTGGAGTATTCCGAAGAATTTTTCCCGTTCTTGCGGTTGGCGTGCCATCGTCGTTGAATAGAAGCTTTTCATTTTGTTTAGTGACAAAAAATCCCGGAGCAATGGCATTACAGCGGATGTTCGTTTTGGAAAAATGTACGGCCAGCCACTGGGTAAAGTTGGATATTGCCGCCTTTGCGCCGCTGTAAGCGGGAATTTTGGTGAGTGGTGTAAAAGCGTTCATGCTGGAAATATTGATGATATCTGCATCCTCTTTGTCAAGCATGTCCTGTGCAAATACCTGAGTAGGGAGCAGTGTCCCCATAAAGTTCAGGTTGAATACAAACTCTACGCCGGAAGGATCGAGATCAAAGAAGGTTTTCATTTTGCCGAGGTTTTCCGGTGTAAAAAATTCGTCATCTGTGCTTGCTTTGGGATTGTTGCCGCCTGCGCCATTGATTAAAATATCACAGGTACCAAAGTCGCTGAGAATAGCATCGTGTGCAGCTTCAATACTCTTTCTGTCCAGTACGTTACAGAGATAGCCCTTTGCCTTGCCGCCGTCCTTTGTAATTTTTTCAGCAGCAGCCTTGGCCGCATCTTCATTGAGATCCAAAAGTGCAACTTTTGCGCCGGTTTTTGCGGCTGCCTCAGCAAACATTGAACAGAGGACGCCGCCGGCACCGGTGACGACAATTACTTTATCTGATAAATCCAATTGAAAAGGTAAGTTCATTTTTTATTCTCCTTTACATTTGTCAAGTGTTTCCCAAATTCCGGTCATATACATCGCGCCGAGAGCCCGGTCATAGAGGCCGTAGCCCGGTTTTCCGGTTTCGCCCCAAATCATTCTGCCGTGGTCGGGCCGCAGATAACCGTTAAATCCGGCATCGTGGTATGCCTTTAAAATTTCGACAATATCCAATGAGCCACAGGGGGAATAGTGGGCGCTTTCTTCAAAAGAACCATCGTCTAGAATTTTTACATTGCGTACATGGGCAAAATGAATACGGCCCATTCCGGCATATTTACGAACCATAGCTGCATAGTCATTAAACTTTGCACAACCCAGACTGCCGCTGCAGAGGGTAAGACCATGATGAACATCGTCATAAAGCGCAAGAAAACGGTCGATATTTTCTTCGGTTGTGATGATGCGCGGAATGCCAAAGATCGGCCAGGGCGGATCATCCGGATGAATGGCCATGTTGACGTCACATTCTGCCGCAACAGGGAGGATTTCGTTGATGAAATGGTCAAGATTTTTCCACAGCCCCTCTTCTCCCAGTGTTTTGTAGGCATCAATCAATTGGCTCATCTCAGAAGTAGAATAAGAAGCGTCCCAGCCCGGCAGGGCAAGTTTGGTGGGATCCATTTTATCCACGTCTTCTTTATAATAAACCAGGGCGTTGGAACCATCCGGAAGCGGCTGGTCAAGTCTGGAACGGGTCCAGTCAAATACAGGCATAAAGTTATAACAGATACATTTAACGCCGGCTTTTGCCAGACGGCGGATGTTTTCTTTATAATTTTCAATATAGCGCTTATAATCACCCCGTCCCAGTTTTATATCTTCATGAACAGGGACACTTTCAATGACTTCCATTTCAAGGCCCTTGTCATTGACTTCTTTTTTCATCCGATCAATTTCTTCTGTCGGCCATACTTCACCGGCGGGTACGGAATAGACCGCCGTAACCACTCCGGTCATCCCGGGGATTTGCCGGATATTATCAAGGGTGACGGGGTCATCGCTGCCATACCAGCGAAATGTCATCTTCATACAAAATACCTCCCAATGATTTGGTAATAAACATAATTTCTTACTCTTATCATATCATGAAAACAAAAGAAAATCACTATGAATAATTGCTTAAAAATGTGCAAATATTGCTCAGTTTTTTTAACATTTTGCGGGAGAGGATCTTGATAGTATTTTTTCACAATATTTTTAAGAATGCAAAGGCAGCGGGGAGAAAACAGTGGCAGAAAGTATGATAAGAAAATGAGACGGGGACGGAGGAATAAAAAAACTCCCCGGATGGGGAGTTTGGATAGAAATGTATAAAGGATGAATTACCCTTCGCATTTTGTACGATAGCGATTGACGCTTGTATCAAGTCCGGGACAATCCCAGTATTCGTTCCGGTAAAGAGAAGGACAGTCCTCTTCCTTTTCCAGTTCGCGATAGGCTTCCCATGCTTTATCATACGCGGCAATAGCCTCGGAGATAAGGCAATGGTCATAAGCACCGGTTTTATCGCCTTTGTATCCTTCTGCCATAACCTGCCAGCCATGATAAACTATGGTAAAAAGACAGAGACCATAACGTACCGAAAGGTCAACATAATGCGCCTGTTTCGAATCGGAAAAATGGATGGTTCTGACCAAAGCGGCCGCTTCCTGCCAAATTTCCATCGCCTCCTTCTTTTCGTCCAGAGCCTTGTCTATCGTTTGATGGTCATAGAGGAAGGCAAAGGCTTCCTTCAGCTGGTCAAGGCCACCCAGCTTGTCATCCCGCATCCAGTTGCCGCAGGGAACTATACGCTCGTGGAGACAATCTTCGTCATAGGACTCGATATAGCGGCCCTTCAGAACGCCGCGCTGGGTTAGCAGACAGAGACTGCGGAAAGCTTCTGCATCTTTCTGGCTGAGGCCCATTTTTTCACGGGTATATGTATAAAAAATTTCTTCTTCACCTTTGGATGGGTCTTTTGAAAATTGTGCAATTACATAGGCATTGAGGTCACACCAAAATTCATTTTTGATGTAAGGACCATGCCAGCCGCCGCCTCGTGTCCAGGTATACATTCCGCAAATCAACGGATGATTTTTGATGTCCTTCAGTCCCCGCGGTGTTTTGTATTCTTCAAATGTATTAATGACGCCGTCCATAACATACATGGGATAGGCACCTTTGCCTTCATATTCGCGCTGACACTGCACTTCGACAATCTGACGGTGTTTTCCTGCTGTTAAACAGTCATTGAAGCGGACGCGGCGCCAGAAATCAAGGGCGGTATGTTTGATGGAGAAAATAAGTTTTTCGTGGGGTTCGATGCGGTCTGTTACGTCCAGATAATAATTTTTGTCTGCATGGAAGCGGTCCGGGAAACAGTCCCAGGTGCGGAAGAACAGATAGCGGTCGTGTTTTTGGCAGACTTCATCCCGCAAGAAGTTAATTAAAAAGACAAAGGCGTCTTTCTCTGCGGACTTATCGCCATAGGCCACTGCCCCGTTCCCTGTATGATAGGGGGTATCGTGCAGATAGGTTTCACCCACGCGGATGATCAGTCCGTCCACATCAGAAAAACGGGTGAAAAGTTCGTCAAACATTGCTCTGTGGATTTCCAGGGTCTTTTCTTTATAAAGGTCAATTTTTCCATCTGCATTACAGATTTCTTCTTTGTATTTTTCTACCATCCGCTTGGGAAGAACAAAGAGGTCGATGTGATAGTATACCTTCAGGCCGGCCTGTTTTGCTTTCCGGATTTCTTCCGCAATGCCTTTTGAGAAGTCATCCATCCATGCCTTTTCGGCAGAACCTTCCGGAAAAATTTCGGGATCATAATTTTCAAATGTAATAGCGGTATTAATGTGTTTGAAGACCTGGGCATTATAGCCGTATTCCGCTAATTTTTCAGGGTTTAAAAATGCGGTACTAAAGGGGGCTTCGCCCGGGTTGTGATGTACCATGTCCATGATAAATTCCATTGTGTGTACCATACCTTTCTTTATTTAAAGTAAATGTGTAAAACTTTATTTTCTTTTGTTATCTAAGAAGCAGAAAGATGTCATCCAAATAATTTTTGAGAACCAAAACTTTGGTTCCGTTGCTGCGGACGGCAACATAATTCCGCTCGTCAAGAGGATAGTAACTGGTGGTATCGCTTTGCCCGTTTTTCAGGGTATAGATGATTTGCAGTGATGGCTGACCCGTTACATCTCCATCATACATTTTTTGAAACAGGATTCCGGCAGTCTTTTTATATGCCTGCTGGAAGGCGGTTTGGTCGGTGGAAACACCATTTAACCGGTAAGTTTCAGTTCCATCCTCGTTTGTAAGTTCCATACGGTATTGTTTTTCACCATTCTTTATTTCAACCGAAGCAATATCATCCAGCATAAAGAGGGCAACCAGTTTATCAATGAAATAAACAGGATCAGCTTCTTTGACTGCGGATAAAAGACTGGGTGAAACAGTAAAAATATTCCCGTTTTGATCCAGACAGGCATAGATATTTCCGTCTTGCGCTGTGTCCCCCAAACGGAGCGTGTGTGTTTCTCCGTCCTGTGTGGTATAGGAGACCGTCAGGTCGTTTGTTTTGAAGAAGGGTGCTATATCCTGCACATTGTCTTCAACAAAGGAAAGCGCAGTCACCTCTTTGAAGTTTTCGAGGAATTCTGTGAACCGGTCTGTACTGAGGCCTTCGAAATAAGGAGATGTCATTACCCAAGTAGGGCTGACTGCGTTGAGGAGCTTGTCGCCTTCCTGATAATCTCTTGCATCAAATAAGATTTGGTTATGGTCTTTCAGGGTAAATGCCGAAACTGATGCAGGATCAAGGGTGAGGATGGTGGTGTTCTTTTGTGCGCTGAGATCCCGCAGAATACCGTCCGTCTGGCTGGAAGAAAGGATGTAAACACTGTCACTGTTTTCCGGTGCAAAATAGGTACCTTCTCCGCCGGGAACTTCGGTTCCCAGACGGAAAGTTTCTTCCTTTGTATCTGTTTTCAGCTTTACAACAGCTGTGGGAGAAGAAAGGCCGAAATCTGCTTCTCTGCCGCCGATGGTGATCGGTGGCTGTGTGGAAGTGAAGGTGGAAAGGGCCGAAAACTGTGCAGCCAGTACCGATGGGGAAAGATTCAGCGAAAGGCCATCCAGCCGATAGGTACCGGCGTTATCTTTGGTAATTGTATAAGAGATTTCATTGCGGATAACCTGAATTTCTTTTATCTCTGCTGCCGCAAGGGTGGAAATGGGATATGTTTTGATTTCCGGTGCAGAGTCTTCCGCGGTATTGGGGGCGGGCTGCCAGTTTACAGCAAAAAGATAACCGCCGATTAATAATGCCAGGGCGAGACAGCCCAGAATCAGGTTGCGTTTTAAGTGTTTCATTACAAATATCTCCTCCTCAGCCATACGATGAGTCCCGCCGCAAGGATAAGCAGGGGCAGAACATATTGCAGCAGAATAGAGACTGTTTTGACCTGTTTTTCGGTCATGGTCAGGTTTTCGGGACTGATTACCTTTGGACGGATATTCAGAACTTCTCCTTTGTCGGTCATATAGGAGAAGGCGTTTAGGATAAAGTCTCCGTTTGCATAGCTGCTGTCGCTGAGAATACCGCTCCATTCAACAGATTGCAGAGAACCCAGGACCAAAATACTGCCGCTGTCCATTTTTTCTGCATAGGCTGCAATTGAAAGCGGACCTTCAAAATCACCTTCCTTTTTTTGCATGGTCTGCGATTCAAAGTCGAGGGTGCCGAATGCTTTTTTGCTTGTATTAAGCAGGGATGTAACCTGTGCGTACTGTGGATTGGTTTCTGAAATACCAAAGCTGCAGGAAACCGGAGCGATAAATGCGTTATCCCGCTCCAGAAGCTGTTGGGTAATCTCGTGCGCTTCCATGATCGGCGCCGGCGCCGGAATCCCGTTTTGTGAACGGTAGGAACGGTCTGTATCTGTTTCAATTACATAATCGTTGTGCGGCGTAATGCCCCATTCGGAAAGATAACTGCCCAGCCGTTCACCAACCGGTGTCCCTGCGGTGAAGATAAAGGCTGCTTTACCTCCTCTTTGCAGGTAAGTGTCCAACATATCCCGCTCTTCCTGGGTGAAGTCGTTTTCAGGCGCTTCGCAAATCAGAAGATTTGTATTCTCCGGAATGCCGTTTAAAGCGATGTTGATGGTATTTACTGTATAACCGGAAGAAGAAAGCTCGTTCTTCAGCTGTCCGGCTGAAAATTCGTTGTGTCCCTGGGTAAAATAAACATTGACATCTTTTCCGCTGCCATTTACATACATCAGGGCGTTGGTAATCTGTTGTTCCATGTCTACGGACACTTGGCCGTTGTCGCTGTTCTGGGTATAAAGGTCATTCAGCGGCAAGGTTTTATATTTTTCTCCCTTCTGGATGATGACCGTTCCGACGCCGGCATTTGTTCCATACTGCCGAACAAAAGAGGGATCTTCATAGGGGTCTTTGTAGGTTACTTTAAAGTTTTTGTTCATTGCCTCATATTGGCTGAGATATTCTTTAATGGCAACGATGAGGTCACCTTCCAATGTGTCGGGATATAGTGCATAAACGTCAACGGGCTCCGTTAGATTTGCCATGACTTCTTTGGTTTGCTGAGAGAAACTATAGACTTTGTCATGGGTAAGGTCTGCCTTGAGCGGAATTTTTGCTGTAACCACAGAGACAATACCATTGAGCAAAAGAATACCGGCGACAACGATTGCTGTCAGAATGGTCAACCCTGTTTTGGATTTTTTGTCACTGTATCTGCGGCCCTTGAGAACCATGACAGTCAGAAAGATGAACAGGACGATAAAGGAAATGTCGTAGATGACATGGGCAAGGTTGACAATACCATTTTGGAATTCGTTATACCTGCGCATCAGGGAAAAGAACTGTAAAAAGGATTTGATAGCAGGGTTTGTGATGCCGGCGGCAATCTGGTCAATATAATAGACGAGCAGCAGTGTTCCGAAGGTGACAACTGCCGCGATCATCTGACTTTCCGTCAATGCTGAAATGAAAAGGCCAACCGAGATGAAAGCGCCCCAGAGCAGGATGAAGCCGATGTAAGCACCGAGAATTTCGCTGCCGGACGGGTTGCCGAATGCGTAGAGGGTCATCGGAAAGACCAGAGACAAAGCCAGGGTGATACCAAAGACTGCCACGGCGGCCATATATTTGCCAAGGACAATGTCACCGAGGCTGACCGGGGAGGTATAGAGCAGCTGATCCGTCTTTTTATTTCGTTCTTCAGAGAACAGGCGCATGGTCAGGATAGAGACCAGAAACAGATAGACCACGTTGATATTGGAAAACATCGAGGTGAGATCTGCTGTCTGATACAAAAGTGAACCCGAAACAAAGAAGAGGGCACACAAAATTAAAAATACGCCCGCAAAAATATAGCCGATGGGCGAAAAGAAATAGCTGCGGAGTTCTTTATAAAATATAGATTTCATTGATTGTTCACCTCCGGCTGGCCGGTTGCCTTGATAAAGAGTTCTTCAAGAGAAGAGGTTTTGGCCGACATGGACAGGATGGGAAGACGGCGGTCAGAAAACAGGGTAAATAGTTTTTCACGGATGTCATCTTCCTTTTGACAGATAATAAAATCTTCTGTCCCATCTTCAAAAGAACCGAGAAATTGTATGCTGTTGTCAAGATTGCCTGCGGCAAGAGCCTGGGTGATTTCTTCCTGTGTTCCTTTAACCCGCAGGGAGATTCCTGCCTGTCCGGCACCGGCATCCAGATCGTGCAGATTGCCTTCGGCGGCCAGCGTTCCGTGATTAATGATGATATAGCGGTCACAGACGGCGGAAACTTCGCCTAGAATATGGGTGCTTAGAATGATGGTATGCGCTTTCCCAAGTGCGCGTATCAGGGCGCGCATTTCCATGATTTGATTGGGGTCAAGGCCCACGGTGGGCTCGTCCAGTATAAGAATTTCAGGATTTCCGACCAGGGCCTGGGCAAAGCCAACCCGCTGGCGGTAGCCTTTGGAAAGGTTTTTAATCAGCCGTTTCTGTACATCCAGTATTTTTACACATTTCATCACCTGGGTGAGATGTGTGTCTCTATTTGCTTTGACCATTTTGAGGTCAAAGACAAAGCGCAGATATTCAAGGACGGTCATATCGGCATAAAGGGGCGGAATTTCCGGGAGATAGCCAATCATTTTCTTTGTTTCCCGGGGTTCATCGAAAATTGATATGCCGTTAATTTTAACAGTGCCTGCATCGGCGGCGAGATAACCGGTCAAAATATTCATTGTGGTGGACTTTCCCGCGCCGTTTGGACCGAGGAACCCAAGAATTTCACCTTTATTGACAGTGAAATTGATTCCGTTCAATGCCTTTTGGTCACCATAGCCTTTGACGAGACCGGAAATTTCAATTGCCGGTTGTTTTTCCATATGTGTGTGCTCCTTTCAATAGAAGTTAATTTATGATAGCATATTCCCATGAAAATGTAAAGGCACCGCGGCTGGTTTGCAGTAAAAAAAGTCCCCCGAAAGGGACTTTTATAAAACAGAAAAAATTTCGAATTTAATTATGTAATAAAGAAAGAATGATATTTCGATGTTTTTTGCAATGAGTATGGAACTGTTCGGCTGCTTGCGCCGGAACAAGCGGGTTGCCGGTCTGTGGGATGGGGTCAATAGCCCAGTTTGCCTTCCAGGCTGTCATCATTTTCGATCCAGTCGTCAACTGCATAGACGGTATATGCAGTTTTGGTGTTGCGGACGATGACCTTGTCAATCCCCGCATTGATCACCATTCGTTTGCACATAGAACAGCAGCAGGCATTTTCGACCAATTCTCCCGTTTTTACATCTCTTCCTGCAAGATAGAGGATGCTGCCAATGGTATCCCGCCGGGCGGCAGAAATGATACAATTGGCTTCAGCATGAACACTGCGGCAGAGTTCATATCGCTCTCCCCGTGGAATTTGCAGTTGTTCACGCATACAAAAGCCAAGGTCAGAACAGTTTTTTCTGCCCCGGGGCGCACCGGTATAGCCGGTGGCTACGATTTCATCGTTTTTGACAATGATGGCGCCGAAGTTCCGGCGGAGACAGGTGCCGCGCTCGGTAACTGTATCGGCAATATCCAGATAATAATTGTGTTTGTCAACTCTTTCCAGACGCATAATTATCCTCCTTTTTTCGACTTGGAGTCTGATGGATTTATTATATATGACTTTCTTTCTCTTTTCAATAGTTTTTATTGACTTTGGAGGAAAGAATTTATATAATGAAAAAAGAATATGTCCGGAATCTATATTCCGGGTAAGACGGGCGGTTGGTATATGAAGGTTTATGATAGTTGCGGTGAATGTGAAACCCGGCAGATTGCCAAAGAAATTGCAAAAGAATTAAAAACCGGGGATGTGGTTGCTCTGGTTGGAGATTTGGGCAGCGGAAAGACGGCGTTTGTTAAAGGGGTGGCAGAATTTTTTGAATGCAGCGAGCCTGTGAGCAGTCCCACCTTTGCACTGGTAAACCGATATGACGGGAGAGAAATTCTCTATCATTTTGATGTATATCGTCTGGAGAATCCGACACTGGAAGAATGTGACTGGATGGACGATTATTTGTTTGGTGATGGAATCTGCCTGATTGAATGGGCGGATAATATAAAGGATGTGCTGCCCAAGGGCACGATACGGATTGCGTTTTCAAAGTGCCCGCAAAATGGAGAAGATTACCGTAAAATTGCGGTTTTTGACAGATAGGAGAGAATTGGATGAAGATATTTGCCGTGGATACCTGTTGTATGGCGGCGACAGCCGCAGTGATGGACGATTGCCGGCTGGTTGCTGAAACGGTGGTCAACCACAGGAAAACCCATTCACAAAAGATGATGCCGCAGATAGAGGCAATACTTTCTCAGGCGGAAGTAGATATTTCGGATATTGACTATTTTGCGGCGGCGGTGGGGCCGGGGTCTTTTACCGGTGTACGAATCGGTGTTGCTACCGTAAAATCTATGGCGCAGGCGGTGGGAAAAGAATGTGTTGCAGTTTCCACACTGGAGGCTTTGGCAAATGCAAGCCGTGTTTTTCCGGGGATTCTCTGCCCGATATTGGATGCGAGAAGGGATCAAGTTTATAATGCGCTGTTCTCCGGCGGGGAGAGCTTTTTGCGGCTGTGCCCGGACCGGGCGCTTGCCCTTTCGGATCTTTTGGACGAGCTGGAGAAAAGGCCGGAACCGGTCTTGTTTATGGGGGATGGTACGCTGGTTTATCGGGAAGAGATTGCCACCCGGTTGCGCAGGCGCGCACAGTTTGCTCAGCGGATGCTGAATATGAATCTTGCTTCATCGGTATGCGAGGTTGCTTTTGAAAAGGTGCAACAGGGTGAAGTGCTTCCTTATGGGGAATTGGTGCCGGCATATGTGCGGCTTTCTCAGGCAGAGCGTGACTGGAAGAAGAAAATGGAGAATGGGGTAGAAAAATGAGAAGGGACAAAATTATTTTACAGTTGAGAAAATGGGGTGCTGCGCTTGTGGCAGGTATGGTGCTGACGGGGTCAATCCTGCCGAGTATAGTTTTGGCAGAACCGGCAGGACAATCATCTGCCGATCTGGATGAGAAGGAAACGAGCCGGACATCTGCGGCGGCTGTGGGTGAGGAAGAAACTTCATCAGTCAAGGCGGCAGACGAAGCGGATGAAAATAAAAAGAAAGAGGACGGCAATAAACAGACGTCTTCCGATGAAGCAGAAGATGCAGAGAAAGAAGATGTCAAAGCAACACCTAAAGAAAAAACATATGATAAACCTACCCTTGGGGATGGGGAAACAGGAATCCTGATTGATATGAAAACGGGGAAGGTATTATTTTCTCATGAAGCAGATAAAAAGGTCTATCCGGCAAGTACAACCAAGATAATGACGGCATTGATTGCCCTTGAAGCCATTGAAAAAGGTGAAATTGCGCTGGAAGGTGAAGTCCTTGTTTCTCATGAAGCAGTAAGCGGCCTGGATCCGGACAGCAGTACGATGAATTTGAAGGAAGGGGAGCGAATTTCCCTTCATCATGTACTGGAAGGACTCCTTATCCCTTCCGGGAATGATGCCGCAATGGCAACGGCCTATGCAGTATGTGGAGATGTGGAGGCCTTTGTTGAAAAGATGAATCAAAAAGCAGCGGCCCTGGGTCTTACCGGAACCCGTTTTGTGAACCCCCATGGACTGCATGATGAAAATCATTATACAACAGCGGCAGATTTGGCGAAAATTGCCCGGGCAGCAATGGAGTATGAGACATTCCGGGAAATTGTAGAGATTGCCCATATAAAGATTCCGCCAACCAATGTATCGCCCCAGCGGTATTATATCAATACCAACGGCCTTTTGTCGACAATGCGGTATTTAGATTATTACTATAAAAACGCAACCGGAATAAAGACCGGCCGCACGACAGAGGCAGGCAACTGTCTGGTATCTTCTGCAAAGAATGACCAGGTGGAGGTGATCGGCGTTCTTATGGGCGGAAAGGATGTCAAGGATTCCCATAAGGATACCATCAGGATGCTCGACTATGGCTTGCATAACTTTACTTACTTAAGGCCTCTTTCCAAAGGGGAGATTTTGGGTGAAGTCAAGGTAAAGCAAGGCAAAGGGGTGCGCCATGCAGTCCTGTCAGCAGAAAAGGATACGACTGTGCTGGTTCCCAAGGATGTCAAGGAAGAGCAGCTGGAAATAACAGCAGAAATCCCAGAGGCAGCCTATGCGCCGCTGAATGCGGGACAAGCGGTCGGAACCGCTGTGATAAAATATAATGGTGAGGAATTGGGGCGTGTCAGTTTGGTGACTGATACGGCTGTTGCGCGGCATCCCCTGGGCTTTATCATGGGGATTGGAGAATTTGTATGGGGGCTGAAAGCCGTCCGCGTAATCGTTTATCTTTTAGGTGCTGGTATTCTTTTATTTTTGATTTATCTTGTGGTCAGTATCCGGCGGGAGATGAAAAAAATGTCAAAAAAACGCCGGCGCAGAGACGGATATCAACCGCCGGGCGGCAGCCGGCACAGAAGATAAATTTTTCTTGAAAAGAACGGCATAATATGGTATACTCAATGAAAGTAGTTAAAGTGAGGAAAAATAATGAGCGGAACGACTGGAATTTATCTTTGGGCTTTTTTGTTGTCTATGGTGCCGGTATCGGAAATTCGCGGCGCAATGATATGGGGTGTCGCAGCTTTGGGAAATGATACGGCCGGGATTATTTGGCTGTATTTGCTGTCTGTTGTGGGGAATTTTCTTCCTGTGCCTTTTATTATGCTTCTGTTCCGTCCGCTCATGAAATGGTTGAAAACAACCAAAATGTTTGGAAAGTTTGCACACTGGCTGGAAGATCGGACGCACCGAAAGGCTTCCGGACTCAAAAAGGCCAGTGCGATTGCGTTGTTTGTTTTTGTTGCCATTCCTTTTCCCACAACCGGGGCATGGACAGGCTCGATGATTGCATCATTGCTGGATATTCGGTTTAAATATGCTTTTCCGGCGATCTTTGCGGGCATCATGGTATCGGGGCTGATTATGATCCTGCTGATGACCGGCGTTTTGAATTTAGGGGCGCTTGGACATCTCTTTGGCGCATAGAGGGCGTTTGTTTTGTGGCCTGTGATTTTAGTGTGAATGATAAATTTGGAAAGGAAAGTAAAACATGGGTGAAAATGAAAAGAAACAATCATCGGCAGGCAGAAAAACGCTGATGATTGTTGGTATTTTGTTCGTTTCGATCGCTGTTTTTTTGGGGTCTTTTGTATTTTCATTTAATATGATTATCAATGCTGCCAACCAAAAGAAGGTGGATGACGGCTCGATTGAAGCAGAGAATGCAAAACTGAAAGAAGACGTTCAGATTTTAGAGGATAAAAATAAAATTCTTCAGGCTGAAATTGATCGGTATACTGGAAAGAGCAGTGCCAAGGCAACAGCGAAGCCTACGGCAAAAAAGACTTCCTCAAATGATGACGATGAGGACGAAACCGGAGGGAGAAGTTCCAGAAGTTCAGGCAATCAGCGTGATGACGAGGATGAAGAATAGCAGAAGAAACAATGCGGAGCATATCCGTAAAAAAATACCATAAACTGTATAAGGAGATTTGATATGGAACCCAAGTATAAACGTGTTATGTTAAAAATCAGCGGGGAAGCTTTGGCAGGAGAAAAGGGATTCGGCCTTGACCAGCCAACAATTGATGCGATCGCAGAGAAGGTCAGGGAATGCTATGACATGGGTGTGCAGATTGCAATTGTGGTCGGCGGCGGAAACTTCTGGCGGGGCAGAACCGGCGAAGGAATGGACAGAACCCGTGCCGATCATATGGGAATGCTTGCAACCGTTATCAACTCTTTGGCGCTTTTGGATGCCCTTGAACAGAAGGGTGTGGAAACCCGTGTGCAAACCGCGATTGAAATGCGGCAGATTGCAGAACCGTATATCCGGCTAAAGGCTGTCCGCCACCTGCAGAAGGGCAGAGTTGTGATTTTTGCCTGCGGTACGGGGAATCCGTTTTTTTCAACTGATACAACAGCGGCGCTTCGTGCGGCGGAGATCGACGCAGAGGTTATCCTGCTTGCCAAAAAGGTGGACGGTGTTTATGACAGCGATCCGAATATTAATCCGGATGCAAAGAAATTTAAAGAGCTCAAATTCCTTGATGTTTTGAACCGGGGACTTGGCGTGATGGATTCAACGGCAACCTCCCTTTGTATGGACAATGACATTCCGATTCTGGTCTTTGGACTGGATGACCCGGAAAACATTAAGCGTGCGATGATGGGCGAAGAAATTGGTACCATTGTAAACAGATAAAAGTTTTAAAAGGAGAAAAATCATGAAGAATGCAGAGAAAAAAATGAACCGTGCCATTGAGGTATTGGAAAATGATTTGGCGTCCATCCGTGCAGGGCGGGCGAATCCGGCAATTTTGGATAAAGTGACCGTTGAATATTATGGTGTGCAGACCCCCCTGCAGCAGGTTGGGACGGTTTCTGTTCCGGAGGCGAGAACCATTGTGATCCAGCCTTGGGATGCAACACTTTTGGGTGCAATCGAGAAAGCAATTCAGACGTCGGATGTG
The DNA here is from genome assembly GCA_910580105.1 of uncultured Clostridia bacterium. GTDB lineage: Bacteria > Bacillota > Clostridia > Monoglobales > Monoglobaceae > CAJTWN01. The sequence goes on along the minus strand of CAJTWN010000003.1, from coordinate 137,721 downwards.
GGTATTAATCCGAACAATGACGGAAAGGTAATTCGTCTTAACTTCCCGCCCCTTACCGAAGAGCGCAGAAAAGAGTTGGTAAAAGGGATTTCAAAACGCGGTGAAGAGGCAAAGGTTGCTGTCCGTAATTGCCGCCGCGATGCAATCGAAGGATTTAAAAAGCAGAAGAAAGCCAATGAAATTACTGAGGACGATTTAAAAGAGATGGAAGAGGATATGCAGAAGATGACCGACCGGTTTATCAAACAGGTGGGAGACATTATTGCAGCCAAAGAGAAGGAAATCCTGGAAGTATAGAAATACAGAATCTTTTTATGCAGTTCTCTGTTGATTGCCTATAATCTTACAGAGAAAAAATAAAACATATTTTACAGAAGTATTTGCATCGGACAAGGGTGTTTTACTGAAAATGCGCCGTAATGGATGAAATGTTACCTGTAAAAAATTTAAGAAGATAAAAGGGAAATAATATGTTTTTGAGGAAAAAAGAAAAACAGCATACCCTTGATATGAAGCGGATACCGCAGCATATCGGCATTATCATGGATGGGAACGGAAGATGGGCGCGCAGGCGGGGTCTTCCCCGAACAGCGGGGCATAAAAAAGGTGCGGATAATCTGGAACATATTGCGGATTATTGTGCATCGCTGGGTGTGAAAGCGCTTACGGTGTATGCCTTTTCCACAGAAAACTGGGCCCGGCCTCAGGATGAAGTCGATACGCTGATGCAGTTGATGTATGATTATCTTCTTACCGTGGAGAAAAAATTTGCGGGGCGGGATATGCGGCTGAAAATCAGCGGTGACCGGTCCCGTTTTTCGGATAAGATAAACCATGCCATTGATCATGCGGAAGAGGTGACAGCTTCAGGAAACGGGATGGTTTTGAACATTGCCCTGAACTATGGTGGTCGGGACGAGATTGTTCATGCGGCAAAAATGGTTGCAGAGCGGGTGAAGAACGGAACCTGCTGCCCGGAAGAAATTGACGAAACATATTTTGCACAATTTTTATATACTGCCGATCTGCCGGAGGTGGATTTGATTATCCGTCCGAGCGGTGAACAGCGGCTTTCAAATTTTTTGTTATGGCAGGCGGCATATGCGGAATTTTGGTATAGTGATATTTGCTGGCCGGATTTCAAAGACAGGAATATGCGGCAGGCAATCCTGGCTTATCAGCGCCGGGACAGACGATTTGGAGGTGTGAAATAATGGATGTTTCGTTTAGAATGCGGTTGCTTACAGCCCTTATTGGAATACCTTTCATTATTTTGCTCCTGTTTTCTCCGGTGCCGGTGATGACGGGGATTGTGATGCTGGTTTCGGTGGTGGGGTTGTATGAATTTTTTAAAGCAGCCGGGCTTTTGCAACATAAACTGTTGTGTCTGTTTGGTTTTCTGGCGGCACTGATTATTCCGGTCGGCAGCTATCTTGCGCCGGGAACATCGCTGGCAATTGTCTATCTTTATGTAGTTCTTTTGTTCTGCCTTATGCTGGCATCGAAAAAGAAAATCACATTTACCCATCTGGCAATTGTCTTAATTGGTCTTTTATATATTCCCTATTTCCTTTCTCATATTCTGTACATACGGACGATGCAGTTTGGGAATTTTTATGTCTGGCTGGTATTTTTGGGGGCATTCATGACGGATTCCTGTGCCTTTTTTGCTGGAAAAGCATTGGGGAGACACAAGCTCTGCCCGAACATCAGTCCCAAAAAGACCATTGAGGGAGCCATCGGCGGTGTTGTTGGATGCGGCTTGAGTTTCATTCTGTTTGGAATAATTATCAATGCGTTTTTTACCCCATGGCTTGCAGGACAACAGATGAATCTTTGGATGTTATTTGTTCTGGGACTTTTTGCGGCAATGGTATCAGAAATTGGAGATTTGGTTGCTTCGATGATAAAACGACAGTTTGGTATCAAAGATTTTGGGAATATCCTGCCCGGTCATGGTGGAATCCTGGATCGCTGCGACAGCATTGTGTTGGTGGCGCCGTTGATTTTCCTGTTTATATTAAAGTTTGGGATTTTGTTTTGATATGAAAAAACCTCTGGCCGATAATGGATAAGAGGCAGATCGCTGGTTCTTTCGGGAATCAGCGATTTTTAAAAGTATTATAGATTGGATAAAACAGTTCGTTCTGTCTTCTGTAAAGATACGCATAGAGCATAGGAATAAAAAATATAATCTTTAGAGTGGACGGCGTTTAGAAAGCTGGGATAAAAATATGAAACTTTCAATATTGGGTGCAACGGGATCTATCGGAACGCAGGCCCTTGAGGTAGTGGATGACCTGCGTGGGATAAAAGAGATAGAAATTGTTGGTCTGACCGGAAATAGAAATATAAAGCTTCTGGAAACGCAGATTCGGAAATACCGGCCGCCCTTTGCAGCAGTGGCGGATGAGGATGCAGCAAAAGAACTGAAGGTTCGTACAAGAGACACCGATTGCCGTATTCTGTGTGGAGAAGATGGTCTTTCAGAAATAGCGGTGCAAGAATCTGTGGATATGGTTTTATCTGCGATTGTCGGATTTGCCGGGCTCGTGCCAACCATGCGGGCAATTGAGCAGGGAAAGGATATTGCCCTTGCCAACAAAGAGACTTTGGTCACTGCCGGCAATTTGTTCATGCAGGCGGTGAAAGAGCACGGTGTGCGGCTTTTACCTGTGGACAGTGAACATTCGGCAATTTTCCAGAGTTTGCATGGCGGCAAAGCGCAGGAATTAAAAAAAGTTCTGCTCACGGCGTCCGGCGGTCCTTTTTTTGGATGGAAGCGGGAAGCGCTTTCCCGGGTTACCAAAGCGGATGCGCTGCAACATCCCAATTGGAGTATGGGAGCAAAGATTACCATCGACAGCGCAACTTTGATGAACAAAGGCTTGGAAATTTTGGAGGCTTGCCATCTCTTCGGTGTGGGGATTGAAGATGTTGAAGTTGTTGTCCACAGAGAAAGCATTATTCATTCCATGGTCGAGTTTGTAGATCATAGCATTTTGGCACAGATGGCGCTCCCGTCAATGAAGCATCCGATTCAGTACGCATTCACTTATCCGGCACGGCTGGTTTCAAAGGATGCGGAGATTTCTTTTTCAGAATTGGGTAGGATGACCTTTTATCAGCCGGACGAGGAAACATTTACCTGCCTTGCGCTGGCCAAGCGTGCAGGGACAGAGGGCGGTTTGATGCCGACAATTATGAATGCGGCGAATGAAGTGGCGGTGGCAAAGTTTTTGCGGGATGAAATTGGATTTTTAGAGATACCGGAGATTGTGGAACGGGCGATGCAGGACTTTGAAAATAAGGCACAGCCGACACTTTCACAAATTGTTGAAACCGACCGTTTGGTTCGGGAAAGTATGCAGAGACTGAATGAAAAGGCGTAAGTTATTTCGGCAGTAAATTTGGTATACAATATTTGGGGAAGAGATTTTGCTGTAATTTGAATGAAAGAAAGTATTCAAGATCGGGCAGGCTAAGGGAAAGGGTAAAATTGAGGAGGCAAATGCGATGGTATTAACAATAATAGGAGCTATACTGATTTTTTCGGTTATTATTTTTGTGCATGAATTGGGACACTTTTTAGCGGCCCGCATTTTTGGCGTTACTGTCCACGAATTTGCAATAGGAATGGGGCCTGCAATTTATAAAAAACAGGGGAAAGAGACGCTGTATAGCATTCGTGCCATTCCGATGGGCGGATTTTGTAAAATGGAAGGTGAAGATGAAGAGAGTGAAAATGAAGGCGCGTTCAGCAATAAAAAACCGCTGCCGAGGATTATAATTCTGATAGCCGGAGCGGCGATGAATATTTTACTCGGTTTTTTGATTGCTGTCTCTATTGTGCTGGCAACTGCTATTCCTAATGGCGGAATTGCATCAACGGTTATTGACAGCATCAATCCGGAATCTTCTGCCGCCGCCTTTTTGCAGCCCGGAGATAAAATTGTGGGACTTAATGGAAAAACGGTTCATATTAAACGGGATTTGTCCTTTGAATTATCCCAGACGGGAATGCAGGAATGCACGATTACCTATGTAAGAGACGGTGAAAAATATACAGACAGCTTTATGCCGATGGAGGTCTCTTATGATGATGGGCAGAAAGGATATATCGTCGGTTTTAATGTGGCAATGGCGCCGGTGAATCCGTGGACGGTCTTGAAAGAGAGCTTTTTCCAGACGGTTTGGATGGTAAAACTTGTGTTTATTTCTTTGGGAATGCTGTTTACGGGTAAGGCAGGGATGAACGAATTGTCCGGTCCCGTCGGTGTTGTCTATGCGATGAATACCATGGCCCAGAGTGGAATTTATGACTTTTTGTTCTTTACCTCCTTTCTGGCTGTCAATATTGGTATTATGAATCTTCTTCCGCTTCCGGCGCTGGACGGCGGACGGGTATTTTTTATCCTTGTGGAATTGATTTTTCGCAAGCCGATCCCCGTGGATAAGGAAGGGCTTGTGCATTTTATAGGATTTGTTCTGCTTATTTTGTTGATGTTGTATGCAACCTGGAATGATATTATACGTATTTTTACCGGCGGCCTTTCCGGATAGAGATTGTAAATTTATACAAAAAGTGCCGGAGGCTGGAAAGAAGGTTGTGACATATTTGTTTAGAATAAATAAAAATAAACAAAAGTAAAATGAAAAAAGGCTGGATTATCAAGAGATATTTCGATTGACAAATGTTGACCGAAGATGTAAAATAAAAAAGATAAACGTTTAATTATGTAAAAGAGCTGGAAGGTGAAAAATCTATGCGCATCGGTATTCCAAGAGCATTGCTGTTTCAGTATTATTATCCGTTGTGGCGGTCACTTTTTGAACATTTGGGCTTTGAAGTTGTACTATCGGATAAGTCGACCAAAAGCCTTGTACAGAAAGGGATTGCGGTTACGGTGCCAGAGATATGCCTGCCGATAAAAATTTACAATGCCCATGTGATAAATCTGATAGAAAAGGGTGTGGATTATATTTTTTGTCCGCGCTTTGTACATATAGAAAAAGGCTATTGGTTCTGCCCCAAATATATTGGTCTCCCGGAATTGGCTGAGATGACCATACCGGAAGCAAAACTTTTGGTTGCAGAGGTTGACTGCCGCCGGGAGGACACTGCAAAACTGAAATGTTTTCTGCCGGTTGCAAAAAAATTGGGTGTGACAAAAGGCCAGATGAAAGCTGCACTGGGCGCAGCTGCCGCAGATTTTGCCTATTTTCGCAAACTGTGCAAAATGGGTTTGACACTGGACGAAGCTGCTTCAGTTTTATTTGAGGGAAAGAAAGCAGAAGATTTTGCACTTCCGGAGTTTGATACGACCATCGGCCTTTTGGGATATGTCTATAATGTATATGATCCCTTTATCAGCATGGATATTATCAAAAAGCTTCGTGCACTGAAAGTGAATGTTATCACGTTTGATATGCTTACGGAAGAGGAACTGCACAGGTACCGAAAAACCAATACGCGGGATATTTTCTGGACATTTGCAGATAAATTATATCAGGCGGCCCATGTGATGATTGCGGATAAAAAGGTCAATGGACTGATTCATATTACTGCTTTTGGCTGCGGGCCGGATTCTGTGGTTGGTAAGGAAATTGAGCATGATTTTGCTGGTTCCGGCGTGCCGTTTATGACGCTCAGAATTGATGAACATACCGGTGAAAATCACTTGCAGACCCGTATTGAAGCCTTTACCGATATGATTAAGAGGAAGATCCGCAAATGCGGATAGGGATATAAATTTGATTTGTTTAGAATAGAGAGGTGTCAGATATGAAAGTTTCATTTCCGCATATGGGCTGTGTGACAGGGTACAAACGGCTAATGGAAAAGCTGGGACATGAGGTTATTATGCCGCAGCGGCCGTCACAGCGTACCATGGAACTTGGTGTCAAATACAGTCCGGAATTCATTTGTTTCCCGTTTAAGGTAATGATGGGAACCTATATTGAATGTGCAGAGGCTGGCGCCGAAATGATTGTTACCTCCGGAGGATGCGGCCCCTGCCGTGCCGGAATGTACCCCGATGTGCACCAAAAGGTTTTGGAAGAGTTGGGGTATTCGACCAAAGTGGTTGTCTTTGACAATATGTTTAAGGATTTCAAGGCATTCTATCATAAAGTTTTGGAAGTAACCAACGGAAAAAACATTGCGGATATTCTGCAAATTGCAGTATTTACATATAAGTTGATAAAACGGATGGATACACTTGAGAAAAAGATGAAAATCCAGCGGGCCTATGAAATACATAGCGGTGATTATAACCGGGCATGGAATAAGATTGTGAAAATGTTTGAGAAATGTGAAACAGCACATGATATAAAGGCGGCTTATGACAAGGCAAATGCCATGTTTGATGCGATTCCCAGGAAAAAGGTTGAAGAAAAAGACCGTATCCGCGTGGGGATTGTCGGTGAAATCTATGTAATTATGGAACGTACTGTAAATAAAAATGTGGAAGAAATTTTAAATGGTTTGGGCGTAGAGGTTGAGAACGTTCAGTATATCTCTGATTGGGTAGAACATAATATAGTCCCGCAGTGGCTGCCCTTCCCAAAATCCCATCGGATTTGCAAAAAGTCGGATGAAGTTGCGCCACTGAACTGCGGCGGACATGATAAAGAGAATATGGGTTGGGTTTTTGATTTTGCGGAACGCGGCTTTGACGGCGTTGTTCATCTGATGCCTTTTGCGTGTTTGCCGGAATTGGTGAACTTGGGGAAATTCCCTACCATCTCAGAACGGCTGAATTTGCCGGTTTTGTCTCTGTCTCTGGATGAACAGATGGGCGAAGCGCATGTTAAGACCAGGCTGGAGGCATTCACGGATTTGTGCCGTTCAAAACATATGGCAAAACAGCGTCCTATAGAAAACCATGAACAGGGAATTGGACACGGGGAAGAGCCGCGTGAAAAAGCAAATGTTCCCGGACGGGCAGAAATGACCGGTGCACGGATTTAAGATACAGCAGTGAAAGGAATTGGGTGATACAGTTGAAATATTACTTGGGAATTGACATTGGCTCGGTCAGTACAAATGTCATTGCGATGGGCGAGGATTACGAAGTTTATTTTAACCAATATATCAGGGCAAACGGACAGCCGTTGGAAAGCGTTAAAAAAGGGATGAACCTTTTGAAGGAAAACCTTCAGTTGAAGGATGAAGATATTTTGGGTATCGGTACAACGGGCAGCGGCCGTGAGTTGGCAGGTGTTTTGGTAGGCGCCGATGTTATAAAAAATGAAATAACTGCACATGCGACAGCAACGCTGCACTATCATCCGGAAGCCTCTACAATCTTTGAAATTGGCGGTCAGGATTCTAAAATTATTATTTTGCAGGATGGTATGGTAACAGATTTTGCAATGAACACCGTTTGTGCCGCCGGCACAGGTTCTTTTCTGGATCATCAGGCAGAGCGGCTGGGGATTCCGATTGAGGATTTTGGGGATATGGCGCTGTCTGCAAAGCAGGATGTCCGGATTGCCGGACGCTGTACAGTGTTTGCTGAGTCGGACATGATTGCAAAGCAGCAATATGGTTTTTCGAAAGCGGAGATTATCAAGGGTTTGTGTACTGCGCTGGTACGGAATTATATCAATAATCTGGGCCGCGGCAAGAAATTAGAGCCGCCGTTTATTTTCCAGGGCGGTGTTGCAGCAAACAAAGGAATTCGTGCCGCGTTTGAAAATGAAGTTGGGCACGAGGTTATTATTCCGAAATATTTTAATGTTATGGGTGCGATAGGCTGTGCCATTCTTGCCAAGGAATATATTGAAGAAGAGAAGGTAAAGCCGGCTTTCAAAGGGTTTGACCGGTTAAGTCTTGAATTTACCCCAACGAGTTTTGAATGTAATGACTGTCCGAATATGTGCGAAGTAGTCAAAGTGGTATCGGAAGGAGAAACGCTGGCTGTTTGGGGCGATAAATGCGGAAAATATGCTGGACTCAGCAGAGTAAAGAGGTAGGAGAAAATATGGAACATTTTACATATAGAACAAAAGGGACCTGTTCCAGGCAAATCAATTTTGAGACCGATGGAAAAACGGTGCATAATGTTGAATTTATCAGCGGTTGTGCCGGGAATACCCAGGGCGTTGCAAAGCTGGTGGAGGGTATGGACGTCGAGAAGGTGATTGCATTGCTGCAAAATATTGATTGCAACGGCAGAGGAACCTCTTGTCCGGCCCAGCTTGCGGAGGCATTAATGCAGGCGAAAGCACAGGTGAATAATTAAAAAAGCATTGCAAGGCACCTGCATTTGCCGGTAAACTTGTTTGGGAATTAATTGCCGAGGCTTGGAAGGCGGAATGAAGGATTTGAGGCACTGGGCTTCAGAAAAAACGAAAAAGTCAATTTTTTAACAAAAGACGCGAAATGATGCGCGCTTTAAAAGTTCAATACTTTTAAAGCGCACGCCACTATGCGTCTTTTTTATTTTTATAGTTATCCAAATTGTCTTTAATTACCGAGAAATTTAACTTTTGGTGTGAAGGTTTTTGCAGATTCGTAATCCATGGCGGCATAGGCAATGATAATCACAATATCGCCCTTTTGTGCCTTGTGTGCGGCGGCTCCGTTTAAACAAATAGTTCCGCTTCCGCGTTTGCCGGGAATGGCATAGGTTTCCAGCCGATTCCCATTCGTGACATTTACAACCTGTACCTTTTCGTTGTTCAGGATTCCAACTTCGTCCATCCAGTCCTCATCGATGGTGATGCTGCCGATATAATTCAGATTTGCGTCCGTTACCTTTGCACGGTGTAATTTTGCGTGCATCATTTCGATGGTCATTTTTCCGGCACCTCCAAAAGAATATTATCAATCAGCCGTGTAGTTCCAAACTTTACGGCAACAGCCAGCAGACATTGGCTTTTAACAGTCTCGCAGGGCGTTAGTTCCGGATAGGTTAAAAGCTCAACATAATCAATCCGGGCGAGGGGAGCTGTAAGAATTTTTTGCCGGACGGTTTCCTTTAGGAAAGCGGTACTGCGTTCACCGTCTGCAAAGAGTTTTTCTGCTGCATAAAGTCCTTGGCTTAGGACAAGGGCCTGCTTACGCTCTTCAGCAGACAGATAGGTGTTGCGGGAACTCATGGCCAGACCGTCCGGTTCCCGGACGATAGGACAGGGAACAATGATGGTATCCATATTCAAATCTGTGGCCATTCGCATAATAACGGCCAGCTGCTGGGCGTCTTTCTGCCCGAAATATGCCCTGTCGGCATGACTGATGTGAAAAAGTTTGGAAACCACTGTGGTTACGCCTTGGAAATGTGTTGGTCTGGATTTCCCGCAAAGTACAGAGGTGATTTCCTGTACGCTGACATAGGTATGGTATCCTTTGGGATACATTTCTTCCGCGGTTGGGTGAAAGATAACGGAAGCACCGGCTGCTTCGGCAGCAGCAGTATCGTGTGCGAGGTCACGCGGATAACTTTCGAAGTCCTCGCCAACACCAAATTGTGTCGGATTGACAAAGATACTCACAATGGTAATATCATTTTCTGCGGCAGATTTTCTGATAAGAGACTGATGCCCTGCATGGAGATAACCCATTGTGGGAACCAGACCGATGGTTTTTCCCTGTTTTTTACAGGATAAAGCATAGCTTTTCAGCGCATCAATTTGTTGGATTATTTTCATATGGGAAAGACCTCCTCTTTTACCTCCTGAATATAGGTTTTCACTGCGCTTGTGACATCAGTATTCAGTTCTGCGTATTTTTTGACAAATGAAGGGACATAGTCGGAAAATAGCCCCAGCATATCATATAGAACCAGTACCTGCCCATCACATTCCTTCCCTGCGCCAATGCCGATGGTTGGAATAGTGAGGGATTGGGTGACGTGCCGGGCAAGTTGTCTCGGAATACATTCTAAAACAACAGCAAAGGCCCCTGCGTCTTCCAGACATTTGGCATCGGCTAAAAGTTTTTCAGCAGCAGCCTCTGTTTTGGCTTGCATAGAAAATCCACCCAACTGGTTGACCGACTGGGGGGTGAGGCCAAGATGACCGCAGACCGGAATGCCGGCATCGGTTATCGCTTTTACAGTTTCAGCAATTTCAGAACCGCCTTCAAGTTTGACTGCGTTTGCAAATCCTTCGGCAATTAGCCGTCCTGCATTTCTGACTGCTTCATATTTTCCTGTGTGATAGCTTAAAAAGGGCATATCGGTGACAATCAGCGCGTGTTCGGTTCCGCGGGCAACGGCCCGGCTGTGATGAAGCATGTCCTCCATGGTTACGTGTGTGGTATCTTCATAGCCTAAAACTACGTTTCCCAGGGAGTCCCCCACAAGAATCATGTCGCAGCCGGCGGTATCCACTATTTTGGCCATTGGGTAGTCATAGGCGGTAAGCATTGTAATTTTATTCTGTCCTTTTTGTTGGCGGATGGTTTTTGTCGTAATTTTTTTCATAAAAATCCTCCTTTATGTCAATTTGGTGGTATGTGTTTTTACCTTATATAATATAAAATAATATTACTAGATATAGAGGGTAAAAGAAAAGAGTACCCAAGATCTGGGGTACCCTTGCATACAGAGACAAAAACCACCGGTGAAGTATCAATATCTCCAGTGATTTCGTGTAAAAAATAAGTCTCTGTTGGGAACCCAATCAAAGCTTTTGTCGTCATAATAAATGTAAAATGTAACACGACGTTGACATCATATCACAAATGTGTTAAAAAAGCAAACATTTTTCAAAAACACTTGACAGAAGTCGAATGGGGTATTAAAATGTATGAAGTATTGAAATAAACTGGAAGTCGTTTCTTTGTAGTCGTTAGGGTGGCGATAGATAATATGAAAAAGATATCAGAAAATAATTTTTTTGCCTTTTCTCATAGACAAATCGCTTTAAGCATACAAAGATGGCTGTAAATTTTTGTTAAAGATGTTACAAAAGAATTAAAATTGAAATTAAATATTGACATTTAGCCCTAAATGGTGTTATAATTTGTACTAAGTTAAAAGCAATATGTATAGTTATGTGCTTTTAGCCCACGATTATTTTTCGTATGAATTTCTATTAATTCAAAAAAAAATAAAATTTATATATTTATAAGGAGGATTTGAGAATGAGAAATCTCAAAAAGGTTATCGCTTTAGTTGCTGTATTTGCTATGATGATTAGCACAGTTGCTTTTGCTCAGACATTTTCTGATGTAAAGCCTGAAGACAACTATTATGAAGCGATCGAAACATTGAATAAGCTCGGCATCCTTACAGGTGACGACAACGATGGCGACGGCGTCTATGATTTTAGACCCAATGATACGATTACAAGAGCAGAGGTTGCTGTAATTGTTGCTCGTATCCAGGGCAACACAGGTTCAGTTGCTCAGACTGCTACCGTATTTAACGACGTTCCTTCAAGCAACTGGGCTTCCGGCTACATTGCAATGGCTTCTAATCAGGGCATTGTAAATGGTTATGGCGATGGAAACTTTGGTCCTGAAGATCCGGTTAAATACGAAGAAGTAATCAAGATGCTCATGGAAACTCTCGGTTACAAACCTTTTGCTGATGCAAACGGCGGATATCCGACAGGTTACCTCGCAGCAGCGCAGAGAGCAGACCTTCTTAGTGGTGTAAACGGCGGTTCTGTTGGTCAGGCAGCTCCCAGAGGTTTGGTTGCACAGCTTACATACAATGCAATTGACACACCTCTCATGGACAGAGCTGTATTTGGTCCGAATGCTGAATACATCATCTATGACGGAACAAATGGTTATGACAGACGTACTTTGATGAGCCAGTACCTCAAGGTATCTAAGCTCAACGGTATCGTAACTGAAAACATCTTGTCTTCTTTGACAGGTGCAAATGCAATTGACACTTCTGCTGAAGAGACAGTAACAGTTGAAATCCTTGACAACTATGATGACGAACAGTACTATGAAATCGGTGAAGCTCGTACATTCAAAGTTGGTCAGACTGATGCACGGAACTACTTGGGTTACAATGTAGTATTCTATGTACAGCAGGATAGAACTGTTGATGATGCAACAATTCTTTCTATGACCTATACATCTGGTAAGAACCAGAGCACATCTTTCACACTTGATCAGTATGAAGGATTTGAATATGCTGCAAATTCTAACAACGCAAGTTACCTTAAGTATTTGAAGAATTCTTCTGACAGAACAGCTTCCAAGCTGACAATCGAAGAAAATGCAACAGTTATTTATAACAACGTTGCTTATACAGAAGGTCTTGAAGACATGTTCGGAAACGGTGCAAACGATAAAGCTTTGATCTATCCGGACGGCGCTATGAGCGGTAAAGTTACTGTTGTTGATACTGACAACGTTTCTGGCTATGACGTAGTATTTGTTGAAATTGCAACTTCTGGTGTTGTTGAAGAAGTTAGCGAAAGAGGCGAACTTACATTCAAGAATGAAGTTGGTTCTACTTCTTACTATAACTCTGTAAAGAAAGTTATCTTTGATGACGATACAGATGATACAATTGTAAACATCACAAAAGATGGTGTTGCTTATGATTACAATAAGCTCGCAGCATGGGATGTAGTAACAATCATCACAAGAGACGATATTTCTGGTTATTACTATGATATCAAAGTTCTTGGTGATTCTAAGGTTGAAGGAACAGTTCGTTCTGTATCTTCTTCTTCTACTTCTGCTACTGGCAGCGCTTATGAAATCGAAGGTACAAAATATGACGTAGCTGAAGGTTACTATGCAAATGGTACTTTGAAGGCTGGTACTTATGGTACTTTCTACATTGATGAATATGGTAAGATTGTTGCATACAACAAAGACGTTGATAATAGAAATGAAAATTATGCTTATGTATTGAATACAAATGCACTTCCCGATGAATGGGGCAACTCTGATGCAACATTCCTCATGTTGAATGCTGATGGTTCTTACAACTATTATAAGCTCAACACAACTGTAACCGTTGAGAATCCGACTGCTGATTTGCAGCCGCTCCTGAACGGTGTTGATCCTCAGAATCCGACAAGCGGTACATTCCAGCCGTCTAAACTTGACAATGTTGAACTTACGGAAATCGTAAATGCATTTGTTGGACAGCTTGTTACTTATAACACTGTTTCTGACGGCAGAATCAGAACAATCACATTGCCGGATACAAAGGATATCAACGAAGGAACACTTCGTCAGGAAAAAGTTGGTAAGAGTGAATACAATGAACGTTCTATGACACTTGGTGGTCAGGATCTTGATGAAAATACAATTGTATTCTATATCAACAGCGAGCTTGAAAATGATGATATCGCACTTGGCGATGCTGCAAGCAAAGATTATTCTGAAGTAGGAACAATTGCTGACTTGTCTGATGGTGAAGCATATTCATATGCACTTTATGATGCAGATGACTTCACAGGTATGATCAAAGTTGCAGTTCTCTTCAATGCTGAACTGGGTGGTTCTGCTTCTAAGGGTATTGTAGTAATTGATTCCGTTGGTGATTCTGTTGTAGATGATTATGATGTAACCTCTGTTGAGTATTATGACGAAAGCGGAGAATTGCAGGTAGCTACAACTGATCCTGACCTCAGAAATGCTGATGAACTTGCAAACGCTAAACAGGGTGAAGTATTTAAACTGAACGTTGTTGATGGTGTAATTACAAGCGCAAGAGCATATCTCACATTCAATGGTGATTCTGTAAGAACTGACATCCGCAGAGGCGGCGACTATGATATTCCTTCTGTAGCTACTATGGCTAAGAGCAATAGTGATGATGAAGAAGTATTCTTCGGCGCACTTGCTGATTACAAGAAGACCAACAAGAGAATTACTTTGGCTCCGTTGGAAGGCGGAATCCCGGATCTTTCAATCCTTGATTCTGAATCTATTTCTGATTATCAGTTCAACCTGTCTAATGTAAAGAATGTATATGTATATGATCCGTCCAGAAATTCTTCTAACAGATTGTATATGGGTGTTGTTTCTGACCTGAGCTTCGATGAAGCACTCTTGACAGACGGCATGACAGTTTACACAGACAGAACAAATTCTACTGTACTTTGTGAAACACCTGCTTATGGAATGCTTGATTATGTATATGTAAGAAAGTATGACAATAAGGTTGAAGATGTAGTTATCTACAAATCCTTCGACTATGGTAGATATTCTGTTAACTAATAAGTTAATGGTAGTTCAAGAGAGACCCAAACGGGTCTCTCTTTTTTATGTGTTTTCAGGTAAGGAATGATTCCTTGATTTGCAGAAAAATAGGCCGGATCATATAAAGTGGCGAGGATAAAGTAATGTGGAAAGGGCATAAAAGGTTAAATGAAAGAAAATGAAAAGGGATGGATAGGAATGGATAGGAATGGATAGGGATAAAAAAGGATGGAAGATAATAAAAAATAATGGAAAAAATAAACGGAGATGAAAAAAAGATGATAGAATAGGAATTGTAAAATGTCATAATATTGTTTGCACTGCTTGCGGCAACAGTACATTTGAAATGGTGTGTGTAGAGGTAGTATTAAACGAGAAGAAATTAAAAAGTATTATATTTATTGGCTTATAGACTATATAATCCTTAACATTATGAAATAGATTATTAAATTCTATTGATTATGTGTTACGCATTACAAGAGAGGATATCGTATTTCTGTAAAGTTTAGTGAAATCATTGTTAGAATCATTATTTTTTCGTTCAACAAAATTTTACTTTCAAATCAAATACTTTATTCTAATTAACTGTAGGCAATGTTTTATCTTTAAATTTTTTTATAAGTTCTTCTTTTCTATTTTTGTATTATAAACCTGCGTATCAATAGCAACCAATAATACTTTGCAGGCAACGGAATAATTTTCAGATTGGGAATGTTACAATTGTTTCGTATTTTGCTTTCAAATCTTTGTAATTATTTTTGCATCTTAAAACCAAATCCACCGGTTTAATAATACTGTTATTCCCTTTGAAAGCTGACTTTCGTCTACTTAATTATGATCTACTATATAATCACAGGTATATTTATTTTAATAGTTGATTGAAAGATAAAAAAGGCAACCCCCAAATATTGGAGTTGCCTTTCATCATATAGGTAAAGAAATTTGTAATTTATTTATAAAGTTATTTCTGCAATCATACTTGTCGTTGGTATCATTGTGTTTAAATCCTGCCAAATGAAGGAACGACATTTCATTGCATTATTGGGGATTTCATTGTTACCCAAAAGGTGCGTCCAGGAGGAAAAGCCATTATCAAGAATAAAGGCTGGCACATCAAAGACCTTTGTGTCTATAAGGGTGTTATCTTTATCATAGAAAGCAGCAATTACTTTTGAACCCGTGTAGATAGCAGGATCTGTATCCCGCAGAATGAATTGGATTCCAGCTTCTGTTTTCGTTGCGGTAAAAGAAGGTTTTTCGATATTTGTATAAGCCTTGATATTCCAATTACAAGGACCAAGAGCTGCGGTTACTTTATCAACCGCCGTAAATCCTGTGGTTGGATTTTGGCTGTAAAAACTATGTTCACTTTTGGTAATGTTGCTGCTTAGAGAATTTCCCGATGCAAAACCAAATACGAGACTGTTTGCTGTTGAAGTACCGTGTTGAACATTTTCAAGGCGCAGTGTAATATCAAAACTTCCGTTGATCGAAATTGGTTCTTTTAATTCCAGGATATAATATCCGGGCGA
This sequence comes from uncultured Clostridia bacterium, assembly GCA_910580105.1. Classification (GTDB taxonomy): domain Bacteria; phylum Bacillota; class Clostridia; order Monoglobales; family Monoglobaceae; genus CAJTWN01. The sequence continues at coordinate 122,052 of CAJTWN010000003.1, read as the reverse complement.
TGCAAAAGTAATCTGCGTAGACAGACCCAAATCGCCATTTTTTAAGGGCTGCGGAAGCAGCGTACTTCCGTAAGCTGTACTTGGGGTAGAAGAGGTAGGCGCAGTGTCAATATACAGCTCTGCTATATAATTATAGCTCTGGACATAAAACCCAACAGCTTCAATTGTTTCCGGCAAGGAATTTGACTTTTCAAAACGGTTTGAAATCCATAAAACATTTGTTTTGTTAAATGTTAAGTTATTTGTTTTGATTTGTGCCGGATTTATTTTTGATGAATCAATATTCAGCAAAGGATCATATTGATAGACATTATGATAAGTTCCATCCTCCGGTTTAAAAACACTTGCATTCCGGCCAAACATATGATCGTAATAAGAAATATATTCATATCCATTCTCACCCCATGATGAACCGCGGTCGGTCCGAACAATCCAAGCACCATTTTGCGGCGGAAGATTATTGTCATTGAAATTGTTAATTGGGAAATTATCGTCCCAACCAACAATGGTAACAGTTCCATTGGCAGGGATAGGTTCCCCTTGTTCGTCATAGGGCTGGTCGTCGCTGCTGTAATTTTTGGAACGGAAGAAATAAGCGTTTGTATCAGAATTATAAAAATCTGTTGTGTTGCCGTTGTCGTCTGTCTCATACATATAGTAATCGGTTGTGACGGCACCGTATTGGTAGACAGCGCGTTTAATCTTTTCGTAATTGGTATTTAATCCTTCTGAATCTTCATTTGCAAAGCGGTTTGAATAGGTGCCTTCACTGGAGGCTGTGAGATACTCCACCGGGATAAAGTTCTTGTTTTCACGGGAAATATCCAACAGAGAAGCATTGTATGTATTATTTTGCGGTGAAGTGGGGTCAGTATTTTGATTTGAGGATAAGAACGATTGATAATCTTTCTCGTTGAAATCAGTTTGTAAAACCGGTCCGGAACCTCGTGATAGGTATGCGGTTGAAAAAATCCGGTTGCCGCCATTTGTTAAAGATGAGGTAAAGGGATTTTTCCGGTCAAAAGTCATTGCAGCAAGCATATGGTGTTCTGAAAACTTTTGCATCTGACCTGTAGTTTTATACGTTGACAACTCCAATGCGGATGTCGCCTGATAGGCCCATATATCTTCTGTTTTTGTTCGATGTTGAATTGGGTTCATCGGTGTGCCGCTTTCTCTTGGATCAAAGGTTTGGGGGAGAGCATCTTTGGCATCTGCTAATTTCACCATTCCCAAAGGCGCAGCGTTTGGAAATTCAAGTATAGGTTGTTCGGATACCTCGATGGCAGAATGATTTATGGTTGAATTTATTTGATGAAAATCCTCTGCTGACCAGGATACAGAGGGCCAAGCCAGAAATAGTGCAGCGGAAACACAACTGCAAATAAGACGTTTCATAAAAGTTACCTCCTTAAATCGTCATAGGTATATCATAACATAAATCGTGAAAATTCACAAGAGTAAGAGGATTATGAATTGACGGATATAAGTAAAGTTGGATAAAGGATGACGGCTATTTCCTAAGCGTGGTGAACAATGATATATTTTATTAGTTACTTATGCTGCCCATAGCGGATGCCTGTATTTATGAAGGTAATGTAATTTTCCAGCATTTTATTCGAAATGGAATTTTCATATGGCCCGGCGGTTGGCGATAGAATAAATCTTTCACCGCCATCTTTGATTGCCTGCTTTACCTGCTGCTCTATTTCTTCTGCATTCTGGTGTGCCAAATCGTCATATTGGATATTGCCAATTAGGATCATATCTCCAAGCTTTTCTCTGGCCTGTGTAATAGTACAGTCGCCCACAGGCGGCGCTTCAATGGTATGAAGTGCATCGGGATTGATTTGCTTCATTCCATCAAGTACATCAAATAATTGTCCATGATAGTGTAAAATGGATTTTTTGCCGTAGGAACGGATTAAGTCGACAATTCCTTTGACATATTTTACACACAAATCATTAAATTTGGTGGGTGAAACAAGCGGGGGGCCTGCAAATTCCGCGCCCACAAGAAAAAATACGTCACACACATCACGTTCCAGCAGATAGCGGTATAAGTCGAGTGTGCGTTTATATACAATATCGGATAATGAAAGCAGTGTTTCGTAATCTGTAAGAGAATAGATGGAAAAGTCCTCAGCGCTCATCAGGTGATAAAAAATACCCAAAGGATCGCCCAGGTCTGCCATCATCAGGCCTTTGTCACCAAGCTCTGCTTTTTCTCTTTCATAGCTGGAAAGATCCGGTGTTGGGGCGACATAGGGGACATCAATCAGTTTTTCTAGGTCCTCTATATCTTCTATATAATATTTTACGCGCGTACCCTCTTTTCCCCTGTAAATGGATTTTTGAAGTTTAAAATCTTTATATGTAATTTCGCCGATCTCGGTTATTCCGTTATCGTTTTTTTCGGTTCGAAATGTTTGCTTGAGTTCGGGATTGGCGTTAAAGCAAATCCCGCTTGGATAAGGACGCCGGTCAAAAGTGTCACAGTATTTTTCTATATATGGGATCAGCTTTTCGTAAGATTGTAAATGATAAATGTCTGCATAAAAGCTTACCGGATGGTATGGCGCGAGTAACCAAATGGGCGTCCGGTCAATTTCCTGTCCTGCAAATAGCCGCGTAAGCCGTTCCCGGCTGGATAGTGTTTTCATACAAATCTCCATTCTGTCACCCACTGTCTGTTGTCCGCAAAAAAAGGCGGTGGGCGGCAATTCTATTATTTTTTTTATATCATTCATTTTAATAACTAAATAAAAAACGGATTGCTTTACATATATGGCAGTATACTTTCGTAATACTATGCAATTGATTTCAATACTTCTTTAAAAATATTGGTTTGGTAAATCTTTTTTATGCCGCAGTTTTTTAAAAACTGTGGACAGACGATGTTAAAAATCTCGTTGTGTATATGTCCAAAATTTTCTGCAATACGCAAGCAGTTGAAATGGTAAAGTTATCAATTGTATCAGGAAAAGGTGCTGGTGCTTTTATAATATAATGATGACAAATCCATCTGCTGTATTTAATATTGGCAAGCAGGAAAGCAATTGTCTTCAATAACGAAAACCCCGCAAGCTGTGAAGCCTGCGGGGTTTGTGGAGGAGAGGATGGGATTCGAACCCACGGTACGCTATTAACGTACACAGCATTTCCAATGCTGCGCCTTAAACCATCTCGACCACCTCTCCACAGGTCTTTCGAGAAGACACTGATATATTATAGCACATTTTTTTGAATTTGCAAGTGTTTTTGAAAAATTTCTTAGAAAAAATTTTTACCTTGAATAAATGTCCAAAACATGGGAATCCTACAAATACAAAGTTTAACAAAGGTGGGATTTTAATGACGGCAAAATCATCAAAGAAAGTTGTTATCATCAACGATATTAAATCAGATTCCATTGAACAGGCAATTTTTATTTTACGTACTCCCAAAAAAGAACATGAAAACTATCGGATTAACAGTTCGATTGCGGGTGAGGCGCAGAATATTATCAACAGCTATGTGCGGGCAGCGGCACCTTCAGATTCTTATTTTAAAAAACAATATGGTGGTTTTCGGCGGCGCAAAAGAATATTTTATGTTTTATTGGCACTTGGTGCGCTCTGCGGACTGTTTTTGTTGTCTGGTGTCGGATACCGGGTTGTTGATGCAATTATTGCCTCTTTGCATTAACAGATTTGTCATCTATTTTTAAAATAATTTTAAAATTACGCGGCCTTCGACATAAAAATTGGAAAATAATGGTTATAATAGCCCTGTAGTTTATACGGAGGTGATTTTATGTCAGGTACAGAACTGATAAAGGCCGGGGCTGCCGAAAAGTCCTTAAAAAAAGAAAGTCCAAATTTATTCAGCGTGTGGGATGTGCCGACACTGTTCATGGCATTTTTGTTGGCCAGGGCTGTTCCTTTTGGAGGGATTGCACCCTTTGGGTTGGCATTTTTAGCAATGGAACGAAAGATTTCTTTGCGCAGCCTGCTGATATTTGTGGCAACAGGAATTGGTTATTTGACGTTGGGTGATTTGAGAACAGCAGCAACATACATAGGAGCATCAGTTCTGTATTTAGGCGTTTTAGGAATTATGGGCAGGGACAAGCCATTGTCATTATTTTCGTCCGGCTGTGCGGCAGGCGGCGCTCTGCTTGCTGCAGGGATTGGTTTTGCATTTTGGTATGGTTTTTCCATTGGAGATATTATCCTGCGCATTTGCGATGTGCTGATTATGGCAATGGGTGTTATTGTTTTTGATAAAAGCCGGGAAATGATACTTGAAAAAAAGCTGCAGACGCAGATTCCTGTTTTTGAAGAGAAGCTCAGTCTTTGTATTATGATCGGAATTGTGCTTCTCAGCTTTAAAAATATACCAATTGTTGAAGGTTTTCAATTTGCAAATGTATTGGGACTGACCTTGCTGGGAATATTTGCAGTTGGCGGTGGCTTGACCGTTGGCGCTGTCAGCGGTATTGCAATCGGGTTTATTTTAGGGATGGGTGATGATGTTCTCACTTGTTTGTCTGTCTTTGGCGTTTGCGGCATTGCTGCCGGCATTGGCGGAAAATGGGGCAAATATGGTGCGTCCGGTGCATTATTAATTTCCGGTTTCTTGATGACGGCCTATGCACAGAGTTTAGGATACACAGCGGTTAGTTTTTATGAGATTCCTATTGGGGCAGTTGTGGTTGCTGTTTTACCGCCTGCTGTGTTCCAGTTTGCAAAAAAAATAACCGATTATTCAAAGACGAAAGCGGAAGGGGACGACAAATTTAAGTCTTACGTACAGGACAAGCTCCAGATTGCCGCACAATCCTTTCGGATGTTATCGGATACTTTTACTGATATTGCAGACAAACAAAACAATGTGGACATGAGCGATATTGCGCTGATGTTCGATACGGCTGCGGATCGCGTGTGCCGCAGCTGTTCAAAAGTGAATGACTGTTGGGGAAAGAATTTTAATGATACATATAAAACGATGTTTAAACTTCTGGAAATTATGGAAATTCAGGGGGGAATAACGGAAGATGATGTCAATCAGTATCTTTCAACCCGATGTATTCATTTAAAGCCGTTGGTCACAGAGTTGAACCGGCAGTTTGAAATCTATAAAATCAATCGGATTTGGAAAACACGCCTGTGCGAGAGCCGGGAATTGGTGGGTGAACAATTTTTGGGAATTGCACAAATTATGGAAGGGATTTCGCAGGATATTGACAATGAAGTGGTCTTTGACACACTGGGAGCGGAAGAGGTAAAAAGCCGATTAACAAGCCAGGGTGTCGAAGTGAAAGAAATTGAAGTCATGCAGGACAAGGACGGAAAATATTCCGTTAAATTAAAAATTAATCAAATGCCCGGCGAAAATGCCTGTGAAGAAATAATTGAACCAACATTAAAGGCGGTGCTGGGTGTTTCGATGGTAGCGCATCAGTATGAATATAATGATGATATAAGCAGTCAAATATTGCATTTTGATCAGATAGAAGGTTTTACGGTTCATGCTGGTTTTGCGTCCAGCGGGTTACAGGAAGAGTGTGGAGATTCCCATGTTCTTCACTATTTGAATTGCGGAAAGTTTGTTGCGACACTCAGCGATGGAATGGGTACGGGGCACAAGGCCTCTTTGGAGAGTGAAACCATCGTTAATTTGCTGGGTGATTTCCTGGAGGCTGGGTTTGATAAAGATGTTGCGGTTAAACTTGTAAACTCCGTTATGTTTATGAAATCTGCAAATGAGGCATTTGCAACCGTGGATTTATGTATTATTGACCTTTATACGGGAGAGGTCGAATTTATTAAGAACGGAGCAGAACCGAGTTATCTGAAAGGAAAAGCCGGAACAGAAACTGTTCGGGCAACATCGCTTCCGGTGGGGATTTTATCCACCGTAGATATTGAATCTTTTGCAAGAAAGATGGAAAGCGGTGATCGCGTAGTTATGGTATCGGATGGAATTGAGACCAAGGATGGAAAGGATGGCTGGATCCGTCAAATGGTAGAGATGGGTTCAGAAAAATTGTCACCGCAAAAACTTGCAGATACTATAATGGAAAAATCAATTGCACTGAAAGGTGCGGCGGATGATGATATGACGGTAATTGTATTGGAAATTGCAGAACGTTAAAAAATCTCCCTGCTTTTGCAGGGAGATTTCTTAATCTTCAAAGTCGAATAAATCTTGATTCCGTTCCTTGAATACGGCATAGACTTTTTCTAAAATAGCCGGATCCTGTACCTGTTCAAGACAATCTTCTTCGTCTTCTGTGTTGACTGAAAAGATGACAATTTCGGTGACTTCTTCTTCATCATCGTCATAGGGAATGCAGATAATATAGGTGTTATCTTCTAATTTAATGGTGTCGAGATGTTCGAATGTAACTTTATTATCCTCTTCATCATAGAGGTCAATCAAATAAGGGTTTTCATTTTGATTTTCCATAGTATATTTCCTTTCTTTTTTTATCAGCGTATACTGTCCAGATAGCCTTGCAGAATATAAGCAGCAGATATACTGTCAACACTATTCTTTCGTTTTTTTCCGCGGACATTCGTCTCGTTCATCAATTGATGGGCAGATACCGTGGTCAGCCGTTCATCCCAAAGAATAATAGGAATATCGGTCAGGGTTTCCAAATAGTTTGCAAATCGTTTGGTTTTTTCTCCTCTGGGGCCAATGGTTCCATTCATATTTTTGGGAAAGCCTAAAATGATTTTTTCTGCACAAAGGTCTTTGGAGAGCGCGGCGGCATACTCTGCGACTTTTTTAAAACTTTTTTCTTTGCAAGCATCAAGGGTCTGTGCCGAAAACCCAAGTGCATCAGAGACGGCAAAGCCGGTTCTGCTGTCGCCAAAATCAATTGCCATAATTTTCATACAAACCCTCCTGACTGAAAATATAAAAGTTCTTTGTTATTATGCCATAAAAAGGTTCAAGCGTCAAGGCATGAATATGCGTCAGGGGAAAAAACTGATTTGTTTTTTAAGTCATTGTCCAATTCCGGGAGTAAAAGCGGCGGATTAACTGCTTTTTTGAAATTAATCAGACGATGAAGCGCGGAGAGATGTCTTTGGCAGTTTCCAGTGGATGATATGTTTTTTTAGGTGGGGGAACATTCTGTCTGGGAGCAATGGGGTCAGACATCAGAAAGTATTTCAGGCTGTCGTAGAGATGGTCTTCCTGCCGGGTATCTACATCTTCAGGATAGGTTACATCATACCGCAGCTGCGGAAGGGTACGGATCATGTGTTTGCAGTGGTCGAAAACATAAAGCATCGGATATCCGTCATCGTCGAAAGACAGTCGGTAGTGCACCTGCATTTTTCCGGCAAGGCGGTCATTCTTTCCCTTTTCAAAATAAACGCCGCAGCGTTCCATCATCTCTGCAATACTGCCTTCGTTAGAGCCTGTACCATTCCATATGGCCGGATCAGCATAACCAACAATTTTACATCCGGCATCTTCTTCCTCTTTTTCGAGTGCCCGGATACGTTCAGCAATTTTTTGGGCTGTCCAGCGGACACCGGTGTCCGCCTGGCCGGTACAGCCGTAAAGCTCCCTGTAGTTATAAGCCCGTCCGTCAAAATCAACTGCATACCAGGAGACAGCAAAAGGTTTTGAATAACCGAAGTCAAAACTGCGGAATCGCCGCCATTCTTTGGGAATTTCAAAAGGCTTAATGACATGACTGTATTTCCTGGTAAAATATCCTTCGGGATTGTTTCGCCATTCCGAAAAAACCTGTCCGTCAAAGATGTCCCATTCTCCGTAAAGGAGTGCCTTTCTTTCTGCTTCCGGCAATTGTTCAAGACGATGGATATAGTCTTTGTCCGACTGCATCAAAAATACATTATCATTGACAAAGGAAGGAATAAAAATCCGGCTGTTTTTTGTTTTTGTATCAATGTGTACCTGGTTGGGAGTAAAACCGTCAATAAATCGGCGTTTGACCCAGCTGTGACCGATGCCGCCGGGGTTGGTGCTGGATTTGATTTGTTTGGGATAATCATTGACGCCGCGGATACGTGACATGAGATAAGTGTATTGTTCTTCGGTAAAATGTGTGAGTTCATCGAAACGTACAATATCGTATTCGGCACCCTGATAGCGCAGAACATCCTTTTCGCCGGCACAATGGCCGAATTCAATGACAGATCCGTTCAGAAAGGTCCATTTATGTGCAGTTGCGGCGTATTTACAGACAGAGGTTGGGAAAAAGGTCAGAGAAGTCATGATAAGTGAGTGTTCTAATTCGGGGTATGTGCGCCGGAGAATCAACTGTTTGCTGCCCTTATACTGAAGGGCAAACAAAAGAGCATCCACAAGCTGTCCATAGGACTTTCCGCCGCCGGCTGCACCGCCAAAGAGTACTTCAAAGGCGGCTGCATCCATAAAAGATTTTTGGGTTTTGGTGATTTCAAGATTTAATATATGTTTTGTCATAATGTGCCTATATGATTTTTACTGTGACTTCCAGTTCGACCTTTGTTTCTGTTTTTTCCTCTTCGTCATCCAGCATGGATAACAGTTCTTTTGCTGCAGAGAGTTCGACGCGTTCATTTCCGCAGGTCAAAAGTTCATTCAATTTGCTAAGGGCAAGTTCAGTTTTTTTGTTCATGCGGCAATCAGCTCCTTTACTTCATGGTTGATCATCTTTTCAAAGGCCCGTGCTTGTATGCGGAATGCCTGACGCCGGCTGTAATATAGCTTACATTCCAGCGAGTCCCAGGACATTCGGCGCAAATATTTTGCGGTGATAACCAATCGTTCATCGGGATCCAGACATGCCATCAGCTGGTTGGCATCTTCGGAGGCCTGCAGGAGTTGATCGCGCAGAATGTTGATTTGTTCAAGATAAAAGGCCAAATCTTTTTTCCTTTTTTCATCACGCATTTTTGCAACTATCTCTGAAAGTTCGGTATAAAAGTCAATTTTCAATTTTAGTTCATGTGTCAGAACCGGCAGAGAACGGAACCAGCGTTTGACTTGTTCTTTGTTTTTAAATTTCATTTTCATCATCCTTTGTAAAATTTTTGCTTTATTCCATTTGTTTTTTAATCGGAAGGATTTCCTGTTTATGCAGGAAATGTACTCAGAACGCCTCAATGCTATAGAACTCGTGACAGCAGTCTATATCGCAAAAGAGTCCGTCCATACTTTTGGTGTGCTCAAAACCATCGTCATAAAGGGGACTTCCGCAATACCGGCAGTCGCCGATGACCGCGTAGTCCGTTGGGTTAAGACAGCCGAGCTTTTCAATTTTTTCTATATCAGGATGCGTCATCAGTGGTAAATCTCCTTTCTTTTTTCTTTTGTAAAACGCACCTGTTTCGTTTACGGAAAACGAAAATACTGATATGTGCTTTTATTATATAACAAATAATTCGTTTGTCAATAGGTTATATAACATTTTTTTTGTTTAAAATACTTGCCTAATACTAAAAGATATGGTATATTATTATAGAGGTGATGGTAATGGCAAACCAATATATTAGCGGTAGGCTAAAACAGGCACGTATTGCGGCCGGAATGACGCAGAAGGATGTTTATCAGCGGTTAAAAATTGGCCAGTCGACGTTCAGCGCATGGGAAACAGGTGTGGCAGAACCGGGAATTATTGTATTTTTGCAGCTTTGTGAAATCTATGGAATCGAAGATATTTTCGGTTTTTTTGGACATCGTAAAAAAACAGCGGTTACAAATGGCGAGACCGAACATTTGCGTAAGCTTCGGCAGCTTTCGCACAGAGGCCGGGCAGCGGTAGAGAATTGTCTTGCCTTTGAATATGCAAATATCGAAGGTGCATGCCGCCGTCTGCGCAGTATCCGTGTTTTCCTTCAGCCGGCAACTGCCGGCTTTGGTAATTATCTTGATGACATTGATGCAGAAATCATGGAGCTGGAGGCGCCCGAAGAGGCGGATATTGGTATCCGCATCTCCGGCGACAGCATGGAACCCAAAATCCATGATGGAGAAATTGTGTTCGTGAAATATCAGCCCAGTGTTGAAGAAAACGAAATCGGCATCTTTGTACTCAATGGAGATGCGTACTGCAAGCGGCTGGGGATTGAGGACGGGAAACCGGTTTTGCGTTCACTGAATGCAAAGTATCGTCCTATTTATGTTGGGGATAATGATCAGCTGGTTACCTATGGAAAGGTTTTGTTATAAATAAAGCACTGCCAATGACAGAGGATTATATAACGAGCCATTTAAACGGTCAAAGCTTACGGCAAAATCAGAATAAATCATTCCATTTCAGAATCAGGGGCCGGTAGTTCCGGCTCCTTTTTTTGCTGTTGTTCTTCAGACACCGGGGGGATAAGCTTATCCAGCCCTTCAAGCAATTTTTCCTTGCCATCGAGATGAATACATTCCAGTAAAATTTTAGCGCTGTCTTTGGCTTCCGGAGCAAAAACGCCCATCTTCCAAAGGTCAAGCAGGGTTTGATTCTGTGTTGCGCGGCTGAAGGGGTTGTTCTTTTCTGCACTGACGGCAATATCAAATTCTGCGGGGCGTACATCGGTGTTTGACGTACCGTTGAAGAAATCCCGCCGGGTCAGGCTGATATACTCTGTCTCGCCTTCTTCACCACTGATGCGATAGGTGTGCGGTGTATCATAAAATTGTTTGATAAGTTCAATGCAGAAATAGACGATTTCTTTATAAGCGGTATAACTTTCATTAATCATATCCCGGGATAGTTTTTCCCCTGCCTGCTGCAGTGCGGCAATGGCAGAATATGCGGTGACGCCGCCACGGGTATCTCCCTGCTGGAAATCGCGGTTTCCGGCAATCTCTTTCAGTTCTGCAATTTTGTTCTGTCTGTGTTGGATAATGAAAGGATGCAGGGGCTTGGTCTGTAATTCCCGGATGTTTTCATCGGACACAGCGCCAGCCACATGGATAATATCCTTGGATATGTCGGTGAGCTCGTACTCGTTCAGGCCGCCGTTATCCCGTATCATAAATCTTGATTTACCGGAAATCATGGCGTTTTGACTGATGAGAGCATCCAACCGGTCAATATAGAGCTGGGGATTTTTGATGACGTCCACCAGGCCGAAACCCACGGGACTGTCCTCATCGGGATACATGACGTCAAAGACAAAGGGATATTTGCCGTGGTCGTAGAGGCCGGTACTGCTCCTATCCTCCGAGGCGTCTAAGATAAGGTTATCGGTATATTTCAACATTTCAACTGTCTGCTGCCCGTCTTTGTTTTTCTTATAGTAACAGTCAATTACCAGGGTCTTTTCACGCAGAAGATCAGCCTGAAGGGTGTTCATGGCATCGTCATAACTTTGGATTTCCATATTGCCGTTTCCGGTGAATTGGTCGGCATACTGGGGATATTTTTCTTTCATCAAATCGTTGTCTACAAGTGCAGTCAGAAAGACAAATTTACTCTCCTGAATATCGGTGATTCCGGGTTCCCAAAAGAGATTTAAAAGGTCGATACGTTTGATGTCTATATCGCCGATACCATTATTTTTAAGCGGATTAAAAAATATACCATAGCAGGCGGCCCCATTTTTCAACTTATACCACCATGCCCGGCTGTAGGTCTGTTTAAAGTCACAGAGATCCAGCTGCAGGGGAAGAATTTTTGTCAGGGTATCCGCAATCGGCCGGTCTTTTTCCTTGCGTTCCAGAATATTGGGTTCCGGATAATTGTCCATGATGTCTGCGTGTTTGTTGGCAATGGCATTGAAGAGATAGGGGGTGGTCGGCCGCGGCATTTCATCATAGGTATCATCTTCATAGCGGGATTTAAACCAGCGGTTGTTTTCGATAATGCGGCGGTTATAAGGTTGTTTATGTTCTTTGTAAAGTTTGAAACTGTCCTGAATTTTTGCAAAAAATTCAGGGGTGATTTTTCCTAAATAGCGTTCATTCAGCATGATGTGCTCCTTTTATTTTTAAATTTGCAGGCGGGTCATAGTGGGTCTGCATAGTCCACTCGGCTGATTGGAATAAAAGTTGTCTGCGGCACGCTGGCGATTGAACAGATCGTCCGCGCAGCGGATTTTTACAGCCTTAAAATTATGATTCTTCCTGTGACAGCGCTGTGTTTCCGGTATTTTTCAGCGCGCGGATTTCTTCGACGACATCCATTCCGTTGATAAGGACTTTTGTGCCGTCAATGTTGATGTTGCCGCTGTTTTGCCAGAAAGAGATGAAAGGGGCGGAACCGACAATCCCCATGGAGGCGCCATTGTTAAATTTTTGGATATTGAAGGTTCCGTTGGTATAGGTGACGCCGTTGATGGTAACTGCATCGGTACCATCTCCGGCGCCGAGGATGATATAGGCGGTGCCGTCATTTCCTACGGCAAGGCCAAGCTTTTGATTGCGAACATGATTTTTGTCCTGCATGATTTTGATGCCCGTGGGGTTAATATCGGCAAAAACGCCGCCCTCTTTTTGCTGGTAGGCTTCAGTTGATGTTCCTATCATATGGGTGGAAAATATATTGGAACTTTCAACTGTGCCGGTAAAAATAGCATTGCCGCCGTCGTCAATATAGACGGTGGGGTCTCCTTCGTCATTGATAAGGGCAAAGGTAAAGGTACCGTCTGTTTTGTCAAATCGGGCAATAAAACGGTCTTGCTGGCCATCACCAATCTGCATGGCAGATCCGGTCATGGTCAAAGTTCCGCTTTTGTCGTGGATGGTGACGATTGAAGTGTCGACGCTGCCGGTCACCAGTTTATCGGCGGTAAGTTCACCGATTTGTGCGTTGGTAATTTTGGCGCTGTTGGTATTGATGTTCTCCGCCTTGACCGAAGCCGCTTCGGCTACATTGCCGGCATCCAGATGAGAAAACAAATAGCTGAGTTCATCGGCGAGTGCAGTTCCCCACTCTTTCAGAGCTATGAGGTCCTGGCCGGCATTGCCGGACAGTTTGGGCGGAACAGACATTGTAAAATTTGGCATTGGATTTTCCTCCTTTTTATTATGTTTACAGATTTATTGTAACAAGAGAAAAGTGCCATTGCGTGCCATGCTGATGTAAAATAGATTGAAAGGCGGTAACAGGAGAAATATTGGAAAGAAATTCTTAAAAAACAATTAAGTTTTTGCCCTGTCTATTTACATTTTGTTTGAATTCATATATAATAAGAAAATCATAGAATAGAAAAGTTGTTTGGTGAACTGTGGAATAGAAAAAGAAGTATAAAGAAAAAGGTTGGATGATATGGAAATGAAACAAAATGAGGGTGTGCAAAACGGCGGCCGTGCAGTACGGACCATCGGTCTGATGGCAGTCATTATTCTGCTGGCAAAGTTGATGGGTTTGCTGCGGGAGATGTTGGTGGCAAACCTTTATGGGCAGGGAATGGCGTCTGATATGATTAATACTGCCACCCAGATTCCGCTCCTTTTTTTTGATATGGTGTTGGGCGTTGCAATTCTTTCCACCTTTGTGCCTATATTTAATAAACGGCTGCAGCAGGAGGGGAAGGCGCAGGCAATGGATTTTGCCAATAATTTCGTAACCATTGTCGGAAGTATTGCGATGCTTGCTGCGCTTTTGGGTGTTCTGTTTGCAGAACCGGTGGTACGGCTGATGGTTCCCGGTTATGCACAGGTGCCCGGTAAAATTGAACAGACGGCACAGTTGCTGCGTATTCTATTTCCGTCCATTGTCTTTACAGCGGTGGCCTATATCGCAGTTGGAATTTTACAATCCTTTGGTGAATTTACCATTCCTTCATTGATCAGTGTTGTTTCCAATGGTGTAATGATTCTCTATCTGATAATATTCGGGAATCAATTGGGGCTGACCGGTGTGGCAGCTTCTATGCTGATAGCCTGGGCGCTGCAGCTTTTTATTCAAATTCCATGGTTAAAGAAATTCGGATATGGTTACCGGTTTCGGTTTGACCTGAAAGATAGCGGAATTAAAGAGGCGGCGCTTATTGCTCTTCCGGTATTGATTAGTTCCTGGGTACAGCCGCTGTGCAATGTTATCAACATGTCCTTTGGCTCTGGCCTGGGAGATGGCGCTGTTTCTGCACTCAACTGGGCAAATAAGATTTATATCATAATGGTGGGGGTTTTTGCCTATGCCATCACCAATTTTATCTTCCCCAAATTGTCCCGGCTGGGTGCCGGTGATGACGAACAGGGGTTTGTACAGATGACCCGTATGTCGGTGGGATGGATTATTTTCATTATCACACTGGTTGCTGCATTGTTCCTGGCGTTGTCCGAGCCGATTATCAGGGTTGTATTTGAACGGGGCGCCTTCACTTCAGAGGCTACGTCGATAACTGCAACCGCCCTCTTTTACTATTCCTTTGGGATGGTGGGGTATGCAGTTTGTGAAGTATTAAACAAGAGTTTTTATGCAATCCAGGATGGAAAGACGCCAATGTTTACGTCAATTTTCGGCGTGCTTGTCAACTTTGGATGTGCGGCGTTATTTGCAGGTGTCTTTCGGATGGGGGTTGCAGGTCTGGCTTTGGCAAGCGCCATCAGTTCCCTTGCCATTGCGGCTTCGTTGATTGTAATGATTAACCGGCGGCGGAAAGGTGTGGTTGACAGTCATTTTTTGTGGAATTTGGTGAAGACCCTGTTCTGCGGCGGTGCGGCATTTCTGACAGCAAAATGGTTATATCCGCTGACGGCTGCGTTTGGCGATGGGATGATATGGACATTGATTCGGCTGGCGGTGTGCGCAGTTCCGGCCGGAATTGTTTTTGCGGGATTTGCATGGCTGTTTAAAGTAGATGAGATGAAGACGGCATTGGATAAATTTTTTAGAAAGCGGGTGAAGAAGTGAACCAAACAGGATATTTTCAGGCGGTTTGGCTTTTTATTTGGAATATTATAAAAAATAGTGCGGTATATAAAATTCTTCGCAAAGTATATGATGGGATTAGTGGTTCCTGGAAACGGAGCCGGATAACAAACTTTTTCCGAACAGAGCATTTGACAGAAGGGGCTGCAACCCAATCCCTTTCTGGAAGGATGTTGCACGCGCCTTTTACCTTTTTTGCATTTTTACAGAGAACGGTTGGGGAAAGACTGACGGCCTTGTTGGAAAACAGTGGTTTTATCTATCTTTGCAATGTATTCCTGCACAATTTGCTGGCGCTCAACCTTCGGTTTTTGGGTGTGGCGGTTGTTGGCGTTGGGATAGGCAATCTTGCGGTGGGCTTCTTCCATGGCGCAGAGTTGAACATAATGTCCCTTTTACTTGTCCCTGCTGGGATTGTACTGACGCTGTTTAATGTCAATTTGACGTCCTATTTAAAGCATTCGCTCGTTGTACGTTTGGTTGAAAATTGTCTTGGGACAACCTTCTCCTTTGATTTTTATTACTGCGGAAAGACAAAGGCCAAAGGCCGGCTGATTGTTGCCGCCATTTCCGGACTTCTTTGCGGATGCGTTTCCATGCTGATTTCTCCAATCCTGGGAGTTCCGATGCTTTTTGGTATTGCCTTTGTTTTTGCAGTTTTCTATAAGGTAGAAATCGGAATTTTTGCTGCGCTGTTTGCGGCGCCGCTGATTCCAACCATGGCTTTGGTTGGATTGATTCTTTTATGTTTAGGTTCTTTGCTTATCAGAGGAATTACCAATCCGAATTTCAAATGGAAGTTTGACGGCATTGGATTTTTGATGATTGGAATGCTGATCATCTATTTCCTGGCGGCTGTTACCTCATTTGTGCCGCTAAAGAGTATGCAGATTTGGCTGATATACTTTGCATTTATGTCGGTGTATTTTTTGATTATCAATACTGTCAAAACTAAGAAACAGCTGATAGACCTGCTGATGGTATTTGTTTTATCCGGTTTGCTGGTCTGCCTGTATGGAATTGCCCAGTATGTTTTTGGCTGGGATACAGCAGCTGCATGGATTGACGAAGAGATGTTTACCGATATTAAAATGCGTATTTATTCTACCTTGGGGAATCCCAATGTGCTTGGTGAATATATTCTTCTGGTGCTTCCGGTAAGTGTGGGCCTTCTTTGGATTAAGAAAAAGCCACTGCAAAAACTGGTCTATTTAGGAATTACTGGAATCCTGTTTTTGGCGTTAATTCTTACCTTTTCAAGAGGATGCTGGATTGGAATCATGATTGCGGCGGCAATCTTTATCACCTTTGTTGCCGGAAAGCTTTGGGGGCTTGGGCTGATTGCACTGCCTATTCTGCCCGCTGTTCTGCCGGAAAGTATTACCAACCGGTTTCTGAGTATCGGAGATTTACAGGATTCCTCAACGTCTTATCGTGTTTATATCTGGATGGGAACCCTTGCCATGATGAAGGATTTCTGGAAATCCGGCATCGGGATGGGAAGCGAAGCTTTTGCGGAAGTATATCCCTTTTATTCGTATCATTCGATTGTTGCGCCTCATTCTCATAATCTTTTTTTGCAGATTGCTGTGGAATCGGGTGTGGTGGGCATTCTGGTCTTTTTGCTGATCCTGGCCTGGGCGCTGAAAAAGATGACAACCGGATATGGTTATGTGGGAAAAGGACACCCAATTGCTACAATGATGGTTGCGATTGGCGCCGGTATCTGCGGTTTTCTGGTACAGGGGATGTTTGATAACTGTTTCTATAACTACCGGGTGTTTATGATATTTTGGGCAGTATTGGCCCTTGGAATTGCCTGTGCTCATGTGGCAAAGGATATTTTTGAACGGGAAAAGGAGGCTAAGGCACAATGATAAAGGTGATAGAGGTCTCCTCAGACTCCAATATCGGTGGCGCAGGAAAGTGTATTTTGACCTTCCTGCGGACTTTTGACAGAGAGAAGTTTGATGTATGTCTGGTTCTGCCCAAAGGAAGTTTGTTAAAGGCCGAAGCAGAAAAATATAAGATAAAAATATTTGAAATTGAACATTTGGCGGAGAAATCTCTGGATATTAAAGCGATTTCCAGATTAAAAAAATTGTTTCGCCGCCTGCAGCCGGATGTGGTGCATACCCATGCGAGTATGTCTGCGAGGATTGCGGCAAAACTCTGTGGAGTTAGAATCGTCTATACCCGGCACAGCGTATTTCCGCCGCCCAAACGGATTTCAAGAGGGCTTGGCAGGAAAGTTAATGGATTTGTGAACAATCATACCGCGGATCGCATCATTGCGGTGGCGGAAGCAGCCAAAGACAATTTGACCGCAACCGGGATAGATGAACAAAAGATTTCTGTCATTTTGAATGGTGTAGATGCGTTGGCGCCGATGGCAGAAGATAAAAAGGCAGCGGCGCGCAGTGCACTTGGTATACCGGAAGGCGTGAAAGTGGCGGCAATCGTAGCACGGTTGAACGCAGTCAAAGGTCATAAAGATTTTGTAGAAGCGGCGCGTATTTTAAAGGCACGCGGTATGGAGACAAGATTTGTCATTGCCGGAACAGGTGAGATGGAGGACGCAATCCGGGAACAAATCCGGGAGAATCAGCTGGAAGATACGGTGATAATGACCGGTTTTTTGAAGGATGTGGCACCGCTGATGAATGTGCTGGATGTTCAGGTCAACTGTTCCTTTGGAACGGAAGCCACCAGCCTTTCACTGCTGGAGGGGATGAGTCTCGGCAAACCGGCTGTGGTAACGGATTTTGGCGGTAATCCCGGTGTTATAAAAGATGGCGAAAATGGGTATTTGGTTCCGGTTCATGAACCGGAAATACTGGCAGACCGGATAGAAAAACTGTTCCGGGATGATGAGGAATACCGCAGGATGTCAGAAAATGCAAAAAAAATCTATCAGGAAACATTCACCGCTGTGGTGAATACCAGAAAAATAGAAAAAATATATGCCGCGCTCTGTGCGGACGAGGTCGGAGGTAGAATAGATGAAAGTGAAATTTAATGTGATAGATGCCTTGATTGTATTGCTGATTTTGGCAGTGGCCGCAGTTGGAATCTATATGCTGGCAGACAGGGGCAATAAGGATGCGGCAGGGCAGACCGGCAAGGCAGTTTACGTGGATATGATGCTGGAGCTCTCTGCCAGAGATGAAGCGTTTACACAGATTCCCAAAGTTGGCGATGCTGTTTCTGTGGGAGAAAAAGAAAAGATGGAAGCTGTCGTTACCAGTGTGGAATCGGTACCTGCACAGAGCTTTGGGTATGATATTTTAAAGGGCGGTGCGGCAATGAATGAAGTTCCCGGAAAGTTTGATGTGCGAATTTATATGCGTGCGGAAGGAACGGAAAGCAATAAAAGTGTTGAAGTTAACAAGACGGCGATCCATGTTGGAGAACAGTTTGCGGCATTTGGCAAAGATTGGGCCGGATTCGGAACAATGCTGGCTGTTGATACCCAGGAAAGATAGGAGGCGGGATGATGATTGTAAATAAAGATGGAAAATTGTTTGGAAAAATAAGCATTGTAGACATTGCGGTACTTTTGGTTATTGTCTTGCTTGTTGTTGGATTGGTATCAAAATTCGGCGGTAAAACATCATTGAATTTGTCAACCAACGAGAAGATACAGTGTACACTTCTGGTCAAAAATGTGCGGATGTTTTCTGTGGAGGCGCTGCAAAAGGGCGGTGAGCTCTATGATAAGACCACAAAGGAATACATTGGCGATATAACTGAGGTAAATTACGTGCCTGGCGAGGCAACTGTCAATATGGCAGACGGGTCATTTGCCGTCGTTCCGGTAGAAGGCCGGTATAATGTGTATGTAACCGTTGAATTCAGCGGAAAAATTTCTGATAAAGGTTATTATACAGCGGCAAATAAACAGATTGGTACCGGTGCGACAATTATTTTCAATTCTAAGTTTGCACAGTGTGAAAGTACAGTTACCGATGTAAAAGCGTTATAATCACAGGAAATATGTTAAAACTAAAACCGTCAGCTATGGCCGGCGGTTTTTCTTGCGTCATGTAAATCGTTAAGGGGGGATTGGATGAAAATCTTAAAACAGCTGGGAATTCTTTTGCTTATTTGCTTTCTTGGAGAAGGAATTGCAAAAATACTTCCCATTTCTTTTCCGGGCAGTGTTATCAGTATGATTGTGTTGTTCGGGTGCTTTATGTTCCGGCTGATAAAACCGGAGGGACTGTATCATGTTACCGATTTCTTATTGCAGGAAATGGCCATATTTTTTATTCCATCCGGTGTTGGGATTATAACGGTGTTTGAGATTGCAAAAAACAGTGCCGCCGCCATTCTTATTATTTGTATTCTGTCAACACTGCTTACCTTTGCCTCTACGGCATATACGGTGAAACTGATGATGTTTTTGCAGAACAGACAGAGAAAACAAAAGGAGTGTAAGAGCAGATGAGAGAATTTTTAAATAGTATGACCTCCCTTCCGATATTTGGTGTGTCGGTTACAATTCTTGCCTATATGTTTGGAAAATATGTCAATCAAAAGCTGAAAACTCCGGTGGCAAATTCCGTTCTGATTGCAGATATTTTATTAATCGCCTTGCTGGTTATCTTTCGGATTCCTTATGAAAATTATGCAGTGGGCGGAGAGATGATTGAATTGTTTCTTGCGCCGGCAACGGCAGCATTGGCGGTAAAAATATATGAACAGTGGAAACTTTTAAAGGAAAACTGGCTCCCGGTCCTTGCCGGATGCGCAGTGGGCTCTGCTGTATCTATGCTCAGTGTTCTGCTGATGTGCCGCCTGTTTTTCTTAGACGATGCGGTTACGCGCTCTCTGCTTCCAAAGTCGGTGACCACTGCCATTGCGGTTCCGATTTCGCAGGCAAGCGGCGGTATCGTATCAATTACAGTGGCGGCTCTTTTGTTTACCGGGATTTTGGGGGCAGCGTTTTCACCGCTGCTTTTGAAATTGTTCCGTGTGCATAACAAAATTGCGGCTGGCGTGGCGATTGGAACATCGACCCATGCGCTGGGAACCACAAAAGCTTTGGAAATCGGAGATGTGGAAGGTGCAATGAGTGGGATAGCAATTGGCGTTGCTGGACTGATAACCGTCATATATTCAATTTTTGTTTAAAATTCATTTGTTTTTTCAAATGGCAAAAGTTTGACTTTGGAGAATTTGAACAAAACAAAGGAGAAATTTTCTGAAATTCCGTGATTATAATGTTACAAATATGTAACAAAATTGTTACAAAATCATCAAATACAATTCACCATATATCGTGTAGTGCGTGGTAATGGGATACAGCATTCAGTGTTTTTTTGAAAAAAACTTGTGAAATTTGCCAATAAATGGAGTTGTGGAAATGTGACAAAATTGCCGGATATTATGAACAAACAATGAAAAAACCGCGGTTTAACTTGCTTTTTTGGCGGAAACGTGTTATACTAAATCTATGGTTGTGTATAAAACCTCTGAATTTTTAGAGGTATATAAGACAAACGTATGAGGTGATTTTTTTATGATGAAAAAGATGGCGGCGATACTTTCGGTCCTGATGATGGTGACCATTTTATTTTCCGGGATCGGTGATGTATTTGCAACCGAGTTTTCAGATGTCCCAATAACCGCATCCTATTATAAAGCGGTAGATCGTTTAAGCAGTATGGGAATTATCCAGGGACGGGGAGACGGTCTTTTTTCTCCGGCGGACAGAACAACGCGTGCAGAATTCTGTGCATTTCTTGCCCGTGCAAATGGTTATGATGCGGACACATATATGGTAAATGAGATGCCATTTCCGGATATTGAAGAGGGTTCATGGTCTGAACCATACATTTCATTCTGTTATGAGCAGGGGTATATCAATGGATATTGGGAGGATAATACCTTCCGGCCCCAGGATTCGGTTACTTATGAGCAAGCCGTAAAGATGGTTGTCTGTTCTTCCGGCGTTGGAGATGAAAGCCTTCGGGACGTTGGTCCTTATTGGTACTCCGGGTATATCAGTGTTGCCAATAAGCAGAATTTGTTAAAAGATGCGCAGGTGCGTATTTCCGAAGCGGCCCCCCGTGCTTTTGTGGCACAGGTGGTGTATAATTCGATGGATGTTGCCGGCGCAATTCCGGAGACGCCGGAATATGAAGAAGATGATGAGAATTTGTTTGGTGAAGAAGAGGAAGAACCTCCGGTTGATGAACCGGTGATTACGGACGAGCCGGAACCGACCGAAACACCGACAGAAGCGCCAACGGCAGAACCCACTGCAGAGCCTACCGCAGTTCCGACAGTCAAACCAACCGCTGTCCCCACATCAAAGCCCACACCGAAGCCAACGGCGATTCCAACACCGGTGCCGACCAGAACGCCGGTTGTTTCGGGGAATACCGGAGCCAATGGTTTAACGGTAGTGATAGATCCCGGTCATAATTACAGTGTGACAGATACTGGGGCAAACGGAAACGGTTTGCGGGAGCAGGATATTACATATTATGTAGCGGAAAAGCTGAAACCTATGCTGGAAAGAAACGGATTCCGTGTTATCATGACAAGAAATAGTTTAACCGATAATGTTTCTACAGAATCAGTTACGGCAAGCCTTTTAAAGCGTGCGCAAATTGCAAACGATGCCAATGCGGATTTCTTTGTTTCTATTCATTGTAATGCGGGTGGAGGAACCGGAACAGAGACGTACTATTATAATGGTTCAACCAGTGGCTATGCTGCCGCAAAATCCATCCAGGAAAATTTAAATCAGACGGTAGGATTGACTGACCGCGGTGCTAAACCTGCGGGATTTGCAGTTCTTCGCCATACCAATATGACGGCGTGTCTGGTGGAAACAGCATTTATTGATACGGCTGCCGATGCCGCAGTGCTGAGCAGTGCGGATGGACAATATCGTTTTGCAGAGGGAATAGCGCGCGGTATCTGTAGTTACTTTGGTGTTGCTTTTCAATAAAAATTAGATGATAAATTTTGATTAATGTTGGGGCACAGGCTATATACGATTTGTATATGGATGTGTCCCTTTGTCTGTGAAGAGGGGGATAAGAGTGCAAAATAAACCGGAACTTCTCGCGCCTGCGGGAAACTTAGAAAAATTAAAAAAAGCCATTATCTATGGTGCAGATGCAGTTTATATCGGCGGAGAGGAGTTTTCTCTCCGTGTGGCGGCAGATAATTTTACCGTGGAGGAGATAAGGGAGGGGGTGGCGTTTGCCCATGAACGCGGGGCAAAAGTCTACCTTACAGCCAATGTAATTCCTCACAATGCGGATATTGACGATTATGCTGATTTTCTGCGGGAGATAAAGGATACAGGAATTGATGCGGTAATTGTTTCTGATCTGGGTATGTTTACGGTGACCAAGGAAGTGGCGCCGGACCTGGATATTCATATCAGCACCCAGGCGAATAATGTGAATTATAAAAGTGCCCAGGCATGGTATGAAATGGGGGCAAAGCGGGTGATTCTGGCGCGGGAAATGTCCCTTGATGAGATACGGGAAATCCGGGAAAAAACCGACCCCGGCCTGGAGTTGGAAGCATTTGTTCACGGAGCCATGTGTATCTCTTATTCCGGCCGATGCCTGCTGAGTAATTATATGGCCGGCAGAGATGGAAATGGCGGTCACTGCGCCCACCCATGCCGTTGGAAATATTTTCTGATGGAAGAGAAACGTCCGGGAGAGTATATGCCGGTATATGAAAATGAGCGCGGGACATTTATCTATAATTCTAAAGACCTTTGTATGATTGAACATGTAGACAAGCTGATGAAATCCGGCCTCAGTAGTTTCAAGATTGAAGGGCGGGTAAAATCTGAATTTTATGTTGCCACTGTGGTCAAGGCATATAGGCAGGCAATGGATACCTACTTTGCAGACCCGGCAAATTTTCGTTTTGACCCCAAATGGATGGAAGAACTCAGAAAGGTCAGCCACCGGGATTATACCACCGGATTTTATTTTGGAAAGCCCGGCGGAACGGAACAACACTATGCGAGCAGTTCGTATATCCGGGAATATGATATGGCCGGTGTTGTGACTGCCTATGATGCAGAGACGAAGATGGCAACAGTCATTCAGAAGAACCGTTTTTTCAAAGGCAGCGAGGTGGAGTTTCTACGGCCTTACGGTGATTTTTTCAAACAAAAAATTGCTTATATGACAGATACCGATGGCAATGAACTGGAAGTTGCCAATCATCCCCAGGAACCGGTGTATATAAAGATGGAACAACCGGTGGAGCCGGATACATTTATGCGGCAGAAGAAAAATTAGTACGCCGTAACATTTATTTCCGAAGGGCTTGTACTTGACTTTTCGGCCATAAGATGATAAAATATACGCGTTGAAGGAGACACTTTTTCCCCTAAACGATGAGAATAAAAAGGAAAAGAATAAAAATTTATACATAAAACGGAGGAGTTTTAACATGAAAAATGCAAGAAGATTTCTCGGTGTTGCACTTGCTGTGATGATGATTCTTTCTACATTTGCTACTGCTGTATCTGCAGTAACATTTTCAGATGTAGATCAGAACGCATCTTATAAAGATGCAATTATGACGCTGAGTGCATTCGGTATCATCAAAGGATACGATGATGGAACCTTTAAGCCGAATCAGAACGTTACCCGTGCAGAATTTACGGCAATGTTAATGAGAACCTTGAATATGGACGGTATTGGAAACAGTTCTTCTGCAAATCTGCCGTTCAGTGACGTTTCTGACCAGAATTCAGACATTTCCTGGTCAATCCATAACATTGATACAGCATACGGAATGAAGATTGTCAACGGTTATGAAGACGGTACTTTCCGTCCTTCTGATAACGTTGCTTATGAAGAAGCTGTAAAGATGATTGTATGTGCATTGGGTTATGGTGCAAACGTAAGCGTTGATGTGGAGCCCTGGTATGCAAATTATATGTCTCAGGCAGCACAGATCGGTATTACGCAGAACGCTGCATCTCTGGGCGCTGCCGGCACACCGGCAAGCCGTGCTTGTATTGCACAGCTTCTTTATGATTCTCTGGACGTAAAACTTGTTAAGAATAACGAGCTTTCCCAGGATACAGTTCTTTCCGATTACTGGAAGGTTGTTAAGAATGTTGGCGTAATTGCCGCAAATGGCGTAACAAGCCTGGATTCTCCTGATATTAACTTAAGAGACGATGAAATCCAGATTTACGCAAAAGAGCCGGATAGCAACATTTATGAAACACGTACCTATAAGACAACAGATGCAACCCTCAAGAATTATCTTGGTTATCAGGTTGAATACTATTATGTTGACAACAGAACCGATGTTCGTGAACTCAAAGTGGTTATCTTAAAGAGCAACGAGCCTATGACCATCAATGCAAAGGACGTTGATGCCAACACCACAACGAGAACACAAATCCGCTATTACAAATCTCCGACAGACCGGAACACCACAGTACTTTCTCTTGACACAGACAATGTGGTTATTTACAACGGAAAACTCTATGGTCCGAACAGAGCTTCCAGTGCGTTTGATGTGAACATGATTCCGGAAGTTGGAAATATTACGCTGATTGATTCCAACAGAGACGGTAAATATGATGTAATAAACATCATGGATTATGAAGTATATTATGTATCCAGTAAAACACAGACGGATTATTCAATTGTTGATAATGTGACCAAAGCATCTACAGAGAATAAAAAGCTGGTACTGGATGTTGAGGATACATCTGCAGAGCTTTCAATTGTAAACAAAGCAGGTAATGAAGTAAGCTATGCTTCCATTGTTGTCGGCAACCTGATCTGCTATGCAGAAAGTAATACAAACAACGGCGGAACCCTC
This sequence comes from uncultured Clostridia bacterium, assembly GCA_910580105.1. Lineage (GTDB taxonomy): Bacteria > Bacillota > Clostridia > Monoglobales > Monoglobaceae > CAJTWN01. The sequence continues at coordinate 97,394 of CAJTWN010000003.1, read as the reverse complement.
TATCGGAGAGCGGTTGTTCTTAACGATGTTGTAACCGGTGAAGTTACCGGAAGAGAAGCAGGTGAATCCATCACAGTTAGTGGTAAAAAGTATCAGTATTCAAACGCTGCGCCCTGGGTTAAATTCAGTTCCAGCGAAACACCTCTTGCTGAACCGAAAACACAGGACAACTACACCTTTGTTCTCGACCTCAACGGTGACGTAGTTGCTTATGATAAGAAAAATTCTTCGGGCAATGCCGGTCAGTATGGTTATATTGTTGGTTACAGCACAGCATCAGATAAGTTTGAAGAAAGCATTGAGATCAAAGTGCTGACCGCCGGTGGACAGACGGTTCTGTATAATGTTTATAAGGGAACCAGGGTCAACGGTGAAGTTTGCTCAACACCGAGTCAGGTGCTTAGAGCCCTTGAAGATGCGGCGGAAGTATCCAATACAGACGGCGGCGAAAACCTTACGATTCAGCAGGTTATTAAATATACAACCAAAACTACCAAAAATGAAGGTACCGTTTTGGATAGTATCATTACTGCAGAAGGTGTAAGCGGCGGAAAAGACATTACAGATGACACGCTTTATATGTATGACAGAGTAAATGCGAGTGAAAAGTCAAAATATACAAGTTCTGCAAAGAGCCTGACAGCTTCCAACGGCGGAAAAGTCAACATTGGAAGTGCGACAATCTTCCTCGTACCGAGCAACAGAAGAGATTATACAGAGTATAAGAAAGGCAACCTTTCTTTGAACTTCAAAAACGGTGGTTCCTATAATGTAGAAGTATTTGATATGTCAACAACAAATGCTGCAAAGGTTGTTGTCCTCTATGATGCAAACTCTTCTACCGTTGTTGATTCCTCATCTCCGGTATATGTTTTGCAGGAAATGGGTGATGAAATCAACGAAAATGAAGGCGGCCAGATGACAAAGATTAAAGGATATATGTCTTCTTATCAGCAGCCAAGAGGTACATTTGATGATTGGCTTTCTCCGGAATCTGTAAATGCGGCTTACAATATGGAAATTGGTTCAATTTTCAGAGCTGGAACAGATAACGATGGATATACACAGATCATTGATAGAAACGATATTCTTTATAGTTATGGCGAACCTGCACGCGGCTTTATGAAGAAGGAAGACGTTGTTGCAAATGTTGATTATTATGAAGCTGAATTTACCGCAATATTGGGTAGCGTAATTGCAGTTGATGATTATTCAATCGTAGTAGCGCCGGAAATTCTTGACGAAGGCGATGCGCTTGGTGAAAATTATCCCAATACGACCTATAACTTTAATATCAGTGACTTTAGCAGTGCAAGATCTTTGAAGTATGATACAGCTGGCCGTGATCTTGTAATTACAGATGTATCTTCTGATTATGAATCCGTAATTCAGGGTTTGAGCGCTTATAATAATGGCGTTACGAAACCGGCAGAAGTATTGATTTATATGTCAAACGGTAAAGTAAGATTGTTCTGCGTACTTGCTGAATAAGAAACATTAAAAAGTGCTGCGAAAGCAGCACTTTTTTTGTTTCTCCAAAAGGGAATCGTCTCCAAAGGCAGAGGGGAATGGCTTGGGCAGCCGGCCTTGACTTTTCTAAAACTGTTCGCTATACTGAAGAGGATTTGAATTTGAAGGTATATGAAGTGCATTGTTATGATGGAACAGGGAAGGTTGAAATGTAAAAAGAGGCGTTGTTGTATCAATAGAAAGAGGCAGTGTTATGGAAGAGAAATTTCTGGAACTATATAAAGAAATGGAAGGGCTTTTAAAAGAAAAATACATGGGTGAGGCAACACGATCCGGCGTGGTGATGAAATTTATCAATTCTCTGGAAGGGAAAAGATTTCGGGAAAAACTCAATACCTGCCGGGAAATCCGCAATATCCTGGCACACAGTCCGGACATCCGTGGCGAAGCACCGCTGATTCCCTCGGCCGGCGCTGTGGCTTTTATGGAAGAGGTGGTTGCTTATTTGAAACAGCCGCCGACAGTTTTGGAGAATGCAACACCGGCAGCCAGATTGGTCACAGCAAATTTACAATCGGAAATTCAGCCGTTGATTCATCGGATGCAGAAAGAGGGGTTTTCGCACATTCCAATTTTGGATGAGAAACAGTTCTATGGTATGTTCAGCACCGGTATATTCTTTTCGCTTGCACTGGATAAGAAAGAATGTTTGCGCGTGCAGAAGATTGAAGATGTAAAGGAATATCTGGCCATTGAGCGTCATGCCTGCGAAACTTTTGCCTTTGTGGATAAAGATATGACCGTTGACGAGGCGCGGGAGCTGCTGAACCGGGCACGGGGACCCCATCATAAACGTCTGGCTGCCTTGCTGATCACAGAGCATGGCCGTCCGCAGGAACCGTTGCTGGGACTGGCGACACCCTGGGATGTCATGATGGATGATGCGCCTCTAAAACGTCAGAAAAGATAAAGGAGGCAATCAAGTATGGGCAATTGTGTGAAGTAAAGGGATAGAAAGTGGCAGAAGAAAAGAATGGATGTGAGGGGAAATATGCCAAAGGAAATAAGCCTTAATTGCAAAGGGAAAATAAATTTGAGTATTGATGTGCTGGACGAGCGTCCGGATGGCTATCACGAAGTGGAAATGATTATGCTTGCGGTAGATTTGTTCGATACAGTGAAACTGTGTTTGCGGCCGGATGACAGGATTATTTTGCATAGCGATGCGGATGCTATGCCGGAAGGAATGGACAATCTTGCCTGCCGGGCGGCAAAATTGTTTTTTGATTGTCTGCAGATGAAAAATGAAGGTAAACCGTTGGATGGAGGATATACAAACGGGGGTGTGGATATTTTCATTGAAAAACGGATTCCCATGGGAGCCGGTATGGCAGGCGGAAGTGCGGATGCTGCGGGTGTGTTGTGCGGACTGAACAGATTGTATGAAAAGCCTTTTTCCCGGAATATATTAATGGATATGGGAAAAACATTGGGGGCAGATATACCATTTTGTATTTTTGGCGGCTGTGCTCTGGCAGAAGGAATTGGAGAAAGGCTGACTGCACTTCCGATGCCGCCGCCTATGGCCTGTGTCGTTGCAAAGCCGCAGGTGGCCGTTTCAACGAAATGGGTATATGATCAGCTTGATCTGTCAAAACGGCCGGAAAATCTTTCTGTCAAAAAGGTGGTGGATGGTATACGAAAAGGGGATACCAAACAGATAATCCAATATGCGGGAAATATCTTGGAGACTGTTACCATTCCTGCTTTTCCGGTGGTAGGTGAATATAAGCGGATGATGTGGGAACTGGGGGCGGACTTGTCGCTGATGAGCGGCAGCGGCAGTGCAGTATTTGGAATGTTTTCGGACAGGGATAAGGCAGCGAATGCGTATCATCATTTTCAACAGTATACGGACGAGGTGTTTTTGGTATGAAGAAACAACGGATTAAAAAGTTACAGACGCAGATGAAAAAAGAAGGGATAGACGCGGCGTTTATCTGTGCGAATCCCAATATGTTTTATTTTTATGGACGGACGCTTACGGGATATTTGTATATTCCACAGGAAGGGATGCCGGTTTTGTTTGTGAAAATGCCCGTAGGAATTGAAGGCGCCGTCTATTATAAAAGTCCAAAGCAGCTGCCAGCATTGATGCAGGAACAGGGAATTTGCCTGCATGGTCAGGTTTGGATGGATATGGGGAATGCAAGTGCGCAGGAATATCTGCTCTTTTCTACATTGTTCCCGGCAGTACGATGGTGGGACGGCAGTGATGTTTTCCGCAGTATCCGTGCAGTGAAAGATGAAGAAGAAATCGGGATTTTTCGTGAAACTTGCAGGGTACATACGGAGATTTACAGAAAGATAAAAAAGCTTTACCGCCCTGGAATGACAGACAGAGCATTTTCAGCGGCAATTGAGCATGAAAGCCGTCTTCATGGACATCAGGGGTTGTTTCGTACCTATGGTCAACGGATGCAGGCTCATATGGGGCTGGTGCTTGCAGGAGAAAATGGTGCTGTACCACCGGCCTTTGATTATGCCCTGGGTGGTGCCGGAGATGAGGGAAGCTATCCCCTGGGAGATACGGGAGCGGTTATGCAGGAAGGCTGTGCAGTGATGGTAGATGTGACGAACAATCTTTTTGGTTACATTTCCGACATGTCACGGACCTTTTCTGTCGGAAGTCTTCCCGATGAAGCCTATGCTGCCCATGAGGTTTCGCTGGAAATCCATAGGAAAATGATGAAAATAGCAAAGCCGGGCATAAAATGCTGCGACCTCTATTTTGCTGCACTTGAGATCGCAGAAAATTCCGGGTTTGGCGCAAGGTATATGGGGCGTGAGCAGAAAGCAAAGTTCCTGGGGCATGGCGTTGGCATTGAAGTGAATGAACTGCCGGTATTTGCCCCGAAGATGGAAACTGTCCTCGAAAAAAATATGGTGTTTGCCCTGGAACCCAAATTTATTGTGGATGGGGTTGGCGCTGTGGGCATTGAAAATACATACCTGCTTACCGAAAAAGGTCTTGAAAACCTGACAAATTGTCCGGAAGAAATAATAGATCTTTGCGCTGGACAGTAAAATTTGGGAATTTAAAACATGGAAATTTGGTTCGTTTGGAAAAGGGGCATATCGCGGTTGGTAAGTGTATCGGCTTCGGTGAGCGAACCAAACAGGAGCGGACTGTCCGGGTTGTGTGCAGAGTGCGGAGACGGGACCTTTCCTTGGTTGGCGTAGCAATAGATGCAGTTACCGGGGCAGGTGCGGTAACTGCCGATGTCAATGCTTTCACAACAGCCGCAGTTGGGACGCTGTCCCTTGGCTTTTGGCACAACATAGGTTTTGCCGGAAATGGTGGCCAGACGGTGGTGGTCAATACAGGAAGACTTTGTTACAGGGAGTTCGGTGTCCTCTGCGCAGGCGGCGAGAGAAATCCCATACTGATTGCTGATTGCAGAAAAATTTGAAAGCAGTTCCATTTGCATAGAGCGCGGTACCGTCTGGATACCGTGTTTTTTTAATGCCGGCTGTATTGAGGGATAGGCGTCCAGAAAACTGAGAATGCACAAGTCGGTCTTCCCGGAAAGGGATGCACAAAGTTTTTCAAAGGCATTCAGATGGAAGGCGGGCGTGTAGCGGCCGGATAAAAGAATTGGGTCATAACGCCAGACCAGTTGTTTGGAGGAAAGCTGTGCAGAGAATACCTTGAAGTTATGCAAAGCAGTGGTCCATTTGTCTGGAAGATGGGGTTCAATGTCCTTTCCATAGGGTGTGAGTGTGTATTGAATATAAAAAGGGTACTTAATGAGCTTTGACAGATGGGGCAGAAGGGGGGCAGGATTTTTGCTCCAGAAGACAAATCCGTCAACCGTGTCTTCTGACAAAGAGATCCGGCTGACCTGATGCGGACGGTAGGGATTTCGGACGAAGACTTCGCCGGCGGTAAGGCGGTTGATAAACCAGGGGGTGTAATAAGCTGGGATATCCGTTCTTCGGCTGACACTGATAATCATGGAAGTTCATCTCCTTTTTTCTATTGAAAAGTTATGAAAGAAAAAAGCCCCGCAGGGCTTCTATTTTTTATCTTTTTGATGAACGGGATCCATATGGATAACGATATCTACGCCCAGTTCCTCAAAAATATTGTGTTCAATTTGATCAATGACCGTATGCACTTCCACGAGAGAAAGATTATCCGGCACCTCTGCATGAACGGAAGCAATGGTGTGCCCCGGACCATAATCATGGATCATCAGATCGTGCATGCCCAATACATTTTTTCCCCGCAGAACCCGGCTGGTAATCTCCTGTACCAGTTCTTCGCCGGCGGAGCGGCCCATCAGTTTGTCGATGGTGTCTTTGGCCACGCCATAGCCGGTATACATGACCAGAACCGAAACGACAATACCTACAATGCCATCAATGGGGAAAGCAGTATACCTGGCCGCAATGGTTGACAGAATGACTGCAGAAGTTGCAATGACATCGCTCAGGCTGTCTTTGGCAGCAGCCAAAAGAATAGGTGCATCAATCAGCCGTCCCATATAGCGATTATAACTGAACATCCAAAGTTTGATGACAATGGATAAAAGCAACAGAAGCAGCATTCCGCCGCTTAAAATAATTTTTTCGGGGTGAATAATTTTTGCCGAGGAATCCCGCAAAAGTTCAAATCCCACAAGGATAATAAGGAATGCAACAATTAACGAAGAGATATATTCTGCTCTGCCATGGCCGAAAGGGTGTTCTTTATCTGCATTTTTACCACTGAGCCGAGCGCCGAAAAGACCGACAACAGAGGAAGCCATATCGGACAGGTTATTGAAAGCATCGGAAATGACAGCAATACTGTTGATGGCATATCCAACGAGAAATTTTATCGCAAATAAAAACAGGTTGCAAAGGATGCCAAGGATCCCCCCAAGGGTACCATAGGCTTTGCGGACACCTATATCATGTGTCTGATCATAATTCTTTACAAATTTTTTAATGAAGATTTTAATCATGCGGAGCCTCCAATACCCTTCCCGGATAGATTTGTGCGGATCGGAAAATATACAATTGCCAGATTGGTTTGATAACAGCGGACCGTTAGGTGCCGCGATTGCTTGTTTTCATTTAAAAATTAATAAGCTTACATCGGTATCGGACACTGATAACAAGCCCGATGGCCAGCATCGTGGTAAGCATGGACGAGCCGCCATAACTGAAGAAGGGAAGGGTTATTCCTGTAACCGGAAACAGGCCGATGCACATTCCGATATTTTCAAATACCTGGAAGATGAGCATGGCTGCAACACCGGTACAGATATAACGCCCCAAAGAGTTGCGGGCGTTCATGCCGATGTAGAGACAGCGCAGAATGATTGCAGTCAAAAGGAGGATGACCAAAATACCGCCAATCAGCCCCAGTTCCTCGCAGACAACCGAATAGATAAAGTCGGTGTGCCGTTCAGGAAGCATATTGTTCATCTGGCTTGCCCCCTTATATAAACCGGTACCAAATATTTTTCCTGAGCCGACCGCAAGTTTGGATTGCAGGACGTGATAGCCTGCGCCGGTTGGGTCGCTTTCAGGATTAAACAGGGTGAGAATACGGTTTTTTTGATAGTCCTGCAAAAAGAAGAACCATGCCAGCGGACAAACTGCGACCAGTGCGGCAATGCCGCCGACAATGTACTTCCAACTGATTTTGGCAACAAACAGCATCGTAATTCCCATAAAGACAAAGACCATTGCTGTTCCAAAGTCGGGCTGCAGAAGGATGAGTATGCAGAGAATGCCCAGATGTCCCAAAAGCATCAAGACATTTTTGGGTTGATTAATCTGATCATCCACCTCAGAAAGATGTTTGGAAAAACTGATGATAAAGGCAATTTTGGCAACTTCGGCGGGCTGCAGGTTGACCGGACCCAGATGAAACCAGCTGCGGGCATTGTTTTCTACCTTGCCGATTCCGGGAATAAGGACGAGTATAAGCAGAAAAATAGAGAATCCGTATATATATACGGAAATTTGCGCCAAATATTCATAGTCCAGTGCGATTAAAATTACAATGCCGGCAAGACCGACAACCAAGGCAACCGATTGCACAACAACATAGCGTACGGCGTTTTCGCCGCCGGCGCTTGAAATCATAATAATACCGAATATGGCAGTAATCAAAACCAGCCCCATCAGAACCAGATCAAAGTTCTTTGTAAAGTTCCGTGAACCTTTGGTTAAATCAATCATTTGGTAACTCCTTTTTCTTATGTACACTGAGCGCTACGCCATCACCGATGGGAAGCACGGTGGTGCTGAGTTCGTTATGGGAAGAAAGCATGGAAAGATAATTGCGCAGGCGTTTAATAATTGTTATTTTCCTGCGCTGCATCAATTCATCTGTGGCCGTCATTCCCTTATAGAGTACGTTGTCCGAAACCAAAAGCCCGCCTGTTTTTAGCATGCGCATACAGTGAGGGAAAAATTCACCATACTGTGCCTTTGCAGCATCCACAAAGATTATATCATACTGACCGTCCAGCGTGGGCAAAATCTCTTTTGCATCACCCGGATGAATATGAATACGGGCAGACAAGCCGGCTTTTTTGATATTTTCTTCAGCAAGTTTTGCCATCTCCTCAGATATTTCGATGGTGTCAATATTTTCAGCTCCGGCCTGTGCCATACAGATGGCGGAATAGCCGATGGCACAGCCAACTTCCAAAATATTTTGTGCCTTTGTTAATTCGGTCAGAACCTCCAGCAGCCGCATGGTTTCCGGCTGGGAGATGGGCACGTCGTGTGCTGCTGCATAATCCTCCATTTCTTTCAAAAGCCCTTCCCTTTTTGGAAGAATGTCCCGAAGATAACGGATGATATATTCGTGGTTAATGTTATCGTCTATCATGTCTATTCATCGCCGCTTTCTTTTGTGTTTCCGTTTTTGCCCTGTTCCTGCCGGAGTTTTTCGTTGTGTTCATCGAAGGTTTCAGAGAACAGATTTTTGCTGCCGTCGGAGACGGCAAGAAAATAGTAATAACCGGTATCGTCCGGATGCAGGGCCGCTTTGACGGACAGCAGACCCGGTGAAGCAATTGGTCCTTCCGGGAGGCCTGCGTATTTATATGTATTATATTTTGAATCAATTGCGGTGTCCGCATTGCTCAAAATGGTTTTTCGTTCCTTCAGAATGTATTGTACGGTCGCACAGGATTCAAGCTTCATATCTTTTTTCATTCGGTTGACAAAGACGGAAGCAACTTTCCCGCGTTCATCATCGTTTGCTGCTTCGCGTTCCACGATGGAGGCAAGCGTGATAATGTCATCGAGAGACTGTTCGGAATCGCTTTCGTTATAGACCGGAACAACGTTTCTTTCAAATTCAGCGAGCATCATATCAATGATGTCATGAACAGAAGTACCTTCCGCAATGGTGTAGGTAGATGGATAAAGATAACCTTCCAGCCGGTTTTCTGTGCGGGGAATCGAATTAACAAAATCATAGGAAAATACACCATGATTCATTTCATTGATGAATTCATCCCGGCTTCCCAAACCCTTTTCGCTGATTAAATCAGCAATCTGCCGGGCCTCATATCCCTCCGGGATGGTTAACTTTTCCCCTTTTGCTTCTGCATTTTTTTCAAGTTCAGCAAATATTTCGCCATAGGACATAGTGGTGTCCAGTGCATGCACACCTTTTTTGTACATATGGCTGCCGCTTAATTTGCTGTAAACCTTGAAAATCAGCGGATGCTTAATGATACCGCGGTTTTTGAGAATGCCTGCAATTTGGTTCGTGCCTGCACCATCCGGAATATCGACGGAAAAGTCAACAGATGTACCGCGTTTCCCGGTGACATCGCGGTAGACAGTAAAACCGGAAAAAAGCAGAAGGGCGGCAAGCAGGATGAGGATAAGTTTGCCGGTGTAACCACGTTTTTTTGAACCGTTTGATGTTCGCATAGGATAAAATTCCTTTCTTTTTGTTTTACATACCGCCGGTATTGGCCGGTTAATGAGGAGTATTGTATGTATTCATTTTGCCGTAGTTTGATGCGTGTTATATATTTGAGATGGTATAGATCACCAAAAAGATGACACCAAGGATACACAAAAGAACCGGAAGGCTGAAAAAATTCTGGCCCAGCAAGGAGGAGGTCCGTTTCCGGCCCGTTTCCGGCTGCGGCTTTGTCACGCCGCAGAAGATGGTCATTGCTGCAGCAAAAACAAGGATTCCGCCCAGGAATAAAACTGCCATTGTCATTGGAAAATCAAACAGGAAGGCAGAATAATATTCCATTAGCAGTGCGGCCGTATTGACCGCGAAGTGGAATAAAACCGTGGCAACCAGCGAACTTGTCCGCCGCAGCAAAACAATGCTGACCCCACCCATAAATAAATAGCCGAGAAATCCTGCGGGGTTTGCATGCAGAAGGGCGAACATGACGGTGGTAAAGATGGCTGCCGCTCGGGTACTGAGTTCTGACATGGTTCCATAAAGGATTCCACGGAACATGAATTCTTCGAAGATGGCAGGAATGATCCCCACAACCAGAATTCCAGCCGTCAGTTCCCACCAGGCGGTGGGCGTATAGTATACGTCTGTTTTAAACAGGAAAGAGAAGGGAAGATTCAAAAGAATCATCACCATCTGTGCCCCTGCGCCGATGAGAAGGACCAGAGGGAGAAGCTGGGGCTTGATTCTGTGCAGGCGGAAAGTGTCCCTTGCCTGCCGGATATGCTTGACCTTATGGGCGTGGGCATAAAACAGGATGGGGATGGAATAGGCAATCAGAGAAGCAATGCCGACCTGCAGATAGGGGTGAGGCGGTGTTGTCATAAAGCTTGCAATCAATGTTGTAAGCATGGTGATGACAAGTTGTGCTGCGATGATGAAAAAAAGCATCCAGCGGATGCTTTTCAATTCCCGCTTTCCGGCTGCATATTGCCGGTTCCTCTGTTCAATTTGTTCCGCATTTGCCGGTGCGGATTCCGGTTGTGAAGTTTCTTTGTTTATCATGATAAGGTTCCTGTTCTGTTGCTTCTGTTTTGACTGTCAGAAGAGTGAAAAGTTTTCTATTCTATTTTTTAGAAGCGGGAAAAAATCCGGTTTCTGTAAAAATGCCGTCCACCCGTTTGTCAGTGTTCTCCCGCGGGAGCTGTTCCTGCATACATCCTGCATAACACAGGCCGAAGGAACTGCCGGTATAACCATCCAGAAAACGGTCATAATAGCCGCCGCCATAGCCCAGACGGTGGCCCTTTCTATCAAAGGCAAGTCCGGGGACAATACAGAGTCCGATACAGTTTTTCTCCGCTATTTGATGGGGAGAGGCAGGTTCCGGAATTTGATATTTGCCGGGAACCAGAGCGGCAAGACTTTTCAGGCGGACACATTGCATCGTATGTGTGGCGGGCAGACATACAGGGACATAAACCTGCTTGCCTTTAGAAAGTGCGTCTTCAATGATGGGATAGGTGTCTGCTTCATCTTTTACCGAAAGGTAGATAAACAGCTTCTCTGCCCGTTGATAGACCGGGTGGGCGAGAAGCTGTGCTGTGATTTTCTGATTGATTTCCCTGCCGTTCTTTTGATAAATTTCCCTGCGCCGCTGGCGCATAATAATACGCAGCTGTTTTTTATCCATCATCCCAGCTGCATTTGCGACAGGATGCGGTTGCCGCGGCTGCCATGTACGGAGCCAGGGTCGATAAAATAATCTACAATTGCCGCCCCGAACTTTAATGCAACACCTGCGCCCTTTGCAGTGATAAAGTTCCCATCGCATACAATGCCATCGTCTAAAAGATTTGCGCCGGTCAGACTGTCTTCAAAACCGGGGAAGCAGGTGGCACGCCTGCCATTGAGCATACCCAGTTCTCCAATAATCATTGGCGCAGCACAGATGGCAGCAATCAGTTTTTGGGAAGAATAACACTTTTGCAAAAGAGCCTGTACTTCGGTACTTTTTTGCAGGTTGAGCGTGCCGGGCATTCCGCCGGGAAGAATGATGCCGTCCGGAATCGCGCCGTCTAACTCGGTGATCTGAAGGTCTGCCGTGATTTCAATGCCATGGGCACCGGTGACAGTGGAACCGGTGACACCTATGGTTTTTACTTCGATTTCTGCCCGCCGGAGCACATCCAGCGGTGCAACGGCCTCCACCTCTTCAAAGCCGTCGGCCAATAAAATATACAACATAAAAATTCCTCCAATCAAAAAGCCGGTCAGGGATTTCGTTATGATTTTATTGATTTCTTTACAGCAAGCATAAATTTGGGAAGCGCAGAAAAGCGCCGGAGCCGGCTGGGTTGCTTAATAAAGCGATATAACCATTCGAGATTGCACTTGATGAAAAACTGGGGCGCACGTTTTACATTGCCTGCAAATACGTCCAGTGCGCCGCCAACGCCCATGGCCAGCTGTACCTGAAGTTCGTCCTTGTGGGCATATATCCATTTCTCCTGTTTGGGAGCGCCCAGGCAGACCAACAGGAGTTTTGCGCCCGAATCATTGATTTCTTTTATAATCCGGGTGTTGTCATCATCGGTGAAATAACCATCGTGGGTTCCGGAAACGACAAGGCCGGGATATTTTTCCTGTAATTTTTCTTTTGCAGTTTCGGCAATGCCGGGTTTTGCCCCAAACAAAAAGACACCTTCGCCGGTTTTGGAAATGCTTTGCAGCAGTCCGCAGGTAAGGTCAAACCCAGGAACCCGCTCAGGAACCGGATTGTGAATCATTTTGGAGGCATAGACAACTCCAATGCCGTCCGGCGTACAAATATCTGCAGAATTTAAAACTTCTTTAAAAGCCGGATCTTCGTGAGCGGCCATAATGATTTCGGGGTTAGGGGTAAAAATCACAGAAAGCCCCGGTGTGCGGAGATAGCGTTCCGCTTTTTTTTGCGCGCTGCCCGCAGAAATTTTGTCCACAGCAACGCCCAGAATATCAACTGTTTCTCTCATGAATTGAACACCTCAGATAGTTTAATCATATATGCAACAGTTTATCATATTCTATCGTTTTTTGCAACCGCTAAAATTGCAGGGAAACGGTCTGCGGCAGCATGAGTTTCTATTGAATTTAACGGAAAACTCTGTTATACTATAAAAAACTGAGAAAACAGGAGAAAAAAGAATGGGAAAGACATTGGTATTGGCGGAAAAACCATCGGTAGGCCGGGAAATTGCCCGGGTGCTGGGCTGTAAACAAAAAGGGGACGGCTGCCTGATGGGGAAGGAATATATTGTTACATGGGCGCTGGGACATCTGGTGACCCTGTGTGATCCGGAAGCATATGGAGAGGCGTATAAAACCTGGAGTTTTGATACGCTGCCAATGCTGCCGAAAAAAATGGAATTGACCATAATTCCCCAGACGGCGAAACAATATGGTGCTGTCAAAAAACTTTTGCACAGTAAAGAGGTGACCGCGCTGGTGATTGCGACAGATGCAGGCCGGGAGGGGGAATTGGTCGCCCGCTGGATTTTAGAAAAAGCAGGGTTCCGTAAACCTATCAAACGGCTTTGGATTTCTTCTCAGACAGACCGGGCCATCCGCCAGGGATTTGCAAATCTGAAAGATGGACGGGAATATAACAATCTTTATGCCTCTGCCCAGGCGCGGGCAGAGGCGGACTGGCTGGTGGGGTTCAATGTAACCCGTGCCCTCACCTGCAAATTCAATGCCCAGCTGTCTGCCGGACGTGTCCAGACGCCAACCCTTGCTTTGCTTACCGCGCGTGAAAAGGAAATCCGCGGATTTGTTCCTAAAGAGTTTTGGACGGTGAAGGCAGATTTGGGGAAGATGACGGTAATGTGGAAGGGGAAGAATGGTACGGCCATTTATGACCGGGAGGAAGCAGAAAAAATTGCGAAAAAAATACAGGGGAAAACCTTCATGGTTACTGCGGTACATGCGGCAGAAAAACAGACACCGCCGCCAATGCTTTATGACCTTACGGAATTGCAGAGGGAGGCGAATAAACGGTTTGGTTATTCACCCAAACAGACCCTGAATATAATGCAGCGGCTTTATGAACAGCATAAGGTGCTGACCTATCCGCGGACAGATTCCCGGTATTTGACCGAAGATCTCCTGCCAACCATGGAAGAGCGGCTGCAGGCCGTAATGGTAGGAGAGTATGGGGATTTTGTCCGTGAAATCCGCGCCAAAGGCCGTAAGATTGCAAAGGCTTGTGTCAACAGTCAAAAGGTGAACGACCATCATGCCATTATCCCCACCGAGGAGCGGGTGCGTATGCCCGACCTTTCAAGCGAGGAAAAGAAGATATATGATTTGGTGGTTCGAAGATTTCTGGCCTGTTTTTATCCTGTATATCAGTATCGGCATACCCGGGCGGAATTTGCCGCAGAGGGGGAAGTGTTTGCGGCCTCCGGCAGAGAGGTGACAGCAAAGGGCTGGAAAGCAGTTTATGACCTTGCAGATGAAGACGTGGATGAAACGGAACAGAATATGCCGCCGTTAAAAAGTGATGATAAATTTATCTGCCGAGGTGTCAGTTTGAAAAATGGTTATACTTCACCGCCGGCCCGTTATACAGAGGCCTCTCTGCTTTCGGCAATGGAGAATCCGGGAAGGTTCATTCAGGACCGGAAGATGCGGGAATACATCGGCGGCGGACTCGGTACCCCTGCAACCCGGGCTGATATTATTGAAAAATTGTATGCGTCCTTTTATGTGGAGAAGCAGGGCAGCAGTATGGTTCCGACAGCAAAGGGGATTCAGTTGGTGGATCTGGTTCCGGAGGATTTAAAAGAGCCGCAGCTCACAGCGCAATGGGAAATGCGGCTGGATGCAATTGCTTCCGGAAAAGAAAAAAAGGAGGCTTTTATCGGCGAAATTCGTGAATATGCGGGGGCACTGGTCAAAACGGTAAAAAATAGTGATAAGACTTATAAACACGAGAATTTGACCAGAAATGTCTGCCCGGAATGCGGTAAATTCCTGTTGGAGGTCAATGGAAAACGCGGGAAGATGCTGGTCTGTCAGGACAGGGAATGCGGGTATCGTAAGAGCGTCAGCTTAAAGACCAACGTGCGCTGTCCGAACTGCCATAAAGTGATGGAATTGTTTGGCGAGGGGGAAAAACGAACCTATATCTGTCCCTGTGGTTATCGTGAACGGGAAGAGGCCTTTCGGAAGAGGATGAAGGGCAATGAGAAGGGGGCGTCCAAACGGGACGTACAAAAATATCTCCGTCAGCAAAAAAAGGAAGAGGACACAAACGATTTGTTTGCAGCCGCATTTGAAAAAGCCCTTCAGGAAAAGAAAAGGAAATAAAAAATCAATCGCCCGGATGATTGTCATCCGGGCGATTGATTTTATGTGTGTTGAATTGTTGGCTCAATAGGGCAACGAGTGATAACCATTTTGATGGTTTTGTTTACAGAATATCGGTCTCGTTCAATACTTTTTCCAAAAATTCTGCAAAAAGGGAATTGGACCACGCAAACCAGGGACGGGTAAAGGTTGCTGGCGCATTAGGGTCGAAACCTTCGTGCATAAAACCGGTGTCGCCATCGGTCTGTTCCAGCATGGTGAGGATATTCTTCATCTCATTTTCATCGGTTGCGGTCAATCCCTGCATAGAAAGGGCAATGTGCCAGATATAACCTTTTGGGGTGTGAGGACTTCCGATGCCCTCTGCATATTTTCCACGGTAGAAATAGGGGTTTTCATCACTCAGGATGAACTGCCGGGTGTTTTGGTATACCGGATTGGAAACATCGGTAAAGCCAAGATAGGGGGCGGACAGAAGATTGGGCACATTGGCATCATCGAACAGGTGGTAATTACCATAACCATCCGTTTCGCAGGCGTAAATCAGGCCGTATTTCGGATGGAGAACCGTTGCGTAGCTTTTGATACCAAAATCAATCTCGTTCTGCAGTTTTGCGGCACGGTCTGCAAGAGCAGGCCGGGGCAGTATATCCGTAAAAATTGTTTGCAAATAGCCAAGAACAACAGAGGCAAACATATTGGAAGGTACAAGATAACCGAAGGTACAGGCGTCATCACTGGGGCGGAATCCGGACCAGGTCATCCCTGTATAGTTGGTCGGCATACCTTTTCCTTCGTTCCGAAGATCTGATTTCCAGTCACCGCGCCGGCGGAAACGATAATCAGACATGGTGTCGTGCCGCTGCTCTTTGGTCCAGAGACGAAGAATGGTGTCTGCGGCTTTTGCAAAATTTTCGTCAAAAATGGACGTGTCCCCTGTTGCTTCATAATAAAGCCACGCCATGCGGAGGGGATAGCATAGAGAATCTACCTCATATTTCCGTTCCCATACCCAGGGGTTTTGGTCAGTTTGATCGGTTGTATGCCCTTTTCCGTTGGGTTCCCGGTTGAAAGCATTTGCATAGGGATCAATCAGAATATAGGCGATCTGTTTGCGCACCAGTCCTGCAATCAGGGCGGCAACTTCTTTATCTGTCTTTGCAAGGGGCAGATATTGGGTCATCTGCGCGGTCGAATCCCGAAGCCACATGGCAGGTATATCGCCGGTAAGCAAAAAAACTGAACCATCGTCTAAGACTTCAGCGGTGGTTTGCAGGGTGTTGGGATAACAGTTGCGGAACAGCTGACTTAATTTTTTGTGTTTTTTATCAAGTTTGCCACAGATTTCATCAACGTGATCAGTGACAGCTTTTGGTACCGGGTTTAATTTTTGCATGATATTGGTCACTCTTTTCTGAATATTTTTCTAATAAATTATCTATGACCATTTATATCATGTTCTACCTATTCTTGTCAATGTTTTTTGGTTCGGAAAAGCATGTAAATCAGCATCCGTTGTGAAGCGTTGATAAAAACTGAATCAATGATTCCTTTTGTACGGCGGTCAGCTGGTTGTAAGCTGCCAAAAGCTGTTCCTGGTCTTCTGTCAGGATTGTACCCTCCTTCCCATCTGCAAAGAAATCCGCCATGGATACGCCAAAAGCGCCGCAAATCGCTTTAAGTGTCGGCAAAGTTGGCGCATTATTTCTCTTGAAAAGATTGGAAAGTGTGGATTGCGAAATACCGGATCGTTCTGAAAGCCGATAAAGTGTCCAGTTGCGTTCTTCCAATAAATTTTCGATTTTGTCTAACACAGTTAAATCTTCAAACATTTTTCTTACCTCCAGTATCATAATATGTAAATAAATTATACTATAAACAAGGAGAGGAAATATACTTATAAAAAGGGGTTGACAATGCGGTGCAAAAGAGGTATAATTTATGTCACAAAAGTAGTCTATTTCTTGTGAAGGGATTTATGGTTTGACCGTGGGAAATAGGGCGCCTTTGTGAAATTTTTGCTGTGTTTTGATAACACGAAGAGGAAAACCGCAGGCCCGAAATGGGAACCTGCGGTTTTTTTGCGTTATCTTATGATAACAAGTTCCTGTACTTTGTCTTGATACATCTTAACAAAGAGTCGTGCCTCATTGCCTTCTTCGTAAATTTCGATGTCGGCAGGTGAAACAACCTGAACAGCGGAGGTGTTGTTCGTACCCTTTGTCGTATCAACCAGATAAACTGTTGTATCTGTTGTTCCATAGTTGTAAATCTGGCCATTGACAGAGAGGTTTACACTGTCGCTGAATTTCTTGATAACACGGCCGTAAACGGTTGTGAGATCATTTGTTACGTCTGTACTGAACTCTGTGGTCTTGTTGGCTACATTGAACAATACGTTGATGTGATCAATTTTGCCGTCTGCGTTGGTGGTATATTGGATAATATCACCGCGTGTCAGCGCTGTTGAGCCGTCTTTTACAAGGATGCCTTTATCTTCGGCCATAATTTCAACAGCCTGGCCGCCGGAATAACCATAGAGTTTATCCGTATACTGATAATCTTCATCCTGTGTTTCGCTCAGGTGGTCGATGACTACAATCGGAGATTCCGGTGCAGTAACGCCTGTTGAGGAGGTGATGACAACAACGGAAGCGGTATAGTTTTCTTCAAGGTCATAGATGAGTGCATCGTATGCGGTGTCGTTGGAGAGCATACCCCTGTTTCTTACAGAATACCGGTCGGTGTTATCGCCTGCATCTGCCGGGATGTCAAAGATAATTGTATTTTCGCCGATAACTGCATTTCCGAGTTTGTTCGAAGCGCTGCGGTAGATGAGGTCATCCTGTTCAATATCCAGGGTGAAGTCGCCCTTGTTCGGTGCGCCGTTGCCCTTTGTTGCCAGTTCAATTGCGGTGATGTTGCCTGCCGCATTGGTTTCGTAGATGATTAACTGCGGAGTCATTTTGCCGCCGCTGTTCAGTGTTTCTACAACAGCAGAAGGTTCGAGACCATAATCATCGTTCAGGCGCATACGGTTGCTGCTTTCGAGAATTTCCGTTTTACCTGCTGTGGTGAACATCTTGAACTGTGCGGTTGTTTCAAAGGTGTCGCCCTTTGCTGCACCGACAAGATATGCGTATTTCTTGTTGAGTTCTGTACCGGTCTGCGCATTTGTGTCTACTGCGGCGATATTGTCTTCGATGTCAAGATAGAAGGTACCTTTGTCACGAAGTTCAATATCATTGGGATAACTTGCGGCTTTCTTGAAGGTTTCTTTGCTGTCGCCGATGCGGTAACCTTTGCTTGTGATTTCAGTTACAGTACCAGTGATAGAGGTGGTCGAAACATAAGCCCGGATCAGGTTCTTGTCATCGCTGATTGTATAGGAAAGAACATTCCACTCAGCGAGTTCTTCCACGCCGATCTCTCTGTTGTCCTTGATGATGCTGTACAAAACAGTGGTGTCATTCGGGTCAAAGACAAGGGAGCCGTTTGCGTATTTGTCTGTTACACGGCCGGTTACTGTCGAGATGGTGTCAACAACAAGGTTTCTGAAGTGGTTGACAAAAACAATGTCATAGGTTCCGTTGGTGTCAGAGTCAAGAAGGGTAACGTTACCGGAAGTTGGTTTCAAATCAGCTGTGGTAACACCGGTCTTATATTTGCCGTTGTAAATATAGGTTGCTTTTGCATCGATGGTTGCTGTCTTGGTGTTTCTGTCGTTTTCAGATTCCCAGTATTCAAAGTTGACGTTCTGGCCATTGCCGCCGGTTACAGCGACGATGTCATCTGCGTTGGCTCTGATGGTTCTGTTCTTGTTTGCCTGTTCCCGGACGAGGATAAGTGTTTTTTCATCGGTTGTTTTGTCCAGGCGGGCATAAAACAGTACGTTATAACCCAAAAGCAGTTTGGCGTCTGTGTCGCCAATCAAATACAGGTTGTCGCCAATAAGAATGTGGTCTTCAGAGGTTGTGTTGCCTCCGTTTAAGGTGGTTTCAGGTGTGCCTACGATTTGGCCATAAGCTTTTTCTACATTCAATTTGTCATAGAGCAGGGTTTTGTCGACAACTTCATAAGATGCGTCGCTGCCGAAACCAACCTGTTCCATCAGGTTTACAGTAAGTGCATTGAATACCAGCTGTGCAATGTCGCCTCTCTTTGCGGCGTCCGCTGCATTTGCATTGATGCCGCGGAGAAGCTGATTGGAAGAAGCAACGTACATATAACCGGAAGGATATCCGCCGCGGCTTTCTGCAGCGGGTTCATAGCCGAGGGCACGGACGATGATTGCAACAGCTTCCTGCAAAAGAACAGGATCATCAGGGCGGAAGGTTCCGACATCATCGCCGATGACCATTCCCTGCTGGTCTGCTACGTTAATCGCACCGGTTGCCCAGTGATCTGCGGGTACGTCAGGGAATTTTGTGGTTCCCATGGAACTTTTTGCAATGTCTTCCAGTCCAATGGAATATACGGCTACTTTAGCCATTTCGCTTCGGATAATTGCATCTTCCGGACGGAAGTTGCCGGTCTCTGCATCACCGACCATGATGCCCAGTGCGCCGAGCAGCTCTGCAGCTTCTGCATATTTGGTGTCAGAAATATCCGGGGGAAGCGCTACGCGGGAGGTGCTGTAGCGTGAAGCAACAGAAGCCTGCGGAAGCGGCATGCTTGCCATGCCGTTGTATTTTGAACTGTTTTCGGTGAGGTTGGTGGTTACCTGCCGGCGTGCATCCATGGTGCCGTCTGCATTTGTGCCGTCAATCCGGCGTGTGCCTGCGTTTGGCATGATTGTGCCGTCCTGGTTTGCAAGGTTTTGGTCTGCGGAACGGTTGAGCTGAACACCTGTGCTGTTATCTACGGTGTTGCCTGTGCCTTCGTCCGTTGTATCCATAGAGGCAGAATTGTTGTTGTTTTGGTTTACGTTGTTATTTTGGGTTGCCTGATTGGTTGTATCATTCACAGGCGCTGCGATATTCGTGGTGTCCTGGTCGCCGGAAACGGGAAGGGTATTGTCCTCTAAATATACAGAGGCCTCGTCTTCCGTCTTGGCGTTTGTTGCAGTTGCCTTAGGTGCGGCGGTTGATGCAGTAGATTCTGCAGCCGCTGTGGTTTCCGTAGCGGCAGGCGCTTTTGTCCCGGCGGCTTCATCAGCTGCAAAGACAGAAACGCTTCCGATACCAGACAGCATGGCAAATGCTATCAAAAAGGAAACAGTTTTCTTTAACATATTTTTTTCCTCCTCAAATTAAAATATCAAGTAAATTTTGAAGTTTTTTGTTTATTTACGCATTTATTTTGTGCTGTGGAAGAAAAAATACACCGCTAAGTTTATGCCATATGTGGAAAAATTCGCTTATTCGCGCTGTGGAAAAAAATTTAAAAAATTTAAAGATTTCCTGTTGAATTCTGGACATACATGTGGTATAGTTAAAATATATGAGTGGAATATAATGTGTTTTAATAATATTTTTCATTGACAGGAGGAAATGTAATGAAGAAAAATAGATTTTTATCCTTGGTTGTCAGTGCATCTTTGGTATTCTCTGCAATCTCTGCCTCGGTTTTTGCGCTTACATTTGATGATGTTGAAAATGACCCGACAGTTGCATGGGCAAAAGATTCCATCACAAAAATGACGGATGCAGGGTATATTAAAGGTTATGATGACAATACTTTCAAACCAAGCAGGGCAATTTCAAAGGTTGAATGCCTGTTGCTGATGTCCCGAATGCTCGGCGTTGAAGAAAGAGAATACAAAGATTCTGTCGCTGCGGCTGTGGAAATCTATGGCGATACTGTTAAAAAATTTAACAGTACATATGTAAATGAACTTTCCTTCCTATTATATTGTGATATTTTGAGGGAAAGTGATTTGCAGGAATATATTTCCGCCGCAAATGCAAATTCCCCTCTTATGCGTTATCAGGCCGCTGTGCTGATGACCAAATTGATGGGGTATGAAGATGAAGTGAAGGACAATGTCGTTAATAATAGTGTTTACAGCGATGCTTCTTCTATACCTGCGGCAGCACGTCCTTTTGTTGAGTTTGTTACCAATCAGAAGGTTATGAATGGTATGGGGAATGACGCAGCCGGCAAGCCGGTGTTCTCGCCGAACACTTCGCTTACCCGTGCGCAGATGGCAACATTGCTTGCCCGGATGATTGATACCCTTGGCAAAACAAACAAAAGCGGTACCGTCACGGATGTTCAAAACAGCGGTAAAAAGTTTGAAATGACGGTTGGCGATACGGCCGAAACCGTTTCTGTTGCAAATAATTCGGTGATTAAGGTTGACGGTGTTGACGGAACTTATAAGAATATTCAGGAAGATGCAGCGGTTAAGATTACTTATATCTGCAATCTGCCGAGACTGATCGAGTTGTCTGCACCTACCAAATCCGAAACCGTTTACGGGATGATTACAGCAGTCAATGAATCATCAGAAGGAAAACGCTTTACATTGGCGGACAGCGAAGATGCTTCCGTAAAAGCATCTTATTATGCCGATGACGCCTGTGTCTATACGCGGAACGGTTCCGGAAAAGCAGCTTTCGCGGATATGGTCAATGATACGTTTGTCAGTGCAACCATCCGTAACGGAAAAATCGTTGCAATGAATATTGAAGAAAAGAACAGCGAACTCACCGGTGATTTGGTTGATGTTGATTATGATGATGAAGATAATATTTATCTGACCATTGCAGATACAAAGACAAAGAAAGAGCAGACATATCCGGTTTCCACAAAGGGCGCGGCGGTGACCAGAGACGGTTCAAAAGCTAATTACCGCGAACTGGCTTCCGGCGATCATCTTACGGTAAAACTTACGTATGGAAAAATCACTTCCATCTCTGCAAAGAGCAGCAGTGAAAAGGTGGAAGGCGTGATTACCGAAGTGATTCTTTCCAATAGTCCAAGCCTTACGATCAAAGCGGACGGAAAGGAAAAGACGTATAAGCTTTACAGCGATGCACAGATTCGCATCAATGATGAAGAGGGCACAATTTATGATTTGCGTCCTGGTTACAGCGTGAGTGCAACCCTGCAAAGCAGTGAAATCAGCAAGGTTTCCGTTTCTTCTGTTCCGACCAATGAGGACGGCCAGGTGGAAGGTACTGTTACAGGGCTGAATACCAGTTATTATGTGATTACAATTGAAGATACAAACGGCGACAAACAGAGTGTATATTATAACACAAAAACTACGTTCTTAAAACGCGACGGCACACCGACAAATGCAAAGGCAATTGAAAAGGGTATGAAAGTGACCGTTACCGGAACAATGAAGAATGGTGTCTTTGAAGCAACGATTGTAATTATTCAATAGTTCTGATTTATTATTAAAAGAAAAAGCTCCCGAATGGGAGCTTTTTTTAATGCAGGAAGCCGCAGAAAGGCGGCTTTTTATAATTTTTCTTTGTTTAAATATATATGAAACATAAGCAGAATGCAGGCAGACATGTCATCCCGATCCTCGACGCCGTTTTTTTGAAATAAATGATATAAGTCATCTTTATCAGACAGCAGATGGTTCCGAATCCATGTTCCTACGCCGTAATGATATTGGTATAACTTATCACTTGGCTTTTCTTTAAACTCCAATAGCGTGTTTTCGGAAAACAGTTCCTCAATCTTTGGAAAGCAATTTTTTATTTCATCGTTTAAATTCATTAAAATCACCTTATAATTATTTATGCGAAAATTGCATAAAAGTCAATATGCAATTTTTGCATGTGTAAAATATAGTTTGGGTGAACGTTATGTATAGTCGGATTCGTGATATAAGAGAAGATAAAGATTTAACACAGCAACATTTGGCGAACATGTTGCATGCGTCACAAACTACATATTCACGTTATGAAAGTGGAGAACTTGATATACTTAGTGCAGTTTTGATTCAATTAGTGTGAGCCTTTTTGTTTATTTTAAAAAATGGATATATAAAAAATATCTGAATTTAAGATAAAATGGAAAGGCTTGTAAAAAAGAATGTAAAATACAAATGAAGAGAAGGTATGAAAATAAAAAGCATCATTAAGGAGAAATTATTTATGGAAAATGTGTTATTAAAATATACACTTAGGATGGATGAGGAACTTGTGCAAAAGATGAAAGTTATTGCGGAAGATGAGCGCCGAAGTTTAAATCGGGAATTTGAATATATTATTAAATTGTCAGTAAAGCATTTTGAAAATAAACATGGAACAATAACAAAAGAAGACCTTGCAAAAATTGGATTTACAAAGAAATGATACGTGATTCGACAGGAGTGGAGGATAATGGGAAAAACAAGGAAGTTTACACTTCTAATAGATAGAAAATTATTTGAAAAATTCCGGTATTTATCTGATTGGGAGGGGCGGTCTGCAAATCGAGAATTGGAAGTTTTGGTGAGAAATTATATAAAAGCATTTGAATCAAAACATAATAAAATTTGATTATCAGTGAATGGATGGCGGTCTTTTGATATGAAATAAAGGATTACAATTACGTTAAAAATATTGTCAAAAATCGTCGAAAGTGATAAGATAGAAAAAGCAGATAACAGGTGATTGAAGGACGGTTGGCTCCTTATGCTGGTTTTAAAACAGCAGAAAGGAGGTGTTGCATATGGGGAATACAATACTTAAGGTAATTATTTCAATTATTATTATTCTAATAATTGTCTCCATAAAAGCAATATAGCTGTCCTCTGGCCAGGACAGCTATAAAATTTAGTTCCTCGGCCAACCGTAAAATGGTAACCTTTTATCTGCTTTTATTATATCCATTTCTATTTAATATGTCAAGGAAATATTTTCGTATAAAATTTGTATACTTGTACAAAATTGCTAACAGAAAGAACAAAAAAACTGCGAAGGCATACAAATTTGACAAAAGTGCCCAAAAGTGCGTTTTTTAAGGGAAAACGGCAAAAAAAAACTTGACACCTTTTGGCATAAGTAGTATAATAGCTAGGCGTGACAAAGACATACGATGATTCCGGAGGTGGCAAAAGGCCGTAACTGCGGCACTTTTGGAAATTTCGGAGGAGATTGTCCGGTTTAAGAAAAACGGGCGGAAAGGTCACACTTTCTATTTGAATACAGAAGCCGAATCCCGCACAGGTAGTATGCTGATACTTTGCGGATAGGATTATGTCTGTACGTCCCGAAGCCGTTGTCCATGAGGAGAATTGGATTCGGGTTTTATTATGCGTCTGTGCGAAACGCCCGGCACAGTGTAAACTTATTTATTTTAAGGAGGGTATAGCATGGCAGCTGAAAGAATCAGAATCAGACTCAAAGCTTACGACCACAATCTTATCGACCAGAGTGCCGCTAAGATCGTAGAAACTGCAAAAAGAACAGGATCAAAGGTATCGGGTCCTATCCCGCTTCCGACCAAGAAAGAAATTGTTACCATCCTGCGTGCAGTACACAAGTATAAAGACAGCCGTGAGCAGTTTGAGATGAGAACACACAAGAGACTGATCGATGTATTGGGTCCGACCAATAAGACCATCGACGCACTGAAGCACCTGGATTTGCCGGCAGGTGTTGACATCGAATTGAAATTGAACTAATTCCGGTAATCATTCATTTTTGAAAAGAAAAATTTTGGTTATGCCGGCACGCCGGCCAATGACCCGCAGGTAAGTTCATCTGAACCAATGCTTGTGTAAATAGGAGGAAAGAAAAAATGAAAAAGGCAATCTTGGGTAAAAAGATTGGTATGACACAGATTTTTACGGAGGACGGAAATCTGGTTCCTGTAACAGTGATTGAAGCAGGCCCCTGCCCCGTTGTCCAGAAGAAGACCGATGAAGTGGACGGTTACAGTGCTGTTCAGGTTGGTTTCGCAGATAAGAAGGAACGCCGTTCCAATAAGCCCGAAATGGGGCACTTCAAAAAGGCAGGCGTTTCAGTAAAGCGGTTCCTGAGAGAGTTAAAGCTTGATAATGCCGCTGAACTCAATGTTGGCGATGTACTTTCCGTTGACCAGTTTGCAGAAGGCGACGTTCTTGACGTTACCGGAACCAGCAAAGGTCATGGTTATGCCGGCACAATCAAGAGATGGGGCACCCACAGAGGTCCGATGACCCACGGTTCCCACTATCACAGAGGCCCCGGTTCTTTGGGCGCTTGTTCATCTCCTTCCAGAGTGTTCAAGGGCAAGAGACTTCCCGGCCATTATGGTGTAGATACAGTTACCATCCAGAACCTTGATTTGGTGAAGGTGGATACAGAACGCAATCTTCTGTTGGTAAAAGGTTCGGTTCCCGGACCGAAGGGCGGATTGCTGGTTGTTAAAAACGCAGTTAAGGCCCAGGCCTAACCCACAGAGAGAGGAGGAAATAGAGAATGCCTACAGTTGATATTTATAATGTTGACGGCAAAGTTGTCGGCAGCATGGACTTAAATGAAAACGTGTTCGGCGTTGAGGTTCGTCCCGACGTTATGCACGAAGTAGTGGTAAACTACTTAGCAAACCAGAGACAGGGCACCCAGAGCACCAAAACCCGCACAGAGGTTCGCGGCGGCGGTATCAAGCCCTGGAGACAGAAAGGCACAGGCCGTGCAAGACAGGGCAGCATCCGTGCTCCCCAGTGGGTTGGCGGCGGCGTAGCCCTCGGCCCGAAGCCCAGAGATTACAGATATACACTGAACAAGAAAGTAAGAAGACTTGCGCTGAAGTCTGCACTCTCTTCCAAGGTGGCAGAAAACGAGATTATCGTACTCGATTCCTTAAACCTTTCCGAGATCAAGACGAAGCAGGTCGCAGATATACTCAAAAACTTGAATGTATCTGAAAAAGCTTTGATTGTTCTTCCTGAGAATGACAAGAACGTTGTTCTTTCTGCAAGAAACATCAGAGGTGTTGATGCAACATTCGTTGGCGCAATCAACACATATGAAGTTTTGAATCACACAAAGTGCATCATCGTAAAGGATGCCGTAGCAAAACTTGAGGAGGTGTACGCATAATGTTGGCACACGATATTATTAGAAGACCGATCATTACTGAACAGAGTATGGACCAGGTTGCAGATAAGAAGTACACCTTTGAAGTTGCAAAGGGTGCAAACAAGATCGAGATTAAAAAGGCTGTTGAAGAAATCTTTAAGGTTGAAGTTGCGAAAGTGACCACCATCAACTATAAAGGCAAGCCCAAGAGAATGGGCGTACATGCCGGTAAGCGGGCAGACTGGAAGAAAGCAGTCGTAAAACTTACAGACAGCAGCAAGACCATCGAACTGTTTGAAGGTTAATCTATCACCTAAATTTTGCAGATAAGGAGATTGAAAAATGGGTATTAAAAAATATAATCCTACAACACCTTCCCTGCGTCAGATGACTGTTTCCACATTTGAAGAGATTGACAAGGTTGCTCCTGAGAAATCTCTTCTCCGTCCGCTTTACAGCAAAGCAGGACGTAACTCATACGGAAGAATCACAGTCAGACATCGTGGCGGCGGTGCAAAAAGAAAATACAGAGTTATTGATTTTAAAAGAAACAAAGACGGTATGAATGCAACTGTTCTTTCAATTGAATATGATCCGAACAGATCCGCAAATATCGCACTTCTTCAGTATGAAGACGGCGTAAAGAACTATATTATCGCCCCCCTCGGACTGAAGAAAGGCGACGTGGTTGTATCCGGTGAAGGCGCAGACATTAAACCCGGTAATGCGATGGAAATCAAGGACATCCCTGTTGGTACACTGATTTATAACATCGAGCTGAACCCGGGCAAAGGCGGCCAGATGGTAAGAAGCGCGGGCAACACTGCACAGCTTCTTGCAAAGGAGAACGGTTATGCACAGGTAAGACTGCCATCCGGCGAAGTTCGTATGGTACGCCTGAACTGTCGCGCAACCATCGGTCAGGTTGGTAATACAGACTATTTCAACATCAACATCGGTAAGGCTGGAAGAAAGCGTCACATGGGCTTCCGTCCGACCGTCCGCGGTGTTGTTATGAACCCGAATGACCATCCGCACGGCGGTGGTGAAGGTAAGTCACCAATCGGTATGCCGAGTCCTGTAACCCCCTGGGGTAAGCCGGCGCTTGGTTATAAGACCAGAGATAAGAAGAAAAAGTCCAACAAGTTTATTGTTAAGAGACGGAATAGTAAGTAAGGAGGGAATCACATGGGAAGAAGTATTAAAAAAGGACCTTTCGTTGATGCAAAACTTCTTGCGAGAATTGTTGCAATGAACGAAAAGAACGAAAAAACCGTTTTGAAGACCTGGTCAAGAGCTTCCACCATATTCCCGGACATGGTTGGACACACCATTGCGGTTTATGACGGAAGAAAACATGTTCCGGTATATGTGAGCGAGGATATGGTTGGCCACAAGCTCGGCGAATTTGCTCCTACCAGAACGTATAGAGGTCATGCCGGCGCAAAGACAAGCAAATAAGTTTTGTGCCAATAATCAGTTATTCAGTATGAAAGGAGCTGCACAGATATGGAAGCAGTAGCAAAAGTTACGCATGTACGTATTGCGCCCAGAAAGGTTCGTGTTGTGATTGATTTAATCCGCAACAAGCCTGTAGGCGAAGCAATCGGCATCCTTAAGAATACACCGAAGGCTGCAAGCCCCGTTGTAGAAAAGCTCTTGAAATCTGCGATGGCAAACGCTGAGAATAACCACAAGATGAATGTGGAAAACCTTTACGTTTCCGAAGTATATGCAGATCAGGGACCAACACTCAAAAGAGTACAGGCCAGAGCACAGGGACGTGCGTTTAGAATTAATAAAAAGACAAGTCACATCACATTGAAACTTCAGGAGAAGGAATAAGTTAAGGAGGTATTGGTATGGGTCAGAAAGTTAATCCACACGGTCTCAGAGTTGGTATTATTAAAGACTGGGATTCCCGTTGGTTTGCTGACAAGAAGAGCTTCGGCGACAGTCTCGTAGAGGACTATAACCTCAGAGTGTTCTTGAAGAACAAATTATTCCAGGCCGGAGTTGCAAGAATCGAGATTGAAAAATTTGCAAATAAAATCCGTATTTCCATCCATGCCGGAAAACCCGGTATTGTTATCGGTAAGGGCGGAAGTGAAATCGAAAAGCTCAAGAAAGAGCTGGAAAAGATGACCGGCAAGACCATCATCTTGAATGTAATTGAAGTTAAGGTACCGGATTTGAGCGCACAGCTGGTTGCTGAAAATATCGCATCACAGCTGGAGAGACGTATTTCTTTCAGAAAGGCCATGAAACAGTCCATGGGCAGAACCATGAAACTGGGCGCAAAAGGTATCAAGACCTGCGTGGCCGGCCGTGTCGGCGGTGCAGAAATCGCAAGAACCGAGCAGTATCATGAGGGAACCATTCCGCTGCAGACACTTCGTGCAGATATTGATTATGGTTTCACAGAAGCAAACACCACATATGGTAAGCTCGGTGTAAAAGTATGGATTTATAAGGGCGAAATCCTCCCTGAAAGCAAGAATGCGAGAAAGAGCCAGGAGGCTCCCAGACGCAGGGAAGGAGGCAGAAAATAATGTTATCACCGAAGAGAGTTAAGCATAGAAAGGTTATGCGCGGCAGAATGAAGGGTGCAGCACACCGGGGTAATAAAGTTACCTATGGTGAATTTGGTTTGCAGGCGCTTACGCCGGCATGGATCACATCCAACCAGATTGAGGCAGCCCGTGTTGCAATGACCCGTTATACAAAGAGAGGCGGACAGGTATGGATCAAGATTTTCCCGGATAAGCCTGTCACTGCAAAACCTGCTGAAACCCGTATGGGTAGTGGTAAAGGTTCACCTGAATATTGGGTAGCAGTTGTAAAGCCCGGCAGAGTAATGTTTGAAATCGGCGGAGTCAGCGAGGAGGTTGCTCGTGAGGCGATGCGTCTTGCAATGCACAAACTTCCGCTGAAATGTAAGTTTGTCAGAAAAGCTGACCAAGAAACGGAAGGTGATAGTTAATGAAGATACAGGATATTAGAGACCTTTCAACGCAAGAGCTTGAAGATAAGATCAAGGATTTAAAGGAAGAGCTTTTTAACCTTCGTTTCCAGAACGCTACCAACCAGCTGGATAATCCGATGCGGATTGTAAGCGTCAAAAAGGATATAGCGAAAGTTAAGACAGTGCTTAAAGAGAAAGAGCTTGGAATTAATACAAGCATAAACGCGTAGGAGGTGTAGAATATGAGTGAACAACGGAACTACCGCAAGACTCGTGTTGGCGAAGTCGTAAGCGATAAGATGGATAAAACAATTGTTGTCGCAATCAAAGAGAACGTTAAGCACCCGCTTTACAACAAGGTTGTAAAGAGCACCTACAAGCTTAAAGCACATGATGAAAAGAATGAATGCGGCATTGGCGATAAAGTAAAAGTTATGGAAACCAGACCTCTTTCCAAGGATAAGAGATGGCGTTTGGTTGAAATCGTTGAGAAAGCAAAATAAGTATTTGGTTTCTCGTCTGCCCCGATGTGTTGGGCAGCGATGCAAATTTCGTTAGCAGGGAACTGGTATTTGGTTCCAAACATTATGAGATAGGAGGAAATCCTTTATGATACAACAGCAGACGATTTTAAAGGTTGCTGATAACAGCGGTGCAAAAGAGCTTCTTTGTATCCGTGTTATGGGCGGATCTTTCAGACGTTACGGCAATATCGGTGACGTAGTGGTTGCTTCTGTTAAAAAAGCAACGCCCGGCGGTGCTGTTAAAAAGGGTGATGTTGTAAAAGCAGTCATCGTCCGCAGCGTCCGTGGCGTAAAACGTTCCGACGGTTCTCAGATCAAATTTGATGAGAATGCAGCCGTTATCATCAGAGATGACAAGACCCCGAGAGGTACACGTATCTTTGGCCCGGTAGCAAGAGAACTCCGTGACAAGGACTATATGAAGATTTTGTCTCTGGCACCGGAAGTCCTGTAGGTTGAATTACGGACTTTATCATCCGGAATTCCGGATGTTCCTAAAGGGCTGCGGGCCCATCAAATTCTGATAGGAGGAAACTGAAATGTCTACTAAAATGCATGTGAAAACCGGCGACGAAGTCATCGTTCTGTCCGGTAAAGACAAGGGCAAAAAAGGCAAAGTATTGTCTGTCAATCCCGATAAGCGCATGGTTATAGTTGAAGGTGTTTCGATGGCCACCAAGCACAAGAAGCCCAGAAAAATGGGTGAAAGCGGCGGTATCATCAAGCAGGAGACACCGATATACGCAAGCAAAGTAATGAATGTATGCGATAAGTGCGGCGCGCCTTGCCGTGTTGGCCGTAAAGTTTTAGAAGACGGAACGCATGTCCGTTATTGCAAAAAGTGCGGAGAAACATTTTAACCAAAACTTTGAAGGAAGGAGGCTATGTCTAATATGAGACTTGAAGAAAGATATACAAAGGAAATCAAAGACGCTATGATGAAGAAGTATAACTATAAAAGTGTTATGCAGATTCCGAAACTTGAAAAAGTAGTTGTCAACATGGGCGTCGGTGATGCGAAGGAAAATTCAAAGGCTGTTGAAAATGCAGCAAATGACTTGGGACTTATTACCGGTCAGAAGGCAATGATTACCAAGGCGAGAAAATCCGTCGCAACATTTAAAATCAGAGAAGGTATGAGCATTGGTTGTAAGGTAACCCTGCGCGGCGCAAAGATGTATGAGTTTGTGGACAGACTTTTCAATGCAGCGCTTCCCCGTGTCCGCGACTTCAGAGGCATCAACCCGAACTCCTTTGACGGCAGAGGCAACTATGCCCTGGGTATCAAAGAACAGCTGATCTTCCCTGAAATTGACTATGATAAGATTGACAAGATCCGTGGTATGGATATTATCTTTGTAACAACTGCGAAAACCGATGAAGAAGCAAGAGAGCTGCTCACAATGATGGGTGCGCCTTTTACAAAGTAATTATACCGAATAAGGAGGAATAACGCTTATGGCTAAGAAAGCTATGGTGAATAAGCAGCAGAAGAAGCAGAAGTATTCCACAAGAGAATACAACAGATGTAAGATTTGCGGAAGACCGCACGCTTACCTTCGTAAGTTCGGTATTTGCAGAATCTGCTTCCGTGAGCTGGCTTATAAAGGTCAGATACCTGGCGTAAAGAAAGCGTCCTGGTAAGAAGATAAATAACAATAAATGGGAACAGGTGGCAATTGGAAGATTGTACGGAATACCAAACCGTTCCCGCGATTCCGGTAAAAAGGAGGTTAGACCACTATGCATATTACAGATCCTATAGCAGATATGCTTACAAGAATCAGAAACGCAAATAATGCCAGACATACTACGGTCGATATCCCGGCTTCAAATATGAAAAAGGCAATTGCACAAATCCTTTTAAACGAAGGTTACGTAAAAAACGTTGAGTATATAGAGGATAACATTCAGGGGATTATCAGAATTACGCTGAAGTACGCAGAGAACAAGCAGAAGGTTTTGACGGGACTCAAGAGAGTGTCCAAGCCTGGTCTTCGTTCTTATGCTTCCAAAGATGAGCTTCCGAAGGTACTCAAAGGTCTCGGCATTGCAATCATCTCAACTTCAAAGGGCGTTATGACAGACAAAGAAGCACGTCGTCAGAACGTAGGCGGAGAAGTTTTGGCATTTATTTGGTAAGAGAGGAGGAGAATCAGTGTCTCGTATAGGAAATTTGCCGATTACTGTTGCAGATGGAGTAACCGTAACAGTAGGCGAAAACAATCAGGTAACCGTTAAGGGTCCTAAGGGCGAACTCAATAAGGCGCTTCCGAAGGATATGATAATAGAGCAGGAAGGCGCAACCATTACAGTAAAGCGCCCCACGGAGAGCAAGGAGCATAAGTCCATGCACGGTCTTACAAGAACGCTCCTGAATAACATGATCATCGGTGTAACCGAAGGCTTTAAGAAACAGCTCGAAATCAACGGTGTTGGTTACAGAGCAGCAAAGCAGGGCAAGAAACTCGTGATGAACCTCGGCTATTCTCACCAGGTAGAAATGGAAGAAGTTGAAGGAATCACCATTGATGTACCACAGCCAAACCAGATCATTATTTCCGGTCCCGACAATCAGAAGGTTGGTCAGTTCGCTGCCAACGTAAGAGAGAAGAGACCGCCTGAGCCATATAAGGGCAAGGGTATCAAGTACGTTGATGAACACATCAGACGTAAGGAAGGTAAGGCAGGTTCTAAGAAATAGTAACCGCAAGGAGGTGCAAACGTAATGATTAAAAAGGAAAACAGTAATGTATCAAGACTTGCAAGACACGCAAGAGTCCGCAAGAAGATTTCCGGTACGCCTGAAATTCCGAGACTTTGTGTTTTCAGAAGTCTGAAAAACATATACGCACAAATCATTGACGATACAACCGGTCATACGCTTGTTTCAGCATCGACTCTGGATGCAGAGCTAAAAGCACAGTACGGCGGCAATAAGGACGCTGCAAAAGCTGTCGGCGCACTGGTAGCAAAGAAGGCAGCTGAAAAAGGTATCACAGAAGTTGTATTTGACAGAGGCGGATATGTATACCACGGCAGAGTTGCAGAACTCGCTGACGGTGCGCGCGAGGGCGGACTGAAATTCTAATTGTGAGAAAGAGGTGAAACAATAAATGGCAGAAAAAGGTGAAAGAACAAAGAAGCAGGAGCGTATTAACGCAGAAGTGCTTGATATACAAGAAAAGGTAGTTCATCTTAACCGTGTCGCAAAGGTTGTCAAGGGTGGTAGAACCTTCCGGTTCAGCGCACTCGTTGTTGTCGGCGACGGCAACGGCCACGTTGGCTGCGGTATGGGTAAAGCGGCAGAAATTCCGGATGCAATCCGCAAGGGAATTGATGATGCAAAGAAGAATATGATTACCGTTCCGTTGTTCCATACAACCATACCCCATGAAATCATCGGCGAATACGGTGCAGGCAGAGTTCTTTTGAAACCGGCGGCACAAGGTACCGGTGTTATCGCAGGTGGTCCTGCCCGTGCGGTATTGGAGCTTGCAGGTATAAGAGACATCAGAACCAAGTGTCTGCGCAGTAATAATCCGAAGAATGTTGTTGCAGCAACCATTGAGGGGCTTGCTTCCCTTAAGAGTGTAGCAGAAGTTGCACAGCTCAGAGGAAAGAAGCCGGAAGAAATCTTGGGTTAATTAAATTGTCAAGATAGGAGGGTTTAGCCTTGGCGAAAACAATAAAGGTAACTCTTAAAAAGAGTACAATCGGATGTAAAAAAGATCAGATTGCAACTGTTGAAGCACTCGGTCTTAAAAAGATACACCAGTGCGTTGAAAAACCCGATAATCCTCAGATCAGAGGAATGATTTTTAAGGTACAGCATTTGGTAGAGGTTGCTGAATAATTTGGTGCCATATCAAAGTTTTGACGTACTTTGGGAAATTTGTTATGAAAAAGTAACATAATTTTCATTGGATAGCTTGCAATATTTGTGTATACAGGCTATAATAGGAAATGAGCTTCCTAAAAATGTGAATTTCATCTAATTTTGTATATAAAAGGAGGAGGTGGACGCAATGAAACTTCACGAATTATCTCCGAGCGCAGGCTCTAAGAAAAAGGCTTTCAGAGTAGGTAGAGGTCACGCAAGCGGCAATGGTAAGACAGCAGGCAGAGGTCATAAAGGTCAGAATGCCAGAAGCGGCGGCGGTGTACGTCCCGGATTTGAAGGCGGTCAAATGCCGATTTACAGAAGACTTCCGAAGCGTGGATTCACCAATATTTTTGCAAAGAAGTATGTTTCTGTTAATGTAGAAGAGCTCAACAAGCTTGAAAACGGCACAGAGGTTACAGCTGAACTCCTGAAAGAAACAGGTATTATTTCAAAAATTTGCGATGGCGTTGTTATTTTAGGCCGTGGTGAACTTGAGAAGAAGCTTACAATTAAAGCGAAGAGATTTAGTAAATCTGCTGCAGAAAAAATTACTGCTGCAGGCGGAAAGGCAGAGGTGGTATAACAATGTTCGAAACAATCAGGAACGCGTGGAAGATTGTTGACCTCAGAAAGAAACTCATCTACACGATGGTTTTGCTTGTTGTTTTCCGTCTGGGATCTTGTATCCCGGTTCCGCTTCTCGACCCGGAAGCAATGAAGCAGATTTTCAGTACAGAAAATTCAATTTTTGGTTTTATTGATGTTATCTCCGGTGGTGCTTTCCAGAATGCGACTATTTTTGCGATGAGCATCACCCCATATATTAACTCGTCCATTATCATGCAGCTCCTCTGTGTGGCAATCCCTGCACTTGAGCGGATGCAGAAAGAGGGCGAAGACGGCAGAAAGAAAATTGCACAGATTCAGAGATATGGTACCGTTGTCCTCGCATTGGTGCAGGCGGTCGGACTTTATTTCCTGTTGAATTCAATGCACGCAGTTACCAACCCGGGTTGGACTTCTGCACTTATCGTCATCATCACATTTACAGCCGGTACGGCTTTCCTGATGTGGCTGGGCGAGCAGATTACAGAAAAGGGTGTTGGTAATGGTATCTCATTGATTATTTTTGCAGGTATTGTTTCCAGAATCCCTTCAATGTTCACATCTTTGTGGGCATATTTACAAAGTGGTTCTATCAATATCATTGGTGTAATTGCAATTTTAATTCTTGCTCTTGCAGTGATTGGCCTTGTTGTTATGATGAACGAGGCAGAACGCAGAATCCCGGTACAATATGCGAAGCGGATGGTTGGCAGAAAGATGTATGGCGGACAGAGTACGCATATTCCGATCAAGGTGGCATCTGCCGGTGTTATTCCGATCATCTTTGCGATGTCCATTATGTCTTTCCCGGGAACAATAGCTGGTTTCTTTGGTGTTAAGGCTGGAGACTCTGGTTTCTGGGGCGGATTCTTGAGTGTTTTCTCAAGTACATCCTGGGTATATGCGATCCTGTACTTCCTGCTGATTTTGTTCTTTACGTATTTCTATACAGCAATACAGTTCAACCCGATCGAAATGTCAAACAATATGAAGAAGAACGGCGGCTTCATTCCGGGTATCCGCCCGGGACGTCCAACTTCCGATTACATTTCCAAAGTGTTGTCCAGAATAACGCTGGCAGGCGCGATTTTCCTTGGATTTATCGCGGTACTTCCAATCTTTATGAATCTGGGACTTCATATTCAGAACTTCTCTATCGGTGGTACCTCCCTGTTGATTTTGGTTGGTGTTGCACTTGAGACAGTAAAAGATATCGAATCTCAGATGCTCATGCGGCATTATAAGGGATTTTTGGAATAATTGAATAGGACTCCGTATTGATGGAGATTTTAATTTAGCGGAAGAGTAGAAACCTGAACACAAGTTGTGAAAAGGGGTCTGCTCTATCCGTCTTTATGGCACTGCTTAGAGATGTGCGACTTTTTAAAAGAGGTGAATCAAATGCGACTTATATTATTAGCAGCTCCGGGGGCAGGAAAGGGAACACAGGCAGAAAAACTCAGCAAACATTTTGATATTCCAACCATTTCTACCGGTGCAATATTGCGTCAAAATATTAAGGACGGGACCGAGCTTGGCAAGGTGGTAAAAGGCTTGATTGATAAGGGTCAGCTGGTTCCTGATGATGTCATGATTCAACTGATGAACGACCGGCTTTCTGCGGATGACTGCAAAAATGGGTTTATTTTAGACGGCTTTCCCAGAACCCTCACCCAAGCAGAAGCATTGGATCATTCGGATATTAAAATTGATAAAGTACTCAATATTGATGTGCCGGATGAGAAGATCATTGCCCGCCTGTCCGGACGGCTGGAATGCAGTAAATGTGCAACGACATTTCACAAAGAGTATAGAAAACCGGCGGTTGACGGTGTGTGTGACATCTGCGGCGGTGAATTGGTGGTTCGCGACGATGATAAGCCTGAGACGGTTAAGAAACGTCTTGCAACCTATCATGAACAGACAGAGCCGCTTTTGCATTTTTATGCGGATAAGGGAATGCTTCGAACTGCCCATGGTCAGGAAGAAATTTCTGATACAACAAAAGAAGTATTGAAGGTGCTGGAAGACTGATGGTAATTATAAAATCAAAATCCGAGATAGAAAAAATGCGTATCGCCGGCCGGATTACTTTTGAAACACTGGAGACGCTGAAAGATGCTGTAAAACCGGGGATTACCACAAAAGAGCTGGACCGGGTTGCCGAAAAGTATATTAAATCCCAGGGATGTACCGCTTCTTTTAAAGGGCACGGCGGTTTTCCGGGAAGTGCGTGTATCAGTGTAAATGATGAAATTATCCATGGAATACCGGGCGGACGAATTCTTCATGAAGGGGATATTGTCAGTGTCGATGTGGGTGCCTGCTATAAAGGGTATCATGGTGATGCCTGCCGGACATTTGCCGTTGGCAAAATTTCCAGTGAAGCGCAGCGGTTAATTGATGTCACGCGGCAGAGTTTTTTTGAGGCGCTGCCTTTTGTACGGGAAGGTTACCGGGTTTCTGATATTTCTGCCGCAGTGCAGAAGTATGTAGAGGAGAATGGTTTCAGTGTTCTTCGCGGATACTGCGGTCATGGTGTGGGCGCAAATCTCCATGAAGACCCAGAAGTTCCGAACTATGTGACCAGCAGCCGGGGCATCCGTTTGCGGGCCGGGATGATTCTTGCCATTGAACCGATGGTATGTGCCGGAAAACATGCGGCTTATATCGCAGGGAATAATTGGACGGTTTTGACCAAAGATGGTAAGAATGCGGCACACTATGAAAACAGTGTGCTGATTACCAAAGACGAGCCGGTTCTTTTGACGCTTCCAAAGTAAAGGAGTCTTTATGAACAGGGAAAATCAGAATGGCTTGACCGTTGGTGATGTTGTTGTGTCCTGTGCAGGCAGAGACAGGGGGATCGCCTTTGTCGTTGTCTGGCAGGATGGGAAGATGCTTGGCCTTTGTGACGGAAAGGTGCATAAAGCCGGCAAGGTGAAGAAGAAAAAAATCAAACATGTGCAAAAGACGGATAGACACATTCTTTTGCCGTCCGCTTATGATGACAATAGAGACGGCACATTTGATGCAGAAATCTGCAAGGCATTGCGGTGTATTGAAGAATAGGGGAGGTGAATGCAGTTGGCAAAGGAAGATGTATTGGAAGTAGAAGGTACCGTTGTGGAAGCATTACCGAATGCGATGTTTAAGGTTGAGCTGGAAAACGGACATCAAATTCTCGCACACATTTCCGGAAAGCTCCGGATGCACTTTATCCGGATTTTGCCCGGCGACAAGGTGACGGTGGAGATTTCTCCCTATGACCTGACAAAGGGAAGAATTACCTGGCGTGGTAAATAAAAATGCGATAAAAGACATAATTGTAATGCGCGACCTCCCCAATAGGGGAGGTTTTGTAGTTTTGCTGGGTTTTGGTAAAAAATGTATTTATTTTGGAGGATGTTATGAAAAATTGGGGGAAACTGCTGCTGGTCTTAAGTTTTGTACTGTTCTTTACCAGCTGCGGCAAACAGGAACAGGCTGTTGCGCCGGAAACAACGCAGGTGCCGGAAAAGAAGGTGGTTGTGACCTGTGCCGGAGACTGTACCCTTGGAACCGATGTGAATTTTGGGGGCAATACATTGCCGGTGGTTGCCAAACAGCAGGAAAATGATTATGGATATTTTTTTCGGAATGTGGCGCCGATTTTTTCTCAGGATGATTTGACAATGGTAAATTTGGAGGGAACTCTTTCTACCCGGGGAGAAAGGGAAGAAAAAACCTTTGCATTCCGTGGGAAGCCGGAATATGTGAATATTTTGAAAGAAGGTAGTGTAGAAGCCGTTACGCTTGCAAATAATCACAGTATGGATTATGGAGAAGAAAGTTTTTCAGATACGAAAGAAGCCTTACGCGATGCCGGAATTGATTATGTCTATAAAGAGGACGTACTTGTAAAAGAGATAAATGGTGTCAAAGTGGGTGTGATTGGTTTGTATGATTTGGACGGTTCGGCAGAAAAAACGCTGGAAACTGCAATGACGAAGATGAAGGAAGCAGGCGCTCAGGTGGTAATTGCCCAGATTCATTGGGGAATAGAGGGCGAAAATACACCGGAGGGTTCGCAGCGGGCATTGGCCAAGAAGATTGTGGACGCCGGCGCCGATTTGGTCATAGGTCATCATCCCCATGTATTACAGGGTATTGAAAGGTATAAGGGGAAATATATTGTATATAGTTTGGGGAATTTCTGTTTCGGCGGAAACCAAAATCCAAAGGATAAAGATACTTTGATATTTCAGCAGACCTTTCGGCTGGATGAAAATGATGAATTGTGCATGGACGACGATTATAAATTAATCCCGTGCAGTATCTCTTCGGTCAGCAATGCCAATAATTATCAGCCGACCCCCCTTGACGGTGAGGATGCAGAACGGGTGATAGAGAAGGTAAAACGATTCAGCAGAAACTTTACGGAAAGCGCACTGAAATTTTCTCTCTGGCAGGAGAGCGGATTGAAAATTGTTGATGATGCGACAGATTTGAACAATGGGGAGCGGCCTGCAAAAGGGGCGGATGCGGAAACGTTGGAGAACGAAGAGGAGACCTCGGCAGAAAAAGAAAATAGATCAGAAGAAAAGACGGTTGATGGTGAAAAGCATAAAAATACACCGGAACATAGGGATGTAATTATTTTATAAATTTGTTATTGAAATACTTTGTGCAGTATAAGGGGACCTTTTTTTGGAGAAAAATGTATACATATGCGGGAGATACAGCGAGATTGTTTGCGCTTGGTTGAAACGCACGAAAACGGTTCTTTTATTTGCAGAAATATGGAAAAAATGACCGCTGTTGTTCTGCAAAAATCTGTTGACAACCGTTGAAATCTGTGATATTATATCTAGGTTCACTTTATGAGGGGACAAGTACAAACTTAGGAGGTGAAGGGCATGAAAGTAAGACCTTCCGTTAAACCTATTTGTGAAAAATGTAAAATTATTAAAAGAAAAGGCAGAGTTATGGTGATCTGCGAAAACCCCAGACACAAGCAGAAACAGGGTTAAGCAAAACATCAGAATCGGGCAGGGTCAGGCTGTATACCCAAAATGGCAAAATGTCGTTCATATAGCTGATGCCGTGCATGCACGGGTGAAATTCTGCTCCGATACCTTTTCAAAGGAAAATCTATTGGAGGTGAAAAATTTATGGCACGTATTGCAGGTGTGGATTTACCAAATGAGAAAAGAGTTGAGATTGGACTTACCTATATTTTTGGTATAGGTCTTTCTACCTCGAAAAAAATCCTTGAAGCAACAGGTATTGATCCCGACATCAGAGTAAAGGATCTCACAGAGGAACAGGTTTCAGCGCTCAGAGCTGAAATAGACCACTACCCGGTAGAAGGTGATTTGAGACGTGATATCGCTCTTGATATTAAGCGTCTTATGGAAATCAACTGCTACAGAGGACTTCGTCACAGAAGAAGCCTTCCGGTTAGAGGTCAGCGTTCCAAGACCAATGCAAGAACACGTAAAGGTCCGAAGAAGACCATTGCAAACAAGAAGAAATAAACGTTGTTTGTACCTGTTATGGGACAACAGTCCCCAAGTGATTTGACGCAGAAAAATTCTGCCCTGTTGGCAGAGATTCGTAATTTCAGGAGGTGAAAGATACAATGGCAAAGGCAGTTAAAAGAACACGCCGCCGCAGAGAGAAAAAGAATATTGAACGCGGTGCAGCACATATCAAGTCTACATTTAACAACACCATTGTTACGATAACAGATGTAGCCGGGAATGCAATTTCATGGGCATCCGCCGGCGGCCTCGGATTCAGAGGTTCGAGAAAGAGCACGCCTTTTGCGGCACAGATGGCAGCAGAAACCGCTGCAAAAGCTGCAATGGAGCATGGTCTTAAATATGTTGAAGTCTATGTAAAAGGCCCCGGCTCCGGCCGTGAGGCAGCGATTCGCGCACTTCAGGTTGCAGGCCTTGAAGTGAATATGATTAAGGACGTTACACCGATTCCCCACAACGGTTGCAGACCGCCGAAGAGAAGACGTGTGTAGTTGACGGAGGTGAAAATTTAATGGCAAGATATACTGAATCTGTTTGCAGAATCTGCAGACGTGAAGGTCAGAAATTATTCTTAAAAGGTGACAGATGTTACACCGACAAATGCGCAGTCACCAGACGCGCATATGCCCCCGGTCAGCACGGCCAGGGCAGACGTAAGCTCTCCGAATACGGCACCCAGCTGCGTGAGAAGCAGAAGGTAAGACGCGCTTACGGTATTCTCGAAGGTCAGTTTGAGCACTATTTTGAGATGGCGAACAAAAAGGAAGGCGTAACCGGTGAAAACCTGCTTACCATTCTGGAAAGCCGTCTGGATAATGTTGTTTATAAGCTGGGTCTTGCAGCATCCAGACCGGAAGCAAGACAGCTCGTTTCTCATGCGCACTTTACAGTAAACGGCAAAAAGGTAAATATTCCTTCTTATCTCGTAAAGCCGGGCGATGTGATTGCGGTACGTGAAAAGAGCAGAAAGAGCCCGAAATTTGAAATGATTCTTGCGTCAACTGAGGGCAGAATTGTTCCAAAGTGGCTTGATATGAATAGAGATACTTTAGAGGGCAAAGTAGTGGCACTTGCGGATAGAGAGGATATTGATCTTCCTATCGAAGAGCATTTGATCGTTGAGTATTACAGCAAATAATAAGTAGTTGCCGTGAGGCCCCGTTTGTATAACGATACAATTGTTTTTGAAAAATAATAGGAGGGCTGACAATGATAGAAATCGAAAAGCCAAGAATTGAATGCGTAGAAGCATCCGAAGATAATAAATATGGCAAGTTTGTTGTCGAGCCTCTAGAGAGAGGTTATGGCACCACATTGGGCAACTCACTTAGAAGAATGTTGCTTTCATCCCTTCCGGGTGTTGCTGCAACTTCCGTCAAGATTGATGGAGTACTGCATGAATTTTCAACGGTTCCGGGTGTAAAAGAGGATGTTACCGAGATAATACTCAATATCAAGAATCTGGCAATCAAATTGCATGCAGACGCGCCCAAGACGGTTTATATTAATCACGAAGGTGCGGGAGAAATTTGTGCGGGAGACATCAAGCACGACTCCGATGTGGAAATCATCAATGAAGATCTGCATATTGCAACACTTAGTGAAGACGCCAGATTGTTCATGGAAATAACACTGGATAAGGGCAGAGGTTATGTTTCTTCTGACCGGAACAAACAGCTTTTGCAGCCGACCATTGGTGTTATTGCCACCGACTCAATCTATACGCCTGTTATCAAGGCGAATTATGTGGTTGAGAACACTCGTGTGGGAAATGTTACGGACTATGACAAATTGACGCTGGAAGTTTGGACCAATGGTACCATTGCTCCTGCGGAGGCAGTTTCACTTGCAGCAAAAATTGTAAGCGAGCATATGAGTCTGTTTGTCGACCTGTCTGATGATGCAAAGAACGCAGAGATTATGATTGAGAAAGAAGAAAGCCGTCAGGAAAAGGTTTTGGAAACAACCATCGAAGAACTTGACCTTTCTGTACGTTCTTATAATTGTCTCAAGCGTGCAGGCATCAATACGGTACAGGATCTGACCACACGCAGTGAAAATGATATGATGAAGGTTAGAAACCTTGGACGTAAATCCCTTGAGGAAGTTATTGCAAAACTGGAAGCAATGGATTTATCCCTTGCGAAGGATGAGTAAGAGGGACGTTTTACTAGAATTTTGAAAGAGGTGATACTATATGGCACACCAGAGAAAACTCGGCAGACCGACTGACCAGAGAAGAGCTATGCTTAGATCGCTCACAACTTCTTTCCTTGAAAACGGCAGAATTCAAACCACCACAACCCGGGCCAAGGAAGTAAAGAAGATTGCAGAGAAAATGGTCACTCTCGGAAAGACGAATACCCTTCACACCAAGAGACAGGCACTCAGCTATATCACAAAGAGAGAGGTCGTATCCAAATTGTTTGATGAGATCGCTCCTAAGTATGCAGAGCGGAATGGTGGTTATACCAGAATCATCAAGGTAGGCCCCAGACGCGGCGATGCGGCTGAGATGTCCATTCTTGAATTTGTGGACTAATTTATATTGAAATTATATTTCGTTTTGTATTTTCAAAAGAGACTGCTTATCTGAGCAGCTCTGGTGAAAATGGACATTAACAAAACCTCCTATGTTTTCATAGGAGGTTTTGTAATATAAAAAATAACTTGTGAGCAGAATAAAACGAAAAACTTTTAATATAGGAAGACAGAGGATAACGGATGGGCCATTATTTTGTGACAAAATATTTGGTAATAATATTCATTTTGCAAAAAATATAATTGATAATCAGATAAGTATAGTCCTAATCAATGAATACTTTGAATACTACCGGCATATCATTGTCAATTCTAACGGTTTTGATTGACAACCCTTTATCATCACGCGACCATTCCGGATGTTTGTCGTATCCCAGTACCTCAACGGATTTTATAATTCCGTTGAAATTGGGTTCATGGGCATTTGATGTTTCTGCAAGGGATTTAATGAATACGTTGTCTTTTCCTCTCATATTAAGGCATATTGCATATACATAACTTCCATTCATAGTAAAGCGGATATCTTCAAAAGTAAACGGTTTTATCTCTGCATCCATCAATTCCCCTTCTTTAATTTTAGTTGGTCCTTCCTCTGATTTACGCCAAAGCTTCGCTCCATATATCGCTTCCCCGTTTGTTTTTAACCACTGACCTATTTCAAGCAGTATTTTCCTATCTTCATCAGGAATTGTTCCATCAGCTTTCGGGCCGATATTTAACAGTAGTCTGCCGTTTTTGCTTATAATGTCCACCAAATCACATATTATCTGCGTGGATGTTTTATAGTCATTTCCCACAGTATAGCACCATGAATTTTTCGCTACTGCCGTATCTGACTGCCATACATATGGTTTTGCATCAGCAAATTGTCCGCGTTCAATATCCGGAACGGCTGTTCCAAAAGCGAAAGCATCATGCTTATAATTTATGACAACCTCTTCATTCCATTCATCTGCACGGTTGTAATAATATGCGGCAAATTTTTTCAAATATGGTTTGAATGCACTGTGTTGAATCCACCAGTCAAAATATATAATTTTCGGTTTATATTTATCTACTAGTTCGCAACAGCGGCATAGCCAATCTTCAAGAAACTCCTTTGTTGGTGCCGGTTCTGAATACAAGTCAAAAAAATCCGGCTCAGGCATGGAAGGCCAGTAGAAATCGCCGCGCTGCATTGGTTCCTTTATATCAGATGCAAATTCTTTTCCGTGTCCCATAAAAAACCAATGCTCTGCTCTGTGGCTTGATGCACAGTTTATTAGTCCTGCGTTTATACATTCTTTTGTCAGCGCACCAAAGACATCTCTTTGCGGCCCCATATTTATCGCATTCCATTTGGATAATTTGCTGTCGTACATCTGAAAGCCGTCATGGTGTTCTGCAACAGGCATGATATACTGCGCTCCGGCTTCTTTGAATAACTCTACCCAATCTTTCGGGTTGAAGTTTTCAGCTTTAAACATAGGGATGAAATCTTTATAGCCAAAATTCTCATGTTTGCCGTAGGTTTCTAAGTGATGCGTATACTCTTTGCTTCCTTTTATGTACATATTTCGAGAATACCACTCGCTGCCGAATGCCGGAACGGAATAGATACCCCAATGAATGAAAATGCCAAATTTGATTTTTTCATACCATTCGGGAACATGATACTGCTGTAAAGATTCCCATGTGTCTTTATATCTGCCGTCTTCAATCACGCGGTTGATTTTTTCTAAGAAATTATACATATTAAAGTTTTCCCTCCTTTATTTCAGCATAATAAATTGTATCATATTAATAAATTGTAAACAAGTCTATTTAAAAATATTTTATTGATAATGATGGTGAAAATAGGTGCTGAACTTTTCTGATGGATGGGCAGGTTTTGAAGGATGGAAATATATTGATGAGTTTTGAACTTGTTCTATATTCGTGTCGCAGTTCTCTTGCAAAGAGAAAGAAACTATAGTAAACTATAGAGGAAAAAATTATATATAAATCCGGATGTTTTTTTCTGTGTTATCATTGGCAGTTTCAGAGAACACGAGTGCCATTGGCAGCCCTTGATGTCTAATCCGGAAGGGCTCAGAAACGGCGGAAGATAAAGAAGAGAAATAATTTCAAAAATAGCGGGCACTTGCAAGCGTTTTGTAATTAAATCAGGAATTAGAAAAAAGGTGTATAAGGGGGAAGAAGATTGGAAGGAATCAGGGAGAATGTAACGCGGTACATTGGAGCGCAAAAGAGTGAAACACCCGGAGAAGAACACCGTTTGGTTGTCATGGATGGAAACATCGTCCGGGAGATAGGATTGCGTACAGAGATTTCGGTATTTTCTTTTGGACGGGATGAAAACTGTGATATTTTGCTTCATTCTGCATTGGTATCCAGAATTCATGGGTATTTCTTTTTCCGGGAAGATGCCCTTTATGTGATGGACGGAGAGAGTTTGAATGGTATCCAGCTGAATGGAAAACCGATACAAAAAGGGGAATCCGGCAGCAGGAAACTTGTAAGCGGCGATATTTTGCGGATAGATAATGATGATTCGCAAAATCCCCATTCGAAAGGCGTATTGTTCCTATATACAACCCGGAAAAGTAATGGAAGCTGGAAACAGCTGTCTTTGTCTGGAAAAGAAACATGTGTGATTGGACGGGAGAATGGCTGTGACATTGTGCTAGACAACATCAGTGTGTCCCGTCGTCATGCAGAAATCCGGAAAAATCCGGCGGGGAAGTATATTCTTTCTGATCTTGGCAGTTTTAACGGGGTTTTTGTCAACGGGAAACGCATCACGGCGGCGTATGAATTGTGTGACAGGGATGTGATTGGACTTGCCAATGCTGTTATTTTATATATTTCCGGAATACTTCTATATAAATCGGACAATGGCGGCGTACGGATTCTGATGAATGATATTTCCCGTGAGGTCAAAGGGAGAGAGGGGAAAAAAGCAATTTTGCAGCATGTAAATCTGGAGAT
Source organism: uncultured Clostridia bacterium (assembly GCA_910580105.1). Taxonomy (GTDB): domain Bacteria; phylum Bacillota; class Clostridia; order Monoglobales; family Monoglobaceae; genus CAJTWN01. Next base: position 52,652 of record CAJTWN010000003.1, on the reverse strand, counting down.
TGAACCCAATACCTTTGTTGCAATCATCGGCGGCAGCGGTGCTGGAAAATCAACGGTGATGAATGCCATGAGTGGTTTTGAACAGGCAACATCGGGGCACGTGTTTTTGAATCAGATGGATTTATATCAAAATTATGCTATTGCAAAGAATACGATTGGTTATGTGCCGCAGCAGGATATTATTTATGAAAATTTATCCCTCAGAAAGATGCTTTCCTATTCAGCAAAATTACGGATGCCGGCAGATGTACAGCCGGAGGAGCAGGAGCGGCGGATAGATGAGGTGCTTTCCGTTCTGGATCTTGCAGAGCATAAGAATAAGATGATCCGGGCATTGAGCGGCGGACAGAAGAAACGGGCGAGCATTGCAGTGGAACTTTTGGCAGACCCGGGTTTATTTTTCCTGGATGAGCCTACATCGGGACTCGATCCGGGAACGGAGGAAAGCTTGATGAAAACGCTCAGCCGTCTTTCCAAAGAAAAAGGAAAAACCATCATTGCTGTCACCCATACCACGCAGAATCTGCACTTATGTGATAAAATCCTGTTTATGGGAAAGGGGGGCAGGGTCTGTTATTATGGCTCGCCGCAGGAATGCCTGACCTTTTTTGGTGTAAAAACGCTGACCGAGGTCTATAACCTGCTTCAGACGAATGAGGCAGCAGAAGTATGGTCTGAACGTTTTTATGCCGGGTATGGCCGTATTCCCCACAGCCCAAAACAGGAAGGGATTATCCAAAGCCCGAAACGTTCTGATTTTTTGCGGCAGTTTGGGATCCTTTGTGCCCGGTACATCAATTTGATTGCCAATGACCTCCAGCGACTGTGTATGTTGTTTTTGCAGCCCGTGCTGATTGCATTTTTGTTATATCTGGTTGCCGGAGAAAATGTATTTTCAGTTTATAATCCCACCAAGTCGATTTTATTTGCACTTTCCTGTGCGGCAATTTGGATGGGGCTGTTCAACTCCATACAGGAAATCTGTAAAGAACGAACCATATTAAAGCGCGAATATATGGCAAACCTTCGTTTGGATTCCTATGTTTTATCCAAATTTACCGTCCAGTTTCTGATGAGTATGGTGCAGACTACAATCATGGCCGGGCTGTTTTTCCTGCTTACCGGCGGTCCGGCGGCGGGGATTTTGTTCGGGAAGCATATGGATATGCTGATCACAGTATGCTTGACAATTTTCACATCTTCTGCTATAGGTCTGATGGTTTCTTCCCTGTTTAAAAACAGCGATAAGGCCATGACTGCGGCACCCTTTTTGCTGATTGTCCAGCTGCTTTTTTCCGGCATTTTGTTTAAGCTGGAGGGCGCGACAAAGCTGATTTCTTATGGGACGGTCAGCCGCTGGTCAGTTGAGGCGCTGGGCTCGATAGCCGACCTCAACCGTTTGCCTTTGGAACAGGAGATACCGGGCGTGGTACGCGAGGCGGAAGACATTTATCGCTGTACGACAGCACATCTGGGAGGGACGTGGATAGTTCTTCTTGGATTTGTGGTTTTATGCTTGATATGCTGTATTTATCTCCTTCGCGGAGTGGCGAAAGATGCAAGGTAATAAGAATTTCACGAAAGAAGGAATACGGGATGACTTTTCTTCGGAATGCGGAAATGAATGACAGGGAATTCTGGATGTCGCTGGATATACATATCACTGATGAAAGTTTTATCCGGATGGTGCAGATGAAACAGGGGTATCTCATTTATGACGGTGAAAGGCCGGTGGGTATTCTGTACGGTTCCCTTTTTTGGGATCGTATCCCCTTTTTAAATCTGCTCTGTATCCGGGCGGCTGATAGGGGAAAAGGGCATGGCAGGGCCGCCATGAATTTATGGGAAGAGGAAATGAGGCAAAAAGAATTTTTAATGACGCTTATTTCCACACAGGTTGATGAAACGGCGCAGCATTTTTATCGAAAGCTGGGATATACGGACTGCGGCTGCCTGATACTGGAAAACACCCCCATTTGCCAGCCGATGGAAATGTTTATGTATAAGCGCTTGTGATGGACAGTGTCATATATTAAGAAAATTTTGATGGAAGAAAAATATTGATTGGCGTCTTTGGGACCTGTTTATTATAGAAGACAATTGAATGTACGTAGAGGATGGATTTGTTTTATCCATTTGAAGTGCGGCATTTTCAACAACAGAAAAAATTGGAGGTATTTGTTATGGCCATAGAACGTGTACGCACATATTTTGAAACACTGGGGATCGCAGACCGGATTTTGGAATTCCCCGTGTCATCAGCAACGGTGACGCAGGCGGCAGAGGCTTTGGGCTGTGCGCCCCGGCGGATTGCAAAAACGTTGTCATTTATGGTGGATGGAAAGGCGGTTCTGATTGTTGCCGCCGGCGATGCCCGGGTGGAGAACAGGAAGTTCAAAGGGGTGTTTGGGCAAAAAGCAAAGATGCTCACGCCGGATGAGGCTGAACAGCTGGTCGGCCATGCGGTGGGCGGCGTCTGTCCCTTTGCAGTTTTAGATGGTGTTGAGATTTATCTGGATGTGTCTCTCCGGCGTTTTCAAACGGTGTTCCCTGCCTGCGGAAGCAGCAACAGCGCGGTGGAAATGACCATTGCTGAATTGGAGCAGTATACAGATTTTGTGGATTGGGTGGATGTCTGCAAGGATTGGCAGGAAGAAAAAGAGCAGATACAATAAACTGTATCTGCCCTTTTCTTATTTCAGCTTTTTATATGGTATGGATAGTGTCACAAAGATTTATTTTTCTTGCTTCAACGATGACAAAAGAGGCCTTATTTTGCGGGGAGAATTTCTATCCAATAGCCGTCAGGATCATTGATAAAGTAAATCCCCATGTCGGTGTTTTCAAAGCATACACACCCCATTTTTTTGTGTTTTTCAAGGGCTTTCTCAAAGTCATCGGTGTGCAGGGCCAGGTGGAATTCATTATCGCCAAGGTCATAGTGGTCTTTTTCCCAATCCCGCAGCCAAGTCAGTTCAAGACAATGCTCGGTCACGCCGTCACCCAGATAGACAATGATAAAACTGCCGTCATCAGGTTCAATACGGCGTACTTCTTTGAGGTTCAGGGCTTCTGCATAGAAGGCAAGGGAGCGGTTCAGATCAATGACGTTAAAATTGTTGTGGGTAAATCGAAAGTTCATGTTTTATTCTCCTTTTTTGTAAAATTCTTTTTTCTATTGTGCAAGATTTTAAATTTTTCATATGAAAGATTTTTGGCGGCGCTTTTGAGGAGCAGTCTCCGCCGGATATACCATAACTTCAGATTAGCAGGGATTTGTAGAAAATCATTGTTTCTTTTATATTACCCCAATATGCGGAAAAGTTCAAGAGGATTCTATTGAATTTTGGAAAAGTTTAGGTTATAATAAAAATGAATGCGGAACGTTTGATCCCTATAAAATATTATATGAAATAACTTCGCAGTATGCTGCGGCGTTTCTGTTGCAGAGGATGAAACAGGGATGCTTTATGTGATGAGGCAGAAAGTACAACAGACAGGTGAGGAGGAAGGACAGATGGAGCCTAAAGATTATCTTGTGATAAGGATTGAAGGTGATTATGGTATCCTTTGTGAATGTACGGACGGGGATGGAGAAACTTTTCCGGTGGCCATGGCACTTTTGCCCGATGGTGTGGAGGAGGGAAGCCGGGTTCATTGTGAATGTTTGGAATATTCTCTTCTATAAATCCATACATCTGTTTTGAAAAGAATCTTATTAGATTGGAGCGATGCAAGAATGAAGGTTTTATTAATCAATGGAAGTCCGAAGAAAGAGGGATGTACATATACGGCTCTTTTGGCGGCGGCAGAGGAATTGCAGAAGAATGGAATTGAGACGGAAATTTTTTGGGTCGGCGCGAAACCGGTGCGCGGATGTATCGGCTGCGGCGGCTGTGCAAAAGCAGGAAATAAGCGTTGTGTCTTCGGAGATGATGACGGAGTGAATGCCGCCCTCGATAAGGCAGAGAAAGCGGATGGATTTATTTTTGGGACGCCGGTGCATTACGCATCTGCCAGCGGTGCAGTCACCGCCTTTCTTGACCGGATGTTCTATGCGGGCGGAAGCCTGATGGCTTTTAAACCGGCGGCATCTGTTGCCAGTTGTCGGCGGGGCGGCGCATCTGCGGCCCTTGATCAGTTGAATAAGTACGCAACCATCTGCAATATGCCATTGATTTCATCGAATTACTGGAACATGGTTCATGGCAATACGCCGGAAGAAGTGGTGCAGGACGAAGAGGGGATGCAGACCATGCGGCAGCTTGGCCGGAATATGGCATGGATTCTTCGGTCTATTTCTGCAGGGAGAGAGAATGGGGTTGCTATGCCTGTGGTCGAGGCAAAAATCAAGACCAACTATATCCGCTGAGATGGAGACATTTTGGCAGGCCGTCAGCCAGGCGGAACTTGTCTTTTTGCAGGCGCTTGATTTTATGCGCTGTGATTGGATGGATGTTGTGATGCTGGGGATCACAAGACTTGGTGATGGCGGTATCATTTGGATTGTTTTTACACTTTGTATGTTGTTCAGCAAGCGGTACCGGAGATATGGTTTGATGTCGGCGGCTGCGCTTTTGCTCGGCCTTTTGATTGTCAATGGAATGATAAAACCTTTGGCCGCCCGGTCGCGTCCCTTTGCGGTGGATCCTTCGGTTGTTCTTTTGCTTGCGCCGCCGGGGGATCACTCATTCCCGTCGGCCCATACGGTGTCTTCTTTTGCCGCGGCATGTTGTATCTTTTTCGGCAATCGGAAAATGGGAACCGCCGCCCTTGTCCTGGCAGGGCTGGTCGCATTTTCGAGGATGTATCTTATGGTGCATTTCCCCACAGATGTATTGGCCGGGGTGCTTTTGGGGATTCTATTTGCATGGACAGCCCGCTGGCTGGTGGAAAAGATACCTGTACTTCAGAGAAAATAAAAATTTAGGAGATAAAAATGGCATTATTTATTCGGATATTATTTTTGATTGTTGGCTTTGTATTGTTGATTAAGGGGGCGGATGCCTTTGTAGACGGAGCAAGTGATTTTGCACGCCGTTTCAAAATTCCGCCGCTGGTCATCGGGATGACCATTGTGGCCTTTGGAACCAGTGCGCCGGAAGCGGCCGTGAGTATTGCGGCAGGAATCAAAGGAAGCAATGATATTGCGATTTCCAATGTGATTGGTTCCAATATTTTTAATCTGTTGATGGTGGCAGGCATTTGCGCCCTTTATAAACCCCTTCCGGTACACAAAATTGCAATTGAACGGGATTTTCCATTCTCAATTCTTATCGTTATTGCCCTTGCCGCCCTTTGTCTGGACAGGAGCTCCGGCGCTGAAGCTATGATGATTTCCCGGAGTGATGGAATTATCCTGCTGTTGTTCTTCTGCATCTTTATGTATTTCAATGTCAAAGACGGACTGAATGGTACGCCGCCGATGATAGAGGAAGAAAAGGAACGGCGCCTTTGGATCAGTACGCTGCTGCTGGTTTTTGGCCTTGCGGGGATTATTTTGGGCGGACAGCTGGTGGTGGACTGCAGTAAGTTTATTGCCCGCGCCGCCGGTGTAAGCGAAACGGTTATTGGCCTTACAGTGGTGGCTTTGGGAACCTCACTGCCGGAACTTGTGACCAGTATCGTGGCGGCACGGAAGGGCGAGACGGACATTGCTGTCGGGAATGTGATTGGCTCGAATGTGTTTAACATTTTGTTCGTATTGGGCCTTGCCTCTGTCGTCCGGCCAATGTTGGTCGGAATGAATGCCATTTATGATATGCTTGTCTTTATTGTACTGGCGCTTATTGTCTATATGAGTTCGCTTTTTACAAAGAAAATCAATCGTCCGATGGGTATATTCATGGTATTGTGTTACGCAGCCTATATGTTTTATATCTTTATGCGCTGAATCAAAAGCCTTTCCGATTGGAAAGGCTTTTTCAGTTTTTTATCTGTTTTGGGTTGGTTTTGAATGTATAATGTGTGCATTTCTGGTAATACTTTCTCATGAGGTGAGATAAGTGAGTGATCAAAAAAATGAAGCAAAGAAAAACACATTGGTAAAACGCGGACTGTTTGTTACCATTGCGGTTGCTTTGGCAGTTGCCGTAATTTCGGTGGTTATGAACATGATTCTGCCGGCGGATGAAAGAGCGGATAAGACCTTTGACCAAAACGCATGGGAAGAGGCTGTCAATGAATCCGGGAATGATTCCGTGCCGGCAAACGCACAGCGGCTCCCTGAAAACGAAGGAAAAAAAGACTCCAAACAAGAATCCGGCATGGCGGCAGCAGATGCAACTTCGTCTGCAAAGCCGGCGGCCACAGCTACAGCCACAGCAGAGGCAAAGACAACAGCAGGCGAAGCGGTGCCTTCTGCATCGGCGGATGCGGCAGAAGGAACAGCCGGAGAAACTGCGGATGAGGATGTACCTGAAATTGATCTTGCTTTCATGAAACCCGTGGAAGGAAATGTGACCAAGGCATTTTCCGGCGATGCACTGATTTATTCTGAAACAATGCAGGATTGGCGTGTACATGAAGGGTTGGACCTGGCGGCAGAAAATGATACAGAGGTTAAGGCCGCCGCAGACGGTAAGGTAGAAATGGTGGTGAACAGCGGGATGCTGGGCGCGATGGTGGTGATTGACCACGGTAACAATGTAAAAACCCTGTATGGAAACCTTTCGGAAACGCCGATGGTGCAGGAGGGCCAGGAGGTCAAAATGGGGGATGTCATTGGGAAAATAGGTTCCACTGCAACCTTGGAAATTGTGGAAACGCCCCATCTCCACTTTGAAATCACGGTCAATGAAAAGACCGTAGACCCCACTCGCTATCTTCCCGATATGCAATCGGCAGAGGATGCGGCATAAAACATCTTTTATTATGAGATGTTTTTTTATATAAGAAAAGACAGCACAAAATGTGCTGTCTTTTTTGCCTGTCGTGGATAAGGCCAATTGGCTTTCTTTTCCGCACTACCTCTTGACAAAACTATAAAAAATGGATATAATAAAAACAGATGAAAGGTCGCCGCTTTGCGGTTAACCAAAATGGTACTTTGAAATAGCCGCACGCTTTTGGATGAGGGCGGCTATTTTGTCGTTGTGGATACAATCATTAAAAATATAATGATTGATACAATTACTTTCAGTATTGTATTTCCCATCAGCATCACCTCCATTCTGAAATCAAATGATTTCTTTTGAGGTGGTTAACCGCTCTTCAATTTCCTTCCATCTGTTTTTTTATATTAACATATTCGACTTTATTTGACAATGTCTTTGCCTGAATTGTAACCAACTTGAAAACAATAGAGAATACAGTTTTGATAAAAATAAATCTGCAAAACAAGAAAAGACAGCACATTTCGTGCTGTCTTTTCTGCCTTTAATCGGTGCATAGATGTTAATCAATGGGGCCATGTTCCTTTTCAAAGTTTTATATATATTTTTGTAATATACGGAGAATTTGCATGTACATTAAGCGGCCCCAGTCGAGCTTGCATACCGTACCTTCTCCAGTAATTCTTCCGGTATACGGATTGAACAGTATCGTATCTTTTCTTCTACTCCCGGTTTTCTATCTATCTTTTTTCCTATTTTCCTTCCCCTTCATAATCTGCGCCCAGTTCTTTTAATTTCTTATGTATTTCGCACCCGAGTTTTCCTCCCAGCAAAAGGCCTATCTCAAAATATATCTTCATATACTCATAGGTCTGCTCTGCATAATACCCTGCGATTTCATCGTATTCCTTCCGGTCTGAGTATCGTTTCTCAAAAAATGCCCGCGCTTTTTTATCCGCCTCCCTTAGCCTCTGTTCATAACTCTTTTTTGACGGTGTACTGAAGCTCTCTACACCATATAGAATATAGTCTGCAATGTGCGTTATCTCCACCCGGTTCATATAGTCTTCAAAGTTCATTTCTTTTCCTCCCTTTTTTGAGTTATATTTAGTATATAATATATTTTTGTATTTTTTTGTGACATATTTGTTAAAATAAGATATATCAATCGGTCAAATTTATCCAAAATGCAAAAAATAAGAAATTGACACGAGAACCGAGGGCATATTTCTTTTATTTTCAATATGATTGATGATCTTTCTGCTGTCCTAAAGATAGGTGCATATCACGAGCGGATATATTTTTTTGTTTGCGAAGGGATGGTAACCTATTGCCAATAAAGTCAACAAAATCTTCATAGTATTCAAACATATATATCATGCCTTCCATAATTTTATTATACAGCATTTTATGGGAAAATCCAACAACTTGAAAATACAACTATTGCACAATTGGGTTGATTTTTAAGACCAATTTGAAATTAAACATAAACACCTCTAATTTGATTCAAAATTATTATATCATTATTGACATAACACACCGGGTGGTGTTATAACAAAAATAAACAACCCAATAGGTAATATTTTGTGCAGCTATTTTAAAAACAATTAGGCAGAAAGGAAATGAGGAGATCATTGGTGTTTGCGGAAATGACAATATGATTTATGAACTTGCAGGCAATGTGAAAACGAACATACAAAAAACCTCACGATCTTGATCGTGAGGTTTTTATCCTGTTTTTCTGCACCGCAGAGATTTCATCAAAGCGGTATCTGCCTGATGCGCAGAGTTTTATATCATGATGACCTGTTTAAAATAAGCGTTTCATCAAAGCGACACCGGCTGGATCAGCTGCTGAATGCGGTGGATGAAAAGCGCAACTTCCAGACGGGTTGCATAACCGCGGGGATTGATGGTGCCGTCCCCGTAACCGCTCATCAGTCCGGCCTCTACACAGGCGGCTATAGGCTGCTGTGCATAGAAGTACATGGCGTTTTTATCGCTGAACTGATTCAAAATTGCTGTGTTGGGAATGGCGGTCAGGAGTTTTTCCTGGCTCAAAACCCGGTATGCAAGGGTGGCCATATCCTGGCGCTGAATCTTTTGTTCCGGGTCAAAGAGATTGTTTCCGACACCGGTTGCAATACCGAGGGCTTTTGCCATCCCGATTTCATTATAATAATAGGTGCCGGGATATACATCGTCAAAATTATCGGTAAAATCAGCTGTTTTTCCGAGCACACGCAGCAGCAGGACCGTATTGTCCGCTCTGGTGATATAGGCATCCGGGTCAAATTCTGTTTCACTGCGTCCTTTGATGATCCCCTGGGAAGCCAGTGCGTTGATAGAGTCAATGGCCCACCAGTATTCGTCCAAATCCAGGAATTTGTTTACATAAGTACCATTTGGACTGCCTTCATTTTCATCACCAATGGGAACCGAAGGCTTGTCCGCAGGAGTTTCCGAATTTACCGGAGCCTCGGTAGGCTCCGGCGGATTGTCTGTTGTCGGCTGTTCCGGTTCAATTTTGTTTGCAGGCGTGGCATTGACTTCCTGCATCAGCTGGTACAAAGAGGGGCTGTCGATAAAGTCTCCGTATGTAAACATACAATAGCCGGAGATGTTTGCATTTTCCCGAACCATTTGTACATGGGTTCTCAGTTCATTGACACCATTTTCACCCTTCCAGGCATCGGTGGAACCTTCAGAGGCCTTATAAGCGGCCTCGCCGATATAAAGTTTGGTGCCGTTGTTTGCATTGGAGACGACATCGCTCCACCATTGGCTGAGGATGGAATAATCTGCAATTTCATAACCAACGTTCCAGTAAATCTGCGGCATGATATAGTCGAGATACCCCTTTTCCACCCAGCCTTTGGTATCTGCGTATAACTGATGGTAAGAGCTGCTGCCTTTGGTTGCACTGCCGCCCGGGGTGTCGCTGTTTGCCCAGATGCCGGACGGGCTGACGCCAAACTGAATGCTGGGTTTTGCTTCGTGTACGGCTTTGCCCATCTCCCGCACCAGGGTGTCCACCATTGAACGGCGCCATGCGGCTTTGTCCGGGTACTGGTCTTTGTAATAGGCATAGGTACCGTCGTCATTAAAGGAAGCGGACGGGTAAAAATAGTCGTCCATATGGATGCCGTCTACATTGTATTTTTGGGCAATTTCGACTGCGCCGGAGATGATGAGATCGATGGCGCCCGAATCTCCGGGGTTATAGTACATCTTGCCGTTGCTGTCGGTGATGACCAGTTCCGGATGGAGAACTGCCGGATTGTTGGCGGCAAGTTTGTCATTATCAGAAGAAGTATTAGTAATGCGGTATGGATTGATCCATGCGTGGAGTTCCATTCCGCGGCTATGCGCCTCTTCAATGGCAAAGGCCAGGGGGTCAAAACCACCGTCCGGTGCGGTTCCCTGTGTGCCGGTCAGATAACGCGACCAGGGAAAGATATCAGATTGATACAGAGCGTCACTGGCCGGACGTACCTGAAAGAAAATAGAGTTAAATCCCATAGCATTTGCATTTTTAATGATTGCAGAGAGTTCGGCTTTCAGAGTGTCCGAACTGGTGGTCTGCCTGGACGGATAGTCGATGTTTGCAACCGTTGAAATCCATACACCGCGAAGTTCATCGTATTCGGCGGATACCGGCGTTTCTTCCGGAGCGTAAAAACATGCAATTGCAACGGCTGTGCAAAGCAGCAGGGCACAAATTTTCATGGTAAAGGTATGTTTTCTTATCATATGCAGACTCCTTTAAACAAATTTTCCCGTTTATGCGGAAGGTTGAAGAACGGGACGGCCGCCGCATTGGGCTGTCCGTGCTTCTGTTTCATGTCTATGTTACAGAAACAAAGTATAGCACAAAAGATGTAAATTTGCAAGTTTCGTCAAAATTCCCGTGTTTAAAATCAAAGAAAGAAGCCCGTTTGGGGGAACGGGCTTCTAAGGGAGGGAGTTATGTATTTGCAATCTGTAACAAGTTGTGTTCCTTGTTACAACTACATTATAGCACGGATTTTATCTGATGGGTGAATAAAATGTAAAGTATGTGTGAATAGTTTGTGAACAAGGAAATATGACAGAAAAAACGCCGGAATCAGGGGAGAAGGAAGAAAATATCCGGAGCAGAAGAATTTTTGGCAAAAAAATTTCATAAAGTTCAAAAAAATACTTGAAATAATCGCCGGGCTGTGATACAATAGCAAATACTGGACGGATGAACGAAATCAAATTGAACTTAAGATAATCGTTTAGACCATAAGCATAGGAGGAAGTAATAAAATGGTATTAGCTTTGACAATCGTACATGTGATTATAGCACTTGCTTTGATCGTTGTAGTTTTGCTGCAGCATGGCAAGCAGCAGGGACTTTCCGGTGCAATCGCCGGCGGCGCAGAGACATTCTTTGGAAAGAATAAGGGAAGAACTGTCGATGCAATGCTGAAAAAGTTTACTGCGGTTGTTGCAATTCTGTTTATCGTTTCTTCGGTGGTTCTTGCGGCTGTTTCAATTCAGCAGTATGACAATGCAGCTGCCCCGGGCACAGACGCTTCTGAGGCGCTTCCCATTGATGTAAACGAAGACGGTTCTGTTACTGCCGGTGAGAATGGTGAAATTCCGCTGACAGATGCAGAAGGTGCTGTAACAAATGAAGACGGCGCTGTAACTGATGAAAATGCAGATGGCGCAGCAGATGCAGGAACAGCCGATGGTACGGAAGCAAACACAGATGCCAGCGGTGCGGCAGATGACGGAGCTGCGGATGATGCAGCAGAGAATCCGAATGCAAATGCCGATACCAATGCAAATACAGATGCAAACCCGGCAACGGCAGAATAAGACAGAATATGGAAGGCGAACCGGGTGTTCGCCTTTTCTTATAGATGTAAGAATGTTTAGCGTACGAGGTTTATCGTTTGAAGAAAATGCAGGGTATACAGCGTGGAGTCAGCCCGGCTGTCCTGCATAATAGGAGTGGAAAGATGAAGGATACCAAATTATATCTTGTGATTCCCTGTTATAACGAAGAGGAAGTCCTGCCGGAGACTGCCAAGCGGCTGAACCGGTTGTTTGACGCGATGGAGGCAGGGGATTTAATCAGCGGCGAAAGCCGGATTGTATTCGTTGACGACGGAAGCAGAGACCGCACCTGGGAATTGATTTCTTCCCTTAGTACGGATTATCCCCGTTTTCGCGGAATAAAGCTGGCGAAGAATGCCGGGCACCAGAATGCACTGCTTGCGGGATTGATGACGGTGAAGGATGAATGTGACTGTGCCATCTCTATTGATGCGGATTTGCAGGATGATATTGAAGTGATTCCTCAGTTTATCCGCAAGTTCGACGAGGGCTGTGATGTGGTTTATGGCGCACGGAATGACCGGACAACAGACACCTTTTTTAAACGGACCACGGCTGTTGGATTTTATAAATTCATGAAAGCGATGGGGGTGAATGTGGTCTTTAACCATGCGGATTATCGTCTGATGAGCAGACGGGCGTTGTCGGCTCTTTCGGAATTTTCTGAGGTCAATCTGTTCCTGCGCGGATTGGTTCCCCTTGTTGGTTATAAAAGTGATATTGTCTATTATCAGCGGGGTGAACGTTTTGCCGGAGAGAGCAAATATCCGCTGAAAAAGATGCTTTCCTTTGCTTTCGATGGCATTACTTCGTTCAGCATCAAACCAATTCGGCTGGTATGGAGTGTTGGAGCGGTCATTTCTATTTTGGCAATTGTGGCGGCGATTTACACGCTGATTGCCAAGTTCTGGGGTGTGACTACCGCCGGGTGGTCGTCGCTGATGATTTCCATCTGGTTTTTAGGCGGTGTGCAGTTGGTCTCTGTGGGAATTATCGGAGAATATATCGGGAAAATTTATAAAGAAACCAAGCGCCGCCCCCGTTATATTATCGAGGAATATAAAAAAGATGAATAATTAAAAGCGACGAAGCCTGTTGTATTGTCTGCAACAGGCTTTTGTTATAGAATGGCTGCGTTTCTTTATGATTGATTTTATAAGAACAAGAATTAAGAATTGATTATTTTTTGGCGGACTTTATTTTGACCATCTGCCGATCAGCTCGACAATCTTAAATTTTAAACGGATCCCCGGTTCTTCATTTCCGGTAATTACCGCGTACTCTTCCGGAGACAGGCTTTCCTTTAATGTTTTGGCGGCAGAATCCGGGGCGGTAACAACGCCGTCCAGCAGACAGAGGGAGGGGTACATCACGCACCACCAATTGTGCCCTTTTCCTTCGCCGATAACAATTTTCAGGGCGTTATACGTTCCGGCGGGCAGGGTAAAACCGCCATAGGCTTTGGTAGGGAATTCGCTTTCTCCTACGGTGACCGAGACGACGGGAGGTGTATTTTCCTGTATCAAAAAGTCCTCGGCGGCCTTTTGGATGTCAGCGATATGGTTTTGGGCGGCGAGAAAACTTTCTCTTGGCGAGGTACAGTTCTCAAAATATTGCCTGCAATTTTTGAGGATGGCATCACGGAGCCGCAGCTTTTGCGCCTGGTCTTCTTCGCTGTCGCTGTTGGCAAGAATATGTAGCCTGAGTACACTGTCTGCAATGTCTTCCTGCACAATACTTCCATACCGGATGGTGAGAAAAAAGGACAGGATGAGAAGGAGGACGGCCAGGATAGATAAGGGTTTGTATAAATTCTGCAAAAAATCATCTCCTGTTTCGGGTTATTTATTTACATTCTGGACAGGATTTTCTTTTTTATACATATTGATTTTTTTCGGGATTCGCGGTACAATATATAATTGAATTATTATGGGGATTTATAAGGTAAAAAAGAAGACAGGTTTCTCTTGCAGCAATCCTTAAAATGATTAAATATCTTTCGGAGGTGTTTGGGTTGTCAAAATTAAAGTTATGTGTTTTGTTCGGCGGCGTTTCCAGTGAACACGAGGTATCTCTGCTTTCTGCGGAGTCGGTATTGACGCATTTAAACGAAGATAAATATGAAATACATAGAATTGTGATTACAAAAGACGGCAAATGGCTGTATTATGATAGAAAAAATGAAGAAATTTCCCGGTGTTCAGATTTTCAGGCCCTTGGCCTTGACCGGGCGGTGCTTTCCCCGGACAGGGAAGACCATGGGCTTCTGCGGTTCACAAAGGACGGCGTGGTTCGGATTCCGATTGATGTTGTATTTCCGGTCCTCCACGGGAAGAATGGTGAGGATGGTACGATTCAGGGGTTATTCGAGCTTGCAGGGATTCCTTATGTCGGCTCCGGCGTGATTGGAAGTTCGGTCTGCATGGATAAATGTGTGGCCAAAATTTTGTTTGCTCGTGCCGGTATTCCGCAGGCGAACTGGGTTGAGATAAAGGCCGGCGAGCCGGATAAGGTGGATGAAATTGAACAAAAGCTGGGGTATCCCTGTTTTATCAAACCTTCCAATGCCGGTTCTTCGGTGGGAATCAGCAAGGCGCATAACCGGAGCGAACTTGTGGAGGGCCTGAAGCTTGCTTTTGCACATGATTACAAAGTTTTGGTGGAAGAGATGATGACCGGGACAGAGGTGGAAAGCAGTGTTTTTGGTAATCTTCGTCCGGTATGCGCTGAGGCGCTTGGGGAGATTGCCCCGGCCAATGAATTTTATGACTATGAGGCCAAATACAAAAGTGCAGATTCACGGCTGACCATCCCGGCAAAACTGGAGCCTTCTGTGGCTGAAAAACTGAAAGAGTATGCACTCCGTGCTTATCAGATTTGCGAATGCCGGGGTCTTTCCCGGGTGGACTTCTTTGTGGATAAGACCAGCGGCGATGTGCGGCTGAATGAAATTAATACTCTGCCGGGCTTTACGGCGATCAGTATGTATCCCAAGATGTGGGAGGCCAGCGGTGTACCCTATGGAGAGCTGCTGGACCGTTTGGTGCAGTGTGCCCTGGAGCGGCAGGGAAATTGTTAAAGATGCAAACTTTGTTTACAGAGAGGAGGCGGCGGCATGGATAACCGGCCGATTGGAATTTTTGATTCGGGTCTTGGCGGCCTGACCTGTGTCCGAAAGGTCATGGAGATTATGCCGGGGGAGGATATTATCTATTTTGGTGATACGGGCAGAGTCCCTTATGGAACCAGAAGCCCCCAGACAGTCGTCAAATATGTAAGGCAGGATATAAACTTTTTAAAAAGTTTTGATATTAAATTTATAATTATTGCCTGTGGAACAGCCAGCAGTGCCGCGCTGCCTCAAATTCTGAGTGAATATGATACCCGGATGATCGGTGTGCTGGAGCCGACGGCGGCAAAGGCTGTTCAGCTGACAAAGAACAAGAGAATAGGCGTCATCGGTACGGCGGGAACCATCAACAGCGGCCGGTACCTGGAATGTATCAAGGCGATTGACCCTGCGGTTGAGGTATTCCGGAAGGCGTGCCCGATGTTTGTTCCCCTGGTGGAGAATGGATATACCCACGGCGAGGTGGCCCGGCTGGTGGCAGAAGAATATCTTCTGCCCATGAAAGCGGCTGGGGTGGACACATTAATTTTGGGCTGTACCCATTATCCGCTGCTGCGGGAGACCATTCAACAGGTTATGGGCGAAACGGTCCGTCTGGTGGATGCGGGGGCAGAAACTGCGGTCTATGCCCGGGAGCTTCTTGAAAAAAATCAGATGCTGTGCAGCCGGAAGTATGGTTCGGCGCGATATTACGTCAGCGATAGCATCAGTGGTTTTGCGGAACTGGGGAGCAGTTTTTTGGAACAGCCGATTGATGGTAGTGTGAACAAAGTTGAAATAGAGAAATATTGAGGCGAACATACGATGGAAAATAATGTACATATAAGAATAAAAACATATCAGGAAGTTGATGGGGAAGTGGACGAACCGATTGAACTGGAGACCTTCGGAAAATATGGTATGCTGAACGGCAATCACTATCTGATCTATGAGGAAAGTGAAATGACCGGGTTTGAGGATACCACGACCACCATCAAGGCGGGCAAAGGCTTTGTGACCGTTACCCGCAAAGGAAAGTATAATATGCAGATGCGCTATGTGGTGGGGGAACGAAACCTGTGCCTTTATCAGACACCGTATGGCGAGACCGCTGTGCAGATCAATACACAGAAGATTGACAGGAATTTGGATGAGAATGGCGGCAGGCTCCGTGTGGAGTATACGCTGGATGAAGATAATATGTGCTTCGTAAAGAATGCGCTTCATGTGCAGGTACAGAAGCTGGAGAACAATAAGGAAAAGAGGTTATGAGATGAACATACAGGAAAAGATGAAGGTGTCGATTACAGAGGCCGTTGACCGGGCATACCGGGCGGCAGTGGAAGCAGCCGATCTTCCCTCTGCGGAAGGGGAATTCAACGTGAAGGAAATGGTCAGGCTGGAGGTCCCCAAGGATAAGCAGCATGGGGATTTTGCCTGCAATGTGGCCATGGTTCTTGCAAAACCGCTGCGGTTGGCGCCGCGGAAAATTGCAGAAGCGATTACCAAACATCTGGACAGCGGTGCGGATATTGAAAAGGTTGAGGTGGCCGGTGCCGGATTCATTAACTTTTACCTCAGTCCCAACTGGCTGTATGAGACCATGAATGTCATCGAAAAGATGGGGCAGGACTATGGCCGGATTGATGTAGGCAAGGGGAAGAAGGTGATGGTTGAGTTTGTCAGCGCCAACCCCACAGGTCCTATGCACATGGGGAATGCCCGCGGCGGCGCACTGGGCGACTGCCTGGCTTCGGTGCTTTCCTATGCCGGATATGAGGTTACCCGTGAATTCTATGTAAACGATGCGGGCAATCAGATTGAGAAGTTTGGAAATTCCCTCAATGCGCGGTATATTCAGGAGCTCAAAGGTGAGGAGGCCGCTGCATTTCCGGAAGACGGCTATCACGGTGAGGATATTCGCGAACATGCAAAACAGTTTATTGCCCTTTATGGTGATAAATATTTGACCTGTGATGAAGAAGAGCGCAAGCGCGCCCTGGTGGATTATGCACTGGAGAAAAATATTGAAGCACTCCGGAGCGATTTGGAGAAATACCGGATTGTCTATGATGTGTGGTTCCGCGAGAGTACCCTTCATGATGCAGGTGCGGTGATGGAAACCGTGGAACTGCTGAAGAAAAATGGATATACCTATGAAGAAGATGGGGCAATCTGGCTGAACTTTGAAAAAATGGGTCTGGAAAAGAACGAGGTTCTCGTCCGTAAGAATGGGATACCAACGTATTTTGCGGCAGATATTGCATACCATATCAATAAGCTGAAGACACGGGAATATGACTGGGCCATCAATGTTTGGGGAACAGACCACCATGGGCATGTGGCTAGAATGAAAAACGCGCTGGCGGCGGTTGGGGTTGATCCAAAGCGGCTGGATGTTGTTTTGATTCAATTGGTTCGCCTGATGTCCGATGGTGAAGTTGTCCGTATGTCCAAACGGACGGGCAAAGCCATCACTCTTTCAGACCTTCTGGAAGACATCAGTGTGGATGCAGCACGGTTCTTCTTCAATATGCGAAGCGCCGGCAGCCACCTGGATTTTGACTTAAAGCTTGCGGCAGAGCAGAGCAATGAGAACCCCGTCTATTATGTGCAGTATGCCCATGCGCGGATTTGCAGTATTCTCCGGCTTCTGAAAGAGGAAGGGATAGAGGTAAAGCCCTATCAGGAGATAGTACCTTCACTGTTGAAAGAAGAGGCGGAACTGGAGCTTTTGAAAAAGCTTTCTGATCTGCCGAATGAGATAAAGGCGGCGGCAGAAATGCTGGAGCCGGCAAAGATTACCCGTTATGTGATGGAACTTGCCTCATGCTTCCATGCGTTTTATGGCGCGTGCAGGGTAAAGGTGGAGGACGCGGCGCTGATGAATGCGCGGCTCAAACTGATTGACAGTACGCGGATCGTTCTCTGCGGCGTGCTGAATATGCTGAAGATTACAGCGCCGGAAAAGATGTAAACCTGTTTTCAGGAACATCCCATAGCGTTGTATAGAGGGAAGTGTAAATAAAGGAGAAAATTATGCTGAAAAAACTTGTTGCAGGTATAACGGCGGCTGTTTTGATGGGTATGTCGGTTTCTGCATTTGCAGTACCGCCTGAACTTTTGATAACAGAGGCCTATGCTTTCACGGGCGTTTTGTATTTTTGCGACAGCACAGCGAAGACGGTTGTGCTGAAAGATGTTCGGCCGCTGTCCACCGGCGAGGGGGCCGCACGGATGGCGGTTGAGGCGGAATATAACGAGCTGATGATGACGGATACGGGCTATTCCCTTCAGGACGGTTCGAAACTGAACCTTGAAGACTTGAATGTTTATGCAGACAGCAATGTACGGGCAGTGATTGTGCGCAATGCACTGGGAATCAAGGTCGTATCCCTTAAATTCCTATGATGAGGAAAAGAGGAAAACATATGCAGAATATGAAAAGATGGCTGGCGGCAATGCTTTCCGGTATTCTTCTGCTGACACCCTGCACGATTTTTGCAGATGACGAGGCGGCAGAAACAGCGGTGCCGCAAAGCAGTGAAGCAACGGAAACAGAGACAGCTGCTCCCCAGAGCGGCGAAAAAGCGGCAGCATATGTCAAAGCCGTTGTGGATTTTCTGGGACTTTATGCGCGCTATGAAGATGTGACCAGAGAGAGTCTTTATGAGGCTGGGCTGACGGCGGCACTCAAAGCGGACCCATCCCTTTACGAGGTGGTTATGCGCGGAATTCTGGCCTCTATTGACGAGAACTCTGTATACTTCACAAAAGAGGAAGCCCAGCAGTTTTTGGCGGAGCTGAGCGACCAATTTGCCGGTATTGGTATTGTGTCCCAAACAGTGGATAACCGGGTATATATCCAATCGGTTATGGCGGACGGACCTGCCCAGCGGGCGGGGCTTTTGCCGGGTGATCTGATTGAACGTATCAATGGCATGGATGTTTCCGGACTTTCTGCGGATGAAACCCTTGCCCTGCTCCGCGGGGCGGCGGCAACGCTGGTGGAGATAGATGTATACCGTGTGGATACGGGAGAATCCCTGCATTTTTCCATGTACAGGGAGACAATTTTCACACCGTCGGTACAGTATGCGGTCAAGGAGCAGAATGGCCAGAAGGTGTTTTATATCCGGGTGAGCGCTTTTAATGATGAAACATCCGGCGAATTTAAAGCGGCGATGCAGGCGGCAGACGCGCAGAGCATTAAGAAGATTATCGTCGATGTGCG
This sequence comes from uncultured Clostridia bacterium, assembly GCA_910580105.1. Taxonomy (GTDB): domain Bacteria; phylum Bacillota; class Clostridia; order Monoglobales; family Monoglobaceae; genus CAJTWN01. The sequence goes on along the minus strand of CAJTWN010000003.1, from coordinate 33,604 downwards.
CGGAAACGGAGGCGGCGTGTTGGAAGAGGCCATAAAGATGGCGGAAATGTTCCTGCCGCCCGGTGCGCTGATTACAACAGAAGACCACAAAGTTGCACTGTTTAATCAGGTATATAAATCACAGAACAGCCGGAATCCGGACTATGAAACAGTGGTTTTGATTGATGGCAAAAGCGCCAGCGCATCAGAGGTATTTGCCGCGGCACTCCGGGAGAATGACAAGGCAATCCTGATTGGTGAAACCTCCTATGGCAAGGGGACGGTGCAGTATTTCAAACCTCTGAAGGACGGTGCTGCGATGAAATATACGACGGCATATTATCTTACCCCCCGCGGCAACAATATACATAAGGTGGGAATTGTCCCGGATGCGGTTGTTGAGAATGGGTATGTGCCGGTGGACATGGCAGATTATCATGAATTTTCCTATGGAACGGTCTATCGCTGGGGAGACCAGGGAGAGGACGTAAAGACGGCAAAGGAACTTCTGTCTCTGCTTGGTATTTATAAAGGAGAGATTGACGATGTGTTTGATACAGAGCTGGATTTAGCTGTCCGTTATTTCCAGCGGATTACCGGACTGTATTCTTATGGCACATTGGATATCACCACCCAGATCCAGCTTTGGAACCGGGTGAAAGAGGCAAAAAAAGTGGTGGATGAGCAGCTGAATGCCGCCTTATCGAACCTTGCTCCTGAAGAATAAAAGGTGATGCCGGACAGTGGTTATCTTGCTGACCGAAAAGAAGGACAATCACACAATTTGCAATTTTATGGGCATATAACCCGAAAAGCTGTTTTTCGCCATTTTTAGACAGGTATCTGGTTTGCAGCAAAGGGGCGGGGTATCCCTCGCTTCGCAGTTGAAACGTTCTAAGATGTGAAAAAATTCTATATGCGAAATTTTTGAGTTTCATACATAATAAGAAGCAAAAGCCGGATTGTGCAAGGAAATGAGGGGATTGCCGGCGCGTATGAAAGCGTTGTGCAAAGGACGGAACAGCTTGTATGAGCAGCAGAATGGTTTGAAAGGGCAAAAATTGATATAATTGGTGAGACAAATCGAGGTTCAGGAGGATGGAAAATGATCATTGATAGTTTTGATAATCAATCCGAATCAAAAATAAATCCATATTGCAAAGAAGATGCGCCTGTAATTGATGCTTGTATCGTTACCTTTTCACACATCATTGAAAAGTATGTAGAGGATAATTATGATTTAAAACAAATTGGACAGTCCGTGGCTGTCACAGGGAATTTACCGATATATCAGCTTTGCCATAAAGGGAAGAAGTTTGCCTTTTTAAAGACTTATGCCGGAGCACCGGCTTGCGTAGCAACGATTGAAGACACGTTGTCCGAAATCAAAACGGATAAATATATCGTTTTTGGTGGAAGCGGATGTCTTAACAAAGAGATTGCACACGGGAAGGTAATGCTTCCCACGGAAGCATATCGGGATGAAGGGACCTCGTACCATTATGTACCGGCTGCTGATTATATAACGATAAAAAATGCGGATATAGTGGCGAAGTTTATGGAAGAAAACAAAATATCCTTTGTTAAAGGAAAAACGTGGACAACAGATGCTTTTTACAGGGAAACAATCAACAACTTTGAAAAAAGAAAAGCTGATGGCTGTATATCCGTAGAAATGGAGTGCTCGGCTATACAAGCGATGTGCGATTTTAGAGATTTAGATTTATATATGTTTCTTACCTGTGGTGATTTACTGGATGCGCCGGAACATTTGTTCAGAAATGGAGATAAGCAGTATAAAGGAACGCAGCATGATGCAGATCATTTTGAAATTGCATTGTTGCTTGCCGATTACATAACAAGCAAATAATACAGACTTTCGTCTGTGTGGAAGAAAGAAAATTTTTCGGATGGTTTCTTTGATGGAATTAACCCAGAGGAACGGCGCTTATGTAAGGGTGCCGACTTATATGAATTTGAAATGATTTTTCGCCATAGGCATGACAACAGATTGTTAAAGAACTCGTAAAGCTGTAAAAAATTTTATTTCTATGCCAGCCGGAAAGGGGATGGCAGAACCGGGAACGGCGGTTAATTTGTAATGAATTTTTTGTATGCTGGAGTTTATTGGCACATACATCGGCCGCTGTGTATCAGCGGCCGATTTTTTTCTTGCACAATAGGGGCTGGTATAGTATACTTGTTTGGTAAGGGGTGGAGAGATGAAAGAAAAGACCTGTTGTTTTACCGGACATAGAAGAATACCCAAAGAACATATGGAATGGCTGCCGCAACAGCTGCATCAGGCAGTGTTGGATATGATAGAGCTGGGAGTCACACGATTTTGCTGCGGCGGTGCCATGGGGTTTGATACACTTGCAGAGAGAGCAGTCATTGCCTGCCGGGCAGAGAACCCGGAGATACAGCTGTGCCTGTTTTTGCCTTGCAAAGAACAGGCACGTTCCTGGAATGCGGCGGCCCGGAAGGAATATGAAGAAATCCTTGCAATGGCGGATTCGGTGGTATATGTATCGGATCATTATTATAACGGCTGTATGCAGAGCCGCAACCGGCGGATGGTGGACGAAAGCGCCTATTGTATCAGTTATTTGTATGGGGCCACCGGCGGTACTGCCTATACCGTCCGTTATGCAGTGAAAAAGGACTGCCAGATTGTCAGTCTGTATCAGCCTGAATAGAAAATGCAAAAGCAGAACGCCCTCCTTCCATGGTGGAAGGAGGGCGTTCTTTTATTGATTTATTTTGAAAGGTCAAGAATTCTTTCTTTTCCCAGAGCCGTATCAATTTTCCAAAGTTGTTTTGCATCATCCAGAGCGAAAAGTTCCCGCTCCCTGCCGGTATAAACAGCGGTGTAGCTGTCACTGCCGCCATAGGGGAAAGCGTGTACGCGCAGGGTTTGGGATTTGTCACGGGGCTTAAACAGTGCACTGTCGCCCCAGGCATAGATTGTGCCGTCTTTGATTGCGGCTGCATGTCTGTCTCCGCAGGCCAAAACTTCCGGCTTGGTCAATACGCGGGCCATATAGGGGCCGTTTTCTTCCTCCTGATAGATGTATTGAAGCTTCATGGGTTCTTCTATAAGGAAATTCCCTTCGCTGTCTGCAATGTCCTTTTCATCCTCAGAACCCAGTTCACCCACATAAACAGTTCCCCATTCATAGATGCTCCCGTCAGAGCGTACCGCCAGGGTGAACGTGCCTCCGGCTTTTATATCTACAATCTTTGTGACGGTACGGATATTTTGCGGCGTGGTGACATAATTTGCATTTTTGCGTCCGCCCAGCTGCTGATAACCATTTCCGCCCCAGGTGTATACCTCACCGCCTGTCACAGCACAGCTGTGGTCGGTTCCGGCAGAAATGGCCGTAACTTTTTTCAGAGAATCAATCAAAACCGGAACGCTGCGGTTTTCGGTGTCGCCAACGCCCAACTGTCCCCGGCGGTTGCTGCCCCAGGCATAAACATTACCCTGTTTGTCCAGGGCAAGGATGTGGGCTTCTCCGGCGGAAATGGCTGTAATTTCCGGAAGGTTCTTTACCTGTATAGGTACAGCGGTATTCTCTGCATCCGTTCCGGTGCCGAGAGCGCCATTTGTGTTGCTCCCCCAGCTCCAAACCGTCCCGTCGCTGCGCAGGGCATAGATGGTGTTTTTTCCGCAGGCAACGGCGATTGCCCCGTCAATTCCCTGTATCCGAACCGGTGTGCCGGAGGAGGAAAGGCCGCCCAACTGTCCGCTGTCCCCTTTTCCCTGCACCCAAACAGTGCCGTCATCTTTTACGGCAGCAAGATTGTTCCTGCCGGAAGAAACGCGGTATGCCGGTTGGATTTTACCCGGTTCGTCTTCGGGCGGTATCGGTGTCTGTTCTTTTGTCTCGATGGTGACGGTCTTTGTTTCTTCATCCCAAAGGACGCTGGCGCCGATGGTTTGGGCGGCAAAACGCAGGGGAACCATGGTGCGGTCTGCGATCAGCAGGGTTGCTGTGTCCAGAGTCTTGGATTCCGTCTTTCCGTCCTTGGTGACCGAAACCGTCTTGCTGCCAATAGGAAAATTGATTGTGATTGTTTCATAGATAATTTGTACACTTTCGCTCTCTTCCAAATAGGAAACCTTGGCGCCCAGTTTTTCAAATACGCCGCGGACGGGGACAAGGGTCCGGTCGTCTGCAATAAGGGGCTGCTGGTCCGGAAAATCAACTTTTTCACCGTCAACCATGACTTGAACGCCATAGATGATGTCCGGAGTGTCTTCTGCAAAGATGGACATGCCGGTGGCAGCAATAACCGCCGCCAGAAGGAAATGTAACAGTTTTTTCATATGAATATCCTCCTTTTGAACAAAACAGAGGTGTGGAAAATTGCCAACACCTCTGTTATCTTTCGTCTATTTTCATTCCGCTGCCGCTTTTGTCGGCTGTGGTTGTTTTGTTGTTTGATTGTTTGTTTGCAGACGCATTTGTCTGTATACTGTCCTTTTTCTGATCTGTCGGCGCCGGGGTGGCGGTGGCTTCCGCTGCTTTTTTTGCCTGCTCTTCCTGCCATTCCGCTTCAGATCGGGGGAGGAATACATCGTGAATCAGTTTCGTCGTCCCGTCTCCGTCATAAATATAGTAGGATACGCCGTTGATATACTGGTCTTCGCCTGCAATCCGGTAGGACTTGATGGAAGCCGGGTCAATTTCTTCGATAAAAGACACATATTTCAGCAAATCCTGCATGGTGAAATTGGTCCGGACGTTTCGGTTGATGACTTCAAAAATACTATTAATCCGTGCGAGATACTGGGGCGCAAGTTTTTGAGCAATCAGCTCCTTCATGAAGGTCTGCTGCCAATAAATACGTCCCACATCGCCCATAATATATTCACCGGGAGCGGACATATCGTTGTTGTGGCGGAAACGGACAAAATCATGGGCCTGCTTGCCGCTTAAATGCTGCTGCCCTGCCTCCAGATGAATATGCAGCCCCTGTACCGGGTCGTCATAATCCATGTCATAGGGGACGTTAAATTCAACGCCGTCCAGGGCATCGATGATTTCCATAAATCCGTTGAAGTCCACACTGACAAAATAATCAATGGGAAGCCCGGTCAGATTTTTGACCTTTTGGATTAACAATTCTTCCGGTTCGTTCAGACGTCCGGCCGCCACCTCCTGTTTCCCGATGGCGATGGAGGCATTGATCTTTTCATAGTTGCTGCCGAACTGAACCCGTGTGTCACGGGGAATGGACAGAATGTTAATCCGCTTGGAATAACCATCGACAGAGAATAGCATAATGGTATCACTGCGGTCACCTTCGGCATCAACGCCGATGAGAAGAAAGTTCACCAGGCCGAGGGTGTCTTTTTCACTTTCCAGACCTTCAACCATGACGTTCTGACCGAATTCAATACTGGATATCCGCTTGGCGGCGGCAGTGCCCAGCAGGGTGGAACCTATCATAAAGACCACAGCCAAAAAGAGTGACCAGGCCGTAAATTTTTTGCTCATTCTGTGCTTTACCTTTCTCATTTTGTTTCCTGTCATAAATTATAGCATAGCTTGGAAATTTGTCAATAAAAACAGAAGGTTGTTCATGAATTATTCACGATTTCCTACTTCCAGCTTTGCCCGGTGCCGGAGAATTTATACCGATACCTTTCGGATAGAAAAAATTTGCCGGATGCAGACAAAAAGCTTTTCAGGAGGTATAGGATGAAGGAAGTGAAGAAGAAAAGGTGATCCTGCGCCTGTCCACGCGGATAAGGCCTTCTTCCCGCATTTTTTTCAGTTCCCGCATCATTGCGCTGCGGTCACAGCAGATATAGTCTGCCAGGGAACTCATGGAAAAGGGCAGCTGGAAGGCGTTGCCGTCATTTTCAGCCGCCATGAACCGGAAATAACAGAGCAATTTTTCCCGGATACTGCGTCCGCTGAGTACTTTGACCCGGAATCCGAGGTAGGCATTTTTCTCGGACATCATCCGCAGCAGGTTTTCCACCAGTCTGCTGTGGTGTTCGCAGGCTTTTTCACAGCGTTTGATGATATGCTGATAGTGGATGAAAAGGACGCTGCACGGTTTCTCGCAGACGACCATCAGGCTGTCATCCCTGTATACGGCGGACAGCGGCCAGCCAAAGACGTTTCCTGCCGTTAAAGTTTCAAGGATGGTACGGTTGCCGAATTCGTCAACACTTACTGTTTCTGCCGAACCGCTTTTCAGAATGCCGAGAATATCTTTGGTATCGGAAAAATCACAGATGATGTTTCCGGGTTGGTATGTTTTCTCTTTTGCGTCAAAACAGGTCAGCATCTGTTGGTACGCTCCGGTCTCTACACCAAAAAACAGTCCGGTTGTAAATTTTTTCATGTTATCCCCTTCTTTTGTTGCAAATGCAACAGTTTTTGTGGTGGCTCTATGGTATGATAAAACAAAGAAAATGTCAATACTAAAAATAAAAAAACATTGGAGGTCATTGAATATGAAAAAGTATGTATGTGTTGTTTGCGGTTATGTGTATGACGAGGCTGAAGGTGCGCCGGATGCAGGGGTTGCTCCGGGAACTGTCTGGGAAGATGTACCTGATGATTTTGTTTGTCCTCTCTGCGGCGTTGGCAAGGATCAGTTTGAGGAGGAATAATTCATGTCTGCAAACAAAGTAACGGGCAGTATCTATTCGGTGGGGGCAATGAACCCGGCGATGCGGATATTTGACATTGTGATGAAGACGGAATATGGGACCACCTATAATTCCTATCTGGTCAAAGGCACAGAAAAGACGGCTCTGATCGAAGTGTGCCATGACACCTACTTTGAACAGTATCTTGAAAATATCCGCGAGGTGATTGACCCTGCGGAGATTGATTATATCATTTTGAACCACTGCGAACCGGACCATTCCGGCGCATTGGCAAGGCTTCTGCCGCTGTGCAGCAATGCGGCCATTGTGGCCAGCCGTGCAGGTGCGCTGTATCTCAAAAACATCACCAATCATTCGGATTTACAGGTACAGACAGTAAAGGACGGCGATCAGCTGGATTTGGGCGGCAAGACCCTGTCCTTCATCAACGCGCCTTTCCTGCATTGGCCGGATTCCATGTTCACATGGTGCGAAGAGGAAAAGACCTTGTTCCCCTGTGACTTTTTCGGCGCACATTATTGTGAACCCTATGTATTTGATTATAACACCGTTTATCCGGAGAAGTACGAAGCTGCCTTTAAAGGATATTACGATGCCATCTTTGGTCCGTTTAAGCCTTATGTGTTAAAGGGCCTGGAAAAGATAGAAGACCTTTCTATCTCTTATATCTGTACAAGCCATGGCCCGGTGCTTACCCGGAAGGGCCGGATTTCTTATGTGATGGAGAAATATGCCGAGTGGAGCCAGCCCCGGCAGAACGAGAAAAAGACCATACCGTTGTTTTACTGTACGGCTTATGGCAATACCAGAAAACTTGCACGGGCAATCCGCGAGGGGATCCTTTCGGTCATTCCGGATGCGGACTGTCCCCTTTATAATCTCAACCACCATGATATGGGAGATCTTGCGGCGGCGCTGAACGGGTCAGACGCTTTTGCAATTGGTTCCCCCACCATTAACGGGGATGCAGTGGCACCCGTTTGGCAGCTTCTTGCTCATGTGGACGCCATCAATAACAAAAAGAAGCCGGTTCTCGTCTTTGGTTCCTATGGCTGGAGCGGTGAGGCTATCCCGAATTTGTCCGCCCGGCTGAGCGGCCTGAAGATGAATCTTTTTGGAGACGGCTGCAAGACCATCTTTGTCCCCTCTGCGGATGATTTGGAAAATGCCCAAAATTATGGGCGCGATTTTGCCCAAAGTCTGTAAAAGATTGCTTTTGTAACCTCACGAAGTTTGGAATAAACAGGGCAATATCTGTAAGTTTATTTCGGTATTTACATGCCTGAAAAACTTCGCAAACGGGCGGAAAATGGGATGTTGATTCATATGCCTTTTCATATTCTGCTGTATGGGGAAAGAATTGTGTGACACAATATCTTGTGTTTGTAATCAAAATTTTACACAATATCTATTGACATGGAAGCATAAAGGGTGTATAATAGCAGACAGTGAATGAAAATTAAATTGTGTTTGGAGGAAATGAAAATGACAGTAAATGTTGTGAATGGCACAATGGAGGCCAAAGAGATCACCCATTATGCGAACCATATCAGAAAGAGCAATCCGGGGATGGATATTGAAACATTGAATCTGACCATCTGTGATGATGGATATGTGGATGCGGATTATGTTTTGACCCCGATTCCTTTCGAGCGGATCAGACGGATTACCGGGTATCTGGTTGGAACGATTGACCGGTTTAACAATGCGAAGCGTGCAGAGGTTCATGACCGCGTGAAGCACATGAACATGAGCTGCTGCAACTGATTTAAATGAAATATGGCAAAATCCCCTGTACATGCTGTACAGGGGATTTTTTTAAGTAATGTCAGTCTTTGATATAATTTCATTAATGCAGCAGCGCAATCGGATTCGGTCATGTTTTTTTTATATCAAAGCCGTAGGCCTGCATTTGAAGTGCACCCCAAAAGTTAGACACTTTTGGGGTGCATATTTGTGGATATGGTATAATAAACTGGACACAAAGATAAGAGCAAAAGAAAGAAAGGTGGTTCAGTTTATGAAACGAGCAGTATATGACAAGCAATTTAAAATGGCAGCAGTAAAATTAGCACAAGAAACAGATAAATCTGTAGCACAAACAGCTGCTGAATTAGGAATCAGCGGTTGTAGTCTGCGCCGTTGGATCAATGAGTATGATGAATATGGGAACGCACTTTTTAACTCTACATATGAGTTGAAAAAGCTGCAGAAACAGGACGAGGAATTGCGTATGGAGAACGAAATCCTAAAAAAATTCCAGGCCTTCTTGAAGCAAAAGAATGTGTGAGATTTCAGTTTTTAAAAGAGCATCAAAAACAATACAATATCAAGAAGGCCTGCAAAATATTAAATATTTCACGTTCTGGTTTCTATGATTACTTGAAACGTAGAAAAAGCAAACGTACTATCGAAAATGAGGCTCTGACGGAAATGATTGAGGATATTTTTCACGAACACAAAGCACGCTACGGCTCAAGGCGTATTCAAAAGGTTGTGGAACAACAAGGAATCCATGTGAATGCAAAAAGAGTATGCAGACTTATGAGTGAGCATGGAGTGATCGCAAAGGGAACGCGTAAATATTATCGATATCAGGCAAATAAAACAATCTATGATGAAAAAGACAACCTCCTCCATCAAGTATTTTCAGCAAAATCAAAAAATGAAATATGGGTTGGAGACATCACTTACATTCCAACGAAACACGGTTGGCTGTATTTAGCCGTTTTTATTGATATATTCTCCAGGAGGGTAGTAGGTTGGGCTATGGATACCCGAGTCCGTGACACATTGGTGCTCTCGGCCTTGAATCAAGCGATAGGACGGGAACATCCATCCGAGGGGTTTATACCACATACTGATCGTGGTTGTCAATATACGGCGCAACGATTTTAGGCAATGTGCATTCGTTATGGTTTTCGTCAAAACATGAGTAGAAAAGGTAACCCGAATGACAATGCTGTGATGGAATCTTTTTACCGAACATTAAAAAGGGAGCTTGTTCAAGATGCGCATTACGACAATCCCAAACAAGCTCGCATGGATATTTTTAAATATATTGAGTTGTATTACAACACCAAACGGATGCATTCTGCTATTGGCTGGGTTAGCCCTTGTCAGTTTGAAGTGCAAAATTGTAAAAACTCTTAGTTTTGTGTTCACTTTTTCTTGACATGACCAAAAGGCCTTTTTTGTCATTGTCCGTTTTTTCTGGTCTTATTCAATTTCGATTATGGTCTTTTCATATGCAAAAATTACAAATTTATTGATAAAAAATGTTATTTATGTTATAATCAAAATAAATATATCTACCGAAAGAATTACCGACCAATGACAGACAAAGAATAGAAGGCTCATCAGGCAAACGACAGAGCGGTTATGCAGGCATACAGTTTCGACGTCAGGACAATGACCGAAAGCCAATGCGTTGTGGAATTGATGAAAATGTATCAGGAATTAACAAAAGAGTAAGGAGAGATTTAATTATGAATACTACTACTTTTATTTTAAGCATTATTGGCGCAACGGCGTGGTTGCCTGTGATATTTTCCCCAATAATAAATTTTTTTCGGAAGATTCAAATAACATTATTGGATTCTATAACATTAATAAACGCTGTAGGAGTATCGAAAGGAAACAAAGAGAAAAAGAATGGTACAGTCTTGATGTTGGTTTTAAATATCTACATAAATAAGCTAACTATTTTTGCAAAAAATATTTCTGCAAGTATAACTTTAAAAAATGGGACTAAATTAAAAACTGAATTGTTGGATTTTTCCACTCTAACATCACATAATGTCAATAATACAGATAGTATATTTAATATTGATAAAGAGATGGAATTCAATATATCAAGAACAATTTATGCGAATGTTGATAATATAAAATATGTTGCATTTCTTGTGGAAAACGGTAACTTTTCTTCGATAGATGATATTAAGGAAATAAAGCTTTATCTAAAAACAGGAAAATATTTTTCAAAAAAATCTACAATAACTAATGCTGAATTTCCTAAATTTAATTCAACACATTTAATTAAAAAATCTGAAATAGTTAAACCACATATCCAATAAAAAATTTATAAATTATGTGGACATTTAGAACCGCATTTTCAAGGGTTTTAATTTAAAACTATACATACCCCCTAAGTTTAACGGCGTTTCACATTTGAAAAAGTGAGAGTCTATGCGGTTTATGAAAGCCGAAAAGTCCCTAAAATGATTACTTCTAGTCCACTATTGCGACATAGAAAAAAGTCTATCGCTTTTATAAGCGATAGACTTTTTAAATCCTGCTTGACAGACATCTTATATAAAATTGCATTTTACTGTCTTATATAGGGTGTCCATTACCTCCGTTCTTTTTTCTGTGTATGTTTAAATTACCGATATTCCGGTGACAGAAAAGGATTAAATTGCTTTATCAAAGCAAAGTTCATGTTTGCCGGAAGTGAGATGAAGCACTTCACCGGCCTGTCTGAGACCAGCCGGAACGGTGAAGCTGGCAGTTGTGTTGCAGGGGACTTCCACATAGAAACGCTGGGTATCTCCGTCTTCATTCCGGTTGACCACAATGTTGCCATACATACTCTTATAGGAACAATTGACATAGGTAAAGTCCGCGCCAATGTGCGGCGCAAGCAGGATATGCTTGAAGCCGGGCGCTGTTTCGTCCACACCGATGCCGCCTACATACCGATACAGCCATTCACCGATTGCACCATAGGCATAGTGGTTATAGGAATTCATGCTGTCGCTCCAGAAACTGCCGTCCGGTTTGATGCCGTCCCAGTGTTCCCAGATGGTGGTGGCACCCATCTTTACCTCATAGAGCCAGGAAGGATAATCATCCTTCATCAAAAGGGCAAAGGCCAAATCTTCATAGCCGTTGTCGCACAGGGCAAAACAGAGATAGGGGGTACCTAAAAATCCGGTGGTCAGGTGGGTATCATGGGCAAGAATGTCATCCGCCAACGCTTTTGCAATCCCGGTACGCAGTTCCTCCGGTACCATATGGAAGTGCAGCGCCAGCACATATGCGGTCTGGGTCTTTTGGGTCGGCAGACCGTCTTTGCCGATATAAACTTCACAGAAGCGGTCTTTGACTGCGCTGTGCAGCGCCCGGTATGCGTCTGCATCGCTGTTTTTGCCAAGGATTTTTGCCGCCTTTGATAGCAAATCCACCGAATTGGCATAGAAGACCGTGGCTACATAACCGTGGTCAGTGGCGCCCCGATAGCTGTCCTCCTCAGAGTCCAGCGCCAGCCAGTCGCCGAAATGTTTTCCTGTATTCCAAAGGTATTCGTCATCGCCGGTGCCGCGGATATATTCCACCCATTTTTTCATGCTGTCGTATTGCTCGGCAAGCAGTTGGGTATCTGCATAAAAGTTGTAGATAACCTGGGGACAGATGACCGCACAGTCACCCCATCCGCAGGCACCGCCCTGTATCAGGACATCGGGAATTACATCGGGGATCCGGCCGTCCTCCATCTGGTCTGCCGCCACATCATGAAGCCATTTGGTGAAGAAAGAGGCGGTGTTCATATTATAGCTTGCAGTAGCGCAGAAAACCTGTGCATCTCCGGACCAGCCGAGGCGTTCATCCCGCTGGGGACAGTCGGTTGGGACGTCCACAAAGTTGCCTTTCTGTCCCCATTTGATGTTGTGCACCAATTGGTTGACCATTGGGTTGGAACAGGAGAAATCTCCTGTCTCCTCCATATCCGTGTGCATGACGATACCGGTGAAGTTTTCGGGTTTGACCTCTCCCGGATAGCGGTCGATCCGAATATAACGAAAGCCCATAAAGGTAAAATGGGGTTCGAATATCTCTTCTTCGCCGCCTTTGAGGATATAAACAATCTGTTCTTTGGCTGTGCGCAGGTTTCCGAGATAGAAGTTGCCGTCCTTATCCAGCACCTCTGCATGGCGGATGATCACAACATCGCCGGGATTGCCTTTGACTTTAAAGCGCAGATGTCCCACCATGTTCTGTCCCATGTCCAGAACGGTTTCGCCTTTCGGTGTGGTGATAAGGGAGAGCGGCTTAATTTCCTCAATCCGCCGTACCGGATCATTTTCCTGGGCAACCAGCAGGTTTTTATCAACGTCCATCACCTGGACGGGATAGAGCGCTTTTTTATAGTCCAGCCGTGCGTCATAGACCTCGCCGTCATAAAATTCAGAGAATTCGATATTCCCGCGGGACCATTTCCAGCTTTCATCCGTGACCAGCACGGGAACGCCTTCCAGGTCCAGTTCCATAATCGCCGCGGTATCATAACCATAGAAGCTGGTTTGGTCTGCCCAGCCAATCCTTCCTTTATACCAACCATTGCCGAGATAGATGTCTATGGTATTTTCGCCGGTTTTTAAAAACGGTGTTACATCATAGGTCTGGTACTGTATCCGCTTTTTATAGGCGGTCCAGCCGGGGGTCAGCAAATCTTCGGTAATATCTTTTCCGTTGAGGATAATGCGGTAAAGTCCGCAGGCGGAAGCATAAATGCGCGCGTCTTTGACCGCTGTAAGGGTGAAGGTTTTGTGCAGGCAGGCGTTGTCCTTCCTTGCGCTGATCCACTTTGCGGGGGAATCGGCAAACCTGCCGATGCCGGTCTCGAAAAATTGCGGTTCTGAAAAATCGCTTTCTTCACCGTCTGTTGACCAGATTTTGATTTGATAGGTATATCTGGTTTTGGGGGCAGGAACAGGGCCGCCGTAGGGAATTTGGATAGATTGTTCACTTTCCACCCTGCCGCTGTCCCAGAAAACTTCATTGCCGTTTCTGACAACGATTTGATAAGCGGACTGCATAACATCGCTGTGGTCCGCGCCGATCACATAGCTAAACCGTGGTTTGGCCGTGTCAATCCCGATGGGATTGACCTTGTACTCGCATTTGAGTTCAGATACATAAATCATAGAGAACGCTCCTTTATTTCCATCTGTGCAGATATTTGAATTCGAGAGCATTATAGCGGTACCGGTGAAAAATGTCAATGCAAAAGAAAGAATTTCTTCCTAACAACTTGATGACAGACGGCGTGTTTCTGTACAGCGGATGGTTTGGGTCAAAAGGTCGCGGTCGAGGGAACTCTTGCCGATCATCAGTTCAAACTCGCCTGCCTCCACAATATATTCCTCTTCGCGGTTGACAATCCAAAGGTCACTGACAGAAAGGGGAATGGTCACCGTTATTGTTTGGCCGGCCTTGATGAAGGCGCGCTGGAAGCCGCGGAGCTGTTTGACCGGTGTGCAGACAGAACTCACCTTGTCGTTGACATAGAGCTGCACAATTTCATTTCCGTCTCTGCCGCCGTTGTTGGTAATGTCCACAGATACCTCGATGGTGTCATCGGGTGTGACCGATGTCTTGCTGACCTGCATATTGGCATAGGTATAGTTGTTATAGGACAGGCCATAGCCAAAGGGATAAAGGGCGTCCGGCGGGCAGTCGCAGTAACCGCCGGTTTTTGGATTGCTGTGCCAGCCGGCATATTGATTGTAATAAACAGGAATCTGTCCGGCGTTCCGGGGGAAGGAGATGGTCAGTTTACCTTCCGGATTGCAGTCGCCGCGGAGAATTTTTGCCGCAGACAGGCCGCCGTAAGCGCCGGAATTGAAGGTTTCCAGAAGGGCGTCGCAGTTGTCCCGGACTTCACCGATGCAAAGGGGTTTGCCATTGACCAGAATGACGACAACCGGCTTGCCGGTGGCCTTCAACTGCTTTAAGAGGTCGAGCTGTGCTCCGGTGATCTCCAGATTACAGCGGTCTTTCGATTCGCCATTCTGATCCAGACAGTCACCCAGTACTGCAACCACTACATCGCTGTCATTTGCCAGGGCTACCGCCTCCTTGATATTCTGATCGGTGGGGTCCATCACATCACATCCCCGGGTATAACGCACCTCCGCATCTGAAAAGACCGTTTTCATACCGCGCAGCATGGTATATAATTCTTCTTTCGGGACTGCGTTGGGGTTTGCATCGGGATGGGAGAAATAGGTCCAGTCGCCGTATTGTGCTTTCACATTATCCGCATTCGGGCCGATGACGGCAATCTTTTTATATTTGCTGCCCAGAGGCAGGATGCCGTTGTTTTCCAGAAGTACCGGGCATTCGTCAGTGAGGGCTTTGCAGGCCGTGATATGTTCTTCGCAGGCTGTGCAGCCATGGGGGATTCTTTGTTCAATGCCATCAAAGAGGCCGAGCTTAAACTTGACGGCAAGGATCCGGCGGACACTGTCATCAATGTATTTCATGTCCAATTCACCGCTTTTGGCCATGTCAATGACATGTTCCATAAAGCCCAGGGAGTTCATACTCATATCGTTTCCTGCTTCAACGGCAATCTTCGAAGCGTCCCGCAGGTCATTTGCTACAAACTGCCGGGCGTGCAGGCCTTCGATATTGCACCAATCGGTGACGGAAAAGCCTGCAAAACCCAGTTCGTCTTTCAGGACGTCCCGGAGGAATTTCCGGTTGGCGCTCATGGGCAGGCCGTCAATGCTCTCATAGCCCACCATAAAGGTCATACTTTCTGCTTCCACTGCCCGTTTGAAGGGGGGAAGAAAGCATTCACGTATCTTGCGGTCGCTGATCTGACTGTCATATGAGTCGCGTGCGCCTACACTTTCGCCATAGCCAAGATAGTGTTTTGCGCAGGCCGCCGCCAGATTTTCACTTTGATAGCCGCGGATGATAGAATAGCCAAGTTCCCCAATCAGATAGGGGTCTTCGCCGAAGGTTTCGTCAATTCGTCCCCAGCGGAGGTCGCGGCCGACACAGAGCACCGGTGAGAAAAGCCAGTGCAGGCCTTCTTCCGCCGCTTCCCGTGCGGTGATCTTCCCCATTTCATGGATTTTTTCTTCGTCCCAGCTGCATGAGACCCCAAGCTGAGAGGGATACATGGTACAACCGTTGTGAAGAGAATGGCCATGAATGGCGTCAATGCCAAAAATCAAGGGGATTCCCAGCCGGGTATTGGACGCAATTTGCTTCAGGCGCCGGGTGGTATCGCCGAGGCTGTGTAAAAATGAGCCGATTCCCTTTTCAGCATAGACATCGGCTTCATCTGCAGAAACCATATTGACGCTCACCTGGGTCATCTGTGCAACTTTTTCTTCCACCGTCATTCTGGATAACAGGTCTTCGACCCGTTCCTTTATAGAAAGTTCGGGATTTTTATAATTTGGTGTCATAATGTCCTCCATTCCGCCGTCCTGCTGCGGCAATATAGATTTATCTCTGTTTTGCAGGAAGGATATAAAATTATTATAAAAGGCGTTTCCGGCTTGTGTCGGAAACGCCTCGCGTTCTGTCAAAGGCTGAACCGAGGGAATTCCGTTCAAATATCCTTTGTCAATTAGAAATACATCTTCCAGTCTGGATCCTTTGCACGCATCAGGGCCTCCAGATAGAAATAGTCGCCCCAAATGTTGCATTCCGGATTTGGGTTGTCGTTCCAGTTATACATACCGTCTGTCAAAAGACCCTGGCAGTTCGGGAGGGCTTCGGTGTTGTAGTTTTCTTCAAGGGAAGCAAGCATCTTATCCGCTGCCTCCTTATGTTTTGCGTTGGGATGGTATTTTTCCATCTCATAGATGCCGCAGATAGCAATCGCTGCGGCGGATGTATCACGGGGCATTCCGCTGGTCTCGTCAAAAATCATATCCCAATAGGGTACATAATCTGCGGGCAGATGATTGATGAAATAATTGGTGACCCGTTCATAATAGGGAAGAATCTCCGGATCTTTTGTATAGTGGTAACAGAGGGCAAGACCGCAGACCGCCCATGCCTGGCCGCGTGCCCAGCAGCTGTCGTCCGCATATCCCTGGTGGGTGACGCCGCGGAGGGGAGCGCCGGTTTCGGGGTCAAAATAGAAGGTGTGGAAGGTGGAGCTGTCGTCCCGGATGACATTGCGGATTGCGGTTTTCATGTGTGTGGTTGCCGCATCTCGGTATTTCGGGTCGCCGGTTGCTTCGGTTGCCCAGAACAAAAGGGGCAGGTTCAGCAGACAGTCCACAATCAGACGATAGGAATCCGGGTCATCCATTGGTCCCCATGCCTGAATAAAGCCGCCCTTCTTCTGGAAACGGCGCATCAGGACATCGGCCGCTTTGACCGAAATTTCTTTTGCGTCCGGGTCGCCGGTTATCTTATATTGGGCAACTGTTGACAGAGTATAGAGAAAACCAATGTCATGATGGTCAACGCTCTTTTCGTTGACGATACGGTCCTTGTGGCTTTCATAATGTTCTTCAGCGGCCTTTTTGAAAGCCGGGTCGCCGGTAAGCTCATAGCAGAGCCAAAGCATACCGGAATAGAAACCGGATGTCCAGGACACATTGTCCTGGTGGGGATATACATAATCTTTGGATGCTTCTGCCGGAAAAGTTCCTTCGAACTCATCCAGGAAGGTTTTAATTTTTAGTGTTGCATTTTTTATTGCTGTTTCTGTTGTCATTCAGATGATCCTCCTTTTTGTGTTTATTTAAATACTTTTTCAAAAAGCGCAATGTGAATTATGCTTTTTGAAAAGGTATTCGAAAGTAGTATTCCCGGGAGAAAACGGTTGGATTTTCTCCCGGGTAAATAGAAGTATACGCTAAATTGTGATGGGGACAATGGCAGAAGCTGCGGGGTTGGCAGTATCAACCGAGCTGCCCTCCCATACATAGATTTTCATGGTGTAATTTTCCGAATCCTCCGGAATATCAATTTCTGCTGAGATGGAAGCACTGCCGGGTTGTATGGTGCCGGAACCGCTTTTCACCGAATGCAGAGTCAGTCCGTCCTTGCTATAAAGGGCGGTGACCAATGTATAATCCTGCGGCAAATCTTCCATATTTTCTGTGTCAAAGGTGGCGGTGACGGTCGCAGTACCTGTTTTCAGGCCATTTGTGATAATATCCGTACCGTCAACAACTGCTGTGACAGAGGCCAGGCCTGCGGCGCCGCCTTTAAAGCCAAGGTTGTCAATGCGGAAGCAGAAGACATCCTTGCTCTGATCCGGATAGAACCGGATGGCGGTAATTTTTGAAAGATCAGGTTTCTGTCCGTTATCGGAAACAAACGCATCAAGGCTGAGGGAAATGTCCATGTTATTGCCGCCGGTACCCGTTAGGGTGAAGGGTGATTTATAGACGTTATTATAAACATCCACCAGAGCGATGCTTGGAGTCAGGCTGTCGGTCAGATAATCCGAACTATATGGTCCGTATTTGGAACCAGTGTCCCAAAGCCCCTTCTGAGAGTCATCTGCCATCAGCCGGGCAACGAAGTAAAGTTCGTCTGCGTGATCCAGATGCCAGGAGGCAGGAAGAGCCGCCTCAAGATAGGGAGGATTCTCGGTATTTCCACTGTTCGGGCCCTTTTTATACTGGAATGCAGTGCCGTAATCGCCGATGAGTGCCTTGGTATTGCTCCGGGCAAAATAATCATTTATATCGGTATAGGCACCTTCGCTGGACTTATCAAAGTTCAGGCGGGATGCTTCAAAGGAGTCATAGAAGTTTAATGTGCCGGTGTCCGGTACATTGTCTGCCGGTGCATCAACAAAGGCAAGATCGTCCACATGGATGGTGCCCACATAGTTGGTACCGGTGCAGCTGATGACAATCCGGTTTGACTTTGCAATGTAATCATTTTTATAATTACTTTTATTGTTGAGAGCCAGCGGAGCAGATACATAGCCCCAGTTATCACGGCTGACGTCCAGAGTGGCAGAACCCGTCAGGTTGGGGCCGTTATAGAGTTCAATTTTCAGGCTGGTACCGGTAATGTCATATTTGGGTTTTTCCGGCCGGGCAAGGTTTTCGCCTTTTACCAGGGCACTTACATACAGTGCCTTGCTCATATCCCAGTCTTCCGGGAAGATACTGGGTCCATTTTCGACCGGGTCCTCAACACCGGCAGTTGTGGTGGCAAGTTGTACCTTTTGACTGGATGAGGTATAATTCAGGTCAAATACCAGGCCGGCAGAGTTTTTAAAGCCCCCGTTTGGCTGAACTTCTGCGGTGATAGACTTGCTTTCGGTATTACCGCTGTAAGAGATCACGCCGCCATTTTGCGTATAAATATCTTCGTCAAAGGTGTTTACATAGTGTATTTGTTTGGTCGGCATCGGAAGTTCCGGGTCGCTGGTAAAGGTCCAGTTGTCAAAGAGCATTTTGCCTGTGGTGTTCTTTTCAGGACAGAGGATACCGAAGCCCCGGACACGATTTGGCGCGGCCTGCACATCAATGTCGCTGAGACGGAAATCTTCCATGGGGAAGCAGAACCGCTGCCATTGGGGGGTAATTGTGAATTCCACCGTATTGGTGACGGTTTCATAGGTGGAGGAGGCGGCATCCCGGAGATAGATCTGCATGGTGTGGTTTTTTCCGTCCGCACTTTTTGCGTCAAACATAAATGTATTGGTTTTACTAAGATTTCCGGTATAGTCTCCTTTGCTTTTCCAAAAGTCGTTTTTGTCCAGTTCAATTTTCGTAACAGCTGGGGTATCGCTGTCACCCCGGGTGAAGTCAATCATCAGACTGTTGCCGGAACCTGCGCCCTCCGGTATAATCTTTGCCGCGGTGCTGTCACCCTCTCCCCCTGCACCTGTAAGGAACTGGGGAACCAGTTTATAAGACCATTCCCGTTCAAAACCATAGGAGGAAGTATAAGTGTAGGTTTCCATCGGCGCAATAACTTCCGGATAGGTGTCGCTGAAGACCAGATTGTCTATGTAATAGTAATTATCTTTATTACTGCTTCGAAGCTGGACATTGGAAACAGCTGTTCCGTCCATTTCAAAGATAAACTGTTTCCATCCGGTGTCGCCTTCCTTCAGTACCGGGGTGAAATTTTGGGAGCCTTCTGAACTCTCCAGCTTGAATCTGGGTGAGTTCGCCACACCCGATGGGTTTTTGATACAGAAAGAGAAGTATTTGGACTTATGTGTTCTTGGAAGATACAAGGTGGCAAAGCCGGCGTTGCTGGCATAATTGGCTTTCACCGTGGTGGTGGGCTGGCCGTCTACGCCGGGAATATCCTCTGCATAGGAAGCAGTGAAGCCGGCGTTGGAACCGAACTTTGTGACTTTGGTTGCATCTGTGTCAAAATCATAGGTGAAGTCACCTTCCCCTTCCGGAGGAATATAGGAATATTCTTTTGCAGTAAGGGTTGGATTTTTTGCGGTGTTGATTTTTACGTTGTCTACGGTAAGAGAACCATTGTTGTTTTCGGCAGGCAAAAGGATGACGGCAGTAATTGCAGGCGTCAGTTTGCCGTCAGTTTTGGGATTCCCCTGTCTTACCAGTTCATCAATACCGATGGTGATGTGCTGGTCTCCGGCATTTAAACTGACTTTTTTTGTCCAGGTTTCCATGTCGGTGCCGTAAAAGCCGATCTCCAGACTTTGGGCATCAGAGGCATTGATGTCCATTTCCAGGGTCTGTACGCCGTTCAGGTTCCAATCGGTCGACAGATTCAGTTTGACATTCATCTTGCTGCCGGATGTGACGGACAAAGCTTCATTTTCAACAGATGCGCCTGAAATACCTCGGAAAACATCTTTTGAAAAGTCCGCTGTATAGGTCTTATCCTCCTGTATATAGTTGGTGGAGGGATAGTTCAATAGGGCCTCTTTGACATATTTACCATTAAAATCGGTGGGCATGAAGTCCCAGTCGGTAATCATGCGGGGGGTGGATTTCATATGTAAATTCCAGGCTGTCCAGTTGATGGGAACACTGCCGGAATCGGTATATTCGCCATAGCCGTCATCCATCCATTTGAGGAACTGAAGGTTATAGATGGCGTCCGTACTGTTGGTGCCGTTTGTGATGTTGCTGTCGCTGCTGTCCCAGCCCCATTCGCCTACCAGTACGGGATACTTTTCCCGGACGGGGCCGAGGTTGCTGTTCCAGCCGTCCCGGTTCTTTCCGGATTTGCCGGGATAGACATGGGAGTCGTAAATGATGCCGTTGCCGGCTTTGGAAAGATCATCGCCGGAACCCTGGTCGATCAGTGCATACCCATCTACAATACCGGATAGGTTATAACCCCAGTTCAGACCGGCGGCAATCAGGATGTTTTTTATCCCCTTGTCACGGATTGCTTCTACCAGCGCCTGGTGGCCGATTGCCGGCGCATCGTTTTTGGTACCGCCGTTCCGCCAAAGTTCCCAGTCAATGCTGTGCGGCTCGTTCAAAAGACCGAACAGAACGGCCGGATTATTGCCATAGACGTCACACATATCCATCCAGAAGTCCATGGTTTCCTGCACGGGACAGACATAGGTATGGCAGTCAATGATGATGTACTTTCCCCGTACCTGGGCGGCTTTTACCATGTCATCAATCCACTGGCGGTATTTCTCTTTGGTCAGGTTTTTACCTGCGTCCACACTGCCGTTGAACCAAAAATTGGGATTGACGGCCAGACGGATGAGGTTGCTGTTCCAGCCGTCGTACATCTCAACGATGGATTCTGCCAGATGTTCTGCCATACCCCAGCCAAGACTGGGAATGTTGACGCCCCGGAGAACAATTGGTTCTTCGGTGTCGGCATAGACAACCTTGTTACCGAGGGTTTTCAGCTCCCTGGAATAATTCGGAACCTCCGAAGAGGTCGGAAGGGCGGCG
This sequence comes from uncultured Clostridia bacterium, assembly GCA_910580105.1. Classification (GTDB taxonomy): domain Bacteria; phylum Bacillota; class Clostridia; order Monoglobales; family Monoglobaceae; genus CAJTWN01. Next base: position 12,346 of record CAJTWN010000003.1, on the reverse strand, counting down.
GAAACCGTTGGGACGGTGATGAAGGTAATAAGGTTCAATGCCATACAGATGGCAAGACACAGGCCAAGCAGTTTACGTTTCATGTCAATCATCCTTTCGTTTGCGCATAGCAGAGTACAATTTTGCTTTATTTGGTATTAATTTCTTCCTATTTAATATATAACAATACAACATATAAAATTTAGAAGCAAATTCCCATACCATTGTATCTTATTTTCGCTGCGGTTTAAAGGGGGTAAACTTTTAGTAGGTGGGGTAAACTTTATTCCAGCCTTTGATATTATACCAGCTTTAAAAAATTTCCCCAAAAATAAATTGGTTTTCCATCGTCATTCGTATTATTTATGTGAATTTTTTATAAACAAAACAAAAAAACAACATAAATCAAAAGAATACCACATTTAAAAAAAGACGAAATCCCTGTATAATAGTTGTTATAAAATCGAAATGAATATGGACTTTTTAATTAAGGAGGAAGTTTACTATGAAAAGAATCCTATGCCTGCTTTGTTCGCTTCTGCTGACGGCAACGTGCTTATGCTCGGTGCCTATTTCTGCGTTTGCGGAGGAAGACAAAACCCCCCTTCCGCTCCACGTTGAAGGCAGATGGCTGAAAAACTCTGCGGGTGAGACTGTTCGCCTGGTTGGTGCCGGCTTGCCGGATATGACCTGGGCAACAGGCGGTGATGAGTTGAATGAACGTATTGATATGCTTCTGGATAACTGGAACGGCAATATGGTTCGTTTGGGTGTACATTCCAAATTCTGGTTTGGTGAGGAATGGTATCAGAACAAAGACTATTCCGGTTATAGAGAAAGGGTGGACAGCCTGATCAACCGTATTACCTCCAAGGGTAAATACGTTATCTTAAACCTCCATGAATTCTATTGTATCACCGAAAAGCAAAAGATGTTCTGGCAGGAAGCTGCAAAGGTTTATGCCAACCATCCCGGTATTCTTTTTGGTATTTTGAATGAACCCCATGACATCAGCTGGGAAGTTTGGAGAAATGGTGGCTATATTAATACAAAAGATTCTTATGGCGCACCGATTAAACAGCGTACATATGGACATCAGGAAATCCTGGAAATGATCCGTGACCTGGGCGCGAAGAATATTTGCGTTATGGGTGGTCTTGACTGGGCTTATTATTTTGATGGCATTACCGATGGATATGATGGTCTGGAACATGGTTACCGGCCTATGGAGCCGGAAGGCGACAAAGCAGGCAACGGTATCATGTATGACTCGCACTGTTATCCGATGAAACCGGAGTATAATCCGGTTGAAAAAGCGGTTGACATTATTGCAGATACAGCACCGATTGTTATTGGTGAAATTGGTCACTGGGGCGAGCGTCTCTTTGACTGGTATGATAACTATCTGCTTGAATATCCTTATATTTGGATGAACGAAATGATTGACTGGATGGATCGTTTGCAGTTGAATATTGCATTCTGGTCGTTCCATGACGGTGCATCGCCGGTTATGGTCACTGATTTAACTACATACGAGGCAACCAAACAATCCGGATGGGCAATCAAGCATTACATGCTGCATGGTTTGCCGGATACCCGGCCGCCGGTAGAAGAACGCCGCTTCCAGGATCCGTCGCCTCTTTCTGATTGGGAGTATGAGATCACCTTTGATGAAGAAGGCGATGAAAATCGCGTCAAAGTTTATGGTGATCAGGTGCAGACAGCCATTGTGGACGAAGGATTTGAAGACAGCGGCCTGTTTGTCAACTTTGACTTCAATGAAGAAAATGCAGGAAAATCTGCGGCAGTATATGACATTCCCGAAGAACAGGATCTGTCTGGTGCTGAGTGGGTTGGCGTTAGGATTAAGGGTGACGGCGACTATCGGAACATCGGTTTTGGTATCGAGCTTACAGATGGCCGGCAGTTTGTATCCAGAATGCCGATTGACCTCTTTGAAAATTGGAAAATATGGTTCTTCCCGCTGGATACCTTCATCGGTGATGTAGATATAGTGGATACAACCATGATTGATAAGATGTTCTTTACAAGTCTGGATGCCGGACCGGGCAGCTTCACTGTTGACAATGTAACCATTGGCGGCTATAATTATGAAGATCCGGGTGAAGTTTATGTTTCAGAAAGAACGGAGGAAGAACCGCTCAACTGGTACGCATGGTCTGATACCGAAAGTGAAAAACTTGATTCCTTTACTGTAAGTAAGGTAGACAACGGTATTGTGAACAACGATCCGGTACAGCTGATTTATGACCGGCCGGTTGGTTCATATGGCGGCCAGGCGAGAGCAAAGATTCCAACATCCTGGGATTTGATGGATACAAAATATATTTCTTTCTGGGCAAAGGGTGATGGCTCCGAGCAGATTATTACGCTGCGTCTGGACCAGGATAGAAGCACAACGTTAAATGACCAGAGAAGTAACTTTAAAAAGCGCGAATTTGAACGCTGGTCAATTGACCTGACCATTACGGGAACCGATTGGAAGCACTATGTAATCCCATATGCAAAGTTTGGCTATGGTGATACGATGCACAAGAATAGAATTCGTTATATCAACATCTTCAACCGTTTGGAAGATAAGCGGGGCACACTGACGCTGGACGATATCTGCTTTACGAATGTGGGTGAACCGATTGAAGATCAATATATTACCCATGAACCGCTGAAAGATTCGGCGCCGATTGGTGAGGTTACGACCAAGTTCCCGAAAGATCAGATTCTTCAGATTCCGAAAGTATTCACCGTTGAGACAGATACGACCGAATATGTCAATGTTCATCTGATGAATAAGACGGATAAATATGCAAAGGGTACCTTGAAGATTGAAGGTTTGCCCACGGGCGAGGTATTGACTACGACCTATGAAGTCTTCCCGCACTACATTTCTTATCCGCATTATCCGTGGCGTGAAATGTCACTCAGTAACTTTAAGTTTACGCTTACAAAAGAGATGGTTGGTGAATATCAGATTACAGTGTCAGAGGTTACAAACAATGGCGTACAGCCCTATACCTATACATTGAAGGTTGTACCTCCCGGTGAGAAATAGAAATTGGAACCCAATAGAATAAGGAGGAAGGACATGAAACGTATATTAAAAAGTCTGCTTTCGGCAGGGCTGGCAATCAGCCTTGCTCTGCCGGGAACGCTGGCATTTGCTGCGTCCGGGCAGGAAGAAGAGCTGCGCTATAGCTATAAAATGGACGGAGTAAAAAATGAGTTTCAAAACCAATATGGTTATACAGGAGGAAGCGATAAAGACGGTGGAAAAAAACCGGTGATTTCACAGGTTGCCGGTAAGTATGGCAGTGCAACGAGGGTTGATATTTATGGATTTAAATCATCCCCGGGTCTTGATTACGGCGCTGTTGTATTCCAGTTTTTTCATCAGTCAATAAACGCTGGATTTGAGCGTATTCATTTTGACGATTATGTGCAGGAGGCACATACCATTTCCTTCTGGACAAGAACGCCGATGATGGGCCATAATGCTGCTGATGTTAATACCAGAAAAATTAATTTTTCGATTGCTACCGGCAGCAGCGGAAAGTTTTCGAAAACGGTAGAGCTTCCCAATACTGACCAGTGGAATTATGTTGTCATTCCTTTTGAAGAGATGACGGGAAGTAACGGCACGCTGAAGGATGCGCTGGCAAGCGGATCGGTTGGCGGTTTTAATTCATTTGAAATGGATTTAGGTAAAGATGGTCAAGGGTTCTTTGGTGCACGGCCGACAGAAGAAACCCGTGAAGGCGAAGACAAGATGTGGAAGGAATACATCATTTTTGATGAGTTTTTATTTGATCGTTCCACACCGGAAAATCCTGCTTTGATTCCTGCATCAACCGGGGAAGATAGTTATTTGACGAATGCAAATATCAAGACGATGGCTGTGGATGGTGTACCGGTTGCAGGATTTGATCCAAAAGCAAAGGTAAATGAAATTGCGGTTCCCGGCTATTATACAGCAGATGATATTTTAGAACATGTGTCCGCGCTGGTAGCAGCTCCAGCAATTGAGGCTGACAGTTTGCATCAGCCGGTTTCCGGTGCTACTTATAAAATAACAGCGCCGGCATCAGTTCCGGGTGAAGGAAGCGTAACTGTATATGCTGCGGATTATTCCGATAAGCGTACATATCAGCTGCGGTTTGTAGCAAGAAACGGATTTCAGGTGAATGCCGGTGAAATTACAGGGATTGATTTCTCTCAGAATACTGTTCCTGGCGGCAATACAACGGTAATGGTTCCGATTGTGAATGAAAGTGCATCGGAGACAGAAAAAGCAACCGTAATCGGTGTAGTACGTGATACCCAGACAGGGGAAATTTATTCAATTCAGACTGCAGAAACAGGTGAGATAGCACCGGGTGCAAATCAATCAGTATCTCTGGGCTTCAATGTTCCGGGTAATGGTGATTATTGTGCGGCTTCCCTCTATTTTGTGGATAATTTGACCAATTTGGAAACCGTTTATTCTACAATTACTACAGGTGATAATGCAGCGGTTGTAACAAAGAATTCAAAAGCGAAGCTTACCAGCAAAAAAGCTGTGATTGATAATGGAACCGGAGAAGTCACCATCAGCGGTACTGTTGCTGATGCACAGGATGGGGAAACGGTAAATATTGCCGTATACCAGCCGGGTGCTGCGGATAAGACAGCAGCAAATCTTGTTAATTTTGCGGCTGCACCAATCGAAGACGGAAATTTCACCTATACTTATACAAATAATGCAAGCACAACCGGTTCAGCTAAAATCGACTTGGGTGTTGGCGGAAAAGTACAGGAGACCAGCGTTTATATGGCGGATGAAGGACAGGTACAGAGTGCGATGACTGCTTATCAGGCACTTACCGCTGATTCGGGCAATGAAGCGTATGTCACCTTTATGAACACCTATGGCGGAGCAATCGGTTGTCCGATGGAATTGTATAATGACCTTGATGCTTCGGCACAGGCCGATGCAGTGAAAGCCGTTGTTGGTAAAAATTATGATTACAATACATTGTCAGAAAAGCTGAGCAGTGAGATTGCATTTGCCTATCTGAACAGCAAGGCATCTGCGGCTGAGATAGCAGCGGCGTTCAGAAGCTATGAAGATTCTTTTGGATTTGATACAAGCAACCAGTATTATCAGCAGTACATTCATACGGATGCCCGTTTGACAAATGTGTTTGAGGGAATGAAGAAGGAAACATATAAAGATAAAGAAGAAGCTTCTGCCGGATTTGACAGTTATGTTGCTCTTTGTGCAATTAATAATGTAAGATCCTATACAGAAATCGTAGATATTTTGAACTATTTCAAAAAATCCATTGATGACCGCTTCAGCTATAGTAAATACAATGCCCTTACATCTTCGCAGAAGCAGAGTTTTGCAAGCAAGGTAAAGGCATCCAATGCACTTGCAAGTTATACAGAATTGAATTCTGTATTAACAAGATACATTGCCTCATTAAATAATGGTAATAGTAATACCAGTAGTGGACCCAGCACATCCGGCAGAAACCCCAGCAATCCGGTGATTACTGTGGATAATGGTGATGTGGTACCGCAGCCGACAGAGATTCCTGTAATCAATACGAGCCGGTTTTCTGATATGGCAGGTGTTGAATGGGCAGTTGAAGCCGTTGATACCCTGTATGACTTGGGTATTGTCAGCGGCGACGGCACTGGTCGTTTCCTGCCGGACGGCAATGTCACCCGTGAAGAATTTGCAAAAATGGTGGTTGGTGCATTTGGCCTCCAGCAGATTGCAAATCCGGTATCTTTCCATGATGTAGATGAAGGTGCATGGTATGCGGATTATATCAGCATTGCAGCACAGCATGGCATTGTTTTGGGTGATGAAGCCGGGAACTTTGGCGTTGGACAATTTATTACGCGTCAGGATATGGCCGTGATGATCCTCCGTGCCCTGGAAACAATTGATAAAAAGCCGGATACAACGGTTAAAAATACTTTTGCAGATGATAAGGAAATTGCGGATTATGCAAAAGCGGCGGTATATGGTATGAGCAATGCCGGTATCGTCAACGGTGTAGGTGAAAATAACTTTGCACCGGTACAGAACGCGACCCGTGCTGAAGCTGCAAAAATGCTGTATGGCGTTTATCAATATGCAGCTTTGGGCAAATAAAGGAGGGTGATATAATGAAAAATGTGAAGAGAGTTCTTTCACTTATTCTTTCACTGTGTATGCTTTGTTCCTGCTTTGCAATGGCAGCCGTTTGGGCGGAAGAGGATGCGGCAGTGGCAGAAAAAGAGCCAACCACTTCAGAAGCGATTGCAAAGCTGGAAGCGCTTGGTATCTGGAGTGATGGTTATGTGGAAAGCGCAGAGCTATCGAGAGGCGACCTTGCTGTAGTTTTGGCCGGACTTTTGGGCTTTGGTAATAATGAGATAACAAGCGAACCGGCGTTTACTGATGTACAGCCCGGGGATAATTGTTATGGCGCAGTAATGTTCCTCTATGGTCTTGGGGTCTTCAGTCCGGCAGATGATGGTTTATTCCATCCGGAAGATAAACCCACATACGAGCAGCTTGTAAAAATAATGGCAGAACTTGCAGGTTATGGTGTAATGGCCAAAGTAAACGGTGGATATCCGACAGGCTATCTTACCGCAGCAAACCGTTACGATTTGCTTCCGTCATCTTTCATGCGCACACCGAAAGATGTCTATACTTTGGCAGATATTGCCGATGTTCTTGCCTATTTGATTGATGTTCCGATTATGGAACAGAACAGTTTTGGCTCTGAAGAGGCATATTATGTAAATGAAGATAAGACACTGCTTGCAGTTTATCATAATCTCTATCTGGATGAAGGCGTTTTGACTTCTGTTCAGGGCAGAAAGCTGTATGCAGATGTATCTGCGAACAAAAAGAGAATTACTGTAGATGACCGTCCATATATGATTGGTGATGTGATTCCAGCACCGGAACTGATGGGTTATGCAGTAAAAGCGTATTATAAATATGATGGCCGTTCAGTCGATGACAAAACCCTTGTTTATATCGAACAGAATGTAAAACGGAATAAAGATTATGTTATCGAGGGAGATTTGATTACCGGCTGTTCAAACGGAACAGTTACCTATTATAAGGATGAGAATTCTGCGAAACCAACCTCCATGGAACTGAAATCAACAATGTCGATATTGTATAATTATAACTATGCAAATGGTTATGATGACAATGATATTTTGAATGCAGACCGGCTTGTCTTTATTGACTCCGATAATAATGGCTCTTATGATGTATTGAACATCGTTCATTATGAAACCATTTTTGTAAAGAGTGTAGATAACACAAGTTATAAGGTTTATGATAAGTATGGAGCAGCAGCACTGGATCTTGATTTGAACAATGACTATAAAACTGTGGATGTGTATGATGGCAATAATCAAAGAATTGAAGCATCTGCAATCCCGGTAAAGAGTGTGTTGTCAGTTATCCGGGATAAAGGTGCAGAGCATATCACAGTTTATATCAGCAATCTCACCCAAAAGGGAAGAGTTGAAACGGTTAAAAACAGTGAAGATCCAAAGGAAATAACCTATACCGTTGAAGGTGAAACTTATGAGTTGGCCAATAATTGCGGACGGGTTGACTTTGTGGGAGATGTACGGGTTGGCGATTATGTCACCTTGTATCTGACCAGAGAAGGTAAAGTTGGTGGTTTGGAAAAAATAAAAGAATCCGGCGACTATTTCTATGGTTATGTATCCGGTTCTGCAACCGAATCAGGACCTTTTGAAGATATTGTAAAGCTTCTTATCTATAACGATATGGGTGAACTTTTAAAACTTGAAGTACCCAGTGAAGTTAAAGTAACTGATATTGGCAAAGTGAAGAGCAAAGATATTATCCCCATGCTTCGGGATAATAGTTCAAATCCGAATTCTGTAAAACAGCTGATCAAGTATAAAGTCGATGAAAACAATGTGATCAAAGAGATTACACTTGCTACAAGACTTTCAGAGGATGAACTGATTACAGACAACAGCAGTTTTAACCGTTTTATCAATCTAAAAGCTTCGTATAATAAAGAATACAGAATGTTCTTTGGTAAGCTGAGACTGGATGAAAACACAAAGATTTTGCTTGTTCCAATCAGTGAAGAGTATGTACAGGAAATTGACCATTATGATGTTCGTGATATCATTGATTTCAGTTCCGGTACGTATAATGTAGAAACTTATGACGTTTCTGCAGATAGAACAGTGGGCGCATTGGTTGTCCGTTCTGACTATGGTGTTGGAAATGAAATGAAGAGCAACAGTGCTACTTCGGTGGTTAAAGATGTTGTTTCAGCAATTAATGATGAAGGCGATGTCACCACCCGTCTTGATATTATCAGAGGCGGACAGGAACTCAGTTTCTATATGGCGGATACCTGTTCAACGATTCAGTATTACAGAGGTGAAAACGGGCCTGTTCCCTGTGAGATTAAGAAAGGCGACATTATCCGTTTTGGTACAGATTCCAATGGTAATATTTCGGACTGGTATAAAATTTTCTCAGCAAACGATGAAGATCGGTCCAGTCAAATCATTCGTGGATACGAGCAGGAAGACAGAAAAGATTATAAGGGTTCAAACCGGACAATGCTTGAATTCAAAGGAAATGCGGAGACGCCTGAATCTGATATTATTTCCGGCCGTGTATGGCAGGGAAATGATAATCAGTATAATTTCCCGGGTGTAGCTTTCATTGCACAGGCAGGTATTGTTGAAGAAAAAATCAACAGTGTTATGTATGTGAAGACATACGGCGGAACTGAAGGTGCAGAGAAGAATAAAAATTATCTGACCTATATGAAAGCCGGCAATATCGTTGTGGTTGATATGCAGGAAGATGAGGTTAGAAAAGGTACTGTTGAAGATATTCATGCGGTGAAAGATGACGGTCTGGATGATGCGAGCCGAGTGGTTATTGTTAAGTATCAGGAACAGTCGTCGCTGATTGTGGTTATCAAACGATAGGAAAGGGGAGAAAAAGGATGAATACAATGAAAAAACTATTGGCGATACTATTATCACTGTCTATGTGTTTAGGTTCCATTCTTCCCATTTTTGCTGCAGAGCAGGGGTTTGATGTTGATGGTAACCGTGAAGCAGACGAGGGATATATCAAGGAAGAGGAAGGCCAGGAAGATGCAGATGCCAGACAAGAGCAGATGCAGAATCGTGAGGACGAAATTTTCCGCTGGAACCATGATGAGACAATGATTGTCTATAAAAACAAGAGAAAGCAATATAATACATTGGTTCAAAAGCTGATGGCCTTTGACATCTGGGAAAATACAGGCGATGAATATGTTGAAAAGGTTACCCGCGGCGATTTCGCACAGGTAATTGCAAAACTGTATAATTTCCATATTCAGGCGACTACGCAGAGTTTTGCAGATGTACCGCCAACACATGAACATTACAATGACATTGAAATGATTCGTGCCCTTGGAATAATCAAGGGAGACGAAAATGGCAATTTCCAGCCGGATGCAATCATCACCTATGCGGATGCTGTGGTTATGCTGGTTCGTATTTGTGGATATGAAGAATATGCAAAGACTCTTGGTGCATATCCGCTTAACTATCTGATGGCGGCAAGACGCTGTGACATTATTGAAAAAATGCCGGAGCCAGCGCCGACAGAAGATCCGAATAAGAAGGATGAAAAGAAAACAGGTAATACCCAGAAGGAGCTTCAGATTGAAAGTGAACTGAACCGCTGGGATGTTGCACAGATTTTGGAATACCTTTTGGATGCTGCCGTTGCTGGTTCTGAGTGGTACAGTGACGGTTCAGCGATGGTGATGCACACAAAGGAAGGGGAGGTTACTCTTCTCAATCAAATTCGTGACATCAAAAAGGGGACAGGAATTGTCACCTCTGTCGGCAAACAGTACATTGACGGCGGCAGAGAGATGAATGAAGATTATGTAATGATTGACGGCGTTGAGATGGAAAAGAGCGACTCTGAAATTGTTCGTTATCTTGGATACCGCGTAGACTTTTATTACAAAAAAGATGGCCGTGATATAAATAAACTTATCTTTGTCGAAGAGAAGAGCAATTATAACCGTGTTGTAAACGTGGACGGAAAAGATATTGTTTCGGTCAGCGGAAAACGGATTGAGTATTATAAAAATGAGGATGATAAGAGATCTTCTTATGTAACGGCATCTTCTCACCGGGCAATACTGAACGGTTTTGAACCGGGTTCTTATGATGATGAAGATTTGCGCGGTGCAGATTACATCACATTGATTGATAATGACAATGATGGCAGTTATGAAGTTACTTTCATTGATAAGTATGAAATCTTTGTGGCAAAATCCTATAGTGAAGAAACCGGAAAAATTTATAACTATTATGACGGTCAGCCAATTATAGTTGATTTTAGTGACGACAATGTTGTCATTGTTGACAGTGCTGGCAATCCCAGTGAACCGAACATTATCAAAAATAAATCTGTTATTGCTTATGGTACCAACAAAGATGGTTCAAAGAAAAAATTTGTTGTCACCAATAAGACGGTTTCCGGTATGATTACCAAAACCTATGATTTAAATGATTACACAGATGCGCGGATCATGATTGAAGAACAGGAATACCGGTTCTCGAAGAATACGGAAGACATAGGAAAAGATTTGCCGAAACCCGGCCAGTCCTATACTTTCCTGATGGACTATAAAGATAGGATTGCAGGTATTGAAAAGAATGCCAATAGTGCGCTTCAGTATGGGTATCTTATCAGTGCAGCATCAACCAGTTCCTTTGACACAGAGGTAAAACTCCGCGTCTATGCCTATGTTACCGGTATGACAGAGTACTATCTTGCTGATAAGATTGAGATTGACGGCGAAAAGGGAATTAAGAATGATGCGGTAATGAAAAAGCTGGAAAACGTTACGAATGCTTTGAATGATAAGATGGCTGCCCTTGATAATCAATTTGTAAAGCCTGAAATTTACTTTAATGATACGTTGTTTGTACGTCAGCCAATTAAATATACGGTGGATGCAGCAAATAACATTACATCGATTGACACGCCGTTTGTAGGTGAAAAAGAAGATATAGACAAAAGAGATACCTTCTTTGGCAGAGATACCATGACATTGTATGACGATTTCTCAGCCCGTGGTGATGGAAAGAGCCCCGGTGGATTGTATTTGAGAAATGCCAATGTTATAGCAAGCTATTCCGATCACTATATTGGCGTCAGCGGAAGCGCAAAAGTCTTCGTTGTTCCGTCTTCAAATGATTTCTCGGTTGTATCTGATCCGGATAATTATGACCGGCCCGGCGTAAAATATTTCAAGCATTTTGCAAACTATCCGGAAAGCACACCGTCTGGGCAGGCGCCGAACCGAATGGAAGTTTATAACCTGAATAAAGAACATACGACAGATTTCATTATTTACTATACCGATATTTCCAGAAAAACAGATTTTGACAATCAGACCCCTCTTACCATCATCACAGATGTTGTGTCTTCCATCGATGAAGAAGGAAATCCCATCACAGAGCTGAAAGGTATTGAAGGAGCGCTTGAAATCAACATTCCGATTGCAGACAATGTTTCTTTGGAAAAACAGTATCGGGGACCAAACGGAGAGGTTATCACTTCAAATCTTGAGCGGGGAGATATTATCCGTTATGAAACCAATTTCCAGGGTGAAATGATCAGATATGTTAAGGTATTTGACCTGGATGACGAGGATGATCCACGCTATGTCATTGCAGGAAACGAGGTTGGTTCAACCATTGATTTCCAGAATTTGAATCCGACAATGCTTGCTGTTTCTGATGGAAAATATGCGGCAAACGGACATAAAACTTCTCACATTGGTTCAGGACGTAATGATGCTTCCTCCAGTGACAATACCCAGACTTCTTCTGCAAACTATAACTTTAATGCCGGTTTCCGTCTGGTATACGGATCTGTTCTCTATAATGAGGGGAGCAATCTGGTATTAAAGGCTGATTTGATTGACCAGGCAACGGGTGAGGTTCTTGAGGATCAGACAGAGATTTGTACAGCAACATCTTATAACTTCATTTGCATTGATGAAGAGCGGGATGATATTTATGTTCCTACCATTGATGAAATTGTATCGGAATATAATACTACCGAAGAAGATGCGACAAAGCTGATTCTGCACACAAGCGGCGGAAAACAGAAAATGCTGGTTTTGGTTAAGAGAAAAAAATAAATCAATATTGCATTGATTTCTTCACACAAAATGGAGGGGACGATATACCGTCCCCTCCATTTTCTTGTATAAAGAAAACCCCCGGCTGTGCGGGGGGTTCAGAAAAAGCTTTAGCGTTG
>CAJTWN010000002.1:189244-338968 GCA_910580105.1 uncultured Clostridia bacterium | reverse complement strand
TTGCGCTGACAATACTGGGCGGGCGACTGCCTGGGAACTTAAGTCACTGCCGGAACTAATGTGTAAGAAAAGTTTTTCTTTTCTTACACAAAATATAATCCTCTATAGCTCAGTTGGTAGAGCATGCGGCTGTTAACCGCAGGGTCGTTGGTTCGAGTCCAACTGGAGGAGCCATGGCTCCGTGGTCAAGCGGTTAAGACACCGCCCTTTCACGGCGGTAACAGGGGTTCGATTCCCCTCGGAGTCACCATCGTTATAAGCAGCAGTCTTGTGGCTGCTGCTTATATTTCATTATAAAGAATAAAATGGACCTTTAGCTCAGTTGGTTAGAGCAACCGGCTCATAACCGGTCGGTCCGGGGTTCGAGTCCCTGAAGGTCCACCAAAACAAAAAGAACCTGCGTTTTTACGTTGGTTCTTTTTGTTTATATATGATTTATATGCAAACATATCATAATGCTTTATTGGATTTTAAGCCTATTTTCCATAAAGTCAATATCTTTCTGCACGCCTGTGAATTTAACATCTACTTATTTTTTCATTATCGATATAATGGGAAATTAAGTGGATGTTAATTTTTTATACAATTTTCATTCCATTACTAATGTGTTTGGTTGCGTTTTTTGGAATTTCTGTAAAATTATTAATTTGTTAATTATACTGAAAATAATCATAAATTTGTAGCATTGTGCACAAAAACATTTCTGTATATTGCTTTTTATTTGCGTTTAGTGTATACTTGAAGTACATTATTTAATTATGAGGAGGAAATTTGTGTGTGTGTGTTGAAAGTAAAAAAAGTTATTAGCTTAGTTTTAACTTTCTTTTTTGCTGTACAACTAATGTTGGTTGCTATGCCTACATTAGAGGCAGGAGCAGAAATGTTAAATCCAAGTGAAAACCTTTCCCGGGAACTTAAGGTAAAGGGAAACAAAATTGTATTGGCTGAAGATGAAAGTGTTGAGGTGGTTTTACGGGGCGTGAATCTGGAAAGCTCCTATGATCATCCTACAATGATGGATGTTGATAATGTTTTTGGTAATAAAAAGATGCCTGGTCAGCTTGACTATATTATGAATACTTTGGGTGGTAATTTAATCCGAATTACTGTTAGTGTTCCTGCATGGTTAGGTAAGTGGGAAAAGAATGGTCAGACATGGAATGACCCGGGCGGTAAAAATTATCGAAACAAAATAGATCAAGTTATTAATGAAATATCCAAAGCCGGTAAATATGCTGTTTTGGATATGCATGCTTATAACCGGTTTAATAGTCCTGATCATTTGGAATTTTGGGATACAGCTGCAGAAAGATATAAGAATAACCCAACGGTACTTTTTGGAATCTTAAATGAACCTACCTGTGACTGGGATGAATGGCTGAATGGTGATACCACACCGGGCGACGTGAATGGTCAAAAAAGTGTTGGTCATCAGTACATGGTGGAAAGAATCCGAGACCTTGGTGCAAAAAATATCATCATAGCAGGTGGACCGAGTTATTCTGGGACTTTGTCCAAAATCGGAACAAATGAAGGATATGACTTGATTGATCGGGGGTCCAATAATGATCTTTCTAAGGCGGGAAACGGAATTATGTATGATTATCACCGTTATCCTTTGCACGGATCAACGTCAACATGGATCAAGGGAGCTGATGCTGCCCGGAAAAAGCATCCGATTTTAATGGGTGAATTTGGTTGGCAGGCAGGTCTTTTGAATCATAATCCAAAACCGACAGATGCGACATATCATACGCAGTGGTTCCCGGCTATTTTTGACTGGATGAATGATTATGAGACCTATGGTAACTATTGTAACTGGACGGCTTTTGCATTTCATCCTACTTCGGGTCCGCCAATGCTGGTGAAAAAAGATAACTGGTATCTGGATTTTGAACTGAATACCGTTTTTGGTACTTATATCAGGGATGAACTTAAAAGAATTCAGAATAGTACCAGTCTTACACGATATAAAATTCCGTCTGCTTCTTCTACGGAAGATACTTCGGATGCACGGAATGCTACGGATGGAGATGATGCGACCGCATGGATAAGCGGTTCAGAACCGGGTAACAAGACGCTGGAAATAGATCTTGGAAGTGTTGGAACAATTAATCGCTGGAATGTGCGTCATGCCTCGCTGACTGAAAAGTCTAAAATTACATCTGATTTTAAATTGCAGTATAAAGTAAATTCTGATGATCCATGGCAGGATGCAGATAGTGTTACCGGCAATACTTATGCGGTTACAGATAGATTTGTGAATGTTGAAGCGCGGTATGTCCGGTTGTTGATTACGAAACCGGATCAATCCACTGGAAATGTTGCTAATATTTATGAATTTTCTGTCATGGGAGATGCAGAACCTGAAGTAGTTGTTCCGATAACACCTCCGGCTTCTTTATCAAATCAGCTTCTTGTACCGACCGGAAGAGAATTTGATGCAAATAATGAAACAGCTGATTCAGCCAATATTAGTAATTTTGGTGGTGTTTGGTATAGAGACCCCAATACGACTCAGCAAGAAATTGTGGACGTTCCGGAAGGTGGAAAGGCGCTGCGGCTGAAGGGAAGTACCTATCAAATTGGTGTTACCGGAAATAGAACGATTTTTGGTGATTTTAGAAATGTAAAAGGCTTTAATTTCAGATTAAAGAGCACATCTAATTTGTCAATTGCAATGAAGGCCAGATTTGGCCCGGATGGCAAAGATGATTTTCCGAAGTACTGGATTGATGCAAAAACAGTAAATATTCCATCCACAGGCGGTGAATGGAAAGATGTATGGGTTCCCTTTGAGGCATTTCTTCCGGATGGAGATTCGGCACAGGAAAAACGGGCAAGAGAATTTTGGCAGAGCAATGATGCGGCATCATTGTATCGGACGCCCAATGCGGCGCCTTGGGCGCCGGATGGATATACAGAAGGCAAAGCTCCTGCCGGATATTGGCCGGTTTTGATGGCTTACATGGGTACTTCCGGCGGACAGGAAGTGTTGATTTCTAATATAGAGTCCTTTACAACGGCGACCGGTGCTGTAAGTCTTGAGAATATCAACTTTACGAATGCTGGTTTTACAAGTAATCAGGGATTAAAAGGCGGTACAACGATTATAACTACTGAAATCAATAATGCCGCTGACAAAAATATAAATGGTGCAATTTTAGCTGCCAATTTGTATAAACGTGGAGATTCAAAAACAGTGGCATCCAGTGTAAAAGTACTTAATCTGGCGTCCAAGTCAACATCTCCGGAGCAGCAGCTCTCCCTTACCATTCCGGAGGGCGAGAATCCCGCAGATTATTACATTAAAGTATATCTTTTGAGTAACAGATATTTTGCAAAACCTTTAGTTGATACCCTTGTATTTGATGTAAATGGAGTTGCCGGCAGTACTGCGGGAACATATGAAGCTTCTGAACTTACCCTTGATGATATTCAACCCGTTAATAGGGGATCGGCGGCATCCATTACTGCAAAGAGTACGAAAGCAGAACCTATTTCTTTGATTGTATATAAAGAGGTTCCTCATCCGGATTTATCTGAAGATCTTTTGTATATTGATCAGATGGCAGCAAATACGGACGGAGACCCGAAAGCAGAATTTAATTTTGTTGTTCGGTCGAATACAGTTCCAATGGATTATAAGGTAGTTGCCGGCAGCGCGGGCAGCGAGAAAGGTGTAAGTGGAAGTCTGAAGGTGAATAATGAAGTGGTAGGTGATACCTATCAGATTGATTTGAGTACGACAGGAACCCATGTCTTCCCTTCAAAAGAGCAGGGATATGATGCAGATACAATTGCACCGCTTACTGTAACGGCAACAAATACAGGGACAGGTAATGCCGGTACCTTGACGATAAGCAAGGGCGGGAAAGACCCGGATAAATTTATTTTGTCCAAATCTGTGCTGAATGTCAAAGATGGTTCGCCGGATAGCTTTACTGTTCGGCCTGCACCTGGAATTGAGCGTCCGGATTCTTATTCAGCAACCATAACAGTCTCCGGCGGAGAAATAACGCCAAAGAGTTTTGATGTTCGGTTTGGTGTTTCTGGTTCCTATGTGATTTATGCAAAGAATGTAAAGGGCCTTGGAAATACCTGGGGTAGTTCTACAAAGTTTTCCTCTAATCCTGATGGGGATGAAGATGGAAAAAATGGTGAGTATTGGTTCAAACTTACGGGTCAGGCTGCAAGTTATCCCCAATATAAAGTAGGACTTCCGGAAGAAAATTATACCGGATTGAAAAAAGTGAGTTTCTGGGTAAAAGCAGACGGTGATATGGTTGGTACGTCTTATAGCGTCAACCTTATGGCCGGAGATACCGAATTAGGAAGAATTACGCTTCCGAAAATGACGGAAGACTATGTCTACTGTGAATTTGATGTAACAGACAAAACCGGTCAGGACTTTTCTGGTCTGAATCAATTGAAAGTCGGTTATGGTTCAGCATCAAAGAGCGGAGGTTTTTATATCTCCCAGTTGAAATTCCATCTAGAGTTGGAAGGCTTTGCAATGACCTATACTTTAAATGGGAAAAGTGCAGATTACCATCAGTTTACAGGCGCAGAGGTGGGGTATAAGGAACAGACCAATAATACCCTTGCTGTAGATTTGACCAGTACAGGTGCAGGTATTCCCGGCGCGATTGATGTGCAGGTAAAAGGAACGAATGGAACGCCGGATGACGCATTTACACCATCGGTTTCTTCGGTATCCATGGATGGTAAAACGGGATCCTTTACGATTAAGCCACGGACTGGTTTAGGAGCAGGTGAATATACTGCAACAGTAAGTTTGGTTTGTGAAGGTGAAGTCCTTGCAAGTTTTAACGTAGTGTTCAACGTAATTTCATTTGAACCTAAATTTGTGCAGATAGATAACAGTGCAAGCAACAAGATTGCATTGGGAGGGGTATATTCAGGTGTAGGACTCGATGATTATCCCGGCGCTGGTGATGGCAATTATATTACGACTGTAGCACCGGAAGCCAACAGCGGTATTAATGTTACAGGCGGAAAAATTGCTGATAATACAGCGAAGTTTGATATTGCATCACCAAATGGAAATGCTGTACGGCTGGATTATAAAAATGGTAGTTCTGAAGTCGGCCGTGCCCAAAAGAAGCTTCCTGCTTTGGATTATTCTGCTTTGGCAGATGCTTCCGGTACGATGTATGTAAGCTTTTTGGCAAAAAATGTGGGCACAACGGCAGTTGGAGTTAATATGAGTTTGGTTGCACAAGGAACTACTTCCAAAACTGCAACAGTTGCTGATTTGGGCGCCTTTGACATACCGGCAGATGATACGAACTGGAAGCAGATTACTTATACTGCTAAAATTAAGGATCGTATGAAAACTGATGATATTGGATGGCTTAACATTAACACGCGTACAAGAAGTGAAGGTTCAGTCCTGATTTCCGATATTATTCTTTCTAATTGTCCGATTGCGAACATTGATTTGGGCGTGGTAAATGGTGAAAAACAAGCGCCGCCCAATATTAATATTGACGGATTAACAGATGGTGTGCTTACAGTTCCAACAGCGACGGTTGAATATACCGAGCAGCCAGAAGGGAAAGTAACGTTGACAAACAGCGGCGACGGTAATGCAACAGGTATGAATGTTGCATTGTCAACCGGTGATGCAAATAAGTTTACGATTAGTCCGACAACGGTAAGTGTGAATGGAACTGCAGCATCGGAAATTGTTGTGAAGCCGCAGATTGGATTGCCGGCCGGAATATATCGTACAAAAGTTATAATCAGCGGCGGTACCCTGCCTGCTGAGAACAGCAAAGAATTTGCTGTGAAATTTACGGTGGAAGAAAAAGCCGGTGTAAATAAAATTTCTTTGAAGGAAGTTAAATTGAACGGCGGTGCGTCCTCTGTTTCTCCGATTAAGAATGGAAAGTTGAAACAGGACAGCAATACGGTTGAAGTATTGCTTGGTAACACAGGGGAAGACACACAAGCGGTGATGATTGTTGCTTATTATGAAGGGAATGCACTGATTGATTATCGGGTTACTTCTTCAACGACGATTACCGGCGGAGGAAGCAGTGCAAATCAGAATTGGCTTAGAATAGAGAATTTTGGAGTTCCGTCCGGGACGACGAAATTGAAAGCATTCATCTGGGATTCTGCATCTTCAATGATACCGCTTCTTGATGAAACAGTAGTTACAGCAAATTAATAATTTACAGGCATATTTGTAAATGTTGCCTAATGTGTTCATTGAAAACTGACGTCATCTTTATGGCGTCAGTTTTTATATTAAGAATTTTAAAGAAGAAGCCTACGCAGAGAAGGCTAAAAAACTGTCTGCTATGCGTGTAGATGAAAGCTAAAGCAGCAGAAAAAATATTTGATATATATTGTATAATATAGATGTTCAAGCCAATGATACAAAAAAGAAAGGAGGATGTTTCATGGCAAGTTAATTACATACGGGATATAAGAGCAAGGATCATATAGTATTTACGCCGAAATAGCGAAGGGAAATAATAAACAATGAACTGAAAACGGATATATGCTGTTGGTGAACTGATAAAATGAAATGTATAGAGTAAAGAAATAATTATGACTGCGATGATGAGAACTTTGGTTGTTTCTTGCATGGTGAATATTATCATTTGGATTTTTACTGCATATACTGTAAAAAGGAGATGTTAATAATGATATATAATCGAGATGCCGCAGTTGCTTATGCACAGGAATGGGCGTATAAAAGAAATCCCAGGTATTATAATTTTGATACATTGGGCGGAGATTGTACAAATTTTATTTCTCAGTGCCTTTATGCTGGCAGTGGTATTATGAATTATAAAAAAACTTTCGGTTGGTACTATAATTCAATTAATGACCGCGCACCGGCTTGGACGGGCGTTTCCTATCTCTATAATTTTTTGATAGCCAATAAAGGGACGGGACCATATGCAATTGAATTACCTCTTGATAAAACGCAGGTGGGTGATATTATTCAATTGAGCTTTGATGGAAGTGTTTATGTACATTCATTAATTGTTGTTGCTGTGAATGATGGAAATATATATGTTGCTACACATACGGATGATTATAGCAGCCGAGCTCTCAATACGTATATTTATAATAAAGTTCGATTATTGCATATTGATGGTGTAAGAGGTTGATTTTTAATATGTTTAGCCGGTCCCCAAGTGAAAACTTGGGGGATTTTTTATTTTAATATAGATGATATAAATAATGGAAAAATATAAAAAGATAAATAGAGTTCAAATAGATAAAAAGTTTTGTATGAATATGACATATGAAAGGGGTCGTTTATACAGATACAAAAAATAAAATGTGGTTATTCTTGTCAACTGCGATAGAGAGTTTGATTGCTTTTTTCTTTGCAATATGGTATGATAAGCAAACAGATGTGAATCGGATAAAAGAGTCTATTGTTCGATAGCTTTTATGGAAAAGGAGTGAAACATATGTTTTCACGAAGAAAGATTTTAATTGTTGAAGATAATGCGTTAAACCGCGGATTACTGCATCAGATTTTAGAGAATGATTATGATATTCTCGAAGCAGAAAATGGCCGGGAAGCCCTTGATATATTATTTCAGTACCGGGAAGGTATTTCCTTGGTTTTGTTGGATATTGTTATGCCAGTTATGGATGGATATACTTTTTTATCCGAAATGAAGGCAGAGCCTTCAATTGCCTCCATCCCTGTTATTGTCACAACGCAAAACGATGGAGAATCAGATGAAGTTGCGGCATTGTCCCATGGAGCTACGGACTTTGTTGCAAAGCCATATAAACCGCAGATTATTTTGCATCGCGTTGCCAATATTATTAATTTGCGGGAAACAGCTGCTGTTATTAATGAAATGCAGTATGACCGTTTGACAGGCTTATATAGTAGAGAATATTTTTATCAGCAGGTAAAGGATGTTTTAATGCGGAATCCGGATAAAAAATATGATATTATTTGTTCGGATATAGAAAATTTTAAACTCATCAATGATGTATTCGGTGTTTCGACAGGAGACCGTCTGCTGCGTGGGATGGCAGATATTTGTAAACAAAAAATTGAAGGAAAAGGCATTTGCGGACGTATTAATTCGGATCAGTTTGCTTGTCTGCTGAATCGTGGATGGGTGTATACAGATGATATATTTGTAGAAGCAAATGCACAAGTAAATGAAATACTGGATGTGCGGAATATTTCGATAAAATGGGGCATTTATTGCATTGATGACAATACAATATCTGTTGAACAAATGTGTGACAGAGCACTTTTATCTGCAAAAAGCATTAAAGGGCAGTATGGAAAATACTTTGCAGAATATGACGACAAACTGCGCAATCAGATGTTGAAAGACCAGGCAATTGCTGATAGTATGGAGACAGCTTTGGCCCAGGAACAATTTCAGATTTATTTGCAGCCAAAATATCGGATTAATGATGAAAGTTTGGTGGGGGCAGAGGCGTTGGTGCGTTGGAAGCATCCGGAGTGGGGTTTTCAGTCACCGGCAGAATTTATTCCATTGTTTGAAAAGAATGGATTTATAACGAAACTTGACCAATTTATTTGGGACAAGGCATGTGCTGCCCTTAGAGAATGGGATGATAAGGGATATGAACCTATTGCAATTTCTGTGAATGTATCCAGAGCAGATATTTATAATGCTGATATTGCAAAAATTTTGACACATACATTGAAAAAATACAATTTGACAACATCGCGGCTGCATTTGGAAATAACGGAAAGTGCATATACCGAAAACCCAAAACAAATAATTGATACTGTTTCACAGTTGAGAAAATTAGGCTTTATTATTGAAATGGATGATTTTGGGAGTGGATATTCATCATTAAATATGTTGAATGAAATGCCGATTGATATTTTAAAACTGGATATGAAATTTATACAGAGTGAAACTGCAAAGCCTGCCAGCCAGGGAATTCTGAAATTTATTATAAATCTTGCACGGTGGATGAATTTGAGTGTCGTGGCGGAAGGAGTGGAAACAAGAGAACAGTTGGAAAGACTTGATGAAATTGGCTGTGACTATGTGCAGGGATATTATTTTGCCAGACCGATGCCGTGCAGCGATTTTGAGATGCTGTTGAAAGAGTACCGCGCTCAGGAAATGGAGCGTGTAGAAGGAGAGCCCCTTCCGTATTTTAAAGAAATGCCGGTGCTGTTTGTGGCAGATGAAAGTGCAAAATATCGTGAAGAGGTTAAGCGGTATTTTCAGGGACAATATCAGGTTATTGGATTTGGTACTGGTAAGGAAACGCTGGATTATTTAAAAAGATATAAAAATAAAAAAATTTCTGTGCTGGTATTGAGTTTAACGCTTCCTGAAACGGATGGATTTGAGGTTTTGAGGATGATACAGCGGGAGAAGGCGTTATGGGGGCTCCCGGTTATAATTACATCGCCGCCAGATGCCGAAATTGAGAGAAAGGTATTGGAAATGGGCGCTGATGATTTTATGAGTAAACCCCATTTCATGGAAAGTCTTGCAAAACGTGTTTGGCATGTAATGAATATGTTTGCTTTCCTGGAAAAGAATAGGCTTTTGCGGAATATAGCGTATAAAGATCATTTGACCGGTGTTTTGAACCGCCGAGGATTGGATGAAGCGGTGAAAACTTTGGGGAAAAATGATTTCCCACTGGTCGTATATACTTTTGATGTTGATAATTTAAAACTTTATAATGACTCCTGCGGGCATGCAAAAGGGGATCAGATGCTCGCCCAGATGGGTACAATTTTGCGTACGCATATGCGTGACGAGGATATATTGGCCCGGATTGGCGGTGATGAGTTTGTTGCCATAATAAAGCAAATAGCGTCTGAAGAGATAGTGCTGGAAAAAGGAAAAGAAATTTGTGAAGCGGTTTGGAAATATAGTGAAAAGGAAAATATACCTGTTTCTTGTTCTGCCGGAGTTGCGATTATGCAAAACGGGGATTTGTTTTATGATGTGATGGAAAGAGCAGATAAGGCATTGTATCAGGCAAAAAGTATAGAAAAAGGGAACTGTTCTTTCTGGAAAGGAGAAACGCGATGAAAACGTCAATTAGTGCAAAGCAGACAGTACTGTTGTTTTGTCAGATTTGGTTCGAACAAATGGATGCAGAATTGGCAGAAGCGTTTTTAACAGAAGATGTACAATTTGTGGGAGAGAGCGAACAGGAAACTGCATATGGGAAAGAAAAATTTTCTGTTTTCTTCAATAAAAATACAGAAGAAAATGCAGACCCCTTTTTGGTGAAACTTTTTAATACACATGAACAAATGTTAGGAGAAACTGCTGCTAGCCTGATAACGGATATTGTGTTGAAAAAATATGGCAACGAATATCAATTACGGGGATCTTTTGTGCTAAAGCTGCAGGAAAATCAATGGAAGATTTGCAGTCTTAGTATAGTTCGGCAAATGGCGGTGCAGCAGAAAACTTGTATCTTCATGAATGAAGCCGAAAGGCAGGGTAAAGAATTACTGGACAATTCTTTACCCGGTGGTATGATGGGCGGATACTTGAAGAAGGGGCTGCCTTTTTATTATATCAACAGACGAATGCTGGATTATTTGGGGTATGAAAGCGAAAATGATTTTCTTGCGGATAACAATGGTATGATTGCAAATTGTATACATCCGAATGACAGAAGGAAAGTTGATTATCTTGTTGAATGCCAGCTGGAGGAAACAGGAGAATGTGCAGTTGAATATCGGATGAAGAAAAAAGACGGCTCTTATATCTGGATTCATAATTTGGGTAAGAAAACGTTGGCAAAGGATTTTTCTCCCGTTCTTATGTCCGTTTGTATTGATATAACAGAGCAAAAACGGGCACAGAGTGAAGTTATGCAGCTTTATAACAACATTCCCGGGGCCGTATTTCGCTGTCGTTTTGATACTGCATTCTCTATTATTGATGCAAATGATGGCCTGTTTGAGTTTATTGGTTATACACGGGACGAGTTTGCGGCGCTGGGAAATAAAATGTCCACGGTAATTTACCCGGAGGATTTGCGCAATATGCGTGAAAAAATAAATGTACAATTGCAGCATGGCAATACGATACATAATGAAAATCGGCTTATTTGTAAAAATGGAGAAGTAAAATGGATATCTATCAATGCACAGCTGTTTGTGGAAGAAGATGGAGAAAAATATTTTTATTGTGTTTTTGTAGATATTTCTGAGCAAAAGCAGTTACAGGATCGGGCAAATGAATTATATGAAAAAGAATTAATTTATTTTGCCGAATTGGCGTCTGCGGAAGGCTGTATTCAGGGGCGTTTAAATGTTACAAAAAACAAGATGGAAAATTATTTGTCTACATCGGAGGTTGCGATTGCCAGCGTTGGCGACACGTATGATTCCGTAATGGAAAATCTTGCAAATTCTGCTGTTGATGACGTGTATGGAAATGAAATTCGGGCAAGTTTGAAAAGAAAAAATGTTTTAAATGATTTTTCCATAGGAAAGATGGATTATCATTTTGAATTTTTGCGTCATCGGAATGATGGCAGTGTTTTTTGGAGCAGTACAAGCATGCGTTCTTTCTTGAATCCTGAAACCGGCGATATTATTGTTTTTTTCTATACATTAGATGTAACTGAACAAAAATTGCGGGAACAGCTGCTGAAAAGAATAACCGAGCAGGATTATGATGTTATCACGGATATTGACATGATACATGATACGCATAAGCTGGTTGCATTTAAAAAAGATGATCAGTGTATTATTCCCCAAAAAGGGAAATTCCAGAAAGAAATACATTTGATATCTGACCGGTATGTTGATGAAGCAGGAAAAGAGGTTTATTTAAGAAATCTTGATTATACATATATGAAAAAAGAACTTGCAGATAAGGATGTGTACAGTTTTATTATTGAGATGAAGGACCACGACCAGGTACGCATCAAACGGTTTAAACTTTTTTATATTAACCGAGAACTTGGGCGGATATGTATGACAAGAACAGATGTGACGGACGTCGTCCATCAGGAACAGAAACAAAAGGATAAACTTGCAGCTGCGTTGGTGGCTGCGGAACAGGCCAATGCGGCAAAGTCTGATTTTCTTTCCCGGATGAGTCACGAAATCCGTACACCAATGAATGCGATTATTGGCATGAGTACCATTGCGGCACAATCTATTGGGAATGATGAATTAGTGGCCGATTGTATTTCTAAAATCGGAATATCGTCCCGGTTTTTGCTGTCGTTAATAAATGATATTCTTGATATGAGCCGAATTGAAAGCGGGAAAATGCTACTGAAAAATGAAAAAATCCCAACGGAAGAATTTTTGGGAGGCATTAATACTATTTGTTATGCGCAGGCAGTTTCTAAAAATGTGGAATTTGAATGTGTGATTGATCCGGTATTGGATGATTATTATATTGGTGATGCGATGAAATTGCAGCAGGTGCTGATCAATATTTTAAGCAATGCGATCAAGTTTACCAAAGAACACGGGAAGGTGACGTTTTCTGTTAAGCAGCGTAAAAAGGTGAAGGAAATGGCGGTCCTGCGATTTGTTATCAATGATACGGGGATTGGAATGAGTGAAGAATTCATGCAGCATATTTTTGAACCTTTTTCTCAGGAATCCACAGGCAATACGTCATTGTATGGGGGAACCGGACTTGGGCTGGCAATTTCAAAAAGTATTGTAGATATGATGGGCGGAAAAATATTTGTACGTTCTATTAAAGGAATTGGAACTGAATTTACGGTGGATGTAAATTTGGGTGTTGCTGAAGAAGAAAAACTGCGCCATCGTTTGAAAAAAGAAGATTATAATTTTTCCCATTTAAAAACGTTGGTGGTAGATGATGATGTAGCTGTTTGTGAAAGTGCGATTGTGACATTGAAAGAAATAGGGGTAAATGCACAATGGGTTGACAGCGGCCGGAAAGCAATTGCTCGCGTGCAGGCATTATGGGAAAAAGGAAAGTATTATGACATGATTCTGATTGACTGGAAGATGCCGGAAATGGATGGAATTGAAACAGCCAGAAGGATACGCAGGATTGTTGGTGAAGATGTCACCATTATAATTATTACGGCTTATGACTGGGCTGTGATAGAGCACGAGGCAAAACTTGCCGGTGTTAATTTATTGATGAGCAAGCCAATGTTTAAATCATCGTTTATTTCTGCTTTTTCGAGAGCATTGGGAGAAAAAGAGGAACAGGAGAAATTGTCTGAAAAGGTGCATTATGATTTTACAGGCAAGCGTATATTGCTCGCAGAAGATAATAGAATTAATACCGAAGTAGCGGTAATGTTATTGGAAGACAAGGGCTTTGCTGTGGACACGGTAGAAAATGGTTTGAAGGCTTTGGAGGTGTTCAGCAAATCAGAAGAAGGACAATATGATGCAATTTTGATGGATATTCGGATGCCACTGATGGATGGGCTGACTGCGGCAAATAACATCCGGCATTTGAGTAATAAAGATGCTGAGAAAATTCCTATTATTGCAATGACTGCCAATGCGTTTGAAGATGATATTGAAAAGAGTAAAATGGCAGGGATGAATGCACATCTTGCGAAGCCGATTGATCCGGAGCGGCTCTATCAAACATTGTACGATTTTATATTTGAAAAGGAGGCGTGAGCAGATGAATGAGATAAAAAAGATGTTTGCGGAGTATGGCGCTGATTATACATCAACAATGGAACGGTTTTTGTATAATGAAAGTATGTATCTTCGGTTTTTGGACATGTTGTTTCAGGATGATAATTTGCAGAAGTTAGAAATGTTTCTTGTACAGAATGATGTTAAAGGTGCCTTTGAAGCGGCCCATACCTTAAAGGGGGTTGTGGGAAATATGGGGCTTACACCTCTTTATAATGCAATTTGCATTATTGTTGAACCGCTTCGGGCAGGAGAGATTCGTAATGATTATATGGATTTGTATCGTAATATCCAGATGGAATTTGAAAAAGCTGCACAATTCCGGGATAGTTTAAAGAAGCTGGGATAAACGGACCAAAAGTAAAAGAGGTGCGATAGAACAGAGGGCTGCAATACCGAATAAATAAAATTATAAAATAAAAAGTGTTGAAAAAATTTTTTGGATGCGGTAAAATAAATATTGTGTGTAAAATTTGTGTGATGTGTAAAGGAGAAAAATATGAACAAGAAAATATGGGCTTTTTTGCTGGCCATTTTGATTGGAATGAGTACGATTATCATTCCGCAGGTTGGTATGGCGCAGGAAGTATCTGTAACGAATGATCCGCATACCGGTGCAGGGGTATTGCAGATTCAGACGGAGGGCAAGGAGTCCTGGGGAGTTTATGGGCTTGGATTGCGAAATATCAAAAAGAATGTTGAGTATAAATTATCTTATTGGGTAAAGGGTGATTCCAATGTATCTGCAGCAGTAAGAGTAGTGGTTAACAGCAATTGGTCTATTGTTTTAAAAAACACAACAATAACTGCAACGGAGGAATGGACACAGCAAAGTATAACGTTTAATTCCGGTAACAATACAAATTTAACCTTTGCCATTATGGATAATTCAGTAACAGCCGGATACTTATACTTTGATGATTTTTCGATTGAACGTCTGGATGGAATTGCATCCAGTGTAGGAATTTCAGATCCTGGATTTGAAAACACGATGAGCAGTGGATCTTACGGATCGGTATTATATTTTGAAAATAAGGTTGTACTTGAAAAAAATGGTAAGACGATTAATAAACTGGAAGCCGGTGATCTGAAGATTTCCTTGGATTTCAGGAACCTGGCGGGAATTTTTCCGGCAGCAAATATGGTAGTAGCACTGTTTCGGGGAAACAGATGTCTCAGAACGGTGGTTGGTAAAACAGAGACTGAGATTGAAAAAAATCAGACTGTACCGCTTTCTGTGCATATTCAGGTAGAAGAGAGTGAAGTTAAAAGCGGTGCATATTTAAATGTCATGCTTTGGGATTCTGAGGAAGAAATTTCACCGTTGTGTAAGGGAAAAACGATTATCAATAGTTCCGGTATACAACATGGATTGTTTTTTAAAGATTATATTGGACTGGAGCCTGTTTCTTATCACCGCGGTGTGAACCTGGCGGGAGCAGAGTTTGGCGGTATGTCTTTGTATAATCAAGAATCAGATTTTAAATATTTTGCTGAAAAAGGATTTGATATTCTTCGCGTTCCTGTCAAGTGGGAACGTATGCAGCCGACCTTGTTTGGTGAACTGGACGCAAATGAAATTAAAAATCTTAAAAATAATGCCGATTGGGCACAAAAATATGGCGCACAAATTATTGTTGATGTCCACAATTACAGTAAATATGGCAATCAATATATCGGGATGTCCGACACAGTGACCATGGAAGCTTATAATGATCTTTGGAGACGGTTGTCGGATGTATTCAAGGAACATCAGGGGGTATATGGTTACGATATTATGAATGAACCGTCTGGGAGCATGAAAGCGGATACATGGAAAAAGGTGTCACAGTCCTGTGTGGACGCCATTCGCGCAAATAACGATAACAAGCTTATTCTGGTGGAAGGTGTCGGTTATTCTTCCGCCGGCGGCTGGGCAAATAATAATCAGGCGGTGCATGGTCCATGGATTAATGATCCGATTGATAATATAATGTATTCGGCACATTGTTATTTTGATTCTGATAACAGTGGAACGTATAAGAAAACTTTGGAAGAGGAAATGAATGGAAAAGGAGTTCAATCTGTGATCAACCGGGCGCTTGGAAGGTTGACAAATTTTACCGATTGGTGTCAGAAATACGGCGTCCGCGGACATTTGGGTGAATTTGGTATTCCGGGCAGAGCGGAAGATGATGATCGCTGGCTGGAAGTTTTGGAGGCATTTTTGCAAAAATGTGACGAAACTGGAATGGATACAACCTATTGGGCTGCCGGCAGATATTGGGGAGATTATGCTTTGTCATGTCAGCCAACAGATAATTATACAAAAGATGCAAAGCAAATGCAGGTACTCCTCAGACATATGCCAAAAAAATAAGGATGTTTATTTCTCCGGATTCTTTTTTGGAATCCGGAGTTTTTATCGCAATTAAAGAGCTGTCACTGGCGTATCTTTCATAGAAAATATTTAATCATTGTATTGTTTTTTTGTTTTTGCAGGAAATAAAGCTGGTAAATACCATTGGGGAGAGAAACGAACAGAAAACGTTGAGTGACATAATATAGGGGGAGTTAAAAGCACGATTTGGTAAATGTGGCGTCAAAGTTAAAAATACACTCGAAAAATCATATATAAAATGCAAAAAATTCCAGCTATCAAAATTAATTTGCATTTTGTGGTGGATAGTGGTATAATTATTAAAAATAAATGTTAAGTGGATTTTCTGGATATTGCAGAGTTTTTAATTTGGGATACTTTTGAAATTGGGGATAAAAATGGGATATGGATGTGAGGAATTATGGCATTTGTAACAGAAGCGTCAGCACAGGATATACAAGAACAGCGCCGAGTAAAAGAAGTACTTGATTGGATGGGAAGGCGGAATAAGAAAAAATTCTGGCGAATAAAAAGAATAATTGATATTTGTATTGCAATTGGCGGAATTTTATTGTTTTCCGTTCCTATGTTGATTATTGTATCCGTTATTTTTATTTCGCAGCCTAGTAAAAGTCCGATTTATGCACAGGACCGGATGGGAAGACACGGAAAGGTTTTTAAGTTATATAAGTTTCGGACCATGGTTCCGGGAGCGGATAAAATGGTGGAAGATTTAAAGAAATATAATGAAATGGACGGACCTGTTTTTAAAATAAAAGAAGACCCAAGAATCACAAAATTTGGCGGATTTTTAAGAAGGACGAGTTTGGATGAACTGCCTCAGTTTTTTAATGTCATTAAAGGAGATATGGCTGTTATTGGTCCAAGACCGCCGATTCCCCGGGAAGTAGAGCAATATACTGAATATCAAAAGCTGCGCCTTACGGTGACGCCCGGAATCACGTGCTTATGGCAGGTGCAGCCAAACCGAAATGATTTATCATTTGATGAATGGGTAAATTTGGATATTGCATATATATTAAATCGAACCATCTGGCTGGATATTCAAATTATGTTTAAAACAGCTTGGGTGATGTTTAGGGGTGAAGGCAGATGAAAATTGCGGTTGCTGGAATGGGATATGTTGGCCTTTCGAATGCGATATTGCTGGCGCAGCATAATCAGGTGGTTGCATATGATATTATACCGGAAAGGGTTGAAGAAATCAATCAGGGAATTTCGCCGATTGCCGACCCGGAAATTGAGGCGTATCTGAAAAAAGGGACGCTTCGTTTGTCTGCCACCAATCAGAGTGAAGATGCTTACAGGGATGCAGATTATATTATAATTTCTACGCCGACAGATTATGATGCAAAGCGTAATTTTTTTGATACGGCTTCGGTCGAAGCTGTTTTAGAGGACATACTGCAAATAAATGAAAAAGCTGTTATAATGATCAAGTCCACCGTTCCGGTTGGTTATACCGAAGCTGTACGCAAAAAATATAATTGTAAAAGGATCTTTTTCTCCCCTGAATTTTTGCGGGAAGGAAGGGCATTGTATGATAATCTCTATCCAACCCGGATTGTAGTTGGTCTGGCAAACGAGCAGGATTGCTGGACAGAGCGGGCGAAGCAGTTTGCGCAGCTTTTGGCGGAGGGAGCAGTCAAACGGGATATACCTATTTTGTATACGCACCTCACTGAGGCAGAAGCAATCAAATTATTTGCAAATACATATTTGGCCATGCGGGTCGCTTTTTTTAATGAATTGGATAGTTATGCAGAGTTAAAAGGTCTGGATACAAAGCAAATTATTGATGGGATGGGACTTGATCCCAGAATTGGTTCGCATTATAATAATCCGTCTTTTGGTTATGGAGGTTATTGCCTCCCAAAGGATACAAAACAACTGCTTGCAAATTATTCGGATGTCCCGAATGATATTATCCGTGCTGTTGTGGAGGCGAACAAGACAAGAAAACAGTTTATTGTTCAAAGAGTCATGCAGCAAAACCCGGAAACTGTTGGGATTTATCGGTTAATAATGAAATCAAACTCAGATAATTTCAGGCAGTCTTCCATACAGGATGTGATGGATATGTTGACACAGGAAGGTGTTCGGGTTGTGATTTATGAACCGACACTGGATGCCGATGTTTTTTCGGGGTGTGAAGTCTTGCGGGACATTGAAGTGTTCAAAGAACGGTGCGACCTTATTTTGGCAAACCGGTATCATCCGGATATTGCAGATGTTGCAGAAAAAGTGTATACAAGAGATTTATATACGCGGGATTAATTTATATTTCTATGGGATTGTACTTTTCTAAATAGGATAGAAATAGAAAAGGATGTTGAGTGATGAAAATTGCAATTTTAGGGCATAAGCGAATCCCCTCCAGAGAAGGCGGGATAGAGGTTGTGGTTGATGAGTTGGCGGTTCGTATGGCGGAACTGGGACATGATGTGGTTGTGTACAACCGAAATTGTGGAGAAAACTGTATAAAAAAATATAAAAACATACGTATTGTTGAGATTCCAACCTTTCAATCTTCAAAGCTGAATGCAATGGTCTATTCATTGTTGGCGACCTTCCATATTATTTTTCATCATTATGACATTGTGCATTATCATGCAGAAGGTCCATGTGCGATGCTGCCGCTTGCCAAATTGTTTGGAAAAAGAACGGTGGCAACCATTCACGGTTTGGATTGGCAGCGGGCGAAATGGGGTGGATTTGCAACAAAATATTTAAAGTTTGGGGAGAAAATGGCCGCAAAATTTGCTGATCGGCTGATTGTATTGTCCTCTTCGATGCAAAAATACTTCCTTGATACATATCACAGGGAAGGCTGCCGCATTCCCAATGGTATACAGCGTATGCAGCAGAGGGATGCAGATATTATACATAAATATGGGATTGGAAATCGTGATTATATTTTGTTTTTGGCCCGCTTGACACCGGAAAAGGGACTGCGGTATTTGGTTGAAGCCTTTGCAGATGTTAAAACGGATAAAAAGTTGATTGTAGCCGGCCGGCTGAGGCCCTCAACACCTTATATAGAAGAGATACAGAAGATTGCAGCAGAAGATAAACGGATACAGTTTATTGATTTTGTACAGGGGGAAGAATTGGCGGAATTGTATTCAAACTGTTATTTGTATGTTTTGCCCAGCGATATTGAAGGGATGCCGCTCAGTCTTTTAGAAGCCATCAGTTTCCGGGCGCGGGTTTTGGTCAGTGATATTCCCGAAAACACGGAATTTTTAAATACATACGGACACTCGTTTGCGAAAGGAAATGTTGCTTCGTTAAGGGAAAAATTGCAGTACCTTTTGGATAACGAGAAATTATATGCCTGTGATTTTAAATCGGAAGATACACCGGTTGAAACTGAGCGTAAGATTGATGAGATTGCGGCCCAATATGACTGGGCTGAAATTGTTCAAAAGACATTGGATGTATATAGTGAAATAAACAAAAAGCAGTAAGCGCTGTTATGCCTTACTGCTTTTTGAATTCACTCAGATGACAAAATAGCTGAAATATACATATAAATTCTTTTGATAATTATTCATAAATTTTAAGAAGCCTTTCAATTATTCTGTCTTTACATAGAAAATAATATATAGTAAAATAATAAGCCGAAAGAGAAGATAAATTGATTAATTGGTTATAAAATATAACAAAAGTGTCATTATATTTTAAATGGGGGAGCAATGTTCAGGACATGTTATGTATGCGATGCTAAATCAATTCGGTTCCAGCTCAAACAAAAAGTCACATACGACATCTTTCAAATGGATTGGATCTAATTCAAGTTGATTACACATATTGATAAGCTTTGTAAGTTTCTCTTTATCTGGAGTGATACCTTTTATTTCCGTGATCTTTTTCAATGCAATAATACCATATGATGTCGCATTATCTTCATTTTGTTCCTCACATAGGGTATATGTGATTTGATTCATTTTAATGTCGTCCTTTCATTATCATTTTGTTTGAATAATAGGTTTATGATTGTTTGAATCATATTCATAATTGCCGCTTCCTGTTGTTGTGGCAACATTTGTAACAATTTGTAAAGCGTTTCAATTTCTTTCATTTCCTCCGGATTGGAATACAAGATGTCAACTAAAGAGACATCCAACTGATTAGAAAGTAATGACAAAGTTTGTATGGTTGGATTTGCAACACCTTTTTCAATTTGACGAAGATTCGTTGTGCTTATTCCAGCATTAAGAGCCAGTTTTTCCTGAGAAATTTGTTTACTTACTCTTATGGTTTTTATATTATTTCCGATGATTTTGAATGGCATGTCCATCGAACAAAGCTCCTTTGCAATTATACAATTTAAAAAGTATTTCGACAATGTTATATATTAGTTTTTATAGTAGTTTACTTGATGTTTTCGTTATTATATCATGCTTATTATGCAAAATTGATATTTAATTGTCGAAACAATCGTTATTTTAACAAAAAACCTTTATAAGAATTATTATAAATATGTGAGGTAGCAGTAATGAAAATCATGATTTCTCCTGCACTGAGAATGAAAGACAAGGAAGAATTCTTTGAACCGAAAGAAACGCCGGTTTTATTTGAATATACAAAGGAACTCATTAAATATTTGAAAAGTTTATCATTTTCAGAATTAAAAGAACTTCTCGCTTGTAATGACCAAATTGCCGGGCAGAATTTTGAACGGTATCAAAATATGCGCTTGGAACCGGGACCGCTTCCGGCTCTTTTTGCCTTTGATGGTATACAATATCAGACGATGTGTCCGCATTTGTTTGAAGAAAGGTGTTATTTATATCTGGAAAAACATCTGCGGATTCTTTCGGGGCTTTATGGAATTTTGCGGCCTTTTGACGGCATTTGGCCATATCGGTTGGAGATGCAGGCAAAGTGTAAAACAAAATTTTGTAAAAATCTTTATGATTTTTGGGCGGATAAAATTTATCAGGAGCTTGCCAAAAGTACAGATGTTATTGTAAATTTGTCTTCAAAAGAATATAGAAGAATCATTGAACCTTATTTAGATTCATCGGTTCATTTTGTTACCTGCCGGTTTGTGGATGTCAATGAGGGCAGATGGATAGAAAAAAGTGTTTATGTAAAGATGGCCAGAGGTGCCATGGTGCGGTTTATGGCGGAAAATCATATAACGGATGTTGAGAAACTGAAAGAATTTCAGGAATTTGGCTATGTGTATTCTAAAAAGTTTTCAAGTGATGACGTATATGTGTTTATAAAGTAATTTTAAATTTGCCGGTATTTATTGACAGCAGGACTTTGGTTGTTTTATAATAAGAATGCGTAAACATTGTGACAGCATGCGAAATTTGTTTTGCTTTTGGCAGCTTTCGTATACTGTCTTTTTGTTATTGCATTCATAAGCCCGTTGATGAATTAAAACTATATTGAGATGGGTGTCTTGTGGGAAATGTAGAGAAAAGAGAAAGGATTGTGGTAGAAATGGAAATGAAACAGGATTTGAAAAAAGCAAAACAGGAAATAGAAGAAACCTTGTCCAGGCGGATAATTCCTTTTTGGCTTGCCAAAAGTATTGACAACCAGTATGGCGGATATTTGACTGCATTTGACGAAAATGGAAATCCGGATTCCAGCGACGAAAAATATATTGTTACACAAAGCCGGATGGTTTGGGGATTTTCTTATCTCAGGTGTTTTGCAGATCCAAAAGACCAGTCGGCAGTTGAAGCGGCAGCAAAACAGGGATTTCGTTTTTTGATTGATGCCTTTTGGGATAAAACAAATGGTGGTTTTTTTTGGAAGGTAAACCGCGACGGAAGTGTTGCTGATCCTTCAAAGCTGACCTATGGAGAGAGTTTTGCAATTTATGCGCTGAGTGCGTATTATCTGGAATATGGTGATCCGGAAGCCCTTGCCTATGCGGAAAAAACGTTTGCATATCTTCAGCTGTATGCGGCAGATACACTGCGCGGCGGTTATTATGAAAACATCGAAGAGGATTGGAAAATTTCTCCCGGCGGCGCTTGGGCAGGGGATCGGAAATCGCTGGATATTCATATGCACTTGATGGAGGCGTTCACAACGTTATACGAAGCCAGCGGGAAGGAAATTCACCAGCGGAAATTACAGGAGGTTATCGGCCTGATTATGCAGCATATGGTCAATAAAGAGCTGGGGTATGGTTATAACCAATTTGACCTTTCTTTCCGTCAAATACCGGCGATTAATATAATGCGTACATGGAATGCGGAAAGGGAAACAAATGAAACGGTTGCGGTTCCGACGGACACAACTTCCTATGGGCATAATGTTGAGTTGAGCTGGCTGCTGGACCATGCACAGAAAATATTGAAGAATGAAGACTGGGAAGAAAAAGAGATATTGAAAAAACTGCTGGATCATTCGCTGCAGTTCGGTTATGACTATACCTATGGCGGGGTATATCGTGACGGCATTGCAGATCAGGAAGTATTGGTTACTGATAAAGAGTGGTGGCAGAACTTTGAGTCTTTGGTTGGATATTTGAATGGTTATGAAAAATATCGTCAGGATACATATGCAGAGGCATTCTTGAAAACCTGGGAATTTGTGCGCGATAAGTTTATGAACATGGAAGCGGGAGAGAGCAGACAGTTGTTGGGCAGGACAGGCGAGCCCATTGTTGGCAGCCTTGGAAACCCATGGAAAGGGATTTACCATACGGGCCGTGCGTTGGCTGAATGCCTGATACGCTTTTCGCTTATGGGATTATAGGAGGCAGTGATGGATAAAATAATTGGCTTTGTTATAACCGCAGGACATTTGGATATTGAATGGTATCAGCCTATGCGGTCCTATCGGTTTTGGACGCTGGAAACGATGGAGGATCTGAAGCTGGCCGCTGAACGTCCGGATTTTGGACTTTATGTTCTCGATGGTCAGGTTTTTC
Source organism: uncultured Clostridia bacterium (assembly GCA_910580105.1). Lineage (GTDB taxonomy): Bacteria > Bacillota > Clostridia > Monoglobales > Monoglobaceae > CAJTWN01. Next base: position 316,033 of record CAJTWN010000002.1, on the reverse strand, counting down.
CACTTGAAGAATATCTTTCCGTTGTCCCTGAAGACGAAAATGCGATGAAGGAGCTGATCAAGAACAGGAAACTTGCCATCGGTCCTTTTTATACACAGTTTGATGAATGGATTCCCAGTGCGGAAAACATTATCCGTAACTGCCTCTTTGGAAATCGTCGTGCAAAAAAATTCGGTGAAGTGATGAAGGCGGGATATTTGCCTGATAATTTTGGCCACCCGTTACAGCTTCCGCAAATTCTGCAGAATTTTGGAATTGACAGTCTGATGTTTATGCGGGGAATGCCGGAAATGGGAGAAAAAGAACCGGACGAATTTTGGTATCAGGGACTGGATGGGACCAAAATCTTGGCAAGTCATTTCCGGGAGAGTTATTCCGGTGCATTTGACATCTTTGATAAAAAAATAGATCCGGATCAGCCCAGAGAAGTTCCATATTATGCGGACTATTTGTCTTTTGAATATCATAAGGAATTGGCAGTTCATGATGATCCTGTTCGCATAGCAAAAAATATGATTGCCAATGTACATAAAATTTTGCCCCGTTATCCTTCAAAGGTCATCCCATTGATTGCAGGATTTGATCATCTTCCGCCTCAGATGGCGGTTGGTGAATCTCTGCGTGCTGCAAATGAAATGCAGGATGAGATCACCTTTATTATGGGTGATGCGGAGGAATATGTGCAGATGGTTAAGGAGCGGAGACCAAGTCTTCCTTTCTTCAAAGAAGAGCTTTTGGGTTCCAGGTATCAGTATATTTTGCTTGGCGCTTTGTCAACCCGTACCTATTTAAAGCGTCAGAATTTTGCTTGCGAAGCCCTTTTAGAGCATTATAGTGAACCGCTTCTTGCACTGGCATCACTGTATGGGTATAAGGAACATCCCCGGCTGCTGGAAGAAGCATGGGAAAATATGCTGCTGAACAGCGCGCATGATTCCATCCATGGCTCCAGCGTAGACGAGGTACATACAGAGATGGAGACCCGGTTTGCTTCTGTCCGGCAGATAGCATCCGGTTTGATTCATGAATCCCTTGCTTATCTTGGCAAACACATTGAAAGACAGAAGACAGAGCAAGAACAGAATATCCATGAGGTAATTGCCTATGCACCACAAGAGGCGTCCGGCGGTCAGCCGATGGAGGTTTGGGTGGCTTCGGATGCCCGGCAGCTCGTAGCTGTGGATGAGACAGGGCGCAAATTGCCTTCGCAAATGATTCCCCGGCCGGAATTGGAGTATAATGGGATTGGAGAACCCTGTTTTGAATACTGCCCGGATAAAGCTTTTCAGAAAATTGCATTTTTTGATACAGTCCGGCAGGGAACTGTGAAGAAGTATACCATTGTCGAGGATAAAAGTTCTGGTGTTAAAGACACTGCTATTGCAGGGCAGCCGGCACGCATTCAGGCGGATGATACCGCAATGGAAAATGAATGGATTCGTGTTGAAGTGGAAAATGGCTTGCTTCACCTATTGGATAAACGCAGTGGGAAATGTTATCATCAGCTGAACTTACTGAAAGAAGAAGCGGATGCGGGAGATGCCTGGGATTATTCACCGACATGGACGCCGGGAGAGGTTGTTCATTCATCAGCTTTTTCCTTTTCTTCCAGATGCGTGGCCTGTGGTGAAGTATATGCAACCCTTTGTGTGACGGGGGAAATGTCGGTACCGGCGGCTTTACATGGTGACAGGCGGTCTGCTGAAAGAGTTTCTCTTCCCATTGTATTTGAAATTACTCTTTGGCGTGATACACCCCGTGTTGATGTTAAACTGAAATTAATCAATCATGCAAAAGATCACCGGATACGGCTCTGCGTGCCGATGGGAACCATGGCAAAGAATGTTTTATCGCAAGGGCATTTGGCGATTCTTTCCCGTCCAGTCAAAAGACCGGAAGAGAAAGAAGAATGGTTGCAGCCGCCCTCTCAGCTTTTACCATTTCAGCAATGGGCAGCTGTGGACGATGGGAAATGCGGGCTTGCCATTGCTGCAAAAGGATTGTATGATTATGAAGCGGAAAATGATACCGTGCTGCGGCAGACGTGGTTATCCTTTACACTCCTGCGCGGTATTGGAAAGATGGGGCGTGTGCATATGGCGCAGCGTGACGGCGCCGCTTCCGGTGCATATGCAACACCCGGCGCACAGTGTCTCGGAGAACAAATCATTGAGTGGAGTTATGTACCCTATCTGTGTGAAGAAGGAGAGAAAGCGCCTTTTGCGGAGGTTGTCCAAAGTTATTTGTATCCGCCTGTGGCGCATGTACTGCGGAGTAAACCGGCGGACGATACAGTAAGCAGAATTGAAGCGCCGGTGGTCTGGGATACGAAAAAACTGCAATTTTCAGCATTTAAAATTGCACAGGATCGGGATGGTTATATTTTGCGCCTGTATGAGAATCAGGGCCGCAAGGTAAAGACAAAGATACAGCTGCATATGTTTAAGGAAGCTTGGCTTTCAAACATGAATGAGGATCAGCTGGAGGCGCTGAAAATTGAAGGGTGTGCAGTTGCTGTTGAAGTTTTGCCCTATCAAGCAATAACCATCAAGTTAAAGGCATAGAAAGGATAGATCAGTTTTCTGATTTTGAAGTGTCAGCAACGTGATTTGGGTAATGTGATAGGACACAGAATTGCCGCATACAATAGTGATAAATATTGCTGTTGGAGGTGTGGCTTATGCAATATATAAAGACGACAGACGGGATAAAAATTGCTGTTTATGAGATCGGGCCAAAGGGAGGACAAAGAACAGTTTTTTTGGTTCATGGATGGCCGCTGTCTCATAAGATATATGAATATCAGGCCGAATTGCTTGTACGGAATGGATACCGGGTGGTGATGTTGGATTTACGTGGCTTTGGAATGTCAGATGCGCCTGCGTCCGGATATACATATAACCGAATGGCCCGTGATCTTTATGAAGTGATTGCGGCGCTCCGGCTGCGGGACTTGGTGCTTGTTGGATTTTCCATGGGCGGGGCAATTGTTCTGCGGTATATGCGGTTGTTTAAGGGATTTGCAGTTTCCCGGCTGCTGCTTTTGGCAGCGGCGGCGCCCTGTTGGACCCAGCGTCCGGATTTTCCTTATGGGCTTACCAGAGCGTATGTGGATGATTTGATCCGGCTTACTGAAACGGACCGGCCGCAGCTTTGTGAGAACTTCAGTCAGCAGTTGTTTGCAAGCCCGCAGTCAAAAGCTGCAGTGGATTGGTTCCGGGAAATTGCCCTTTCAAGTTCAGGTATGGGTACACTTGGCGCTTTGACTGCTTTGCGGAACGAAGATGGCCGGCGGGATCTGCAGTCGGTGCATGTTCCGACTGCAATTTTGTATGGGGAAAAGGATCAGGTGGTAACACCGGATTTAATACGGATTCAGAATGAAGGGATTCGAGGTTCAAAATTGTATACCCTTTCACAGAGCGGACACGGAGTGATGTATGACCAACTTGGCCTGTTTAATCAATATTTTATTGAGGCAATTAGAGGAGAATTATAAAAATACGGAGGAAAAGAAATGAAAATTGTTGGTGTAAAAAGTAAAAAAGACGGCAATGTATTTATGGAGAAAATTGTGCCTGTTGCATTCAAAGAAGATACAGCGGGTTTGGAACCGGCGTTGATCAATATTATTCCGGAAGTATCGTATCAGACAATAGAAGGATTTGGCGGTGCATTCACAGAAGCGGCCTCATCTACACTGGATCTGTTGGGAGAAGAAAACCGGGAGAAAGTTTTGCGTGCATATTTTGATCCCCAGGATGGGATTGGTTATTCTTTATGCCGTACCCATATCAACAGCTGTGATTTTTCGACTGAGAACTATGCTTATACGGAAGATGGAGATATGACTTTGGAATCCTTTGATATGGAAAGGGATAAGAAATCGTTGATGCCCATGATTCTGGATGCCCAAAGATACGGGACGTTTAAATTGTTTGCATCTCCCTGGAGTCCGCCGGCGTATATGAAGTCCAATAAGGAAATGAATCATGGCGGACGTCTTTTGCCGGAATGTTATGGTCTGTGGGCGGATTATGTGGTGAAATATATTGAAACCATGCGGGCGTCCGGAATTGAAATCTGGGCTGTGACCGTGCAAAATGAGGCGAAGGCAACCCAAACATGGGATTCCTGTGTCTATACGCCAGAAGAAGAACGGGATTTTGTTCGGGATTATCTTGGGCCAAAACTTGCGCCGATGGGCGTTAAAATTTTCTTTTGGGACCATAATAAAGAACGCATATATGACCGGGCAAAGGTGATGCTTTCGGATGAGGCGGCCGCACAGTATGTAGAGGGAATTGCGATCCACTGGTATTCAGGCGGTCATTTTGAACAGCTTCAAATGTTTCACGAGTTATATCCTGACAAAAAAATCATTTTTTCGGAGGGATGTTTTGGTTTTCAGCCAATAGAAGAGGATGGATGGTTTGAAGGAGAGGGATATGCCTATGAAATCATTAATGATTTAAAAAACTATTGTACCGCTTTTTGCGATTGGAATATGCTGCTGAATCTTCAGGGCGGGCCAAATCATGTGCAGAATTTTTGCAATGCGCCGGTGATGGCGGATACAGAAAAAAATATGGTATATTTTCGGCCATCATTTTATTATCTTGGCCATTTTAGTAAATACATCCGTCCGGGAGCAGTTCGGATTGGGAGCAGCGGAGCCTTTCAGCAGGTATCATCCTGTGCTTTTCGGAATCCGGACGGCAGTATTGTTCTTGTGGTTCTCAATCAGACGGAAACGTGTTTAGAGATGAACGTCCGCCTTCATGGACAGCTTGCGCCAATTGTTGCAGAACCGCATTCCATTGCGACCTATATAATTCAATAGAAAATGATTTTATAGTGAAGCCCTTAATGAAAGATTTATTTTACCAATTGACTTTCAAATGTATGCAGTTATATTTTGTTATATAAATGAAGTATGAATATAGAAAATACCGCCGATTTCGGCGGTATTTTTGTCGAATGCGGATGGGAATTAGTGCTTGTACAAATGGAGGGCATATGCTATAATGAATAAATAATGGGGGAAAAGGAGTTCTTTTTCCGGAAGAAAGGTGGGAAGCATATATGGCAGCAAAAATTGCGAGGATACTTCCGGACAGTCCGGCAGAAGAAGCTGGATTGGAAGCCGGTGATGTGATTGAAAGCATAAATGGAATTGAAATCCGTGATTATCTGGACTATATGTATGCTTCTGCCGCTGAAGAACTGGAAGTTGTCCTTGTCACAGGAGAAAAGACATGGATTGAAAATGAAGAATTTGTACCTCTTGGCATTGAATTTGAAACTATGCTGATCGATCAGCCCCGTGCCTGTCACAACCGCTGCATTTTTTGTTTCATTGACCAGCTGCCCAAAGGAATGCGAAGCACCTGCTATTTTAAGGATGACGATTACCGGCTTTCTTTTTTGCAGGGGAATTATGTGAGTATGACGAATATGAAAGATGAGGACGTAGAACGTATTTTGCGTTATCATATTCCACGTATCAATATTTCCGTGCATACCACAAATCCGGAACTTCGTCAGAAGATGCTTCATAATAAGAATGCCGGAAAGGTATTGGATTACCTTCAGCGGTTTGCTGACGGAGGACTTAATATGAACGGCCAGATTGTTCTTTGTCCCGGCTTTAATGATGGAGCGGAATTGGATCGTACCATTGGAGATTTGGAAAAATTTTCGCATTGTATGGAGAGCCTTTCTGTCGTTCCGGTAGGGTTGTCGGATCATCGGAGCGGACTTGCGCAGCTGCAGCGATTTGATAAAACTTCTGCGGCGGCAGTAATTGCACAGGTGGAAAATTGGCAGGAAAAATTTTTGAAAAAAATCGGCCGCCGATTTGTCTATTTGGGGGATGAATTTTATATTATGGCAGAAAAACCATTTCCGGCCTATGATGATTATGCCGGCTTTCCGCAGATTGAAAATGGAGTAGGCCTTTGTACCTCTTTACTTTATGAATACCAGGAGGCATTGAAACTGGCGGAAAACAGATGCCCAAAACGAAAGAAGTCCATTGCCACCGGGAAAATTGCTTATGGGATGATGCAGTATATTGTTAAGGAACTGAGCGGTAATCATATTGCGATCTATCCCATCGAAAATAATTTTTTTGGCAAACATATTACAGTATCCGGACTGATAACCGGTGGTGATTTAATCCGGCAGTTAAAGGACAAGCCTTTGGGCGAAGAACTATTAATCACGTCTGCAATGCTTCGGCGCGGTGAGGATGTGTTTCTGGATGATGTTACTTTAAAAGATGTGGAGCGGGAATTGAAGATAAAGGTTCGTGCAGTGGAAAATGATGGGTTTTCACTGTTGGATGCGCTGCTTGATTGATATGGAGAGGAGAATAAACAATGAAACCAGTTGTAGCAGTTGTAGGCAGACCCAATGTGGGAAAGTCTACACTTTTTAATAAAATAACGGGAAAACGTATATCCATTGTGGAAGATACGCCGGGAATTACCAGAGATCGTATCTATGCGGATGCAGAATGGTGCGGAAGGGAGTTTACCCTTGTTGATACGGGCGGAATTGAGCCGGCAGGTACGGATGAAATCCTGGTGCAGATGCGAAACCAGGCGGAACTTGCCATTGATATGGCGGATGTCATTGTGTTTATGGTCAACGTTAACGATGGAATGACTGCATCGGATAAAGATGTGGCAGCGATGCTGCGGAAGTGCGGACGCCCGGTTTTGCTTGTATGTAATAAAGTAGACCGGCCCGGAGAACCGCCGATGGAAATGTATGAGTTTTATAATTTGGGAATTGGTGATCCCATTGCTATTTCTTCCATACATGGAATGGGGGTCGGTGACCTGCTGGATGAGATTGTTGCCCTGCTGCCGGAAGAGGATGCGGAAGAAGAGGAAGAAGATGTTATTAAGGTTGCCATCGTTGGAAAGCCAAATGCCGGAAAATCTTCTTTGGTTAATAAAATATTGGGAGAAAATCGCGTAATTGTCAGCAATGTGGCTGGAACTACCCGGGATGCCATTGACAGTACCTATGAAAAAGATGGGCAGAAATACGTTTTGATTGATACGGCCGGAATGAGAAAACGCGGAAAAATCAATGAAAATGTTGAACGTTATAGTGTTGTGCGTGCACTTTCTGCCGTAGACCGTGCAGATGTGTGTTTGATTATGGTGGACGCAACGGAAGGCATAACAGAACAGGATACCAAAATTGCCGGATACGTGCATGAAGCAGGAAAGGCAAGCATCATTGTTGTAAATAAATGGGATATTGTTGAGAAAGAAACCAACACCATGAAAAACTTTAAAAACCGGGTAAAAGAACAGTTTAATTTTATGATGTATGCGCCGTCTATGTTTATTTCAGCAAAAACCGGACAGCGTGTTGACGATTTGTTTGCCCAGATTAAAAGTGTATTGGCAGAGAATACAAAACGTATTTCGACAGGGGTTCTGAACGATGTTATCAATGAGGCCATTGCAATGGTGCAGCCGCCTTCAGATAAGGGGAAACGGCTTAAAATATACTATGCGACCCAGGCGAGTACCAAACCGCCGACCTTTATTTTGTTTGTAAACAATGCCGAGCTGGCCCATTATTCTTATATCCGCTATTTGGAAAATCAGCTGCGTGCAAAGTTTGGATTTGAAGGGACGCCGGTACGTTTTATCGTCCGGGAGAAAAAGAAAAAATAGAGAATTGGAGGGAAAAAGATGGATAGAATTTGGCTGGGGTCTGTATTTCTTGTGGCGTATTTAATAGGGAGCATCAGTACGGCGATAATTGTTGGGCGTTTTATGGCGGGCGATGACATCCGTTCCCATGGCAGCGGAAATGCCGGTGCAACCAATGCCCTTCGTACTTATGGAAAAAAAGCAGCTGTTTTTGTTGTACTTGGCGATTGTTTAAAAGCGGTGGCTGCCATTTTGGTGGGGATGATTGAGGCTAAGGTAATTGGTGCGAATGCACAGACGATGCAACTGGCAGTTTATATCGCAGGTGTTGGCGCCGTTCTGGGACATAATTTTCCGCTGTATTTCAAATTCAGAGGCGGCAAGGGGATTTTGGTTTCCACAGTTGCAATTTTGTTTGCAGATTGGAAAATCGGACTGGCGGTTATTGTGTTTTCTATTTTGATTATGGCAATTACCCGATATGTTTCTTTGGGCAGTGTTTTGGGGTCGGTTGCATTGGTCATTTTGGGTTTTATCTTCCACTTTGGAGATACGCCTTATCTCATTTTTGCAGTCATTCTTGCAGTTTCGGCAATTTTTATGCACAGAGGAAATATAAAGCGGCTTATCAATGGAACGGAAAATAAGTTGGGAAGTAAAAAGAATACAGGTGATTAAATTTTTGTAAAAGGAGGATCCATATGGCGGAGATTAGCGTTATTGGTTCGGGCAGCTGGGGAACAGCCGTTGCAATTATGCTGGCGGAAAACGGACATCATGTCCGGCTTTGGTCTTATTTTAAAGAGGAAAGCGAGGCACTTTCAACGTTTAGGGAGAACCGGCTGTTTTTGCCAGGTGTATCTATTCCTGATAATGTCTCTTTTACATCAGAGATAGAGGATTGTAAAGATGCAGATATTACGATTACTGCTTCGCCTTCACATGCTATGCGGAATACTGCAAAGCAGCTGGCTGGGATTGTTCGTCCGGGACAAATCATTCTAAACATTGCAAAAGGACTGGAAGAGGGAACCAATGCCACCATTTCTCAAATTCTTCATGAGGAAATGCCGGAATGTAAAATTGCAGTTATGTCCGGGCCGAGCCATGCGGAAGAGGTATCCCGCGGAATTCCTACCACCAATGTGGTGGCAACAGGGGACGAAAAAGCGGCGGAATTCATTCAGGACATCATGATGAATCCAAATTTTCGGGTTTATACCAATCCGGATGTATTGGGGGTTGAATTGGGAGGCTCCTTGAAAAATGTCATTGCATTATGTGCAGGCATTTTGGATGGTATGGGACTCGGAGATAACACAAAAGCAGCGCTTATGACCAGAGGAATTGTTGAAATGTCGCGGCTCGGAAAGGCTATGGGAGCAAACGAAGAAACTTTTAACGGGCTTTCCGGCATAGGGGATCTGATTGTAACCTGTACCAGTATGCACTCGAGAAACCGCAGGGCTGGGATTTTGATTGGTCAGGGGATGTCTGTTGAAGAGGCGCAGGCAGAGGTAAAAATGGTTGTTGAAGGTGTGCGCACCTGTCGCGCGGCAAAAGCCCTTGCAGAAAAATATCATGTTGAAATGCCGATTGTCGAACAGGCATATCAGGTTCTGTTTGCCGGAATGCCACCGAATCAGGCGGTGGAAAATTTGATGAGCAGAGGGAAAAAGCATGAGAGTGAGCGCGCCTTTTTAAAGATAGAAGATTAGCAGGTGAAAGAATGGAAGAACGTTTCAGCCGGGAAGCTATGCTGCTGGGCGAGGCGGCAGTGGAAAAATTGAAAAATGCCCATGTGGCGGTGTTTGGCATTGGCGGCGTTGGCTCCTATGTGGTGGAGGCATTGGCGCGCTGCGGTGTTGGACATTTTTTGCTGGTGGATGGCGATGTTGTGGCAGAAAGCAATATCAACCGTCAGTTGATTGCAGACGAGACGACCATTGGAATTGAAAAGGTATGTGTGGCAAGGGAACGGATTTTACGCATAAATTCAGAGGCAGAGGTTGAGACAAAGTCCTGTTTTTATTTGCCGGAAAATGCGGAAGAGATTTCTTTGTCCGGATTTTCTTATGTGGTGGATGCGGTGGATATGGTATCGGCAAAGCTTGAAATTATTCAGCGGGCCAAGCAGGTGGGGGTGCCTGTTATTTCTTGTATGGGGGCCGGAAACAAGCTGGATCCGACAAAATTTCAGGTTGCGGACATTGAAAAGACCTCGGTTTGTCCTTTGGCGCGGGTGATGCGGACAAAGCTGAGAAAGATGGGAATACGCGGCGTAAAGACGGTATTTTCAACCGAAGAGGTTAAAACACCGCATACCTGTGAAGAAGGAAGAATAAAAACACCGGGAAGTGTTGCTTTTGTTCCATCGGTAGCCGGACTTATATTGGCAGGAGAAGTTGTCAAAGATTTAATCGCACAAGAAGGATAATTGGGGTTCACTTTGCAGAATTGAATTTTTTTACATAGACGGATACAGCAAACCTGTGTGTTTGCTGTTGTTTTTTTATAATTATTTATTGTAAAAGGAGAAAAATGCTAAGATGTGTTGCCAAAAAGCTAAAATGGGGTATACTGAAAGTAAAGAGAAGAAGGGGGAAAGTATATGGAAAGATTGTATTTTGGCGGAACAATCCTGGGTATGGAGAAAGAGGGAGAAAGGATAGAGGCGCTGTTGGTACGGGACGGAAGAATTGCGGCAGTGGGAGACTTGGACGAAGTTAAAAATTCTGCAGGCAGTACTTGTGAAAAAGTTGATTTGCAGGGAAATACATTGTGTCCCGGGTTTATTGACGGACATAGTCATGTGACCATGCTGGCAATGGCGCTTAGTATGTTGAATCTTACCGGCAGTAAAAGCTTTGACGAGATAATTGACCGTATCAAAGCTTATGTAAGGGAGAAAGAACCAGAAGATGGACAGTGGATATTTGCCTATGGATATGATCATAACCTGTTGAATGAAGGCAGGCATCCGGATAAAATGGTTTTGGAAAAGGCGGGAATCCCCAATCCGGTTTTAATGACCCACGCGTCCGGACATATGGGGGTTTTAAACCGGAGAGGTCTTGATGAAATGAAGATTTCTGCTGATACAAAAGACCCGGAAGATGGATTTTTTGGCAGAATGGAAGGAAGCCGGGAGCCGAATGGTTATCTGGAAGAAGGCGCATTTTTTCATACAACTGCAATGATACCAAAAACTCCTGCCGATCAGGTTCTGAAAAATATGGAGCAAGCACAGAATCTTTATTTTTCAAATGGAATCACGACGATGCAGGAGGGATATGCAAAAAGGAGTGAATTGGAAATTTTGAAGGATTTTTCTGCGTCCGGTAAAATGAAGGCAGAGATTATTGCATATATGGATGAAAAGGAATATGCGGAACTGCCGGCAGAAAATCCATCCTATGATGGCATATATAAAGAAAACTTGAAAATAGGCGGCTATAAAATCTTTTTGGATGGTTCGCCCCAGGGCAGAACCGCATGGATGTGTGCGCCGTATGCCCAGGCAGAAGACGGATACCGTGGCTATCCCATTTATTCGGATGAAGAGGTTCTTCAATTTATGGAAAGAGCCTATGCAGAAGGGCGTCAGATTTTGGTGCATTGCAATGGAGATGCGGCGGCAAAACAGATGATTTCCTGTTGTAAAGAAGCACAAAAAAGGAATCCACAAAAGCAAATCCGTCCTGTGATGATTCATGCACAGTTGGTTCGGCGCGACCAGTTACCGCAGATGCGGGCACTTGGTATTATTGCTTCGTTTTTTGTGGCGCATACCTATTATTGGGGAGATATTCATTACAAAAATTTTGGTGCAGAGCGGGCCAATTATATCTCTCCTGTCCGTTCAGCCATTGATGCAGGCGTCATGATCAATTTTCATCAGGATACGCCGGTGATACAGCCCAACATGATGGAAACCATCTGGTGTGCGGTCAACCGCAAAACCAGAGAAGGGAGGATTCTCGGAAAGGAAGAAAGGTGTTCGGTCTGGGAAGCGATGGAGGCAGTGACCAAATGGGCGGCTTTCGCATACTTCGAGGAGGATCGGAAAGGAACACTTGCAAAGGGCAAACTGGCAGATTTGGTGATATTAGATAAAAATCCATTGACCTGCCAAGATGAAGAACTGCGGGAAATACAGGTTTTGCAGACAATAAAAAAAGGGGAAATTGTTTATACAAAAGAAAGAAAATAGCCAATATCATCCGGATGGATAGAATATTTATATTTCAAACTGCCGGTATTGGAAAGTACGGGTGTGACAGCGGTTGATAAAATGGTTTTTTCAATAGAAAAAAATAAAGGGTCTTCATCAGTTGTGACGAATGAATTTGGTAAATTTTTTTTAAAATTGGTAATCTGCTCTCATCCCTGTTGACAAATGGTATTTTCCTTGCTATTTTATTATAAAGTTTGTCAAGGGGGAGGAGGCAAATGGGGAAATTTGTGGTCAGTGAAATGAATGGCGGACTGCAGTTTTGTCTTCAGGAAGATAATGGGACACCGCTTGCAGCGTCGGTTGTATATAAATCCATGGTGGGATGCTGCAAAGGTATAAATAGTGTAATGAAAAATGCACCGCGCGCACATGTGGAGGATAGGACAGCAGAACAATTTGAAAAACAGGTAAATCCCAAATTTATAATATATCAAAATGAGGATGGAAAGTATCAGTTCAGTTTATGTGCAAGGAATGGGGAAACAATTTCAATATCCGTTGAATATTCTACTTATCAGGATTGCCTGTATGCCATACAAACGATGCGGATCAATGCCGCGGATGCGGATCCGGAATTTATTTAAGTATAAAAGGTTATGGAACTCTTTTCCATGACCTTTTTTTGTAGGATTGTTTGGGTATAATACAAAATAAAATTGTTTTTTGTACAAAAGAATGGACAAATAAAAATGCGTATGATACAATGTCAAAAAATAAAGGCATAGGCTTGTCTTTTTTCGCATAGAATGAATAGAATGAAAAATGCAAAAACAGAGCTGGTGAGAAAATGAAAGTTGTTGAAACAATATTTGATATTGTATATCTTGTGCTGGTTTTTTGGATGGGTATTCGGATGCTGCATATGGCGAAAGGAAACTGTGAATATCATCTGATGGGATGTATGGCCGTTGTATTAGGGGCAGGCGACACGTTTCATTTGCTGCCGCGGATATTTGCAATGTGGAATGGTGGTTTAAGTATACATACAGCGGCGCTGGGGTTTGGCAAACTGGTAACTTCCATTACGATGACGATCTTTTATCTGATGTTTTATTATTTGCTGAAGCGGCGTTATCATCATCATTCGGAACGACTGGATTCCGTGGTTTGGTTTTTGGTCACGCTGCGGATTTTGTTGTGTTTTTTTCCGCAAAATCATTGGATGCAGGAAGATCCGTCCTATCTTTGGGGTATCTTCCGTAATGTTCCCTTTGTTCTGTTGGGGATAATCGCTGCGGGGCTTGCTTTTTTATGTGTAAGAAGAAGAGGCGATCATTGGTTCCGGCATCTTTGGTTAGCCGTATTGATAAGCTTTGTTTGTTATGTTCCGGTTGTTTTGTTTGCCAAAGTGTGGCCGCTTATGGGAATGTTTATGCTGCCGAAAACGGTTGCTTATCTTTGGATGATTGCCATATTCTATTGTGTTGTGCAGAAAAGATGTTAATAATAAAAAATTGCCAGGGAAATAAGGATGGGAATCGGCATATAAAGGGATATAAAAATCTAAAAACCAGATACAAAATACCCTTTTGTATCTGGTTTTTTATGAAGTATACTCATTTTATTATCGGATGCTTTCCATAAAAACTCTATTCATGGCAGCTGTGATGGCCGCAGTTGTGCTCACCTTCGTGATGATGGTGTCCGTGATGATTGCATTCTGTATTGGGATTGTGGTTGAGGGTACCCAAAAGAAAACTTTTCACCTGTTCATCTGCGTTCCCTGTTACACCGGCATACAGCGCGATTCCGGCTGCTGCGAGTGCCGCCTTGGCACCGCCGCCGATACCGCCGCAGATAAGTGCGTCTACCTGATGTTCTTTCAAAAAGCCTGCAAGAGCGCCGTGACCGCTGCCATTTGTGCTGACGACTTCGCTTTCTTTGACCGCTTGATCTTCAATGGTATAAATTTTGAAAAATTCGGTGTGTCCAAAATGTTGGAACACTTGTTCGTTATCATAGGTTACAGCTAATTTCATTATTTTTACGACCTTTCTGCCCACGTCTTTTATTGTTATGCAATGTAAACCGTGGGCGGATACATGCGTGAAAGAAGGTTTATTTTTCCGGCGGCAGGAAGATATGCTGCTGCGCTTTGTGCGGCAATCTTTTCAAGCGTGCGTATGCGAGTTTGTAGCAGGCGTATGGAGGGGAACTTGCCTGTTTTTATTTACAGCATGGCATTTTTTCCCTGGGCATAATTGCGTTTTTATGTCATTCTGCTTTTTCGCCGTATAAGACGTATTTTCGGCAAATGGGTATGGTGTGCTGGCAGGACAACAGGGCTTTTCAGCTATGCTGCAAGGCTTTTCCATGGCGCTGCATAGCTTAAAATGGCCGCCGCCGACAATCAATGATTTTTGATTGACAAGCGCATCTGCTATTTTTCTGCGTGCATCTGTATACAGCTTTTGTATGGTGGTGCGGGCAACCTCCATCTGGACAGCACAGTCTTCCTGTGTATAGTCCAAAAAGTCAATAAGGCGGATTGTCTCATATTCCTCCACTGTCATCTGAATGCTATCGTTATTTTCCATTGTTTTGAGCGGATGAAATCCACAGTCATTGGGGAGACTGCATACCCGTCTGCATTTTCTTGGCCGCGGCATAAAATACCTCCTGTTATTTATGACATATGTCATAAATATAGTATAACACATATTTGACATATGTCAATAACAAAATAAAAAAATCCACCAAACTGGTGGACGCAGATGGTCAAAAAGAGATTTGATCAGCATCATTTGGAATGGGTTTGTCTTAAACAGATGGTGCAAGGCCGATAAATATATTGCCGTGCCGAGAGGAAGGTTCAATATTATTCCTAAATTTATAAATTGATGCGTACAGTCCACCGAGTATGGTGGACTGTATTGTAAGTTGTGAAAGCTAGGATACAAAAAACTTCGTGTAATATCCAAAAATAAATATGACCAGGACAATAACAGGAAGACAATATTTGATGTACAATCTTGCCCAGGCTGGGAATTTCATTCCATCACCCGCATCTGCTTCTGCCAAAAAGTTTTTCCATCCCCAACCGCGTTTTATGGTACAGAACAAGAGAAAAACAAGGCTTCCCAGAGGCAATACGTTATTGGAAATAATAAAATCTTCCAGGTCTTGAATCGTGGAACCGGCGCCCAGCGGCTGTATTCCGCTTAAAAGGTTGAAGCCAAAAACACAGGGAAGGGAAAGCAGAATAATCAGGATTGCATTGACAATGACTGCTTTCTTCCGCGATACGTTCCAAAGGTCAATTGAAAAGCTGACAATATTCTCAAACACAGCAATAATGGTTGAAAGGGCGGCAAAGCTCAGGAAGATAAAGAACAGCGCCCCCCAAAACTGACCGCCGGGCATTTGGTTAAAGATGTTTGGAAGGGTGACAAAAACCAGGCTTGGTCCTTCACCAGGATGGACACCGAAGGCAAAGCAGGCAGGGAAAATGATGAGCCCGGCCAAAATAGCTACAAAGGTGTCCAGCAGGGAAATGCTGATTGCTTCGCCTGTGAGAGAACGTTTTTTATCAATATAGCTTCCAAAAATGGTCATAGAGCCCATGCCGATACTAAGGGTGAAAAACGCCTGCCCCATAGCGGCAAAAATTGTATCGGCAATCCCATTTTCGCTGAATTTGGAAAAATCCGGGATGAGATAGAATTTCAATCCTTCACTTGCACCGGGAAGGGTTATGCTGCGGACACAGAGAACAATGATGAGAAAAAGTAGACAAAGCATCATTCCTTTTGTAATTTTTTCAACACCGTTTTGCAGGCCGAAACTGCATATAAAAAAGCCGCCGACAGTAACCACCAGCATCCAAAAGGTCATATACCATGGTTGTTGAAGCATACTGGAAAAAATATTTGAGACACCGTCCGGAGAAAGCCCGGTAAACTGTCCGGTAATCATTTTGAAAATATAGGCTACCATCCAGCCGCCAATGGTGGTATAGAACATCATCAGCAGGTAGTTGCCGACAATGGCAATATAGCCAAACCAATGCCATTTGGTACCTTTGGGTTCAAGGGTTTTAAAGGCAGTAGCAACGGATTGCTTGCTGGCGCGCCCCACAGAAAATTCCATTACCATAATGGGCAGTCCCAAAATGACCAGAAAAATAAGATAGATAATGACAAATGCGGCACCACCATATTTCCCGGTAATATATGGGAACCGCCAAATGTTGCCAAGTCCGATTGCACAACCGGCTGAGATAAGGATAAAGCCCAGCCGGGAAGAAAACTTTTCTCGCTCTTTCATACAAACTCTCCCTCAATAAAATAATAATCAAAAGTATAGCAGATTCACATTATTCTGTCAAACAAAAAAGGAAAAAAACGGGCGCCGGCAGTATAAAATAAAAACTTTACCGCATTGTATCACAGAATGAAATGGAGTATAATTGGTAAGAAAAAAAAGACCGTAAAACGGCCTTTTATGTAAACAGAATAGAATTAAAGACGTCCAAAATCAAAACCAATTGCTTTAAGGATGGTAATGGCAAGTAAAGTACGGCCGGCATAGTTGGGATGAACACGGTCGGCAGAGAGATAAGCTGCGTAGTGGTTTTCCATGAACTGGTCAAATACGGTCTGGGTATCAATGAACAGACAGCCGTATTCCTTTGCCAATTTCTTTACAATGCTGCCATACTCGTCAAGGCGGGTACGCATTGGATCCTGTTTATAGCGTTCATAAAAATGAGGAGTAATCAAAATAATGCCTTTGACGCCATCCTGCGTTTTTTCAATCAATTCACGATAGATGGCTTCGAATTCTTCTGGCTGGACAGCGGACTCGGGGATAGCAGGTTCATCGAATTGACGCCAGACATCATTGACGCCGATGAGAATGCTTACCCAATCCGGGTTTAAATCCAGAATATCCGTCTGCCACCGGTCTTGAAGATGGGCAATTGTATTTCCGGATATTCCCATATTGGTGATTCTCAGGTTTAATTCAGGATAATAGACATTAAGAAAGCTTTCAATTGTCCGGACATATCCGGCGCCGACACCCTCTGCAAGGCCCTCGCCAACCGGTCTTTTACGACCGCAGTCTGTTACTGAATCACCCATAAATATAATTCTGTCATTTTTTTCAAAAAGCATTTTACTCGCCTCCAATTTTAATATCATAGCTATTATAGTAAAATTACAATTAATTTGAAAGGGGGTAAACTTTAGATATTAATAGAAAATTTAAAATTTTGGAGGCATGTGATGGCTGTAATAAATTTAAACGGAGATTGGGAAATGAAAAGGAAGGACAGCAAAGATTGGATAACAGCGCAAGTGCCGGGGTCGGTTTATGCAGACCTGTTGTCTCATCAATTGATGCCGGATCCTTTTTACAGAGACAATGAAAACGAAGTTTTGGCTTTATCGGATGATGATTATGAATACAGAAGAACCTTTCTGATTAAAGCTGAAGATTTGCAATGTGATGCGATTGAACTGGTATGTGATGGTCTGGATACGCTGTGTGATATTTATATCAACGGGAACTTTCTGGCACATACCGAGAATATGCACCTGCGGTACCGGTTCGACCTTCGTCCGTATCTTGTAGAAGGAAAAAATGCTATCCGGATTTTGTTTTCTTCGCCAACCCAATATGTGCGCGAAAAACATGAAAAAATGTTTTTACATAGCAGTTCAGAATCTTTGGCTGGTATTTCTCATCTGAGAAAGGGGCTTTCGATGTTTGGCTGGGATTGGGGTCCGATTCTGCCGGATATGGGAATTTGGCGGAACATTTCTATAAGAACCTATGATACAGCAAGGATAGAAGATACTGCAATCCGGCAGATACATATGCCGGATGCTGTGCAGATTTCTATGGATATACATGTTCATAGCTATACGAAAAAGGAGATAATGGCAGAGGTTTTGATTTCCGCTCCGGATGGGAAAATACTGAAGAAAATGGAGACAAAGATCTTTGATGGATGCGGAAAAGCACAATGTGTGATAGAGACACCGGAACTTTGGTATCCCAACGGTTTGGGAGAGCACCCGCTTTATACTGTGGAGACCGCTTTATATGCCGGCAGGGAAAAGCTGGATGTGCGGAAAGAAAAGATTGGTCTTCGGGAAATTAAAGTGGTACGAAATCGGGATCAGTGGGGAGAATCTTTTGCCTTTTGTGTAAATGGTCTCACCTTTTTTGCCATGGGAGCGGATTATATACCGGAGGATAATCTGCTTTCCAGATGTACGGCAGAACGCAGCCGTCAGCTTTTAACCGATTGTGTGGAAGCAAATTATAATATGATTCGCATTTGGGGTGGTGGGTATTACCCCGATGACGCATTTTATTGTATGTGTGATGAACTTGGACTGCTGGTGTGGCAGGATTTAATGTTTGCCTGTGGTTCATATGATTTTGATAATGAAAAGTTTCGGAAGAGTATCAGGGCAGAGGCCATTGATAATGTTCAACGGATGCGGAACCATGCGTGTATTGCACTTATCTGCGGAAATAACGAGGAAGAGATGGCTTGGGTGAACTGGGGGTGGCAGGATATTGCGCCTGGCAGAGCCAATTATACCATGCAGTTTGATTATTACCTGAAAAAGATTGTGGAAGAAACAGCCCCCGATATTTTCTATTGGCCTTCTTCTCCATCATCGGGCGGCCGTTTCCAAAACCCGAACAGCGAAGAAAAAGGGGATGTACACTGCTGGGACGTTTGGCATGGCAAACAGCCATTCACCTATTACCGGACGACCTTTCCGCGGTTTATGTCAGAATTTGGCCTGCAGTCTTTTCCTTGCCTCAAGACAATTGTGTCATTCACAGAGCCGGATGACCGCAATATTTATTCAAAGGTCATGGAGTCTCATCAAAAAAATGGGACAGGAAATGAAAAAATCATGTACTATGTTTCAGAAACATTTCGCTTTCCCTATGGATTAGAAAATTTGCTCTATTTGTCACAACTCTGTCAGGGGGAAGCAATGCGTTATGGAGTAGAGCACTGGCGCAGAAACCGGAATGATTTGCGCTGTATGGGTGCGCTTTACTGGCAGTTGAATGATTGCTGGCCGGTGGCCAGCTGGTCGGGGATTGATAATTTCGGCAGGTGGAAGGCGCTGCACTATTTTGCAAAGCGTTTTTATGCACCGGTGCTGCTTTCTGTATGCGAAGAAGGAGATAAAGCCGAAATTCATATCTCAAATGAGAGCAGAGAGAAATATGTAGAAAAGGTAAATTGGGCGCTGATGCGGACTGATGGAGAGATATTGGCACAGAATGAATTGTCGGTTGAAATTCCAGCATTTTCTTCTGTTCGGGTTTTTGACCTGGATTTCAGTCAATATTTTTCTGAAAAAGGGATAAAAGAATCCTGCGCGCTTTATTGTTGGAGCGGTGAACAGGCAGTTACAACTTTTTTTGTAAAGCCAAAATATTTTCAATTTGAAGAGCCGGGTATCTCTGTTTTTGCCGAGGAGAATGAAGATGCCTTTTTACTGCATCTTCATTCGAAAAAAATTGCTGCATTTGCAGAGCTTTCTGTCAAAGGGATTGATGCCCGGTTCAGCGATAATTATTTTGCCCTTGTTCCGGGTTATGAAAAGTGTGTGACCTTATTGAAAAAAAATATGAATAAAAATATATCGCTGACGGAATTGAGGAGCTCTTTAAGTATTAAGTCGTTGTATGACAGCTGGGAAAAATTTTAATACGCATATTTCAGATGGAGCATTCCATACTGGCTGTAAGGGATATTAACCATAAATATATTGTAGTAGGAGGGATTTGTTATGTTAATTGATGAAAAAAAGCTGGAGCTCTTTCGCACAGCGGATACTTATGCCCAAATGCGGCGGGAGGCGGAAGAGATTTATGCAGGATTTGATGACGAAATTCCGGCACTTAAATTTCAGGATTTTATGGATTTTAAATGGACCGGGGGTCGGGCGCTTTTTGAAGAAAAATATTTTATGCGCAGGAAACGGCTGAATTTCACTGCGCTGATATGTTTGCTTTATCAAAGAGATGAAGATATGGAAAAGCTGCATGACATTATTTGGGCCATCTGCGATGAATACACCTGGTCGCTGCCTGCCCATATCAATTCGGAATGGCAATGGGAAAATGCAGAAATTAATATAGATCTTTTTGCCGCAGAGACGGGTTTTGCGTTGAGCGAGATTCTGGAGATATTTGATGAAAAATTGGATGATTATCTGAAGGCACGGGTCCGGCGGGAGATAAAACGCCGGATAATTGATTCATTTCTACATAATCATTATCATTGGGAGACACAGGAGATGAACTGGGCGGCAGTATGCGGCGGTTCGGTGGGGGCTTGTTTCCTCTATGGGTTTCAGGAATTTTTCCCCCTTGTGAAAGACCGGCTGCTGAAGGTAATGGATACTTTCCTGCTGGGATTTGGTGAAGACGGCTGCTGCCGGGAAGGGGCTGCTTACTGGAATTATGGGTTTGGATATTTTGTCTATTTCGCAGATTTGCTGAAGACATATACCAATGGTCAAATTGATTTGTTCAAAAAAGAGATTGTCAAAAAGACAGCATGTTTTCAGCAGCGTGTATTCCTGAATGCAAATTCTATCATCAGTTTTTCAGACTGCGGAGACACAGCTTCAGTTTTGCCGGGATTGACTTCCTATTTAAAAAAGATTTATGCGGACGAAATGAAGATACCGGAAGGGGAATACGATTTATTAAACCATTGGGATAATGCCTGTCGTTTTGCAAGTTTTATTCGAAATTTTATCTGGACTTCCCCGGAATTGTTGGAGCAAAAAGAAGAGCCGGAAACGTATTATTATTATCCCGATGCCCAATGGTATTATCGGCGGATTCCGCATCTGGTTCTTGCGGCGAAGGGCGGACACAATGATGAGCCGCATAATCATAATGACTTGGGGAATTTCATCCTTGCGGATGACCAATCACAGGTGATTTGTGATCTGGGTTCAGGCGTATATAACCGGGCATATTTTTCAGATGATACCCGGTATTTGCTCCCGAATACAGCGTCCTTTGGCCATAGTGTACCTTTGATAGACGGCGAGGTACAGCAATTTGGAAAAGAGCGGGCAGCTGAAGTATTATGTACAGAAGAGAACCGTTTTTTTATTGACATAAGCACAGCATATGATGTGCCGGAATTGGAACAATGCAGCCGTGAATTCTTGGTTTTGGAAGATATAAAGCTTACAGACAGTTTTCGGTTTGGTTCTGGGGAACATGAAATTATTGAACGTTTTATCTTCAATATGCGTCCGACAATAGAAGGAAAGAAAATCATCGCGGCCGGACTTCAGATGTGTATTGAAACGGATCAGGCAGAGATATCATGCCATGAGGAAACGACAACGAAAAACAACCGGAAATATTATGCAGTCGACTGTAAATTTGTGTGTGGTGAAGGGGCGGTATTTTCTGTTCGTTTTTCGCCGTCTGCGAAAGAGTAAGAAAATCATTGTTGGTTAAGAAAACAGGCCAACTGTAAAGCATAATACTGCATAGGGAGAAGGAGAGCTTTCTGCTTATGTGTGTATGTGAAAATTGAAATGAAAAAAGTACTTTGCTGTCGAGCAAAGTACTTTTTTGCTTTAATAATATCAGAATTATTCGTTTCGGAACTGGGAAGGCGTTTTCCCGGTGATGCGGCGGAAAAGATCGCTGAAATACCGTGCGTCGTTATAACCAACCTTTTTGGCCACTTCATAAATTTTCATGTTGGTATTCTCCAACAGTTCTTTTGCCTTCCGGATTCTGGTTTGTATCAGATAATCCTTGAAAGTCATATTGGTTTCTTTGCTGAATATAACGCTCAGATAACAAGGGGAGAGATATATCTGTGTTGCAATATTATCGAGGGAAGCTGTTTCTGCATAATTATCTTCAACGATTTGTTTTACTTTTGCTACGACTGCCGCATTTTTGTTGTTTCGCATATCGCTCAGCCTAGAGGAAACCACAACGCTTACGCCCTTGATAAGCTGATAAAGGGCGTCATGGTCTTCACATTTATTGACAACACTCCACACATCGGTATCATTGAACAGGATTTTTGGATCTTCACCTGCTTCGGCTATTGCCTTGGAAATACCAATGATAAGTTCCAGCACAGTACGTTTTAGATCATCCAAAGGCGGCAGTGGACTTTGATTGAAAATAGAGTCAATAATATCTTCAACATCGGACTCATTTCCGGCCTTAATGGCATTTAAATATGCAGTGTTTAATTCCGGATTATAGGTTGGCTGCATGGAGGCCGGATTCTTCGGTTCGAAGTCTTTTATATAGATAATTTGCTTTGCACCCAGATAAGAACTGTAATTGAGTGCGCTGAGCGCAGTCTCATAACAATCATTGATATAAGTAAGGCCGGGCTGAATGAAACCGATTCCAATGGTATAATTTTCGTCTGTATATTCGTCCAAGTAATCTTTGATCTGATTAGAGACAGTATATAAAGCGGATTCCATAGCCAGAAGTTCCTTTGATTTTGAAAATTCAAAGAAGAATGTAAATAGATTGCCATCATAAAATGGAATAATTTTTAATTTATTGTCTTTAAGCTGATATACAATTTTTTCAAATTTTAAGAAAGCATCCAATTCAACTTCAGACATTTCGTCTGAATCAAAACGGACAACAATGGCTGCATAGTAAGAGTTTTCCGGATGAAGCGCAAAAAATTCAAACTTTTTTTCATTGTTAGAGAAACGGTTTAAAAACCAGCTCTTAAGAAAATGTTTGCTTTCGGCAACAGTGCTTTTAAACTTTGCAATTTCTACTTTTTGATGTTGTTCTTCAAGAATTTCATCACGAAGTTTGCAGACCGTTTGAAACAGCGGTTCATCTTCGATTGGTTTTAAGATATATTCTGCGATACCAAGTTCAATTGCTTTTTGTGCATATTCAAAATCGCTGTAACTGGTAATGAAAACAATTTTGATTTCGGGAAACACTGCAGTGACATTTTCGGCGAGCCAAAGTCCGTCGCGCTTGGGCATACGAATATCAGAGAGAATGATATCCGGATGGTGGCGTTTCACCATTTCAAAAGCTTCTTCACCATTTTTACATGCTGCGACTACATTCAGGCCATAATGCTCCCAGTCTAGGGATGCAAGGCCTTCGCGGATAAGCGTTTCATCATCTGCAATTAAAAGTTTTAAACTCATAGTTCTTTCACCTCGATAGTTACGGTAGCGGTAACGCCGCCGTCTTCGTTAGTTTCAAAATACAGGCCGCACGTTTGATTAAAATAGAGTTTGATTCTTTGATTCACATTATGAAGGCCATATTTTTCGATGGGTTCCTGCGGGTTAAATTCCCGCTGCACCTGTTTGTTTAGTTTTTCGGTATCGGTACCGCAGCCATTGTCAATGACTTGTAAAATGATCTTGTTTTCCTTGCGGTAACCGGTGATTTCGATAATTCCCTTATAATCAATATCTTCAAATCCGTGGATGATACAGTTTTCAACCAGCGGCTGAAGGGTAAGTTTAACAATGCTATATGTAAGAATATCGTCATCGACACTGATATAAAGGTCGAAAGTATCTTTAAAACGAACTTTTTGAATGTATACATAGCTTTTGATTTGTTCCAGTTCGTTTTTGATTGTCGTAAAATCCCGTCCGTGGTTTAAAGATCTTCTGAAAAAGTTTCCGAGAGATGTAGCAAGGAGGCTAATATCGTTTGCCTTATATTTTTTTGCCATCCAATTGATTGAATCAAGAGTATTATACAGGAAGTGTGGATTGATTTGCGCCTGCAATGCCTTGAGTTCAGAAATTTTTTGTTTTTCGTACAGCGTATTTACGTCAAGAATTAAATTATGGATGGTGTTGATCATCCGGTTGAAAGAACGGTATAAAACACCGATTTCATTATTGGATGGGATAGTAAGTTCAATATTTTCACCTCCGGTATAGTTATCCATTGTATTGGCAAGCCGATAGATTGGGTCGGTAATTGTTTTTGATACGATAGCGAGCATCAAAATGATAACCAGCAGGCTTAGCAATGAAATCAAAAATATACCTGCAGCAAGAGAATTTATGCTTTGGTTAAGCTCAGAATACCGGACAGAGCCAACCACTTTTAATTGACTGTTATTTAAATTTTTATAACTGATTAAATAACGTACCCCATTAATTTTTATAAGATCTGTGTCAATTATATCATTTTTTAGAAGCTTCATAAAAGTGGAATCATTGACCAAAACATCTAAGTTTTTTTTATTTGATACATTTACAATATGATTTTGGCTAACCAGAAAGACCGAGCCGGTTTCGCCAAGCTGTATGTCGTTAAGAATAGAAGTAAATTGTAATATACTGATGTCTATGCGTAAGACGCCGATTGGCAGATGGGTATTGGTATCAATCAGCTGCCGGGAAGCAGTGATAAATCCAGAGGATTTCGTGGCATGAAAAACTGTCCAGCAGGTAAGGCCGCCGGCGTTAACAGTATTTTTATACCAGGTTTCATTTTCTGCCCAACGCTTGTCCAAAACAATATCACTGCCCTGGGACGCATATTGATCCGGTAAATCGGGCAGATAAAGCCGGATTGCCGTCGTTTTTCTGTTGTAAATATCGACGGACAAAAGCGTATTTTCAAGAAGCTGCATACTGTTTGCGTTGCTATGCAGCCCATTGGTTAATATGCTGCGGATGTTTTTGTTTGATTGTATGGCAAACAGCATATTTTCAATATCATTCATATAATTGGCCGTAATTTCCTCAGCGAGACTGACGGTTTGCTGTACGGTATATTGTGTTTCTTTTTGTATATATCGTTGTGAGCTGAAAAATACAGTAATGCTAAATACCAATATACAGATCAATATCACGGCAATACAGGAAACCAATAGTTTTGTTTTAATTGATAAATCATTGAAACGCTTATACATAAGAACACCCTTCAGCGTAAAATGGAATCTTTATATAAAGTATAACATAAATTTTAATATTTTTCTACACTTTTCATAAAAAAAGTTTTTAATCGCCAAAAATATACAACATATATCGAAAGTTTACCACCTTTTCAATACGAAAAATTTTAGTTATAATATATAAAGCAAGCCGAAGGAATGAGAAGTATTATGAAAAAATTCATGTGTTTATTTTTAGTATGCACTTTTATTTTTGTACTTGGCGGTTGTGGGAATGAAGTTCCGGAATATGCGGAGGACATTTCTATTATAACGCTGGCCCGGCCGAAAAATATGCTGGGGTTGGAAGATATTATCTATAAATTTGAAGCTGAACATACTGATATTCAAGTGAAAATTGTCGATATGCCCGAAGAGGAAGAGGAACGTCATGGAACTTGTGTTTCAGCCCTCAGCGGCGGCGACAGTTCAGTTGATATCTATATGATCAGTGAGGGATGGATTGATGAATTTGCTGATCGGGAATATCTTTTGCCGGTTGATCAGTATTTTTTGATGAATAAAGAAATTTATATGAAGCAGGCAATTGATATGTTCAAATCAAGAAGAGATCGGTTGTATGCTTTGCCTTTTTCATTTAATATGGATTGTTTGTATTATAGAAAGGATATTATAAAAGAAATTCCTGCGACTTGGGAAGATGTCTTTCGTCTTATAAAAGCCAACCAATCGGAAACCATTTATGGAATTGATATACCGAATGAAGTCGGAAGCGAAATGATCTATACCATCAAAGAGATGGAAACAGCTTTTGACGGAGATTTGGAACGTGTGCTTAGTACATATAAAAATATATTGGATTTTAATTATCAAAAGAAGAATATTCAAAATCCTTTTATCTATACATTTAAAGATGGAAAAGCTTTATTTTTGTATGCAGACAGTTCCTTTTGGTCAAATTTAAACGATGATGCTTCTGCAGTAAAGGGAAAAGTTGGTGTGGTTCCGGTGCCGGAAGCAACCAATGGTGGAAAAAAATCCGGATTGCTTGGTGGATACGGACTGGGAATCAACAGACGATCAAAACATGTTCCGCAGGCTGTGGCTTTTCTCCAGTTTGTTGATCAGTATGCAAATAGAAAGGCTGTTTCTCAAATTTATGGATACTTTCCGGTAATGCAGGCATTGTATGAAGATGAAAGTGTGTTGATTTTCAATCCGCACTTCCGGAATTTTCCGGGTTTAATTGATAATTTGAAACTGCGGGAGGAAATGGGCGGTTATGTTTATGAAATGAGCCATACAATGCAGGTGCTGGATCAGTTTTTTAGTGATAAAGAGTCATTGCAGGATACCCTTCAGCAGCTTCAAAAATTTTAAAGCGAAATAATTAAAATTAAAATATAAGGAGGATGTTTATGAAAAAGTTTAAGTGGATTGGCCTGTTGTTGTGTTTGGCAATGCTGATTACAGCACTTGCAGGCTGCGGGGGACAGGAGACAGGAAAGGTTGCGGAAGAAGATCCAAATACCGTTCCGGAAGATACATACGAAATCAATTGGTATACAATGGGAAAAGCTATGCCTGACATAGAAGAAGTTGAGGCTGCTATCAATGACTATCTCAAAGATAAAATCAACGCAACTGTAAAAATTACCAGAATGGAATCCGGCCAGTATCAGCAGCAGCTGAACACCATGATGGCAACGGGTGAATATTTTGACTGTTGTTTCGTGGCAGAGTGGTGTCTGGAATATTTTACTGCTGCAAGAAACGGCGGCTTCCTTGCGCTGGATGAATATCTTGATACGTATATGCCGAAAACAAAGGCGCTGATGGCTGAAGATATTTGGGACAATGTACGTGTAGATGGAAGTATTTATGGCGTTCCCACGAATAAGGAGTTTGCACAGCAGGTTGGTTGGTCATATCGAAAAGATCTTGCTGAAAAATACAATTTGGATATGAGTCAGTATAAATCTATTGATGAACTTGAGCCGGTACTCAAGATGATCAAGGAGAATGAACCGGGCTTTGAGTATCCGATTGATTGGGGTACGGACAGAACACCGCAGGCATTGGTTGGAACTACAAAGGTTGGAACCACTGAGTTGGCGCTGTTTAATGATTTGGAAAAGTATGGCCCGAAGGTAGTACAGGTTTCCGAAACTGAGGAATATATGGAAGCTTGCCGTGCGGCAAGAAGATTTTATGAAGCAGGTTTGATAAAACCTGATATTCTGACTGCGTCTGATTTCTCACAGCGTTTGAAAGATGGAAAGATCTTTGCTTATATTGAATTCTTAAAGCCGGGCAAAGCACAGGAAGTTTGCCAGAAATTTAATTATCAGCTGGAGCAGACCCCTGTAACGCAGATTGTTCAGCAGACCGGTGCAGGTGCAGGTTCAATGATTGGTATTTCCAGAACGTCCAAAAATCCGGCTCGTGTTGCGCGGTTCCTGGAGTTGGTAAACACCGATAAATACCTCAATAACTTGATTAATTTTGGTATTGAAGGCAAGCACTATACAAAGATCAGTGATGATATGATTAAAATTACGCCAAACGCAGGCTATACCTTGTCTGGCGAGACCTGGATGACCGGTAATGTATTCCTCAACTATCTTGTAGAGGGTGAGGACGAAAATAAACTGAAAGATTTGGCTGAATTCAACAAGGATGCAGTTAAGCCTTGGTATTATGGCTTTATCTTTGATCCGCTGCCCGTAGAGCAGGAGGTTGCGGCTGTTGCCAATGTAAACGGTGAGTATAAGAAGCAAATGACACTGGGAGCAATGGATCCGGATGCAATTTATGATGAGTATCGTGCGAAACTGAAAGCGGCTGGTATCGATAAGATACAGGAGGAAGCACAGCGTCAGTTGGATGAATTTATGGCGTCTAAGAATCAGTAATTAAAAAAGCAGTGCAGAAAATTCTGCACTGCTTGACTTCATTGTTTATGTAAAATTTTATTAAAAATATTATTTAGCAAGAGGGATGATTATGAAAAAGTTAAAGTGGATAGGTTTATTGTTATGTTTGACAATGCTGATTACGGCGCTTGCAGGCTGCGGCAGCAGTAAAACTGCACAGGTAACGGAAGAAGACCCCAATACAGTTCCTGAGGATACATATGAAATCAATTGGTATACAATGGGCGCTGCCATGGGCGAGGTTGCAGAAGTAGAAGCTGCAATTAACGACTACATCAAAGATAAAATTAATGCAACAATTAAAATTACCAGGATGGAATCCGGTCAGTATCAGCAGCAAATGAATACTATGATGGCGACTGGTGAGTATTTTGACTGTTGTTTTGCTGCGAACTGGGTGCTTGACTATGCGGCAAATGCAAAGAACGGTGGATTTCTTGCCATTGATGAGTATATTGACAAATATATGCCGAAAACCAAAGCGTTGATGGCAGAAGATATTTGGGATAATGTTCGTGTAGATGGCAAGATTTATGGTGTTCCGGCAAATAAGGAATTTGCAGAACAGCGCGGTTGGGCTTATCAGACAGAAATTGCAGAGAAATATAATTTGGATATGAGTCAGTATAAAACATTTGAAGACTTGATCCCGATGCTGAAAATGATTAAAGAAAATGAACCGGATTTGATGTATCCGATTGACTGGGGTACCGATAGAACCCCTGGAAGCTTTTGGGCAGGATTCCAGGTTTGTACGGGATTGAAGCTTGATAATGATGAGAGCAAATATGGACGTAAAGTTGTCCAGGCAATCGAAACGGAAGAATATATGGAAAATTGCCGGACAGCACATCGCTTCTATAAAGAGGGGTTAATTAAGCCTGACATCTTGACTGCATCTGATTTTTCGCAGCGTCTGAAAGATGGAAAAACCTTTGTTTATATGGAATTTTTGAAACCGGGTAAGGCAAAAGAGATTTGTCAGAAGTTTAACTTCGAACTGGATCAGGTTCCGGTAACTGAGATTATACAGCTTAACGGTGCCGGAGGCGGTTCTATGATGGCAATTTCCAGAACGTCGAAAAACCCGGCGCGTGTTGCCCGGTTCCTGGAGCTGGTGAACACCGATAAATATCTCAACAACCTGATGAACTTTGGTATTGAAGGCAAGCATTATACCAAAATCAGCGATGATATGATTAAAATCACCCCGAATGCAGGTTACACCCTGTCTGGTGAGACTTGGATGACCGGTAATGTATTCCTCAACTATCTTGTAGAGGGCGAGGATGAAAATAAACTGAAAGATTTAGCTGAATTCAATAAGGATGCAATAAAACCGTGGTATTATGGTTTTGTATTTGATCCAATTCCTGTGGAGCAGGATATAGCGGCTGTTAAAAATGTATCAGAGGAATATAACAAGCAGATGGTACTTGGCGCTGTTGATCCGGATACCCTGATTGACGATTATCGTGCAAAAATGAAAGCTGCCGGTATTGATAAGGTACAAGAAGAGGCACAGCGTCAGTTAGATGAATTCTTGGCTTCTAAAAAATAATAAAAAGGTATAAATTTATTAAAAAGCGGTGCAGGCGTTCTTGCACCGCTTTTTTTAAAAGAAAACAACACATATTTAAAGTTTACCACATTTAAATTGTAATTGGAAATAATTATAATATTAATATATAGAATAAAAAATATATTTAGGAGGATGGATATGAGAAAATTAAAATGGATAGGCGTGTTGCTGTGCTTGGCAATGTTGATTGCTGCTTTTGCAGGCTGCGGGTCGAACAAAACAGCGCAGGTAACCGAAGAAGATCCCAATACGGTACCGGAAGATACATATGAAATCAATTGGTATACAATGGGCGCTGCAATGGGAGATGTTGCAGAAGTAGAAGCTGCGATCAATGATTACATCAAAGATAAAATTAATGCAACCGTTAAAATCACGAGAATGGAATCCGGTCAGTATCAGCAGCAGCTGAATACCATGATGGCAACAGGTGAATATTTTGATTGCTGCTTCGTATCCAACTGGTGTCTGGATTATGCTTCAAACGCAAGAAACGGCGGTTTTCTTGCCCTTGATGAATATATCGACAAATATATGCCGGAAACCAAAGCATTGATGGAAGAGGATATTTGGGATAATGTACGTGTTGAGGGAAAAATATATGGTATCCCAGCTTACAAAGAGTTTGCAGAACAGCGCGGTTGGGCTTACCGGACAGATATTGCGGAAAAATATAACATTGATATGAGTCAGTACAAAACCGTTGAATCATTGGAACCGGTTTTGAAGATGATTAAGGAAAATGAACCGGATTTTGCGTATCCGATTGACTGGGGTTCAGACCGTACGCCAAAAGAACTTTGTGAATATAATGATTTAGCAACGGGGCTTGCTTTATTTAATAAAAAATATGAAGGCAAAGTAGCAAAACTTTTGGATGACCCTGATTATATCAACGCTGCAAGAACAGCAAGAAAATTCTATAATGAAGGACTTATTAAACCGGATATTGCAACTTCTTCCGATTTCAATCAGCGGTTGAAGGACGGAAAAACTTTTGCTTATCTTGAATTTTTAAAACCGGGCAAAGCAAAAGAAGTTTGCCAGAAATTTAATTTTGAACTTGATCAGGCGCCGATAACTGAAATTACACAGCTGGCGAGTGCAGGTCAGGGTTCAATGATAGGAATTTCCAGATCTTCTAAAAATCCGGTTAGAGTAGCAAGATTTTTAGAGCTTGTTAATACAGATAAGTATTTGAATAACTTGATCAACTTTGGTATCGAAGGCAAGCACTATACCAAGATTGGTGAAGACATGATTAAGGTTACGCCAAATGCAGGATATACACTGTCCGGCGAGACTTGGATGACCGGTAATGTGTTCCTTAACTATCTGGTTGAAGGCGAAGATGCGAATAAGCTGAAGGATCTCAAAGAATTCAATAAGGATGCAGTGAAACCCTGGCACTATGGATTTGTTTTTGATGCAACTCCGGTTGAACAGGAAATTGCAGCATGTAAGAATGTAAATGAGGAATACGGAAAGCAGTTTATTATGGGTGCAGTAGATCCGGATGCGGTAATTGATGATTACAAAGCAAAACTTGCAGCAGCTGGTATTGATAAAGTGCAGGAAGAGGCACAAAGACAGCTGGATGAGTTTATGGCTTCAAAAAATAAATAATTTCGTTTAGGAAAAACCACACCATATTTGGTGTGGTTTTTTTACTTATTATGACAAAATAGGCATATGTGGTGTGATTATTTAATTTTGACAGAATATATTGAAAAAAAACCACATATGAAAAAAGTTTACCACATTTAAAAATTCTGTACTAACATTTATAATATGAATAAAGAATGAACAAACCACTGGTTTTAAGTGGGGTTTTAGAGAAAGGAGATAGTATGTAATGGGAAAAGGAGAGACATCTGCAGTACAGGAAAAAGTTATCGTTCCCGAAGTGACGGAAATGGAATACCGTCCTAAAAAAGTGAAAATGCCGGTCGGCAAAAGAATACAAAGGGAGGCAAAGAAGAATCTGCCTCTATTTATTATGTTGTTGCCTGGATTTATTTTCACTTTTATTTTTTCATATTTACCGATGTTCGGTATAATTATTGCTTTTAAGAAAATTAATTTTGTTGAAGGTATTTTTGCAAGTCCCTGGAATGGGTTGGAAAACTTCCGGTTTTTGTTTACCAGCTCAGATGCGTGGACGATTACCAGGAATACGCTTGGTTATAACATTCTTTTCCTGGCATTGGGACTTGTGCTGAATGTGGCGCTTGCAATTGGTTTGACTGAAATTGCCAATAAAGTGGCATCTAAAGTTTATCAGACAATGATACTCATGCCGCACTTTTTATCCTTCGTTATTGTCAGTTATCTGGTATTTGCATTTTTGAGTACTGAAAACGGATTTTTGAACAAAACAATTCTTCCGATGTTTGGTTTGGATCCGGTTAATTGGTATACGAATCCAAAACCGTGGCCGTACATATTGACGTTTGTAAACTTCTGGAAGAGCGTAGGATACGGTAGTATTGTATATATGGCAGCCATTGCCGGCATTGACACCGGATTATATGAGGCTGCTGAAATTGATGGTGCAAGCCGTGCGAAACAGCTTTGGTATATAACGATTCCTTCGCTGGTGCCGCTGATGGTGGTATTGACCATTATGAATGTCGGTAAGATTTTCAATGCTGACTTTGGTCTGTTCTATCAGGTGCCGCTGAATTCCGGTGCGCTTTATTCAACGACCGATGTTATCAGTTCATATGTGTATAGAATGTTGGCCGGCGCCGGAACATCCAGTATGGGTATGGCAGCGGCAGCGTCCTTCTATCAGTCGGTATGTGGATTTATTTTGGTTGTAACAACGAACTATATTGTAACTAAGATTGATCCGGAAAAAGCAATGTTTTAAGCGAAAGGAGAGATAGAAAATGACAAAATATAAAAAGCTTAGAAATCCAAAATTCACTGCCTCCAATATCATTTTAAACATTGTATTTATTCTGATTGCATTTGTTTGTGTATTTCCAGTGCTTCTGACAATTGGTATTTCTGTTGCAGATGAATCTTCAATTATTGCTCATGGTTATCAGTTAATTCCAGAACAATTCAGTTTTTCTTCTTATGAGTATATTTGGCAGGCGAAAGATACAGTATTACGTGCCTATGGAGTCACTATTTTTGTAACCGTTGTTGGTACGGTGATGAGTACATTGGTTTTGGCATTTTATGCCTATGCAATTTCAAGAAAAGATTTTAGGTACCGCAAAGCATTTACATTCTATATGTTTTTCACCATGTTGTTTGGCGGCGGTGTTGTTGCATGGTATATGGTTATTACAACCATCCTGCATTTGAAGAACACCATTTGGGTAATGATCCTTCCTCACGTGATGAATGGATGGAATATTATTGTCCTGCGGTCCTTCTTTACATCTGCCATTCCGGACGAGATGATTGAGGCGGCAAAGCTTGATGGCGCGGGCGAGTTTAAAATCTTCTTTTCATTGGTTATGCCATTGTCTCTGCCGGGTCTGGCAACCATTGCATTGTTCCAGACTTTGGGATATTGGAACGATTGGACTTTGCCTCTTTACTTTATTACAAAACCAGAGCTTTGGAACCTGCAGTTCCTCCTTCAGAACATGATTGCGAATATTCAAAAATTAACCGAAAACGCAGGTGGTATGTACAGTGTTGCACAGGGGGCAGATGTACCGGTTGAGGGTGCAAGAATGGCGTTGTGTCTGATTGCAGCTGGTCCGATTATTATTGTATATCCGTTCTTCCAGAAGTATTTTATTCAAGGTCTTACGGTTGGTTCAATTAAGGGTTAAGATTTTCTGAAAAGAAGTGAGGAACAGATATGTTTGAAAGATTTACACCGAAGTTTTTTAAAGGAAATATTTTATCCAGGGATCAGTATAAGCCCTTTCCGGAGATAACCGATCGGGAAGCTTGGGAAGGTTTGCCGGCGGCGGTTAAAGATAAAATCATGCAATATGCGGATGGGTTTAAAGATTACGAAATTGTGCCGCTGACGGCAACACTTTTTATGAGTTATTTCAGGGAAGGTGTTCGTACGACGTACGGCCCGGTTTTGGGGCAACGCCGTACGGCTCTGACCTGGCTTACGATGGCGGAATGCCTTGAAAATAAAGGCAGATTCATGGATAAAATCATTGATATTATTTGGGCAATCTGTGAAGAAAGTACATGGGCTCTTCCGGTTCATAATTATGTGTTTCCCCATAATCTGAACGTATTTGTGGGATGTCTGCCAAATCCGGATAAAATTATTATTGATTTGATTGCAGCAGACACCGGGGCGATTATGAGTCTTGCGTATTATCTGCTTCATGATAAGCTTGATGAAGTATCTCCACTGATTACACGGAGAATGAAAAAAGAATTGAAAGAAAGAATTATAGATCCTTATATTGAGGAAGATGGGTATCATTGGATGGGGTATGAAATCCAAGAAGATACGATTATCAATAACTGGACACCATGGTGTACATCTAATGCACTTATGTCTGTCTTGCTCATTGAGGATGATGACAAACGTAGAGAGGCCGCTGTGGTAAAGGCTATTCACTCTATGGAAGTTTTTGTGGATACATATAATGAAGAAGGCAACTGTAATGAGGGACCGGGGTATTGGTTCCATGCAGCCGGATGTTTGTTTGATGTTCTCTATATTATTCAGTCGGCGGGAGTGGGAAAAATTGATTTCTTTGAGGACAACGAAAAACTCCGGAATATGGCTTCTTATATCGCAAAGGTAAATATATATGGAAATCATTTTGTTTCTTTTGCAGATTGCAGCGAAACCTGTGGTTTTATTGCATCCAAGGTCTACCTTTTTGGTAAATATACGAAAAATGAAGAGGTTGCTGATTTAGCGGTTCGGGAGTTTAAGTGTGGTAATATGCAGTATAATTTGTCTGGAAATTTGTATGCTGCATTAATGCAAACTTTTTATTTTGAAATGTTGGATGCGCAGGAGATAAAAGAGCCTTCTGAAAATGATGTCATTCTTAGAGATTTAAATATTGCATGTTTTAAAGAACATGACGGATTTTACCTTGCGATGAAGGGCGGAAATAATGATGAATCTGCCCATAATCATAACGATGTAGGAAATTTTCTTGTGTATTATAAAAACAAACCAATTGTGGTAGATATGGGCGTTGGCGAATACACAAAAAATCATTGGGGCCCTACAAGGTATCAGGTGTTTTCCCAGCGTTCAGCCTATCATAATCTTCCGCAGATAAACGATGCGGAGGAAGCACCGGGTGAAAACTTTAAAGCGACAGATATTGTGTATACATCTGATGGGAATAGTTCACAGGTGACAACAGATATTGGCGGCGCTTATGCACCTGAGGCAAAAGTGGTATCCTGGGAGCGTACTTATATCCTGCATCGTGGGCTTGGTGTGGATGTGTCTGAAAAAGGGATATTAAAAGAACCTGCAAAATTGCAGTTTAATTTTATTACTCCTTGTGAAATCAAGCAGACAGCGGAAGGGATTTTGCTGGATGATGTTTTGCTTGAAACCAAAGGACTTTCATATCAGTTGGAAATTGAAAAATTAGAACTGGATGGAAAGCTTGCAAAAAATTGGATCAATGGACTGCATCGTGTCTCTATATTGCCAAAAGGGGAAAATGAAAAATTTGAATATACCTGGTCTTTCAGACAGGCAGAATAAGTGGCGGCAGCAGGCGAGGGCGGACAGAAACCGCCCTCGTGATGTATAAAAATAAAAAATAAAAAATATTAAAACAACAGTGGCATATTTTTTATAGAGGCTTGAAGTCGATTTAACATAAAATAAGACATAACGAAAAAACCAATTAAGTCAACTGTGATAATATTGATCAGTGGAATGGAAAAGTGTCTTATGGAAATTACAGATTGTTAAAGAGATTGTATGTGGATTGTGTTTGCGATTCATTGAATAATGACAAAAGAAATGCCGGTAAAAGCGGCGGAATGGAGCATAAAATGAAATTCGGATATTTTGATGATTGTGCAAAAGAATATGTTATTGAAACCCCGAAGACACCGCTTCCCTGGATTAATTATTTGGGAACCAATGACTTTTTTTCTTTAATTTCAAATACCTCAGGCGGTTATTGTTTTTATAAAGATGCAAGGCATCGCCGGATATTGCGATATAGATATAATAATGTGCCGGTGGACAATGGTGGTCGTTATTTTTATATCAAGGACGGAGAAGACTGTTGGACACATTCGTATATGCCAATGAAAAAAGAACTTGAGAAATACGAATGCCGGCATGGTATGGGATATACCACTATTATGGGAGAACGGGGCGGTGTAAAGCTTACACAAACGGCTTTTGTGCCTGTTGGAGATAATTGTGAGATACATAAAGTTACGATAAAGAATACAAGTCAACAGGACAAATCCTTAAAGCTGTATTCCTTGGTTGAATTTTGCCTTTGGAATGCCTATGATGATATGACAAATTATCAGAGAAACCTGAATACCGGTGAGGTTGAGGTTGAAGGCAGCGTGATTTTCCATAAAACCGAATATCGTGAAAGAAGAAATCACTATGCGTTTTATGCCGTGAACAGCCCGTTGTATGGTTTTGATACCGACCGGGATAGTTTTCTTGGCGCATTTAATGGTTTTGACACGCCGGATGCAGTAATAGAGGGGGAACCCAGAAACTCAATGGCAGACGGTTGGTATCCGATTGCTTCGCATTGCCTTGCGGTTGAATTGAAACCGGGCGAAGAGAAGACCTTTGTTTTTAATTTGGGTTACATCGAAAATGAGCAGGAGAAAAAATTTGTTGCCTTGGATGTTATCAATAAAGAAAAAGCATACGAAATGATTGGAAAGTTCGATACCACCGAAAAAGTGGATGCGGCCCTTGCTGAATTGAAAGCATATTGGGATGAACTGTTGGGCATCTATCATGTTGAAAGCGGAGATGCACGGCTTGATCGGATGGTTAACATTTGGAATTCATATCAGTGTATGGTTACCTTCAATATGTCAAGAAGCGCATCCTATTATGAAACGGGAATCGGCCGGGGGATGGGATTCCGGGATTCTAATCAGGACCTGCTGGGATTTGTTCATCAGATTCCGGAACGTGCCGGAGAACGTATCATTGATATTGCCTCCACACAATTTGAAGACGGCAGCGCATATCATCAGTACCAGCCCCTTACAAAACGCGGAAATAATGAAATTGGCAGTGGATTTAATGATGATCCGCTTTGGCTGATTTTGGGAACGGTTGCGTATATAAAAGAAACCGGTGATATTGATATTTTGAATCGTCAGGTACCTTTTGATAATAATCCTGATAATTGTGCAACCTTGCTTTCTCATCTGGAGCGTTCTTTTGATCACGCAGACGGAAATGTGGGCCCTCATGGACTCCCGTTGATTGGCCGGGCCGACTGGAATGATTGTTTGAATTTGAACTGTTTTTCCGAGCTTCCGGATGAATCCTTCCAGACCTATGGTGAGGCAGATGGCCGGGTGGCAGAATCGGTTTTGATTGCCGGTATGTTTGTGTTTATTGGAAAGCAGTTCGCCCAGCTTTATGAAGCAATCGGTGATCAGAAAAAGAAAGAAGATGTTTTGGCACGTGTAGAAAAAATGACCAAAGCAGTTGAAGAATATGGATATGACGGTGAATGGTTTATCCGTGCATATGATAGTTTCAGCAATCCGGTGGGCAGTGCTTCCTGTGAAGAAGGTAAGATTTATATCGAGTCCCAGGGATTCTGTGTGATGGCCGGAATTGGAAAAGAGAATGGGAAGGCACAGAAGGCGATGGATTCTGTGAAAAAATATTTGGAGTGCGATTATGGTATTGTCCTGCAATATCCACCGTATTCAACATACCATTTGGAATTGGGTGAAATTTCTTCCTATCCGCCCGGATATAAAGAAAATGCCGGGATTTTTTGTCACAATAATCCATGGATTGCAATTGCAGAAACGGTGCTTGGTAATGGGAATCGTGCTTTTGAGGTGTACAGCAAAATTGCACCATCGTATTTGGAAGATATTAGTGAAATACATCGTACGGAGCCATATGTGTATTCGCAGATGATTGCCGGACGTGATGCAAAACGGCAGGGAGAGGCAAAGAATTCGTGGCTTACTGGT
Source organism: uncultured Clostridia bacterium (assembly GCA_910580105.1). Taxonomy (GTDB): domain Bacteria; phylum Bacillota; class Clostridia; order Monoglobales; family Monoglobaceae; genus CAJTWN01. The sequence goes on along the minus strand of CAJTWN010000002.1, from coordinate 278,562 downwards.
ACAGCGGCATGGAACTATTATGCAGTCACACAATACATTTTGGGAATCCGGCCTGAATTTAAGGGTCTTTGTATTGATCCTTGTATACCAGAGGATATGAAGGGATTTAAAGTTACAAGGAAATTCAGAGGCTGTACGTACCATATCACTGTTGAAAATGAGAGCGGAAATCAAAAAGGTGTTCGTGAAGTTTATGTTGATGGTCAGCTGGCGGACGGAAATGTGGTATTTTCGGACAAAAAAGAGTGTAATGTTCGCGTTGTAATGTAAATTGTGGTCTTTTGCTTGACAGTACAGCAAAAAAAATATATAATTATATTGTAAAAATATTAAAAAATTTTGTTGTATTTGCGATAGAGGAGAAAAGAGAATGAATTGGTTTTCAGGTTTCAAAAAGATAATAGCAGCCGGGTTAGCTGGGATCACATTGACGTTTTCTGCAATAGGTATTGCAGCAGCAGAAAATGCACAAATGTTTTTTGCGCCTTATACGATGAATGATGCCAATGAAATTACAGTTCCGGTTTATTTGAAGAATCTTCCGGCAGGGAATGGCGTTTGTGGTTTTCATTTTAGCTTTGCTTTTGATGAGACACAGTTTTCGATAAAGACCACGGAAGAAGGCGTTCCTTTATTAGAGACAAGTGATGCAATGGTGTTTTCAGATGTTGCAGGTATCTCTGCTTCTTTGGACGGCAATATCGTTACAGTTGATTATTTATATTATGGTTCTTCAGAAAGTAAAATTTTGCGGGATGGTCCATTGTTCTATTATACATTAATTCCCAAAGAACCAGAGCGTTTGTATAATTCAGATGATGTATATCCGCTTCTGTTTATTGCCGGAAGTGTCCAGCTCCGTCAGGTGGATGCAGAGAGCGGTATGATTGTTTCTGTTCCAACAGAGGGAATTGATGTTTATGTTGGGGGATATAATGTTTTTCCGACATTAGAGAGTCCTTCCCCTGAAAAGACGGTTGTTTATTCTTTTAGCAGTCAAGAAATGCTGATTAATGATGTACCGGTAGAAATGGATGTTTTGCCGCTGCAAAGGGAAGGAACAGTATTGATTCCAATTCGTTTTTTTGCTGAAGCTGTTGGTATGGATGTCCTTTGGGACGAAGAAAATCAAACGGTTTCTTTGTATTATCCTTATAAATCAACTTATGTAATTTTGGGAAAAGAAAAAATTTATATTAATGCAGTTGAACACAGCGAACTGATGGCTCCATATTCTGAAAATGACCGTACTTATTTGAGTATTGAAGTAATTCAAGCGATTTTTGAGGATATGCTGGAGGTCACGCAGGATGAAAATGGTCTTCAGTTCCGTTTGTAACTTTGTAGAAAATGCTGAGATAGCAACATATAAAATTACCATGCAGGGATTTTGCGGCTGAGCATGGCAGCAGATAGGAGATTGTTATGGATAAGAAAATGTGGAACAAGATAATAGCTTCCATGATGGCCGGTGCAATGTTGATTCCGTCCGCAGCTGTTTTTGCAGATGGTTTGTCTGTTGAAAAGATTGAAATAAAAACGTCCGATAGTCAGGAATTTGTTACGGCAGACGGAAGCTTGAAGGAGAGCGCGGATGCTGAAGATGGTATGCTGACCCTTTCCGCAGACACACTGGTCAGAATGACACTGAAGCTTACCGATGACAATGGAGCGGGAGTTTCCAATGATGAGGTATCTTTCTTGTCATATCAAAATGGTGAATATGCAGATGATAAAGTTCAATATCTCAATCAGTATACCACCAACCCTGATGGAACCATCACGATTCAGTTCCGGCCAAGAGAATCTGACCCCCTGGGAATTTATAAGGCAGTTGCAAATTCAATGACAGCAGGGGCAAATATGACCCAGTATTATAAAACAGCGCGCAATGCAACACAGCCGACAATTGTAACAAAGGAGGTTGAAGTGTCTGAAGGCGCTGAGGCAGTTTTTACAATCTCCGGGTATTCAGAGGACTGGATGAAAACAGTTACATTAAGCCTGGGTGGTACGCCGCTTGCAGAAAATACAGATTATACGATCACTGCTGATGCGACACAAAAAACCGCAACGTTGAAATTTAAAACCGGCGCAGGGACAAAGATGCCGTTAAATGCGCAGCCATATGCTGTTTCACTGACCTCTTCTGATGAAAATTATCAGCCGATAAATTTAAAAATTACTGTAAAAGAAACAACGTATGCGGTTACGTATAATGGAAATGGCGGTACTTTTACCGGTGGAACAGCGCCGGTATTGAATGTGACCAAGAGTGATTTACCGAAGACAATGCTTGCTGGTACAGGTGTATCAAAGAATGGTTATGTTTTGGCAGGATGGACAAAGGCGCAGGATGGAACCGGAACGGTTTACACAGAAGTAACAGCTGCGAATTTTGATGAAATTTTTGGAAGCAATATGGGTACCACGCTATACGCAAAATGGAATCTGGAAGACTATACCATTTCGTATGAGCTGAATGGCGGTACGAATTTTGCAGGTGCACCGGCAAAATATAATATCGAAACAGAAACGATTAAATTGGGAACACCGACCAAAACGGATTTCATTTTTGGCGGATGGTATGATAATGCGGATTGTAATGGTTCGCCGATTACAGAGATTGCTAAAGGTTCAACTGGAAATAAGACATTGTATGCAAAATGGAATGAAGAGACCAGTGTGACTATTCGTTTGGATGGTTCCAATGTAATTAGAGATTTGAGTGGAAGTGTCAAGTTTGTGGCTTCTATCGGTTCGCATGATGTTGAAGGTTCTGCGGTTACCTGGCATGTTGGTGATGCGTCAGGAGATGAAGCGAAAAAACCGGCGGGTGTGACGGTGAATGGCGGTGTGTTAAAGACGGAAACCGCAATGGAATGGACACCGGTTACTGTTTGGGCAACAAACGGTGATGAAATATCCAATAAGGTGACGGCTTATATTGACATTACTGAAGATGGCGAGTATGCTATCCGCGGAATTGATAAAAATGCTTCAACGGTTGAATTGAGAAAGGCAACTGATGAACAGGTATATGTGGTCGTTGCCCTCTATAATACCGATGCAGAAGGGAATAAGTTGTTGGTACAAGCAAAGGTTTGTCCGGTCAAAGATCAGGTGAAGTCCGATTCGCCGATTGGAAAAATTGAAGTTCCGGGCGCGTTTGAATCAGCTTCTCCTTATAATGAAGTCCGTGTCTTCATGTGGGATAGTTTAGATGCAATGAATCCATTATGTGATGGTTTTGTGGAAGCTGAATAAGATATGTTTTAATTCCTGCCGTAATCCGGCAGGAATTTTTTTTGGGGAAGATGATGTGGCGGCAACGGAAGAATGATATAGAAATGAGAAACTTTTAAAAAAAAAAAGAATTGCAAATACAGAGACTCCAGATTGGAAAAAATATTGTTTGTTTAATTTACAGTATATTTGGACAATTTCACCTTTTTGAAGAAAGCGTTATATGGTTTATTGGACTTATTCAGATAGTATGCCCCTTGTAAAATTGGTTGTTTCGTGTTATACTAAGCAAAAGGGGGCATTTATGGAATGAGAAAGATAAAAACATGTTTTGTACTTTTGATTGCAGTTATTCTATGTATGCAAATGAGCACATACGCATTTTCTGATCATTGGATAGGAATTAACTATGATAGAATGAAAAAAATGCTTTATACATCTGATTTCAAAGTATTTGTGGAAAGTGGTTGTCCCGAATATTTTTGGCCTTATTATGGGGCAAAATTTGAACCGCGGGCTGGCGTATATTTGGGCACTCCATATGATAAGACTTTTCCCGGTATACAAAACGCTCTGAATACACAATATGATACCTTTGTTCCGAGTGAAGAGCTGAAAAATGAGAATTGTCCGCGCGTTTATAAGGAAGAGGTACCAAGCAGTCATGAGGTTTTGTGGGGATATAACTGGAACTTTGCTACAAAGTTTGTTGATCCTGCTGAATATGAAAATTATATAAAGAATTATATTGATGAACTTGCCTCATGGGGACAGGATATTTTGCTGGTGTTTGGCAAAGAGATGAATATCGACGATAATTTTACAGATCCCGATGATTATATTCGCATGTTCCGTTATGTGGCTGATTATGCCCATACAAAAGAGAATATTGCGATGGTATGGGCGCCGAATGATACCGGTTCTGCAAACACAACATTGGAAATGTTTTATCCCGGAGATGAATATGTGGACTGGATTGGCTGCAGCCTGTATTCGTTCAAATATTTTCAGGGTTATAAAGATCATGGCGCTGCAACGGAATCAATCAATATTTGTTTTATCATGGATGATTATGCAAATCCTGTGATGCGTGCGAAAGTAATTGATGAATTTATGAGACGCTGTAATATCCATAAGCCGGTAATGATAACGGAAGGCGGCGTTGGTTATGAGGGCGGCCGGTATGGCGGCGATTTTAGAGATTGGGCCAGTATGCAGGTCAGACGTTATTATGCTGAAATTGCTAAAGTATTTCCTCAATTTAAAATTATGATTCATTTTAATAATTATTTCGAGGGTGACTTTTATAAATATGATTTTTATAATGATGCTGGGATGACCGAACTGTACCGGCTCATGACGATGGATCCAATGTATTTAAATCGCTATCCTTCCGTATCTCCGGTGGCATATCCGGAATTTTACAATGGGCTGTATCAGGGAAATGAAATTAAGCTATCCGCTTATGCTTATGAGCCTAAAGCAGAATTTCTTGAAGTAAAATATTATGTTGATGGGGTTGAAATGTATAGCAGTATGTATCCGCCATATGCGTATACCATTGACAGTGAAACAGTTCCATATGGGCAGCATACCATACGTGTTGAAAAGTTGGGCGGCGGTGTTCTTCTGGATGCAAAGGAATATACAATTGATTTTGCGCCGTGGCAATAAAAGTATGTAAAAGCTCTCCTCTTCTGAGGAGAGCTTTTTGTTTTATTTAAATGAAACAGGCTTGCTTTCAACATTTTGAAGGTCGGAAGCGGGGGATGGTTCGGACATACTGAAGTACATTTTTGCGGCTTTGGTTGTGCCGAAATCTTTATTAGAGCCTGAATTCTGCACTTTGTTAAAAGCTTCCCGGAACATTGCATTGTGTGCCTCTTCCCGATTAAGAAGAAAATCAATGGTTTCTTTTACCTTTTTGTCGTCAATTTGCCGGTAAAGATATTCATAAACCACCTTTGCTCTTTGCTCTGAAGCAATATTGGATAATAAATCAGCGCATAAATCACCGGTAACCGTCACATAATCGCTTGTCCAGGAATAACCGGATGCGTTGATCAGACCCGGATTTAACCCCAAAAGTACATGGGTTTGTATTTCGCCGGCACTTACTTTTGCGGCATCCACATCATGGCCATTCAGCAAATTAATCGTGGTTGCAACCATTTCCATGTGACTAAGTTCTTCCGCTGCAATATCCAAAAAGAGATCTTTAATTTCTGGATCTTTGATGCGGAAACTTTGAGACATATATTGCAATGCTGCTTTTAATTCACCATTGGCTCCCCCAAGCTGTTCCTGTAAAAGAGCGGCATATTGTGGATTGGGTTTCTCAACTTCAACAGGATGGAATAAGAGTTTTTCATGTTTAAACATTGTAGTACCTCCAAACATAGTTTTATTTTATTTTGTGCTTTACCAAATTATTTATTCAAAATAGATGATATCTTTGTTGGCCTTGTTTAATATAAAAAAATAAAGTGAAAGGGCGCCTGATCAGGCGCCCTTAGGTTGTCAATAAAAAATTTGGCTCTGTAAAGTTAGGAATGATTTTGTTTTAAACAGAAGGTGCAAAGTATATACGTCCGTATGGCACAGTTCAAAATCATTTCAAATTTATGCTTATTATTACGAGCAGAGCGCCTTTGAAGGCACAGGCTGTTCATGTAATGGCTGCTTGTTATTAATCTTTTGGTGAAAGTAAATGAACCGTGGCGTATTGCAGGCGGTGTTCCTGAATGATGGTTCCTTCTATATGCAGGCCATGGGTATCAAGGGATATTTCTGTCCCGTCATGGGGAATTGAACCATAAATACCGAAGACAAAGCCGCCAAAAGTATCGTAATCGTCAATGGGCAGGATGCAATTGACAGTTTCTGCAACTTCTTCCAGAGGAACCGCTCCCCCAATACGCCATTTGGTTTCAGTTATTGAAACAATTGTGTTTTGAAAATCGTTTTCTTCAGAGGAATTCAAATCTCCCACCAGTTGCTCTAAAAGGTCGTTCATCGTTACGATACCTACTGTGCCGCCGTACTCATCAAGTATAACCGAAAAATGCTGATGTGTTTGCTTCATTTGTTTGAAAAGGACATCCGCGCGCACAGTTTCAGGGACAAATAACGCCGGTTTGACAGCATTTTTCATCACATTATCATGGGATTTATCTGAAAGGCCAAAATAATCTTTAATATTTAATGTTCCGCAAATATCATCTATGGTTTCGTTGCAGACGGGATAAATTGAATGACGGGTTTTATGGATTATCTTTTCCCATTCGTCAATCGTTTGATCTGTCCATAAAATATGCAGTTCTGTTCGGTGCGTAGCAAATGCACCAACATTTAAATCATCAAAGGCGAAAACATTTTGGATGAATTCTTTTTCTTCTGTATCAATGACACCCTTGCGGCTTCCGGCATCAACCATTGTACGGATTTCTTCTTCACTTACATCCGATTCTTCTGCATTGGGATCAATACCGCAAAGACTTAAAATCCGGTTTGTTGATGCGGTGAGCAGCCATACAATAGGGGCAAATACTTTGGATACAATGGAAAGAAGTGCGGCCATACCCAGCGCCAATTGTTCGGCTTTCTTCATTGCAAGGCGTTTTGGAACCAATTCACCAAATACAAGGGTAAAGTAGGATAATATTATTGTAATTAAAATAACGGCAATGGTATTTAATGTGGTTTCAGGAATCGTGAGTCCAAGATGAAGAAGCCAGCGTACCAATGGATCCGCAAAGTTATCAGCCGCAAAAGCACTGCCTAAAAATCCGGACAGAGTGATTGCAACCTGTATGGTTGCAAGAAAACGTGCTGGTTGCTGCGTGAGATGTCCCAATTTAAGCGCACGTTTATTATTTTGGAGAATAAGCTGGTCTAATTTGTTTTCGTTAAATGAAATAACGGCAATTTCAGCACAGGCAAAAATTGCGTTCAAAGCGATTAAAATGATTTGTAAAAGGATTTGCCAATATATGTTCAAAATAATTCCTCCTAAATTTTATAATATGTTTGCAATTAAGAAGGAAATGCTATTTTTTCAGTTTGTGATAGAATAGGAATAAATATTCATTTATTTTATGAAGACTTCGTTTTGAATATTGTGAACCATTTAAGGGCCACGTATCTTCTTCGCTGTCGTTTTCCATAGCTTTCTACCTCCTTTATTTGATTTGAAATTATTGGAATTATACTATGCTCTAATATTTTTGTCAATATACTGATATGCTAATGTTTAATAATAAGATATTTTATAAATGCTTTATTCATTTATTGTGTTCTTTCAACACCCCTTGATTTTTGAGGATTTTTACATTATAATGAAGAATAAATGTGTAATTTGAAAAGGAAAGTGTTATGAAAGTTCGTTATTTAATCCGGAGATTTGTTCCTTATTTTAAAAAATATCGGTCAATTTTAATTTTTGACCTGTTTTGTGCTGCCCTGACTACGGTGTGTGAATTGGTATTTCCAATGTTGGTGCGGTATATTACGGACACTGCCATTAATAATTTTGCGGCATTGACCGTTTCTTTGATTTTGAAAATTGGCGTATTTTATTTGGTTTTGCGGGTGATTGATACAGTAAGTTATTATTATATGGCGAACCGGGGGCATGTAATGGGCGCAAAGATTGAGACAGATATGCGGCGGGATTTGTTTGCACATTTGGAACGCCAGTCCTTTTCATATTTTTCAAACAATAAGATTGGCCAATTGATGGCAAGAATAACAAGTGATTTATTTGATGTTACCGAATTTGCACATCATTGTCCGGAGGAATTCTTTATTGCAGGGTTGAAAATTACAGTCTCTTTTATCATTTTGTGCGGCGTGAATATACCGCTGACCTTGCTTATCTTTGCAACTTTGCCGCTGATGCTGGTATGTACAAAACGCTTTAATCAAAAAATGCGGATGGTATTTAAACAGAACAGAGAGCAGACAGGCGAAATAAATGCGCAGGTTGAGGATAGCCTTCTGGGAGTTCGTGTTGTCAAATCTTTTGCCAATGAACCTTTGGAAAGAGAAAAGTTTGAGGCGGGAAATACAAAATTTTTGCAGCTGAAAAAACTTTCATATAAATATATGGGAGGGTTTCAGGCAACAACCCGTTTGTTTGATGGATTGATGTACATTATTGTGGTTGTTGTCGGCGCATTGTTTTTGGTTTATAAAAAGATTACGCCGGGTGATTTTACGGCATATCTTCTTTATGTGACTACCTTGCTTGCATCTATTCGAAAAATTGTTGAATTTACAGAGCAGTTTCAGCGTGGGATGACGGGGATTGAACGTTTTCTTGAGGTTATGGATTCTCCCATAGATATTGTGGACAGTGAAAATGCAGTTGAATTGAAAGAAGTTAAGGGCAATATAGCGTTTGAAGATGTACATTTTTGTTATGAGGACGATCATAAATCGGTTTTGGCCGGTATTAATCTCCAAATAAAGGCCGGACAGAGTATTGCTTTGGTTGGACCGTCCGGCGGCGGAAAAACGACGTTATGTAACTTGATTCCAAGATTTTATGACGTGACAGGCGGAAGGATTACAATTGACGGCATTGATATAAAATCGGTGACGTTATCCTCTCTGCGTTCTCAGATTGGCGTTGTACAGCAGGATGTCTATTTATTTTCCGGGACAATTTATGATAACATTGCCTATGGAAAGCCCGGGGCGTCTTTGCAGGAAGTTCAGCGTGCAGCCAAAATGGCCGGTGCGGATGAATTTATTGAAGCGCTTGCATATGGATATGATACATATGTGGGGGAGCGGGGGATAAAGTTGTCTGGCGGACAGAAACAAAGAATCAGCATTGCACGGGTATTTTTGAAAAATCCGCCGATTCTGATTTTGGATGAAGCAACTTCCGCGCTTGATAATGAAAGTGAACGGATTGTGCAGCGTTCTTTGGAAAAATTGGCTGTTGGCCGGACGGTATTTACCATTGCACACCGATTGACGACCATCCGGAATGCAGATGTGATTTTGGTTTTGACAGAGGATGGGATCGAAGAGCAGGGAAGTCATGAAGAACTTATGAAACAGAATGGGTTGTATAGTGATTTGTATCAAATGTATCAGGATTTATAATACTTCTGCAGAATAAAAGAAAAAAACTGATTCCGTTTTAAAGCGGAGTCAGTTTTCTTTTATTACCATATATAGTATTTAGAAACGCGTGACGATATATAGAGTACATTTTATTTTTTAAGTATTTGGTTCTGATATATATGGGAGGTAAGTTATAATATTAACGCCCCATAAAAGTGAGATGAAGTTATTGGGTAAGAAAAAATAGGATGCCCCTCGAACAATCCAGAAGATATTTCTTTAAAGTATTCCTTGATGATGATACTTTAACGAAACTTGAAGAATATTCGTAAGGATTAAACGTGTTAATATTATATAGCATTTGATCGGAAATACGGAAGGAAAGCTATTGTGTGAAAGAAGAGCCTCTGATTGTATTACGGGATATTTGAGACAATTATTCCACAATATGAGGTGCGTGGTTATGTACACTTTGATAATATTAATCAAAACGGCCTCTTCAAATTGAAAAAATGTTAATTACAACAAAGGCAGGAATGCCAAAATCGGACTGTTCCTGCCTCATAAGTTTAAATGATTCACTATTTAATTGATTATAAACCTTATACTGCTTATATTATTAGTAAATAAGAATCGTTTGTGTCTCGTCAACCCAGTCTGTTGTATTGCCAAATGCCTCTGCAATGGCATGAAGCGGAATGAGCGTTCTGTCATTTATCAGCTGTGCAGGAATGTCAATGGCAATTTCTTTGTCATTTACCATCATAATATTGCTGCCGATTTTGATAGTGACTTGTGTGTCATCCTTAACAGCCATAGCAGTTTCGGTTTCATCATCCCATGTTACAACGGCTCCAAGTTCCTCAAAAATTGCTCTTAAAGGAACAAGTGTTCTGTCGTTCACTAGAACAGGAGACTGATCAAAAGCTAACTTTTTGCCATATACATAGACGCTGATTTCATTTGGAGCTATGTTGTTGTTCATAAGATAAAGCTGTGAAAATTCATTCGGATTTTTAGTACCGCCAATACCGCCGCCATATTCAACCCAGCCGCGTCTGCCGTTGCCGTCATTATCATTATAAAGCACCGAGAAGCCTAAAACATCACCTGCTTTTGGAGTATAATTATAACCCAAAAGGTCGCTCCACTTGATGCTGAATTCATAAACGGTTTTTATACCATCATTTTTAACAGCAACCTCGGCATCTGTAATTTCACCAGTTTTGGTATCGCTTGTTTGTGTTTTTGATTTGTATGCACCCGCTGCTCCGTCAATAGAGGCAAGGCCGATTTCGTGGAAGTTGCGGCCTGCTTCGCCTGGAACAAAGTGGTTATTCTCATTATCATGATATATTCCAAACTGAATGCTGTCGCCGTTCCAAAGTGCGTTTATTGCTTCAGCAGTTGTGAAATTATTATCAATCGTTGTACCGCCTAAATAAAGTCGATCGTTGTCCCAAGCGATGTAAGTTTTAGCTGATATATCGTCCTTGCCTGCCCAATCATTAAGATTTGTTGCCTGTGCCTCTTTATCGATGACCAAAGCATAGGCATTGGTCCACTCGCCGTCAGAGATAACACCATCAATTGTAATGCCGTTTGCAGAGCTTGCAAAAGATATAGCCTTTTGTATGTCATAGGAATATGTTTTACCGCCTGTTACAAAATCAAATGCAAAATTGTAGTAGTTATCCTCTGTATTGATTACAGGAATGTCAAAAGTAACACTTGATGTTAAGCTATCAGGTGAAGATGCGATCTCTATCTCTTTACCTTTTATACATAAAGGGGAGTTGAATGTTATCTTGCCTTCTGCCTTAGCAGCTGTAAGATAGTTTGTAAGATCAATTCTGCCCTTCCAAATATCGTTGGTGTCTTTGATGACATCAATATTAACATCAAATAAACCGTCTGTAAGTGGTGTGTAGTTTTTCGTTCCGTTTGCGTAGTCTAAAAACAGCTGCGGAACATAAAACCTGTCGTCAACATATGCACAGTTCCTTCCCTCAAGAGATGCAGCTGCCTCAGGAAGATATGCGACATCGACCGCATTCCGTGCCACACAGCCGTTGTGAAAGGTAAAGATACCTGATGATGTATCGTATGCCCCCTGTTCTGTTACATCAACAAAGCTGTTTGCAATCTCGTTTGCATAGTCGGTTTCATCATCCATTGCTTTGTAAATTGAGTTTGTAACTACAAAAGGTGTTTTATAGGCATTTTCTACAGATTCAAGGATGATGTCAAGAGTAACCGAGTCAATATTACCGCTATCTTCAGGAACACCTGTAAGGTTTGTGAGCTCTGCACCGCCTGTAATTATCTTTGCCCACATTGCACCAAGGAGATATCTGCCGTAAATTTTGTCCATATGATATCCATCGCGTGTGAGTGTATCACCGAATGTTGATGTTCTCATATTCTGAACGGCTGTACCGCAAGGGATAATTGCAAAAAAGTTATTATTGTTTATAATATTTGTATGTACTGCATTTATTATTGAGCGGTACATAACATTTTGACTGCTGCCGTATTTAGCATAGTCGCCATGCGTGTTATCCGCTTGATATGCCCAAGTCATGTTCCAAAGTAAATTAGCATTTGGTCTTACAGCCTTTACATAGTCAATAAGCTGTGTAAGATAAGGTTCGTATGATGATGGTAAACCTGATTGACCACTTGCCTGTTGAAGCGAGATAAAGTCCCAATTCTCATCCTCAAGACCATAAAGGATAGATTTTTTACCCTCAATTGTCTGCCATGTTCCGTCTGTATCTTTTGCGCATTTGTAGTATGTGTAGGCATCAGCATTTTCTTTGGCATTTCCAGCGTGAGTTTCAAGCGTACAACCGCCGATAAAAAGGTTGGCAAGGATAACCTCCTCAACGCCCATATCTGTAAGAATATTATATAGCCACTGCATAGAGTCAGCGCTAAAACTGTTACCTATTGCAAGAACTTTTACACTCGCTGGAATTGCTTCAGAATTGTTACTTGAAAATACAACAGCCTGCGTAAACAGCATTGCAACAATAATTAAAACTGCTGCTATCTTTTTCATAATCTTATCACCTTTCTTATAAGTCACATATAATTTTTTGCGTTTTTAATAAGTTTTTAGCATAAACGAACAACATTTTGTCCTATCAAGCAGTTATATTTCTTAGCAATCTGAAGCTTGGATAAGCTAACTCAATGATCATCTAATTTTTATTTTAAGATATAATTACATATTATTTCAGGTACGAATACAACATTTTATATTTAAGATTTATTTTAAATGTTATACTATTATTTGTCAAGCTTAATATATAAAATTTGAATAAAAAGCGTTTCGAACCGAAATGCACATGTACCAAAAGACTGAAAATCTGCCATGAGCAGTTTTTTCTTTACGTCTTATTTTTTTCTTAAGGATTAAAGTCTGCCGACTTCCGTTATGAAATAAAAATACCCTACTAGGGTACTTTGGGCGTAGGTCAGCAGTGTTCTTATAGAAATTAATAAAAAATAGTGAAACCGGAGGGGGGCATAAAGCACTCAATACCGCAGAAATTTGGTATCGTCAACAAACCGTTGTGAAGGTGTTTACAACCAAGCAGATGAGCGGAACAATTTAGATGCTCTGTATGCGATATAGGTTTCCGTAAAGGCAATGCCTTTGTGAGAAGAATGAGGAGCAAGGAAGCGGGCGAATGTTTTTGTACAAAAAAATTGAAGCAAATCTTGCTCCGACGTGGTGCGGATGCTTTTGCAGAACTTAACGAAAAATATAGTAAAATTAAGAGGTTTTTAAGTGCGCAAAGCGCAAAATATCGCAAAAAAGTGATAGTGCAGCGTAGACGTTATATTTTGCGCTTGCAAGGACATAGCCGAAGCAAACGAACTTTTTTGCGAAAAAGGAGCGGCATTCGGTAAAGTGAAGCCGTATTTTGATAAAAAAATACGGCGAATGGTATTACAGAACTTAAGGAAAAACACAGTAAAATCAAGGGTTTTCAAGTGTGCGAAGCGCACGAACCAAAAAAGGTTGGTAGCCAACAAAGCGACAGCGAGCGCGTTTACAAGTGAGCCGAGCTACTTGGCGTGACCTTTTTCGGAAAAGGAGCCGCAGCAGAATGAGTGCACTGGTGACTTTTGTAAAAAAGTCGCCGCAAGCGATAGGCCACTTGCGGCGACATGGTGCGGATGTTCTTACAGGACTTATCTGCAAACGCAGTAAAATCAAGGGTTTCCGATAGTCAAAAAACAGTATTAACCTTAAAATTAAATGCATCTATACTTTCAAAATGCTACAATAATGAAAAAGGCGTGGTGTTTTTCATTGTTCTTAGATGCTCAAAAGAGTATCAACATAACAAAAAAATATAATAAAAATTTCACAACTTTAAACAGAAGCCCTTAATAATTTTGAAGAAAATGTTAACATTCATCGATAGTCTTGACATAGATAGATAAATATGGTATATTATAATTAGCACTCGTTGCTATAGAGTGCTAACATCCGCCTTATGAATTTGTCGTAAGGGTTTTACGTTGCATTTGTCAAGCCTGATATTTGCGATAACACTCGTAGAGCATTAATCAATATCAGTGTTTGGACATCTGCGCTACTCGATGATAATATAATTGCCAGTACAATTAGTGTAATTGTATTCGTCATTGATTCCTCCCATCTTATTATATCATACTCCGTTAAATAGAGTGAACGGGAGAAAAATGCCAGATTGTTCTTTAACAATCGATGATAAGTAAAGAACAAAATTGATTAAGTATCCCCACATCGTATAAGCATGCTCTGGCGGTGCAATGATGTGGGGATATCTATTTTAAGGAGAATGTATGAAAAAAAGACCAGTATTAAAAGAAAAGCATTATGCACATTTTGACCGTAAAGTTTTAGCTAGACAGATGGAGCATTATGTGAAGTCTCCCGAAAAAGTGGCACAACATGGATTTATGCCATTAATTCATTTTCAGAGAAATGATATTAAATATTCTAAAATAGAGGGACGAAAAACAAAACTGCGTGATTTATATTATGTATCCCATAAAGACGCTTTTGTATGTCAATGGTACGCACATATTTTAAATGAACAATATAATCAACGAGTAAAAAGAGATGGAACCAATAATAGTGTCATTGCTTATCGTAACAATAAACACGGGAAGTTTAATGCACATTTTGCAAAAGAAGTAATTGACTTTATTAAAGGTAAAGGTGTATGTCATATTATTGTTGGGGATTTTACAGGCTTTTTTGATAATTTGGATCACAAATATCTTAAAAGTATGATATGCAATCTGTTAAATGTCGATCGGCTTCCTAATGATCAATGGAACATTTTTAAGAATATAACTAGATATGCATGGTTTGAGTTAACGGATCTATTAAAGATAAATGGACTTAAAAGTTATAAAGAAATAAATCGATTAGAAAGTGTTTTAACTGTAGAACAGTTGCATGACTATAAAAGGGAATACCTTCATAAATATGTTATGGACTATGGTATTCCGCAAGGAACGCCGATTAGTGCGATTTATTCAAACATTTATATGGTAGAATTTGATAAACACATAAATGATTTTGTTGCCTCCAACAAAGGCTTGTACAGACGTTATAGTGATGATTTCATTATTGTTTTACCAAAGGAAATTAATATAGATGCTGCTTGGTTAAAAATAAATGAAATAAGAAAGAAAACACCGAGAGTTACTCTGCAACCAAACAAAACCAAACTTTTTATTTACGAGGATTCCGTTATTAAAAACTGTAATTCAAAAATTTTTACAGAACTACCAAATACAAAAAACGAATTGGAATATTTAGGCTTTTCGTTTGATGGAAAACATGTGTATATAAGAGATAAAACAATCTCCAAATTCTATTATAGGGCATATCACAGAGTTGACAGCTTGATTTTACGAGTTAATGGTATAGTGAATAAAAAACCGGATTATTATACACTATATCAAAACTATACGCATTTAGGTAAAAAAGCACAAAAGCACCATAGGGGAAACTTTTTAACATACATTGATAGATGTATTGAAGTTTTTGGGACAGAAGAGAAAGTTCATCTTATAAAGACTAGGCACTGGAAACAAATACACAATAGAATTAAAAAAGCTACAGCTTAAAATGAAGTGCGTATATTCAAAAAGGGCATGCATTAAACTGTAATAAAATGGCATCTTTGCTTAGGTAAAGATGCCATTTTATCAATGTAATTCAGTAATTCACGAAAAAAGCCTATGCTACAATAACAATATTATAAACTTAAAGGAGAATATTGTTATGAGAAAAACAGATGAAGAAAAATACGCATTAGTGAAACGCTACTATGACGGCGAACCGGTGGCGTTTATATGCTCAGAACAGGGACTTGCAAAAAGCACATTCTATTCGTGGCTCAAACCGTACAAAACAACATCAACCGAATCCGGTGTTATCGTCAGCGGGGCGGAATTTATTAAGATGAAAAATAAGGTTGATCGTCTTGAAAAGATGATTGAGGTTTTGCAAAAGGTAGATTGCAATATAGATGCCCCACTTAAGACAAAGCTAAATGAGTTGGAAAAGTTATATGGTCAGTACAGTGTTCACGTTTTATGTGACGCTTTGCAGGTTGCAAGAGGTACATTCTACAACCATATTTTTCGCAATAAGCGAGAAAATAACAGTTATCAAATTCGGCGTACGCAGCTTAGCGAAAAGATACTGCAAATTTACAATGCGAGCAAACAAATATATGGTGCAAAGAAAATCAAAGCGGTGCTTGAGCAACAAGGTGTTTATACAAGTGTAAAAATGGTTTCGGAGCTTATGAATGAAATGAATATAGCAAGCATTCGCTCAGACTCAAAGAAGATTTATAAACAATTACACAAGCCCCAGAAAAAGGATATGCTTGGAATGAATTTCGCTGCCAAAGCACCGAATCAGATATGGACGAGTGATATTACATATTTCAAATATCAAAATCAGAGTTACTATATCTGTGTTATTGTAGATTTATATTCACGAATGGCGATTGCCTGCAAAATTTCTAAAAAACAAAGTACACAGCTTATTACATCGGTTTTCAAAACAGCTTATGAGAAACGCAAGCCCACAGGCGCTCTTATCTTCCATAGCGACAGAGGCTCGCAGTATACATCCTACAGTTTTCAAAAGCTCTTGAAAATCTATTGTGTAAATCAATCATTTTCGCCATCAGGCAAACCATGCCATAATGCTGTAATGGAATCATTCTTTTCATCAATGAAAAAAGAGGAACTATACCGCACAGAATACCATTCAGAGAGCGAATTAAAAAAGCGGATACAGAAGTATATTGAATTTTATAACACTGAACGTCCACATTCAACATTGAATTATAAGTCGCTGAATGCGTATGAACAAATGCACTATGAACTAAGTAACAGAAAATAAATTTGGACATACGGGTTCAAAATGTGTTGTTTTTATATTTCTTATTGTAAAAATCAATTTTTTGCACAGTGAGAATTGGAATAACAAGAGTATTAAAACCACTTAAACATAGAGGAATAGAGGGATTTGCGTAATAAAAGAACGGTCGAAGTTTGAACATTTCCAAAAAGGATGTTCCAAAACTTCAACCGTTATTCAGTATGGTGCGGATAACAGGACTTGAACCTGCATGAAATTGCTTTCACATGGACCTGAACCATGCGCGTCTGCCAATTCCGCCATATCCGCATATGAAATTTTTACCTCTTAATTTTTACACGGAAGAGGCTATCCGAGGAGGAGCGATATGCTGAATCCTCATCTATGAAAACGGATAAATCCGGATTCATCAATTTTTTCATTAAAATGATGCAAGCAACAATTTGTTTCTTGACTCAATTTGCTTTATTCGCGAGTCAACACTACTATTTTAGCGCAGAATGTTATATTTGTCAAGGATTTTTTGATTTTTTTTAGAAAGTGTAAAAAACCTATTGAAAAGTTTATATATATGTGTTATACTATATTCATATTCGCGCCTGTAGCTCAGCTGGATAGAGTGTCAGACTCCGACTCTGAAGGTCGTGCGTTCGAATCGCATCAGGCGTACCACGTCAAAGCAAAGCGAACTTTGCTTTGACGTATTTTTTTGCAAAAATATGCTCTACGTTTTTTATATTAGAAAATAAATAGCAGGGGTTGATGTGAAGTATGCGGCTGCGGTATCCGAGTTATTATAATAATTTTCATTGTTTGGGTACGCAATGTAAGGATAATTGCTGTATTGGATGGGAAATTGATATAGACGAGCAAACTTTGGAGAAGTATCGGAATATAAAGGGATGGATGGGGAAGCGTTTGCGTTGTGCAATTGCAGAACATGATTCTGCTCACTTTATTCTGGATGAAGAGAAAAGATGTCCTTTTTTAAATCAAGATAATTTATGTGATATTATATTATCTATTGGAGAGGAAAACCTCTGTACAATTTGTGCGGAACATCCAAGATTTAACAATTGGTTTGGCAACCTGAAGGAAACAGGGATTGGACTGTGTTGTGAGGAGGCAGTTCATTTATTATTTCTATCAGATGAACCAATTGCTTTTATTGAAGAAGAGACTGTTGACATTGAAGAGGCAGATAAAATTGATAAAGAGGTATTTTCTATATTGGACTACGCACGAAATGCAGCGTTTGATATTGTACAAAATCGGGAATTAGATATAATCAGAAGAATGGTCCTTTTGATTACGTTTACCCAAGATTTACAGAAAATGTTAGATGCAGAGGATTGGGCGGGTGCTGTTGGAATTGTTGATATTTTTCGGGACAGAGAAAATTATGATGAAGTTTTTTCAGCTCTTTCGCAATTACAGGAAGAAAGCACTGACTTTTTGACATTAGCCAAAGAAATTATTGGTGTGTATCAGTCGATGGAGGTCCTGGATGAAAGATGGAAAATGTTGCTGATAGAAACGGAGGATAGAATGGAGGCGAATATTGCTGAAAATATATTTCCCTCAGTTTTATCCAAAAACGATCTTGCAATTTTTATAGAGCATTTATTGGTTTATTTTTTATTTCGGTATTATTTGATGGCATATTATGATGGAGATGTTGCTGCGAAAGTAAATATAGCCATAAGCTGTGTCATTTTATTGTGCATTCTGCAATGTTTTTTGTGTCAAAGCAAGGAGGAGGAAGTGTTGACTTGGGGGGATTTGGTGAAAATGTATGCAAAAGAAATAGAATATAGTGAAGAAAATTTAAAATCGCTTCAGGAAGCGTATTGGACAGAACCTTGTTTTCGATTATCAGCGTATTTAAAAATTTTTACTTTTACAGGCTGAATTTTTAATGATGAATTAGCACACTTTATAATTTTTATTTAAATAGCGGGATAAGAAGAATTAAAAAGAACTGAACGAGCATGCTCGTTCAGTTCTTTTTAATTAGATCAATTTATTTTGCAGTCACAACCTGATTGCATATTGCATGATCAAGATAAGGTGTCAAAGAATTTTTGTCGATAATGAAAAACTTATAGGCAACATTTTCTTCAGCAGTAAATTCAGCAGTTTCAACCAGCTGTTTTTCTGTTTCCGGTGTGATGGTCATAGGGATTTCGCTTATCCGGTCGAGAATCTGTCCTTCCTGGTCATAAGCAATTGCGCAGATTATAATATCAGTGTTTTCTTTTACCAAATCACCGCTGACGGTTACGCCATACTTATAGGTGTTGCCGATTGTAAAAGTATCTATGGGTTCAAATGTTTCACCATTTTTCTTATACATTGTCGGTTCAGCAATCATTGGTTCACCAAAATTAACATCAAAAGAGGCCGTTTTTCCTGCATAAGAGAGGGTGACTGTCTGCATTTTTTCACCGGCATTCGAGTCAAAGCCGGTCACTTTTACTTCACTCAAATCTGTGACGCGTTTGGTACCATTTTTATAGTTGATGGTAAGCGCCCCTGTTTTGCTGTCGAAAGTATTGCCGGGCCGATAGGCGGTTTTTGCACCTGTAACTTCAATGCTTGCAACCGGTTCGGTTTCGAACCAAACGGCTTCTAATTTATCAATGGCGGTATATTCATTTTCAGCATACTTTCCACCGGGCCGCAGCTGCATAGCGGGTACAAACTTGTTCGAAGCAACGTCATGTTTTGTCTGGAGATCATTGTACAGCCAGTCCATAGATTCTGCATTTTCTCTGGCGCCATTGTTTTTGTCAAAATCGGAAATTGGAATAATATAGTTATGATTCCAATAGAAGGTACCGTCCTCGTTCATTGTCAGTGGAAGTGAAGCGCTTTTTGAAGAAGAAAGGTTTCCGCCAGTGGGACTGAATTCTTTGTTTTGATATTCCATCAGTAAAGAGAAGGTGGGGGAGCCGTTTGTTTTGGTTGTTATATAATTCAAACGAAGTCCGTCTGCACCTTTCAGGCCTTCAAGCTTTGTCGCGGGAGTATCCGGCCCGTTTGAAACAGTAACAGTTCCCTGACCAAAGGTCCCTTGCAGGAACATGGCGCCTGCCATACTTTTACCGGGTTTGCTGGCAATGACACAGGCTGGATCAACACCGTTTTCAGCCATGTTGTCGAGCGTATCAAAGGTCAGAATATCGCCCCATTTCCAATAACCGATACCCGACAGGTCACTTGTCTTTTTATAGCGAACAGGAATTTCATCTTCAATGACATCAATTGTGTAGCTTACCGTCTGATTTCCATAGGTTACAGTAATTTCCTGTCCCTCAACAGGAGCGGAAGAATCAAAACCTTCGACGGACTCCACATAACGGCTGGATATATTTGCGCTGGGGCCTTCTCCAGGAACAAGCGTCCCTTTGTGCCAGTTAAAGGATTCGCCAACCCGATATAGACGTTTTGGGTTTTCTATGGTTAAGCCGCCGGTTGTATTGAAATCGTTGACTTTAATATTATAGGTGGTGGTCAGCCCTCCATAGGAAACGGTGATTGGCTGATTTTCACCCGGTGTCTGATTATCAAACCCTTCAACTTTTACGTTGGCATGATTTAGGGGGACTTCTTCAGAAGTGCCGTCAGTGTAGGTGGCAAGGATATGACCCTGTTTGAAATTGTAATTTTCCAACTCTAAATATTCAGTCTGCGGATTGACAACAGAGATACTTTCGATGTTCTCGGGAAGATATTCTTTTACATTGACTTTATAAGATACAGTTTTACCATAAACTTTGATTTCAATTGTCTGTTGGGATATTTTTGCGGTGTTTATTTTTTTGTTGTACCAAAGTCTGATATCGTTAAAGGGAATTGATTCTGTTACAACTTCTTCGCCGGCATCGTTCTGTCGGTAGACGTCAACAAAACCTTGGTTATAGTCAAATGAATCACGGTTTACCCAATAATCTGTTTTATAATCCCGAACCGCAAGCTTTGTTACCATTTTATTGTTATACCAGTTGAAGTCCACCCTGTGCAGCTGGAATTCAACGCCTTTGTTAATGCCGGTGAGCTGCATAATGATGGCCGGTGCATAGTTGCCGGAATAACGTCCTTCCATGGTATAAAGCCAGTCTGTATTTTTGGTTGGATCAGGAACCGATTCGCCATCCTCTGTTTTTGTTCCGCATCTCCAGAAATCAGACAGATTGAAAGTTTTGGTTACCAGCTCTCCATTTGTTGAAGGGAGAGAAACGCTTTTCGAAGTACTTTCGTATGGAGCTATATGAGATTTGTCAATACGATAATCCCATTTGAAGAAAACACTTACATTTCGATTGGACTTATAACTGAAGGTTACTGAAGTGGCATCGACTGCACCGGTATAACCCTTTGGATTATCCGCAGGACCATGGGTGCCAGCCGCGAGGGTGGGTTTTACGGAACCGTCATTGATACAGAACAGCCAGCCGCCCTGTTCTGTACCGCCTACGATACGCAGATCGGTTTCCGTTTCACCTTCTCCATCGCCGTCAATTTTGGTTGATTTCGGGCCATTTTCAATATCACCTTCATTTGTAAAGGCACCCCAGGATCCAATTTGTGCACCATAAAGGCCATGACTATAATCGGGGGGCGGATCTTGCTGCTCTTCATTTTCTGCCATAACAATTCCTGAGGTAAGGATGAGCATTACAAAACACAACATACTAACAACTTTTTTCATAAAAATACCTCCAAATCTTATTTAATTATATTTATAACAAATTAATTTATTGTAATATTAAAATTTATTACAAAGGTTATTTACTGATTCGGAAATCGGCAGATATTTTGCAAAAATATTCTGCATTTTTTTAGATATATTATTTTCGTCTTGTGAGGAAGAACTGTCTGGTGTTGCTGTAATGGTTATATTTCCTTGCAGTATAGTATTTACTTGGCTGATCATCGCTTTAAAAACAAACAGATTTAATAAATGTTGCTCGTTCAGTTCTTTATTAATTTAGATCAATTTATTTTGCAGTCACAACCTGATTGCATATTGCATGATCAAGATAAGGTGTCAAAGAATTTTTGTCGATAATGAAAAACTTATAGGCAACATTTTCTTCAGCAGTAAATTCAGCAGTTTCAACCAGCTGTTTTTCTGTTTCCGGTGTGATGGTCATAGGGATTTCGCTTATCCGGTCGAGAATCTGTCCTTCCTGGTCATAAGCAATTGCGCAGATTATAATATCAGTGTTTTCTTTTACCAAATCACCGCTGACGGTTACGCCATACTTATAGGTGTTGCCGATTGTAAAAGTATCTATGGGTTCAAATGTTTCACCATTTTTCTTATACATTGTCGGTTCAGCAATCATTGGTTCACCAAAATTAACATCAAAAGAGGCCGTTTTTCCTGCATAAGAGAGGGTGACTGTCTGCATTTTTTCACCGGCATTCGAGTCAAAGCCGGTCACTTTTACTTCACTCAAATCTGTGACTCTTATCTCATTTTTGCCTTTGTACTTGATATTAACTCTGCCGGTGGATGTGTTAAAGGATTCACCCGGTTTGTAAGTGGTTTTGGGATTTTCAACGGTGATGCTTTCGACGGGTTCATCTTCAAACCAAACAAACTCAATTTTATCAAAATAAAGTTCATCGCCGTCAAGCAGCTTTCCGTTTAATCTCCACTGAACGCTGGGGTTAAAGTTGTCTGCTACAAAGGCGGATTTCATATTATAGAGCCAATCAATAGATTCGGCAGTTGCCTGTGTTTTGTCTGTTCCGTCAAAAGTTGAGAGCGGGATGATGAAATCGTGTACCCAATAACCGGGTTCGTCCGGGTCGTTGGGGTCATCCTTTGTAACCGGGAGTTTATATTTTCCGGAATCCTTGTTTTTTCCAACAGTAGAATTTTTATATTCAATTTTGAAGTTAAAGGTTGGCGTATACTGCGGATAGTTGCTTGCACGGCTGGGCGTAAATGTGTTTTTGTAATTGATACGCATAGCATCGGCACCAATAAAGCCGGACAGAACAGTACCATCAGACATTGTATTGTTGCCGCCGCCGAAAGCACCATCGGTGAAGACAACAGCGCCGCCACCGCCGTGGGTGCCGTCACCCTGGATATAGATTGCAGAATCTACTCCATTTTCAGCTGCACCCGCAACGCTGCCGAAATGGTGCATTTGATTGCCCCATTTCCAGCACTGGGTTTTTTCCATATTTTGTTGGATGGCATAGCGTACGGGGAGATCCTCTTCTATAATATCAATGGTATAAGTAGTGGTCTGGCCGCCGTAGGTGACGGTAATTACTTGATCTTCAGCAGCTGCTGAAGAATCGAACCCACTTATCTGTGCATATTTGCTGAATATTTTTCCGGGCGTACCCTGGCCGGGGATAATCTCACCGGCGTGCCAGTCAAACTTATCACCAACTTTATAAAGGCGTCTTACACCTTTCAAAGTAATACCGTCCTGAACCTCAAATTTATTAATTGCTATGGAATAAACAACGGTCTTTCCACCATAGGTTACAGAAATATTTTGGCTTGCTGCCGGAACGGAAGAATCAAATCCGGTAACGGAAACATTCGGATGATTCAATGCAACTTCCTCTGTGGTGCCGTCATCGTAAGTGGCCTTAACCACACCGGTTTCATAGGCGAAATCTTCCAGCTCAAGATAATCGGTTTTGGGATTTACAACCTCAATTTTTTCCAGATTATCCGGCAGATAGGGTTTTACATTAACGTTATAAGTAATGGTTTTATTATAGGTGGTGACAGTAATTTTTTGTGAACCGGTTTTTGTTTTGTTATAGCCTTTGATTTCAACCCTGCGGTCGTTGAGCGGAATTTCTTCCGATTCTCCGCCGCGGACGAGGGTGATGCTGCCCTGGGTGAAATCAAAATCATCCCGATTCTGCCAATAATTTATTTTCTGGTCATGAATAGTGGCGCTTGAAACCATATCTGCCTGAAACCAGTTGAAGGTAAATTCATGAAACTGTATTTCGGTGCTGTTGTTGATACCGCGGACATTGAAGGTGATAACGGGATTAAAATTTGTGGTAACATATTTACCTTCCATAGCATAAATCCAGTTGCCGTTGGTTCCTTTGTTTTCGTCTGCCCGTTTAAAATCACTGAGAGGAATGGTATAGCTTTGGAATTCTCCGTTTGTGGAAGGGAGAGCGACCTCTTTTGAATCATAGGTAATGGTTGGATTGAGGCGGTATTCGCTTCGGAATGCTACTTTAACGCCCCGGTTGGATTTATAATTAATGGTAATTGAAGAGGCGTCAATGGCGCCGCGGTATTCCTTGCTGGGACCGTGGGTGCCGGAGGCCATACCACCGTCATTAAAGGAAAAGATATAACCGCCTTCGCTCTTTCCGCCTACGATTTTAATGTCGGTTTCGGTGCCGGCTTCGCTGTCAACTTTGGTGTAAGTGGGGCCTTCGCCGGGATCATCGTTGTTGTTTTTAAAAGGTCCCCATTGACCGACCTTTCCCGCAAATTGTGAATGGGTATAGTCCGGCACCCGGTCATCGGCCTCTTCACCTTCTGCCAGTACAGCGATGGAAGTAAAGAGCAGTGTCAGAAAACACAGGACACTGAGAATTTTTTTCATTTCACCAACAATTTTTTTCATTATATGGTACGCCTCCCAAAAAATAAATTCATAATTTTATTTTATCACAAACAGATGATAAGTCAATCAAATAATTGGAAAATAGAGGGTGGTTTATTTTTGATTTTTGTAAAAAATTTGTTAAAAAATAATAAAATATGAAAAGAAAACAACACATGTTTGATAAATAATTGACAACTGAATTTATCTATACTAATAGTTGAAAATCTGTATATGGTGTGTTATAGTATATTGGTATTAGTGTATTATATCGGGGTGTGATAGAAGTGAAACGTCCGCTTTTTGTTTTTGCCGGTCAATCGAATATGATGGGAGCGGCAGTATATCCTGCAAGCCGGCTGATTTTTTTTAAAAACTCATATGAATATATGCACAGAGCGAAAAGATTCGGTGAAGTATCCGGTGCGTTCAAAAATTATGGATTTCCTTCGGGCGAATTTTCGTATAAAAATCTTACTGAAGCATACGGCGAAAATCCGGACATTTCGGATAAAAGTAAACTGAGCGGTTACACACAAAATACATATTTTTGTCCATCAATGTGCAATTTAAAAAATGATGAAGATAAGAGTACGGATTCCTTTGATTCTTATAGTGAAGAAAGTGCAGGAATGGGCGTTTGCCTTCCGCCCTTTATAGTAAAGGGGCTTGAAGAGGAGGGGTACGCCTGCGTATATGCACATATTGCCAAAGGAAGTGTAAATATCAAATATTATACCCAAGGCGACGGCGCTGCATATTTTTGTCAAAAGTCTTCAGATTTTTTTGCTGATAGTTCGGTTCGTTTTTGCGGGGACGATACCTCGGAAAGAGTTCTTTTTTGGCTCCAGGGAGAATGTGATGCGCAAAATGGTTATGATGAATACAAAAAATCTTTGGAAAAACTTTGGAGTATGGCGAAAAAAATTGGCTTTAAAAAATTCTTTATCATTCGCGTGGGGTATTGGGGAAAAGAAGCGATTGCAGATGTGATGCGTGCCCAGGAAGATTTTTGTAAAGAAAACATAGATGCGTATATGATAACAAGAGTGTGTTCGTATTTTGCATACAAGGGACAAAATATGCAGGGCTGGTTTAAGGGCGGGACTTTGCCTGCATTTACTTATTGCCGTGATAGTTTTTATGGTTTTTTAAACCAGCATATAAATGAAAAAGGATTCAAAGTAATTGCTCAGTATGCACTTCCGAATATTATAAGAATTCTGTTTGAAAATAAAGCGCCCATCCTTGAAGAAGAAAGAATTATCCCTTTGATTGAAAAAACTGATCACCTGCTGTAATATACAAGCTGGATTTTATTATATGGCAACAGGGATGGGGATATTTGTGGTGGATAAAATTTAAGTTAAATATTCAAATAAAAAAGCAACGAATAAATGATGAACGGATACTGATATCAAGATATGAAGAAATAATAATATTTAATTGAGGAAAATGGAATGGAACAGAGTGAGGAAATAACACTTTCGGATAGATTTACAGCGCCGCTGCTCGCGTGGTACCAAGAGCATCGGCGGATTCTTCCATGGAGGGACGAGCCGACCCCTTATCGTGTTTGGATTTCTGAAATTATGCTGCAGCAGACCCGAGTGGAAGCGGTAAAACCTTATTATGAGCGATTCATACAGGAAATTCCGGATATCCGGGCCCTTGCCTGTGTTTCAGAGGAGCGGCTGATGAAACTGTGGGAAGGACTCGGTTATTACAGCCGTGCACGAAACCTGCGGGCGGCTGCGATTAAAATTGAGAGAGAGTTCGGCGGTGAATTGCCGAAGACAAAACGTCAGCTGATGGAGCTATCGGGGATTGGTGCTTATACTGCCGGTGCGATTGCATCCATTGCATACGGGCAGCCGGTTGCTGCTGTGGACGGGAATGTTTTGCGCGTGGTTTCACGTCTTGCAGCTTATGGCGGAGATATTCGAAAGGAGCGTACCAAAAAGCTTGTAGCTGCGGCGCTGGAAAAGATTTATCCATTAAAGCATTGCGGGGATTTTACCCAAAGTTTGATGGAACTTGGGGCAGTTATATGTCTTCCGAAAGACCAGCCGAAGTGCGGCGCATGTCCGGTGTCGTCCCATTGTCTTGCTTTGCAGCGGAATGCTGTGGACGAGTACCCTTATCAGACGGAAAAGAAACCGAGGAAAATTGAAAAGCGCACTGTTTTTCTGTTGCGTTGCGGCGAGAAAATTGCGGTGAGAAAACGAAAGAAAAGCGGTCTTTTGGCGGAAATGTGGGAACTGCCCAATATAGAGGGGCATCTGCCGGCTGTTCAGGCGGAAGCGTATTTAAAAGACTTAGGAATACAGACAATGATGCTTATACCAGAAGCACCTGCGAAACATATTTTTACACATATTGAGTGGCGGATGCAGGCATATCGGGTGGAATGCGGAAGTGAGGCGCCGGAATTTTTCTGGGCGGATAAAAAAGCATTTGCTGAACGAATTGCACTTCCGTCAGCCTTTCGGTACTGGTCATTGTGAGAGGGAACTGGAGATGGAAAAAGCCGCACAAAGGCGGCTTGAATTGAAACATATTTAACTGGTATAGTCTTCTTCAAACCGTGCAAGTGCTTCTTTGTCCTGAAGCAGAACGCCGTTTTTCAGAAGTGCCAGGTCGCTTTCCGGCAGATTCCCCAGATACACATCAAGGTTGTACATAAAGGATTCCCGGCCGTTGGTAACGGCAAAGATACTGATGTTATCGTTTTCCAGACGGGCAATATAGGATTCTGCAATGGTGACCGAATTTGTGGAGAGCGGTATTTGTTCAGTGTAAGCTTCTGCCGTTGCGGTGTCAGGAGCCTGCAAGCTTGCTTTGGTTTTTGAAAGTGCATGATTCAGTGCAATGATGTAGGAAGTATAGCCGATCAGGACCGCGAGCGCAAAGGCAATCATTCCAATCAGAAGACCTTTAAATATTTTCTTTGACATAGTATTTCCCCCTATATATAGTATGTAAAATTTAAATGTAATACGAATTTAATACATTATTAACAGATATTGTATCTTTTATGCAATTATTTATGGTATAATAAAAATAATATATTGGCTTTAAAAAGTTCTTAGCTTGCGAGCAGAGAAAAAGGAGAATACGTATGAAAAACTACATTGGAAAATTTTTTCTGATATTTGGGATCACCATTGCAGTTGGAATCCTGGTACTCGGAATCACGTTTGCCGGTGCAATCCTTGGTTATTGGGGAAACATTGATGATTTGGATGTCCAAAGTCTGACCCTGAGCCAGAATTCAAATATTGTTTATCTTGATCCTGATTCAGGTGAAGAAGTTAATTTATTGGAACTTTCGGCAGATGAAAACAGGAAGTGGGTTGAACTTGAAGCCACACCACAACATCTGCAATATGCTTTTATTTCAATCGAAGATGAACGTTTTGCCCAGCATAATGGGGTAGACATCAAACGTACGGCGAAGGCGACACTCACATGGTTTGTGGATAAGGTGACCGGAAGTTCTGCGGGCGCTTCGCTGGGCGGAAGTACCATTACGCAGCAGTTAATAAAAAATATTACGGGTGATGATGACCAAACTCCTTCGCGTAAAATTCAGGAGATTTCCCGGGCAGTCGCATTGGAAAAAGAATTGAGCAAGGAACAGATTTTGGAGATGTATCTCAACTGTATTTATTTGTCACAGGGGTGTAATGGCGTTCAGACAGCGGCTAATATGTATTTTGATAAAGATGTAAGCGCTTTGAATTTGGCTGAGTGTGCTTCCTTGGCAGGTATAACGCAGCATCCGTCTCTTTATGATCCCTTTGTAAATCCGGAGAAGAATAAAGAACGTCAGCAGCTGGTTCTGGGAAAGATGCTGGAACTTGGATATATTACACAGGATGAATATAATGAGGCATCGCAATATAAATTACAGTTTGCTGATCCTGAGAAAAAACGTAAAGAAAATGAACAGGGAACAACTTCCTATTTTGTTGATCAGGTTATCCGGGATGTGCAGCGTGATTTGATGGCAAAGGGGTATTCTGAATCTTTAGCAAATAAAATTTTATATTCCGGCGGTGTAAAGGTATACGCATCTTATAACCCGAAAATACAGAAGGCAGTGGAAGAATATTATAAAAATGTAAAGCATTTTCCCGATAAAACTGCACAGTCTGCAATGGTAGTAATGGATGTTCAGACCGGACAGGTGGTTGGTATTGCCGGTGGTATTGGGGAAAAGGAAGGAAATTTGACGCTGAACCGTGCGACACAAAGCCAGCGTCAGCCCGGATCAATTATGAAACCGGTGGCAGTTTATGCACCGGCAATTGAAAAAGGTGTTATCAATGCAGGGTCGGTTTATGACGATGAAAAAAAGACCTATAATGGCTGGACGCCAAGAAACTATGACTTCCAATACCGTGGCCGGGTTGGTGTCCGGGAAGCGGTTCGTAAGTCATTGAATACCGTGCCGGTAGAAATTTTGTCCCAGATGGGGGCGCAGACCAGTTATGATTTTCTGACACAAAAACTGGGATTTACCTCGCTGGTTGCCAATGAAAATATCAATGGTTCTGTTTATACTGATATTGGCTATTCCCAGTTGGCTTTGGGTGGTTTGACCCATGGTGCTACGGTTATGGAAATGGCGGCATCCTATTGTACCTTTGCAAACGGCGGTGTTTATCACAAACCATATACCTATGAAAAGGTGGTTGATAAAGACGGGCGGACGGTGTTGGATGCAGATAAATCAACATGGCAGGCGATGAAGCCATCTACAGCATATATCATGAGCCAGATGCTGAAAGAGGTTGTAACCAGCGGTACAGGCCGCGGTGCCGGTGTTTCCTCCGGAATTTTTACTGCCGGGAAAACGGGTACAACTTCTGAAAATAATGACCGTTGGTTTGCCGGTTTTACGCCGTATTATGCGGCAGTTGTGTGGTATGGATATGATATTCCCAAAGAGATAACCTCATCGGCCAATCCATGTATTCCGGTGTTCCAAAGTGTAATGAGCGATATTCACAGCGGTATGAAATGGAAGGAAATTGAAGAACCAAAAGGTGAAATTGTCAGTGTAACGTATTGTGAATATACGGGTAAACGGGCCACCAATAGTTGTCCCAAAGCGACATATTATTTTACAAAAGATAATATGCCGAGCGAATATTGTGGTTCGAATCATAGCGGATATAAGTGGGAAGATGCTCCTGAAGACGATAAAAAATCTGATCCGTCGGAAACGCAGAAACCAAATGAGAATGAAAACAATAATCAATCGGGTGGAACTCGTGGAACCGCAAATCCATCCGGTCAGGGTACCCAGGGCAGCCAATCCGGTCAGCAGGGGACCGGCACCACTGGCAACAGTGGCGGACAAGGAAACAGTGGCAGTAACAGCGGAAGTGGAAACAATTCCGCCAGCAGTCAGCGGACACAAGGCAGTGGTTCCGGTTCACCGATTGAAGTTGAAGATGATTAATACAAAGTACCAATTAAACTAGATTATAAAAAAGAAAGCCCGGTTTTTACCGGGCCTTTTGATAGGAGAAAAAGATGAAGATTGTGACATTGAGCTTTGATGATGGAACCATACAGGACAAAAGATTGGTCAGCATTCTTGAGCGTTATGGCCTTCGGGCTACATTTCATTTAAATTCCGGATTTTTTGGGCAAAAGCATGAAATTGTTCATGGCGGAATTTTATGTGATCATACGGAGCTTACAATAGAGGAAGCAAAAAAAGTTTATCGGAATCAGGAAATTGCAGTACACACCGTACACCATCCGGATTTATCCAAGCTGGATGAAAAGGAAATACTTGCGGAGGTTGGTGAAGATCAGCAGGCGCTTGAAGAAATTTTTGAACAGAAAATTATTGGTATGGCTTATCCGGGCGGCGGGACACCGTATAATGAGGTTGTGATGAGGGTAATCCGGAATAATACATCCATATGTTTTGCCAGAACGGTTCATGAGCAATATGATTATTCTCTGCCGCAAAACTGGATGGAATGGAATCCAACCTGTGATATTCAAAGTGATAAATTTCCTTACTTAACAGAAAAATTCATCGAAAGTGCAGATTCGGAGGAGATAAACCTGTTATATGTTTGGGGTCATGCCTTTGAATTTGATAAATATGATAACTGGGAACGCATGGAAGCCTTTGCTGAAAAAATTGCTTCAAATTCTGCTCTTCGGGTAATGACCACAAAAGAGGTTTATCTGTATGCCAATGCAAACAGGAAATAAATATATTTATTCACCGAATAAAAAAGGCCGCAGTTGCGGCCTTTTTCTATTTGACTAAAATTACAAACCAAATGGTGTTCATGTAGATTAATATTTATTGATACCGCCTTGCATTTCTTTTTTTATTGCTTTTATTGCAAAATAAAAACCATAGATGACGGACAATGTCGGTATGCCAAGAAAAAGGCAAAGCAACGCAAGAAAGCTGAGCGTAAACGGAAGGTTGAGGAAAAATACTGTGAGGATGGTCATTACGGTTCCAAGTATTATTCCGGTCAGCATGAAAAATACACCGTGATATTTGCTTTCAATAACAATCTGCCAAAAAATTTGTAGCGGATGAGCGCCGGCATTAAAGCGAAGCGCCCATTCTTTGTTCATCCTTTTAAAATAAATCCATAAGTGCCAAAACAGCAAAAGGCCAAGAAGAAATAAAGAAAGAATAGTTCCCAGCCAAATTATCCAAAGACAGGATGCCGTAATTGGATTTGTTTTTGAAATAAGATTGCTTTGTGTATAAAGTGAAAAGCGGGTTACATCTTTCAATTCGTCCGTCAAATAGCTCTGAAGGATCGACTTTGTCTGCGCCTCTTTTCCGCTTTCAGGGATGACGAGAAATTGATTTAATACCGGTGTCTGGAAAATTTGACGATGTGTTGTATGAGGAAAAAATACCGCATTTTGATAACCGATTTCCTCCTCTGAAAGTGTTCCGATAACCTTATAGTTTTCTGTCCCGCATGAGATTAGCTGTCCGAGGGCAGTGTCATGGGGGAAAAGTTTTTCTGCAATTTGACTGCCGAGAACGATAACTTTTTTGCCGTCTTCAATATCAAAGTGACGGAAAAAACGACCTTCTTTCAGTGACAAATTTTCATAGTTGATAAACTCGTCATTTGTGCCTACGGCATTTGCGGATACACGTGTTTTGTTCTGCCGCAAATCGGTGTTTGTAGTAAGATAAGGCAGAATTCCTTTTATAACATCTGAATTTGAGGCTGCGAATTGTTTTAAAGTATCAAGGTTTGGTGTGGTTTCGTATGCAGAAGTGTGGAAATTTAAGTAAAGCTGATTGATGTTTGTGGAAAGAAGCGGCGCAGCAGCCTGTTTTTGAAAACTTTTCATGGTACTGAATCCGGTCAGCACAAGGGCAATACACAAAGAAATAAGGAGTCCAAAACAGATGAATTTTCCTTTATAGAAAATCATATTGCGCCTGAAACTCCGGAATGCTTGCCCATTTGCTTTGCATAAGAGATGTAATTTGTTGTGCCGCGCGGTTCTTTTCATAGTTTTACTTCTTTCTTTCATTTAACAATATGTGCAGTTCCTGCGTCAAGATAAACAGTATTTTTGCTTTGGCTGATAAAGGCATTGCAGGTTGTGCTGAATATCAATGTACAATTATTATTTTCAGAATATTCCATTAACAAGGAGAACAGGTCTTCTGTTTCCACATCATCTGCCAGAAGAATTGCCGGCTGACGGACAATGGCCTGTAAAAATGCAGTTAATTGATATAATTCCAAGGAAGTATTTTTCGGGTATTGATGACGCCGGCCGTAAAGGTTGTATTTTTCGAGTATTGGCCGGAGAATGGAGGGGTGTTCCTCTTTGGGAATATCGAGATAGAAGAGCGGAAGAAGAATATTTTCTTCCAAAGTCAATGTAGGAACAAGCGGAGTGCCTGTGGAGATATAACTGATTTCATTATTGCGGAAGGAAAGCTGATCTTCTCGCAGCTGATTATAAAAATCAAGGCCGTCAAAGAGACAGCTACCCTTATCTGGCGGTAACTGACCCGACAGTATTTTAAGTAATGTGGATTTTCCGCTTTTCCGAAGACCATGGACAGCCAAAGTTTCCCCCTGGTGAATTGTCAGATTGACATTTTGCAGGGCGGTTATTCTTTTGTTTTCCACTTCGTAAAATTTAGCTATACCTGTGGCTTCGATATTGATTTTAGATGCTGTATCAGAGTTTTTTGCATTTTTCATACAGGGTATCCTTCCGATCATCCTAAAGGACCATTCCGCCGCTCTGAGAGAATAAGTCCTCGTCTTCTTCCGGGGTCAGAGGGTCATCATCTTCTTTGGTATCTGTGCTGGGAGACGCTGTGCTTTTGCTGCGCGTAGTCCCATTGGTGCTGGTCGGCTCGGCAGTTCTTTTGGTTTCATTATCATTTTTGCTTTTGTCTGCCTTTGAAGAATTATCATTCTTTTCAGCAGTAGCTTTTGGCGAATCAACTTGCAGAGTGGTGGTGTTTTCGACCGGTTCCATATTATATTCGCCGTTGTTCTCCTTGGGAAGATAACAAACAATATCCCCTTCATGAAGGCCGGACAGTATTTCAACGTTGGTTCCATCTGTAATTCCATATTTTACTGTTACCAAAGAACAGCCTTTGGGGACTTCAATCCATGGGAAGAGAGAGGCTTCAGTTTTATCATTTTCATCCTGCATTTCTTCTTCGAAAAATTCATCATCATCATCTTCTTGTTCCTGATTCTTTACGATAACCAGTGCGTTCTTGCCGTCGGGTTCCAAAAGAGCCTCTACTGGCAGGGAAATGACGCCGGTGGCTGAATTCTGGATGACTTTTGCGTGGACGTTCATACCCGATTTCAATTCACCGGGATCTTTAATGGTGATTTCAACATCAAAGGTTGTAATCCCATTGCCCTTTACGTTTCCTTCGTTGGCAATTTTGGTTACTTCACCGCCAAATGTCTCTCCTGGAATTGCATCTGCTGTAACAATGGCGGTCTGCCCTACCTTCATATCCCAAATTTCCGTCTCATCTATTTCAATTTTAAATTTCATAGAGGAGGTGTTGGAAATG
The DNA here is from genome assembly GCA_910580105.1 of uncultured Clostridia bacterium. GTDB lineage: Bacteria > Bacillota > Clostridia > Monoglobales > Monoglobaceae > CAJTWN01. The sequence goes on along the minus strand of CAJTWN010000002.1, from coordinate 245,114 downwards.
ACCATCATTGGAGATTTCTCATTAATTGCAGTGATGTTATCGCCAACCTTTGCATTTTTGCTGACAATAACACCATCAATCGGTGATTTGATGGAATGATTATCCAAAAACTTTTGTGCAGCTTTAAGAGAAAGTTCACTGCTTTGCTCGTCAATTTCATTTCCTTTTTGCGCGGCATTGAGTGATGAACTGTCCAGAGTGGCAATTAAACCGCCGCTCTTAATGGTGGAGCCTTCTTTTACGGAAAGGCTTTTTACGGTACCGTTGATGCTGGGAACAACCGGGATCACATTTTCTTCATCAATGCGAATCTGACAGATTTGTCCGCCGCGCACAGCGCTGCCTTTTGAAATCGAAAGATTTTCAATTGTTCCGCCTGTGGGCGCATATATTTTGAGGTTGTCAAGCTCTGCCTTTGTAGCATCTTTTTGGGATTTGGCCTTATCAACTTCATTTTGCGCCAACTGTACAGAGAGCTGTGCATCTGTATCATCAAATTTATATAAAACATCGCCGGCCTTAACAGTGTCGCCGACCTCATAGTTACATTCCGCAATTTCACCCGTGACAAGCGAAGTGATTTCATAGCGTTCAACCGGGGTCACAGAGCCGCTGGCAATTAGTGTCTGTATAACATTTCCCTTTGCGGCTGCAAGCTGCGTATAGCCTCTCAGCGGGTCTAATGTAGCTTGGATAATCAGGGTGATAATAAGAATAAAGGCAACAACGCCGCAGGCAACTGCCGTACTGATGGAGGCAATTTTGTGCTGTTTGACAAAGGCGGAAATTGACATCGCTGCATTCTTCCACCAATGATCGGATATCTTTGTTTTTTGTTCACTGGATCTGTGTGCTTCAATATGATCAAGATCAACAAAGGTTTTTTCTTCTGTATTTTTTGTGGCAGGTGCAGCCTTTTTGGGTGCATATTCAGCAAAATCTAGGTCTTCGATGGAGCGTACGGCGTCTCTGACCGCTGTACTGTCCAGTGAATCCGTATCAAATGCGATGGTTTGATCCAATGTTGCGTCATCTTCAGATGATGCGGTTATCGTTTTTTCTTCATTTTCCCAAGTATTATATTCAATGTTATCATCGGAAAAACGAGAGACAATATTTTCATCTGCTGATTCTATATTTCTAAGAGGAGAATCTGCCGTTTCAGAGGCTAAGGTATTCTCTTCTTTTTCGTCCTGTGTTTGGGAGAGAAAGGACGGTGTGGAGGTATAGGCGAATTCTTCAGGTTCGCTGATTGAAAAGGCGGGAAGATCGGTTTCTTCAGCATTGCCGGTATTTTCTGAAATGGGAAGAGTGGTTTCTGATTCATTTGTTTCCGGTTTTTGTGTATAAGAAGAAGCCATTTCCGAGAAGGAAGCGGTTGATATGTTTTCATCTTCCAATATAGATTCTGCATCCGGTTCCATGGCGATAAGGTCTTGCTGGTCCGGTTCTATTTCTGCAAGCATTTCTTCTTCTGTTTTTTTTGAATCGGCAAGTGCTTTTTCTATTAAATCAAAAAAGTTTTCATCTTCTGTTTCCTCCGCGGCTGGATGCAGCGGAGAGACGGAAACTTCATCCGTTTCTGAAGGCTTCTTTTTATATTTATCAAACCAGTTATGCAATCTTCCCATTGCAGTACCTCCCAATGTATGTAAATCCACTTTTGCAGCCATAAAATTATACAGTATATATTATAACAAAATATTTCTACAAAGATGTTAATTTTATATTAATTCTTGGAAACATTTTCAACAATATCCAACGAAATAATTGATTTACTTTTATTACTATTGACAAAAAGTAAAGGATTTATCAATGAAAAAAAGTCCTGTTCAGATTTTTCTGAACAGGACTTTTATAAGGCTTGGATTAGAATTCAACTTTCGTTCCATAATAGGTGCAGCGCAGAAGTGCAGCCATTTGATCCGGCGTGATTGGACGCGGATTGGAACCTGTGCAGGCATCGCTGACGGCAAGCGCAGCAACATTTGGCAGTTTTTCAAGGAATTCATCCTCTTGTATACCGAATTCTTTCAGAGTGTGAGGAATATGAAGGTCAGTATTGTAATCATCTATTTTTTTGCAGAGTGCGGCAACAAGTGCATCGTCATCCGAGCCGTCAATACCAATAAAACGTGCAATATCTCCATAGCGTGCTTTGGCTGTTTTATCTTGTGCGTTATATTGAATGACATAAGGCAGGTAGATTGCATTTGCGCAGCCATGGGGAATATGTCCGGTACTGTAAGCGGCGCCGGTTTTATGAGCCATCGAGTGTACGATACCGAGAAGGGCATTGGAAAAAGCCATTCCGGCAAGACACTGGGCATAGTGCATCTGTTCTCTTGCGGATTTGTCTCCTTTATAAGATTTCGGAAGGTATTCGAATACCATAGAGATCGCTTTCAAGGCCAGCGGATCGGTGAAAGGGCTGTTTAAAGTGGAAACATATGCTTCAATGGCATGGGTAAGCGCATCCATACCGGTATGGGCAGTCAATTTTTCAGGCATGGTTTCGGCAAGTTCGGGATCAACAATGGCCATATCCGGTGTAATGTTGAAGTCCGCAAGAGGGTATTTGATTCCCTTTGCATAGTCTGTGATGACAGAAAAAGCAGTGACCTCTGTGGCAGTGCCGGAAGTGGAGGGAATTGCCAGGAATTTTGCTTTTTTCCGAAGGGTGGGGAAAGAAAACGGCTGGATGATTTCTTCAAAAGACGTTTCCGGGTATTCATAGAAGACCCACATTGCTTTAGCTGCATCAATGGGAGAACCGCCGCCCATGGAAATAATCCAGTCCGGTTCAAATTGGCGCATCATTTCGGCGCCCTTCATGACCGTCTCAACAGAAGGGTCCGGTTCCACATTTTCAAATAATTTTACCTCAATACCGGCTTCATTTAAGTAACCGATTGCTTTGTCCACAAATCCGAAACGTTTCATCGAACCTCCGCCAAGAACGAGAACAGCTTTATTGCCTTTCAGGTTTTTTAACTCGGCAAGGGTATCCTTTCCATAATAAATATCTCTGGGTAATGTAAAGCGAGCCATTTGAAAAACCTCCTGTTAATAAGAAAATATAATAGACAGAAATAACATGTGCCATTCAATTTGACGAAAAAACTGAAAATAAATTGTGAATTATTTCTATCTGCAAGGATAATTATACTCTTTTATTTTTCGATAAGGTAATGTATAATATTCATAACAATTATATCGTTTGGGTATAATCTGATGAGTATGATGAAAATAGGGTGAAATATTATGAATTTTCAGCAGTTGAAATATGCGGTCGAGGTGGAAAAAACGGAGAGTATATCGAAGGCTGCAAAAAAATTATTTATGGGCCAGCCGAACCTGAGTAAGAGCATAAAAGAATTGGAAACCGAGATTGGAATTACATTATTTTCCCGTTCACCAAAAGGGGTTTCTGTAACAATAGAAGGGAAAGAATTTTTACGCTATGCCCGCAGTATTGTAGCGCAGGTTGAGGAATTGCAGAATACATATGTAAGTCAGGGAAGAAAGTGGAAGAGTTTTACGGTTGCGTCCGCAAGAACCACATATATTTCACTGGGGTTTACCAATTTTGTCAATCGGATGCTTGGAACCGAAGATCTGCATGTACAGTACCGCGAGACCAATGGTTATACCATTATTAATTTAGTTGCTTCCGGAGAGGCAAATGTGGGGATATTACGATATAATGTGATGCACCAGGACTATTATTTTGAACAATTGGCAGAGAATAATCTTGACTATGAAGAATTATATACATTTCAGATGCAAATTTTGGTGGATAAAAATCATCCGCTGGCAGATAAGAAAAAACTGCGGTATGAAGACTTAGACAGTTATATTGAAGTTCGCCACGGAGACTCTTATCAGGTACAGAACATGGATGATTTTGACTTTCATAAAAGTTTGGGAAATATTATTTATATCTATGACCGGGGCAGCCAGTTTGATCTTTTACGATGCGTAAAGGGGTCATATATGTTTGCGTCTCCTGTGTCTGAATGTTTTTTACAAAAAAGCGGTTTTCGCATTATCCCGTGTGAGAATGCGGGAGTGCATAAAGATATATTGATTTTTCAGAAAGGGAAGAAACGGAGTGTGTATATGCCTGCTTTTATTGCGTGTCTTCGGGAAGAGATACAAAAAATAGAGGAGGAGAATTCAGAGACCGTTTTTCCGGATAAAATTCGGAAAATTTACCGGGAAAGAAAGAATTGAAATAACAGAAAAATATATAAATAAAAAAGCCAATCAATTGATTGGCTTTTTTTATTGTTATTTGTCCATACCATAACGTCTTCTAAACTTATCAACACGGCCGCCGGTGTCAACCAACTTTTGTTTTCCAGTGTAGAAAGGATGGCAAGCAGAACAAATTTCGATACGGATATCTTCTTTGGTAGAACCAGTTTCAATAACGTTTCCGCAAGCGCATTTGATGGTTGTCTGCTTGTAATCGGGATGAATACCCTGCTTCATTATGTTTCACCTCTTTCGATATATAAACTAAATTAATTACAAAATCAGGCCCTGATAACAGGCGAAGAATATTATAACATATGAAATTATAAATTGCAAGTTTTTTTTATAAATATTCTAAACGAAAAGGGCGCAATCATAGTGTCTGATTTCTATCAGGATGCAGGGACGTAAATTAATTAATCGCCGAGACACATCCCAATACGTCTTGCCGTTTGAATCCAATAGCTTGACTCTTCAACAGCTTTGTTTTGTCCAATGACATTTTCAAGGGAATCATAAGACAAATCCGCACCGTCCAGCGTAACCATATTGCCAAACTTGCCCTGCATGAGAAGCTCAACTGCATAAGAGCCATAACGGGTTGAGAGAATACGGTCATTTGCCGTTGGCGTACCGCCGCGCTGTACATGACCCAAAATGGTGGCACGGCATTCAAGTCCTGCCAAATGTTCAAGCTGTTCGGAAATAATTTCACCAATACCGCCGAGACGAATTGGATCCGGACTGTTTTCAACCACCTTTGATACGACAATATCGCCGCCCAACGGTTTTGCACCTTCAGCAACCACAACTATGGCAAAATTTTTACCTCTTGCACGGTTTGCTTTGATGGTTTCGGCAACCTTGTTAATATCATATGGAATTTCAGGAATTAAAGCTGCATCACAGCCGCCGGCCAAAGCAGAAGCAATGGCGATAAAACCTGCATATCTTCCCATAACCTCGACCACAATGGTTCTGCTGTGAGATTCTGCTGTGGTTCTGAGTCTGTCGATTGCTTCTGTTGCTGTTGCAACGGCAGTATCAAAACCAAAGGTGGTATCTGTGGAAGCCAGGTCATTATCAATGGTTTTGGGAACACCGATAACTTTTACGCCTTTTCTGGAAAAGTCACGGCCGCTGGTCAGTGTGCCGTCGCCGCCGATAACAATCAGGGCATCTATACCGGCTTTTTTCAAATTCTCAACACCAACATCAGAGACATCGCCTTTTTGTTCCTGGCCATGCTCGTCAATATAAGTATAATCAAAAAGGTTATCCTTATTTGAACTGTAAAGCATGGTACCACCCTTAGAAATCATGCCCGAAACATCGTGCAGAGTAAGGGGAACGAACTCATCGCCGCCGAGGTAAAGACCACGGTAGCCGTGTTTAATCCCAACAACCTCAAGCCCATATTTTTGAATTGCAGTTTTGGTCACTGCGCGTATAACCGCATTAAGGCCCGGACAGTCTCCGCCGCCGGTCATAACACCGATTTTTTTGATTTCACTCATCGAAACTACCTCCTCATACTACAATTGGATTCATAATGTAATTCTAATATAATATATTGAGAATTGTGTGTGCAAATTTTCTTGATTCCGTACATTCTATTTAATGCAGAATCAAATGTTAGTTTACAATACCTTGACGAATTTTGCAATAGTAAACTTTAACAATTGGAAGAAAATTTGGTATTTTTGTTAATTTTGAATAAAAAAGGATTTTTTTTTATTCAAGATTGGGGCTATTTTTCAAAATGTTAAGTTATAATACTTATAATATGTGAAAAAATTAAGTTAAAATTCATCAAATTCGTTATTGATTCTATGGGGGTCTTGTTGTATAATAGATAGGAAAATAATAGATGTGAGAATTTATACATACACACATTTCAATTAAATAGGAAGGAAGTCAAAGAGATGGAAAAAGAAAAAGTGTTGACAAAGATGACCGATGCCGGTCTGGTTGCTGTTGTCAGAGCAAATACGGCCGATGAAGCTATCCGTATTTGTGATGCTTGTCTGGAAGGCGGATGCCCTTCTATTGAGCTTACCTTTACTGTGCCGGGCGCACATAAAGTAATTGAGGCGCTTGCAAATAAATATACCGGCGGAGAAATGCTTTTGGGGGCAGGAACTGTACTCGATAGTGAAACGGCAAGAATGGCAATTCTTTCCGGAGCAAATTTTGTTGTCAGCCCCGGATTTAACCGCGGCGCGGCAGAGTTATGTAACCGGTACCGTGTGCCCTATATGCCCGGATGTGCAACGATTACAGAGGTACTCACTGCAATGGAAGCCGGAGCAGATATTGTGAAAATTTTCCCGGCAGACCTCTATGGCCCGATAATTATTAAAGACATAAAAGGTCCTTTGCCTCATGCAAAAATGATGCCAACCGGCGGCGTTGATGTTGACAATGTCGATCAGTGGATTAAAGCAGGTGCGGTTGCTGTTGGCGCAGGTTCTTCGCTTACCAAGGGGGCAAAGACCGGCGACTATGCGGCAATTACTGCGACTGCAAAAGAGTTTATTAAGAGAATCAGGGAAACTCGTGCCTCTATGTAAGGCAGAAGATAAATACATATAAAGGAGAATTTTGAGATGGCAAAAGTAGTTACCATGGGTGAAATTATGCTCAGATTGTCTACACCCGGCAATGAGAAGTTTTTACAGGCAGATGAATTTGATGTATGTTACGGCGGCGGCGAGGCAAATGTTGCTGTATCTTTGGCAAACTATGGTCATGATGCTGAATTTGTAACCAAAGTGCCGGAAAATCCAATTGGGGATTGTGCAGTTGCGGCACTTCGTAAGATGAATGTTGAAACCAAACATATTGCAAGGGGCGGTGAAAGACTGGGAATTTATTTCCTTGAAACCGGTGCTGCAATGCGTGCCTCCAACGTTGTGTATGACCGTGCACATTCTTCAATTTCTACTGCTGTGGCGGAAGATTTTGATTTTGACGCTATTTTTGAAGGTGCAGATTGGTTCCACTTTACAGGAATTACGCCTGCGGTTTCTGATGCTGCGGCTGAACTTACCGAAGCTGCTTTGAAGGCTGCAAAGGCAAAAGGCGTAAAGGTGTCTGTTGACTTGAATTTCAGAAAAAAACTTTGGTCCAGCGAGAAGGCACAGAAGGTTATGACCAACCTCATGCAGTATGTGGATGTTTGTATCGGCAATGAAGAGGACGCAGAAAAGGTATTGGGCTTTAAACCGGGCAAGACGGATGTTACCAGCGGTGACTTGGAACTCGCAGGTTATGAAGATATCTTCAAGCAGATGGTGGAAAAGTTCAATTTTGAATATGTGATCAGTTCCCTGCGTGTCAGCCATAGTGCATCGGATAATGGCTGGTCAGCTTGTATCTATTCCAGAGATACGAAAGAATTCTATCATTCAAAAGAATATCGTGTGCATCCGATTGTTGACCGTGTTGGCGGCGGCGATTCTTTTGCAGGCGGTACAATCTGCGGTTTTGTGGATGGAAAGAACTTTAAGGACGCACTGGAATTCGGTGTTGCAGCTTCTGCGCTTAAGCATACCATTCCCGGTGACTTTAATATGGTATCCCGTTCAGACGTTGACGCTTTGGTTGGCGGCGATGGCAGCGGCCGCGTACAGCGGTAAGGATAATGTAATTATAGTGACCCCGCTTTGCGGGGTCATTTTTTTATGGAATTTGTTGATTGAAAGAAATAATCGGTATGTGTGGTAGAGAAAGGAGTGTTTTCTAAAGTTTTACGTAGGAATATAAACTTTACCTCATAGAAAATTTCAAGAAGATTTTGTATAATATGTCCATAGAAGAAAGGGGCGATTGAGATGAAGAATCCGGTTTTAAAAGACTATCCGCATATTCTGCTGGGTGCGGATTATAATCCGGAGCAGTGGCTGCACATGCCGGAAGTTCTGGAAAAGGATATACAGTTCTGGCAGGAGGCAAACATGAATTCTTTTTCAGTGGGAATTTTTTCATGGTCGGTGATTGAACCAGAGGAAGGTGTATATAATTTTTCTCATCTGGATGATGTGATGGACCGTGCGGCAGAGGCAGGGGGCAAAATTGTTCTTGCCACGCCCAGCGGGGCGCGTCCGCATTGGCTGGCACAGAAATATCCTGAGGTACTCCGGGTCAATGAGCGGCGGGAAAAGCTGTTGTTCGGGGAACGACACAACCATTGTTTCACTTCTCCGGTGTATCGGGAGAAGGTGCAGAACATCAACCGGCGGCTGGCCGAGCGTTACAAGGATCATCCGGCGCTGGGGATTTGGCATATTTCCAATGAATATAACGGAAACTGCCATTGTCCGCTGTGCCAGGCAGCCTTCCGGGAATGGCTGAAAAAGAAGTATCATAATAATTTGGATGAATTGAATCGGGCGTGGTGGTCAACATTTTGGAGTCATACCATCACCGATTGGGAGCAGATTGAATCTCCCTCCTCTCTGGGAGAGTATCGGGTACATGGGTTGAACCTGGACTGGATGCGGTTTGTGTCCGACCAGACCATTGACTTTCTGAAAAGTGAACTTGTGCCGATCCGGGAGGTGACACCGGATGTGCCGGTGACTACAAATTTTACCGGTTTTAACCATGATATAAATTATTGGCGGGCAAAAGAGGTGCTGGATGTCACCTCCTGGGATAACTATCCCAGCTGGCACAATGATGAGGAGCCGGCTTGTTATGTGGCGGCAAAGACGGCAATGGTGCATGATATGTACCGATGCTTTAAGAACAAACCGTTTTTTATGATGGAATCAACTCCCAGCTGTGTCAACTGGAAGCCGGTGAATAAGCTGATGCGGCCCGGAATGAATACTTTGCAGGCTTTTCAGGCCATCTCCCACGGTGCAGATGGGGTGATGTATTTTCAGTTCCGTAAGTCCCGGGGCGGTATGGAAAAGTTTCATGGTGCGGTGATCGACCATGTAGGGCATCAGGATACCCGGGTCTATCGGGAGGTGCAGAGTCTTGGGGCACGCCTGAAGGGGTTGGATGAACTGGTGGGTGTCGGGACAAAGAGTGAGGTGGCTTTGGTCTTTGATTGGGAGAATATATGGCTTTTTGACGATATAGCAGGATACCATAATAAAGAACGGAAATATATCCCTACCTGTGAAAAGCATTATTATCCTTTCTGGAAAAACGGGATCAGCGTGGACGTTCTGGATATGGACGGCGACTTTGCTCCTTATAAGTTGGTGGTGATGCCCATGGCTTATATGCTCCGTCCGGGAGTGGAAGAGAAGATCGAAGCATATGTGCGCGGCGGCGGTACCATTGTTTTTACTTACATTTCCGGCATTGTGGACGAAAATGATCTGTGTTATCTTGGCGGCTGGCCGGGCGGCAGGCTTAAGGAGGTATTTGGTATCTGGGCAGAAGAGACCGACACTCTTTATCCGAGTGACCGGAACCATGTGGAGGTGGATGGAAAGATTTATACAGCGGTGGACTACTGTGATTTGATTCATCTCCGGGGAGCAAAGGCGCTTGGCGCCTATCAGGAAGATTTTTATGCGGGGCGTCCTGCGCTCACTGTCAACGGGTATGGTGCAGGCCGGGCTTATTATATCGCATTTCGGGATACCGGAGATTTTTTGGTGGACTTCTATGAAAAGCTGATGACGGAACTTGCTCTTGTACGCAATCTGCAAGGGGAACTTCCGGAGAATGTCACTGCCCAGCGTAGAGGTGATTTTATTTTCCTGGAGAATTTTGGGGAGAATGAGACAGTTGTTCCGCTGCATAGAACTTATAAGAATTATGAGACCAATAAAGTGTATCCGTATGAATGTGTGCTGGCACCCAGAGAGGTGAAAATTTTAGTCGAAATATAATATTCCAAAAACATAAAAACCGGATAAGATGAGGAGTTTTCTTCCAATCATCTTTTCCGGTTTTTTTATTTTTACTGATCAAGCTGCAAGACTTAGTTTGGTTGGGTAAAACGTTTTACAATATATTCATTGGCCTGATTTTCAAGAGAATCATCCAATGGCGCAAGACCTTTAAAGTCCGGATATTTGCGCTTTAATGCACAGGACAGAATGTGGTCGCATAGCTGTGGATTTTTTGGAAAAAGCGGACCGTGGAGATAGGTGCCGAAAACATTTTTATATACAACGCCTTCATAGCCGGTTTCTCCGTTATTGCCATGACCAAAGATAACTTTGCCAAGCGGTTGATGATTGCCGATAGATGTCCGGCCGGCGTGGTTTTCGAACCCTGTAATTTTCTGTTCGAAGAAGGCGCTTTCAAGGATTATATTTCCGATCAGCCGATTCTCTCCAGCGTCGGTGTGAATATCCAGAAGATGGAGTCCTTCAATTTTAGCAGTTGGGGTTTGATAGTATTCACCCAATAGTTGGTATCCCCCGCATACGGCCACCAAAACACCGTCTGTTTCCACATAATTTTTAAGCTCGTCCTTTTTTTCAAGGAGTTTATGGCAGACAATTTCCTGATCACGGTCACTGCCGCCGCCGACAAAAATAATATCCGCCCGGGTGAGGTCAAAACTGCTGTCCTGGTTGGTGCAGCGGATAACTTCGGCATCAATGCCGCGCCAAAGCAGGCGCTTTCGCATACATTCAATATTTCCCTTATCTCCGTAAAGATTAAGAAGATCGGGATAGAGATGGACAATCTGGATTTTGTAATCAGACATTGGCTGTCACCTCCCCGTCCTGCTTTAATTCTTTTTGCAGCTCTAACATAGTTGTTTGTGTGGAATATAGGGCCGTATAATTGACCAAAACATAACATACTTCGGCATCTGTTTTTAAACAGTTCAGAATTGCCCGGCGCATATCCGGCGTAATCTCCGTAATTTCAATATCCGCATATTTAAACCGGAGTGAAATGTCATATAACCGTATACCGGTGGTGGTCAATGTGTTCAGGTTGGCAAGACCCAGTTTGTCAAAGTCAACATCCCATAACCAGGAAACATCATGGCCGTCATTTGCTTTGTCATTGATTGCAATAATTACGTCCTTTCTTCTGGGATCCTGCAAAACGGTCTGTATGGCCTGATTGAAACCTGCCGGGTTTTTGGCAAGATTTAAGATGACCGGTTTTCCGAGATGAATCTCTTCCATGCGGCCGATTTGGGGTTTATAATCTTCCAGCATTGCACTAAAGTTTTTTGACGGCAGTCCTATGGTGCTGAGGGCGGAATAAACCGCCAAAATATTATAGATATTATAAAATCCCCGATAGTTAAGATTGATTTTTGTATCGTTTACTGTAAATTTCATAGCATCTTTGAGATCAACATGATGTGCGGCAAAGTCAAGATTCGGACGTTTATTGCCGCAGTGCGGACAGTAATAGCTGCCAAGCTGACTGTAATGATAGTAATGATATTTTTGTTCTTCTCCGCAGATGGCACAAAACTGGCCTTCTTTTGTTTCTTCAATCTGTGGAAGTACCTGTTCGTCAATGCCGAAGTACACTGCATTATGGTTTTGCCCAAACTGTGCAGTCAATGGATCATCGCCGTTTAAGATAAGTTTCACATCCGGCGCCATGCTGATGGCTTCGTTTAAAAGATCCATTGTAATATCTATTTCACCATAACGATCCAACTGATCCCGGAAGAGATTGGTGATAATCATATAGTTTGGGGTCAGATGGGCAAAAACCCTGCGGGCAGATGCTTCGTCAATTTCAAGGCAGGCATAATCTGCCTTGAAAGTACCCCATATATTACAGGCCTGTGCAAAGGTTGTTGCGATTCCGCCGACCATATTTGCACCGAGATTGTTGCAAATGGTGGTGTAGCCGCTTTTTAATAATGCAGTATTCAAAAGATTGTTCGTGGTGGTTTTTCCGTTTGTGCCGCAAGTAACGATGATTCCTTTTTTGATATTCTTGGACAGGATTTTAATCAGATCAGGACAAATTTTGAGGGCGATTACGCCGGGGGTTGAGGAAGATTTTTTCCCAATCAGACGTCCTGCAATACTTGCAAATTTTGCGGCCCAAACCGCCAAAAGTTTTCTCATTGTATGGGGGACTCCTTTTTTTAGTATGTATTTATTATAAGGGGTTTGGAAGAGAAATACAAGCCTTTCACAATTTTTTTAACATATTTTAATATTTTTTCAGTCTGGCTCTCTGAAAAAATATTTCGGAAAACATAGAGGCGTTTGTCTTATTTGGATTTGTTATGTGCAGGCCGGAATAACAGCCAGAGGCTGAGCAAAAGAACCAGGGCTGCGGCAATGCTGCCGGCGCCAAAGGAAGCTCCGCCAAGCAAAGACCCAAACTGATAAATTATTAATGCAACAGCATAGGCAACGATTGTTTGGTAAGCAATTGCAAATAAAGTATCTTTGGTGCTGCCCATTTCTTTAGATATAGCTGCAATAGCTGCCACGCAGGGGGAACATAACATATTGAAAATAAGAAATGCGTATGCGCCGGGGGCAGTGAAAATATTTTGCAGGAAGGCAGGGCTGTCAAATGTATAGAGAATGTTCAGCGAGCTTACTATATTTTCTTTTGCGACAATACCGGTGAGTGTTGCAACGGTTGCTTCCCAGTGCCCAAAGCCGAGCGGAGCAAAAACAGGTGCAATTGCCCTTCCGATATAGGCGAGCATACTCTCAGAAGAGTCTACCAGTTGAAAAGCAAAAGAAAAGTTTGATAATAACCAAATAATTCCGCTGCCGACAAAAATCACTGTGCCGGCTTTTACGACAAATGCGCGGACATCATCCCACACATGCAGTGCTACATTTTTGGTGCTTGGCAGATGATAGGCGGGCATTTCCATGACAAATGGAGCGGGTTCACTGGCAAAAGAACGGGTCTTTTTCAGAATTACACCGGACATAAAGACCATTAAAATGCCGATAAAATAGACAGAAATAGCGATCAGCGCTGAATTCCCGAATATACCCCCTGAAATGAGTGCAATAATCGGAAGCTTTGCTCCGCAAGGAACAAAGGTTGTGACCATCACCGTGATTTTCCGGTCCGTTTCACTTTCAATTGTACGGCAGGACATAATGCCGGGAACACCGCAGCCTGATGCAACCAGCAGGGGGATAAAAGACTTTCCTGACAGGCCGAACTTTCGGAAGATACGGTCCATAATAAATGCGATTCTGGCCATGTAACCACAGTCTTCAAGCAAAGCGAGAAATAAAAACAGAATCATAAGCTGGGGGATGAAGGTAAGGACGGCGCCTACGCCGCTGATAATACCGTCGACAATCAGGGCATTCAGCCATTCGGCGGTACCGACAGAAGATAAAAAGGCGTTTACTCCGCTGCCAAACCATGCGACCAAAGTTTCCATCCATTCAGTGGTGATATTACCCACCAGCTGAATAGAAATATAATATACCCCGCACATAATTAAAATAAACAAAGGCAATGCAAAAATCCGGTTTGTCATAATATTGTCCACTTTTTCTGCGGGGGTGGTTCCGGCTTTGTGGCGGACGACACATTTAGAAATGATATTTGTAATCCATATGTAGCGTTCATTGATAATGATGCTGTCGCTTTCATCATCATAGTACCGCTCACACCGGGCGATAAGATGATCAATTGTATTGCGGATTTCCGGGGACAGCTTCAGAGAGGATAAAACGCGTTCATCCCGTTCAAAGACCTTGATGGTATACCAGCGCATATGAACTTCTTCGCAAAATGGAAGGATAAGTTCCTGAATTTTTCGGAGCGTATCTTCAATCATTGGTGAAAACCGGCAGATTCCGTGAAAATGTTTTTTGGTTTTTGCCAGCCGCACCGCCTTTTCGCATAAAATTTCAAGACCGGTTTCTTTCAAGGCAGAGGTTTCAACAATTTCGCAGCCGAGCAGCTTGGAAAGCTTCGGAATATCAATTCGGTCACCGTTTTTTTGTATAACATCAATCATATTCAGTGCGATAATGACAGGAAAACCAACTTCACAAAGCTGGGTGGTGAGGTATAGGTTGCGTTCAATATTGGAGGCATCCACAAGATTGATAATGGCATCCGGATGTTCATCCAAAAGATAGTCACGGCTGACAACTTCTTCCGCGGTATAGGGGGAAAGGGAGTATATGCCGGGAAGGTCTACCAAATCGACGTCTTTATGCGTTTTTAGCCGTCCGGTTGTATGTTCAACCGTAACGCCGGGGCGGTTTCCCACATATTGTGCCGAGCCGGTCAAAGCGTTGAACATGGTTGTTTTTCCGCTGTTTGGATTGCCTGCAAGAGCAATGCTGATCCCCATAGTGTACCTCCGTATGATTTTCGTAAAAGAATTAAGTTAATATATACTAACCATAGTTTATCATGGCAAAAGAATATATGTCAAGAGCTGAATACAGAATTCAGGTATATTCAATGCAGAAAAGTGAATCTTTATGCAATTTAAATAAAACAGATATAAGATTGAAAGTTTATCTCGGCAAAAATAAAGTTTGCCACATTGTAAATTATTAAAAGTGATATATAATGTTTATATATTTAAAAGGAGTTTTGTTTATTTTTGAGGAGGGGTAGAATGAAGAAAAACATCAAAGTATCATTGACGATATTTTTGGCAGTGTGTTTGTTTTGTACAATGCTAAGCGGTATATTTGTATTTGCTGCCAATGAGGACTATGTTTATGAGGGAAACCACTCTGTCAAAATTCATTCTGAAGGTTTAAAAGAAAATGAAAAATATATCTTCTTTACACAATATGTAAAGAATTTGACGCCAAACACCGATTATGTAGTGACCTGCTGGGCCAAAAGCGGCAGAGGATCTATAAGAGTCATGCAGGACAATTGGTCGACAAAAGTTGCTGAACAAAGCATAGGCGGAACCGGCAGCTGGACGCAGTATACAAAGGAGTTTAACTCAGGCAGCAATACAACCTTGCTTTGTATGCTGACCAATAATCCATATGGCGGTAAAGGTGATCTTTACGTAGATAATGTCACCTTCTGTAAAAAAGGGGACAGTAAAAATCTGCTCTCCAATCCTGGGTTTGAAGACGGGGAAACTGTATGGAGTAAATGGGCAGATCCGGTCTTTTTGATTACGAGTGATCAGGCAGTTACACCGGGAGAACCTGTACCAACAGCAGATCCCAGCGTTACGGCAGCACCGACTGCAGTGCCTCAGGCAACTGCAACAGCTACCGCCACAGCGGCAGCTGGCGGTTCGGATGAAAATATCCCTTATGTATATGAAGGATATAATTCTGTAAAAATCCATTCTGAAGGTTTGGGCAACCAAGAAAAGTATGTATTCTTTACCCAATATGCAAAGAACCTTGAAAAGAATACAGATTATGTTGTAAAGTTTTTTGCAAAAGGAAGAAGCGGAACGGTTCGTATTTTAGATCCGAACTGGCAGACATTCCAAAAAGAAATATCGGTTGGCGGAAATGAATGGAAAGAATATACTTACGAATTTAATAGTAAAGAGCAAAATACATTAATCCTGGCATTTACCGGCAATCCATATGGCGGAAAAGGCGATATTTATTTTGACAATGTGTCTTTCTGTAAAAAAGGGGACAGTAAAAACTTGCTTGCCAATCCCGGATTTGAGGATGGAGCAACCGTTTGGGGAAAGTTTGAGGATCCGGTCTCTTTGGTTCAAAGCAGTAAATATGTAACGCCGGGACAGGAAGTTGATCCGGGTGAGATGGAAGAAGTTGATATTTCCGAAGTACATGGTGGAAACGCTTCTGTTGATATGTATGTTGGGCCGCGTTCTCTGGTATTCGACGCAGATAATTCCGGACGTGAAGGTGAAGTAAAACAGGCAATTGCAGTTAAACCAAACACGGATTATATTGCTATGCTGTGGGTAAAGAATGCAGACGGCGTAGATGCAAAATTTGATGTAACAGGATCCGATGGAAATAGTATGTTAAGCGGCGGCCCTGTTGTGATTGAGAAAAATGCAGCATGGAAACGGCTGGTTGCATATTTTAACTCTGGGGACAGCACAACAGCAGGTTATACCATATCTGCGAAAGCAAATGTGGAAGGCAGAGTCTGCTTTGACTATGGTACTTTTATTGCAAAATATAAACCGGTAACCCAGAAAACGCCGACAAATTTATTATTAAATCCTGATTTTACTGACAGCGAGAAAAATTGGACGGGGATTGAAGATCCATTCAAAATTCATTATGACAATGAAGGAAAAAGCGGTGATATTTCCGGCGGCGTACGTGTAATGCCGGTTGGTGACTCGATTACTGCCGGTGTTGGTGCCGAGCAGGATAAAACAGGTTATAAGTATGGTTTGTTTAAAAAATACAAAGATGACGGAGCAAATGTAAATTTCGTAGGACCAAGTTCTCTGGGAAATGATTTTGGCAAAGGCAGCGGCCATGCCGGTTACAGCGGTTGGAGAATTGATCAGATTGACAGTAATATTGAATCATGGATGTATAATTATGGACCGCAGGTTATTCTTTTGATGATTGGAACCAACGATATTCTTCAGGATAAAAGCGATAATAATTTATTTGCAGGCGCACCGGACAGGATGGAAGCTTTGGTTGATAAAATTTTGGCCATAGATCCTGATGTACAGTTGTATGTGGCTACATTGACGCCTTTAAATAACGCCGGCAATGAAGCAAAAGTAAAGCAGTATAATGAATTTTTAAAGACAATGGTGCCGACAAAGGGTGAAAATGTGAAACTTGTCAATATACATGATGCTTTAAAAATGTCAGATATATCAAAGGATTATACCCATCCAAACGATTCCGGTTATGCAAAAATGGCACAGACATGGTTTGATGCAACACATGAAGCGGTTAAAAATATGGAGCCGTCTGATTTTGCACCGGATAAGGGATTTGCACACAGCGGAAAGGGGTCGCTTAAATATACGCCGTACCTGGTTCCGTGGTATACGCTGCAAAAATATGAATCAACTTTCCAGTATGTGAATGTGGAAAAGAATACGGAATATAAAATTCGTTACTGGATTAAAGGTGATCAGGGATTGACCCTTCAGGTTCGAATTCAGGAATCAAATAAAGGAAGTTATTCGTGGGGAAGTGTCATTAAATCAAAAGAAAGTGCATGCGGCCCTAAATGGATGCCGGTTGAATATACATTTAATTCCGGCGATACAGATTTGGTTTTAGTCAATCTTATCAATGCTTGCAGAAGCAAAGGTACGATGTATATTGATGATGTCGCGGTTTGGAAAGCAGATGATGCGACAGAAAAAAATCTTATTATTAATGGCGAATGTGAAACAAGTGAAAAATGGCCGCAGAATGCGGTGTTTACGTCAGTCCAAATGACAGACGGAGATTATGTCAGAGATAATATAGAGATTACAAAAGATGGTAAGAAAGTCAATGCACTGGAACCGGGCAATATCGCGGTTTCTGCTGATTTGACAGACACTGCGCTTTCTGGAACTTTAGTTGTTGCAGTTTATCAAAATGGTGTTATGAAAACCTATGATAAAAGTGAACAGGGTTCTGGAAATTTGCGTGCGGAAGTGACCATAGATCATGTGGATAAAAACACTGAACTCAAAGTAATGTTGTTGGATTCCGAGGATTCTATCATGCCGCATATGCCTGCAATAAAATTAGGGGCATAAACTATTAAATTGAAAAAAAATTAAAATTCTTCTCAAAACATCGGGAGTCACAACCATTCATTGTGCTCCCGAATTTTTTTGTTTGGTTATTTATTTGTTTATTAAAAAAGTCTTCCGAAGTTCGGAAGACTTTTTAGATTAGCCTATAATTTGAAGCAAAGTTGCAGAGATTTCACCCGCTTTGTGGTTGAAACGTTTGCAGATATGAAAAAATTTCTACGCGTGAAATTTTTTCAGTCCGTTGTGTTATATAGGTGTTCCCTATTATTTTGTTCCCTGCCATTTTTAGGTGGCGAGTTATATCTTATATTTTGCTGTTCAATTATAAGGTTATACTTCTTTTTTTCCTGGAATTCCGCGTTTTAATATTTTATTAAAACGGAAGGCAAACATAAAAGCGGTGACGGTGACGGCAATTGTATCGGATACTGGTTCTGCAAAGAAGACAGAAAATACTTTTGGGACATCGTAACCAGCAAGGATTTCTTGGATATGCTGCGGAATAAAAAACGCAGCAAATTGATCCGGAATGATGTGTGGCAGGATGAAAATTAAAGGGATAAGCAGGATAACCTTTCGTAAAATGGCAAGAAAGATGGAAACGCCTGCCTGATTAAGTGCGATAAATGTCTGCTGGCAGGCAATTTGAATTCCAAAGATAATACTGACTGCCATATATATACGCAAAGCCCAGACAGAGATCTGTGTGAGTTCCAGGTTATTGCTGAAGAGAAGGACAAATACCTTCGGCGCAAACATGGAGATTGCCCAAATGATGCCGGAAAATAGCACACAATAAAGCAAAAGCAGCCGGAAGGTTTTTTTAACCCGATCCGTTTTTTGTGCGCCAAAGTTAAAACTGATGATCGGCTGAGCGCCTTGGGTAAGCCCCTGGATGGGCATCATGGCAAATTGCATGACGGCTGCCAGGATGGTCATTGCGCCAACAGCTAAATCGCCCCCAAACTTTTGCAGGGAGGCATTAAAACTGATGGTGAGTATACTTTCAGTAATCTGCATAATAAAAGGAGAAAGTCCGAGCGCAAGGACAGGAAGCATGACCGAAAGTGAAAAACTCAGATGTTTCTTTTGGATGCGGAGGACACCTTTTTTGCCGGTCAGAAAGCGAAGAACCCAAACAGCAGAAATACCCTGGGAGATGATGGTGGCAAGTGCAGCACCGCGAACACCCATTCCAAAAACAAAAATAAATATGGGGTCGAGGATGATGTTCGTGATTGCGCCAATGAGTATGGTTTTCATGGCAGTCATTGAAAAGCCCTGCGTTGTAATAAAGATGTTGAGGCCTAAAACTGTCTGTACGAAGATTGTGCCAAGGGCATAGATGTTCAGATATGCGGCGCCGTATTCCAGGGTGGTTCCTTCTGTTGCCCCAAATTGCCGCAGCATGGATTTTCCGAAGACGAGTACTACTGCGGTTAATATAACGGAAACGGCTGCCAAAGAGACAACACAGTTTCCTAAAATTTTATTTGCGTTTTCTTTATCACCGGCTCCAAGGCTGATCGCTGCCCTTGGGGCGCCGCCCATACCAATCAGCGAACTAAATGCTGAAATCATCATGATAATGGGAAATGTGATCCCAACACCGGTAAGGGCAAGGGAGCCAACTTCCGGTATGTGGCCGATGTACATGCGGTCGACCATATTGTAAAGCATGTTGATAACCTGAGCAACAATGGTTGGTGCCGCCATTTTTAAAAGCAGTTTTCCAATGCTGCCATTGCCAAGGTCCGCCTGGTTTGATTGATTCATAATTATTCACCCTTTATTATATTTAATAAAAAACAAAGATATCTTATTTATAAACCGTTGTACAAGTTTATTTTATAATTTTAAAACGCCGCTTATAAAACTGTCAATTTGTTAAAATACCAGTGTATTTAAAGCGTTTTTTCGTTCAAGCATTTCATCAATGCGCGCAATATAGTCCTGGGGTTCTTTTACGTTAAAAATGCGCTCAATTCGTCCGGAAACACGGTCAACCGTTTTGGTAGAGCCGCCACAGCCAAGAGCGAGGATGGATTGAATTTCTTCCATGATATAAATATTGTAAAGACATTCCTTTCCATTCTTTGCATAGCCGATATTTTCAAGATTTCCGAGGATGTTTTTTTGACGATAGAGATAGTAGGGATGTTTTCCCAGACCTTCTAAGTATGTACGTGCATAGTCAACCATCTGGGCAACCGTCTCCCCCTTGGTTAAATCATATTCATCCAGATATTCATTCAGTCTCGATGAACGTTTGATGCTCATTGTATGGATCGTTGTATCTTCGGGATTGAGTTTTTCTACTTCTTCAAGAGAAGTACGGAACATATCAAAATCTTCGCCGGGAAGACCTGCAATCAAGTCCATATTAATATTATCAAAGCCGCAGAACCTTGCCAGCCGGACAGCATCGACAATCTGTTCCGGCGTATGTGAGCGGCCGATAATTTTTAATGTTTTGTGATGCATGGTTTGCGGATTGATGCTGATTCGCTCTACCTTGTGTGCTTTCAGGGTCCGGAGTTTTTCTTCGGTGACGGTATCCGGCCGGCCGGCTTCCACAGTAAATTCCCGCAGCGAAGAAAGGTCACAGTTCTCTTCAATTGTTGAAATCAGGATGTGCAGCTGTTCGGCGCTGAGTGTTGTTGGCGTACCGCCGCCAAAATAGATGGTTTCGATACGTTTATGATGCTTTTCAATAAGTTTTGCCGTATAGATAATTTCTTTTTTTAAGCACTCGACATATTCCGGAATCAATTTTGCGGCAGACTGCGTACCGCAGGTTACAAAAGAACAGTACAGGCACCGGGTAGGGCAGAAGGGAATGCCGATATATAAGCTGATGCCATTATCCAGCATTTTTTCCCTATGCGGTAATTCAACCCTTGCCGTTTCCAGGGCAAGGGTTGCTTTTTCATTGGTGGTATGATAGTGTTCTGTAAAGTGTGCGATAATTTCTTTATCGGTTTTTCCCTGGTCAATCAGGGCAGTTGCAATTTTAACAGGACGAATCCCCGTCAGGATGCCCCAAGGACTATTTTCTGTATTCATTGTAAATAAGGATTTTCCTTTCTTTCATCGCCAATGGTGGTCATTGGTCCGTGGCCTGGATAT
The DNA here is from genome assembly GCA_910580105.1 of uncultured Clostridia bacterium. Classification (GTDB taxonomy): domain Bacteria; phylum Bacillota; class Clostridia; order Monoglobales; family Monoglobaceae; genus CAJTWN01. The sequence goes on along the minus strand of CAJTWN010000002.1, from coordinate 224,119 downwards.
ACTTTGGTATTTGCCGGCAGCGGCAGCAGTTTTTCTTTGATTGAATTGATCTCTTCTTCCAGGCTTCCGGTGGGATGGTCGGTTCTTCCAACACTTCGCCAAAACAACGTATCACCACTGATGAGAATATCTCCTGCAAGCAGGCAGATACAGTCGGCTGTGTGGCCCGGTGTATGCAGGACATGTAATGTTTGAGAGCCGAAGGCGATGATGTCTCCTTCTTTAAGATAACGATCTGCTTCGGTTGCTTCCCATAAGACACCGGTATAATGACAAAGGTTTTTGATGGTATCTTTCAAAAAATCTGCACAGTTTTCATGGACGAGCAGAGGGGCCCCGGTTGCTTCACGTACTTCTTTTAAAGCCAGCATGTGATCGAAATGTCCATGGGTCAGAATGATATATCGGACAATATATGCTTTTTCCTTTAAAAAGTCCAGAATGACATCGGCCTGATCCGGGACGTCAATCACAATCGCCTCTTTTGTTTCTTCATCTGCAAGAATATAGCAATTGGTTTGCAGTTGGCCTAACACTAATTTATGGAGTAACATGCAAAATCCTCCTCTTATTGACGGCGGCGGACAACCGACAGGATGCCTTCCACCTGTTTAATTCGTTTGATTGTTTTGTTCAATTGTTCTGTATCGCCGATTTCCATTGTTAATTCGATAATAGCAAGGTTGTTTTTTCCTGTTCGTGCATTGACATTTGTCACGGGTATTTTTATATCAGCAACGGCCGACATAATATCAATCAGAAGGGCATTGCGGTCTGTTGCGGTAATATACAGCATTGTCTGAAAGGAGGTGCTTCTGTCATCTGCCCAGCGGACGGGGATGAATCGGTTCATTTCTTTTTCACTATTGGTTGCGTGCAGAACATTGATGCAATCTGCCCGGTGAATGGCGACGCCGCGGCCGCGTGTGACATAACCCACAATTTTGTCTCCGGGAACAGGATTACAGCAATGGGAGAAGCGAATCAAACAATTGTCAATTCCTTCAACGATAACGCCGGTATTGTTTGGCTTTTCAGTGGTTTTCACCGACATGGGAAGAATATCTTCCGGTTTGATGTGTTCTTCGTCAAGCATCCGTTTTTTACATTCGGTTTTGAAACGGGTGACGAAACGATTGGCATTGGTACTGCCATAACCAATGGCTGCATAGAGGTCTTCGATTGTGTTGAAACCATATTTCCGCAGCAGACTTTCAACAAATGGTTTATCCTCTAAAAAAGTGGTGGGGACCATAATTTTTTTAAGTTCTTTTTCCAAATAGTCTTTGCCTTTGGTAACATTTTCTTCACGATTAACATTTTTAAACCATTGGTTGATTTTATTCCTGGCCTGCGAAGTTTTGCATATTTTTATCCAGTCAAGATTGGGGCCGTGGGTGACATTGGTGGTGACAACATCAACAACATCGCCGTTTTTCAGTTCGTAATCCAAAGTGACAATTTTTCCGTTGACTTTGGCGCCGGTCATCCGATTGCCTACTGCAGAATGAATTGCATAGGCAAAGTCGATGGGAGTAGCGCCGATGGGAAGGCTGATGACATCTCCTTTTGGGGTAAAAACGAAAACTTCATCGCTGAACATGTCAATTTTTAATGTCCGCATAAAGTCTTCAGCATTGGTCATGTCCTTTTGTATTTCAAGCAGTTGTTTAATCCATTCGAGTTTGTCATCAAAATCAGAAGAACCGGATTTGCCCTCTTTGTATTTCCAATGAGCAGCAATGCCGTTCTCTGCCGTATGGTGCATTTCCCATGTACGAATCTGAATTTCGAATGGGGTGCCGTTTGGACCGAACAATGTGGAGTGCAGAGACTGATACATGTTGGGTTTCGGCATGGCAATATAATCTTTGAACCGGCCGGGCATGGGCTTATAGAGTTCATGCACCATACCCAAAACTGCATAGCAGTCTGCGACGGTGTCGACAATCACGCGGACAGCGAACAGATCATAAAGCTCGTCAATGGTCTTGTTTTGCATATACATCTTGCGGTAAATACTGTAAAAGTGTTTGGCTCTGCCTTCAATATGCGCTTTAATTTGCATTCCGTCCAAAGCTTTTTGCAGGGATGTGATAATATCATTGATATATTTTTCGCGTTCATCCCGTTTTTGTGCAATGTTGTCAACAATTTCGTAATAGCCGATGGGATCAATATAGCGGAGGGAGAGATCTTCCAGCTCCCACTTGATTTTGGACATACCAAGGCGATGGGCAAGGGGGGCATAGACTTCCAGAGTTTCTCTTGCAGTGGCCCGTTGTTTTTCTTCGGGCATAGATTTAAGTGTGCGGAGATTGTGAAGGCGGTCGGCCAGCTTTATCACGATCACACGAATATCTTTTGCCATGGCAAAGAACATTTTGCGCAGATTCTCTACCTGTTGTTCCTCTTTGGAAGTATAGGGAATCTTACCGAGCTTGGTCACTCCGTCCACAAGCAAAGCGACAGTTTCGCCAAATTCTTTGACAATATCCTCCCGTGTTGTTTCGGTATCTTCGACTACGTCGTGAAGGAGGGCGGCAACAATGGATTGCACATCCAATTCCATCTCTGCCAAAATCATTGCAACTTGAATCGGGTGAGTCACATATGGCTCACCCGATTTTCTGCTTTGTCCCTCGTGCTTTTCTTCTGCATAGTGATATGCTTTTTCTACAAGAGAGAGATCTCCGCTTTTATTATATTTTCGAATTTGTTCCAATAAAGTATCAAGGTTTGTACCTTCCATACATACACCTTCATTCAAAACTTATTATTCGGCAGCTTCTGTCTTTTTAATGTCCTTTAAGATGAGCTGTACATTTTGAAAACCCTTGTAATCATTGATGTCAAGGGAAAAGGCAACGTCAATAAAATCACCTTCTTTGAGGTACTGAAAATATTCGCCCATACCAAATCCGACAGAGTCAAGATATTTTCCGTCTTTAAAAAGGGTCATTCGCAGATGCTTACCTTCACTCATTACGCTTATCTTATGTATTTTGATATTGCGAACAGCGAAGAAAGGCGTTGGATTGTCCACCCCAAAGGGCTGCAGCTGGTTAATATCGTTTACAGTGTCCAAAGTGATATATGGAACTTTAATCACTGCATCCAAAAGAATGGTGGGAACCATGGTGGTTTCGTCAATTGTATCCTCAGAAATGGCGTTGATCCGTTTTCTGAATTCTTCGATGCGGTCAGCCTTAATGGTCAGACCGGCGGCAAGTTCATGCCCGCCGAATTTTTCAAGGACATCCGAACACTGTTCCAAAGAACCAAAAAGATTATAGCCCTGTACACTGCGCCCTGAACCCTTTGCCTCGCCGCCGTCAATAGCGAAAAGGATAGAAGGTTTATAGAATTTTTCGGTAATTTTTGAAGAAACAATTCCAACAATGCCATGATGCCAATTTTCATGGGCAATGATAAGCACTTTATCATCCTTGATTTCAGGATGTTCTTCGATATAATCAAGGGCTTCTTTAAACATCTTCTGTTCCGTTTGCTGCCGCAGCGTATTTTCTTCGCACAGCGATTCGGCAAGTTCATGGGCTTTCTTTGTATCATTGGTAAGGAAAAGCTCCACACTGCGGGAAGCACAGCCAAGACGGCCGCTTGCGTTGATACGCGGCGCAATGGTATACCCAATGGTGGACGTTGTAATGGCTTTTCCGTTGGTAGATACGTCAATCAGTGCTTTCAAACCCACATTCTTGGTATTTTTAAACCGTTTTAAGCCTTCGGTGACAATTACCCGGTTTTCATTGACAAGAGGTGAAATATCTGCCACTGTTCCAAGGCATAATAAATCAGCGTATTTGTCCATTAAAGCAGGGAGAGACTTCTGTTCGTCCAAAGCCTGGATCAATTTAAATACAACACCAACGCCTGCAAGGCTCTTGAAGGGATAAGGACAATCTTTCTGCTTTGGATCAATGGCGGCATAGACATCCGGAATCCGTTCTTTACATTCATGATGGTCGGTGATGATAACATCAAGCCCAATCTCTTTTGCATACTCACTTTCTTCAACAGCGGTAATACCGGTGTCCACAGTGATAATAAGAGAAGTTCCTTTTTTCTGAATTTTATCCAGCGCTTCTCTGTTTACGCCATAACCTTCCTGCATTCTGTCCGGCACATAGTAATCCACTGAAATCCCCATTTCTGCGAGATGTTTATAGAGAATCGCGATGGAAGTGATGCCGTCAACATCATAATCGCCATAGATGGTGATTTTTTCACCGCGTTCTTTGGCGAGGAGGATGCGTTCTGTCGCTTTTTCCATGTCCTTCATTAAATAAGGATCATGCATGACACCAAGGCTTTTGGATAAAAAGGTCTTGATATCATTGTCTTCTTTGACGCCGCGGTTGTAAAGAATGATTGCGGTTAGAGGTGAAATTTTGAAATTCTTCGAAATTTCTACCACTCTATTCTTGTCAAATTCCTTTAATAACCACTTCTTTTTCAGCATAATATATAATCTCCCTGAATCTATAGTTTTGCAAAATAAAGAGGTTTTTGCCTTCGTACCTCGTCACGCTCTGCCCATAGAAGATTATTGGTTTGTATTGACATGACAGAGTGTATTCATATATTTTACCATGTTTTATGCGAAAATACAACACTTTTTTTGAAATTTATATTTCTATTTCAGTTCGGCAATGGTGACACCGTTTTCTCCTTCTCCGTATTTACCCAAACGATAGGTTGCAACCTGAGGATGTTTGCGGAGCATATCCTGAATTCCTTTACGGAGGATACCCGTTCCTTTGCCGTGAATAATACTCACGGTGTGAAGTCCGGCAAGGGAGCATTCGTCCAAAAATTTGTCCGTTTCCAAAAGCGCTTCTTCCAAGGTCATGCCCCGCAGATCAACCTCTGTTTTGACATTTTTGGAAGAGGAAAGTCCGCTGGTGGTTTTTCGGGCGGAAGTATCATATCCTTTTGGAAGCGATCCTTTTTCTTCGTTGCATAGGGCGAGGTTTTCAATTTTGGCTGTAATTTTCATGATGCCGACCTGTATTACGGCAGTTTCTTCTTTTTTATTAACAGACAAAACAGTTCCTTTATCGCCAAGGTCCAAAAGGATAACATCGGCGCCCAATTTTAAATTATTGATATTCAAGTTAGAAGCACGGGGCTTGGGGGTCTTTGATTTGGGAGAAGTATTTTTCCTCCGTTTAATACCGAGTTCTTTTTTGACCTCTTCCATGGCGCGGAGGGCGGCTTTTTCGTCTTTTGACCTCTGTATCTCTTTGACTTCCTGCAGCATTTTTTCCGTTTCTTCCTGGGCGCGGAGGATAATTTTTTCGGCCTTTTCTCTTGCCCGGTCATAGATTTTATCCTTTTGTTTTTCAATTTTGTCCCGTTCACGTTCAAGTTCGGATTTGAGTTTTTCAATTTCACTGCGCATCCGTTCAGCTTCAATAGATCCTGCCTCGGCCGCCTGACGATTTCGTTCAATACTGCTGAGAATGTCCTCGAATTGGATGGTTTCATCAGAGAGCATTCCCTTTGCCCGCTCTATAATATTTTGTGAAAGGCCAAGGCGTTTAGAAATTGCAAATGCGTTGCTCTTTCCGGGAATGCCGATGAGCAGCCGGTAGGTAGGACTTAAGGTATTTACATCAAATTCACATGAGGCATTTTCAACCCCTTTTGTGGAAAGGGCGTAAAGTTTCAATTCGCTGTAATGGGTGGTGGCGACAATTTTTGCGCCGGCAGACCGGATGTTTTCAAGAATTGCCGTTGCCAGTGCCGCGCCTTCCACAGGATCCGTTCCAGAACAGAGTTCGTCGAAGAGGACAAGACTGTTTTCGGTAACTTTTTCAGCAATTCGGACAATATTGGTCATGTGGGATGAAAAGGTAGACAAACTCTGTTCGATGCTTTGTTCATCACCAATATCGGCAAATATATCAGAAAAAACCGGCATTTCACTTTCATCGCCGGCAGGGATGCAGAGCCCCGCCTGAGTCATCAGACAGAAGAGGCCAACGGTTTTCAGTACAACCGTCTTTCCGCCGGTGTTTGGGCCAGTAACAATCAGGCTGTCAAAATCGTAGCCCAAGCTGACGTCCACCGGCACAATTTTATTCCGGTCTATCAACGGATGCCGGCCCTTTTTGATATTGATTTTTCCCAGTTGGTTTAACCGCGGACAAACCGCTTTCATATCAAGGGCAAGTTTTGCTTTTGCCAGAACGAAATCCAGATGGATGACCGTATCAAAATTCAGACGGAGTTCTTCCAGGCATTCACCTGCTTCGCCAGAAATCTCTGCAAGAATTTTTTCGATTTCTGCTTTTTCCTTTAATGAGAGCTCGTGCAGTTCATTATTTGCAGCAACGACACTTTCCGGTTCAATAAAGACGGTTCCGCCGGACGAGGAAATGTCATGGGTGATACCGCGGACTTCACTGCGGTATTCTGCCTTGACCGGTACAACATAGCGATTGTTGCGCATGGTGACAATTGCATCCTGCAAAAATTTCTGATAGTGCGAAGAACGGATCATACCGTCCAGACTGCTTCGGATTTTGTTGGAAGCATTTTTTTCTTTTCTGCGTATAGAAGAAAGGGCGGAACTTGCATTGTCTGCCATTTCTTCCTCCGAAAGGATGGAAGAGGTAATGCGTTCTTCCAGTGTTTTATTTGGTGTAAGTTCCTCGATATAACCGCTCAGAACTCCCGTCTGTTCCGATGTATAACGCCGCAGAATACGGGTGGTTTTCAGCAGGCTTGCAATGTTCAAAAGTTCTGCCATTGACAGGCTGCCGCCGATGGCAAGGCGTTTGAGAGAGCCGCCGATATCCGATATACGCTGGATGTCCGGGGTGCCGTATTTTAAAATCAGCTGTACGGCGGCATCGGTTTCCGCAAGGGATTGTTCCACCGCGCGGTAATCCGATGAAGGCAGCAGGTGGCTGATTTGTTCTGTTGTATTTTCATTTTTGGCATAAGCGCTGAGCATATGCAGAATTTTATCAAATTCAAGGGTTTTTATTGCTTTAATTTCCATGTGAAAAACTCCCTATACTTTCTTCAGTCATATTCTTTCCTATTATAGTGGATTTATCTGAGAAAATCAAGAAAAACCTTTATTTGCACGATTTATATGCCGGTTTGATATTCCGGAAAGTAAAAATTATGGCAACATAGGCGCAGATTGCTTGTTCGTGCATAAAATATAGAGGCACAATTGTCCATTTTGTTATTTATCTGTTGTGGACAAAAGATAAGTCCAAGTGAAGATCATTGTGAAACGGCGGTACGTTAAGAAAAAGAAGTTGAAAAATAGATAAAAGTATGATAAAATATGCAATTAAGAGTTTGGAGGAGAAAGTATGGGAATCTATTTAGATAATAGTGCGACGACGCGGCCCTATCCGGAAGTGGTGCAAAAGGTGGCAGATGTGATGAAAAACACTTATGGAAATCCGTCTTCCCTGCACCGGATGGGAATTGCAGCTGAAAAAGAGGTGAAGGCCGCAAAAGAAAGGATTGCCGCTACACTGCGGGTGAATCCTGGAGAGATTTTCTTTACTTCAGGAGGAACAGAGGCAAATAATCTGGCAATTTTGGGGACGGCAATGGCAAACCGCGGAAAGCATATTATCAGTACGCCTCTTGAACATCCGGCGACAATGAATACGCTGAATTATCTCGGTGAACATGGGTACCGGATAGATTTTATCCCCGTGGACAACAGAGGAGTTCTGCGTCTTGCGGAATTTGAAGATATGCTGTCAGATGATACTGTATTGGTGACGGCCATGATTGTGAATAATGAGATCGGGACACTTGAACCAATCGAAAAATTGGCTAAAATAATCAAACAAAGGGGGCTTGGCACCTATCTCCATGTGGATGCGGTGCAGGGGTATTGCAAGGTGCCTTTTACAGCGGCAAGTCTTGGTGCGGATATGATTACACTCAGCTCGCACAAAATCCACGGTCCCAAAGGGATGGGAGCCTTATATATCAAAAAAGGAACAAAAATTGCGCCCACGGTATACGGCGGCGGTCAGCAAAATGGTATCCGACCGGGAACGGAAAATGTTCCGGGCATTGCAGGTTTTGGCTTGGCTGCGGAAATTTGCCACCGGCAAATGAACTCCTCTCTTCCCAGAATGGCGGCATTGCGGGAACGGCTGATGCTGGGGATTGAAGAACGTGTGAACAATATTATTGTCAATACGCCGGAAATCGCAGCGCCGCATATTTTAAATATTTCGTTCAGCGGTGTTAAGTCCGAGGTGCTTTTGCATTCTCTGGAGGCAGAAAATATCTATGTTTCCAGCGGCTCTGCATGTTCCAGTCATAAAAAGGAGCCGAGTTATGTGTTGACATCCATTGGACTGAACCGTAAAATGATTGATGGAAGTATCCGGTTCAGCCTGAGCGAGTTTACGACGGAACAGGAAATTGATGAAGTGGTTGAGACTGTGGCGCGGGTAGTGAAGCAGCTGCGGAAATTGAATATAGGATAATTATTTGCGGAGGAAACGGAGAGAAACAAATGAAGAAAATTGATATTATTCTTTTAAAATATGGTGAAATTGCATTGAAAGGATTAAACCGCCCGATGTTTGAGCGGCAGCTGCTGGCAAATGTCCGGTCTGTTTTAGGGGATATTGGTAAGTTTCATGTTCGAAAATCCCAGTCAACCATTTATGTGGAGCCGGTGGAAGAAGGATTGGATATGGAAGAAGCGGTCAGCGCTTTGACCAAAGTATTCGGCATTGTCAATATCTGTCCGGCAGCTGCCTGTGAAAAGGACATGGATAGTATTGCGGAAACGACGATTGCCTGTCTTGCTGAAATTGAGACCGAGGGCAGAACGTTTAAGGTGGAGGCGAAACGTGAAGATAAGCAGTTTCCGCTGAACTCTCCTCAAATTTGCCGGGAGATGGGGGGAAGAATTTTGAAGAATGTCAAGGGCCTTTCCGTTGACGTCCATCATCCGGATATTTTGGTACAGGTGGAGATACGGAATAAGGCATATGTATTCACCCAAAAAGTCAGCGGAGCAGGTGGTATGCCGGTAGGCAGCAGTGGACGCGCTGCTCTCTTGCTGAGCGGCGGAATTGACAGTCCGGTGGCCGGATGGATGATTGCAAAACGGGGTGTTGTGCTGGATGGCGTGCATTTTCACAGCCATCCGTACACCAGCGACCGTGCGAAGGAAAAGGTAATCGACCTGGCACGGCTGATGTCTGCCTATACAGGGAAAATAAATCTACACATCGTTCCTTTTACAGATATACAGTTGAAAATTATCGAATGCTGCCCCAAAAACTATCTGACCATCATCATGCGCCGGATAATGATGCGGATTGCAGAAAAGATTGCAATACAAACAGGGGCACAGGCGCTGATTACCGGAGAAAGCATCGGGCAGGTGGCAAGTCAGACGATGGAGAGCCTGGCAGTGACCAATGCGGCAGTTTCCATGCCGGTCTTCCGCCCTTGTATTGGTATGGATAAGGAGGAAATTGTACAGATTTCCAAAAAAATTGACACGTATGAAACATCCATTCTGCCTTATGAGGATTGCTGTACAATTTTTGTACCAAAGCATCCCAAAACAAAACCGTCTTTGTCTGAAATTGAAGAGGCAGAAAAGGCGCTTGGCAATATTGAGGAAATGATGAATAAAGCCATTGCCGATATGGAAATAATACAACCGTAAAGGGTGTGAAGAAGATGGATTTTGAATTGGTCTCGGTTGGGACGGAACTTCTGCTCGGGCAGATTGTCAATACAAATGCCCGGTTTCTAAGCCGTGAGCTAAGTGAATTGGGATTTAATGTGTTTTATACAACGGTGGTGGGCGATAATCCGGAGCGTTTAAAATCTGCACTTCGGATTGCTGCAATGCGTGCGGATGCTGTGATTACCACCGGCGGACTTGGGCCGACGGCGGATGATTTGACAAAAGAGACGATTGCGGAATTTTGCGGACTTCGCTGTGTGATGGATGAGAAGAGCAAACGGCGGATTGAAGAACGCTTTCAAAGCCATGGGCTGTATATGCCAAAGAGCAATCTGAAACAGGCAGAAATGCCTGAGGGATGTATCATCCTTGAAAATAATAACGGAACGGCTCCCGGTGCCATTGTTGAAGGCAAAGTAGACGGAAAAGAGACGACCTTTATCATGCTGCCCGGTCCGCCCAGCGAGATGAAGCCGATGTTTTTGCAGGGTGTGAAACCATATTTAGAAGCAAAGGCGGATTGTGTTATTCATTCAAAAAGCCTGCGTGTTTTTGGAGTTGGCGAATCTGCAGCAGAAGAAAAGCTAAGAAATATTATCGACCGGCAAACGAATCCGACCATCGCGCCTTATGCAAAAACCGGTGAAGTAGAATTGCGGCTTACAGCCAAAGCAAATTCAGTAAAAGAGGCGAAAGAGATGCTTCGTCCCCTTGAACAGGAAGTGCGGAATATTTTAAATGATTACATTTATGCTGTGGGTGCGGATGCTTCTATGGAAGAAACAGTTGTTTCCCTGTTGAAAGATAAAGGAATGAAACTTGCGACGGCCGAGAGCTGTACCGGCGGATTGATTGCACAGAAAATTACGCGAATTCCGGGCGCTTCCGCATGTTTTGACTGCGGCGCTGTGACTTATAGCAATGCGCAGAAAACTAAAACATTGGGCGTGCGTGAAGAAACGCTTCGCACATATGGCGCTGTTTCCTATCAGACAGCGGAAGAAATGGCGGAAGGCATACGCCTGGCTTCCGGCGCCGATGTGGGAATAAGCGTGACGGGGATTGCAGGTCCGGACGGGGGAACGGAAAAAAAACCGGTTGGAACCGTATATATTGGAATTGCCACCAAAGAAAAGATATGGGCATACCATTTTTATTTATCCGGTAACCGAACAGTGGTTCGGGAGCGGGCAAGCTTATATGCACTTGATTTGGTTCGCAGAGAGCTCCTTGGTTGTCTGGAAAAGGATACGAATTATATCTGGTAAATCATCCCCCTGAAAAGGGGGATTTTTGTTACATGATTTTTTCAAAATAGGGAATTGTATTATCTGTTTTAAAAAAAGTGTATAATATATTTATATACTACTTGGTTTATTCATAAGAATCTTGTAAAATAATATTAAAAACCATAATATTCTTATGTATTTTTTCACAATAAACAAAAATATATTATAATGAGTAAAATATTGTGAAAAGGAGAATATCTCATGATAGGGGAACGGTTACAGGAACTTAGAAAAGACCATGGGTTATCCCAACGGGAATTTGGTGAAAAGTTGAACTTATCACCGCATACAATTTCATCATATGAACGTAATTGCAGTGAGCCAAATGATGAGATTAAAATAAAGATAGCCAAAATCTTTGATATTTCTTTGGATTATTTACTTGGACTGACAGATCAGTGTTGTTCTTATCGTCATGATGAGGATGTAATTGTCCTTTCAGATATGACGGAGGAAGAGCGGAAAGAAGCTAAATTATTCTGTGAATATCTGAAGTATAGACGAAAATAGAAATGAAGATGGATAAGCGGCCTTTGCTTTTTGGCAATGGCCGTTTTTATTCCGGATGTTTTGTCTGGTGTCGAAAAAATTTGCTATAAACTGCTTGACACTGGTATTTATGTATTTTATAATAACCGTAGTGTCTAATCATATAAAAATTAGGAGATTAATTATGAACGAAGAAAAAAGAAAAGCATTAGAAAGTGCGTTTGGACAGATAGAAAAAGAATTTGGTTCGGGTGCAGTTATGCGCCTTGGTGAAAAACCTGCAATGAACATACAGGCCATTCCAACCGGCGCCCTTGCGTTGGATATTGCTCTTGGAATCGGCGGTGTTCCCCGCGGAAGGATAGTTGAAATTTATGGTCCGGAATCTTCCGGTAAAACAACGGTTGCTTTACATATTGCGGCAGAGGCCCAGAAAAATGGCGGTGTGGCTGCATTTATTGACGCAGAGCATGCCCTTGATCCGGTTTATGCGGCGGCGCTGGGTGTTGAGATTGATGATTTAATTGTTTCACAGCCGGATACGGGTGAGCAGGCGTTGGAGATTACCGAACATTTGGTTCGCAGCGGTGCGGTGGATGTGATTGTTGTGGACTCGGTTGCTGCACTTGTACCGAAACAGGAGATTGAAGGGCTGATGGGAGATGCCCATGTGGGCTTGCAGGCACGGCTGATGTCCCAGGCGCTTCGTAAGCTGGCCGGTATCATCAATAAATCGAATACAACTGCCATCTTTATCAACCAGCTGCGTGAAAAGGTGGGGGTCATGTTCGGAAATCCGGAAACAACCCCTGGTGGTCGTGCGCTTAAGTTTTACGCTTCGGTTCGTATGGATGTCCGCCGTATTGAGAGTATCAAAGGCGAAAACGGACTGGTTGGTAACCGTACCCGTGTGAAGGTGGTTAAAAACAAGGTTGCTCCGCCTTTTAAAGAAGCAGAATTTGATATTATTTATGGTCATGGAATTTCGCGGGAAGGCAATATTCTTGATATTGGTGTGAATATGGAGATTGTCAAGAAAAGCGGTTCGTGGTTCTATTACAATGAAAATCGGCTGGGACAGGGAAGAGAGGCAGTCAAGGCAGTTTTTGCGGATAATCCCGAACTGGCCCTTGAAATTGAAAATAAGATCCGCGCCCAGGCGGAACTTCCTGTTCTGGAAGAAGGGGAAGAAGTTGTGGCTACGCCTGTTACGCCAATTGCCAAGCCCAAAAAAGGTAAATAAAATTGATGGACGAGAGAGAACGTGCGCGCCGGCTGGCATCAAATTTGATTGGGGCGAGAATGTATACGTGCCGGGAAATTTGTGACCGGCTGGTTCGAAAGAATATATCAAAAGACGTGGCAGAAGAGATTGTCGATGAATTTTTGCAGGCGGGTGTCTTGGATGATCGCTTATATGCACAGTTTTATATGGAGGATGCTTTGCGTTTGAAAGCAAAAGGGATGTATCGCATCCGTCAGGAACTGATGCAGAAGGGGGTATCACGCAGCATTATTGATGCTGTAGCAGAGGAAATGGCGGAAGAAGTGGATTCGAAAGAAGCGCTTCGCGCCTATCTGGAGCCGCGTTTGGATGCCGGGGATATTCGCAGCAGAAGGGATTTGGAAAAGTTAAAAGCCAAATTGGTACGGCGTGGATATAGTATGCAGGACATCAATGTTTGTTTGGCTTCATACGAATTTAGTTTTGACGATTAGAGTAAAGATATGGAAGATAGAAAATATTAGGAAGAACGGTGTGATCGATTGAATAAATTAGCACTGGTGTCTTTGGGGTGTTCGAAAAATCTGGTGGATGCGGAACAGATGCTGGGAATGCTCACAGAGGCCGGTTTTGAAATTGTGGAGAATGAAGAAGATGCGCAGGTCTTAATTGTCAATACCTGCACCTTTATCGAATCCGCAAAAAATGAATCCATTGAGTGTATTTTGGAGCTTGCCCAGTATAAAAAAAGCGGAAAATGCCGGGCGTTGATTGTAACAGGCTGCATGGCACAGCGATATAAAGAGCAGGTTTTGACCGAAATACCGGAAGTGGATGCGGTGGTTGGTACCAACGAATATAATAAAATTGTTGAAATTGTTAAAAACATTGCAGAATTAAAAAACAGGCTCTATTGCAGTGAGGAACCACTCCTATGTGAAAACGTACCGCGTCTTAGGACGACTGCGCCGTATACGGCCTTTTTGCGCATTGCGGAAGGTTGTGACAACCGGTGTACCTATTGTGTGATTCCTTCTATCCGCGGAAGATACAGAAGCAGAAGGATGGAGGACATTTTGCTGGAAGCGCAGACCATGGCGGAAGAAGGGGTTCGTGAACTGGTGGTGATTGCCCAGGATACGACCCGTTATGGAGAAGATATTTATGGAGAATATCGTTTGGCAGAGCTTTTGCGGCAGCTCTGCCGGATAGAGAAGATTGCATGGGTACGGGTACATTATTGTTATCCGGAACTTGTCACCGATGCACTTTTGGATGTCTTTGCAGAAGAGGAGAAACTGTGTAATTATCTGGATATACCTATTCAGCATTGCAATGATGCAGTCCTCAAACGGATGGGAAGAAGAACCAATAAAAAGGAAATTTGTGCGTTGATACAGAAAATACGGACGAAATTACCGGATGCAGCCATTCGGACATCGTTGATTGTTGGTTTTCCCGGAGAGACAGAGGAACAGTTTGCCGAGCTTTTGGATTTTGTAAAAGAGATGCGGTTTGACCGTCTTGGGGTATTCACCTATTCAAGGGAAGAGGATACGCCCGCCTATCAGCTGGATGGTCAAATAGAGGAAGAGGAAAAAGAGCGGCGGCAGGAGATGATAATGCTTGCCCAGTCGGAAATATCTGAGGAATTGAATCAGGCAAAAATTGGTTCTGTTCAAAGAGTTTTAGTTGAAGACAGGGATGAAATCATTAAAAGTTATTATGGAAGAACCTATGCGGATTCTCTTGATATTGACGGTAAGGTATTTTTTAAAGCCAGCCGTAAATTAAAGGGTGGAACATTTGTTGATGTAACCATTGAACAGGCGCTCGAATATGATTTGTTTGGCAGAGAAAGCTGAGGAGGGGCGGTTATGATGAATACACCAAATAAATTGACACTATTACGTGTACTTTTAATACCACTTTTTATGCTGTGCTTTTTGCAGGGGGAAGCTGCCGGACTTTATTTGGCAATTTTGGTTTTTTTAATTGCTACTGCAACGGATAATTTAGACGGGCACCTTGCGCGGAAATATAATCAGGTAACGACTTTCGGTAAATTAATGGATCCGCTTGCGGATAAATTGTTGATTACCGCTGCTTTGGTATGTTTTCTTGCAAAGGACTGCCTTTATATTAATGTTTGGGTTGTCATGGTGATTCTGGCACGGGAGCTGATTGTGACAGGAATCCGGATGATTGCATTGGGGGATGCGAAAGTCATTGCCGCCAGTATGTGGGGAAAGGCAAAAACCGTTTCTCAGTTTATTATGGTGGTTTTGGTGATGGTGAATGAAATTATTTTTCTTCATATAGATGGCGGAGTTATGGTTTACAATTATTTCGTTTTATTGTCTGTTGTGGTTGCAACAGCGCTTACGATTTTTTCGGGTATTGATTATGCCGTAAAAAACCGAAATTTAATTCAATTCAAATAGAATTGACAGGAAAAATATTACAAAATTGTTACGCGCGTGTTAAGAAAGTGTTCTTGTATTGATGTTTCGATTTGTTTGCAGGTATAATAACATTTACTATGGATGAAGGAATGAGAGAATGAATATCATTGTAGACGCAATGGGCGGGGATTATGCACCGGAAGCGGTTGTTAAGGGCTGTGTTTCCGCTGCTAAAGATTTTGATATAAATCTGACGTTTGTCGGGGTGAAAGAAAAGATTCAGGCGGTTTTGCAAAACTGCAATTATGAAAGGGAAAAGATAACGGTGGTTCATACATCCGAAGTGATTGACGGGGATGATGATCCGACCGTTGCCATCCGGCAGAAGAAAGATTCCTCTATGCGGGTTGGGCTTAAGATGCTGGCCGGCGGTGAGGGTGACGCTTTTGTCTGTGCCGGAAATACGGGAGCGCTGATTGCCGGTGCGACGCTGATTGTTAAAAGGATAAAAGGAATCCGGCGCGTAGCTCTGGCGCCGATTATGCCATCGGAAACCGGTTGCTTTCTTTTGGTGGACGCAGGAGCAAATGCAGAATGCACACCATCCTTTTTAAAGCAGTTTGCAATCATGGGCTCCATTTATATGGAAAAAATTATGGGGATTCGAAATCCCAGAGTGAGTCTTGTAAATATTGGTTCTGAGGAAGCGAAGGGAACGCCCCTTGTTGTTGATACGCATAAGGCGCTCAAAGAGGTTCCTTTTCACTATTGCGGTTATATAGAAGCCCGTGATATTCCCAAAGGGGATGCAGACGTGGTTGTTTGTGATGGGTTTACAGGAAATGTAATCCTTAAATTTATGGAAGGTATGGGGATGGTATTTTATGACATGCTCAAAGAAATCTTCTATAAAAATATCGTTACGAAACTTTCAGCCGTTGCAGTAAAGGGCGGGCTGAAAAAATTGAAAAAGACAATGGATTATACCGAGTACGGCGGTGCGCCGCTGCTGGGTGTAAGTAAGCCGGTGGTCAAAGCCCACGGCAGTTCAAATGAAAAAGCGTTTTATCACGCGATCCGCCAAGCAGTAATGTGTGTGAAAAGCAATTTGGTTGACGAGATCACCGATAATATCCAAAAATACGGGGATGACCCAAGGAAAGAGACGAGGTAATGGATATGAGCAAAATACGGGCAAAAATTGCCGGAATTGGTAAGTATCTGCCGGAGCGCATTCTGACAAATGAAGATTTGGAAAAAATGGTGGAAACCAGTGATGAATGGATAACGAAACGGGTTGGAATAAAAGAACGTAGAATTGCAGATGAAGGCGTTTATACTTCTGATTTGGCAAGATATGCGGCTGAAAATGCCTTGAAAAATGCCAATATGGCTCCGGAAGATTTGGATTTAATCGTTGTTGCGACAGTTTCGCCGGATATGTATACGCCATCGGTTTCCTGTCACGTACAGAAATACTTAGGGGCAGTAAAGGCGGCGGCAATGGATATTAATGCGGCCTGTTCGGGTTTTATCTTTGCGGTATCAACGGCAAGTAAGTTTATTGAAACAGGGACATATAAAAATGCTCTGGTTATCGGTGCAGACTGTCTTTCCAAAATTACAGAGTATAAGGATCGTTCCACCTGTGTTTTGTTTGGTGACGGCGCCGGAGCGGTGGTGCTTACCGCAACGGAAACAGAGAATGGTGTGATGAGCTGTGTACTCGGTTCTGATGGGGCACAGGGAGATTGCCTGACCATTGCAGGTCTGCGCGTTGATGAAGTAGAAAAGGAACGGCGCCCGTTTGGAAATCCCCGTACCATTTGGATGGATGGCGGCGCTGTGTTCAAGTTTGCTGTCCGGGTGATGGAGAGTGCAACACGTGAGGTTGCAGAGCAGGGGGGCGTGTCCCTGGAGGACATCAAATGTATCGTTCCTCATCAGGCCAACCAGCGGATTATTGAAGGAGCCAGAAAACGTTTGGGTTGTGAAGAGGAAAAAATCTTTTCCAATGTGCATAAGTATGGAAATATGTCCGGAGCATCTGTTCCGGTAGCGCTTTGTGAAGCGATTGAAGAGGGCAGGATTCAACATGGCGATAAATTTGTGATTGTCGGTTTTGGCGGCGGCCTTACCTGGGGTTCTGCTTTGATTGAATATTAGGTTTTGGAATAGGAGAAAGAATTGATGAAAGCAAATATTTGTGAATTACTTGGTATCGAATATCCGCTGATTCAGGGCGGTATGGCGTGGGTTGCGACAGCTGAACTTGCTGCCGGCGTTTCCAATGGCGGCGGCCTTGGACTGATTGCGGCGGGGAATGCGCCTGCCGATTATGTAAAAGAGCAGATAAAAAAAGCGCGTGAACTTACCGATAAACCTTTTGGCGTGAATGTCATGCTTCTCTCTCCTTTTGCAGAGGATGTAATCAAAATGCTGCTGGAGGAGAAGGTGGATGTGATTACCACCGGTGCCGGGAATCCGGCAAAATATATCCCGGCGTTTAAAGAAATCGGAACGAAGGTAATTCCGGTTATCCCCAGTGTGGCCATAGCGCTAAAGGTGCAGAAAAGCGGTGCAGACGCAGTTGTTGCTGAAGGCTGTGAGGCTGGCGGACATATTGGCGAGCTCACGACGATGACTTTAATCCCAATGATATCCGATGCGGTTGAAATTCCCGTGATTGCAGCGGGCGGCATAGCGGACAGCCGCGGTGTCAAGGCGGCCTTTGCTTTGGGAGCGCAGGGCGTACAGGTTGGTACGCGGTTTATCTGTTCTGATGAATGTACTGTACACCAGAATTATAAAGATATGGTGGTTGCGGCAAAGGACAGAGATGCGGTGGTTACCGGAAGATTTACCGGCCATCCGGTCCGGACGCTGAAAAACAAAGCAACCCGTATGATGGATAAAATTGAAAAAGAGGGCGATGTTGCCGCCTTTGAAAAATTGGGCGCCGGCGCACTTCGTGCCGCTGTTGTCGATGGGGACACCCAGATGGGCAGTGTGATGGCTGGTCAGAGCGCGGGTCTTGTGAAGGATATTAAACCTTGTGCACAGATTATTCAGGAACTGTTCGAAGGTGTGACATATTAAAAGATTTTGTTAATACACATAAAGGAGAAAATAAGATGAAAGTTGCGTTTTTGTTTTCCGGTCAAGGGGCACAAGCGATAGGGATGGGAAAAGAACTCTGTGAAAACTTCCCTGTGGCAGATGCTGTTTTTGAAAGTGCGACAGCAGCCCTTGGATTTGATGTAAAAGAGATGATTTTTAATGGTGACAGCGAAACGTTAATGATTACGGAAAATACCCAGCCTGCAATTTTAACCATGTCAACAGCTGCTCTTCGGGTGGTGGAAGAACTGGGAATAAAAGCAGATGTTGTTGCTGGACTCAGCCTTGGTGAATATACAGCGCATGTAGCTTCAGGCAGTCTTGATTTTGTGGACGCAGTTAAGCTGGTCAAAAAAAGAGGAAAGTATATGCAGGAAGAAGTGCCTGTTGGAGTAGGCGGTATGGCAGCGATTGTCGGCATGGATGCCGAGAGTGTCCGTGAAGTTTGCAGAATTGCTTCGGAAAAAGGAATTGCAGAGCCGGCAAACTTCAATTGTCCGGGTCAGATTACGGTGGCCGGTGAAAAGGCCGCTGTGGAATATGCCTGTGAAATTGCAAAGGAAAAAGGGGCAAGAAGGGCAATCATGCTTGCCGTCAGTGCGCCGTTCCATTGCAGTATGTTAAAGGGCGCAGGTGAAAAGCTCGGCAAAGAACTTGAAAATGTGAAGGTATCCAAAATGAATATTCCGCTTATTTCCAATGTGACCGGAGATTACGTGAAGAATGAAGAAGAAATCAAGGATTTGCTGGTTCGTCAGGTGTCGTCTTCGGTTCTGTTTGAAGACAGCTTAAAGCGGATGCTTGCGGATGGGGTGGATACATTTATAGAAATTGGCCCCGGCAAAGCGCTGAGCGGTTTTGTGAAGAAGATAACAAAAGACGCAGCAATTTATAATGTTGAAGATATGGCAAGTCTGGAAAAGTTGAAAGAGATTCTTGCCTGAAGGAGAGAACGTTAGATGGAATTTCAAGATAAAACCGTAGTGGTAACAGGAAGTACACAGGGGATCGGCAGAGAGATTGCGATGAAGTTTGCTACTGAAGGGGCAAATCTTATTGTAAACGGGATCAATGTCCCGGAACAGGAGGAATTGGCTAAAAGTGCCTGTGCCGAAATTGAAAAACTGGGCGGACATGGCGCCTATATTCTGGGGGATGTGTCCAAACCGGAGGATACGGACGCTCTGATAAAATTTGCAATGGAGACTTTCGGGAAGATAGATGTCATTGTCAACAATGCTGGTATCACCCGGGATAATTTGATTATGCGGATGAGTGAGGCCGAGTGGGACAGTGTCCTGTCGGTCAATCTCAAAGGAGCATTTAATGTTATCAAATCCGCGTCCAGAACATTGATGAAGCAGCGGAGCGGCGTAATTGTCAATATGGCCTCTGTTTCCGGCGTGATGGGAAATGCGGGGCAGGCCAACTATTCGGCTTCCAAAGCCGGGCTGATTGGCCTTACCAAAACCGTTGCCAAAGAATTTGCCTCCAGGGGGATCCGCTGTAATGCAATTGCACCTGGATTTATCCAGACGGCGATGACGGATAAACTGAAGGATGAGATAAAGGAAAGCTATATGAAGTCAATCCCGCTTGGAAAATTCGGACAGGTTGAAGATATTGCAAATTTGGCAGTATTTTTATCCGGGGATAAAGCAAAATACATAACGGGTCAGGTAATAAATGTTGACGGCGGTTTGGTTATGTGATATAGTATCGAAAAAAATAACAATTATTATATAAATCAATTTCCCGGATAACGGGAAATGAAGATGTTAAAAGTCAAGGAGGATGAATAATATGGATATTTTTGAAAAAGTGAAAGAAATTACAGTCGAGCAGCTTGGTGCAGACGAAAGCGCTGTAACCATGGAAGCATCTTTCATCAATGATCTGGAGGCAGATTCTTTGGACATCGTTGAACTGATGATGGCTTTGGAAGAGGAATTTGATATTGAAATTCCGGACGAAGAAGCTGAAAAGATTGCAACGGTTGGCGATGCAGTTGCTTATATCAAAGACAGACAGTAATTTATGTGTTTGGGCAGGGATATTCCCTGCCCAAACAATCAATCAAACCATGTAGAAATAGGTATCTGCATGGATGCCTATTTCTATATGGTTTTTGCCATATGGAATCTGTATTCGCAGGAAAAAAGCTTTGCGAAAATAATTTTTGCTCTTTGCGGGCGGATAGGAGACAAAGATGAAAAGAGTTGTCATTACAGGTGTGGGAGCAGTTTCACCTGTTGGAATTGGTAAAGAAGAAGTTTGGAAAAATATAAAAGCAGGTGTTTGCGGTATTGACCGGATTACAAGATTTGATCCGGAAGAATTTGCATGTCAGATTGCGGCAGAGGTTAAGGATTTTAATGCCGCAGATTATATGGATAAAAAAGAGGCCAAAAGAATGGATCTCTTTGTACAGTATGCAGTTGCAGGTGCAAAGCTTGCGATTGAGGATGCAAAACTGGATATGGATAAGGAAGACCCGAACCGTGTTGGCGTTTTCATCGGCAGTGGTATCGGCGGAATTATTACATTGTGTGAACAACATGAGCGTCTGTTAAACAGAGGACCGGGTAAGGTAAGCCCGTTTATGATTCCAATGATGATTTCCAATATGGCTGTCGGCCAGGTTGGGATTCAGTTTAACTGCAAAGGTGTCAACCTTACCACCGTTTCTGCCTGCGCATCCGGTACCGATGCAATCGGACAGGCTATGCTTGCTGTCCGCCGCGGTGATGCAGAGGTAATCCTGTGCGGCGGTACGGAGGCAACCATCAATCCATTGGCTTTGGCTGGGTTTTCGTCCATGAAAGCGCTGAGTACCAGAAACGATACACCAAAGGCCGCATGTTCACCCTTTGATGCCAATCGTGATGGTTTTGTTATGGGTGAAGGTTCCGGTATTCTGGTGATTGAAGAACTGGAACATGCAAAGGCAAGAGGTGCGCATATTATTGCGGAATTGATTGGCTATGGTTCCACCAACGATGCGTATCATATGACAGCGCCGGCTCCGGACGGTGAAGGCGGCGCACGGTGTATGGCTGCGGCCCTCAAGGATGCAGGAATTAAAGCAGAAGATGTACAGTACATCAATGCACATGGTACGTCGACTCCCTATAATGATAAATTTGAAACAGCGGCAATAAAGACTGTTTTCGGGGAACATGCTTATCAGCTGGCGGTTAGTTCAACGAAATCAATGACCGGACATATGCTGGGTGCAGCCGGCGGAATCGAAGGAATGCTGACAGCTCTTGCTGTTGAGGAAGGATTCCTTCCGCCTACCATCAATTATGTTACACCTGATCCGGAATGTGACCTGGATTATGTGGTGAATGAAGGCCGTACTTGTGAAATTAATTGTGCGGTATCCAATTCACTGGGATTTGGCGGACACAATGCGTCGATTGTTTTGAAAAAGTACGAAGATTAATACATAAAATTATTAAAATAGCGCAAACAAAATACGAGGGAGTGGTTCCCTCGTATTATTGTATTGTTAAGGAATGAGAAGCTAAAGAATTGGCGTCAGTTTTTATCTAGTGTTTTTGCTGGATACTTTACTGGATAAATGGAGGAAAACAGATGGAAATAGGTTATACATTTCAGAATAAGTCGCTTTTGAATACTGCACTTACCCATATTTCCCTTGCAAACGAAAAGGAAATTGAAAGCAATCAGCGCCTGGAATTTTTGGGTGACAGCATTTTATCCTTTGTAGTGGCGGAATATTTGTATCACAAATATCCTGCTTTTGACGAGGGAAGACTTACAGAAATACGTGCGGCTTCTGTATGTGAAAAATCTCTTGCAGAAGCTTCCCGAAAGATGAATGTCGGGGAGTCAATAAAATTTGGGAAATCAGAGAAGGTTTGCGGCGGGAAAGACAAAGATTCAATCCTTGCCGATACCTTTGAAACAATTTTGGGCGCTATTTATCTTGACAGTGATATTGAAACAGCAAGAAAATGGATTATGGAGCATTTGATTGACCAGATTGATTTGGCAACCGCATTGGATTTGCGGAATTATAAGTCAGAAATACAAAGTTATTTTCAAAAACGCGATAAAGGAACAGAGGTGGTTGGTTATCGCCTGAAGGAAAGAAAAGGTCCGGATCATTGTCCTGTTTTTACTGTGGAAGCCGTTTATGGCGGCAAGGTCATTGGCAGCGGAACCGGAAGCAGCAGAAAACGGGCAGAGCAGGAAGCGGCAAAGAAAGCCCTTCTTAAAATTAAAAAGCGATGACCAAGCGGTATAACATTCCGATTTTTATTCCGCACGAAGGGTGTCCAAATGACTGTGTGTTTTGCAATCAGAAAAAAATCACCGGTTTGGAAACTTCGGTAACGCCGTCGATGGCGGCACAGGTCATTGAAAAACATCTTAATTTTCTGCCGGATGATGCTGTGATTGAAGCGGCATTTTTCGGCGGAAGCTTTACCGGACTTTCCCTTGAAAAACAGGAAGCGTTTTTGCAGACTGCTGCTGCATATCATGGACGAATAGCGGGGATTCGGATGTCAACCCGGCCGGATTATATCAGTGACGACGTTCTTGTATTGGCAAAACGTTATGGTGTAACGATGATTGAGCTGGGTTTGCAATCCGCAGACGATAGGGTACTTCAGTTAAATGGGCGCGGACACGGGTTTGTGGATACGAAATTGGCAGTGGAAAAGATTCGCGCCTATGGAATTGGCGTGGGTCTTCAGATGATGCTTGGTATGTATGGTTCAACACCGGAGAAGGATATGCAAACGGCAACATGTGTCATTGGTCTTTCTCCGGACTGTGTACGGATCTATCCAACAGTGGTATTGAAAGATACCAGGCTGGAAGCGCTGTATCGGTCGGGGGAATATACGCCTTACACATTAGAACAGGCGGTGGGAATCACCGCAGATATTTTGCAGTGTATGCGGAATTTTCAAATTCCGGTGATTCGGATGGGCCTTCATGCGTCAGAAGAATTGCAAAGCACCGGAGATTTGGTGGCCGGCCCTTTTCATCCGGCTTTTGGAGAGTTGGTGGAGAGCAGGCTGTGGCGCCGGAAAATTGAAAAGGAAATTCTTGAAAAAGGGATAACAAAAGGAGAACTGATAATTGCTGTCCGTCCGGACGAAGTTTCGAAGGTTGTTGGGCACCGGAAAATAAACCGGCAGTATTTTTATGAAAAATATGGAATCATCCTGCGGTGTATCCAGGAACAAAAATAACTCTTTTTTATAAGAAGAATACGTTTTATGGAAGAAGGGTTGATGAGCGCCTGGAGGGGTAACAGCGCATCACTGTTTCAGGGTTTACATATGGGAAGAATGGCAGAGAAACTGAAAAAATAGTTAAATGATGAAGAAGAAAATCTGCTGGTAGAAAACAGAAAAATTAAATATGATGATTAAGTAGAATACCGACCGGGTCCATTGTGTGATTTTGGGCGGTATTTTTCTTGACAAACCCCTGATTTATTATTACAATATTGTATATTCGGCAAAGTTATTGTTTTTGCCGCAAGAAATGATGAAAAATGTATCATGCAGATAAATTTTGCAGGAACGGAGACAAAAAAATGAGTATAAAAAGACTTTTTGTTGAAAAGAAAAAAGGATTTGACATTGAGGCAGGAGAACTCTGTCATGACCTTCGCGAAAATCTGGGGCTTTCAGGACTTTCGGCAGTGCGTGTGATCAATCGCTATGACGTGGAAGGCCTCACCGATGAAGAACTGGATAAGACCAAGCCGACCGTTTTTGCAGAACCGCAGGTTGATCGGCTTGTAATGGAGAACCTTTCGATTGATGAGGGGAAAGCTTTTGCCATGGAATATCTTCCGGGCCAGTTTGATCAGCGTGCAGACAGCGCGGCGCAGTGTGTGCAGATTATGACCGGCGGAGATAAGCCTGTTGTGAAGACGGCAAAGATTATCGTACTGCTCGGCAATGTGACGGATGATGAACTTGAAGCGGCAAAGCAGTATCTGATCAATCCGGTGGAATCCAGAGAAGCTGCTTTTGATAAACCGGAAACGCTGAAAGATAAGCTGGATATTCCAAAGGATGTTAAGGTGCTTGACGGATTTATTCATTTGGACGAAGAGGGGCTTCGGAAATTTATTTCTGATATGGGTCTTGCCATGGATTTGGATGATATTAAATTTTGCCAGGCGTATTTTAAAGAGCAGGAAAAAAGAAATCCAAGTATCACAGAAATTCGTATGATTGATACGTATTGGTCTGATCACTGCCGCCATACGACATTTTCAACCATCCTTGATAACGTGGAGATTGAAAATAAGTTTATTGACGGCGTATATCAGTCTTATCTTGCTGCCCGGAAAAATGTATACGGCGACCGGAAAAAAAATATCTGTTTGATGGACGTTGCAACGATTGCGGCCAAAGAACTGAAAAAACAGGGAGTTTTGACCGCTCTTGATGAATCAGAGGAAATCAATGCGTGCAGTATTGAAGTCGATGTCAAAATGACGGATGGTACGGTGGAAAAATGGTTGGTTATGTTTAAGAATGAAACCCATAACCATCCCACAGAGATCGAACCCTTTGGCGGTGCCGCAACTTGTTTGGGCGGTGCAATCCGTGACCCGCTGTCCGGGCGTTCTTATGTTTATCAGGCAATGCGTGTGACCGGTGCCGGTGATCCCCGTGTAGGACTTAAGGATACAATGAAAGGAAAGCTTCCGCAGCGTAAAATTTGTGTTGGTGCGGCGCAGGGATATAGTTCATATGGTAACCAAATTGGCCTTGCTACGGGGCAGGTGCAGGAAATTTATGATGAAGGATATATTGCAAAACGTATGGAAATTGGTGCAGTCATTGCGGCAGCACCCAAAGAGAATGTTGTGCGGGAGGTTCCGGAGCCGGGAGATGTTGTGATTCTTCTTGGCGGAATGACGGGACGTGACGGCTGCGGCGGTGCGACCGGATCTTCAAAAGCCCATGACGACAGTTCTTTGGAATCCTGCGGCGCTGAGGTGCAGAAGGGAAATGCGCCGGTGGAGCGAAAACTCCAGCGGTTGTTCCGGAAGAAAGAGGTAACCACCCTTATCCGGCGCTGTAATGACTTTGGTGCCGGCGGTGTTTCGGTGGCTATCGGAGAGTTGGCGGACGGTTTGTCCATTGACCTTGATAAAGTGCCGAAGAAGTATGAGGGTCTCGACGGTACAGAGCTTGCGATTTCTGAATCACAGGAACGAATGGCAGTTGTTGTTCGTGCAAAGGACGCTGCCGCGTTTATCCGGGAAGCAGACAAGGAAAATCTGGAAGCAGTTGCCGTTGCAGAAGTGACGGACAGCAACCGGCTGCAAATGCAGTGGCGCGGCAATATCATCTGTGATATAAGCCGTGACTTCTTGAATACCAATGGCGCAGAGAAACATAATGATGTCCGGATTGAAGATCTTTCATTCTCGGATGAGGCCTTTGTGTTTGCGACGGAAGGGGATACGTATAAAGAAAAATTGAACAACATGCTTGGGGATTTGAATATCGCTTCTCAAAAGGGGTTGGTGGAGCGGTTTGACAGTACCATTGGAGCCGGCAGTGTGCTTATGCCTTATGGCGGAAAGTATCAGCTTACTCCTCAGCAAAATATGGTGGCAAAAATTCCTGTGCTGGAAAAAGATACAACAACAGCAACGGTGATGGCTTATGGCTATAATCCGAAAATTTCAAAGGCAAATCCGTTTATGGGATCCGTGTATGCAGTGGTTGATTCTGTGACCAAAGCGGTTTGTGCCGGTGCGGATTACAGTGATATTTATCTTACGTTCCAGGAATATTTTGAACGCTTGGGTACAGATGCCAAACGTTGGGGAAAACCGCTGTCAGCCCTTCTCGGCGGATTTTATGCCCAGGAACAGCTCAAAATTGCAGCGATTGGCGGAAAGGACAGCATGTCCGGATCTTTCAATGACATTGATGTACCGCCGACTTTGACCTCCTTTGCTGTCGCTCCGCTGGATGCGGATAAGGTGGTTTCCGGTGAGTTTAAGAATGCCGGCAATCTGGTATTCTGGTTAAAGCCAAAATATGACGAAAATAACCTGCCGGATTTCGAGAGCCTAAAACAGTTGTATGATATGCTGTATATGATGATCCGCGATGATAAAATCCGTTTGATCCGCTCTGCTTATGCCGTTGGTTTTGGCGGGGTAATGGAAGCAATATGCAAAATGTCTTTTGGCAATAAAATCGGATTCCAATTTACGGATTGCTGTGATAAACGTGATTTGTTTAAAGCGTTTTATGGCAGTGTGATTGTAGAAGTAAATGGTTTGGGCGCAACCGGATTTGTTGGCGATGGCATCGAAGCGGTAAAACTCGGCCATACAACAGAGGAGGCAGCCATCCAAATCTGTGGTGAAACAATTGCCATTGACGAGCTTTTGTCTGCATGGACAAAACCTTTGGAAACTGTCTTTGCAACCAAAGCGGAATATGAAGATGTTGGGATGAAAAACTTCTCTTATGGGGAACGTATTCATATCAGACCGGCTGCAACTTTTGCGAAACCGAGAATATTTATTCCCGCTTTTCCGGGTACAAACTGTGAATATGATTCTGCAAAGGCTTTTGAACGAGCCGGTGGTGTTTGTGATATACAAGTATTTAAAAATCTGCGGACAGAGCATATTGAAGATTCGGTCAGCCGGTTTGTAAAATCTATTCAAGAGGCTCAGATTGTTATGCTGCCGGGCGGATTCAGCGGCGGTGACGAGCCGGATGGGTCCGGAAAGTTTATCAAAGCGGCCTTTGAAAATGAACGTGTGAAAGAAGCGGTGATGGAACTGCTCAACAAACGTGACGGTCTTATGCTTGGTATCTGCAATGGGTTCCAGGCGCTGATTAAACTGGGATTGGTGCCCTATGGTGAAATCCGTAAGGTAGATGATGGTTGTCCGACCCTTACCTTCAACACCATTGGCCGCCATGTGTCACAGATTGTTTCAACCCGGATTTCATCGGTGAAATCGCCATGGTTCAGCGGTGTTGCACTCGGTGATATTCATCAGGTTGCAGTTTCCCATGGTGAAGGGCGTTTTGTCGCTTCACAGGAAGTAATTGCCGAGATGGAAAAGAATGGACAGATTGCAACGCAGTATGTTGACCTTTCGGGAAATGCTACCTACGAGATGCCATACAATCCCAATGGTTCCTATTATGCAATTGAGGGAATCACCAGCCCGGATGGCAGAGTTTTGGGGAAAATGGGACATTCAGAGCGTTTTGGAAACAATGTGTTTAAAAATATTCCCGGCGAAAAAGACCAGAAGATTTTTGAAAGCGGCGTGAAATATTTTAAATAAATAATAGGGTTGAAACGAATTTAGAGTGAGGAATTCCATGACAAAAGATATTGAAGCTGCGGCTTATTTAAAGGATAAAATAAAATATACACCGAAGATTGGGATTGTTTTGGGAACCGGACTTGGTGATTTGGCTGAATGTGTGGAGGACGCAGTTGTAATCCCCTATACAGAGGTGCCGCATTTTCCGGTGTCAACGGCGCCGGGGCATAAGGGCCGGTTTGTATCCGGCCGGCTTGCCGGTGCGCCGGTTTTGATCATGCAGGGACGCATACATTTTTATGAAGGCTATACTATGCAGGAGCTTGCCTTTCCCATTCAGGTAATGAAGGCCGCAGGTATTGAAGAACTGATCCTGACCAACGCATCCGGCGGCATCAATGCAGCGTATACGCCGGGTGATTTGGTTTGCATTAAAGATCATATCAAATTTGATCTGGACAGTCCCCAGCGCGGCAGAAACAGAGAGGATTTGGGCGGGCGTTTTTTTGATATGACCCATGCCTATGCACCTTCCATGCGGAATATTGCAAAAGAAACCATGGCTGCCCTTGGTTTGCCGGAATTTGAAGGCGTCTATGCCTACATGGGTGGTCCGCAGTTTGAAACACCGGCGGAAATCCGGATGCTGCGGATATTAGGGGCCGATTTGGTGGGAATGTCCACCGTTCCGGAAGCAATTACGGCTGCCCATTGCGGCATTCGGTGCATGGGAATCTCCTGTGTGACCAATATGGCTGCCGGTATGGAAAATGGGGGATTGGATCCCGCGGTTATTCATCGGGCTGAGAGAGATGCGAGACAGAATTTCGAAAATTTAGTCAAAGGGATTGTGGAGAGATTATGGAAAAAATAGCAAGTTTTACCGTAGACCATACGAAATTAAAAGAAGGGGTTTATGTCTCCCGGCTGGACGGGGATATTGTGACCTATGATTTGCGGATGAGAAAACCAAATACAGGGGATTTGCTGAGCAATGCAGTGATGCACTCTTTTGAACATATGTTTGCCACCCTTGTCCGTAATTCTTCGATGGGTGAACGGGTGATTTATTTCGGGCCGATGGGCTGTCAAACCGGTTTTTATCTGCTGCTTCGCAGCGATGATTCGGAGGCGGCGCTGACCTTAATTAAAAAGGTATTGGTGGAAATTATTACTTATGAGGGAAAGATGCCCGGAGCCAGCAGAGAAGAATGCGGCAATTATATAAATTTGAGTGTTCAGGCGGCGAAGGACGAGGCGGAACGGTATTATGAAAAAATAAAAGATTTGACCGTTGCGGATATGATATATGAGGGCTGAGAAGATGGCAATTTTGTTGAAAGATATAACGGCAGTCACTATGGATGACAGTCAAAAAGTAATAGACCATGCGTATCTTGCGGTTGAAGGCAGCCGGATTTCCTATTTGGGAAAGGAAATGCCTGCCGGTACATTTGATACGGTTATTGATGGAAGAAATAAGGTGGTTATGCCTGGATTGGTGAATGCACATACCCATGTGGCAATGACCCTTCTGCGCAGTTATGCAGATGATATGAATTTGCAGGACTGGCTGTTTCAAAAGATTTTCCCGTTTGAGGATACCCTTACTCCGGAGATGGTTTCTGAGGGCAGCCGTGTTGGCATAGAGGAAATGTTAAAGAGCGGTACGACCTGTTTCTGCGATATGTATTTCTTTCAGAAAGAGACCGCGAGAGCCGCAGAAGAGGCCGGAATTCGTGCTGTTTTATGTGAAGGGGTTACGGATGATGTGCTTGCTGTTAAGCTTCAAAAAACGGATGAACTTTTGGAACAATTGAATGGAAACCAGAGAATCAAAGTTGGCATTTCTCCCCACGCGGTGTATACATGCAATCCTGAAACACTGAAAAGATGTGCTGCCTATGCAAAAGAACATCACCTGTTTATTCATACCCATCTTTCAGAGACGAAGGTGGAAAATGCAGACTGTCTTCGGGATTATGGAATGACACCGGCGGCTTTGATGGAGCAATGCGGTTTGTTTGAACTGCCGGTTGTGGCGGCACACTGTGTTCATCTTACCGAAGAGGATAAGGAAATCCTTCGAAGATATCAGGCGACGGCTGTACACAATCCGGTAAGCAATTTGAAACTGGCTTCCGGGGTGGCAGAGATACCGGATTTAGTCAAGCAGGGAATCCGGGTGGCTTTGGGGACGGATGGTGCGTCCAGCAATAATAATCTGAATATGTTTGAAGAGATAAAACTGACGGGAATCCTTCACAAAGGAATTACCGGAGATCCTACGGTTCTTCCGGCATGGGAAGTATTAAAGATGGCGACTGTAAACGGAGCGCAGGCATTGGGGTATCAGGACCTTGGAATGCTGAAAGAAGGATATTTGGCGGATATGATTGTACTGGATTTCTCAGCTGCACATCTGACCCCCAATCACAATACAGTTTCCAATTTGGTGTATGCAGTACAGGGCAGTGATGTGGAAACCACAATTGTTGACGGAGAAATTGTGTGGAACCGGGCAAGCCGCACTGTATGACGGTGACATAGCAAAAGAACAGAAAATAAGGAGGCAATAAAAATGGCACAGGTAGCAATTGTTATGGGCAGTGATTCTGATTTGCCCGTAGTTAAGGGAGCAATCGAACAGCTGAAGAAATTTGGTGTAGACTATGAAGCACATGTTATTTCTGCGCATCGTACGCCATATCAGGCAGAGGAATTTGCAAAAAATGCAAAGCAGAATGGTGTGAAGGTAATTATTGCGGCGGCAGGTAAAGCGGCACATCTGGGCGGCGTACTTGCGGCGTATACTACCCTTCCGGTCATTGCCCTGCCCATCAAGTCGTCTTTGATGGACGGTTTGGATTCCCTGCTTTCTATGGTACAGATGCCAACTGGTATTCCTGTGGCAACGGTTGCAGTGAACGGTGCGGATAATGCAGGAATTTTGGCAGTACAGATGCTTGCACTTTCTGATGCCCTTTTGGCAGAGCGGCTGGAACAGTTTAAAAAAGATATGGCAGAAGCGGTTATTGCAAAAGATCAGAAACTTCAGAAAGAATTGACAGATAGCTTATAAACAAACGAAAGATGTCCCCTGCCACTATAGGCGGTGGGTTTCGCTACTGCTTTTCGGCGGGTGTACAATCTCCTGCTGAAACGTTGCATATTGGGCTTTCAGCCCTTATTGAACCTGAAAGAAGCTTCTGCCGCTTTTAGATGGCAGAGAGCTAATTTGAAGAAAAATGGCAGGGATGTTCCCAACTGTGCGGATGAAACGTTTGGAGTGGGAAAAAATTTCAAGTATGGAAATTCTTCAGGCTTGTTCACTATAAGCCGGTACGTTATAATAGGGAGCTTTCTGCGTTAAATGCAGCAGAATTGCTGATTGTTGCGTAGATGGATAAAAGTCAAAAACAGGGTGAAAGCCCAGGATTAAATATTGTGCCCCGAGAGGCATAGGTTGGAGGATGAAAATGAGTCAGGCGTATAAAAATGCAGGTGTAGATGTTGAGGCAGGGTATAAAGCGGTTGAATTGATGAAACAGCATGTAAGCCGTACCAATGTTCCGGGTGTACTTTCCGGAATTGGTGGATTTGGCGGTTTGTTTGAGATTGGAACCGGTTACAAAAATCCGGTTTTGGTTTCGGGAACAGACGGCGTTGGGACAAAACTGAAACTAGCCTTTTTGATGGACAAACATGACACTGTGGGGCAGGATTGCGTAGCCATGTGTGTAAACGATATTGCATGCGGCGGAGCAAAACCATTATTTTTTCTGGACTATATTGCAGTTGGAAAAAATGTGCCGGAGCGGGTTGCTGATATTGTGAAAGGCGTTGCAGACGGATGTGTTGCAGCAGGATGTGCGCTGATTGGCGGCGAGACGGCGGAGATGCCCGGCTTTTATGATCCGGATGAATATGATCTTGCCGGATTCTCTGTGGGAATTGTAGATAAGGAGAAAATCATTGATGGCAGAAAGCTTGCGGCAGGAGACGTGATCATCGGCGTACAGTCTTCAGGCGTACACTCCAACGGATATTCGCTGGTGCGGAAGGTCTTTTCGATTGATGACAGTGCAGAATGTGTAAAGCGGCTGCATACATACAGTGATGAGCTGGGGATGACAGTTGGCGAGGCACTTTTGACGCCGACAAAAATTTATGTTAAGCCTTTGCTTGCGGCAATTGAAAAGGTGGATGTGCGGGCAGTTTCCCACATTACCGGCGGCGGTTTTATCGAAAATATACCGCGTATGCTTGCAGACGGAACCCGTGCAAAGATTGATAAAAACAGTTTTGAAGTCCTTCCGATTTTCAAAATGATTCAGAAACTGGGCGGCATATCCGAGCGTGATATGTTCAACACATATAATATGGGTGTCGGCCTGATGTTTGCTGTTCCAAAAGAACAGGCGGACCAGGCGGTTGCGGCAATTCAGGCCGGCGGTGAAAAAGCCGGTGTGATTGGTGAAATTACCGTTGGAGAAAAGGGTGTGGATATATGCTAAGAATCGGCGTATTGGTTTCCGGCGGCGGCACCAATTTGCAGGCACTTTTGGATGCACAAAAGGATGGTATTCTTAAGAGCGGCCGTATTGTGACGGTGGTTTCCAACAAGCCGGGCGTTTTTGCTCTGGAGCGTGCAAGGAACGCCGGTGTGGACGCACATGTAATTGAACGCGGAGCATATGAGACGAAAGCGCAATTTGATTGTGCGCTGCGGGATTATCTGAAAGAGATGCAGATTGATATTGTTGTTCTGGCAGGATTTTTGGTGATTCTCGGCGATGAATTTTTGAGGGAATATAAAGACCGCATTATCAATGTTCATCCGTCCTTGATTCCGTCTTTTTGCGGGGACGGTTTTTATGGATTGAAAGTTCATCAGGCAGCGCTGGACTATGGCGTAAAGGTGACAGGCGCGACGGTGCATTTTGTAAATGAAGTGACGGACGGCGGAAAGATTATTATGCAGAAAGCGGTTGATGTCATGGATGGCGATACGGCGGAAATTTTGCAGAAGCGTGTTATGGAAGAAGCAGAATGGCAGATTTTGCCCCGTGCGGTGGAAAAAGTCTGTGCAGAGTATGCAGGCAACAGATAAGGAAGGAGAAGGCGCAATGAAAACAATTGATATTTATCAGGAATTAAAGGAAAACAGTTATCCTGGCCGTGGGATAATCATTGGAAAATCAAAGGACGGAAAGAAGGCAGTCTGTGCATATTTTATCATGGGACGCAGCGGAAACAGCCGGAATCGAGTGTTTGTTACAGATGGTGATGGAATCCGTACCCAGGCGTTTGATCCCTCAAAACTTGAGGATCCTTCCCTTATTATCTATGCGCCGGTTCGCGTTTTGGGAAATAAGACGATTGTAACAAATGGTGATCAAACCGATACCATTTATGAATTGATGGATAAACAGATGACTTTTGAACAATCTCTGCGGACCAGGGAATTTGAACCGGATGCACCGAATTATACGCCAAGGATTTCGGGAATTATTCATATGGAAGACGGCGGATTCAATTATGCAATGTCCATATTAAAGAGTGCGGACGGAGACCCGGAAGAGTGCAGGCGCTTTACCTTTAGTTATAATCGTCCGAAGGCAGGAAGCGGTCACTTTATTCACACATATATGGGAGATGGCAGTCCTCTGCCAAGTTTTGAAGGCGAACCGAAATCTGTTGCTATTCCCGATGATATAGATGAATTTGCAGACGGATTATGGAACAGCCTGAATGAAGAGAATAAAGTTTCACTTTTTGTTCGGTATATCTCGTTGGATACCGGTGCGGTGGCTTCAAAAATAATTAACAAAAATCAATAGGAGGATGACAGAGATATGAAAGAGATGGAATTGAAGTATGGTTGTAATCCCAACCAAAAACCTTCCCGTGTATTGATGAATGAAGGGGAGCTTCCCTTTACAGTTCTGTGCGGAAAGCCGGGATATATCAATCTTTTGGATGCACTGAATGGATGGCAGCTGGTTAAGGAGTTGAAAGCGGCGACCGGTTTGCCGGCAGCAACCTCTTTTAAACATGTGTCTCCGGCTGGCGCAGCAGTTGGATTGCCCCTTTTTGACACATTGAAAAAGATTTATTTCGTGGATGAATCCATTCAAATGACCCCTCTTGCCAATGCGTATGCAAGGGCACGCGGCGCAGACAGAATGTCTTCGTTTGGTGATTTTATTGCTCTTTCTGACGTCTGTGACAAAGCGACGGCGCAGCTGATTGCCAAGGAAGTATCGGATGGTGTAATTGCTCCCGGATATACGGACGAAGCTTTGGAAATTCTTAAAGGAAAGAGAAAAGGAAGCTATAATATCATTCAGATTGACGCAGCATACCAGCCGGAACCGGTAGAACGCAAACAGGTGTTCGGCGTGGTTTTTGAACAGGGCAGAAATGAACTTAAAATTGATAATGACCTTTTACAAAATATTGTGACAGAGAATAAGGAAATGTCCGAAGAGCAGAAACGTGATTTGGTGATTTCCCTGATTACTCTGAAATATACCCAGTCCAACAGCGTTTGTTATGTAAAAGACGGACAGGCTATTGGGATTGGTGCCGGACAGCAGTCCAGAATTCATTGTACCCGTCTTGCCGGAAACAAAGCGGATATTTGGTGGCTCCGGCAGGCGCCTCAGGTATTGGCTCTCGAATTTGTTGAGGGGATCAAGCGTGCAGACCGTGACAATGCGATTGACGTCTATATTTCCGATGAATATATGGATGTTCTGGCGGACGGCGCCTGGGAAAAAATCTTCAGAACAAAGCCGCCGGTATTTACAAAAGAAGAGAAAGCGGCGTGGATTGCGAAAAACACAGACGTTGCATTGGGAAGCGACGCATTCTTCCCCTTTGGAGATAATATCGAGCGGGCAAGAAAATCCGGTGTAACAGTGATTGCACAGCCCGGCGGTTCCATCAGGGACGACAATGTGATTGAAACGTGCAATAAATATCATATGGCGATGGCATTTACCGGTATTCGGCTGTTCCATCATTAATATGGAATTATTTAATAAAAGCGTCTTTCTGTTGAAAGGCGTTTTTTGCGTACGGAAAAAATTGATGATTATGGTTGTATTACAGAGGAAAATGAAAAGAGAATGTTAAAACGTATTGCAAAATGAAAGTGAATATGATATAATGATGTAAAAAAATAGAAAGGAAAAAAGAGGTTGACAATAATGGGGGTTGGGGGTATACTTCTAAGCAAGCAAGCAAGCAAGCAAGCAAGCAAGCAAGCAAGCAAGCAAGCAAGCAAG
>CAJTWN010000002.1:0-189144 GCA_910580105.1 uncultured Clostridia bacterium | reverse complement strand
AAGCAAGCAAGCAAGCAAGCAAGCAAGCAAGCAAGCAAGCAAGCAAGCAAGCAAGGGATAACTCTGCCCATTTTTATATACAAAGGGAATGGTATACAGATAAAAAATATAATAGAAGGCATATTCTGCCCGTGTTTTGACGGGTGGAATATGCCTTTTTGTGCATGTAAATCAAGAAAACGTTAGGAACAAAAAACAAATAAAAATGAAGATAGGGAACCGAATGGAAACAAAGGAGGTGGAGAGATGCAGAGAAATGTAACCGGAAGGCGCAGTGAGAGGATAAGGAAAAAGACGGACGAAACAACGAATGGAAATAAATTTAACTTTGTCCTTTTGGAGTGGACAGACGTACATACGGCATTCGGAAGATATTTGTATGGAACGGTTATATCACTGGAATGAGTGATATAAGGTAGTTAGGCAGTAAGAAAACGAAAGGAGAACAGAAAATGAAGGTAAAAAAATTATTGGCTGCGATCCTTGCGGTCGCAATGGTACTTGGGATGATGGCCTTTCCGGCGTTTGCTGATGAGGCGGAGGAACTGAATGAGACGCCGGAAGCTTATGCGCTTTCTGCTGGTAGGAGCGCTAGCGTTTGGTCAGGAGAGGTTGATACAACATGGTATACGGATGCGGAAGAAGGAACCACAGATTTTATCATATCCACTTCCGAACAGCTTGCAGGATTAGCGGAGATTGTAAATGGGACCACCGGAACGGTAAAAAGAGACGATTTTACAGGCAAGACAATTACGTTAAGCAATGACATTAATTTGGAATTGCTGCTTCCGCCCGATGAAACAGAGGTGGAAGATCCGTTTGCCAGGGCAGCCGTGAGTACAGAGTGGAAGCCGATTGGAAAATATAACAAACTTTTTAATAAATATTTTTGCGGAACCTTTGATGGTGCGGGATTTGAAATCAGCGGCCTGGAAATCAGCGAGGCAACAACTGGAGAATTTTTGGCGTTGTTTGGCGCAATCAAAAACGCGACAATTAAGAATCTGACGGTATCCGGCTCTGTGAGAGGCAAGAATGTTGCCGGTATCGTTGCCAGAATGGATGGCGGCAGCATTATCAATTGCGTGAACAAGGTTGATGTTACCGCTGTTGGCGAAACGAAAAATGGCGGAATTGCATGTCTTGCCGGTGCGACTTCGGATATTTCTGTTATTGAAGGATGTAAAAACGTCGGCGCAATTACGATTGAGGGCGAAACTGTTGCCGGCGCTGCAGGAATCATTAGCTATATCAGTAATAAAGGTCAGGTTGAGGTAAAAAACTGCGTCAACGAGGGAACAGTTTCTAATGGAACATATTCGGGCGGCATTGTGTCCTATGCTATGGGTGGTTCATCTTGTATCATCAGCGGCTGCGAAAATACCGGCGCTGTAACAACTTTAAAAAGTGCCGGAGGTATCATTGGTTTTGTGGGCAATGATCCTGTTAAAAAACGTATTATTGAAAATTGTACAAACAGTGGTCAGATTACTGGTGCTACTGCGTGTGGTATTGCAGGTGTGGCGCAAAATGTTGTTTCTATTAATAATTCCAATACGGGCGAATTGATCGGTAATAATACGTATGAAATCTCCGGTGGAAATGGTGTCTCCACTGCGGTTGCCAAAATTGGCGATACATATTACAGCGACTTACAGGCTGCTTTTGATGAGGCTGCGGAAGGTGCCGTTGTTGAGCTGTTTTCCGGCGTTTATGAAGAAGCGATTGTAATGCCGCTCAAGAGCATTACCTTAAAAGGCGGCGATAACACTCTGCTGAAAGGCGGAATTGAATTTGCGCACGGTACGGTTCCTCAGGGGATCCAGATAACGATTGAAGGTTTAAGCTTTGAAGGTAAGGGAATCAAGCTTGTCGGCTGGGGAGCTACAGATCTTATTGGAAACGCCCAAACGCTTACAATCAGAAATAATAAATTTAACAATATACAGGGCGAAAAAAATATATACGCAATTCACATTAATAATGCGGATGATGCAATTGCAGGACTTAGTATTGTAGATAATGAGTTCAATAATAACCAAACGGGCGCTTTTTGTGCGACAGTACGCGGCGAGGTTGTTATTAAGGGCAATAAGATTATGAACAGCGGAATGAACGGGGGTACCTTAAACTTTATAGATGATACGGGCAATGCAGCCACCTCTGTTCAAATAAAAGATAATCAGTTTATTGAGTGGGGCCTTAATAAAAATGATGCTGGCAATTACGAGGGCAGAGCTTTGCGTTTGAGTAAGTTTGCAGACGGTTCGGTTGTTGATATTACAAATAATGTTTTTCTCTGTACCAATCCACCCGAAGAGCATATAAAGGCAACAGGAATTAACGACGGCAGTACGGTTACTTTAAATGAAAACTATTGGGGAACAGAAAAACCTGATTTTGATGCAATGTTGAATACGGAAGGGAAGATTAACGTAACTTCCTATTATCAGACGTTTACAGAGGATGGTACACTGGCAGATTTGCTGGCTGTTCCGGAAGATTTGACAGAAGTAACGAAAAAGATAGAATTGGAAGTAGTCGAAGACACCAATATGATCAATGTGTATATTACCGGTGCGGATGAGAATGGAACGCCTGCAATCGTGGAAAATTTGGTGGCAGTAGATCTTGCATTGGAGATTACCAAGGGTGTATTTGATATTGCAGATGTTACTATTCCGGCGGAATTAAAGGATAAGTGGGATGTTTCTGTTGTTGGAGAGAACCGGTATCTGATCAAGGAAATCGGTGTGAACCAAGAGGATATGGAAGATCCCAGTGAAGGTCTCGGCAATGCCAACAATGATTTGGATGGCCAACAGATTCATATTGCAACCATTATCCTTGGTGGTTATGGCAGCGGTACGCTGAAAGCAGTCGGCGGTGATGGAACCAATGATGTTGCACAGAGAACAAAGAATGATAATATTGTTTTAAGCAGCAATTTGGCTGAAACTGCGGTAGACTTTGACATTGCTGCTGCAACCAATGACCTTACCGTCAATGTTTCTTTCCCGAATAATATTGTTGACAATGCAGCGGCTTACCAGCAGATGAAAGCTACCATTTCCGGCGGCGATTTGACACAGGATATTGTAGTGGAGTTTGGCGGCGAATTGACCGATAATGCTTACACCTTTACACAAGAATTGACACAGAACATTACCTATACAGTAACCATTGAAGGCGAAGGCTATCGGACGGCACGTTGCAGTGTAAATATGAATGCAGATAAGGTTCTGAACTTCTGGAACAATGTAAAGGACACAGCAGAAGCCAATGGAGAAACGAAGAACTTCCTGGCAGGAGAAATCGTGAAGGATGGAAAGATAAACGTATATGACCTGTCAGCGGTGGTATCCTATTTTGGCGAGAATAATCTGGTAGAAGATCATCCGGAATACGCGAAGTATGATTTGAATCGAGATGGGAAGATAGACTCCAAGGACGTAGCAATGGTATTGGTATCCTGGGGGAACTGAGGTAAAAAACTGGAGGACGGGAGATTTCCCCGTCCTCTGGGAAAAATGGATAATTAAAAACAATCTATTCCAAAAACGAGAGGAGAACAGAAAATGAAGATAACAAAATTATTGGCTGCGATCCTTGCGGTCGCAATGGTACTTGGAATGATGGCCTTTCCGGCGGTTGCAGAAGAAACAGGTCAGATTGAATTTTCCGGCGGTACCGGTTTAGAGAGTGATCCCTATATTATTGCAAGCGCTGAGGATT
Organism: uncultured Clostridia bacterium; assembly: GCA_910580105.1. Classification (GTDB taxonomy): domain Bacteria; phylum Bacillota; class Clostridia; order Monoglobales; family Monoglobaceae; genus CAJTWN01. The sequence goes on along the minus strand of CAJTWN010000002.1, from coordinate 185,406 downwards.
TAAGTGCGCTTGCAGATGCGGTTAATAATGGTGAGAATTATCTGAATACCTACTTTAAAATTGATGACGAGGTACAATCTATTGATTTGAATCAGGTACTTCCCCCTGATGAGACAGATGTTGAAGATCCCTTTGCCCGGATGGTTGAGGAAGGAGAATGGACACCGATTGGAAACGCAGCGACACCATTTAAGGGAAACTTTGACGGCAACAACAAACCAATTTTAAATTTGAATGTAAATGTCGATGAATATGCCGGATTATTTGGGAAGTGTGCAGACGGCGAAATTAAGAATGTGGAAGTTAATAACGTATTAATCCAGGCAGCGAATTATGCCGGGGCAATTGCGGGATGCGCGTATACTGCTGATATAACAAATTGCTCTGTTACAGGTCCTGTGTACATTGAAGGCAATTATATGGTCGGCGGTATTACCGGATATACATACGGGGATGTAACCGGATGCAGCCTTGAGGCTGATGACGGCAGTTATGTTAAAGCAAGCTATGTGCAGGCAGATCTGGAAGGCGACAACGTTGGCGGTCTTGTGGGATATAAGGGCGAGGGAAAAAGTTCCATCTCCGGATGCAATATCTCCAATATAGCAGTCTCCGGTGTTCGTAAAGTCGGCGGTATTCTTGGTATCATGATGTATGGAAACACAGTGAGCGACTGTATGGTCAGCAATGTGTCTGTATCCTATAATGGTGATGGTGTACCGGCAGAGTATGATAAGGTATTTTCAGTCGGCGGTGCTATTGGTGAAATTTTTGCCAGTGCGAATTCTGTCAACACGGTAAACAATGTTGCGCTTGACGCAGTTTCTGTAACAGGAAATGAAAATGATACGGCTGCTTGTGGTTTATATTTTGGCTCTGCCCGGAATCGTGCAGACTTAACAGAGATATCCAAACTGGTCACGGTTTTGAATGTTTCTTCAACAAATTCTGAAGCGGTTAACGCGGACAATACTTATGACGAGCTGACGGTGCCGGGTCTTGCTTGGGTGGACAGTGCTGAAAGCTTCAAGGCGGCTCTTGAAGGTGAAGGTAATGTCAGTATCAAAATTACCCAGAACTTTGATATAAACGAACATATTACAATCAGCGGCAAAAATGTTACGCTTGATCTGAATGGCTGTACAATCAATGCGACAAGATACTTTAATCTGCTTGACGGTACAGTGATGACAGTGACAGACAGCTCTGTTGATGAAAGCGGCGAGCTGGCATTTAGTACGGGGACGAGCAACGGGACGAAAGATGATAGACATATGTATGCGAGTGATTCCCTTGAATATACTGAATTATCATGGATTCACATGCAAGATTCCAGCTTCCGCCTTGAGAAAGGTACATTGAGCAGCGCTGAGAAGATTTGGGGATATAACAATTGTATACTTTGCCTTGAAAATTCTACGGCAACGGTAGACGGCGGCAGATTTTTGCTGAAAATGAGCGGCGCTTATGGTACGGCAATGCTCGTAAAGAATGGTTCCACGGTGGACTTTAACGATGGTAAAATTGATGGATTTAATACACAAATGGGCACTGGCTCGGGTATAACCGACCTTGGAATCTCCATGGGGATTGTGACTGTCGGTGACTACGACTACAGCGAGACGGTCGGAGCGTGTACTGTCAATTTAAACGGTGGTAAAATTGAGGCATTAATGGGGATCATGGGAAATGGCGGCGATTATTGTCATAGTGTTATTAATCTCAGCGGTACTGAGATTGAGGCCATGGCGCCAGTTGCCTTACAACAGGATACTCTCAATATGACCGGCAGCAGCATTACCCCTGTAACAGCGCCGTGGGAAAACAAAGAAGGCTTTGACGACATGATGGGAGGAGAGGAATCTACTACTGCTATTGAAGTGGCTGGCGGTACGGTGAATATCAGTGAAGAGGCCAAGGTCAACGGCGATATAATGGCCAGAGCATCATATCATGGTTGGCCGGCCGTTACTGGTTTATCCAGTACGGTCAATATTAGCGGCGGTACCATCAAGGGTGACATCGTCAGCGATAAAAGTGTCAGCACCAGAGATCCTGAAGATTTAAATAAGTGCGAAAATAAGATCACCATAACCGGAGGAAAGGTTACAGGAGAACTTCAGGCTACGGTTAGTGCTTATCTTATTGAAGGAGAGTTTGAAGATAACGATGCATTTGAAGTTTCCGGCGGTACATTTGAACAACCGGTTGATAAAAAATGGCTTGCTGAAGGCTTTGCTCCCGTTGTGGACGAGAACGGAAATTATATTGTTGCAGAGGCGGCAAACGAGATTCAGGTAAGATTTGTACCAACTGCAGACGAAACAATGTATGATATTGTTCTGGCTTGTGCAGACGACAAAACTATCAACCGTTTGAACTCGGCAGATCTCACATTCAAAAACGTCAATAAAGTGCCCGGCTATGAAATATTTGCCGCAGAAAATATAACACTTACAACCAAAGATACGGATAGGTATCTCTTTAACTTTAATGGTGTCGTACCAGATGTATCGGGTACAGAAATTAAAATCGGTCAGGTTAAATTTAACGGTTACGGCAATGTTGTATTCAGCGTAGACAGTGCGGCGGATACAAATATTGTAAATGCTGCAAAACTTGCAGATAATATAGTTGACAGCTTTGTACCCGGCGGCGGTGAAGGCAAAGGTGTACTGGATCTGAACAATGAAGAGGGTGAGAGCGGCAGAATTGATAAGGAAATTAAAGTTCCAACACAAAACTTAACCGTTACAGTCAAATTCCCCAATAATATTGTTGACAATGCAGCAGCGTATCAGCAGATGAAAGCTACCATTTCCGGCGGCGATTTGACACAGGATATTGTAGTGGAGTTTGGCGGCGAATTGGCCGATAATGCTTACACCTTCACACAAGAATTGACACAGAACATTGCCTATACAGTTACCGTTGAAGGCGAAGGCTATCGGACGGCACGTTGCAGTGTAAATATGAATATGGATAAGGTTCTGAACTTCTGGAACAACGTGAAAGATAGTGCAGAGGCAGTAGAAGAAGGAAAGAGCGGCAATGAAGTTACGAAGAACTTCCTGGCAGGAGAAATCGTGAAGGACGGAAAGATAAACGTATATGACCTGTCAGCGGTGGTATCCTATTTTGGCGAGAATAATCTGGTAGAAGATCATCCGGAATACGCGAAGTATGATTTGAATCGAGATGGGAAGATAGACTCCAAGGACGTAGCGATGGTATTGGTATCCTGGAACGAATAGGGAGAACTATAGAATTGCGGGAGATGCCGTTGATACACAGGATCAAATATGTGTTTCATTGCTCCTTGCAGATGGGATATTAAAAAGCCGGAAGAACATTTAAAATCCGGGGCGATCAAGTAAATAAGTATAATAGCAGGCAAATTTTTGCCTGCTATTTTTTAATGTATTAAGACGGTTCCGTACGCAAAGTAGTATACAAAATGATTGTGATTTTGTATGGGTGATGATATTGAAACGGAGAAAGAAAAATATTATATATCCGTATAATATTTTTACAGCCGGTAAGGATATGTTTATCAGGAAGCGGAAGCGCTATGCTTGGTCTTAAATGAAAAAAAAGTGCATATGAATAGGTATCAGAAGTATGGGAGGTAAAGAATATGCCAAAAAAATTTAGACGTATAGCCGCCATTTTTGTGGCTGCTGCAGTGTTTGCGTTGGGCGGCGCAGTGTACGCTGACCCGGCAAAACAGGTGGATACGGACGTATCTGCACAGTTGGTTCAGGCAAAATCCGGAATACTGATGGAACAGACAACAGGAGAAGTATTGTATGAGTATAATCCGGACGAGAGAATGCAGATTGCAAGCGTTACAAAAACAATGACCATGCTGCTTATTATGGAGGCGCTGGACAGTGGAAAAATCCAATTGGAGGATATGGTGACAGTTAGTGAACATGCGGCTTCTATGGGCGGTTCGCAGGTCTTTTTAGAGGTCGGAGAACAGATGAGCGTAAACGATATGTTAAAAGCGATTGCAGTGGTTTCCGGGAACGATGCGGCTGTTGCTATGGCAGAATTTGTTTGTGGCAGTGAAGAGGCTTTTGTTGAGAAGATGAATGAACGGGCAATTGAGCTTGGCTGTCAAAACACCCATTTTATTAATTGTAATGGTTTGGACGAGACTGCTGACCATTATAGTTCTGCCAGGGATGTTGCGTTAATTTCAAAAGAACTTTTGAATCATTCAAAAATATTTGATTATACAACCATTTGGATGGACAGTCTCCGGAACGGACAGTTTGGCCTTTCAAATACAAATAAATTAATCCGTACCTATCGGGGAGCAAATGGGCTTAAAACCGGTTCTACCAGTACGGCAAAGTATTGTCTTTCCGCCACAGCAGAACGGGATGGTATGCAGTTAATTGCAGTTGTATTGTGTGCCCCTTCAACGGCCGAGCGGTTCAGCAGTGCAACGGCTCTTTTGGATTATGGATTTGCGAACTATGCGGTTGCAAAACCGGAGGATTTGCAGGTTGACCTTCCGGTAATGCCCGTTGTTGGGGGGACTGCTGAGGGTGTTGGTACAAAGATGGCGGATGAAAAAGGCTTTATTATTAAAAAAGGAAACCATACGAAGATAGAAAAAGAGGTCAAAATGGATGAATCTATTGCAGCGCCGGTGACGGAGGGGCAAAAAATTGGAGAAGTTGTTTATACCATTGATGGGTCGGAAGCAGCAAGAAGGGATATTGTAACAACGGCTGCCGTGGAACGAATGACAATTTTGAAAAGATTCATCCGTACAATGGATGAATGGGTAAAATTATAGGATTTTAAAAATAATAAATCAAAAAACACAGGTGCAAATTTTGCGAATAAAAGCAGGCTTTGGAAATTTTTTTGAAGTTTTTTTAAAAAAAGTGTTGACAAATTTCCAAAGCCTTGCTATAATAACTGAGTCGCTTTGAGACGGGCGGGTGTAGTTCAATGGTAGAATCTCAGCCTTCCAAGCTGATTGCGTGGGTTCGATTCCCATCACCCGCTCCATTTTCAGTTTGCCAACCGAAGAGTGACAGCCGAATGGTATAGATGCGCCTGTAGCTCAGCTGGATAGAGCAACTGCCTTCTAAGCAGTGGGCCAGGGGTTCAAGTCCCTTCAGGCGCGCCAGTCTTTATATGGTGGGTATAGCTCAGTTGGCTAGAGCGCCAGATTGTGGCTCTGGAGGTCAAGGGTTCAATTCCCTTTATCCACCCCAGTTTTTTATATTGGGCTGTCGTCAAGCGGTAAGACACAGCACTTTGACTGCTGCATTCGTAGGTTCGAATCCTGCCAGCCCAGCCATTATTTTTTTGCTGTAAATAAATTAAATATGACCCATTAGCTCAGTTGGCAGAGCACTTGACTTTTAATCAAGGTGTCCGGAGTTCGAATCTCCGATGGGTCACCACGTCGGAGCAAAGTTCGCTTTGCTCCTCCTTTTCCCCACGAAGCCTTTGGGCTTCGTGGGGGCCCCAGCGTCCACCGGAAGGCAGCGTATCATTTTTGGTATGATGCTCCACGAAACCCCACATTCCTTCAAGGTTTGCGGGGTTTTTGTTTTGTACGGTAAGTAATTAAGGTGTCATATGTACGGTAAGCCTGAGATTTATCATTTTTTTGTCATAAAAAGCGGCTGTAATAAATAGACTGCAATTATGAAATAATGCCCTGGTTTGTTGATTTTGTCGGTGGCAGCATTGTGGGCATATATCTCTGCCCAAGGGGCAACATGTTGTTTTGACTATGTTAATTCATTATATTTAAAAACCATATATTATTTTATATGTTCTGTTTATTCTATGTGACCTTTGCAATACAGGAAAAATGACCGCACAGGCTATTGCTATTTTGATTCAGTTGTGTTATATTTTAAAATAGATGAGATATGAATTTAATATTTTATAGAATCAATTGGAGATTTTGAAAAAATTCCGAAGGGGACAGTTTGCAATGGGGATAAAGAAAAAAATCCAGAGAAGACTTTTCGGTGCCACCGTGCTGGTGGTGCTTTTATTTACAATAATATGTGCCTCGGTATCAGCCGTAGAGGAGCAGCCGCGTGTACTTAAGGTGGCGTTTCCTCAGGTTAAAGGAATGACTGAAACGGCGGAGGATGGGACGCGGTATGGTCTTGTTGTGGATTATCTTAATGAAATCAGCAAGTATACAGGCTGGAAGTATGAGTATATTGATACCACTGGCGAAACCATGATAGACGAGTTTGTAGCCGGCAAATATGATTTAATGGGTGGGAATTATTATTCATCAGATTTGGAAGAATATTTTGCCTATCCGGAATATAATACAGGATACAGTAAATCTGTTTTGTTTGCACTTCGTGATGATCAAAGAATGCAGAGTTATAATCTTGAGAGTTTGAATGGAAAGACGATTGGCGTTTATATAAACGCCACCGAGAAAATACAGCGATTGAATACTTTTCTTGCGATCAATGGTTTGAATTGTAAATTGAAGTATTATAATTATGAACAATTATCTAAAAATGGAAATCTTTATGAATATTTAAAGAATGGCGATGTGGATTTATTGTTGGGAAATGATGCTGAAAATGATGATTTTATGCGTGCTATTGCATCATTTGATGCCCAGCCCCATTATATTGTTACAACGGTGGGGAACCAAGAGGTTTTGGATGGGCTGAACATGGCCTTGGAAAAAATACTGGACTCAAATCCAAATTTTGCAGAAGAACGCTTTGAAGCAAATTTTCCGGATAAAATTACCGCAGAAATTCATCTTAACGAGGAAGAGCAAACTTATATACAGGAAAAGAAACATGTGACGGTGGTAATGCCGCAAAACTGGCATCCGTTATCTTGTGAGAGTTCCGGAGATGACCCGCATAGCGGGATAATACCGGATATTTTTGGTGAAATTGCTGCGTTTACAGGACTTAAAATAGATTATGTATACACGGAAACCTATATGGATGCTGTTCATATGGTACAGCGGAAAGAAGCGGACATTCTTGGCTTTTATTTGGGTTCAGAAAATGATTCGATACAGCAGGAGCTGGCTTTGACATCACCTTATATCAGTATGAATAGTATTTTGGTACGTAATAAAATGTCAAGTTATCCAGCTGAAAATTTGGTAGGAGCTGTTGTTGAAGGACGAAAATTACCCAGTGGTATAGCAGCTGCAGTTGTGCGTTCATACTCAGATGTAGAAGATGCCTTAGCGGCAGTTGATAAAGGTGAGATAGATTTTATTTATGGTATGGCTCCCCGGCTGGAACGTGAAATACAGCGGAATCATTATCAAAATCTTGTGCCTGTTACCCTTGTTAATGATCGCAGTGAATTCAGTTTTGCATTATCGCGGCCAGTTGAATCGGAATTGCTGACAATACTCAACAAAGCAATTTATCATATCTCTGATGAGGAAAAGTCCGAAATACTGGACCGGAATATGATTTCTCTGGGAACGAATGATTTTTCTTTTAAATCTTTCATTTATGCAAATCCGGTTATGTTTATATTCATCCTGTCGATTATTCTTTTAATTATTGTAACCATTGTTTTGTGGGTGAACCGCACCCGCGTACGTGCGGCGGTTATGCAAAGCGAGCTGAAGAATGCCGAGGCTGAAAACAGGGCCAAAGGAGAATTTCTTTCCCGGATGAGTCATGAAATCCGAACTCCGATGAATGCAATTGTTGGATTGTCTGAGTTGACCACCATGGAGGAAGAAGTTCCGGATAAGGTACGTGAAAGTCTTTCTAAAATCCTTTCTTCTTCCCATTATTTGTTGGATTTGATCAACGATACGCTGGATATGAGCCGTATAGAGAGTGGGATGCTTTCTATCGTTCAGGAACCTTTTTCTTTGGAACATATGCTAAACGATGTTCAGGGAATGATGGAAGGAGAAGCGCAGCGGCGAAATATTCATTATACTTTAGAAAAGAAAATCGTTCATAGCGGACTTATGGGAGATGTTATCCGCTTGCGGCAGGTTCTTACCAATTTGCTTTCGAATGCTTTTAAATTTACCGGTGCGGGCGGAAAAGTTGTATTGCAGATAGAAGAAACGGATTCTACAGAGGATACGGCTACAATTGATTTTCGGGTTATTGATGATGGGATTGGTATTTCTTCGGAGGATCAGGCACGTATTTTTGATGCCTTTGAACAGGTTGGGCCAAATCCGTCCAAAAGTCAGGGGACCGGTCTTGGTCTTCCCATCAGCCGTAATATTGTGCAGATGATGGGCGGCGATCTTTGCGTCAATAGCGAGCCGGAAAAAGGAAGTACCTTTTATTTTACAGTTACCTTCCCATTGGGAGAGCCGATGGAGGCGGTGCCTGAACAGGAAGTGCATTCGGCATCTACTGCCTTATTGAAAGATGTACAGGTTTTGCTTGCGGAAGATAATGATTTAAATGCTGAGATTGCAGCAAGCCTTTTGGAAATTCAAGGTGCAGCCGTTTGCCGGGTTGAAAATGGAAAGCAGGCAGTTGAGCGGTTTCAGAAGAGCAAGCCCAATGAATTTCAAGTGATTTTAATGGACATTCAGATGCCGGAAATGAATGGATTGGAGGCTTCCTGCGCAATACGTGATTTGCCGCGGACAGATGCCCGGACGATTCCCATTATTGCTATGACCGCAAATTCTTTTAAAGAGGATGTGGATGCTGCAATGGCGGCCGGTATGAATGGTTTTGTGGCAAAACCTTTGGACGTGAATTATCTTTACAGTTTGTTGCGCCGTCTCTTGAAGGAAGCGGAGGAACGTAAATAAAAATACTGTATCCAGTTTAGAAAAATGTATGGTATCTGATACATATTGTGCATTGTATGGTTGTGGTGACAGCAGGGACTAGGTGGGTTTCCGTCAAGGATTGTATACGTATGCAAAAAGTCAATGTCTTTACCTGCATTGATGGGGAATCATTCATCTGTTAAACTAGATCGGATATAAAAACTTGTGGTTAATATACGGAATAAAATTAACAGGGCCCGCGCTTCAGCGGACCCTGTTTGATTATATATACCTTTTATTTGTCTATTTGTTTAAGAATTCTGCATGGATTTCCCACTGCAACAACCATGCTGGGAATATCTTTTGTAACAATGCTCCCTGCGCCAATGATGCTGTGATCTCCGATATGAACACCTGGAAGAAGAATAGCGCCTGCGCCAATCCAGACATTTTTTCCAATGTGAACGGGTGTATTGTATTGGAGCGCTTTTTCACGAAGGGCCGGTTCCAGTGGATGGTTTGCAGTTGCGATGGTGACGTTGGGGCCAATCATTGTATGGTCGCCGATAAAGACATCAGCATCATCAACAAGCGTCAAATTGAAATTAACATAGACATTGTTTCCCATATGGGTGTGACATCCCCAGTTGGCACGGAGCGGCGGCTCGATATAACAGTTGCTGCCAATCTCCGCAAACAGCTGCTGTAAAAGCAGCTGCCGCTTTTCTGATTCTGAGGGTCTTGTTTGATTGAAATCATAAAGAATTTCAAGGCATTCTGCCTGGCGTTTTGTGAAACGCTCTTCGGTTGGGTCATAAATCTGACCGCTGTTCATCAGTTTGTCAATATCCATTGGCTTACCTCCATAAATTATGAAATTAAGAATTGTTTACACGAATGAAACGTTTGTTTTTCTGTCGGTCATTACAGTTCATCAAAACTGATCTGTGCGGGAGAATATTTATCTTCGAAGGTATTTAAATATTGAAAGATTTCTGTGGTGCCAAACAATATATTATTTTTTCTGCATTCGGTTTTTAACAGGTGCATGAGTGATTGATCTGTCGGACTGTTGATGATATAGGCATTTCCATAGGTTTGATGATACTTTTGCCGGAGGGAGGGAAAGTGTTTGTCAAGCTGCTGATAGAAGTATTCCCGGTTCCCTTCCCGAAGGGTGAGGCCGATGCCAAAACACAGAATGCCGTGTACGCCTGCATTTATACAACCGTTTAAGAGCCCCATAATATTTTCTTCGGTATCATTGATAAAGGGGAGAAAGGGACAAAGCCAGGCAATGGTTGGAATATGGTGGTCATGAAGAATTTTTAAGACTTCAAGCCGTTCTTTGGTTGTTGCCACATTGGGTTCAAGAATTTTACACAGTTTTTCATCATAAGTAGTCAAAGTCATTTGAACAACGCATTTTGTCTTTTTATGAATCTTCTTTAAAAGTTCCAAATCGCGCAGAACAAGAGAAGATTTGGTCAGAATATTAATTCCAAAACCATAGCGTTCAATCAAAACAAGCACTTTTTGCATATAACCCAGCGTCTTTTCCAGCGGCATGTAAGGGTCGGACATGGCGCCTGTGGAAAGCATACACCGTTTCTTTCTGCGGCGGAGCGTCTGTTCCATCAGTTCAATGGCATTTTCTTTGACTTCAATATCTTCGAAATCGTGCTGCATTTGATAACACAGACTGCGGGAATCACAATAGATGCAGCCGTGTTCACAACCCCGGTATAAATTGAATCCGCCCTTTGCGGAAAGAATTCCTTTTGCTTTCACTGTGTGCATAATATTCCTCATTTATCCTGATTTAAATTGGGTTTTATTTCATTACACCGTGCAGGTCCTGATCAAATACGTACGATGAAAAGATGACGGTGTTTGCTTTTTGACAGAGCCAATGGTTGTTGTATATTCACAATATATAGTGTCATTTTATGGGTTGATTTTTAAATTATATGGTCTGCCGGGCATTTTTATCTATTATACCTGATGTTTGAGCAAACTGCAAGATGTACGGGAAGATGCAGAAAGTAATTCCTACCGGAAGTGCGTTGAAATTAAAAATTCAAAAGAAATTCATATTGTTTACAGAAGTAAGTTGGATTATAATATTTGTAATTTATATACGGAGGAGAAAAGAATGATTTCTATTGAAAGATTGGGTGTTGTATTGAAGAATGGAGTTCCCGTTTATGGTGGAGACAGAGTTGCAAAATTTAATCCCGGCATGTGGTTTGATGGCAAAGATGTACATATGCTTTATCGGTATGGAGAAATAAAAAAGGAATATGATGAAAATATAGAATCTCCGTATCTTGTGGATGATGTGCGTTACGCCAGGTTTACACCGGATGGAAAGCTTATTTTTGATGAGGAGGAAAAGCCGGCAATTGCCAGGGACACAGCGTATGACAGCACGGGGTGTCAGGATCCGCGGATTGTTTATTTTGAGGATTATTATTATATATTTTATTGTGGTTGGGATATAGATACCGCTGAACCGGGGACTTCAAAGCCGCGGCCTTGTATTGCCCGGACAAAAGATTTTAAATCCTATGAAAAGTTGGGGTATGCAGATATTTCTGATAAAGATCATATGATTTTTCCGGAACGTATTCATGGAAAAATTGCATTTATGCACCGCGTGGCGCCGGATATTCAGATTGATTATTTCGATAGTTTTGAAGAGGCACTGAATGCTGATTATTGGAACAGTTATCATGAAAAATGTGATACGGCAACCATTATGCAGCCGGAATTTAAATTTGAAGAATTAAAAATTGGCGGAGGCGTTCCGCCAATCAAGACAGAGAAAGGCTGGCTTTTGATTTATCATGGCGTCGAAGATGTGCCCGGCGGCCCCCGGTGGGGCGTTTATCATATGGGAGCGGCGCTTTTGGATTTAAAGGATCCCGGCAGGGTTCTTTGCCGCTTGCCTTATCCTTTGCTCAGTCCTGAGGAACCATACGAAATGGTTGGAGATGTCAACGAGGTTGTTTTTCCCGTGGGTGGATATGTGTATGAGGGAAATCTTTATCTTTCGTATGGCGCAGCGGACCGGTGCGTTGCAATGTGCAGGATGCCACTTGCAGAACTTTTGGATGAATTGGAAAAATATCCGGTAGAATGATGAAATATAAACCGTAAATCCTAAATGGATTTGCGGTTTTACTTTTTTTAAAAAGTATTTCTCAAAAAGGGTTGTAAAATACGATGTTATATGGTATTATAAACAGGAAATAGAGGGGAAAAACAATAATATAATGACGATTTTCATACAGGAGAGAAAAAAGGAGGAGAAAAGATGAAAAGAACAATGGGATTGATCTTGTTGGTATGTATGCTGTTGACTTGTTTCATGCAAGGTACAGTATCGGCTGAAGATGGGAAGGTAGAGAAAATCGGCTCTTTGCCCGGCGCGTACACACGAAAAGTGATGGCACAGATTGAAAATTTCAACTATATACTGCCGGAGGATACGGAAAAAGGCTTGGTGCCTTTGATTGGCACATATCTGCATCCGGAAAAGGAATTCCCTGCATTTTTCGAAACCTGTGTACCGGAGGGGAACAGAGCATTTGTCGTAGATTTGCTTTTATGTGAAAAGGAGACCCGGGAAGTTTATGACGGCAGTGTTGAACTTTTTCCGGCTGAAGTAAAGTTTTTTGCAGAGATGGTAATTGGCGGCGGAGATTTTGGCTGGGGAAAGGATTATCATTTATATTATCTTACCGAAGACGGTGCGGAAGAACAGGAAATCTTGTCTTCGGACAAAAGGTCTTTTTCTTTTGAGATGCAGAAGTATGGGACATATGCCTTCACTTATGATCCTAAGGGATTTTTTGTCAATTTTTATGACGGAAATAAAGGAGAGGACGGAGAGCCGGTTAAATATTACGAGAAAGACGGCTTGACACTTGAGGATACGGTTTCAGTCCTCGGCGATGAGCTGAAGAAGCCGGTAAGGGATGGCTATGTCTTCACATATTGGTCGCATTTTGATGAAGGATTTGGATCAGTGCTGACGCAGGATGCAAAATTATGCGGCAACTGGTATGCAAATTGGATACCGGAAGAGGCATATACCCCCTATGAAATTCGTCTTTCTTCGCCGGCACAGATCATTCGCGGCCAGGAAAATGGGAAGACGCTGGATCTTGTGATGAATGAAAATGTATTTATCGATCCTGATGAATATGAAGCTGGTATTGAAGAATGGGAGATAACCGGCAGTGAAGAAATATCAATTGAAAAGGTCGAAAAGGTGGATGACAGGCATTTGAAACTCACCCTCAAAGGGAATAGCAGTTCGGCAAATGGAACGCTTAAAATCGGGGTGCGTTTTCCGAGAGATTATGTAACATATGAGAAGGCGCTTTATCCCAGTGATGCTCCGGGTGCGCAAGGGGAGCAGGACGAAAGACATCAATTGGATGAAGCCGGGGTGATATTGAGCAAATATGTTTCGGATAACACAGTGACCATTAAGGGGGTAACGAAGCCGAATATACATATAAGCGGTGGCGGATCAGCGTCAATTTCTGTGCCGAAGGATGTGTCTGCAATTGCTGTGCCGAAAGCTGCGCCTGCGGCCGGTGAAGTCTTGAAAGGAAGCAAAGTGGAGTTGACAACAACGAGCAGCGGAGCGGAAATCCGATATACCACCGATGGTACAACGCCGGATAAAAACAGCGCTTTGTATTCCGATGGGATTGTTATAGAGAAAGATATGACGGTGAAGGCAATAGCAATTGCAGGAAGCAGAAAGTCCGGTGTTTTGACGGCGCATTACACGGTGCGGGAACCAAAAATGCAGTTAAAAGAAAATATTCAGTCCATAAGATATATCAAAGGATATTCGGATAACTGTTTTAAAGCAGATCAGGCCATCACCAGATATGAGGTGTTGGAAGCGCTGGATCATCTGTTGGAGATTGAAGAAATTAAAAAAGCGCATACGTTCAAAGATGTGGAATCCAGGTATGCTGATTTGGTTAGCCGGTTTGCCGGCGTGGGAATTATTGACGGATATACAGATCAGACCTTTGGCGGAAACCGTGGGATAACCAGAGCAGAGCTGATAAAAATTTTGTGTATTCCGTGGAAAATTGAATCGGTTGAAAAAGATACAGAGCGTTTTTCTGACATCGGTGCGCATTGGGCAAAAGGCGTCATTGCGGCGTTTACGGACCGTGGCTATTTGAAAGGGTATGAAGACGGCACATTCCGGCCGGACAGCGAAATTACAAGAGCTGAATTTGTAACCTTAATGAATCGGGTCATTGGTATCAAAACCCAGGTGCGTACGCATCAATTTGATGATCTGACAGAATCATATTGGGCTTATGAGGATATTCAAAAGGCGTATATTTTTGAATAAAATCGGGAGATTTGTTGTAGTTTCATAGAAGAATAAATGAAAAAGGTTAGCAGGTATAATTTGCTAACCTTTTTTATGTATAAAAACAATATATATGGGAAAAATAAAAGAAAAAGGAGATGATTGTATTGGATAATAAAATAACATTAGAAATAACGGAAAGAAAGACCGTTAAATTATCTTTTGAATTTCCCATTGATAAAGCGGAAATAATGGCTGAAATCGTAAGAAAAGTTGCCGAACAGATGGAGAAGTCGGAGCTGGCCGGAACGGAATAATTTTTACATACAATTCATTTGTATTGATTACTGTTCACGGTCCTGAAGAATATGAATCATAATGCGCAGCATATCCATAATAGCTGCCTCTGCTTTGGGAGGCAGGGTGTGTACGAGTTCATAAAATTTTCTTATTTCCTGAATTTTATCTGCATCAGAATAAATGAGGTCAATCACAGTCACATCCAATGGTTTTGCCAATGCCAAAAGTGTGTGAATGGTTGGATTGGCCACGCCTTTTTCTATTTGGCGGAGATTTGATAAGCTGATTTCTGCTTCTAATGCTAAATTTTCCTGGGAAAGATTTTTTATGTATCTGAATTTTTTTATATTGTTGCCAATAATTTTATTTTGAGGTTCCATAAATATAACGACTCCTTTGTTATATTATATAATTTTGATACCATTGGCACAATGTAATATAATGGTGGATTCAATAATTTATTTTATGTTTACAACAATATATTGATGATAATGTCGACAAAAGTAGATATAAAAACGACCGCCATAATGACGGCCGTTTTATTGTATAATAACGGTACTATAAATTCTCTCTAAGAAAAGAGGCAATTGCGTCTGCAGCTTCTGATTCATCGCTGCCGTCAGTTTTGACAGTGATCTCATTTCCCTGTTTTACAGCAAGTCCCATAATGCCAAAAATACGTTTTGCGTCTGCCGATTTTCCGTCCTTTTCAATTGTCACAGCGCTTTCAAATTCGCTGCATTTTTTCACCAGTTGCCCCGCCGGGCGTGCATGGATTCCCAACGGATCGGTGATGGTATAAGCAAATGTTTTCATAAAATCAAACTCCTTTTCTTTTTTATTTTATATCATACTGCTCATTTTATACAACTTCTTTTTTAAAATGCTGAAAGTGTTTCTGTTTCCGGAAGCAGTTCCAACATTTTTTCAACTGCATGATAATTCGCAAGATGATGGGAAAAAGCGGTTGCGCTGCCTGTGGCGGCAGCCAGACGCAGTCCGTGTATATAGTCGTTTGATTGTAAGAACCCGGCTAAAAAACCTGCAATCATTGCATCACCGGCGCCGACAGAGTTGACGACGGTCCCCTTAGGGACGTTCTGTTTGTAAATTTTTTTGTCATCGGTCAGTAAAATGGCACCGTCCCCGGCCATGGACACCAAAACATTGCGGGCGCCCATCTGCTGAAGCTTTTCAGCGGTTTTAATAATCTCTTCCTGGGTGTGCAAAGAGGTATGGAATAAATCCGCAAGTTCCTGAAGATTTGGTTTAATCAAAAAAGGTCTTGCCTGCAGGGAATGAAGAAGCAGTTCTCCTGTGGTGTCGACAACAGTATTTATTTCTTTAGGTGCCAGCGTCTGCATGATGGTAAAATAGGTATCATCAGATAATTTGTGGGGAATACTGCCTGAAAGAACAAGCGTGTCCCCTTTCTTCAGCTGCTGCAATTTTTCTTTTAACCGGTTCAGATCTTCTGAAGAGGGCAGAGGACCAATCCCATTGATTTCGGTTTCCTGCCCGTTATGGAGTTTGGTGTTGATACGTGAAAATCCGTTTTTAATAAAAATGAAGTCGGTCGGACAACCGGTTTCATCCAGCATCTTTTGTATTGCGTGTCCTGTACTGCCTGCCAAAAATCCCAATGCAGTTGTTGAGATGCTGCATTCATGCAGCATCATGGAAACGTTCAGGCCTTTGCCGCCCGGATAATAATATTCTTCTTCTGCACGGTTGACATTGCCCGTACGGAAGTCCGGGAGCCTGTAAAAACAGTCGATGGAGGGATTAAAGGTAACTGTATATATCATGAAAGAATCCTTTCTGGATTTTATGAAAATGATTTCGTAGATTTATATATAAAAATCTTTTATTCTCTGTTTATAATATCATCATAGCATCGTTTCATTTTAATGTCAATTGAATTATAAAGTGAAACTGCACAAAAATCAAAGTAAAATTTTTAATAAGGGCTGAAAGCCTTTCATTTGGCGTTTCGGCGGGAGATTGTACGCCCGCCGAAAAACGGAAAAGGAACCTGCCGCCAATAGAGGACGGGGACCTCTTTCGTTTCGTTATATATTGCATAAGAAAAGGGGAAGAAACCATTAAAAACAAGAGTTTTATGGTTCGTGCGTGGAAGCATATAAAAAAAGCATATTGCAGACCTGTTTCTTTATGTTATAATATGATATATGAAACCGATAACAGTGAGGTGTTGAAGATGACCATTCAGAAAATTGCGAAACTTGCCGGTGTTTCACCGGCAACAGTGTCGAGATACCTGAATCATGGATATGTAAGTAAAGAAAAGAGGGCGGCAATTGCGAAAGTGATTGATGAAACCGGGTATACGCCCTCTCTTTCGGCGCAGACCCTGCGGAGCAATAAGTGCAATTTAATTGGGGTTATTGTGCCGAAAATCAGTTCAGAATCAATTTCCCGTGTTGTTTCAGGGATTGCGGATGCTTTGGGAGAAAGTGGGTATAATATAATTCTGGCAAACACAGATAATGATACGGGAAAGGAACTGGAATTTTTGCAAATTTTCAAAAATACAACGGTTGATGGGGTGTTATTTTTGGCGACCATTCTTTCAAAGGAGCATCATCAGCTGCTGGCGGAATATAAAAAACCAATCGTTGTCATTGGCCAGCAGGCAGAGGAATGTTCCAGTGTTTACCATGACGATTACGGTGCCGCCTGTGTTGCGGTCTCGCATTTGACGGAAAGAGGCTGCCGGAAGATTGGAATGCTGGGCGTGACCCGTGATGACCTTTCTGCGGGGCAGGCCCGGGAAGATGGTTACCGTGCAGTTTTGCAGAAGAAGGGTCTTCCGGCAGAGAATGTGACCTGTGCATTTCAAATTGAATCCGGAAGAGAAAAAATGCCGGAATTACTGAAAAAAATGCCGGATTTGGATGGGGTGTTTTGTGCGACAGACGCCATTGCATTTGGCGCAGTTTCTTATTTGCGGAAGCTAAATAAAAAAATCCCCCGGGAGATAAAAATTGCTGCGGTTGGAGATGCTAAGATGGCGGACGTGGTTTCTCCTTCCATGACCAGCGTGCATCTTTATTATAAGACGGCGGGAAGGGAGGCCGGGCGGCTTATTCTCGATATGCTGGCAAGTGATTGTAAAATTTTAAAGCAGATAAAATTGGGCTATACGCTTATGGAAAGAGAGAGTACCGGAGAATAAAATTTATGGTATCGTTATCTTATAACGGTGCGTTATAACCAGGTATATATTTCTGGAATAGGGTAAAATACACAAAAAATAAAGTTGAAATTGGTATAAAATGCGGATTTACATCTTTGGTTTTGCTGATTATAATTAAAATATAATATGAAAACGTTTTCATATTTTTCTGTGCGTGTTTTGGATAGGATCTGTGCAAAGAATAAAATTTACATATTAAATCTAAGAAGCAGGGGGAATACTTTATGGATCACAGAAAAGCAGCAGAAGAAGTATTAAAGGGAATCGGCGGAAAAGAAAATTTGGTTTCAGCTGCACATTGTGCAACGAGACTGCGCCTGGTGGTGGCAGACCAAGACAAAGTTGACAAAGCTGCAATCGAAAATATTGAAGGTGTAAAAGGTGTATTTATAGCCCAGGGACAGTTGCAGGCAATCTTTGGTACGGGGATTGTCAATAAAGTTTATGACGAATTTATGGCGCTGACGGGCATGGAGGCGGCTTCCAAAGAAGAGGTGAAGCAGGCGGCTGCCGAAAAGATGAATCCGTTTTTAAGGCTTATTAAAACGCTTGGTGATATTTTTGTACCTATCATCCCCGCCATTGTGGCAAGCGGCCTTCTTATGGGCCTTTTGGAAGGTCTTGGCAAAGCGTTCCCTTCATTGCTGGATTCCGGTACATTTACCATCCTGAATTTATTTGCCAATGCGGCGTTTACCTTTCTGCCGATTCTGATTGCAATCAGTGCGGCAAAAACGTTTGGAGGAAATTTGTTCCTTGGTGCGGTCATTGGTATGATTATGATTCATCCGAACCTTATCAACGCATGGAATGTGGCGTCAATGACTGCAGCGGGTGAGGCAATCCCGCAGGCTTCTGTTTGGTTTGGCCTTTATAATATTAATTTGGTTGCCTATCAGGGGCATGTAATTCCTGTGGTAATAGCGGTATGGTTTATGTCCATGCTGGAAAAACAACTGCATAGAATTGTACCTGAAATCATTGATTTGTTTGTTACGCCGCTGGTGACAGTTTTGGTTACCGGTTATCTGACGCTCACCCTGATCGGGCCGGTATTTTCATGGATTGAAAATGGCGTTTTGTGGGCGGTAAGTCAATTGATTGCAATTCCCTTTGGAATCGGTGCCTTTCTTATGGGGGCGGTTTATGCACCTACCGTTGTGGCAGGTGTCCATCATATGTATAACATGATTGAGGCGGGTCTTTTGAGTTCCACTGGTGTAAACACCTGGATGCCGATTGCAACTGCTGCGAATGTGGCGCAGGGGGCGGCGGCTTTGGCAGTGGCCCTGAAAGTACGGGATAAGAAGATTAAGGCGATGGCGCTTCCGGCATCTCTTTCGGCATTTCTGGGCATTACAGAACCGGCAATCTTTGGTGTGAATATCCGGTTTATGCGTCCCTTTGTTGCCGGAATGATTGGCGGAGCGGCCGGTGCTTTGGTAGGGGCCCTGTTCAACGTGGGGGCATCTGCTTATGGCGTTACCGGAATATTCGGTCTTTTAATTACCACCGACCACCTGTTTGGCTATCTGTGTACGATGGCGGTGGCTGCAGTTGTCGCGTTTGCAGTCTCGTGGTTCATGGGGATCAATGAAAAGGCATAGGTGGGATAATCAATGAACAAACAGGGAAAAGATATGATAAAAGCCGTAAAACTGTGGGAGAAAAATCACAGTTTACATGGGAAATATGCGGCAAGATTT
The DNA here is from genome assembly GCA_910580105.1 of uncultured Clostridia bacterium. GTDB lineage: Bacteria > Bacillota > Clostridia > Monoglobales > Monoglobaceae > CAJTWN01. The sequence goes on along the minus strand of CAJTWN010000002.1, from coordinate 166,075 downwards.
CATTTGATGCCCAAAAGCGGCTGGCTGAATGACCCAAACGGACTGGGGAAACTGGGCGACAGGGTGCATATTTATTTTCAATATGCACCCTTTGGTGTGGAACCCGGACTTAATTTTTGGGGACATTATTCCACAAAAAATTTTGTAGAGTATCAATATCATACCCCGGCGCTTTGCTGTGATACGCCCGATGATTGTCATGGCGTCTATTCGGGGTCGTCCTATATAGAAGACGGGAAATCTTATCTTTATTACACTGGTAATGTACTGCACAGCGGACCATATGATTATATTTTCAGTGGCCGGGAACACAATACCATCCTGGTAGAGACTGATGGAGAAACTGTTGGAGAAAAACAGGTACTTTTGCGGAATTCGGATTATCCGGAAGATGTGAGCTGTCATGTGCGCGATCCCAAGGTATTTTATGCAGAGGGCAGATACTATATGGTACTTGGAGCGCGGCGGCGGGACGACGTTGGCGAGGTCTTATTATATCAATCGGAAAATAAGAAAGATTGGGCACTTTGTCAGCGGATAACTACAACAAAAAGGCTCGGTTATATGTGGGAATGCCCGGATCTCTTTTCGCTGGGCGGACGTTGGGTGCTGATGTTTTCGCCGCAGGGAGTGGAGCCGGACGGATACCGCTTTCAGAATATGTATCAAACCGGATATGCTTTTCTGGAAGGAGATTTGGATGGGAAACTTCAGATTGGCAGTTTTGAAGAAATTGACCGTGGATTTGATTTTTACGCGCCGCAAAGTTTTTTGGATACAGATGGGCGGAGAATACAAATTGGATGGATGGCTGTTCCCGACAGTGTATATCAAAATGCAGAGGTACAAGATGGCTGGCATCATATTTTAACGCTGCCCTGTGTTTTAAAAAGACAGGGAGATAAAATTTATCGCTATCCAATAGAGGAAATAGAGAAATTACGCGGTCTCAGGCGTAAGGTTCACCTGGATGGAAGGACGGCGGTGGAAAACCTGGAAGTTTTTGACTGTGAGATACGTGTCCGGGAGGAAAAAGCATTTACTATTACGATCAAACAGGATGCAATGATTACCTATCAGCAGGGAGTGTTTTCCCTGTCCTTTGGGAAATCAGGCCTTGGCAGAGAGAGGCGCAGTGCGGTAATTGAAAAAGTGGAAAGTCTGCGGATTTTATGTGATACCTCCAGTCTTGAAATTTTTATAAATGGAGGGGAAGAGAGTTTCAGCAGCCGGTTTTATCCGAAAGAAATCTGCGGAGCGTTGATTTCGGAAGGGTTGACAGGTATGGCTGAGATTTGGCCTATGAAATCTTTTGTAATAAGTGAGGATGAGAGATGAAAAAATTATCGGCAATTGGCGAAGCATTGATTGATTTTATTCCGGAACAGCGCGGATGTGCGTTGCAGGAGGTAGAGGGGTTTCGCCGGCGGTGCGGCGGTGCGCCGGCAAATGTTGCAGCCGTGTGCGGCAAGCTGGAGATACCGGCACAAATGATTGGATGTGTCGGCGCCGATGCCTTCGGTGGATATATTTGTGATGTTTTGCAAAAGGCAGGGGTTGATACGGAACATATTTCCCAAACGAAGGCGGCAAATACCACCCTTGCCTTTGTATCCCTGAAAGAAGACGGTGACCGGGAATTTATGTTTTACAGACGGCCCGGGGCGGATATGCTTTTGTCGGAAGAAGATTTGTGCGAAGAGATGTTCCGGGATACCGGGATTTTGCATTTCTGTTCTGTCGGATTGGTGGAAGGCCCTTCAAAATATGCACATAAAAAAGCAATCCAACTGGTGAGCAGAAACGGCGGCCTGATTAGTTTTGATCCGAACATCCGGCTCCCCCTTTGGGAGTCGCCGTCAGACTGCCGTGACGCGGTATGGGAGTTTCTCCCTTCGGCGGATCTTCTGAAAATTTCCGATGAAGAGCTGGACTTTATTACAGGAAAAAAGGATATAACGGAAGCATTGCCGGAACTCTTCGCAGGCAGAGTAAAGATGGTTCTCTATTCCAAAGGAAAGGGCGGAGCTTCTTTATATACAAAGACCAGAAACATTACGGTGGTTGCGCCGGAGGTAAACGTGGCGGATACAACCGGTGCCGGTGATGCGATGATTGGAAGTTTTTTGGCTTGTCTTATAAAAGATGGGATTGCACCGAAGGATTTAGAGCGGCTGCCGGTTGAAGCGCTTTTGAAATATCTGGAATTTTCTGCGTATTATGCTTCGCACAGTGTGACGAATAAGGGCGCAATTGAGGCATATGCTGATAAAAATGAGATAACAAAATTCATTAAGGAATATGAAAATAAAAGATGATTCATTAAAGTTAGAAAGGTGGTAATGAAATGTTTGGATTGTTTAAGAAAAAGACAGGGGAACCTAAAGTATTGGTGGCTACGCAGAATGGGCGTTCTGTGGATATCACAACCCTCCCTGATCCTGTGTTTGCGGAAAAAATGCTTGGAGATGGTTTTGCAGTTGCCCCCTCGGACGGGATTGTGGCTGCACCGGCAGACGGAGAAATTATAGATGTACAGGATTCCCTTCATGCTTATGGGATTAGAACCGATGATGGACTGGAAATTTTGGTACACATCGGTATTAATACGGTTGCACTGAACGGCGAGGGATTTCAATGTCATGTGAAGGTGGGGAACCGGGTGAAAGCCGGTGATGTTCTGGCAGAAGCTGACCTTGGTTTGATGAAGGAAAAAGGTTATGAAACGTATACCATTACATTGATCACCAATATGGACGCGGTAAAGAATTTGCAGGTGGAATATGTCGATACCATACGCGGTGAAACACCGGTGCTGACGTATAATATCGGTTAAAAGAAAATAGATGCTGTACAATGCAAATGGAGACAAATGAAAGCATAAGGACGGATTGGAGGAAATCAAATGATCACGTTACAGGGAAAAGGGGTTTTTGGTGGGATTGCCATAGGAAAAATTTCCTTCTTTACCAGAGAAGAGAGAAAAATTAAACGCATTCGTATAGAAGATACAAAAAATGAGATTGAACGCTATACCGCTGCAAAAGATGCGGCAGGGGAAGAATTGGGAAAAATTTATGAAAAAGCGCTTCAGGAAGTCGGGGAAAGCAATGCGCAGATTTTTGAAATCCATCGGATGATGCTTGAAGATCAGGATTATAATGATTCTGTTGCCAATATTATTACAACCCAGGAGGTCAATGCAGAATACGCAGTGGCAATTACCTCAGATAATTTTTCGCAGATGTTTGCTTCCATTGATGATGATTATATGAAAGAACGAGCGGCAGATGTAAAAGACATTTCCAATCGGGTGCTGAAGCATCTGACGGGGAACGATGGTGAACAGAAAGAGAAAGCGGGCAAATTTATCATCTGTGCGGACGATCTTGCACCGAGCGAAACAGTTCAGCTGGATAAATCCGCGGTGCTGGCTTTTGTTACAAAAGCCGGTTCTGCGAATTCTCATACGGCAATTCTTGCGCGTACCATGAATATACCGGCAATTATCGGTGTTGGAGAAGGGCTGCTTTCCTCATATGAAGGGCGGATGGCGGTTGTTGATGGTTTTGACGGAAAAATCTATATTGATCCGGAAGAAGAATTGCTTGCGATGATGGAAAGGCGGCAGCAGGAAGAAGAGGAAAAGCGCAGACTGCTTCTTGAATTAAAAGGAAAAGAGAATGTAACAAAGGATGGACAAAAAATAAAGGTATATGCAAACATTGGCGGTGTTGACGATGTAGCGGCAGCCTTTGTAAATGATGCCGGTGGCATTGGCCTGTTCCGAAGCGAATTTTTGTACCTGAAGCAGGAGAATTATCCGGATGAAGAATTACAGTTTGCCGCTTATAAAAAGGTGCTGGAGAGTATGTCCGGCAAGGATGTTGTGATTCGTACACTGGACATTGGTGCAGACAAACAGATTGATTATTTTCAGCTGGCACATGAAGAGAATCCGGCCATGGGATTCCGGGCTATCCGGATCTGTTTAGAGCGGAAAGCAGTGTTTAAAACGCAGCTGCGTGCATTGTTCCGTGCTTCTGTGTACGGAAAACTTTGCATTATGTTTCCCATGATAACGGCAGTGGAAGAGGTACAGGAGGTTAAACAGATTGTTGAAGAGGTAAAACAGGAACTGAAAACGGAAGGTATTCCTTACCGGGAACAGACAGAGATTGGCGTTATGATTGAAACGCCTGCTGCTGTGATGATAAGTGATCTGCTGGCAAAAGAGGTGGATTTCTTTAGTATCGGGACCAATGACCTGACACAGTATACCCTTGCAATTGACCGGCAGAATCCCCAAATAGACCGGTTTTATCGTCCGCATCATCAGGCAATATTGCGTATGATTCACATGGTTGCAGAAAATGCGCACAAAGAGGGGAAATGGGTTGGCATCTGTGGAGAGCTGGGCGCCGATTTATCACTTACAGAGAAATTTTTGGCGATGGGGATTGATGAACTGTCTGTTTCACCTCCCATGATTCTTCCGCTGAGAGAGAAAATCCGCAGCCTCACTGTGGCAGAAAAGCGGGATGCACTGCTGAATGAAATTTTGTGACGGGATAGAAAAAACAGGCGCGACTGCGCCTGTTTTTTATCCGACCTCTCTTTGATGGCGGTATTTTTCTCTGGTGGCACAGCCGCCGCGTATATGGCGTTCCTGTTTATTTTCCGTCAGGATGCTGCGTACCTCCTCTGCAAGATTTTGATTTATTTTTATCAATCGTTCAGTAATATCCTTATGTACTGTAGATTTTGAAATGCCAAATTTTTTTGCAGCGTCCCGAACAGTACAACGGTTTTCCACAATGTAACGTGCAAGTTCAACCGTTCTTTCTTCAATATAAGATCTCACATACATGCCTCCTCAGAAGCTTCGAACCTGATTTTTATGGTCCGAAACGGATTTGTTTTATCTATATGCTTGTGTGCGGCGAACTATGCCGAAAGCTAGGAGGATGAAGGATGAATTTATTGAAAAAATTCAAAAAAAGGGTTGACAAGCCGGTAGGGTTTATGCTATGATAACAGAGCTGTCATAACAGTGGTCCGGTAGTTCAGTTGGTTAGAATGCCAGCCTGTCACGCTGGAGGTCGTGGGTTCGAACCCCATCCGGATCGCCATTATGCTGCCCTAGCTCAGTAGGCAGAGCACTTCCTTGGTAAGGAAGAGGTCGGCGGTTCGAATCCGCTGGGCAGCTCCAATAAAACCCCGCATTCCATCAAGGATTGCGGGGTTTCTTGTTTTGTATGGTAAATAAGTAAGGTGTCATAAGTACGGTAGTTGTACGGTATTGACATCTGTAAAAGAAAAGAAAAGCGTCAATTTAAAAGCTATGGTTTGAGGGCGGATGCTTTATGACGCCTATATGCCTTTGATAATAAAATTAAGTGCAGGCGGCTAAGCAAAATTTAATCGTTATATTCTTCTGCAGTTTCTGCGCATAATGTTTTTATGGCTTGGTAGAAACATTTTCCAAGATTTTTGATATTTTCCTGCGAAACAGGCTGTTTTTTTGTGCCAAAATATGTAGTTTCAAGGCTGAAACTCATGGTGCAGCTGGTGTGGTTCATCAAAAAGTTTGAAAAACTGGGCGCTGTACATTGATTCCATTCCCAGTTTGGCGGGAAATCATTAATGGAATCGTAAGGAAAAGAATCAGGAGCAATGGAAGATGCAAATATGTTTCCAAAATGACGGTAGCGCGCTATTTTTTTCTCGCTGTTTTGCACAATGAAAACTGTATCATTGACACCGCCCAGGTGCCAGGGGGAGTGAAAATCAAATCCATACATCACATTGTTTGCTTGAATATAGTCTTTGATTTGCCTTGTTTCAGGATAGAGGCAAGGCTGCATGGTATCATAATCCCGGTTGTGGTCGTGTGGTGCGCGTGCTTTGCCCTGGTCGCCGTAAAGAACGCCGTCATAGTCCACGAAGGGGACGCAGAAAATATGGATGTTTTCAATGGGGGTATGGAGGTATGCTTCCAAAAAGCCTTCCAGAACATAGTTCCCGGTGCTTTCACAGGCATGATGACGGGCGGTGACAAGTATGTTGTTTTTTCCGTTTCCTAAATGGAGGCACGGAACGGAGTTCCCTTTTTTTGTTTTGCATAATTCTTGTATTTCAAGATGATTTCGGTCTGCAAAAGAGAAAAAACGATCCGGATGATATAACATATGGTGTGCAAAATAGACTCTGTCATTTTCAAAAGTATAAGTGAAACTGGTATCGGTACAGCCGTTATCCAGCCATTTCCATTTTTGCAGGTCAACGCTGATCGCAGGGCCAAAATAACCGATCCGGTTTTTATCACAAAAGGTGAAGGTAAGTGTTTTGCCTTTTGCTCCGGTAATACAAAATGCCCAATAAAACCAGTCCTGCTGCGTATCACGCAATTCGTTTTTTAAGTAGATTGTATTTCCGTCTGTTTTCTGCACGCAGATGTTTCCGCCGGTAAAATCGGTGGATATGACAATTTGATCATTCATTTTATATTCCATCACGATAGTTCTCCTTCAGGATAAATTATCATTCATTTGTCTGGCATTCTTCCAATAGAATTTTTTGGATTTCTTCTGCTTTGACATCGCAGAGGGAAATGTGTTGCTTTGCAGCAAGTGCGGCGGCAATACCGGCAGCTTCGCCAATGCCAAGACAGATGGGCATTGCTCTGAAGTTGGAGTGGGCCATGTGGGTGCCGGAAATGTTCCTTCCGCACAACAGCAGGTTTTCTTTTTCCTGAGGCAGCAGACATTCATAGGGGATGGTATATCCCTTTTTCACATGAAAATCTTTTTGGCATCCGGTTTCGTCCAGCCCGGCGCCTGAAATATTATGTACATCAAAATTGAAAAAAGCATCGCGGACAATCCAGTGGTCGAATACTTTTGCATTGAGAATATCATTCTCTGTCAATGTATATTTTCCTTTAAAATGCCGTGTTTCACGGATACCGATAAAAGAGGCGGAGCTAATGGCAAAACAGTTTTCATATCCCGGAACAAATTCCCGGAGAAAAGCGATGATTTTGTCCATTTGTTTTCGGCAGGTGATGGTCGCTTTGGTGAGGTCATCGGCGTTTGTTCCGTCAACTTCGGTGCAATTCGTCATGTTACAGGTTACAATGCCGGGAAGGGTGGAATGATAGAGCAGAACATGGCCGGCAGGAAAGGGAAGATGCTGTTTGGCAAGTGCCTGAAGTTCGCCTTTTTCTGTTTCATAAGTGCTTTCAAACGAACCGAGATAGACGGCATTTTCGGTATCTACGCCGGCAATTTTAAACATAATGGTTGCCGGCTGCATTTTTCCGTCCGTCTCACGGCCGAGCTGATAGCTGACGCCGGCTTTGGCTGCAATATCACCGTCACCGGAGGCGTCAATAACCGTGTTGGCAAAAATGGTTTCCCGTCCGGATTTACTTTCAATAATAACGCCCTTGACCTTGTTATCTTCCATGATGACGTCGCTGGCAAAGGTGTATAATTTTATTTTGCAGCCCGCTTCCATCAGCATTTCAAGGTATAATGTCTTTAATTTTTCCGGGTCAATCAGATTTGTTATTTTATTTTTCCATTCGCCTTCATTTTTTTCCGCACTTCTTTTCAAAAGCTTCGAATACAGCGCGCTGTTGACACTGCCGGTCCAATGGCTCATCAAGCCGCTGGTGGAAATGCCGCCAATATCGCCGTTCTGTTCAATGATCATTGTATCAGCCCCGTTTTTCGCCGCAGCATATGCCGCTGCAAAACCGGAAGGTCCGCTGCCGACGACAAGTACATCCACTGTTGCACAATTTTTAAGTTCGCGTTCTTTCTCGATATATTTCTTCATGATTAGCCTCCCTATTGACTATGTATTGACTTTACTATATAATAAACTAATGTTTTCTTCCTTAAATAAATTGCATAAAAACTATAAAATCTTGCAGGTGATTTTATGATTTCAACGCTTATCAATGATATGATTATGTATATAGAATTTTTGAAAAGCCAAGGGATTCGGCTTACCATACATTTTCGAACCAATAAATTTTCGTCTCTGATGTATGCTTTTTCAAAATATAATATTCACAGTTCTTCCTTTTGTAATTTGATAAAATCAAATCCGGAGGCTTGGCAGCACTGTGTACGGCGGCAGGAAAAGATATATGAAAAACTGAAAAAAGGGCCTTTTTGGGGGATGTGTTATGCAGGGGTGGAGGAATATATTTTTCCGCTGCAGTATCAGGAAATTTTTGGTTTTATCAGTGTGAGTGGTTACGCGGTGAAGGAAGAGACGGCATTGATGAGAATCCGGAATGTTTCTGAACAATATCAAATCATACTTCCGCGGCTTATGGAGGCATATCAGAATCTGGAACATCAGCAACCGGATTTTCATCGTCTGAATACAGTAATTAAACCGCTTTGCCATATGTTTTCCCATGCGTATGCAATGCTGCCCAATGCCGCACCGGGTGGAGGAAGCATTGCACAAAATATGGTTTCGAAAATGATTGAATACATCAACCGGCACTATGCAGAAAAAATTTCTTTGGCGGATTTATCTGCCTTATGTAATGTTTCATATTCTACGGTCAGTCATAACTTTAAACGGATAACCGGCTATGGCGTGCGGGAATATATTGCCCTTGTACGGATGACCAATGCGAAGATACTTTTGATGAACACGGGGTTGTCAATAAACGAAATTTCAGGTTTGGTGGGTTATGAGGATTCAAATTATTTTACCAATTCTTTTCGCAATATGGTTGGAATCCCACCGCAAAAATTTCGCAATCAATAAGAATATGCCGGGTGGGGAAATGTGTTTTTAAACTTATTTGGGGAAAAGTATAAAGAAAGACCCCATTTTTTACAAATGAGGTCCTGTATATATTAATAGGAGAAATGGGTTATATGGAACAAATGGTGATATAGATGAAATATTTTTTAAAAGGAGATTGGATTTATTTCTTATATACAAGTTTTGCAAAGATAGAGAAAAATTTTCTAAACAGAGATTTTTTCTGTAGTTTTGTTCTTGCAAATTTGGGTGGGTGTTCCATAAACCATTCCTGACTATTTACTTTTTCGCTTCCGGCTGGCGCTGTTTTCCTTTCATATGTCTTGTGCGGCGACAGCAGGCTTGCTTTTGTATTGTCTTTAATCTGTATATCCAAATATTCATTGAGCCACCGCTTGATGTCTGTATGAAATACGGGACAGGCAATTTCCACCCGCCGGCTTTGGTTTCTGGTCATTATATCAGCAGAGGCAATATAGATTTTTTGTTCCTCGCCGCTGCCAAACAGATAAACCCGGGCGTGTTCCAAAAACCTTCCGACAATGCTGGTCACGATTATGTTTTCTGTTTTCTGCGGGATGCCGGGGACAATGCAGCAGATTCCGCGGATGATAAGATGTATTTTAACTCCCATACAGGAAGCTGCGGATAATTTATCAATCAGTTCGCGTTCAGTGATGGAATTTGCCTTTATAATAATTCTTCCTTTGTCTCCTTTCTGGATTTCTTCATCAATCAGATTGAGAAGGGACTTTTTCATTGTATTGGGTGCGACCAGCAGATGATTGTAAACACCGAAAAGATTGCCGGTCAGCATATTGTGGAAAAAGGCGGCCGCATCCGCGGCGATACTTTCATCCGCGGTAATGAGGCTGAAATCGGTGTACAGCGCCGCAGTTTTTTCATTATAATTTCCGGTTCCGATTTGGGTTATATGGGAAAATCCATTTTTATCCTTTTTTGTAATCAGACATATTTTGGAGTGGCATTTGTATCCCTCCATTCCATAAATAACTCGGCATCCGGCATCTGAAAGGCGTTTTGCCCATTCCAGATTATTCTGTTCGTCAAATCGTGCGCGAAGCTCTACGAGTACGGTGACATCCTTCTTGTTTTCTGCCGCTCTGCAAAGCTTTTCTGCCACCTCAGATCGGCTGGCAAGCCGGTATAAGGTGATTTTAATAGAAGTGACTGCTTTGTCATCCGCCGATTCCTGGAGAAGCTTTAAAAAGGGAGCCATGGAATCGTAGGGATAAAAGAGCAGAATATCCCGCTGCTGAATTTGTTTCCACATGGGGTATTCATGGGATAAATATTCCGGATATTGCGGTAAAAATTCCGGATCGTACAGACTTTTTTCAAAATTGTCGAACTGAAATACAAAGTCGCATTTTATCGGGCATATGGAATAGAAAATCTGATTTTTTTTCAAATGAAGCCGATCGGCAAGCCGGAGTGACAACTTTGTAAATGGGTCCTCTATTTCAAGGCGGATAGGGGCCAAACGCTCCCGTTTTTTTAAAAGTTTTGCCATTTTTGTGCTGAAATCCAGTTCAGTTTCGTCAAACTTTTCATCATCAAAGTTAATGTCGGCATTGCGGGTGACAGAAATGATAGAACACTGTTTGATTTCATAAATTCCAAAGAACTCGGAAAGATAAGATTCTATTAGGTTTGCGGTACGGATATAAGCACCTTTTTTCGAAGGAAGAAATAAGATGGGTGTTATTTCTTCAGGGACATCGACAATGCCAAGCATTTCGTTTTTTGCTTCATTTTTTTTATTGCAAAGCAGGGCGGCAATATATAAAGCTTTATTTTTCAGGTGAGGAAAGGGATGGCCCGGATCGATGATTTGGGGAGAGAGTATAGGGGCAATGAACATTTTATAATAGCTGTCTACATATTTTTTGTCTTCTTTCCCAAGGTTGGGATAGGCCAGTTCTATTATACCGGCCGCCCGTAAGTCTGCGGTCAGCTGTTCGTAAATTTCATCCCGGTATGCAATCAGAGCAGAGACATGATGAAAGATGTCTTTCAGCTGTCCGAGAGGGATTTTTCCGCTTTTGTTGTCGATGGCATTTGGGGTCATGACCGAAAGATCAAAAAGACTGCCAACCCGTACCATAAAAAACTCGTCCAGATTGCTGGTGAAAATGGAAAGAAACTTTGTGCGCTCCAAAAGAGGTACAGAAGGATCTCTTGCTTCGTCCAATACACGTTTGTTAAAAGCCAGCCAGCTTAATTCCCGGTTTTGCGTATAACTTAAATCAAAGGTATAAAATTGCTTTGACATAATACCCATCTCCGTCCGAATGTATTTGGGATGAAAAGCAAAGTTGTTCAATACACATACAAAAAATTTTATTGATGATAGGATAACAATGTGTTTTTATTTTGTCATTATTCTACAATGTGGATTTTAATTTTATATGTGCAGAATGTAAAAATTATGTTAAACTTTTTGATACTTTAATTTGATGACAAAAAAAGCGCCGCAAAGCGGCGCTGTAAAATGAATGGAAAAGGATGAAGTGTAACAAAATTTTGTGTTCATTGCATTTGCATTCGCCGCAGCTGTTTTAAAATGCGTTCATATTTGCATTGGGCGCTTAAAATAGCATAGGTGCAAATATCAACTTCGGCGGTATCATACAGATATTCAAAGTTTTTTAAAGCGCATCTGTATTCTTCCTGTGCATGGGCGAGTTCTTTGGATAAAGAATGAATCTTTTCTTTTTTGGCGGCTGCGGCAGCTTTGGCTTCACTGCGGGATGCGGGTTTAATAACCGCAGAGCCGGTTATGGTGTGTGTACTCATCGTTACCTCCAAAAAAAAATTTACAGATTTATTATAACCGCATGCAAAGTTTTTATGCAGAAAACAAAATTTTCATAAATTGTTAATACTTTTATAAGAAAGTATGCTATAATAAACAAAAGCTGATAAACAAGTTCATGGAGGGAAAGCATATGAATCCAAAGACAACGATTTTGATTGTTGATGACGAAGTGAATATTTGTGAATTAATTCGTCTGTATGTTGAAAAAGAAGGATATGAGGCCGTGATTGCGACCGATGGCGAAGAGGCAATCGAAAAATTCAAAAGTACTGCTCCGGGACTGATTCTTTTGGATGTGATGCTGCCCAAAAAAGACGGATGGCAGGTTTGCAGGGAAATTCGTACAGTTGATAACACGCCGATTATTATGCTGACCGCAAAAGGAGAAACCTTCGATAAGGTTTTGGGTCTGGAACTGGGGGCGGATGACTATATCGTGAAACCCTTTGAACCGAAGGAGCTTGTTGCCCGTATCAAGGCGGTTCTGCGCCGAAGTGAGATGAATGTGCCCCAGGAGGATGATGAGAAAGAAGCTGTTTTAGAGTTCGACGGCCTTCGCATCAGCCAGGCCACGTATGATATTTATTTGGATGGCAAAAAAATAGAGATGCCGCCAAAGGAATTTGAACTGCTGCATTTTCTTGCCAAAAACACCAATAAGGTCTATACCAGAGACCAGCTTTTGGATGAAATTTGGGGATACGAATTTTTCGGAGATTCGAGAACGGTAGATGTTCATATAAAGCGTATCCGGGAAAAAATTGAAACCGAGGGAAAGAACTGGCAGCTCAAAACGGTCTGGGGTGTAGGATATAAATTCGAAGTCGAACAATAGAGGAGCAGCGATGGCACATGTTTGGTAAAACACTGTTTTCACGTATCTTTTTTATTAATATAATCACAGTTTTGGTCTGCATTATTGTGTTGGGTTCATTGCAGATGGTATTGATGACCAACTATATTGCAAGACAGAGTGAGGAGTCTTTGGCCAAAAGTGCAGAATCAATTGTGACATTAATTAAAAACAGTGTGCCGGCTGAAAATCTTTCGGTATATTTGAGCGGCTTTGCACACAGCAGCGACAAACATATTATAATTTTAAACAGCCGGAGCGGTGTAATCATCAATACAGAAGCCAGCGGATTTTTTGCCCGGGATCAGTTATCCTTTGTTCCCAACGAGTATAGCAAGGTGGTACTTTCCGGACAGAAAAATACCATCATTGGAACAATGGGCGGAATCTTTAATCAAACCATGTTTACTCTTCAGCTTCCGATTCTGGACGAGAACGGCGGCGGTGTGCTTGGTGCAGTTTTTATCAGTATGCCGATACCTGAGCAGCAGAAGATGACCAATGAACTGTTCAGGGTTTTGAGCTTTTCTGCGATTATGGTTTGTATTATCTCCTTTTTACTTTCATATATGCTGTCGCGAAGGCTTTCAACCCCAATCAGTAAGATCCGGACCTCTGCAGTGGAATTTGCAAAAGGAAATCTGGAAGCAAGAGTCGACCTTGGGAAAAGTGATGCAGAAACGGTGGAGATTAAGGAGCTGGGAGATACGTTCAATGAGATGGCGGCGGAACTTGAAAAGGCTGAAGAAACCAGAATGGCTTTTATCTCTGACGTTTCCCATGAACTGCGTACGCCGATGACCACCATCAGTGGATTTGTCTATGGCATTTTGGATGATACCATTCCGCCGGAAAAACAAAAGGAGTATCTGACAATTGTACACAGTGAAATCACAAGATTATCCCGACTGGTCAATACATTTTTGGATATTACCCGGTTGAATTCGGATAAAATGGTGATTCATCAGACCAATTTTGATATTAACGAAACGATACGGATGGTTATTATTTCGCTGGAAAAGAAGCTGGAAGATAAAAAAATAGATGTGGATCTCAAATTCAGTGACCAGTATTGTTATGTACGTGCGGATTCGGACAGTATTAAACGTGTGCTGACCAACCTTTTGGATAACGCGGTCAAATTTACTTATCCCGAAGGTAAGATTACCGTTACGGTGACGCCGAAACAGCAGGAGGTATATATTTCTGTGCATAATACTGGCTGCGGTATTCCGGAAGAGCAGCAGCGAATGATATTTGAGCGGCTTTACAAAGTGGATAAATCACGGAGCGAAAATAAGGAGGGAACGGGAATCGGTCTTTATCTTGTCAAACAAATTATCCGTGCCCATGGTAAGAATATCATAGTCAATAGCAAAGAAGGAGAATATGCAGAATTTGTCTTCAATCTGAGTGCAGGCCGACGGTCGGATAAACGGGAAAAAACTGAACAGAAATAAACCCTGCAAAGGGTTTATTTTTTTGCAGATTTAAGACGCAAATAAAAAACTGCGAAGATTTTACGAAATTAATTTGTCGTGTGTAGATGTTGTTTTAGCGGTCGAAGACCGCATATAACATGATAATTCGTTGTTTTATCTGTTTGAACCGGTTATAAGGACAAAAAGCCTGTGCATAGGATATAAAAGGAAATAGAGGAGGTAAAGAAATGATAGGTTTTTTGGAAAATATCTTTGGTTCACTTATTTTATTATTGTCTTATGTACAAAACAGCAATTCCTTTCCCAAACCATTATCGGCGGCGGAGGAAAGGGAGTATTTGGAGAAATATCAGCAAGGGGATGTACATGCAAAAAATATGTTGATTGAACATAATCTTCGGTTGGTGGCCCATGTGGTAAAAAAATATGCACCGACTCTGGGAGACAGCGAAGAGTTGATTTCCATCGGAACCATTGGTCTTATCAAAGGAATAACCAGTTTTGACCCGAGTAAAGGAACTCGGTTGGCTACCTATGTGGCTCGTTGTGTTGATAATGAAATTCTTATGCTGATCCGAAGCCGGAAAAAGATGCAGGGGGATGTTTCATTAAATGAATCCATTGGCACAGACAAAGAGGGAAACAGTATTATGCTGATGGATGTGATGGGAACGGACGAAGAGGTGGTTTTTGACGAAATTGATTTGGGGATGCAGGTAAAACAATTGTATAAAAATATAAAAAATGAACTGGACGAAAGAGAAAAAGAGGTCATTATCCTTCGTTATGGATTGGTTGACGGGCATATGATGACCCAGCGGGAAATAGCGAAACGCCTTAATATTTCGAGGTCTTATGTATCACGTATTGAAAAGAAGGCAGTTGGAAAACTGCAGAAAAATATTGATTGACAAACATTCAAAAGTTTACCGCATTGTATGTTCGATATAGAAATGTATGAGGAAAAAGAACTTGTGAATTATTATAATGCGATGGTTCTTCGGGTTTGATCTATCCTATGGGAAGAATCATCGGCACCAACTATGTGACAACTTTGTCTACAGGTATGAATGAGGTTGTGTTCCCTGCAGTTTGTTATCGGACAAATTCCGATGCCTTTTTTTGTTGGGATTACCATTCGAGGAAATCGGTTGATTTATGAAGCATATTCTTATGACCGGGAACGGTATAAGTTTATCAGATTGAAGAATCGGTTTGGAATTTTACATCAGAGGTAAAGAGGAAGACGCGGTGATAATTTTGTATCATAGCAAAAAAAGCGCATCTGCAATTGCAGATGCGCTTTTTAATTTGTAGTAGAAAATTTTACCTATCACTTGGTGTTAAGCGATCTTATTTAATTTTGCTGCATACTGGCTCTTTCTCCGAGCAGCTGTATTCTTGTGGAGAATACCTTTAGCAACAGCCTGATCCGTCTTTTTAATAACAAAGTTATAAGCATCGGAGGCAGCTGCCTTACCTTCTTTAAGAGAAGCCTCGAACTTTTTGATAGCTGTCTTGAGCTGAGACTTAATCATCTGGTTTTGAAGAGTCTTTTTCTTAATAACTTTTACTCTCTTCTTTGCTGATTTAATATTAGGCATAATTTCACCTCCAAACATCAAACTTGATTTTCACATCAGTGAAAGTTATTTTACCACTATTTATTATAAAATGCAAGGGTTTTTTTGAAAAAAATTTTATTTTCACATAAAAAAATGGGGAACGAGAAAAATATAGTGGAAAGAGGTGAAAAAAATGAAAAAACAAGTACGATGTGACCTTGCCCTTGAGGCAAAGGAAATGTTTTCTGAAGGACAACCGGAAGATAGCGAAATTCCCGGGGTCTCTGTGGAATGTGAGGAAATACAGGGATATATAAAAGTAACACGGGTGCATATCCGGAATGGGGAAGGTGCGCAAAATTTGCAGAAAGAACAGGGACGGTATATTACCATCGAAATGCCGGCCCGGTTTTATGGGCAGCAGACAATTTATGAAGAAATGTGCAGAACATGTTCCAAAGAATTGCGGGCAATTACAACTCCCTTATTAAAAGAAGAAAATGATACGGTTTTAGTGGTTGGCCTTGGAAACTGGAATATTACAGCAGACGCCCTTGGACCTAAAGTGATCCGTTCTTTGATGGTGACCCGGCATCTGAAAGAATATGTGCCGGAAGAAATTGACGAAGGGATCCGGCCTGTATGTGCGATTGCACCTGGTGTTCTGGGGATTACCGGTATTGAAACGGGCGAGATTGTGCGGGGACTGGTGGAAAAAATCAAGCCCAAGCTTGTCATTGCCATTGATGCTTTATGTTCCCGCAAAACAGAGCGGATTAATACGACAATACAGATTGCGGACACAGGGATTACGCCCGGTGAAGGGGTTGGCAATAAACGGCGTGCCCTTAATAAGGAAACGCTTGGAATCCCGGTGGTGGCTATTGGTGTTCCAACTGTCGTGGATGCGGCGACCATTGCCAATGACTGTATTGATTTGATATTACATTCGCTGAAGAATCATGCCGGTGAGGAAAAGCCCCTTTATAAGGTATTGGATACGATTGAGGCAGAGGACAAATATTCGCTGATCCGCGGTGCGATTGAACCTTCGCTTGGCAATTTTATTGTGGCACCAAAAGAAGTGGATACGATTATAGACGATATTTCTAAGGTGATTGCCAACGGAATCAATATATCTTTGCATGAGGGAATTGACTTGGCGGATGTCGACCGGTATGTATAGGGAAAGCCGTAATAAAAATTGGGGCCGATAATTTGGAAAGTATATGTAATTTTCACGGTTGAAATTCCGGGTTCAATGTGGTAAAATAATAATTACAGTAAAATTCTGTTGACTTGGAGGAAATCGGATGAGCAATCGTCAGGAAAATATACGCAACTTTTCTATTATCGCCCACATTGATCATGGGAAAAGTACGCTGGCAGACCGGATATTGGAACTTACCGGCGCCCTTACCCAGCGGGAGATGCAGGCGCAGATTCTCGATAATATGGATTTGGAGAGGGAACGCGGCATCACCATTAAAGCCCGGGCGGTAAAACTTCTCTATAAAGCAAAAGACCAGAAAGAATATATTTTAAATCTAATTGATACGCCCGGACATGTTGACTTTAACTATGAAGTTTCCCGCAGTCTTGCGGCCTGTGAAGGGGCTGTGCTTGTGGTGGATGCCGCCCAGGGAATAGAGGCGCAGACGCTGGCAAACACGTATCTTGCCTTAGAACACGACCTGGAGTTGGTGCCGGTTATCAATAAAATTGACCTGCCTGCGGCACGGCCGGATGAAGTAAAGCAGGAAATAGAAGATGTAATCGGGATTGACAGTGAGGATGCACCGTTGATCTCCGCCAAAAACGGGATCAATATTGAAGACGTTCTTGAAAAAATCATTGCATTGGTGCCGCCGCCTTCCGGCGATGAACAGGCACCGCTGAAGGCGTTGATTTTTGATTCTTACTATGACCCATATAAGGGCGTCATTGTCTATGTCCGGGTTATGGACGGGAAACTGACGCCGGGTACCCAGATTAAAATGATGGCAACCGGCGCTGTTTTTGATGTTGTAGAAGTAGGATACCTTCATCCAAATGGTATGGCAGGCAGCAATGCAATCACAGCCGGTGAAGTTGGATTTATTGCGGCCAGTATTAAAAATGTACAGGAAGTACATGTGGGTGACACGGTGACCACGGTTGAGAATGGAGCAGAAGAACCGCTGCCCGGATATCAGGAAGTCAAGCCGATGGTTTATTGCGGTATTTATCCGGCGGACGGCGCCCGCTATGATGATTTGCGTGAAGCACTGGAAAAATTACAGCTCAATGACGCCTCTTTGACCTTTGATGCCGAGACTTCGGTGGCTTTGGGATTTGGGTTCCGTTGTGGTTTTTTGGGGCTTTTGCATATGGAAATAATACAGGAGCGCCTGGAGCGGGAATATAATCTGGACTTGGTGACCACCGCCCCTTCCGTCGAATATAAAGTAATCAAAACGGATGGTACCATCCTTGAGATTGACAATCCAACCAATCTTCCGGAGGCATCGGAAATTGATTATATGGAAGAACCGATTGTAAAGGCTTCTATCATGACACCCAAGGATTATGTCGGCAGTATTATGGAACTTTGCCAGGAGCGGCGGGGAACCTACATTGATATGACCTATTTGGATGAAACCCGTGTTTCCCTTAATTACGAGCTGCCGCTGAATGAAATTATTTATGATTTCTTTGATGCGTTGAAGTCCCGTACCAGAGGCTATGCTTCCTTTGATTATGAATTCAAACGGTTTGAAAAATCAGACCTTGTAAAACTGGATATGCTGCTCAACGGCGAGATGGTGGATGCCCTGTCCTTTATTGTTCACCGCGACAGGGCCTATGGCCGGGGCCGCAGAATTGCAGAGAAATTGAAGGACTGCATTCCGCGGCAGCTGTTTGAGGTGCCGATCCAGGCGGCAATCGGCGGCAAAATTATTGCCCGTGAAACGGTGCGCGCAATGCGTAAGGACGTTTTGGCCAAATGTTACGGCGGTGATATTTCGAGAAAGAAAAAGCTGCTGGAAAAACAAAAAGAGGGAAAGAAACGGATGCGCCAGGTGGGCAGTGTCGAGGTGCCGCAGGAGGCGTTTATGTCCGTTCTGAAGCTGGATGATTAATGGGGCTGATGAGATGGAAAAAGTAGTTGGGATTTATCTGCACATCCCTTTTTGTCTGCAAAAATGCTTATATTGTGATTTTAATTCTTACAGCGGTATACTCGGCCGGCAGGGCGAGTATACCGCTGCCCTTTGCAGGGAGATTTCCGGTTTTGAAGACGGGTGTCAGGCGGACAGTATCTATTTCGGCGGTGGAACGCCAACCCTTTTGCATACGGAAAATATAGCGGATATAATGGATGCGGTGCGGAAAAAGTTTGTGCTTTGCAGTGACTGCGAAATAACCATGGAATGTAATCCGGGGACAGCGGACAAAAAGCGGATGGAGGATTTGCGCCGGCTGGGAATTAACCGACTGAGCATTGGCATGCAGTCATCCGCTGATCAGGAACTAAAAAAACTGGGCCGGATTCACTGCATGGACGAGACCATACAATGTGTACGGGATGCGCGGTCGGCAGGGTTTTCGAATCTTTCTCTTGACTTGATGTACGGACTTCCTGACCAGTCAATTGCGGCGTGGGAAGAGACGCTGGAAGCGGCGGCAGAACTTGCCCCTGAACACCTGTCCTGCTATGCGCTGAAGGTGGAAGAGGGGACGCCCTTTGCAAAGATGCAGCTTAACCTTCCTGAAGACGATATTGTGCGGGAGATGTACGATTTGGCCTTTGAAAAGCTGGAAGATGCAGGGTATCTGCGGTATGAAATCTCTAACTTTGCAAAACCGGGAAAGGAATCACGGCATAATCTGAAATACTGGAATTGTGATGATTTTATTGGTTTTGGTGCAGGCGCTTATTCCTGCATCCATGGAAGGCGTTTTGCCAATGTTTCAGAAATTTCCCGGTATATACAGCACTGTGCCGATGAGGAAAGATTTATCTATCAGGAAAAGCTGAATAGGGACGCACAGATGAGCGAGTTTATGTTTCTTGGTTTACGGACAGAGAAGGGCGCAGATCTGGAAGAATTTGAAAAACGATTTGATGTAAAGGCAGAGATGGTTTTTGCCGGGCCGCTGAAAAAATACAGGCAGTCGGGATTGATTTGCCAGGAGGAAAAACGCGTCTTTCTGCGAAAAGACATGTTTTTTGTCAGTAATTTGATTTTGGCGGATTTTTTGCTGTAGTCTGATCAAAATGTTCATAAAAAATTTGCAGTTTATTTTTAAAATAGTATTGTAATTCGGATTCTTTTGTTGTATAATATTTCTATAATAAACAAAGGTTTTTATCTTTGTTTAGTTAAAATTCGACAAATGACAGGAGGTAAGACCATGACTTACAACATTATTTGCAAAAAGGTTGAACTTGCGGATTCCAGCAAAGAGAAATTGCTTGGAAAGGTGAAGAAGCTGAATAAGTTTTTTGACGATGACACCGATTGCCGGATTGTTGTTGATGAACAAAAAGAGCAGATGGTTGTTGAAATCACTTTTATTTACAAAGGCTTTTTCATCCGTGCGGAGGCCCGCAGCCGGGAGATGCTTACCGCTGTAGATGATTGTTTGGCGAACATAGACCGCCAAATCAGGAAGAACAAAACAAAGCTTGCGAAACGCCTTCGGGATGCAGGATTTGAAAATTATGATGTTGATCTTGGAAATCAGGATGTTTCCGATGAAAAAGAGGAATTTAAAATTATCCGTAAAAAGCATATTCCGGCGAAACCTATGATGGTGGAGGAAGCGATTTTGCAGATGAACATGCTTGGACATGATTTCTTTATTTTTAACGACCCTGATACCATGTCAACCAACATTGTATACAAGAGAAGAGACGGCAATTATGCGTTGATTGAAACAAATTAATTTGTGGTAAATAAGGGTGGACATTCGTTCACCCTTATCTTTTGTTACATCTATATTATATAATGATAAGAGAACGGCAAAAAGCTGCCGCGTTTTTATGAGGAGGGACATGATGATAGAGCAAAGAGAGGTTGTCCATCAGAAGTTTGGCAAATGTATTGCCCTAAGCAATGGGATTATTGAGGTGTGGGTCACGGTGGATTTGGGGCCGCGGGTGATTCACTTTTCCCGGATTGGAGGAGAAAATATCCTGTTTGAAGACCTGAAGGATGAAGAAAACCAGTACAAGAACAAAGAGGTTTTTTATGAAGCCTTTGGAGAAGATATGGATGTTTTCCACATATATGGCGGACATCGGCTGTGGGCTGCGCCGGAGGCGCTTCCCCGGACATACTATCCGGGAAATGGTCCGGTGCCCTATGAACTGACAAGAACGGGTATCCGCCTGCTTTGTGATGAACAGCGCTGGACACAGCAGAAAATGGAAATTGAAATAGTGATGGAAAAGGACAGTGATAAAATTGATCTGTATCATAAAATAACAAATACAGGCGCATGGCCTCAAGAGTTTGCTCCCTGGTGTCTGACCGTATTGTCCCAGGGCGGAAAAGAGGTTATCCCAATGCCAACACGTAAAACCGGCTTGCTGCATAACCGGAAACTGACCCTGTGGGAATACACCAAAATGAACGATCCGCGCGTCTATTGGGGCGACCGCTATATTACATTGGTGCAGGATAACAAAGCCGATACGGCGTTTAAAATCGGGATTGACAGCGAAGCCTGCTGGGCGGCCTATTTCAATCATGGGGATATGCTGATTAAACGATTTGACGCGGTACAGGATGGAAGATACCCGGATGAAGGAATGAATTTTGAGACCTTTACCAATGAATTTATTCTGGAGATGGAGTCCCTTGGCGAGCTGAAAGTTGTTCAGCCGGGCGAAACCAGCTGTCATCATGAATCTTTGCAGTTGATCGGAGGCGTGCCCTGTCCCTCTGATCAAGAAGATGAGATTGACAAAATTGTGGAGCAATACATAGAAACAGACCGATAAACGAATGTTAAAAATGTTGAAAAAAGTTGGCCTCTGATCGAGTGAGTTTGTTTATATTGTTGTTGACAGATTTACTTTTAGGAGAGTATAATAAATTATGCAATGAGGCAGGCATGGACGTGATGTCTGCCTCATTTCTTATAACTTTAAAAAAGAATTCCCCGCTATTTCAGATGGCGGGTATCTGGTTTGAAGCAGAGGGGCGGAGGACTTTTCCATTTTGCGCCTGAAAGATAAGAAGGTTGAAAAATTTCTATACGCAAAATTTTTTTAGTCCGATACGTTATCACTTCTTTGTTGAAAATCAGCAGAATTTGAAGGAAACTGACCGCTGACAGACAGGGAAGTTTGCGGATGAAAAAATTGGAAAAAACAGGGCTGTGCCCTTTGATTGAAAGGAATGGATTAAATGCGTGCAGTTGTAACTGTCATGGGACAGGACAAAAAGGGAATTATTGCGAAAACAGCTTCGTTGCTTGCGGAAAATGATATTAATATTCTGGATATAACCCAGACGATTGTACAAAATATCTTTACCATGGTAATGCTTGTCGGCATTGACGACAGCAAGCTGGACTTTACCGCGCTGGGCGAGGCACTTGACCGGTTGGGAAAAGAGATGGACGTTGAAATCAGAATTCAGCATGAGGATATTTTCCAGTCGATGCACCGTATATAGAAAATAAGCGGAAAGGGTTTTTAAAGAATGATCAATACAAATGAAATTGTTGAAACAATAAAAATGATACGGGACGAACATCTGGATATCCGTACCATCACGATGGGGATTTCTTTGCTTGATTGTGCGGATGCTTCGGCGGAAAAAGCGTGTCAGAAAATTTATGACAAGATTACCCGCTATGCCAAAGATTTGGTCAGGGTTGGCGAGGATATCAGCAGACGGTATGGAATTCCTATTATTAACAAACGAATTTCGGTGACGCCTATTTCTATGGTGGCCGGTGCGAGTGATGCAAAGGACTATATGCCTTTTGCACGAGCGCTTGACCGTGCGGCAAAAGAAACCGGAGTCAATTTTATCGGCGGGTATTCCGCACTGGTATATAAGGGGATTGCAAAAGGGGATCAGCTTTTGATTGATTCAATTCCTCAGGCACTTTGTGAAACAGAGCGGGTATGCTCTTCGGTGGGGGTGGCAACCACTAAGGCCGGGATCAATATGGACGCGGTTAAAAAAATGGGTGAAATCATTGTGGATATGGCAGAACGGTCTGCGGACGATGATTCCATGGGCTGTGCCAAATTTGTGGTCTTTGCAAATCCCGTAGAGGACAATCCGTTTATGGCCGGCGCCTTTCATGGCGTTGGTGAAGGGGACTGTGTGATCAATGTGGGCGTCAGCGGCCCCGGTGTTGTGAAAAGTGCACTGGAACGGATAAAAGGGCAGGACTTTAATGTGCTTTCAGAAACCATTAAAAACACTGCGTTTAAGATTACCCGTATGGGACAGCTGGTGGCGCGGGAAGCTTCCAAAATGCTGGGGGTTCCTTTTGGGATTGTAGATTTGTCCCTTGCACCGACCCCTGAGGTTGGCGACAGTGTGGCTTATATTCTGGAAGAAATGGGACTTGAAAAGTGCGGAACGCATGGAACAACAGCGGCACTGGCCCTTTTAAATGACGCTGTGAAAAAAGGCGGCGTGATGGCCAGCAGTTCTGTTGGCGGACTCAGCGGCGCATTTATTCCTGTGAGCGAGGATGCAGGAATGATTGCGGCAGCGGAATGCGGCGCGCTGCAATTGGATAAATTAGAAGCGATGACCTGTGTTTGTTCGGTCGGCCTTGATATGATTGCGGTGCCGGGGGATACGCCGGCTTCGACCATTTCGGCGATTATTGCAGATGAAATGGCGATTGGGGTGATTAATCAAAAGACAACGGCGGTCCGCATCATCCCTGCTGCCGGAAAAACGGTGGGGGATAGTGTTGAGTTCGGCGGTTTGCTGGGCGCGGCGCCGGTCATGCCGGTACATCCATATTCCAGTGAAGAATTTATTTCCCGCGGCGGAAGAATTCCTGCACCGATTCATAGCCTCAGAAATTAATAATAGAATGAAGTTAAGGTACATATGGCAGTTGAGGGCCTTTAATAAAAAAGGCGGCTGTATGTGCGTGTTGTGATTTCAGGAAAAGATACATGCCGCTTTTGCGACAGGCAATGGGTGGATGGACAGCCCGGAAAGGATGTGTATGTATGGATATTATGCAGGCAATATTGGACATCGAGGACAAAGCGAAGGAAATTGTTGAATCTGCAGATGAAGTGAAGGCCCAGCAGCAGGAAAAATTCCGGGATGCGCTGGAAAAAATGCAGGCAGATGCAAAGGAAAAAACGCAGGATGAAATTGCATCCCTGCAAAAAACATTTGTTCAAAGCCGGAAAGAAGCGTTGGAAGATATCGAAAAGGAGTATCAGCAGAAGCTTGAAAAACTGGAAACACTCTATCAGTCAAAAATGGATCATTGGGTTACGGAGATTACCTCCGAAATTATTGGAAAGTAGCAGGGTGGAGGCGATGGTATGATCGGTCAGGTCATGGCAAATTCGGCGCTGAACACAAAAATACATGCAATGAGCGGCCAGACACTGCATAAGGAAGATTATGATGCACTGAAACGGCTGCGTTCTGTGTCTGAGGTTGCCGCTTATCTGAAAGAGAACACCCGGTATGCAAAGGCGCTTCAGGATGTGATTCCGGCAATCGTTCACCGCGGACGTCTGGAAAATGCGCTGAAAGAGCAGCTGGTGTCGGATGTGGAAGCACTGCTTCCTTTTCTGGACATGAATAAACGGGTTTTTATGGATGTCTTTGAGCTGGAGGAAGGTGTGGAAAAGCTGAAGATTTTTCTGCGGCTTTTGGTTTCCGGGCATCCGGAGCAGTTTGCACTGATAACTGAGGAAATCCCAACCGGGCATGAACCAATCAGCGCAAAAGAGATCAGCAAACTAAAGACATTTGATGCGTTTTTTGATTTCATTTCGGGAACGCCCTTTTACCGGCCGTTGAGTTCGTTTAAAAACGATCCGGAGCGGCAGCATCTGTTTTTGTATGAAGTTTCGCTGGACAACTATATGGCGGAACTTTTGAACCGCTATGCAAAGAAATACCTGAAGAAAGAAGATCAAAAGCTTGCGGAGCGTTCTGTCGGTACGATTACCGATCTGGATAATATCAAGTTTTTGCTTCGGGCAAAGTTATATTTTGCAATGACGGATGAAGAAATTTATGCGGGGATCATTCCGAGATATTACCGGTTGAAACAGCCAACCATTGCAAAGGTGGTTGCCGCGCCTTCGTATGCGGAGGCGGTTGCTGTTTTGCAGGAGGAAACCCCTTATGGCGAAGCGTTTTCATCGGAAGACCGTTTCATTGAGAAGCGGATTGAGGAATATCTTCTGAAGTTAAACAGACACTTGTTTTTAACAAATCCGTATTCAATTCAGGCGCCCCTCTGTTATATCTATATGCGCCGTGTTGAAATAAAAAATATTGTATCTATCATAGAAGGAATTCGTTATGGCCTGTCTGAGGATGCGATTGCAGAGCATCTGATCGGGTATAACGATGGGGAGGCTGCTGTATGATTTCGAGAATGAAATTTGTCAGTGTGGTCGGTACCTTGAAACATTATGATAAAATCGTTGCAGACTATGTAATGGACTGTGCAATTGAGTTGGAGAATCCGCTGACTGCGCTGAAAAACACCCAAGGTTTTTTGCCGAGTACAGAGGTGAATCCGTACGACGGGGTCCTGAAGCGTTTTATCGAAGTGTTTGAATATGCTGACATTGATTACAAAAATGTCAAGCGTCATAAAGAAAATTTTACGGACGAGGAACTGACACAATATATTGACGTGTTTGACGAAAAGATTCATGCGCTGAAAGGAAGACTGGAGTATCTGGAGGCTCAGATTGCACATGCCAGAGTGGTGGAGGAAACCCTTTCGCCGATTATGGATGCCAATGTGCATATTGACGATCTGATTAAACTGAAATATTTAAAGTTCCGGTTCGGACGGATGCCGGTGACCAGCCATACAAAAATTGATGACTACCTTAAAGATTTTCCGGTATACTTTGTGGAGCTGACCAGGGACAGAGATTATGTCTGGGGATTTTATGTGGTATCGCAGGACATGTCCAAAAAGATTGACCATATTTTTGCCACCATGTATTTCGAGCGGTTCCGTCTGGATGGGGACGAAGAGGGAACACCGGCGGAAATTGTGGAAAGAATTAAGCAAAAAAATGTGGAATGGCAGAAGGAGATTGACAGTCTGCGGACGCAGATTGACCGAACTGTTGCCGCACAGGAGGAAGACCTTTTGCGGGCGTATGCAGATATAAAATTTGAATATGACCTGCATGCGATTAAACGGTTTGCACCCCATACAAAGAATACGTTCTATATCACCGGTTGGATGGAGGCACGGGAAGCCAAGCGGCTTGTGAAAAAGGCGGAAGGTGATCCCGAATGTACCATCATTGTCGATGACCCGTCTGCGGTGAAACATCTGACGCCGCCGACAAAGATTCGGAATTATAAGATATTCAAGCCTTTTGAAGAATTTGTGCGGATGTACGGGGTGCCCAGTTATAACGAGATGGATCCCACGGTGTTCCTTGCGGTTGTGTATACACTGCTCTTTGGCATTATGTTTGGCGATGTGGGACACGGCGCCTGTCTTCTGCTGATTGGTGTTGCAATGATTGCTATGAAAAAAGGCGGGTTTTTGGCCAAATTGCTGCCATTTATCGGGACTTCTTCGATACTTTTTGGGTTTTTGTATGGTTCGGTTTTTGGGTTTGAATCAGAACATGCCCTTTTGCAGCCGATTTGGTACACTCCCTTTGAAAACAGCCAGACTATGATGCAGACCCTGATTTATTCCGTTGTGCTGGGTGTTGTGATTATCCTGATTTGTATGGTGTTTAACATTATCAATGGTATCCGGCAGCGGGACTGGCAGAAGATATGGTTTTCACAGAATGGTGTTGCGGGTATGGTATTTTATGCGGTTGTACTCTACTGTGCGATGCAGATGCTCCTTGGCAGTACACAGCCGCTGATCTTTGCGGCGATTTTGATTGTGGTTTCCCTGCTGCTGATCTTTTTGCAGGAACCGCTGGGTAAGCTTGCGGCCAAAAAGAAGGACTGGATGCCAAAGGAGAAGGGCGGTTTCTTTGTGGAGGCGTTTTTCGAACTGTTTGAAATCGTACTCAGCTTTGTGACCAATACGGTGTCCTTTCTCCGTGTCGGCGCGTTTGCACTGAACCATGCGGGAATGATGTCGGTAGTGGTCATGTTTATGACCACCATGAATACAGGCGCTTCCATTGGAATAGCAATATTCGGCAATCTTTTGGTAATTGGCCTGGAGGGTCTGATCGTGGGCATTCAGGTTCTGCGTCTGGGCTTTTACGAGATGTTCAGCCGCTTTTATGACGGCGGCGGCCGTGAATTCAAACCTACCAATCAGTAAATAATGCGATACGAAATAAATTCTTGTTTTGGAGGAATGTAAAATGTTGAAAACAATTGTAATGTTTGTTGTGATTACTCTGGCGATAGCTGTACCTTTGGTGGCACATTATGGATTTCAGCTTCGTGGCGCAAAGATGAAGGGTGCAATTGCCGTTAATTTGTTATCATTTTTTGGGATTTTGGCCGTGCTCACGGTCGGCATGTGGACGGGAAATGTGGATGTATTTGCAGCGAATGCCGCTTCCGGCGCTGCGGCTGCGGCAGACAGCGGTATGAAATTTCTGGGCGCGGCCCTTTCCACAGGGCTTGCCTGTGTTGGTGCCGGCATCGCAGTTGCATCTTCTGCGTCAGCGGCTTTGGGCGCAATTTCCGAGGATCCGAAAATTATGGGTAAATCTTTGATTTTCGTTGCATTGGCAGAAGGTATTGCCTTGTATGGTTTGATTATCTCCTTACTTATTTTATTCCAATAAGGGCGCGGAGCGGGAGGCATACGCATGAAGTTTTATTTGATTAGTGACAATATAGATACACAAATCGGGATGCGTCTTGCCGGTGTCGAAGGCGTTGTCGTACATGATGCCGATAATTTCAAACAGGCTTTCGACCGTGTCCTGGAGGACAAAGAGGTTGCAGTTCTGCTTGTGACGGAAAAGCTGGTGGACCTTTGTCCTGCGTATATTGAAGAGCAGAAGATTAACAACCGGATCCCGCTGATTGTGGAACTTCCTGACCGGCACGGATCCAACCGGCCGGATGACTATATCTTGAATTATGTAAAGGATGCCATTGGCGTGAAGCTATGAGGTGAAGCGGAGGGGAAGCATGTACGTCCCTTCATAGTGTGAAAGAGAGATTTCAGCACAGCAGGATAGACGAAATTGAGGTGATTGAAATGGCAAATGATGCACTGTCCAAATTTGCAAGCGCACTGTTTTCTGAGGCAACGGGAAAGAAGCTTTCTTCGGTCAAAGCGTATAATACGCAGATGCAAAAGGAGCTGGAAGAACAGGAAAAGGCGCTGAGGAAAAAAGCAGAAAAGGCAATCGCTGATTATAAGACCAGATACAGGTATGAA
This sequence comes from uncultured Clostridia bacterium, assembly GCA_910580105.1. GTDB lineage: Bacteria > Bacillota > Clostridia > Monoglobales > Monoglobaceae > CAJTWN01. Next base: position 137,995 of record CAJTWN010000002.1, on the reverse strand, counting down.
ATCAGCCTGACCCTTGCCCGCCGTAAAAACGAGCTGCATACGGCGCTGATACAGAACCGGGGACGGGTGTTCGATGAGGTATTTTTAAAGGTGACAGAGAACTTGCAGGCATTTACCCGGACGGAGAAATACACTGCATATCTGGAAAAGGAGATGCAGCCCTATACAGAGATATTTGACAGGGCCGGAACAGAATGTATTGCAATGGAAGCGGATATTCCAAAGCTTAAAGAGCTGTTTGCGAAGTGGCCCTATACCTTTGCAGTATCCAAAAAGGACATAATCGGCGGATTTATTTTGAAGAATGAGGAAGCCCGGCTGTATGTTGACTGTTCGCTGGCTGCAAAGCTGGAGGAACAAAAGGACAAATTTTACAGCAGCAGCGGACTGATTATTGAATAAGGGGTGAGGAAGCGTGCCAAATAGAACAGCCTGTATTTATGGAATCAACGGTCCGGTTGTAACGGTAAAAAATGCGCCGTGGCTGCAGATGCTGGAGACGGTTTATGTGGGGCATGAGCGTATCATTGGCGAAGTCATTGCCGTACATGGGGATGCAACCATCATCCAGGTTTATGAAGAAACATCCGGCCTGCGGATTGGCGAACCGGTTACTTCTACGGGAAAGCCGATGTCGGTCACTTTGGGGCCGGGGCTGATCGGAAACATATTTGATGGTATTGAAAGGCCGCTGCGGTCAATTGAGGAAATGTCCGGCGCTTTTATTTCCAGAGGGCTTCGGCCGGATGCGGTGGATATGGAGAAAGAATGGGATGTCCGGATGACGGTGCGGGAAGGTGATCAGGTTTCCCCCTGTACTGTGATTGCAGAATTGGAAGAAACATCCCTTGTCAAACATAAGGTGATGATTCCGCCGGATGTTTCCGGAGTGATTGAGAAAGCGGCGGCAGACGGAAAATATAACTGTAAAGATACAATTGCGGTGGTAAGGACAGAGCTGGGAGATAAGGTGGAAATACGCCTTGTGCAGCAATGGCCGATCCGCACGCCGCGTCCATATCGCACGCGTGAGGCGATCTCGATGCCCCTGATTACCGGCCAGCGGATTGTGGACGTTCTGTTTCCCCTTGCAAAAGGCGGAACGGCGGCGATTCCGGGCGGTTTTGGAACCGGAAAAACAATGACCCAGCATCAGCTGGCAAAATGGTCGGATGCGGATATTATTATTTACATTGGATGCGGTGAACGGGGAAACGAGATGACAGAGGTTCTGGAGGATTTTACTGGTCTGATCGACCCGAAATCCGGACAGCCGCTGATGAACCGGACCCTGCTGATTGCCAATACCTCCAATATGCCGGTGGCGGCCCGTGAAGCGTCAATATATACCGGTGTGACGCTGGCAGAATATTACCGGGACATGGGCTATCATGTTGCCATTATGGCGGATTCGACCTCCCGGTGGGCAGAGGCCCTGCGTGAAATTTCCGGACGTCTGGAAGAAATGCCGGCGGAAGAAGGATTTCCTGCCTATCTGCCTTCCCGGCTTTCTGAGTTTTATGAACGTGCCGGCTATGTGAAAACACTGAACGACCGGGAAGGCAGCGTGTCCATTATCGGGGCTGTTTCACCCCAGGGCGGTGACTTTTCAGAGCCTGTCACCCAGAATACAAAGCGTTTTATCCGCTGTTTCTGGGGTCTGGACAAAGAGTTGGCATATGCAAGACATTATCCGGCAATCAACTGGCTTTCCAGCTATAGTGAATATGTGGATGACTTGACGCCTTGGTATACGGAAAATGTGAGTGAGGATTTTATTCCGGACCGGGCGGAGGTTATCAAAATCCTGCAGGAAGAAAGTTCATTGATGGATATTGTCAAATTGATTGGCGCGGACGTTCTTCCGGAGGATCAGCGGCTGACCCTTGAAGTTGCGAGGGTTATCCGTGTGGGATTCCTGCAGCAGAACGCTTACAATGCCACCGATACGTATGTGCCGTTGAATAAACAATATAAAATGCTTAAAGTGATTCTTTATCTCTATGAAAAGTGCAGGGAACTGGTTATTGAGCAGTCTATTCCGCTCTCGCAGATTCAGAAAAGCGGTATTTTTGACCGGGTGATAAAGATGAAATACGATATTGAGAACGATAATCTTGAAAAATTTGACGGGATTTTTGAAGAGATAAAACAACTGTCCTTCTAAAATGACGGACTGTCGCGGCAAAAGGAGTGATAGCATGGCTTTGCAGTATATGGGCCTCAATGACCTCAGCGGTTCGCTGGTCATCATTGAGGGAATGAAAGATATTGCTTATGATGAAATCGTTGAAATTACAGTGGACGATGGTGAAAAGCGGATTGGAAGGGTCGTTGAACTGACCGAAGAATTTGCGGTCATCCAGGTTTTTGAGGGAACCGCAGGCATCTCCCTGACCAATACCATTACCAAACCCACCGGAAAACCGCTGATGCTTCCTTTGTCCCTTGAGATTCTGGGACGGAAGTTTGACGGCATCGGTCATCCGATTGATGGGTTAGGTCCGGTTTATACCGATAAGTATATGGATATTAACGGCAAGCCAATGAACCCTGTATCACGCGAATATCCCCGTTCATTTATCCAAACCGGTATCTCGGCGATTGATGGGCTGACGACCTTGATTAAAGGGCAGAAATTGCCGATTTTTTCAGGCAATGGTATGCCGCATGACAATTTGGCTGTGCAGATTGCAACACAGTCCAAAATTGCTGAAGAAGAAGGGCAGGAATTTGCCATTGTTTTTGGCGCAATGGGTGTCAAACACGATGTGGCAAACTATTTCATTTCAGCGTTTGAACGTTCCGGCGCTATTGGTCACAGCGTTATGTTTATCAACACCTCATCTGACCCGGTTGTTGAAAGAATTTTGACGCCGCGCTGTGCATTGACCGCTGCGGAATATCTCGCATTTGAACATAATATGCACGTTCTGGTTATTTTAACGGATATTACATCATACTGCGAAGCGCTGCGTGAGATTTCTTCTTCAAAACAAGAGATCCCGTCCAGAAAGGGGTATCCGGGCTATCTGTATTCGGACCTGGCATCCTTGTATGAACGGGCAGGAATGATCAAGGGAAGCAGTGGTTCTGTGACCCAGATTCCGATTTTGACCATGCCAAACGATGATATTACCCATCCGATTCCCGACCTTACCGGATATATTACAGAGGGGCAGATCGTCCTTGACCGTGCCCTTTCTCAGAAAAATATCTATCCGCCGATTTCGGTGCTGCCCTCCCTGTCCCGTTTGATGAAGGATGGAATTGGTGAAAAGTATACCACGGCAGACCATCCGGAAGTCAGCAACCAGCTGTTCAGCTCTTATGCCCGCGTGCAGGAAATACGGGCGCTGGCTTCGGTTATCGGCGAGGATGAGCTCTCGGAGACGGATAAACTTTACATGAAGTTTGGCCTGGCATTTGAAGAAAATTTTGTAGGTCAGGGAAAAGATGAGAACCGCAGTATCCGGCAGACGATGGAGATCGCTTGGGAGATGCTGAGGATTCTGCCGAGGACAGAGCTTGATCGTATTTCTCCGGAAACACTTGATGCACATTACGCCCAATAGGGAGGGATAGCTTATGGCAATGGTACCAACCAAAGGAAATCTGATTATTGCCAAAAATACACTTTCACTTTGTAAAACCGGATATGGACTTCTGGACAAAAAGCGGAATATTCTGATTCGTGAGATGATGAATCTGATAGATGCTGCGAAAAAGATTCAGGAAGAAATTGAAACCATTTTTACATCTGCCTATTCTGCTTTGCAGCAGGCAAATGTTGATATTGGTATTGATACCGTTGAAAAAATAGGTTTTGCGGTGGATGTTGAGAATTCCCTTGAAGTAAAATTCCGAAGCGTAATGGGAGTTGAAATTCCAATTGTATTGATGGATGATAAGCAGAAGAAGCCGGCCTATGGAATGAGAAATACGACTTCGTCCCTTGACGAAGCGGTTTTACGGTTCAACGATGTGAAAAAGCTGACCCGGATGCTGGCAGAAATTGAGAACTCTGTCTATCGTTTGGCGGACAATATCAAAAAGACGCAAAAGCGTGCAAATGCGTTGAAAAATATCATGATTCCCCGTTATGAAGCAGAGACAAAACATATCCAAAATGCTTTGGAAGAAAAGGACCGGGAAGAATTCTCCCGTTTAAAGGTCATCAAAGCGCAGAAGGAAAAAAAGAAATAAATACTGTATCAAAGAATTTAACAAAAAAACGGTGTGTAAACAAATTACACACCGTTTTTTATAAACAATAAATGATAGATTTAGATGCAGCCAGTGTTCAATTGCCAAAAGTTAAATGGCAGGGAATCCACTGCCCGGTATAAAAAGGAAAGAAATTATTTCTTTTTCTCATCCAAAATTTTCTGCCATTTTTCAACTTCAACCTTTTGGCTTGCCGTAAGGTTTCTGGTTCTCAATGCGTTGATGGTCATCTGTGCATCATCATACAATCCGAGTTCAATCATTTCTTCGATGCTGTCAATATCTTTTCGGATAGAGGAATCGTTGTCGGTCTCGCCCTTGACGCTGTTTGTTTGATCATCAGAGGCAGCTTCATCAGAAACAGAGGGAGTTTCCGTTGCGTCAGCATCCTTTTCATCGGTAACAGACGGGGCTTCGGTTCCTTTGGATTCCTCCTTTGCGGAGGTATCCTCCTGTCCGGCCTTCGTGGTTTGATCTTCCTGTTTGGTGTTATTGGTATCCGAAGCGGGGGCCGGTGCATCACAGGCCGAAAATGCAGTCATCATCAAAACCGCCGCTGCCAAAATTCCTATGTACTTTTTCATGAATATCGCTCCTATCTTCAGTTTTTTTCTTCTAAAATATGAAGATTTTTCATATTTTATCTAGTAACTTTTCAATGCAAATTTAAGCTTGCATAATTGTATCATTCCATAAAAAGCTTCCGCCACCGCGCTGTATTTATCCACACAGGAAACAATATAGGATTCAGCATAACGGGGAACCGCTGTACTGCAAAGCCACATATGTTTTACTATAATGTCCTTTTCTTTTTTGCTGAGTGTGGTGAGCTTTTGTGCGTTGCGAAGGGCAAGTTTGGGATGGATTGCCGCGTGGCGCAGAGCTCCAAAACGTTTTTTGCTGCATTCGTAATGGAACAAATCATGGAGCAGTCCGGCTCTTGCAACTGCACGGTAGTCAAGATGTAATTTTTTGCATAATATATAGCTATAGTAAGCAACATTGATACAGTGATGCATACGTGATACGCCATAATGATGTTTCAAAAGATCCAATTTTACAAAATCAGGCGCATGAAGTAAATCATCGACAATGCTGTAGAATTCAGCGTAAGATTTGTGTGTTTCTTTGACCATTCATTCATCTCCTTTTACAAAGTTTTATTGTACTTATTATATTACAGACAGGTTAAAAAAGCAAGCGTAAATTATATAGAATTAACACTTTACTATATGAAAAAAATAGGTTATAATAGATATACTTATGCAGAGATGGAAAAAAATATGTTGAAGGGAGGAAATTCATGGGACTTTTTCAAGAAATTAGAAGCGATGTAACCATTGCTTTTGAACGTGACCCGGCAGCGCGGACAAGAGCGCAGGTGTTTTTTCTGTATCCGGGCGTCAAAGCAGTGATCCGGCACCGGATGGCCCATTGGTTTGAACAGAGAGGCCATCATTTCATTGCGGATTGGATTTCCAAACGGACCCGGAAAAAGACAGGGATTGAAATCCATCCTGCGGCCCGGATTGGCAGGGGGGTATTTATTGACCATGGCATGGGCGTCGTGATTGGCGAAACCGCTGTGGTGGGAGATAATTGTACCATCTATCAGGGTGTCACCCTTGGCGGAACGGGAAAGGATAAAGGAAAGCGGCATCCGACCATCGGCAGGAACGTGACCATCGGCAGCGGGGCAAAAATTTTGGGTCCGTTTACCGTTGGAGACAACAGCAAGGTGGCTGCCGGCGCCGTTGTATTAAAAGAGATACCGCCCAACAGCACCTGCGTGGGTGTTCCGGCCCGGATTGTTAAACGTGACAATGTTCGGGTGGCAGCGGCTTCTTTGGATTGCTGCGGCGTTGACCTTGATCAGGTACATATTCCGGATCCGGTGGCTATTGAACTCAGCCGGCTGGAACAGGAAATTGAAAATTTGAAGAAAAAATTGGAGGACAACAGGAATGGTTGATACAAAATTGATGATTTATAACACGTTATCCAGAGAGAAAGAAGAATTTATCCCGCTGCACGAGGGGAAGGTCTTTATGTATTCCTGCGGTCCGACCGTTTATAACTATTTTCATATTGGCAATGCGCGGCCTTTTATCATTTTTGATACCCTGCGCCGGTATCTGGAATATAAGGGGTATAAAGTCAAGTTTGTGCAGAACTTCACCGATATAGACGATAAGATGATTAACAAAGCAAACGAACTGGGGATAACGGTCAAGGAATTGGCGGATCAGTACATCAATGAATATTTTATTGATGCAAAAGGACTTGGTATCCGCGCGGCTACTGTGCACCCCCGTGCCACCGAGAACATTGATGCAATTATTGCCATCATTAAGGATTTGGAAGAAAAGGGATATGCCTATAACGTGGACGGCGATGTATATTACCGTACCAAAAAGTTTGAGGCGTATGGAAAGCTGTCCCATCAGCCCCTGGAAGATTTGGAGAGCGGTGCGCGGATTGATGTGAATGCGGCAAAGGAAGACCCGATGGATTTTGCACTCTGGAAGAAGCGGAAAGAAGGGGAACCGGCCTGGGAAAGCCCTTGGGGCATGGGCCGGCCGGGCTGGCATATCGAGTGCAGTGCCATGGCCAATAAATTTTTGGCGCATACCATTGATATTCACAGCGGCGGGCAGGATTTGATTTTTCCTCATCATGAAAACGAGATTGCCCAGAGTGAGGCGGCCAACGGCTGCTGTTTTGCAAGGTATTGGATGCACAATGGTTATATTAACGTGGATAACCGTAAAATGTCCAAATCTCTTGGAAATTTCTTTACTGTCCGGGATGTAGCAAAAGAATTCGAATATGAAGTTATACGATTCTTTATGCTCTTTGCCCACTATCGCAGTCCCATCAATTTCAGCAAGGATTTGATGGAATCGGCTGCTTCTGCTCTCGGAAGAGTTTATACCTGTCTCAGTACCATGCAGTTTTTGGCGGACACGGCGGAGGAAAAGCCGCTTACGGATGATGAGAAGGCGTTCCTCGTGCGGCTGGATGGCTATCGTGAAAAATTTATTGCGGCTATGGACGATGATCTCAATACCGCTGATGCCATTTCTGCAATTTTTGAAATTGTGGGGGAGGCAAATAAGGCCATCACCGCAGAAAGCCGCACATCGAAGGAAGTAATTCTTTCGGTAATCAAAGAGATTAAAGAATTGGGAAGTGTTTTGGGCCTGTTTGAAAAGGAGCAGAAGGAAGAGATCCCGGCACAAATTGAGGCGTTGTTGACTGCACGTGCAAAAGCACGGCAGGAGAAAAACTGGGCGGACGCTGATGCAATTCGCGACCAGCTGAAAGAAAAAGGGTATGCAGTAAAAGATACTCCGAAAGGACAGCAGCTGACAAAGCTGTAAAATGGTTAAAACGGGCGGCTGATTCTGCTTGCCCGGCGGTGTATGACGGATAAAACCGGCCGGCGGCTGAAATAAAAATCTGTGGTTTTGCCGGCCGCCGTATAATTTTTTAGAAACGGGATAACGCTATATGATAGATAAAGTTTTGGAAGGTTTTTGTGAGAAACATCTTCCGCCTGCGCAGTATGGAGCGCTCACCCTTGCCTATATCGGCGATTGCGTGTATGAGCTGTATGTGCGCAGTCATTTAATCAGTGACCGGGACCATAAGGTGAATGAACTGCACAAGACGGCGACAAAATACGTCTGTGCCGGGGCACAGGCTGCTCTCTTCCACAGGATTGAGGGGCTTCTGACCGATGAAGAGCTGGATATTTTTCGCCGGGGAAGGAATACCAAATCCCAGGTTCCCAAAAATGCAGATATGCAGGATTACCGGGCAGCAACCGGTATGGAGGCTCTGATTGGGTATCTCTATTTACAAGGGGAGACAGAGCGGATGACGGCGCTGCTTGCACATATTTTTGATTGACTTGCTTTTTTGTACATACCCTTAAAAAGGAGAAAAGTTATGTACAAAAAAATTGAGAAAGCATGCTTTACCATTCTCGGCGGCGGTATTATGGGTGTCGCGCTGGATTTGTTTCTGGTGCCCGCTGACCTTGCGGCCGGCGGTGTCGGCGGACTTTCCACCGTACTTCGTCATGTGACGGGGATTGGGGTGGGCGTTTGGATTTTGATTATCAATCTGCCGATTTTTGGACTGGGACTTTTGCACTTTGACAAAAAGTTTTTGTTATATTCCCTTTTGGGAACCTTGTCCCTCTCTTTGTCCACACAATTTTTTTCGTTTTTGCAGCCGCTGACCCAGGATATGCTGCTGGCATCGGTGTTCGGCGGTGCGCTGATGGGTGTTGGCCTCAGCTGTGCCCTTCGGCGCGGCGGTACAACAGGCGGAACCGATATTGTTGCCTTAATTTTAAAGAAGAAGTTTCCGCATTTTTCGGTGGGACAGTTTTTTCTGCTGATTGATGGTGTGATTATTACCATTGCCGGAATTGTCTTTCGCCGGGGCGAGGTGCTGCTCTACTCTGCCATTGCCCTTTATATTACCGGCAGGGTGGTGGATGTGATTCTGGAAGGTGTGGATTTTGCCAAAGTGGTCTATATTGTCTCCGGACAGCCGGATGAAGTTTCGAAGGAAATTTATGCACGGATGCAGCGGGGGGTGACCGGTTTTTTGGCGAAGTCCAAATACACAGGCAAAGAACAGCAGGTGCTGATGTGTGTCATCCGTAAGTACGAGCTGGAACGCCTGAAGAAAACCGTATATGGTGTGGACAAGCAGGCATTTGTCGTTATCAGTGATGCAAAAGAGGTGCTTGGCAATGGTTTTAAAATATAAACATTATGAGAAAGAGCAGGAAGGATTTTTCAATTCCAAAGAATTGTAATTAAATTTAAAAAAAATGTACGTTTCCGCCCATCCGGGCGGAAACGTATGGAAAATAGAGCTTGGAGGTTACATATATGAATTCAGAAAGAATAAGAGAGCTGAAAATTTCCGCAACACATGTGCGAAAGATGGCGCTGGAAGCTGTATACTGTGCGGCGGCAGGACATCCCGGCGGTTCGCTGTCTGCGGCGGACATTCTTACATACTTGTACATGGAAGAGATGCGGGTTGATCCGAAAAATCCAAAAGACCCGGCACGCGACCGTTTTGTACTCTCCAAAGGGCATTGTTCGCCGGCGCTGTATGGAATTTTGGCAGAGACAGGATTCATCCCCAAAGAGGATATAAAAACGTTCCGGAAAATCGACAGCTATTTGCAGGGTCATCCGGATATGAAGGGGGTTCCCGGTGTGGACATGTCCACCGGTTCTCTGGGGCAGGGAATTTCAGCGGCCTGCGGAATGGCAGTTTCTGCAAAATTGGATAAAAAGGATTATCGCGTATATGCCATCATGGGGGACGGCGAAATACAGGAAGGCCAGGTTTGGGAGGCGGCAATGTTTGCGGCCCATTATAAGTTGGACAACCTTACGGCTTTTCTTGATTTTAACGGTCTCCAGATTGACGGGGATGTCACCGAGGTAATGAATCCAACACCTATTGACAAAAAATTCGAAGCATTTAACTGGCATGTCATCAGGATTGACGCCCATGACTTTGAACAGATTGAAAAAGCGGTGCAGGAAGCAAAAACAATCAAGGGAAAACCCACCATCATCATCGCAAACAGCATCAAGGGAAAAGGCGTTTCTTATATGGAGGGGGAAGCCGCATGGCATGGCGCGGCGCCCAACCAGGAACAATACGAGCGCGGGATTGCTGATCTTGACGCGTATCTTGAAAGTTTGGGAGGTGCCAGATAATGAAATATTCTATCGGAGATAAGATTGCAACAAGACAGGCCTATGGCGACGCATTGGTTGAATTCGGAAAGGATGAAAAGATTGTCGTTCTGGATGCTGACCTTTCCAAATCCACAAAGACGGAAGGCTTTAAAAAAGCCTATCCTGAACGGTTTATCAATATGGGGATTGCGGAAGGGAACATGATGTCCACCGCTGCCGGAATTGCCGCCAGCGGAAAGACGGTGTTTGCCAGTTCCTTTGCCATGTTTGCCGCAGGCCGGGCGTTTGAACAAATCAGAAATTCCATCGGTTATCCGCATCTCAACGTGAAAATCGGTGCGACCCATGCAGGGATTTCGGTGGGAGAAGACGGGGCCACCCATCAGTGTCTTGAGGATATTGGGATTATGCGGACCATTCCGGGAATGGTAATATTGAACCCGGCAGATGCAGTGGAAGCACGCCTTGCTGTCAAGGCCGCCATTGCGCATGACGGCCCGGTTTATCTGCGGTTTGGCCGTCTGGCTGTGCCGACGGTATTTGATGACCGCTATGACTTTGCAATCGGCAGGGGCGTAGAGCTGAAGGAGGGAACGGATCTCACACTGATTGGAACCGGACTTTTGGTTCCGGCAGTGATGGAAGCCAGCGAAATCCTGAAGGAACAGGGCATCAGCGCCCGGGTGGTCAATATGGCAACCATCAAACCCATTGATAAAGAAATCATCGTTAAAGCAGCCAAGGAAACCGGGGCCATTGTGACGGCTGAAGAACATAATATTATCGGCGGCCTGGGTTCTGCAGTGGCAGAAGTGCTTGCAGAAAATTATCCGGTGCCCATGCAGCGCGTCGGTACCGAAGATGTGTATGGCAGAAGCGGAAAGCCGGAACTTTTGCTTTCGATGTATGGACTCGATGCCAAGGCGGTTGTGGAAAAAGCGAAAGCGGTTTTGGCAATGAAAAAAGGCTGATTACGAAAAAAAGAGCATGTACTTTTTTGTGTACGTGCTCTTTCTTTATGCAGTTGGTATTCTTTTATTATATATCAGCATTTTGCACAGAATTTTATTTTCTATACACCAACAGAAATAAAAAGTCAAGAAAAAAATTCAAATTTTATGTAAACTATTTGTGGAAATATTTGGATTCCTGCCTTTTTGTATCCCCACAGCATCAAAATAAAAAAGTCCCGAAAATTGAGTTACTAACAGACTTATACACATTTTCCACAGGGTAAAATAGAGAAATACCCACAAAAACCTGTGGAAAACAAAGTTATCCACAGAAACGGTTTTATGGGAAATATTTGGTGTCAAAATGGTAACAATTAGTTTACAATAAAAATTATGAGTAAAAAAATCTTCTTTGTGATTTTATCCTGAAAAAAGCGAAGAATGTTAAATTCATAACGAAGTTTTTCCGGTTTTGTAAAAATGCGAAAAATAATTGGGATTTTTGGAATAGCCCTTGCAGTTTAACCGGAGTTATTGTATAATAATAGGAAATTATTTTTAGGAGAGGTGCAGAGTGAATATTTATAAACTTGCGGAACTTTCAGAGGAAAAGAAGCAATTTATTATGAAGCGGGCAGAACTTGATATATCTGAACAGATGAAGCTTGCAAAAGAAGTTTCGGATGATATCCGCAAACGCGGTGACGAGGCGGTTTTGGAATATACTGCGAAGTTTGACCGTGTGACATTGACCCAGGACAGAATCAAGGTTCGGCCGGAGGAGATTGAAGCGGGATATGCGCGGCTGGATGCCGAAACCCGTGAAGCAATCGAATATGCGGCCAAGAATATACATAACTTTCATGAAAAACAGCTGCCGGAGGAAATGTGGTTCACTGAGGTGGACAAGGGGCTTTTGGTGGGCGAAAAGACTACGCCGATTGTGGATGTCTGCCTGTATGTTCCCAGAGGAAAAGGGAGCTTCCCTTCGGTTATGCTGATGCTTGGCGTTCCGGCAAAGGTGGCCGGTGTGGAAAAAATCGTTGTGGTGACGCCGCCCAATGAAAAGGGAGATGTGGACGATGCCATTTTGGCTGCCGCAAAGATCATCGGTATTACCGAGATTTATAAGGTGGGCGGTATCCAGGCGGTTGCATCTGTGGCCTATGGAACTGAGACGATCCCCAAATGCCACAAAATTATCGGTCCCGGAAATTCCTATGCAACAGCGGCGAAACGTGTGCTCGCGAATTATATTGATGCCGGTCTTCCAGCCGGCCCCAGCGAGGCAATTATTCTGACAGACGAGAAGGCGGATCCGGAAAAGGTGGCGCTTGATTGGATGATTGAGGCAGAGCACGGCCCGGATTCAGCTTCTCTGTTGGTGACCCACAGCCCGGAATTGGTGGAAAAGGTGATTCCCATTGTCGAGCGTCAGCTGGAAAAGATTTCGGACAAGCGACGGGAATTTGTGACCACGAATTTTAATACCTATGGCGGTGTAATCATCACAAACAGCCTGGAAGAAAGTATTGCTTTTGTCAACGAATATGCGCCGGAGCACATGGAGGTTATGACCGAAAAACCCTTCGAGGTTCTTCCGAAAATCAAGAATGCCGGTGAGATTCTGCTGGGTGACTATACCCCTGTGACCCTATGCAACTTTGTGCTGGGGCCCAATGCAATCCTGCCTACCGGACAGTTTGCAAAGACTTATTCCAGTGTTTCGGTCTTTGACTTTTTGAAGCGTTCTTCCGTGGGTTATGCAAGCAAAGACGGGTTCGAAATGGTGCGCGAATATGCCTATCGGATTGCAAAGGTGGAAGGGTTTGACACCCATGGTCTGGCCGTGAAGGAGAGGAAATAGATTGGAAATAGAGCGGTATGGCATCTTGACGCATACCTGTACGTTTTTTGCTGAACCGTCCTGTTTTATGGTACTTATTTGACGGAAGCGGCAAAAGGATATCATCGGCCTTTGCATAAAGGTTCCGGGTTAAATTTATAGTGAAGGAGCAGAGTAAATATGAACGGAGAATTACAGGAAATTTTGAAAAAATTTTCAGTATGCGGCTGGGATTTGATTGCAGCGCCTGCAAAGGAATACCTGGCAGGAGAGGGAAATAAAGATGCTTTGACCGCCGCAGTCCGGCAGGCAGATGCCGCATGCGGCTCCTGCGGCTGCGAACTGGATGCGCTTTACAAAAGAGCATTGGAAATTTTATGTACAGAATGAAGCATTACAGATAAGAATACGGTTCCGGGAGATGATGGGATGCAAGAAAAAATCACAGTTACACGAAAAACGACAGAATCTTCAATCAAAGTTACCATACAAAAGGGAAAGCTGGCGCCGGATTACCGGAAAAAAATCCGGACGCCCCATCCTTTTTTGAACCATATGATCGAGCATATTGCTTGGCGTGCGGCTCTGAATATTGAAATTGACATGGAGCTGGACGAATTTGAACTGGTGCATCTTGTGACAGAGGATGTTTCCATGACCCTTGGACGTGCAGTCCGGGCGTATATCCAGAAAAATGCACCGGAGGGTTATGGCTATGGCATTGGAATCATTGATGAGGCGCAGGCGGTTGCGGCGGTTTCTTTTGAAGACCGTGCGCATCTGGATTTTACCTCGGCAGTTCCTTATCAGGAGTTTGTAGAAGGGATTCCGGCGGAGGAACTGATCACCTTTTTGGAAGGATTTGCCCAGGGAGCCCGCTGCACCCTGCATATGGACATCAAAAAGGGGGAAAACGGCCACCATATCTGGGAGGCGGTTTACCGCGCCTTTGGAATTGCCCTCGGCGCTGCCCTTTCGGAGAATCCTGCAAGGAAAGGGCTGACTTCCGGTGTGGCAGGAAAGGTGATTTATGAAGTTTCAGATAACTGATTATGATAAGATTATTTTTGATATGGATGGTGTCATCACCAGCGAATTCATCTATTGGGATGCGGCGGCGCTGACCATCTACGAGCTTTTATATGACTATCGGTTTTATGGAAAACAGGACATTGACCGGGCGTGGTGCCGGAAGAACTACGAACTGTTGTTTGATACCATATTCTGCGGCGGACGCACAGTGCGGGCGGTGAAGGATTTGGGGGTAAACACCAACTGGGACCTTGCTTACCTGGTTTTTTGTGTGTCCAAATACCTGGAGCCGGCGATGACCGTCTTCGACAGCCAGCACTTCGAATCGGTATGTATGTTTATTGAAAACATGACCCTCCGTGCACCGGAAATCTACGCCGGTGTGGAGGGATTGGCGGCAACTGTTCTGCCTGTGGAACAGGGATTTTTTCAGCGGGGCGGCAGTGGTTTCTGGCGGCAGATGGAAGCCGTTTTTCAGCGGTGGTTCCTGGGAGATGCAGAGACAGAAAGCCTCCAGCAGATGGAGCAGCCCCTTTTGGATTTGGCATCCATAAAACGGACCCTGGGCAGGATGCAGGAACAGGGCATTCGTCTTGGCATCGGGACGGGAAGGCCGCGGGCAGAAATTATGTTTCCCCTGCGTCTGTGGGGGCTGACAGAGTATTTTGACCCGGCACTGATTGCCACCTATGACGAGGTGCAACGGGCAGAAGAAGCGCAAAAATGCGGCGATTCCCTTGCCAAACCCCATCCTTTTGCCTTTCAGAAAGCGGCATTCGGCGAATGTCTGAACGACAGTGAGATCCTGTCCGGTGCGGCTTACCGCGAGGACTGCAAACGGGTTTTGGTGGTGGGCGATGCGACCAGCGATCTGCGTTCTGCCAAAGCGGGCGGTTTTTATTTTGCGGCGGTTCTTTCCGGTATTCAGGGATTGGCGGCGCGGGCGTCCTTTGAAGAAGAGGGCGCGGACTTTATATTTGAGAGTATTTTGGAAATGGGGGATACAAATGCCGATACGGATGCAGACACCCTTCACTCATGAGATGGTCAGACAGCTGAAAAGCGGCGACCATGTTTTAATTTCAGGTGAGGTATATACGGCAAGGGATGCGGCCCACAAGCGTATGATAGAAACATTGGAAAAGGGCGAACCCCTTCCGATAGATATTGAAGATAAAATGATTTATTATGCAGGCCCTGCCCCGGCAAAGCCCGGACAGGTGATTGGTTCCTGCGGCCCCACCACCAGCGGACGGATGGATGCCTATGCGCCCAAGCTGATTGCATTGGGTCTGACGGGCATGATTGGCAAAGGCGAGCGCAGTGCGGAAGTAATTGCGGCCATGAAGGAATATGGGGCGGTCTATTTCGGAGCCATTGGCGGCGCAGGCGCTTTGATTGCAAAGAGCATCAGGAAGGCGGAGGTCGTGGCCTATGAAGACCTTGGCACCGAAGCGGTGCGAAGGCTTGTGGTCGAAGATTTTCCTGCTGTTGTGGTGATTGACAGCGAGGGAAACAATCTCTACCACCGGAAACCTTAGGTTTCATCCGGTGAACAAGGCTGAGCCTTGACCCATCGTCGTCGCCCGGCGCAATTGCTCGGTTTTCCTGCGAAAAACCTTCGCTTTGGGCGCCGACGCCTCCTCTTTCCCACAAAACGCACTGCGTTGGCGTTTTGCGGGAGCCCTGGGAAATCCACATTTCGAAACAAACATCCGTAGGGGCGACCCTATGTGGTCGCCCGGAAACGTGAAGCTTGACCCAATGCGCGGATATACCGAGTGGAAAAACATTTTACCGAGTGCCGCGTCGTCGGCACTCGGCGCATTTGCTCAGTTCTGTGGGATATAGGAAAAACCGGTCATAAGGAGCAAAGCCGCGAAGTGAACAAAGTTGGTCGTGTGCCGACGAGGCCGGCATTGAAATGAAATTTTTCGCATTGACGGGCGACCACGCAGGGTCGCCCCTACGAAAACCGGGCAAATTGACCGAGAATAGCGGCGTGACGCTTGACCCGTCGTCAACGCACGGCGTATTTGCTCGGTTTTCCTGCGAAAAACCTTCGCTTTGGGCGTCGGCACCTCCTCTTTCCCACAAAACGCACTAGGGTTCCCGCAAAAGCTCTGCTTTTGTGGGAAAAAGGAAGAACCGCCGAAGAAGCGATGCTTTTCCGTCTGGAAAAGCGAGCAAAATAAGGCGTGTTTTGACGCTGCGGGAGCCCTGCGAAATTCACATTTCGAAACGTGGATCCGTAGGGGCGACCCTATGTGGTCGCCCGAATCAATGCTTTGGACGGCAAAAAAGTATATCCCATTGAGGGATATACTTTTTTTGTGGATGTATAAATTATTTTTCAAATCAATTACAAATCGTACAAATGTATTGTAAAATTATGTCGAATATGGTATGTTGTAAAAAGCGGATGATGGGTATGGTTCCCGCAAAAGCTCTGCTTTTGTGGGAAAAAGGAAGAACCGACCTAAAAGTGAACTTTTGGCATCTGCCAAAATGAGCGATAAAGGTCGTGTTCTGACGCTGCGGGAGCCCTGCCCAACGATGTCCGTGACGCTGGACATATATTTGTAATTCGCGGATGACCCGTGTGTCCGCTGTAGGGGCGACCCTGCGTGGTCGCCCGAATCAATGCTTTGGATGGCAAAAAAGTATATTCATTAGAGGATATACTTTTTATTTTAATCTATTCAATCTCTGGTTTTATTTCACCGTTTTTAGATTCGTAGGATTTGATATATCTTTCTACCAATACTTCCAATTCCCGGTTGGCGGAACGCCCGTCCCAGTCTGCCACATACCGAAACTTCTTAAATAGAATCCTGTCAATCAACAGGGTATATTTTATTTCTTCCATTTTTTTCACCTATGTTTATCTTTTGTTTTCATTCGTATATAAATATTTATTCTTCAAAAAAATAAGTTAAATCAATTTTGCCATACTTTGCTTCAAATCTTTTAACAGATATTTTAATTATGTATTCAATCTCCCGGTTCACACTGCGGCGTTCATCATCTGCTATATACTTTATCTTTCGAAACAATTCTTTATCTAGACGAAGGGTATATTTCAATAATTTCTTCTCCATTTTTCCTCCTTTTTAAAGTGTTACGTTATAGGATGGTATATATATTACATAAATTGATTGCAAATTGATACGCCAACGGTTGAATAACAGTTACAGAACGGTTTAATTTTTTTAACGTTTTTGGAGTAAATTTTCCCATATTTTTCTCTTTCCTCTTGATTTATTATAATTGAATATGTCTAATAAATATAGATTCAGAAAACGAATACATTATGTATGACAAAATGGAGGAAGTATGATAAGATGCAGTTTCATTGGACACAGAGAGCGTTTTAGAATTGAGAACACATTTGCAGAAATTAAATACATTAAAAAGAAGCAGGTTTTAAAAACCTGCTTCTTTTATCGTTATAATGCTTATTCAAATTGTTTAAGAGAAGAAATATCCGGCCGTCATTTCAAGATAGTTTTCTCCTGCATAATCGGGATATTTCTTTTTTACTTCAGCTTTAAACCCTTCGGCATCATTACAGCCGGCGGCAATTGTTTTCAAATCCGTAAGATATGCAATTTTTGTTTCGGCATCTTTAAGATTTTCCGGTGTGTAATGGGAGGTGAGAATCAGGTCATAGCCGTTTTGAATATAAGATTCCAGCGTATGAATGATTCCGTCAGCATGGGCAGAGCCGGCGACGATAGAATGGCAGTCATGGCTCAGCATGTGGGTATAGACAGCATTTATTTCAGGAATTTCAATATCAAAAGCCTCCGGTGTCTTTGTAATTACAAAGTCGATTCCGCCGATGGTCTGTTTCCCTTCTGAGAGGATATTTGTGATTTTGTGAATTGTGTTGTCAAAAATCGAACCAAATGTCTGGGCGAAATTGTCAACCAAGGCTTTTCCGCCGCCGTTTTCGGAATAATCCACTGCATTTTGCGTGGCATATTTGGCTGCATCCGGCAAAAAACTGCCGCCTGCGCCATGATAGGCAATCAGCATACCCGCGATGGTGACGTTCAGTTTCTTGATATAATCTTCAAGGGTATAGTTGTTGTCAAAGAAACAGGGGGATTCAATGACCACGGCGCAGCCGTTTTTTTCCACGATAAATACTTCATCGTCAATAAAGTCATTGGTTTTATAGGCGTGAAGTTTGATTCCTCCGAAGTCGTAAATGGTCATTTCACCTTTTGAAAGTGTTGTGGTATGTAGAGAATAAGTTTTCATGAATTTTGCCTCCTTCAGTATAAATTCCGTTGCAATTGCTTGGATGCCGTACGCTCATCCTTCCTTGCTTGTACTTAGTATAAAGCCAATGGTTTCTTTTGTAAAGTAGGCACTTTTTTGTATGATAGTTACTTTAAAGTAACCATTGGCGGCGGATATCTGCTTTCTTGACAGGGAGGCTTTGGAGGAATATAATAAATGATGATATATTTTTATTTAGTGTGTATAAGAAGGGGGAGGAGAGGATGAAAAAAGAATTGCCGGCTTGCCCTGTGGAGACAACCCTTATGCTGATTTCAGACCGTTGGAAGGTGCTGATCATCCGTGAACTGCTTGGCGGTACAAAGCGGTTTGGAGAATTGAAGAAATCAATCGGCGCCATTTCGCAAAAAGTTTTGACGGCCCATCTGCGCTCGATGGAAGCGTCGGGGCTGCTCACCCGGAAAGTTTATCCGGAGGTGCCGCCGCGTGTGGAATATACCCTGACCGAAACCGGATATAGTTTACGGCCGGTTTTAGATGCAATGGTGGCATGGGGAACGGCGTATAAAGAGATGAATACATAATCCGGCTGTATACGCAGTCTGTTTTCTGCCGGATTTTAAGAGGCCCACCGCCGCAGAGAAAACTGCGGCGGTGGGCCTCTTGCTGTCAGCGTAAACTGTCAGCAATGCCGGCAGTGGCTTTGTCTTTCTGTATGCTTATCGTTCAGCGGCTGTTTCAAAGCCGCTGCCGTCGCTTGCAATAGTGATGGTTCCCTGCAGGTCGGTGCGGAACACCTGGCTTCCAATTGCCGCAAGACGCATCAATGTCTGATCGGAAGGGTGGCCATAGCTGTTGGCCCTGCCGCAGGAAATGACCGAATAAATGGGCGTAACCGCTGCAAGAAATGCTTCGGATGAAGAGGTGGATGAACCATGATGGCCGACCTTCAGCACATCGCTGTCCAGCATGGAACCAAAGGACAGCATCTGTATTTCTGCCGCTTCTTCCGCATCACCGCAGAAGAGATAGGCGGTATTTTGATAAGTGAGTTTTAAAACTGCTGATTGATTATTAAGGTCGGTGAAAAACTGGGGAGCGGGGGAAAGAAAGACTCCGGTCTGCATACCGGAGATGAAAGCAGTTTGCAGGGGGATTGGGGTAAAAACCGGAATCTGTTTCTCGTCAATCACCTTCATCATCCGCTGATAGGTCTGGCTGTCTGCGGATGCCTCCGGCATATACAGAGCGCCGACGGAAAAGGCAGAGAGTACCTGATCCATACTGCCGATATGGTCGGCATGGGGATGGGTGGCGATCACATAGTCCAGATGGGAATGGCCTCTGCCGCGGATAAAGTTGATAATTTTCTCTCCTGCACTTTTGGTGCCTGCGTCAATAAGCAGGGTTTTGCCGTCGCTGAGTTCGATAAAAGCAGAATCGCCCTGGCCTACATCCAAGAAAAAGGCCGTCAATTTTGGATTGACGGCGTTGTTTTCATCTGTGTTATTCGGATCCAAACCGGCGACGATTTCCACCGAAGGCGGGAAAGCTCTGCAAAGGATGATGGAAATTTCTGCACGGGTAATGGGGTCTTTTCCGCGGAAGGTGCCATCGGTGTTGCCGGTGATATAGCCTTTATCCACCGCTGCCGCGATATAGGGGCGGTTGTGGGGCGAAACACTTTCATAGTCAACGAACTTATCCACCAAAAGATTCTCTATATAGTAATAGGAGGAAAGGTCATATCTGAGGGCTTTCATCAAAGCAACGGTGACATCTTCACGGGTGGCATATTCTTCCGGATGAAAGTACATTGTCCCATTCTCTGTATAGCCGTTCAGATAAGGCTGTACGGCGCGGATATAGGGATAATACCACTCGTCCACATTCACATCGGCAAAGGGGGTTGCATTTCCGTCGGAGACGGGAAGGTTTGCAACACCGGTCAGCATTTTGGCGTATTCACAGCGCTGAACGTTGGCATCGGGCAGAAAGGTGCCGTCGCCGTAACCGCTGATGATACCGCGGTCTGCCATCTCGTTGATATAGTCTGCCGCCATATGGCCTTCAACATCCGTAAAGGTCGCCGCGAATCCCAAAGAGGAGACCGAAACCAGAAGGACGATGATCAGCAGACCGGCAATTGTTTTCTTTTTCATAAATTCTACCTCACAATCAAAAAATTTATTGTCTTGGCTATTTTGCAAAAATTTTTTATAGTATACCCTCCTTTCGTAAAATTGTCAAGTTTATGGCATTGCGCCGGGGTTGCGGCTGTGTTATAATGGGCTTGGTGATGTAAATGAAAGAGATAAAAATATTCCATGAATGCACGGCGGATGCAAAGAAGATAAGGCAGGAGGTCTTTGTTGAAGAGCAGGGATTTCAGAATGAATTTGACGAAACAGATGATTGGGCGATACACTGTGTCTGCTATGTTGACGGCGTTCCGGCGGCGGTGGGGCGGACGTTCCGGCAGGAGGACGGCTGTTTTGCCATTGGAAGGATTGCTGTGCGAAAGCCGATGCGGAAGACGGGGCTTGGACGGACGGTTGTACTGGCATTAGAAGAGGCCGCAAAGGCGGCCGGTGCTGTGGAAACGGTCTTGCTGGCCCAGCTTACGGCGGTGGAATTTTATCAAACCCTGGGCTATGCAAAAGCCGGAGCAATTGTATATGATGAGTCTTGTCCACATATACAGATGCGAAAGAAGTTATCCGGGGATTTGGAATAGAAAAAAACGGCGGTGCATATGAAACTGTAAGCAGTTTTGAGAGGAGACGAAGAGGATGAAGGAAAAACTTTATACCATTCCGGTGAACGAAGCCTTTGAAAAGGATGACGAATGTGCGTTCTGTGTCCTTACGGAAAAACTGGAGGACGATATTCTGAACTATATTCTCGGCCCTTCTTATATGGAAGAGGACGTCCGGGAAAATACCGATAAGATGGGATTCTGCAAAGGTCATTACCGGCAGATGTATCAGGCGCAGAACCGGCTGGGTGTTGCATTGATGGTGGACACCCATCTGAAAAAGTGGTGCGGAGAGATGGAAACCCTTTTGGATGCAGAATTAGCGTTGCCGAAGAAAAAGGGGTTGTTTAAAAAAGAAGAAGCGCCCTCGGCCTATCTGGAGCGGAGCCATGAGATGAGAGGTTCCTGCTATGCCTGTGCGCGGATGCAGGGGAGGATGGACAGCTATGTCGATACCTTCTTTTATCTATGGAAAAATGAGGAGGCGTTCCGAAGGAAGGTTGTGGCGGGCCGCGGCTTCTGTCTGGAGCATTTTGACCTGATTCTTTCGGAGGGGAAGCGGCGGCTGTCCGATGAGAAGTACCGGGATTTGGCAGCTGCGTTGATTCCTGTGCAGAAAGAAAACTTTCAGCGGCTGATAAAAGAGGTGGATTGGTTTGTTCAAAAGTTTGACTACCGTTTCCGGGATGAGCCTTGGGGAACTTCAGAGGATTCTGTTATGCGTGCAATCCGGAAACTTGCGGGGATTGACCCGGAGAGGATTTGATTATGGAGACGGTACCGCTGATTTTAAAGAAGGCACATGGTGAAAGGCTGTTGGACACTGAAATAGAATGGATGGTCATGGGGTATCTCCGGGACAGGATTCCGGACTATCAGATGTCCGCGTTTTTGATGGCGGTCTGCCAAAGGGGGATGGACACAGCAGAGTGTACCGCTCTTACCCGTTGTATGCGGGATTCAGGAGAATGTCTGGACCTTTCCGGAATTGGGCATCCGGTCTGCGATAAACATTCAACCGGCGGCGTCGGGGATAAGACAACACTGGTGGTTCTTCCTGTTGTCGCCGCCTGCGGCGGCTATGGGGCAAAGATGTCCGGGCGGGGCCTTGGCTATACCGGCGGAACGGTGGATAAGCTTCATGCAATTCCCGGATTTTCTACGGAACTGTCTCTCGGACATTTTATCCGTCAGGTGCAGACAGAAGGGCTGGCTGTGGTGGAACAGATGAAAAACCTTGTGCCTGCGGACAAAAAGATATATGCCCTTAGGGATGTGACCGGAACGGTGGAGAGTATACCGCTGATTGCGTCCAGTATATTGAGTAAAAAGCTGGCTTCCGGTGCGGATGTCATTGTGATTGATGTGAAATATGGAAGGGGCGCATTTATGAAAGAACGGAATTCTGCCACAGCCCTCGGCAACATGCTGCGGCAGGTGGGCAGCGCTTTGGGAAAGGAGGTACATCCCGTCTTATCATCCATGGATGTGCCTCTGGGCTGTGCGGTCGGCAATGCCATTGAGGTTCGGGAAGCGATTGATGTTCTGCGTGGCGGCGGGACGGAGGATGTGCGCTCCCTTTCGGTCACTCTTGCGGCAAAAATGCTTGCCCTTTCCGGTATGGGAAGTGAAGACGAATGCCGGGCGGCGGCTGTGCAAAGCCTGAAAGACGGCAGCGCCTATGACAAGTTCTGCCGCATGGTATGGGCGCAGGGCGGCGATGTTTCGGCGGTGGAGGATGTGGAACGTCTGCCGGCGGCAAAATACCGGCAGATTTTGTATGCGGAAAGAACCGGGGAAATCCGGAAGATGCAGACAGACAAGATTGGAGAAGCCGCGGTTACGCTGGGCGCAGGGCGGCGGCGGAAGGATGCGGAGATCTCCTATGGCGCCGGACTGATGGTTTTTCGGAAGACGGGAGAGATCGTCAAAGCCGGTGATGCCCTCGCAGAATTTTATAGTGACGATAAGGACTGTATAACGGCGGCAAGCCGTCTGTATCGTGATGCTGTGTCGGTGGAATAAAAAGGGAGGGCTAAATGGTGCAGTACAGCTGAAATTTTGTGGTTGCAAAAAGGTGACTGCCATGATGCGGTCGCTTTACCGGGTACGTATCCTCCTTTTGGCCAGGGAAGGGAAACTGGAATTATTTGTGAAATATGGGAAAAATATTGTGAGAATCACCAGGAAATTATGACAAAACATGGTGAAAATAGACAAAAGCTTTGAAAATCAAATTTGGTTTTCGTGAATAATTTAATAGACAGGGAATCCGCTTTGTTGTATAATATTTCGGGCTTAAAAATTTGACGTTTTTAGAGAGGTATTTGTGATGGAGGTTGGATTTCTTTTTGATATTGCTTTGATTCTTTTAAGTACCAAACTTTTGGGAA
Source organism: uncultured Clostridia bacterium (assembly GCA_910580105.1). Classification (GTDB taxonomy): domain Bacteria; phylum Bacillota; class Clostridia; order Monoglobales; family Monoglobaceae; genus CAJTWN01. The sequence continues at coordinate 114,791 of CAJTWN010000002.1, read as the reverse complement.
TGCTGACAAGAAAGATTCAAATGCCCCAGGTGGTGGGCGCACTGCTTGCCGGCCTTTTGCTTGGTCCGGCTTGTTTTAACATCCTGCAGGAGAGCAGTATGATCAGCAATATTGCTGAAATCGGTGTGATTGTATTGATGTTCAGTGCCGGTCTTGAAACAGATGTAAAAGAACTCAAAAAGAGTGGTTTGGCATCCTTTATCATTGCATTGATGGGTGTTTTGGTTCCGCTGGCAGGCGGTTATCTGGTGGCTATGTTCTTCAATAAGGGCGCGGATACGACGACTGTCTTGCAGAACATCTTTGTCGGCGTTATTCTGACGGCAACATCGGTAAGTATCTCGGTTGAAACACTGAAAGAATTGGGAAAGCTGTCCACAAAATCAGGAAATGCAATTTTGGGTGCGGCGCTGATTGACGATGTTTTGGGTATCATTGCACTGACTGTCATCACAAGTTTTGCAGACCCGTCGGTCAGCCTTCTTGTCATCCTGCTGAAGATTTTGGGATTCTTTGTCTTTTGCGGCGCGGTGGCTTTCCTCTTTTATAAATTCGGCCGGCCATGGCTGGATAAATACAAAAAAGACCTGCGGCGGTTCAGCCTTTTGGCCTTTGTATTCTGCCTTTTGATGGCCTTTATTTCCGAATATTTCTTTGGTGTTTCAGATATTACTGGCGCTTTTGTGGCCGGGTTAATCCTGTCCAACAACAAGAAGACCGCTTATATGCAAGGGAAGTTTGACACGATTTCCTTTATGTTCCTTTCGCCGGTATTTTTTGCCAGTGTCGGTCTGAAGGTGTCGGTGGATTCTATGTCGATGCAGATTCTTTGGTTCACGGTTTTGCTTACGCTGGTGGCAATTGTGACCAAGATTGTCGGCTGTGGTATGGGGGCGAAGTTCTGCCGGTATACCAATTTACAGGCCGCAAAAATCGGAATCGGGATGGTTTCCCGCGGTGAGGTGGCCTTGATTGTGGCAACCAAGGGAGCCGCGATTGGGCTGATGGTGGATACATTCTTTGCACCGGTCATCATCATGGTGGTTGCAACCACCATCCTGACGCCGATTATGCTGAAGCTGATCTATAAATACCAGGCGGCGCACCAGGCGGAGCCGGTAATTGAAAGCGCTCTTGTGGAGCGGCATCAGGAAAAGAATCAAATCGAATTGCTCACCCAGCAGGTGGTCAATATGCACGAAGATATGAAAGAAGAGAACGCCAAAAAAAGCGGGATGAAACAGTAAACAGAGACGATGGTAATAAAAAAACCACAGCGAAAGCTGTGGTTTTTGTGTTTTATCTGTCGGAATGACTGTCTGCCGGGATGACTACCTGCCGGAATGACTGCCTGCCGGAATGACTGCCGGCCGGGATGACTGTCTGTCGGAATGACTGTCTGCCGGAATGACTGTCTGCCGGGATGACTACCTGCCGGAATGACTGCCTGCCGGAATGACTGTCTGCCGGAATGATTGTCTGCCGGAATGACTGCCTGCCGGAATGACTGCCTGCCGGGATGACTGTCTGCCGGGATGACTACCTGCCGGAATGACTGCCTGCCGGAATGACTGTCTGCCGGAATGATTGTCTGCCGGAATGACTGCCTGCCGGAATGACTGCCTGCTGGAATGACGGAGCGGAATCTGTTTAGGATACCATCGCAGATTGCTCATCCGGATTTGGTGCAAGGCTGATGACGCAGATTTTCCTGACCGGCAGTTTCTCCTCTTTTTCGATGGAATGAAACGGATTGGTTAGCCGGAAGGTTCCGCTGAGCCATACGCCGATGAAATACATCAAAATACCAGCTATGACAATACAAAAAGTCAATATATTTTCCATAAAAATAACCCCCTTGTTTTCTTTGTTGTACGCAGTATACCATGACCTTTGTCCTATAAAACGGACAGAGACGGAGGTGGTAAAAGTTATTTTGCAAGGAGGATATGGAGATTGTGTTCAGCGCAGCAGGCGGTGGATGGAATTCCAGGCGGTGCTGGCAAGAATCTGGACACAGAGACCGGTGAAGATACCGCTGATGATTCCTGCAATCAGCAGAAAAGGCAGATACCAGAAAACCGCCAGCGTTTTGGTGACCAGCACGGCAACAAAGAGCTGGGCAATGTTGTGAACCATGGCGCCGACCGCACTGATTGCCCAGATGAATTTATTTTTCAGATGGATATACAATAGGAGTTCAGCCATCAGACAGCAGATTCCGCCGGCCATACTGTAAAAGAAGGTGACTGGCTGGCCGGTGAAGATTGCGCCCAATGTGATGCGCATGATGAGGATGACGGCGGCCTCGCGCCAGCCCAGAAAGACGATGGCAAACAGGGTGACAATATTAGAAAGACCCAGTTTGATCCCTGGGATAGGGATGGGAAGGGGGAATTGCTGTTCCACCCAAAAGATGGTCAGGGCGATGGCGGTAAGCAGTGCCATGAGGACAAGGCGTTTGGTTCGCATGGGGAAACTCCTTTCAGAATATAATTTAATCAGCGGGAAATGATGTCAACACCAGAATGGTCTGTACTGCCGGTGATTTTGACCGTCACCCGGTTGGGCAGACAAACAATTGGGAGCAGGCCGTTGTCGATAGCGCCCTGTTTTACACAGAGTTTGTCCCGGCAGCCGGCAGATTTCATACAGACGGTTTTCGAAGTGACCACAACGGTATTTGTTCTGTCTTCCCGGACGATTTCAATCTCCAGCGGAGCGGCAAGCCCCTTCATGGGGACTGCGCGGTAAAGGCTGCCGTCAACATAGATTTGGGCAACAGGATTGTCCGGCATTCTGCCGCCATAGAGGTATGCGGCAAGGACAGAGAGGAGCAGAATACCGAGAAAGATGAAAATAAAGTATTTTTGTTTCATGGTAAACCTCCTGCAGATAAATATATCCCGGTCAAACCGGGCAAAATAATTCATAAAATACGTTCATGGCATATTATCTAAATTCAATAATAAGCGCTTCAGAATTTTTTGTCAAGTTTTCGGGTGAAAAAAACGGACTTTTTGACATTTTGTCTTGTATTTTATATTTTCTAATGGTATACTAAAAAAGCAGTCTTTAGATAGTTTATGCGGTGAAGGAAAGAGGGATGCAATATGAATTATACCATGCTGACCGACTTTTATGAGCTGACAATGGCAAACGGCTATTTTACCAAAGGGATGGCGGAAAAGATGGCCTATTTTGACATGTTTTTCCGTAAGGTTCCGGACGGGGGCGGCTTTGCCATTATGGCAGGTGTGGAACAGCTGATTGCTTACCTGGAAAATCTCCGGTTTGAGCCGGAGGATATCGCATATTTACGAAGCAGAAGGATGTTTGACGAAGAATTTTTGCGCTATCTGGAAAATTTCAGGTTTTCCTGTGATGTCTGGGCGGTTCCGGAAGGGACGCCGATTTTTCCCAATGAACCGATTGTGACGGTGCGCGGCCCGCTTTTGCAAGCCCAGTTTTTAGAGACGATGGTATTGCTCACCATCAATCATCAAAGCCTGATTGCAACCAAAAGCAACCGGATTGTCCGTGCGGCAGACGGCCGCGCAGTGCTGGAATTTGGTTCCCGCCGTGCCCAGGGCTATGACGGCGCTATTTATGGCGCGCGGGCGGCATATATCGGCGGTGTGACAGGCACGGCCTGCACCATCTCTGATCAGAAGTTCGGCGTGCCGGCGATGGGAACCATGGCGCACAGCTGGGTTCAGGCCTTCGACAGCGAATATGAGGCCTTTGCGGCGTATGCCCGAAGTTATCCCAACAACTGTACGCTGCTGGTGGATACCTATAACGTGTTAAAAAGCGGAATTCCCAATGCCATCCGTGCCTTTGACGAGGTTTTGCGTCCGCTGGGAATCACCGAATGCGGCGTCCGGATTGACAGCGGCGACATCACCTATCTTTCCAAGAAGGCAAGAAAGATGCTGGACGAAGCAGGCTGGGAGACGGCAAAGATTGTCGCTTCCAATTCTCTGGACGAATATATCATCCGCGACCTCCTTTTGCAGGGGGCAAAGATTGACCGCTTTGGCGTTGGGGAGAGGCTGATTACCTCAAAATCCGAACCGGTATTCGGCGGCGTGTATAAGCTGGCGGCCGTTGAGGAAGACGGAGTAATTCTTCCGAAAATCAAGGTGAGCGAAAATATTTCAAAAATAACAAATCCTTATTTTAAAAAAGTATACCGACTGTATAGCAGGGAGAACCATATGGCCATTGCCGATGTGCTTACTGCATATGATGAATTTATAGAAAGTGACAAGCCCTATCGCATTTTCGACCCGAATAATACCTGGAAACAAAAGGTGCTGACGGGTTTTGAGGCGAAGGAACTCCTGGTTCCGGTCTTTGAAAAGGGCAGATGCGTTTATCAGCCGCCGTCCCTCCGCGAGGTACGCCGGTATTGTAAGGAACAGCTGGATACCCTGTGGGATGAGGTGAAGCGTTTTGAAAATCCCCACGAATATTATGTGGATCTTTCTCAGAAGCTTTGGGAGATCCGGTATCAGCTTTTAAAGACGCATAATGAATCCGCAGCAGATTAAATTTTATATATCTTAAAATGAAGATGCCGTCCGTTCACTGGGGCGGGGCTGTTTGTTTTTCCGGAGAAGTGCCGGCCTGTGGTGAGGAAGTGAAATTTTTCAGCCGCCGGCGGTATTCTCTCTTTGGCAGCGCAGGGTATCTGCATTGAAAAACGAAAGGAATGGTAGAACCAAATGGAAAACACAATTGAGTCGTATAACCTGGGCCGGCTTGGCGTCATTGGAATGAGGGGCTGTGAGGAACTCACACAGAAGGTGAACTGGTACCTTCAAAACTTTAATGAGGACAAGCAGGGGGAATATGAATCCTTTATTGTGCCGATTAACTGTCCCCGCTTTGGAACCGGTGAGGCAAAGGCAGTTATTTTACATTCCGTCCGCACCTATGACATCTATATTATCATGGATGCGTTCAACTATGGGGTAACCTATAAGATGTACGGCAAGGATGTTCCGATGAGTCCCGATGACCACTATCAGGATGTGAAGCGGGTGATTTCTGCCATGGGCGGCAAGCCCAAAAAGATCACGGTCATCATGCCCATGCTCTATGAAGGGCGTCAGCACAAACGGGTCAGCCGGGAATCTTTGGACTGCGCAATGGCGCTGAAAGAACTGACCGATATGGGCGTCGGAAATATCATCACCTTTGATGCCCATGACCCGAGGGTTCAGAATTCCATACCGCTCAGCGGATTTGAAAATGTACATCCTACTTATCAGATGATTAAGGCATGTCTGCGCTATGACGACAAAATCATGCTGGATAAGGAAAATACCATGATTATCTCGCCGGACGAAGGGGCAATGGGGCGCTGTATGTATTATTCATCGGTGCTGGGAATGGATCTTGGTACCTTCTATAAAAGAAGGGACTATTCCACCATTGTTGACGGGAAAAACCCCATCGTAGCCCACGAATTTTTGGGCAGGGACATCACGGGGAAAGACGTTATCGTTGTGGACGATATGATTGCTTCCGGTGATTCCATGATTGACGTTTCCAGAGAACTGAAAAAGCGGAATGTCAACCGGGTACTTGTTTTTTCAACCTTTGGCCTCTTTACCGAAGGAATTGAAAAGTTTAACAAAGCCCACGAAGAGGGGTTGATTGACGCGGTGTTTACCACCAATTTGGTCTATCGCTCGCCGGAACTCAAGGCGGCGCCCTGGTATCACGAGGTGGATATGTCCAAATTTATTGCGCTGATTATCAAGACGCTCAACGAGGAAAAATCCATCAGCGACCTTTTGACACCCATCAATAAGATTGAGAAAATACTTGAAAAATACAGGAATAAATAAAATGCCAAAAGACAGAACAATCAGTGCCGAAGAGATGGCACAGCAGAAAGATTACATAAACAAAATAAAGCAGATGACAGACGCAAGAGAGACAAAGCCTCTTGCGTTTGTTGAAACATATGGCTGTCAGCAGAACAGCAGCGATTCCGAAAAGCTGAAGGGGATGCTGGACGAGATGGGGTTTGGCTTTTGCGAAAGCCCGAAAGAAGCGGATTTCGTTCTGTATAACACCTGCGCGGTCCGGGAAAATGCGGAACTTAAGGTATTTGGGAATATCGGCGCCTTAAAGCATCAAAAGCGGCGGAACCCTGAATTGATGGTCGGGGTGTGCGGCTGTATGATGCAGCAGCCCCATATTGCAGAAACCATCCGGAAAAAGTATACCCATGTGGACCTCTGCTTTGGCACCCATGCCCTCTATCGTTTTCCGCAGCTTTTATATGATGTGATGAAAAAACAGCGGGTGTTTGACAACGCAAACGAAGACGGTTCCATCTTCGAGGATGTGGCCTATCACCGGGACGGGCCGCCCCTTGCCAAGATTCCTATCATGTATGGCTGCAACAATTATTGTACCTATTGTATTGTGCCCTATGTCCGCGGCAGAGAACGCAGCAGGGACAAAGAACATATCCTGGCGGAAGTGCGTGCAGTGGCGGCAGAAGGGTATAAGGAAGTGATGCTGCTGGGACAGAACGTCAATTCTTATGGGAACGATTTGGCGGATGGCCTGTCCTTTGCACAGCTCCTGCGGGAAGTGTGCCGGGTGGACGGGATTGAACGGGTGCGGTTTATGACCTCCCATCCCAAGGATCTGTCTGATGAATTGATTGCGGCAATGGCAGAGGAAGAAAAGATTTGCAAACAGCTGCACCTTCCCATCCAGTCCGGTTCTGACCGGGTACTGAAGCTGATGAACCGGAAATACACAAGGGCACAGTATATGGAGCTTATCCGCAAAGTACGGGAGCGGATGCCGGATATTGTGCTGACCACCGATATTATTGTGGGCTTTCCCGGCGAGACCAATGAAGACTTTGAAGAAACGCTTTCCGTTTTGAAGGAAGTAGCGTATGATTCTATCTTTTCGTTTATCTATTCAAAGCGGGTGGGGACACCGGCGGCTTCGATGGAAGACTGCCTGACCGATGAGGAGAAGCATCAGAACTTCGACCGGATGCTTGCCCTGCAAAATGAAATATCCAAACGCAAAAACGATATGTATTTAAACACTGTTCAGCGGGTGCTGACCGAAGGGGTGAGCAAGACGGATGCAGCGGTGCTTACCGGCCGGACAGAGGGGGGCAAGGTGGTCAACTTTGCCGGAGATACTGCCCTTTGCGGCAGGTTTGTAGATGTGAAAATCACCAAAACCCAGACATGGTCTCTGTTTGGAGAATGTCTGTGAAGGGCAGAACAAAAAAGGTATACAGCGTTTCCGGCGGCAGATAAAGCCGTGCCGGGAAATAACCAGCGCCGCCGTGCCGGCGGCGTCATATTTTGAAAATATAAAGGAGAAAAAACATGAAGAACGAACAGATTTTTGAAAAAGCACAGGAACTCGGCAAGATGATTGCGGAAAGTGAAGCGAAACAGCGCGCCCAGGCGGCAAGCGCAGCTTTGCTTGCAGATGGGGACGCATCCCAGCTGATCAATGAATATAACGAAAAGCGGGAAGCAAAGACGGCTCAGTTTGCAGATAAACAGCCGACCCAGGAAGAGGTACAGGAGATAAACGAATATTTGCAGGGGGAATTCAACAAAATTGCGGAAAACGCCATCATTCGGGAATATATTGAAGCATCGCGGGATTATGAAATGATGCTTTCTCAGATGGACAGCATCATCCAGCATTATGTGGCAGGAGATGAAGGCGGCTGCGGCGGCTCTTGTTCTTCCTGCGCAGGCTGTCATTAATCCGGGAAGCAAAAGCGTACAAAAGAAATGTGAAGGAGAAAGGTTGTGAAATTGTGGCGGAGAAAAACAGTGCGCTGACCCCAATGATGCAGCAGTATATGGAGGTCAAGGAGCAGTATAAAGACTGTATCCTGATGTACCGTCTCGGAGACTTTTATGAGATGTTTTTTGATGATGCAGTTGTGGCAGCCAATATTTTGGACATTACCCTGACAGGGAAAAACTGCGGACTGAAGGAGAGGGCACCTATGTGCGGTGTGCCCTTTCATTCGGTTGACAGTTATATCGTAAAGCTGGTGACGAATGGCTATCATGTGGCAGTGTGTGAACAGACCGAGGATCCGAAGGCGGCAAAAGGCATTGTAAAACGTGAAGTTGTCCGTGTGGTGACGCCGGGGACAATCATGGATGCGGATGCACTGGATGCCGCAAAGAACAACTATCTCTGCGCTGTCTATGCGGATGCAGAGGGGATCGGCTGTGCCCTGGTGGACATCACCACAGGAGATTTGGCTGCCGACCAGTTTTTGCGTGGTGATGTGCAGACAGAGCTTCTGAACATGCTGGCAAAAAATCAGCCCAGCGAACTGATTATTAACCTTTATGGCTATGAGAATCAAAAGCTGGTGGATGCGCTGAAAGACCGCATCCAGTGTTTTGTCAAGAACTATTATGACTGGGCCTTTAAAGAGCAGGAGGCCTATCCCAAACTTGAAAAATACTTTGGCGCTGAGGTGGTTGAAAGTCTGCGGAGCCGGAATAAGTGCGCCTGTGCTTTGGGGGCGCTTCTTCAATATCTGGAGGATACCCAGAAAACCGAACTGAAAAATTTGCATGGGATTGAACTGGAGAGCAGTGAAGAAACCCTTCAGCTGGATATGTATGCCCTTCGGAATCTGGAAGTTCTGGAGACCATGCGTGACCGGCGGCAGCGGGGCAGTCTTTTCGGTGTGCTGAATAAGACCAAAACCGCGATGGGAGCCCGGCTGATGCGAAAATGGCTGACGGCGCCGCTGATGAACTGTGCAAGGATTCAAAACCGGCATCTGGCGGTGGAGGAATTCTTCAAAAATCCAATTCTGCGGGAAGAAATTTTCGAAATTCTGAAGAACATAAAAGATGTGGAGCGTATCATCAACCGCATCACCTATAAATCGGCAAACGGGCAGAGCCTGCTTGCGCTGAAGGACTCCTTTGCAGGGCTTCCGCGCCTGAAGGAGAAGCTTTCCCATTGCAGTTCAAAACTGCTGCGTACCTGCTTTGAGGAGCTGGATACCCTGGATGATCTGCGGGAACTGATCGAAAAAACCATTGATCCGGACGCGCCGGCAACGGTGCGCAACGGTAAAATGATCCGGCCGGGCGCCAATGAGGAATTGGATAAATATTCTTCCATTGTGACCGACGGCCGCGGATGGCTTGCAGCTATGGTGGAAGAAGAAAAACAAAAAACGGGAATTAAAACCATGAAGCTTGGATACAACAAGGTTTTTGGTTATTACATAGAGGTAAGCAATCTGTACACTGCGCAGGTGCCGGAGTATTTCATCCGGAAACAGACGCTGACCAATGGAGAGCGGTATATCACTCCGAAAATCAAAGAGATGGAAGAGATGATTTTAAACGCCGATACCAAACTTTTGGATTTGGAATATGACATCTTCTGCCAGGTACGTGATCAGGTGGCCGCAGAATACGAGCGGGTGCAGAAGACGGCGGATATTATTGCCCGGGTCGATGTTTTGGCCGCCTTTGCCTATGTGGCGGAGAAGAACCGCTATGTGATGCCAACCGTCACCATGGACGATAAAATCTATATCAAAAACGGACGTCATCCGGTGGTGGAACAGTTGAACCAGGGCGCGCCATTTATTCCAAACGATGTTACCCTTGACTGCCGGGACGACCAGATTTTGATTATCACAGGGCCGAACATGGCCGGAAAATCCACCTATATGCGGCAGGTTGCAGTCTGTGTTCTGATGGCCCAGGCCGGGTGTTTTGTTCCGGCAGATGCGGCAAACATCGGAATTGTGGACAAAATCTTTACCCGGGTGGGTGCGGCGGATGATTTAAGTTCCGGGCAGAGTACCTTCATGGTGGAGATGAATGAGGTGGCATATATTTTGGATAACGTCACCCCAAAAAGCCTGCTGATTCTGGATGAGATTGGCCGCGGTACCAGTACCTATGACGGACTTAGTATTGCGTGGGCTGTTGTGGAATATATTGCCGATAAGGTGAAATGCGGGGCAAAGACGATGTTTGCCACCCATTATCACGAACTGACGGTTTTGGAAGACAAGGTGTGCAACGTTAAAAACTATTGTGTGGCGGTCAAGAAGCGTGGAGACGACATTCATTTTCTGCGCAAGATTATCCGTGGCGGCGCAGATGACAGCTATGGTGTGGAGGTTGCGGCTTTGGCCGGTGTGAAGAAAAGCGTCATCAAGCGTGCAAAGGAGATTGTAAAGACACTGGAAGGTTCCGGGCAGCAGGAGGTGCGCGAGGCGAGAATCCGCGGCGCCGAGAAAAAAGAGACATCCGGCGGACCGCAGATGGACTTTTTTGCTGCGGCAGAACCGGAAGTGCTGAGCGAACTGAAGGCGCTGGATCTCAATTCTATGTCGCCGATGGAAGCGCTTACCAAGCTCTATGACCTCCAGGCGAGAGCAAAACAGGGTTAAAAAGAAAAGGTATACATACATATAAACCGGAGACGAAAACAGGGAGTAGAGAGGGGGAACAGATGGCAAAAATTTCGGTACTTCCACAGGAACTTGCGGACAAAATTGCGGCAGGAGAGGTTGCGGAGCGGCCGTCCTCTGTGGTCAAAGAGTTGGTGGAAAATGCCATTGACGCCGGCGCCGGCCGGATTGAGGTAGAAATTAAAAAGGGTGGAATTGCTTATATCCGGGTGACAGACAACGGGAGCGGAATTCCCGGCAGTCAGGTGGAGACGGCCTTTCTTCGCCATGCAACCAGTAAGCTTTCTACCCTTGATGATTTATACCGGATCGGAACGATGGGCTTCCGCGGCGAGGCGCTTTCCAGTATCAGCGCAGTGGCGGAGATGGAAGTGATTACCAAAACTGCGGACGAAGAGGAAGGCACCTATCTCAAGGTGGAGGGCGGTCTCTGCCGGGAGCGGGAAGAGATGACCTGCGCCGATGGGACAACCATGATGGTGAAAAATCTGTTTGCCAATGTGCCTGCCCGGATGAAGTTTTTAAAGCGGGATTCCACAGAGGCAGGGTACGTGACCGATTTGATGGGCAGAATTGCCCTGTCCAGGCCGGATATTGCCTTTCGGTACCTCTGTGACGGAAAGGAAATTTTTTCAACCACAGGGGACGGCAATCTGAAAAATGTGGTGCTGAATGTCTATGGGGTGGATCATGCCAAAGCCCTTTTGGATGCGGATTATACCGAAGAGGGAATCCGGGTCAGCGGCGTGGTCGGCAAACCGGAAATCTCCCGCGGAAACCGCACCCGGCAGACGCTGCTGGTCAACGGCCGGTATATCAAAAACCATGTGGTTTCAAAGGTGGTGGAAGAGGCATACCGGAACTATATGATGGTGGGGAAATTTCCGTTTTTTGTACTGAATATAACCCTTCCCTTTGAGATGGTGGATGTCAATGTGCATCCGGCCAAGACGGAGGTTAAGTTTGCGGAAGAGCGGAGAATCTATGAAATTGTCAACCACGCCGTAAAGAATGCCCTTTATCAGGAGAAGGCGCGGGTTCCCAAGGAAAAAGCCGGCACAGAGAAAGCCTATGTTATGCCCGAAACGCCGCGGGAGCGTGCGGTGCCGCTGAAATTTGCCGTTCAGAATGGAGCGGATACAAAGAACGCGTATGCGTCCAAAGTTCCCAAAGGGTTCACGGAGGAATATCTCAAAAATACCATGCCGGGTCATCGTGATACAAAGGAGCGCGGCGGTGAAGGGCGTCCGGAGGACATTATCGACAGTGTGAACCTTTATGAAGAGATGAAGAAGCAGTTTGGTTCCGGCGTGCAGGAGGATGCGCGGGAAAATATGCCCGGCAAGGAGCAGGAAGAGGTGCAGCGTCTGCCGCAGGATTTCGACCTTTCGGCAGTTTCGATCTATGACATCATTGAGGATGCGCCGGAAGAACAGGTGGAAATTGTGGGACAGATTTTCGACACCTATATTATCTGCCGGTGCGGAGATGCCATGTATATGGTTGACCAACATGCGGCTCATGAACGGCTGCGTTTCGAGAAACTGAAAAAGGCTTATCAGAAGAAGGAGCGGTTTGCGCAGGTGCTGATGGTACCGGCAGTGGTAAATCTTGGCGCGGCAGAACGGGCCACAGTTTTGGAAAATCTGCCGGTTTTCAGAGGATTTGGTTTTGAGATTGAGGACTTTGGCGGCAATTCCCTGCTGGTGCATGAGAGTCCGCTGATTGGAAGCGAAGAGGAAATCAGGGATTTGATTTTGGAAATTGCTGAGAGTGCGGCGGACAGCATTCATCATCCGATTGCGGAATTTGAAGAGCGTGCGCTGGATATGATTGCCTGCAAATATGCGATCAAGGCGAATAAAAAGCTGACGGCTGAGGAAATGCGGGATTTGATGGCCCGGCTGAAGACACTGGAGGATGCTGGGATTACCACCTGTCCCCACGGGCGGCCCATTAAAATTACCTTTACCAAGGATGAAATTGAAAAGATGTTTAAACGAAAGGTGTAGGTGTACACAGACAGATGAAAGGGAAGATATTGTGTATTTCCGGACCGACAGCGTCAGGAAAAACAGCGTATGCCATCCGTATGGCGAAAGAGAAGGACGGCGAGGTTGTCTCCTGCGATTCCATGCAGATTTACCGGTATATGAATATAGGGACGGCAAAGCCGTCCAAGGAGGAGATGGAGGGAATCCCTCATCACATGCTGGATTTTGTTGACCCCTGGGTGAATTACAGTGTGGCGGAGTTTGTCCGTGATGCCCGGCGGTGTATTGACGATATTCTCTCCCGGGGCAAACTGCCGGTTCTCTGCGGCGGCACCGGACTTTATATTGACAGCATTCTCAACCAGATTGATTTTCCTGAAACGAAGGAGGATCCGGCACTGCGGAGAGAACTTGCGGCTTATGCCGGACAGTATGGCGCCGAAGCGCTTCATGAAAGACTGCGGGCGGCGGATCCTATCTCTGCGGACAGGATTCATCCCAACAACATAAAACGGGTTATCCGTGCCATTGAGGTCTTTGAAACCACCGGAAAGCCGAAGAGCGAACTTGACCTTCTGGCGAGAAAGACGCCGGTGTATGAAGGAACGCTGATCTGTCTGTCTCCGGACCGCAAGGCGCTCTATGACCGGATTAATCGCCGGGTGGATTTGATGATGGAGCGCGGCCTTACGGAAGAGGTGAAAAATCTTCTTTCCATGGGGGTCACCCGGAAAATGACTGCGATGCAGGCCATTGGGTATAAAGAGATTGCAGACCATCTTGCAGGGGAGTGTTCCCTTGCGGAGGCAGTGGATAAAATTAAGCAGGAGAGCCGCCGTTATGCAAAGCGGCAGCTTACATGGTTCCGGCGGAACCCGGATGTGGTGTGGCTGGATCCATACAAAGTACAGGGTTAATGTGCAAAGGCCATGGCCGCTTTGTGGCGGAGAATGCGGAACCTTTGATATATTGACTGTAAGAATTACCTTGTATGTTTGTTTGGTTTTGTGATTCTATGATAACCGCAGGCCGGAAAGGAAGAAGAGCATGAGGCGTATCATCGTGTATGGAAGCCGTTACGGAACGGCGCAGCGTTATGCAGAGGTATTGTCTGTGCGGACGGGAATCAAAGTGGTCTCTTATACAGAAATCAGGGATTTGGCGGATGCTGACCATGTTATCTATGTGGGAAGCCTTTATGCCGGGGGTGTGCCGGGTCTTTCGAAGACGGCAAAAAAATTGCCGGCGGACAGTTTGCAGAAGTTTTTTGTCGTCACTGTCGGGCTGGCGGATCCCGGCAATGAAGAAAATGTCCAAAATATACGGAAGTCTGTCCGGCGGCAGATTCCGGAATGGCTTTGGCAGCGGACGGAGCTGTTTCATTTAAGGGGCGGAATCAATTACCGGCAGCTGGGATTTTTCCACACAATCATGATGAAAGCCCTGTACAGTAAGGTGAAAAAGATACCGCCGGAAAAACGGACGGCGGAGGTACAGGGGTTGATCAATACCTATCAGCAGACGGTTGATTTTACAGACTTTGAACGTCTGGACGAAATCATGCGTAAATTGTAAGCAGAAGGTCATTTTGCTGCGGGATTGCCGGCGCTTTTGATAGGTGAGAATGAAACGGAACGGATGACGGTCTGGAATAAAAGAAAAAGAGAATGGTATTTTAAAATCTTGCCGATAAAACCGATGGACAAAACCTATACTTTTATCACCGGGTGCTTATGCGCGGCTGATCATTTAAATTTATGTATATCGATATATGCGGGCGGATGCAAAATTTTGCATCCGCTCTTTTTCTTTGACAAATAATAAGAGAGTTTTTTTACAGTTTGTTACATGACTTTTACATTTGACATACAATTTGGCAACCGCCATTTACAGTGGTGGATTCAATGTTATAATAGAATTGTTGTATTTGTGACAACGGAAGTATATCCAAAATGTGGTCAGAGGAGGTCTTTGTTGATGGATAAATCTACAGACAATTCCGAAACCATGGATAGAATTTCAGAGAGAAAAACCAAACGCAGCAAGAAAAACCGGCGGTCCTGGCTGATTAAGCTGGGCATCGGTTTGGTTGTTTTATATTTTGCAGTCGTTTTTATCCGCGGCCTGTTGCCCAGTGTGGTGACCTATACGGCGCTGAAGGGAAACCTGGAAGAGAGTCTTGACACCGAAGGATATATTTTTAAACAGCAGTATATTGAGTCGGTACCCACCGGCGGCTATTTTGAATGTATGGTCGACGAAGGGGAGCGCGTGGCACAGGGACAGCTTGTCGGTTATATTTTTTCCAATGCGCCGACCAACGAGCAGAGCGATAAGATTAAAGATGTTGTTTCGCAGATCAGCCGGCTTGAAAACAGCAGTGAAGAGGAAATATATGCGAACAATGCAGAGATGGTGGAACAGAGAATCTCCTCTGCCCTGCGTGATATGTCCAAAACGAGGGAGGCCCATGATATGTCCGCCTATGCGGAAATCCGCGAGCGGGTGGATAGTATGATTGCCAAAAAACGCTCGATACAGGGTGAGAAGACGGATAAGGAGACACGGCTGAGTGATTTGAAGACCAGGCTCAGTCAGCTGGAAAATGAGGTGGGCGGCACCAAGACAGAGATTCTGGCAGAACAGCCGGGGGTTTACACCTCAAAGATTGACGGATTGGAAGATACACTTTCGATGGACAAGATTGGCTCTGTTACCCCGGGGTATCTCGATGGAATCCCCAAACAGAAGAGCAGTGCGCCGGGTTATGTAGAAGCCGGACAGCCCCTGTTCAAGATAGTGGATAATTATGGCTGGTATTATGTGGCGGCTATCCCGGAAAAAGAGGCAAAGGATTTGAAGATTGGGCAGAGTGTCCGGCTCCGGTTCTTTGACCTGTCGGATTACACCATCTATGCCACGGTGAAAAATATTTCACAGCCGGAGGGCGGTAAGGTTGCTGTCTCTATGTATACCAACCGCTATGTAGAGTCTATCTATTCTTCGAACATTGTGTCGGCAGATTTGGTTGTATCCGCTTACGAGGGGATTAAACTGCCTGTTAAATGCCTGCGGGTCAAGGATAATCAGACTGGTGTTTATGTGGTTCGGCTGGGTGTGGCGCGGTTTGTTCCGGTCACAGATCTTGGCAGGGATGAGGACTGGGTGATTGTCCGGGCGGTGACAGACACTGCGGCGGAATATAAACTGCAGATTTATGACGAGGTTATTGTTGATTATAAGGATATAGAAGACGGCAAGGTTGTGAGGTAGCATGGGAATCAAAGAAAATCTATCGGTGGTTAAAAAGCAAATAGAAGATGCTGCACGGGCCTGCGGACGTAATCCGGCTGAAATCCGGCTGATTGCGGTCAGCAAAACCAAGCCTGCGTCCATGGTTATGGAAGCCTATGAATCTGGAATGCGGGACTTCGGTGAAAACCGGGTACAGGAATTGGTGGAAAAATATGATGAAGTGCCGAAAGATGTCCGGTGGCACCTGATTGGGCACCTGCAAAAAAATAAGGTGAAATATCTTTTGGAAAAGACGGAGCTGATTCATTCTCTGGACAGCATTGATCTTGCCAAAGAAATACAAAAGCGTGCATCGGCAGCCGGAAAGGTGCAGAATGTATTGATTCAGGTGAATGTTACCGGTGAAGAGAGCAAGTTTGGTGTACCAAAAGAGAGGTTGACGGACTTCTGCGAGGCGGTTTCGCAGTTTGAAAACATCTGTGTAAAAGGCCTGATGACCATCTCGGTCAGGGATTATACCGAGGCGCAGAACCGGGCGGTTTTTGAAGAACTTCACCGGCTGTTTGACGAGGTGAAGGCAAAAGAATTGAAAAACTTTTCTATGCAGGAGCTTTCTATGGGGATGACCCATGATTTTCCTGCGGCGGTTGCGGCCGGTGCAACCATGATCCGCATCGGGACGGCAATCTTTGGCGAGAGGCAGTATCCGGCGGTGGAATGACGGCGCTTGTGTGCCATTTCCGGCGGCCTGCCGGAGCGGAAGCGGTGCCATATATTGCCGGGCAGACGAAACGGACGGTTACGGCGGGACAGAGCGCAGCAGCGTCCGTTGAAAATTGCGTTGTTGAATGAGGGGGCTATCCCCATAAAAATAAAAAATTATATTGCGGAGGTTAATCAAGATGGGAAACATTGTGAACAAAATGCTGAGTTCTTTTGGATTTGATGCGGCAGAGGATTATGAGGACGAATACTATGATGAGACAGTTGAAGACACCTATGAAGAGCCGGCTGTAGAAAGCTATACCCGCCGGAACAAAGTGATGAAGCTGCACAACAGCGAGCCGGCGCCCCAGCAGATGAAGGTGGTTGTTATGCAGCCGGAAAATTTTGATGAGGCAAGGGACATCACCAACCATTTGAAGGACAGAAAACCGATTGTTGTCAATCTGGAAGCAGTCGAAAAAGAGGTGGCACGCCGGATTGTTGACTTTCTGAGCGGCGCCGTATTTGCCCTTGACGGCGATATGGAGAAGATTACCAATGGGATCTTCCTGCTGGTTCCCCACAATGTTGCCATTATGGATGATGAGGCGGCGCTTGGCGGAAAATCCTCTTTTCCGTGGGGAAAATAGAAGATGCAGCAAAGTGCGGAGGATAAGCAGCTGATTGCCCGGGCAGAGGATGCCGTTGACCTTGCTGAACGCAGGTATATGCAGAAGACGGTGGGATTTTTAAATCCGCGGCAGAGGCATCTGATTGAAACGAAAGTTGTTGTGCCGGAGACGGTGAAGGCCGTCTTCTTTGGCGGCTATGCAGAGGCAGAGCGGACGATGCTGATCTGCTGCCCGGCCTATGAAGAGCCGGATGTCACCGGGGCGGCCGC
This sequence comes from uncultured Clostridia bacterium, assembly GCA_910580105.1. Lineage (GTDB taxonomy): Bacteria > Bacillota > Clostridia > Monoglobales > Monoglobaceae > CAJTWN01. The sequence continues at coordinate 97,450 of CAJTWN010000002.1, read as the reverse complement.
GGTATTGCTGATTACCGGAAGGGGTATTGCCGGCCTTTCCCATCGGGATTATCTCGGAAGCCTGATGGGGCTGGGAATCACAAGGGAAAACATCGGTGATATTGTTGTGGAAGAAGAGCGTGCAGTCCTCTTTGTGCGCCGGGAGATGAGCGGCTATATCCTGCAGAATCTGACCCGGATCGGACGGTGCGGCATCAAAATAGAAGAGACTGCCCTTGACACCCTTGTCATACAGCCAAAGGCTGTGGAGGAAATCCGGCAGACGGTTTCCAGTCTGCGGCTGGATTGTGTTGTTGCCGCGGCCATTCATGTTTCAAGAGCAAGGGCCGCAGAGATGATTGAAGGGGAACTGGTATCACTGAATTTTGAGGTATGCAGCCGTGTGTCGGCGCATATCAATGAAGGAGATTTATTATCCGTCCGGGGATATGGAAGGATGCGTCTTGCGTCCATCGGCGGCTTGACGAGAAAAAACAGACAGGGGATTGTTATTTTGCGGTATTTATAACCCTTGCCTGATGTTAGGAGGCGGCGGAATGCTGACACCACAGGATATTGAAAATAAGACGTTCAAACGGGAGATGCGCGGATATAGTGTGGAAGAAGTTGAGGATTTTCTGCGGGAGATCTGCGATAGCTATGAGGAATTGTATAAGGCGAATACCGCTGCAAAAGAGCGGATTGCCATGCTTTCCGATGCGGTGAAGCAGTATAAGTCAATGGAGGATATGCTACAGAATGCTTTGAAGGTTGCCGAGAACTCCGGTGAAGAAATCAAGCAGAATGCCCGGGAGAAGGCAGATGTAATTATTAAAGACGCCGAGACAAAGGCGGCAAAAATTATTGATGATTCCGCAAAAGAGGTCACCAAGGTGAGCTATCAGTACGAACAGGTGAAACGCAGCGTTGAGGTCTTTCGGGCAAAGGTGGTTTCCCTCCTGAATACACAGCTGGATATATTGAAAGAATATTCTGCCATTGTGTCGGATACCGATGCACAACTGGAAGAGCAGACGGAAAATACAGCCGATATTACCGATCGTATGGCGGTGATACCGGATGAGGAAAGAAAAGGGTAGGGGCACGAAAGGTGTCCCTTTGATTTTAGGAGAGAAAATATGAGTTATATGATGCTATGTATCGGCGTTTTAATTTTGGATATTATCACAAAACTATGGGCGGAGCTTGCTCTGAAAGGGGCCGGGTCTTTTGCAGTGATTGAGGGATTTTTCCATTTCACCTATGTGGAAAACCGCGGGATTGCCTTTGGAATGTTCAGCAATGCCAGGATTTGGTTTATCCTGGTGTCAATTGTTGTTCTCATCGCCCTGGTGGTTCTGTTCTGTAAATCCAAAAACCGCACAGTCTGGCTGAAATTGGGGACGTCGCTGGTCATTGGCGGTGCAGTCGGAAATTTGATTGAACGGATGTCAAAGGGATATGTGGTGGATTTCCTGGATTTCCGCTTTATCAATTTCCCGGTCTTTAATATTGCGGATATTGCGGTCTGTGCAGGGGCTGTTATGATTATGCTTCACTTTTTTGCCGCAGAACGGCTGCTGAAGAGGGAAGAAACGGCGTCTGGTGCAGATGTGCAGGACGTTGAGGAAGAATTGCCGCATGACGAGAATGAAGGATAAACTGGAACAGGGGCAGATAAGAGATGGAAGAAAAACGATATGATTTCACCGTTGCTGATATTGCAGAATCTATCCGGATTGATAAGTACTTAAGTGAACGGATGACAGACTTTTCGCGGTCTTATCTCAAAAAATTGCTGGATGAAGACTGTGTGCAGCTGAACGAAAAGTCTGTACGCGCCAACCACAAGGTTCGGGCAGGGGATAAGATCTGTGTTCTTTGTCCCGCGCTGAAGGAAGCGGAGATTTTGCCCGAAAATATTCCTTTGGACATTGTTTATGAAGATGGGGACATGCTGGTGGTCAACAAACCCCAGGGGATGGTGGTTCATCCTGCGGCCGGGAATTATACCGGTACTTTGGTCAACGCACTGCTGTATTACTGCGGAGATTCCCTTTCGGGCATCAACGGAGAGAAGCGGCCGGGGATTCTGCACAGAATCGACAAAGACACCAGCGGCCTTTTGTTGGTGGCAAAGAATGACATTGCACACCGCGGCCTGGCGGAACAGATAAAGGAACACAGCCTGACACGCGCTTATCAGGCGCTGGTTCATGGGAACATCCGGATGGACAGCGGAACCATTGACGAGCCCATCGGACGGCATCCGGTTGACCGGAAAAAGATGGCGGTCACCTATCAGCATGCAAAAGAGGCGGTCACCCACTATCGGGTGCTTGAACGATACGGAAGATATACACTGGTGGAATGCCGGCTGGAAACCGGCCGAACCCATCAGATCCGGGTCCATATGAGCAAACATGGTCATCCGATTGCAGGAGACAAAACCTATGGGGTAAAAAAGGAAGAATTCCGGCTGGACGGACAGCTGCTTCATGCCTATAAAGTGGGCTTTCTCCATCCGGTGACAGGGGTGTATATGGAGTTTCAAAGTCCCCTGCCGCCCTACTTTGAAAAAATATGTAAAATGTTAAAAAATTTATAGACAAAGATTGTCGGATAAGGTATAATACAGACATGAGAGTGCGCTCCCATGTCTGTTTTTGCGTGCCCAAAAGGAGGGAAAGGAATGAAGACAATCCTTTATGCTTCTGAAATTGATGAAAAGCTTGACCGGATGGCAGAGGAAATCATCGAAAAGAATAGTTTTCTGAAGGAGATTATCCTGCTGGGGATTGAACGCCGGGGCGTTCCCCTTGCCCATCGGCTGGCTGAAAAAATCCGGAAGGCGTCTGCCTTGGAGGTCAGGGTTGGCTCGCTGGACATCACCCTTTATGGGGCAGATCACCGGCTGATTGCAAAATTCCCGGTCCTTGGCGGAACGAATATCCCCTTTCCCATTGATAATGGCTGTGTTGTTTTGGTGGACGACATTTTGTATACCGGAAAGACCGTCATCACGGCGATGCAGGAGCTTTTGCAAAAGGGAAAGCCGGAGGAGGTTCAGCTGGCGGTATTCATTGATCATGGACGCCGGTCTTTTCCCGTATGTGCGGATTATGTGGGGATCAAGACGGAGGTTCAGCCGCCGGAGCGTGTGGTTCTGCGCCTTGCGGAGGTTGACGGCGGTGCGGACACGGTGATGCTTGTATCAGGGAAAGAAGGATAGCAGAGCCAATCCGCCTTTTGGCGGATATGCGGATGCTGGCTGAAAAGCCGGATGACGGAGCAATAATGAAAGTACAGAAATGATATAGGAGGGGCTATGAAGCATTTACTTGGACTCAACGGGGTCTCGAAGGATGAGATTACACAGATTTTGGCGGATGCTTTCGAGATGAAAAAGCTGCTGCAAAAGGAGAAAAAGAAAAGTGATTTGCTGAGCGGAAAGAGTATCATAACGCTTTTTTTTGAAAACAGTACCAGGACAAGGCTGTCCTTTGAGCTGGCATCCAAATACCTGGGGGCAACCGCCGCCAACATTGCAGCTTCGGGAAGCAGCGTTGCTAAAGGAGAAACGACGATAGATACAGCAAAGACAATTGATCATATGGCGGCGGATGTGATTGTCATCCGGCATAGTTCGTCCGGTGCGCCCCATATGCTGACCAACTATACCGATGCCGCGATTGTCAATGCAGGGGACGGTATGCACGAGCATCCCACCCAGGCCCTGCTGGATCTGATGACCATGGAGGAGAAAAAGGGAAGTCTTGTGGGTTTAAAAGTTGCCATTGTGGGTGATGTTAAACATAGCCGGGTGGCGCGTAGTAATATTTATGGCCTGCATACCATGGGCGCTGAGGTGGTTTTGGCTGGACCGTCTACCCTGATGCCTGCAGAGATTGAAGCGCTGGGGGTAAAAGCCTATTATGATGTCGAAAAAGCCATTGAAGGTGCAGATGTGGTGATGGGGCTGCGGATCCAGTTAGAGCGGCAGAAGAAGGGGCTGTTTCCCACCGTGCGGGAGTATCACAAATACTTTGGTATAAATAAAGAGCGGATGAAGCTGGCGAAGCCGGATGCAATTCTGATGCACCCCGGCCCTGTCAACCGGGGGGTAGAGCTTTCGGCGGACATCGTGGACGGCGAACAGTCGGTGATCTGTGAACAGGTGACCAACGGCGTTTGTGTGCGGATGGCAGTATTGAATCTGCTGGCTGGAAATCAGCCGCTTGTAAAGATAGATTGACCGAAAGAGGAGGCGCAGAATGCGGTATATAATCAAAGGCGGCCGGGTGATTGACCCGTCCCAACAACTGGACGAAGTGCTGGATATTTTGATTGATGACGGAAGAATTGCGGCGCTGGGAAAGGGCCTTGCAGCTGAGGATGCTGAGGTAATTGACGCCGGCGGAAAAGTGGTGGCGCCGGGACTGATTGATTTGCATGTTCACTTCCGCGAACCGGGGCTTACGTATAAAGAGGATATTGCTTCCGGCAGCAGGGCGGCTGCACGGGGTGGGGTGACAACGGTGGTTTGTATGCCGAATACGGATCCGGTGGTTGACCATCCGGCCCTTGTAAAATATGTGATGGAAAAGGGCAGAGCAGTTGGCCTCACCAATGTATTGACGACCGGATGTATCACCAAAGGAATGAAAAGCGAAGAACTGTCTGAAATCGGAGACCTGAAAGAAGCGGGTGCGGTGGCCATCACCGATGACGGCCGGCCGGTATTGAGTTCCGGGCTGATGCGCCGGGCACTGGAATATGCAAAGATGTTTGATATGCCGGTGATGTCCCACAGCGAGGATTTGAGCCTGGTGGACGGCGGCTCGATGAATGAGGGCGAAACGTCGACAAGGCTGGGCCTGCGCGGTATTCCAAAGACGGCGGAGAGCGTGGCAGTCAGCCGGGACGTGCTGATTGCCGAAGAGACGGGGGCAAGACTTCATGTCTGCCATGTCAGTACGAAAAATTCCATCGAGGCTGTCCGCGCAGCGAAGAAGCGGGGGGCAAAGATTACCTGCGAGACGGCGCCGCACTATTTTTCTCTCACGGATAAAGCATGCGAGGGATTCTGTACCAATGCGAAGATGAATCCGCCCCTTCGGGATGCGGAGGATGTTGCCGCTGTGATTGAAGGATTGATGGATGGAACCATTGATGCCATTGCCACCGACCATGCGCCCCATCATCGGGACGAGAAAGAGGTGGAATTCGATAAGGCGCTTAATGGAATTGTGGGGCTGGAGACATCGCTGCCCCTGGGGATTACCCATCTTGTGCGGCCGGGAAAGCTTACGCTGTCTCAGCTGATTGAAAAGATGAGTACTGTGCCGGCGAAAATTATCGGGATTGACCGCGGCAGTTTGCAGCAGGGAAAGATTGCGGATTTGGTTTTGTTTGATCCGGAAGAGAAATATATCATTCATGGGGATGATTTTGCCTCGAAGGGGAGAAACACACCTTTTGACGGGCATGAAGTTTATGGTAAAGTGTTGATGACAATATCCGAAGGAAAGGTGGTTTATACGGCAGCTTGCCGTTGAATGCGATGATAGACAGATTGATTGAAAAGATAATGGAAATGAAGAATCCGACGGTTGCAGGTCTGGATCCGAAGCTCGACTATGTACCGGAGGCAATGAAGCAGGCGGCTTTTAAGGAGTACGGCGAAACTTTTGAGGGCGCGACCCAGGCAATACTGGCTTTTAATAAGGAGCTGATTGACGCCCTCTGTGATATTGTTCCGGCGGTAAAGCCCCAGGCGGCCTATTATGAGATGTACGGCGTTCCGGGTATTGCGTGTATGCAGGAGACCATCCGCTATGCCCAGTCAAAGGGGATGTATGTAATTCTTGACGCAAAGCGCGGCGATATCGGTGCAACCTCAGAGGCCTATGCAAAGGCATATCTGGGCGAGACGGCCATTGGCGGACAGGAAATTCCGGCCTATGGCGCAGATTGTATGACGGTGAATCCCTATCTTGGAACAGATGGGGTCAAGCCTTTCACCGAGCAGTGTGCAAAGCATCAGAAGGGAATCTTTGTACTGGTCAAGACCTCCAACCCTTCATCTGGTGAGCTGCAGGATTTGAAGGTGAAGGGAAAATGTATTTATGAACACGTTGCAGAACTTGTCAAGGGCTGGGGAAGCGATTTGATTGGTCAGTATGGTTACAGCAGTGTCGGCGCCGTTGTGGGCGCAACCTATCCCGAACAGGCGGAGGCACTGCGGGCACAGATGCCCCATACGTACTTTTTGGTTCCGGGCTATGGCGCCCAGGGCGGAAAGGCGGAAGATGTGGCAAAAAGCTTTAATCCTGACGGATTGGGCGCGATTGTCAACGCTTCCCGTTCAATCATGTGCGCTTATCAAAAGCAGGGCGGAACGCCGGGGGATGCTGCAAGGGCAGAAGCCATTCGTATGCGCGACGACATTATGGGTGCAGTGAATAAAAAGTCTTTGTAAAATACTGCTTTTGCATTCCGGTCAATGGGAATTAGCGGCGGCTGTCTGGCTGGTCTGTGTATGCCGGAGTGTATAGATTTGGAAAGAACATAGGGAAAGAAAAATTCAGAGTGAGGGGTGAAAACCTTTGATTTGTGAACTGATAAAAAAGGTGCGGTTGTCTGCAGACACCTATGATTATACGGTGTTTTGCCCGGAGATGGCCGAAAAGACAAAGGCAGGACAGTTTTTGCATATTCTGTGCGGCGGCGGAAGTTATCTGCGCCGTCCCATCAGTGTGTGCGATGTCCTGGATAAAAAGTGGATCCGTTTTATCTTCGAAGTGCGCGGCGAGGGAACAGAGGAACTGGCCAAGCGTAAAGAAGGTGAAATGCTGGACATTTTGGGGCCGCTCGGCAATGGATTCGGCCTGGAAGATATTCCGGCAGAGGGCGCTGTTCTTCTGGTTGGCGGCGGCATTGGGATTTTTCCGCTGCTGCGGCTGGCAAAAGACCTTGGCGGCAGGGCAACGGCGCTGCTGGGGTTCCGGAACAAAGAAAGTATTCTGCTGGCGGACGAGTTTGCCGCCTGCAGTAAAAATGTTTTTATTGCCACCGATGACGGAAGCTGTGGATTTCATGGATATGTTACAGATATATTAAAGAATATTATGCAGAACAACAAGATTGCCAAGATCTATACCTGCGGACCGAAACCGATGATGAAAATTGTTGCCGGGATAGCCGGGGAGAAGGGGATTTTGACAGAGGTTTCGATGGAAGAGCGGATGGGCTGCGGCGTGGGTGCCTGCGTGACCTGTACCTGTACCGTTGCGGGCAGCAGAAAGCGCGTCTGCAAGGACGGACCCATATTCAACGGCTTGGAGGTGGAATGGGATGGCTGATTTGCATGTAAACATTGCGGGGGTCGATTGGAAAAACCCGGTGACAACAGGTTCGGGCACCTTCGGTTTTGGCCGCGAATATAGCGAGTTTTTTGACCTCTCTGCTCTGGGGGCAATCTGTTTAAAGGCGCTGTCTGCTGTTCCCAGGATGGGGAACCCATCGCCCAGAATTGCCGAGACCAAACAGGGAATTTTGAACAGTGTCGGCCTTCAGAATCCGGGTGCCGCTCATTTTCTGGAACATGAACTTCCCTGGCTTCGCCAATTCGATACAAAATTGATTGCCAACCTCTGTGGATCCACCGTGGAAGATTATATAGAGGTGGCAGAAATCCTGGATGATAAGGTGGACATGTTCGAACTCAACATCTCCTGCCCCAACGTAAAAGAGGGGGGGATGGCCTTTGGAACGAATCCCAAAATGGTGGAGGAAATTACCAAACGGGTGAAAGCGGTGTCCAAAGTCCCGTTGATTATCAAGCTGTCGCCCAATGTGACGGATATTGCGGAAATTGCCCGGGCGGCAGAAGCCGGCGGTGCAGATGTGATTTCCCTCATCAATACCCTTCTTGGAATGCGGATTGATGTCAAGACCCGGCGGCCTGTGCTTCATAACAATATGGGCGGACTTTCTGGTCCCTGTGTGAAGCCGGTGGCGGTGCGGATGGTTTATCAGGTGCGGCAGGCGGTGAAACTTCCCATCATTGGTATGGGAGGAATTGCCACAGGCGAGGATGCCATTGAGTTTTTGCTTGCCGGCGCCAATGCAGTTGCTGTGGGTACAGCGGGGATTGTTGACCCTTATGCCTGGATTCGGGTCCGGAACGGAATCGAGCAATATCTGGACAATCATGGGATTGCCAGTGTAAATGATATTGTTGGTATGGTGGAAATGAACGGCTGATAAAACCAATGATAGATATTGAATAGATAAATAAGAAAGGGATGGATAAAAATGACGAAGGAACAGATTATTGATATGCTCAAAGAGGCAGAGGTGCTTTTGGAGGGACATTTTTTGCTGACCTCCGGCAGACACAGTGACCGGTATATGCAGTGTGCAAAAATTTTTCAGAATGCAAAATATAGTGTTCCCCTCTGTGCGGAGCTGGTAGAAAAATATAAAGATGATCAGATTGATATTGTAATCGGTCCGGCAATCGGTGCAATCCAGATGTCTTATGAAGTGGGCAAACAGCTGGGGGTTAAGAACATTTTTGCAGAACGCGAAAACGGAAAGATGACCCTGCGCCGCGGTTTTACCATTGAAAAGGGACAGCGGGTGCTGATTGTTGAAGACGTTGTTACCACCGGCGGCAGTGTCCGCGAGGTGATGGAACTGGTCAATGAATGCGGCGGTGTGATCGCCGGTATTGGTTCAATTGTTGACAGAACCGGAGGGAAAATTGATTTTGGCGTTCCTTATAAAAGTGCATTTTCGATGGATATTACCTCTTACGAAGCAGAGGAATGCCCCATCTGCAAGAGTGGTATGCCCCTTGTAAAACCGGGAAGCAGAAACGTGAAATAAGATGGGAAAAGAAGAGGCGAAGCATGACGGACACAGACAGCGAATGCTGCAAAAGGCGAAGGACAGCGGACTGGAATTCCTTCCCGAACACGAGCAGCTGGAAATTTTGCTGTTTGCTGTCATTCCCCGTGGAAACACCAACGGGATTGCCATTGATTTGATTCGTCGGTTTGGCAGTATCGCGGGGGTGATTACTGCCCAGCCGGGAGAGCTTACCCGGATTCCCGGGGTTGGCGGACGGGTTGCGGCGTTTTTGAATCAGCTTCCGGATTATCTCGGCATTGTCCAGCGTTCTCAGATGTTTGGAGAAAATAAGGCGTTGGTCTTAGAGACGACCGAGGAGATGGGAAATTATGCCCAGACCCTGTTCAACCATAAGGAGACGGAAGCATTTTATCTGATTAGCCTGAGTTATTCCGGACGCGTAATTCGATTTGATAAAATATCGGAAGGAGATGTGGACGAGACTGCGGTCTATGTCCGGCGGATTGCCCGCTGTGCGATCATCAACGAGGCAAGCGATGTGATTCTTGTCCATAATCATCCGAGCGGAAAACTTGTCCCGTCCATTACGGATATTCAAAGAACCCGTGAAATTGTTGAAAATCTTCGGGTACTCGGCGTTTCGGTGAAAGATCACATCATTGTGTCCGGCTGTGCGTGGATGAGTATGCGGGAAGATGGAATGATGTCCTTCTGATGACAGAAAGTTTTGCTGACAAGCCGGATTACGGGGGATGTCTTAAAAAACATTGGACAGAATGACAGGAATTCGGTGAAAGAATACAGATTTTTGGCACAGGACAAGAGATGAGTCAGCAGGCTTTAAGAAGCTGGTGCAGGAAGGCTGTGTCTCGAATCTGGATGCAGGTATCAGAAATTTAAGAAACTGGATTACTGTGGAAAGAAAAGGTTTTTGTGCAGAGATACAGATAGGGAGTGAAGACATGGGAAGCCATGGGGAAAAGCATGAAAAACATCGGCAGCGGATGATACAGAAGTCTTTGGAGAGCGGCCTGGAATTTATGCCGGAGCATGAACAGCTGGAGATGCTTTTGTATGCGGTCATCCCCAGGGGAAACACCAACGAGCTGGCTATCGACCTGCTGAAAAAGTTTGGCACGCTGTATGCGGTGGTTACTGCGGTTCCGGCGGAGCTGATGGAAGTAAAGGGTGTTGGCAAACGGGCGGCAGAATTTCTGCATAGTTTGCCGGATTATCTCGGTATTGTACAGCGGTCTCAGATGTTTGGCGACAATAAAGCGTTGGTTTTGCAGACAACAGAAGAGATGGGCAATTATGCCCAAACCCTGTTTAACCATAAGATGGTAGAGGCTTTTTATCTGATCAGCCTCAGCCATTCCGGGCGGGTGATCCGGTTTGATAAAATTTCTGAAGGAACACTGGACGAAACGGCAGTGTATGTACGCAGAATTGCAAAGCGGGCCATTTTGAATGACGCCGCTGGTGTCATCCTCACCCACAATCATCCGGGTGGAAAGATGATTCCTTCTGTTTCAGATGTACAAAGCAGCCGGGAAATTGTGGAAAGCCTGCATATTCTGGGTGTTAAGGTTCTGGACCATATCATTGTTTCGGGATGTGAATGGGTCAGCATGAAGGAGCTGGGTACGCTTCCGTACAGTGTTTAACAAGGTAAAGTATGACAAACGAATAGCGGAAAATTCCGCTATTTTTTGTATGTTGATAAAATGCAGGATGATTGCAGCGCTGAACAAGTGCGGCGGAAGGATAGGTTTTGGACGGCAGTAAAAAGCCATTCCAAATGTTGTGTAACGCATCTGTTTTTTTAATTTGAATAGCGGAAAATGCCGCTATTTTTTGTATGTTGATAAATGCAGGATGATTGCAGCGCTGAACAAGTGCGGCGGAAGGATAGGTTTTGGACGGCAGTAAAAAACCATTCCAAACGCTGTGGAACGTATCTGTTTTTTCAATTTGGATAGCGGAATTTTCCGCTATTTTTTCTTTGGAAAATAAATTTGAGAAGGAAATTTATAAAGTTCGGAAATAAAACAGGGAACTTTTCCACTCGGAAAAGTTCCCTGTTTCTTATGTGTCGTTATTCCAATTGTCATCAAAGGCGTATCGGCTGTCAGCGCATTGTCTTTGATTATTCTGATGTATTGGCTGTATCACGATCTGATGAAGCATCATTGCCTGCAACATCTTCCGGTTCTCTGAGTTCCAGCAGGGGCAGATGTTCTTCTAAAACCTTTTGGATGCGAACCGCATTGTCGTGCATGGCAACACGTTCTTCTTTATCCGCTTCGGTTTGATAAACGGTTTTGGTTATCCAATAGAGGGGCGGTGTGTTTTGGGGCAGGCCGAATTGCTGAGCCAGCGCCTGATCATCCGTCAGCCGGACAGCCGCTTCAGCAACGCCCACATAGGCGTCCGCCTGCAGAACCTGAAAATAAGATTCGTCAAACAGATAAGCCATACCGGTTCCTGCTGAAACTTCAACAATGAACTTCTGCTGAAGAGCGGCGGCATCTACATTGCCTGCGTCTGTGCGCATGACCGTGGGATAAATTTTGACATCTTTTACGCCGTCTCCGTTCACATCCTCAACAAACTGTGAGAAGTAAGCCTCCATTGCCGCAAGTGTTTCATCGCTTATTGTATTTTCTGTGAAGCAGGTGATGTCCAAATCATAATGCTTGATATGAAGGAATTGATAGATGGTCAGAGAAGCGAGTAAAACCACAGCTGTAATTACAATTACATACCATTTATAATAATACCAAAAATGCTGAATTTTTTCCTTGAAGGGCAGTTTTTTTGCCATTTGGCGTGCCTCTTTCGCTTGTTTATCCATAGTATTCGCCCCTTTGCATTCGGATTATTTGTCCAGCGGTTTCATTGTGGGGAAGAGGAGGACGTCGCGGATAGAAGCGCTGTCGGTCAGCAGCATGACCAGGCGGTCTATGCCGATGCCCAGACCGCCCGTTGGCGGCAGGCCATATTCCAAAGCATTGACGTAATCTTCATCCATCATGTTGGCTTCGTCATCGCCCTTTTCACGTTTTTCTACCTGTTTCATGAAACGTTCTTTCTGGTCAATCGGGTCGTTCAATTCTGAGAAGGCATTCCCGAATTCACGGCCGGTGATGAAGACTTCGAAACGTTCAGTGAATTCCGGGTTCTCTGCATAGCGTTTTGCAAGGGGAGAAATTTCAACCGGATATTCGGTAATAAAGGTGGGCTGAACCAAATTCTCTTCCACCTTTTCTTCAAAGACGAGGGAGATGATTTCTCCTTTGGTAAGCTCGTCCTGGGTTTCGTCAAATGCAATGCCCACAGATTCTGCCAGCGCCCGTGCTTCCTGGGCGGTGGAGACGGTGTGGAAATCTGCGCCTGTGTATTGTTTTACGGCATCGGTCATGGTGATGCGCGCCCAAGGCTTGCCCAAATCCACTTCTGCTCCCTGATAGGTGAGCGATGTGGTTCCGAGAACGTTTTGGGCAACTGTGCGGATCATATCTTCGGTGAGGTCCATCATCCCTACATAGTCGGTATATGCCTGATAAAGTTCGATGGTGGTGAATTCGGGATTGTGCTTCACGTCCATGCCCTCGTTTCTGAAGAGACGGCCCATCTCATAAACCTTTTCAAAACCACCTACAATCAAGCGTTTCAGATACAGTTCCGGCGCAATACGCAGGTACATATCAATGTCCAGCGTGTTGTGGTGGGTAATGAACGGCCGTGCCGCCGCGCCGCCGGCAATGGTGTTGAGAATCGGGGTTTCTACCTCCATAAATCCTTTGTCATCCAGATAATTGCGGATGGCAGAGACAATCTTGCTGCGGAGCATAAAGGTGCGCTTGACATCCGGATTCATAATGAGGTCAACATAACGCTGACGATAGCGGAGGTCAGTGTTGGTAAGCCCGTGGAATTTTTCGGGCAGGGGGCGCAGGGATTTGCTCAAAAGCTTTACCTCGCTTGTCCGCACCGAAATCTCGCCTTTTTGGGTGGTAAATACTTCACCCGTTACCCCGACAATATCGCCGATGTCCAGTTTTTTATACTTTTTATAAGGGTCTTCACCCATCTCATCCCGTTTTACGCAGAGCTGAATCTTTCCTTCTGCGTCTCTGAGGTCTGCGAAAGACATCTTGCCCATGACACGTTTGGACATCAGGCGTCCGGCAAGGGTGACGGTCTTTCCCTCATAATCTGCATAGTGTTCGCAAATATCCGAGGTGTGTGCAGTGGTTTCAAATTTGGTGACATGAAATGGATTTTCACCTTCTGCCAACAGGGTGGCAAGCTTTTCCCGCCGAATCTTCAGGACTTCGTTCAAATCCTTCTCCTCAGCGGTATTTTTTTGCTGTTGTATATTTTCGCTCATTGAAAAATTCCTTTCTGTCCTTTGCGGATGCAAAGGGATTATTCGATTGCCAGAATCTTATATTCAACCGGGCCGTCCGGGGTTTCAACCGTGGCAGTCTCGCCGACAGACTTACCCTTGATGGCAAGGAAGAGGGGGCATTCGTTGGAGATGGTCATCTCATCGTCATTGACCGGATCAGCCTCTGTGGAACCTACGATGGTGTACCAGTCTTCGTCGCCGAATTCAACGTCCAGAATTTTGACCCGGGTACCCAGGCCGACCTTGGTCCGGTCAATCTCGTCTGCGTCAATCACTTTGACATTTTTCAGCATATTTTCCAGATCATTGATACGAAGTTCGACCTGTGCCTGTTCGTTCTTTGCTTCGTCATATTCAGAGTTCTCGGAAAGATCGCCGAAGCCGAGGGCAACTTTGATTTTCTCTGAGACTTCTTTCCGTTTTTTGGTTTTCAAATATTCCAGTTCATCCTCAAGTTTTTTCAAACCTTCGGCTGTTAAGGTAATTTCTTTTGCCATAATTCAGTACCTCCGTTTATCTAAATCATATCTAATAATTATATGCGATTGCACGCATCTTGTCAACAAGTTTTTTTCTGCGTTTTTTCGCCGTTTTCCAAAGCTTGCAGCAGCGCCGCAAGGGGCACCTGCCGCCGGTCGATACAAAGATTTTTGATTCCATAATCCCGGTATTCGGAAAGGAAATAGGGGATGAGCTGTTCCCTGGACACCGTGCCCAGAGCAGGAAGAGGAATATCCGGTTCAATCCCGGTAATTTTGAGGTCGCGGCCGGCGCGGATAATCCCCTGGTCAAAATCAAGCAGCAGAATGTGACTGCCGCGCGGCGGCGCGGCAGATGGTTTGTCAATATCCAGCAGAAGTCCCCATTCTTCCATAACTGTTTGCTCCAGTCTTCTTGTTTTGCGGTTCTCGTCGGTGTGTATACAAAGGTACTTTCCATACCGCCGCAGAAGTTTCAGCAGGGGAAGGTCAAGATGGCTGCCGTCTCTGTCCAGCACATAGATATACTGAAAAATCCGGCGCCTGCATAGAGAGGGAAGGAGAAGCGACAGCACGTCCCGGAGGGCTGCTGGCGGCATTCCCGTCAGTGCCGGACATTCTGCAGCTTCAAATTGCTTCAACTCTTTGGAAAGGAGTACCGCCTCTGCCCCTTTCTGTTTCAAAAGGAGTTCTCCTTTGGCCAGCAGTTTTTGCATCCGCCGCTCGTTTTTGAGAAGGGGAAGGGCGGCGGTGAGATAGGGAGAGGCGTCCTCTGCTTTCAGCAGGGTAACTTTGGGCCGCACATGGTCCATCAGAGTCGTTTTTCTTTGGCATAAGGTTAAAATGCCGATTTTCAATGGATCACCTCATGATAAAATAAAAATGTTGGTTCACTGCAAACGAAAGACCGATTTTTTATATGGAATCGGGTGTTTCGCTTTTACAGGGAATGATATGCAGGATTGGGCAGGGTATTGCATATCTAACTGGACATTGCATACAGATACAAAATTTGTATACAATATCGGGAATTACGTGTAGAATCCCTTGTAGAATGCAGCCGGCCGCATAAAAAATACGATGACAAATTTGATATTTCAATCCGCGCAGGTGTGGATTGAAATGTTTTGTTGTTTGTGTACTTTGAATTTTGTATTCGTATTCCATAAGGGAGGTGTGGAATGGAATTTGGCGTGGCCTTTCCTCTGTGGCATCGCGCCGGCCATGTCCCATGAGGGATGCGTGGATTGGAATTAGCGTGGCCTTTCCTCTGTGGCATTGTGCCAGCCGCATCCCATGAGGGATGCGTGGATTGGAATTAGCGTGGCCTTTCCTCTGTGGCATTGTGCCAGCCGCATCCCATAAGAGATGCGTGGGTTGGAATAATTCAAATATCTGTAAATATGCCGTTTATTGGTGGTCGTATCCCGCGAAGAAGGGGAATTTGACGCATAAATTTTATTATGACTTGGTGAGAATTTCCAGCGCCTTTTGTACTTGAATATCCTGGTCCATCGGCAGAGTGGAGAGCCTTGCGTATTTTTCTGCTTCCATCGGAAGCGTAATGTTGGGTTCAATGCCCTGCTGATGAATGCACTCGCCATTGGGCAGATAATACTTGGCAGAGGTCACGGAAAGGATGTCGCCTTCAATGTCATACACGCTCTGCACAATTCCTTTTCCATACGTTTTTTCGCCGACAAGTGTTGCAAGGTCAAGGTCCTTCAATGCGCCTGCCAGAATTTCAGAGGCGGAGGCGCTGCCCCCGTTGGTCAGAATCACCATTGGGAATTTTGTACCCTTTCCGCTGGCATCATAATTGGTCTTGTGGCCGTATTTGTCCTGGGTATAGACAATGGTGGTCTTCTGATCGATGAACTGGTCGGCAATGGCAACCGCTTCATCGACGATGCCGCCGGGGTTGTTGCGCAGGTCAAGGACAAGCGCGGTCATTCCCTGTGTTTTAAGGTCTTGCAGGGCGGCGGCAAATTGCTGGCTTACCTTCTCGGTGAATTGGGTAATCTGAATTTTGCCCACATTACCGGTCAACATACCGGCGGTTACATACTGTACGTCCACCTGGCGGCGGATAAGGGTGAGTTCCTTTATCTCTCCGGTATCGGCCTTTTGTACGGTCAGGACAACCTGTGTGCCAGCAATGCCTTTCATGGCGGCGGAAGCCTCATTCAGCTGCATACCGGTATAATTGACGCCGTCAATTTTCAGAATTTTATCATCCGTGGCAAGGCCGGCTTCTTCTGCCGGTGTGCCCGGAATTGCAGAGACGATGGTTACGGTGTCATCTTCCAGATGGTTTTCGATGTACAAACCAACGCCGACATAGTTGCCGGTCATATCTTCCATATATTCCTGGGCGTAATCTCCCCACAGATAACCGGTATAGGCGTCGCCGGTGGCGGCGGCCATTCCCTGCAGGGCGGTGTTCATATAAGTTTTGCTGTCCACATCTTCATAGTAATTCTCGTCAATCAGACGGCTGACATAGCCGAATTTAATGAGTTCGCCGAAATGGGTGAAGCCAAATGGGTTCACTGCGCCGATGGCAACTACGGCGGTTACCAGAATCAAAATGATGGAACAGGTGATGAGTACAGATTTTTTTATATACATGTTATGATCGCTCCTATGTAAATCATCTTATCGTTATCATATTCTGCCGTGCCGGGCGGTATGTGTATATTATGAAAAGAGATAAAAATATCCCAGCGGCGTGATGATACCGAGAAGGAAAAGGGCGGCAATGACAATCGAAATAATTTTTACAGTTCTTTTACGCATAAATGGTCTCCTTTATTATAAAAATTTTTCTATTTTTCAATTAAATATCCCTTGTGGAATGCAGTCAGACGCATAAAAAATGCGCTGATAAATTTGATATTTCAATCCGCACAGGCGTGGAGTGAAATGTTTTGTTGTTTGTGTACTTTGAATTTCAGTAGCCGCATCCCATGAAGGATGCGTGGATTGGAATTCAGCGTGTTCCATCCTCTGCGGCTTTGCACCGGCCGCATCCCAAGAGGGATGCGTGGGGTGGAATTTAGCGTGTTCCATCCTCTGCGGCATTGCACCGGCCGCATCCCATGAAGGATGCGTGGGGTGGAATTTAGCGTGTTCCATCCTCTGCGGCATTGCACCGGCCGCATCCCAAGAGGGATGCGTGGATTGGAATTTGGTGTGATCCATCCTCAGCGGCATTGCACCGGCCGTATCCCAAGGGGGATGCGTAGGTTGGAATTCTTGCCTTTCGGACAAACTTACTCTGCCCGGCGTTCCATTCTGCGGAGGATAGGAGAAGGAATTTACTTCTTCAGATATTTCCGGACGGAAAACAAACTGCCGAACAGACCGATGCCTGCTCCGATGGGAAGAAGCAGAAGGCAAAGCTGCCTGAGTACTGTGAGGAAGGGAAGGGTGCGGATGGTCATCTCGGTGAAGATTTCCCCGGCTTTGGTGCCGAAATAGGTGTAACCCCATAAGAGCAGCAGGGCGGCGAGTACACTGCCGAGCAGTCCCACAAGCAGTCCTTCAATTACAAAGGGAAAGCCGATAAAGCCGCCTGTGGCACCCACATAGCGCATGATGCCGATTTCGTCCCGACGGGCGTAAATACCCAGTTTGATGGAGTTGGCAATCATGATCAGTGCAATAATGGCAAAGGCGAAAGTGACCCAAAGGCTCCCTTTTTGCAGGACGTCTGTCAGAGCAGCCAGCTGTCCGGCCATGCTCTGGAGATCCTGTACCTCTTCCACACCATCAATGGCGCGGACTTTTTCAAGAACTGCGTCGGCATTCTGTACGTCCCGCAGTTTGATGATGTAACTGTCCCGCATGGCTTTATATTCTTCCGCATTTATATCCACATCTGCGATGGCAATATGCTCTTTGTCTGCCATACGGGCTTCTTTGGAATAAAAGCGGTATTCAGAGATACCATCGGTATCTTCCAGCGCTTCCCCAATGACAAAAATCCAGTCTTTGGGGACAGATTCGCTGACATAGACGGTAATTTCGTACTGATTCTGCATCTGGCGCAGAATGGCCACCCCATTGCTTCCAATCAGGGAAAACATTCCCAGAATCAGCAGGCTGGCGGTGACGATACAAAGGGAGGCGGCATGGGTTTTCCGATGTTCCCAAACACCGCGGAAACCGCGGGATAGCAGAAAGAAAAAACGTTTAAACATGGTCGTATTGCCCCTCCTTTTCGTCCCGGACAATAACGCCGTCTTTCAGAGCGATGACCCGTTTGTTCATGCGGTTGACAATATCTTTGGCGTGAGTGGCAACAATAACCGTCGTGCCGAGTTTGTTGACCTCTTCCAAAAGGCGCATGATCTCCCAGGCTGTGTCGGGGTCCAGGTTCCCGGTGGGTTCGTCCGCAATCAGAACGGGCGGTTTGTTGGCCAGGGCGCGGGCAAGGGCGGCGCGCTGCTGTTCGCCGCCGGAGAGCTGATGGGGTTTCATCTTTTCTTTTCCCGTGAGGCCTGTCAGTTTGAGAACCTGCGGGACAATCCGTTCAATCTTCCGGCGGTCGGCGCCCACAATCTGCATGGCAAAGGCGATATTTTCAAAAACCGTCTTATCGGGAAGCAGGCGGAAATCCTGAAAGACAATGCCCACGCTCCGGCGGAGGTAGGGAATCTGCCGGCGTTTCAGCCGGCCCAGGTCATAGCCGTTGACCTTCATCTTTCCGCCGCTGATTTCTTCTTCGTGGAGGATCAGTTTGATAAGGGTGGATTTTCCTGCGCCGCTCGGACCGATTAAAAAGACAAACTCGCCGTCATCAATTTCAAGGCTGATGTTGTCAATCGCCATAATATAGGTACTGTTGTAAATTTTGGTTACATTTTTAAGCTCTATCATACAATCTTCCTTTAACAAAGAAGGCGAGGTTTCCCCCGCCTTGTTTTTTCAGTTTGTGTACTTAGATTCTGGTCGGTTCTGAGGTGAGGTATTTATTGACCATCATGGCCACCTTAAAGATGATGGCGTCATCGAACTCACGGAGGTCAAGACCGGTCAGTTTTTTGATTTTATCCAGACGATAGACCAGGGTGTTCCGGTGAACGAACAGCTTTCTTGATGTCTCGGAAACGTTCAGATTATTCTCAAAGAATTTCTGGATGGTATAGATGGTCTCGTTGTCCAGCACGTTGATGGATTCCTTTTTAAAAACTTCGTTTAAAAAGAGTTCGCACAGTGTGGTGGGCAGCTGGTAAATCAGACGGCCAATCCCCAGATTGTCATAGCTGATGATGGTTTTCTCTGTATCAAATACCTTGCCGACTTCCAAAGCGATACGGGCTTCACGATAGGCCTGGGAAAGCTCCTGAATCTCATCGACAACGGTGGAGATGCCGATGGAAGCGGCGGTCATTGCTTCGGAAGAGAGGGTGTCCGCAATATTCTGCGCAATCTGTATAACCGCATCTTTGGTCACTTCAAATTTGAATTCCTTAATCACAACCACATCATGGTCGTCAATCCGGATGATAAAGTCATGGCTGCGGTCCGGGAAGAGGTTCTGCAGAATATCCACTGCCGCATTTTCGATATTTTTCTGCATACGGACAAGATAGACAACCCGCTCTGCCTCAATATTTAAATGCAGTTCCCTGGTGCGGTATAAAACGTCACCGGGAAGGATGTTGTCAACAATGATATTTTTGACAAAGCTGTTCTTGTCGTATTTTTCATCATAATACTGTTTGATGGTGAGAAAGTGCATTCCAAGAAATGCACAGGCATTGCTTGCGATTTCATCCTCTCCTTCGCAGAAGATAATATACTCGCTTTTATTAAAGGTCTCAACCTTCTTATAGCTATAGCCGGCAATATGTTTGATTTCTCCGCTGTTATGGCCGTCAAATACGGTCATAATATTGTCCAGCGTATTGCCGATTTTGCTCTCGTCGCTGCACGCCATAATCATCTCTGCATCGTCAATCACCCCCACCGTGCGTTTGACATCCTTTTTGAGTTGTGCCAGCGCATTTTGAAAAAGTCTGCTTTGCATAACGCCACCTCCTAATAAAACTGAAAAACCATTGGATTGTTTATATACTGAAAAACAAAATATTTACAAAATTAGTGACGGGCAAGAAAGATTTGCCGCCGTTATGGGACACGAAAACGGTGTTCCACCAATTTGGTTCTGACGGGACAGGATAAAGTACAATAAATTTAATTGTCGAAATAACCATTAAATCTATTACAATTTCATTATAACTTGTATTATAACGCAAGATTTTTAAAATTGCAACTTTTTTTGCAGAAAATTCATAGAAATGTCACATATTTGAATGGGTTGACGCAGAGAAAGATGTGGGGTATAATATTTCCAAGTGTCAAAAGAGGGCACAAGACGACGGTGAAGGAGCGATAAAATGAAGTATGTTGTTGTTTTGATGGATGGTGCAGCCGATACGCCGGTTGCTGAACTGGGCGGAAAGACGCCCTTGCAGGCGGCAGAAAAACCACACATTGACCGGCTGGCACGTGTCAGCGAGGTGGGGATGGTCACCACTGTGCCGGAGGGATTTCCGCCGGGGAGTGACGTGGCAAATCTGGCGGTCTTTGGCTATGACCCGGAAATCTATTATACCGGACGTTCTCCGTTGGAGGCGCAGTCGATGGGGGTGCCGCTGGAACTCAGTGATACGACCTTCCGTGCAAATCTGGTCACCCTCTCGGACGAAGAGGACTATGCGCAAAAAACCATGGTGGATTATAGCGCGGACGAGGTGTCCACAGAAGAAGCCCATCAGCTGATTGATGCGGTCAACGAGGCGCTGAGAACCGGGGACTATGAATTTTTTGGCGGTATCAGCTATCGCCATCTGATGGTGTGGCACAGGAAGGAGAACCGTTTTTCTCTGACGCCGCCCCACGATATTTCCGACCGGGTGGTTGGCCCGTATCTTCCGAAGGACGAGACCATCCTTGCGCTGATGAAAAAGAGCTATGAGATTTTGAAGGACCATCCGGTGAACCGGGCACGGATAGAAAGGGGTCTGCATCCGGCAAATTCCCTGTGGATTTGGGGAAACGGGACAAAACCGGATTTGGTTCCTTACCGGGAGCGGTTTGGTATCAAAGGGGCGGTTGTCTCTGCGGTTGACCTGGTCAAAGGAATCGGACGCTGTGCAGAACTCGACGTTTTGGAGGTTGAGGGGGCAACAGGTACGGTACATACCAACTTTGACGGCAAGGCCCAGGCGGCAATCGGCGCACTGAAGAACGGCGCCGACTTTGTCTATGTGCATCTGGAGGGTGCGGACGAAGCCGGACACCGGGGCGAAGTGGAAAACAAGGTGCTGTCCATCGAGCGGATTGACGAAAAAATCGTTGCACCGATACAAAAGTATCTGGACGCGGCAGGCGAGGATTATCACATGCTGATTATGCCCGACCATCCGACCCCCCTTGCCATCAAGACCCATTCGGCAGACCCGATCCCCTATCTCTTGTATCGGAGCGAAGCGCCGGAAACAGAACGGAATATCCGTTATACCGAAGAGGATGCCCAAAAGACGGGAATCTATAACCCAAAAGGTCACACGCTGATTCATGCACTGCTGGGAAGATAGCGGAAATCCATTGCGGCGGGAAAAGTATGCCCGGTTTTTCTGCCGGCCATTGCTGCAAAAAAGCACGGAAAACGGCGGAGAAGGGGAAAATATGCGGCAGAAAGCCGGCGGATTTATTTCATTAAAAATATAAAAATGTCCTTGCAATTGCCATAACTTTCTGGTATGATAATAAGGTATGCGAACTGACGCATGGATTTAGACAGAAGAAATGAGGAGATCAATATGCCAACAAAAGTTGTTATCGGTGCACAATGGGGTGACGAAGGAAAAGGAAAAACCATTGATATACTCGCAGGAAAAGCGGATGTCGTTGTCCGTACCTCCGGCGGAAACAATGCGGGGCATACCATTGAAGCCGACGGCGTTACTTATAAACTGCATGTTATGCCTTCCGGGATTTTGAATCCGAAGACATTGAATATTATCGGAAACGGGGTTGTAGTGGATCCGAAGGTTTTGCTGGAAGAGATTGACGGCATGGAAGAGAAGGGGTTCAGCACCAGGAATTTAATGGTGGATGCCCGCGCCCATGTGATTATGCCCTATCATATAGTATTGGATGGCCTCTCGGAAGCGGCAAGAGGCAAGGGGGACATCGGCACCACAAAGAGAGGAATCGGCCCCTGTTATATGGACAAAGCGGAACGCAGCGGTATCCGGATGTGTGATTTGATTGACACAGAGAAGTTTGCCCGGCGCGTCCGTGAAAATCTGGCGATTAAGAATAAGATGATTGAACTGGTCTATGGCGGTACTCCTCTGGATCCGGAGGCGGTAATTGCCGAATATGCGGCTTATGCCGACCGGCTCCGCCCCTATGTAAAGGATACGGTTCCGGTGCTGTATGAGAGTATTAAAGCCGGAAAAGAGGTATTATTTGAGGGCGCCCAGGGTATCCTTTTGGATATTGACCTTGGTACCTATCCCTATGTTACGTCTTCCCATCCGATTTCCGGCGGCGTATGTGTGGGCAGCGGTATCGGTCCCAAGATGATTGACGAATGTATCGGTATTTTAAAGGGGTATACCACCCGTGTTGGAAACGGTCCCTTCCCCACCGAGCTGGAGGATGAAACCGGCGAGATGATCCGCCGGAAGGGACATGAGTTTGGCGCGACCACAGGCCGTCCGAGAAGAACCGGTTGGTTTGATGCAGTGATTGCAAAGTATGCGGTGCGTACCAGTTCTTTGACCTCCATTGTCCTCAATAAGATTGACCCCCTCGGCGGTGTGGGAAAAATCAAGATTTGTGTTGCCTATGACATGGACGGCACGGTGATCAATGATTTTCCGCCAACGCTGGAGGCACTTGCAAAATGCAAGCCAATCTATGAAGAGATGGAAGGCTGGGATGAAGACATCAGCAATATTAAAGAATTTGACCGGCTGCCGGCTGCTGCACAGAATTATGTGAAGCGGATTGAGGAATTGTGTGGCTGTAAAATCACTACCATCGGCGTAGGTCCGGGACGTGATCAGAACATCGAGCGGTAATGGTGATGTATTTTTTAGAAAGGTAGGGTGATAAAAAATGGCTACCAAAAAAGAGACAGAAAACACTGCGGCAAAAAAGAATGTGAAGAGCAAAAAGGGAACGGAAACAAAGGATGGTTTCTTTACCTATCACGGGAAGCCTCTTCTGCGGTGCGGAAATGAGATTTACTATGGCGATACAGATGCGCCTTATGTAGTTGTATTCCGCCTGATGGACCAGGAAACTTTGGGTGATTTGCAGATTGCAAAGCGTGTGATTATCGAGCTGAAAACCAATGAGGGGAAAAAATCTCGTCTCATCCGGCAGGCAGAGCGTGATGGTTTGTATAAAGCATTCGATATCGGAATGTTTTGGCTGGAACAGGCTTTGGAAGCGGAACAGCAATAATTGGAATTTAAAAATCCGGCAGCGGTATACCCGCTGCCGGATTTTCTGTTTATGGCCGCCGTTATGGTTGGATTTTGTTTATTGAGGGGGGGAACCCTGCCTCTACGGTTTTAACGGATAACATTTGTAATTATTTTATCGGGATGATCCGGGCGATTGCCCGATTTCAAATGTGGTACCCGTTTTTGAAGACGCGTCCTCTGTTTTGAATATGTGGTTGCCATTGTTTTATACCAATCCGCATCTCGTAGGGGCGACCCTGTGTGGTCGCCCGATCCAAAAATGTGTCCGCCTATTTTACAATGTGGGTTTGTTTTTCCGTAGGGGCAGGACTCTGCTCTGCCCGTTCTCATTTATGTCTTCATTTACGTATATGATCATTTTTATTTATCCAAAAGATAAAATATGGTTCAGCATGATGATATGATCGTCAAATTGCGCTTTGATTCGGGCGGCCACATGGGGCCGCCCCTACGGTTGGATTTTGTTTATTGAGGGGGCCCCCACCTCTACGGTTTTACCGGATAATATTTGTAATTATTTCATCGGGATGATTCGGGCGGCCCCATGTGGCCGCCCCTACGGTTGGATTTTGTTTATTGAGGGGGAACCCCACCTCTACGGTTTTACCGGATAACATTTGTAATCATTTCATCGGGATGATCCGGGCGGCCACACGGGGCCGCCCCTACGGTTGTGTTTTGTTTATTGATGGGGGAACCCTGCCCCTACGGTTTTACCGGATAACATTTGAAATTATTTTATCGGGATGATCCGGGTGGCCACACGGGGCCGCCCCTACGGTTGGATTTTGTTTATTGAGGGGGGGATTCTTCCCCTACGGTTTTACCGGATAACATTTGAAATTATTTTATCGGGATGATCCGGGTGGCTACACGGGGCCGCCCCTACGGTTGGATTTTATTTATTGAGGGGGGATTCTGCCCTACGGTTGGATTTCATCATATTTCTGCCAGCATCATATCAAAAATTTCAATATGATGTTTTTCATCCAGGATAATGCGGTTCAAATTATCTATAATATTTTTGTCACAGATAATTTCTGCCTGCCGGGTGTATTTTTGAATGGCGGCTTCTTCACCTTTGCGGGCGTTTACAACCACTTCCCGGATTCCCTTTGGATATTGGTTATAGGAAGGCGACCAATAGGAAACGCAGTTTCGCTGCCGGTTGATGCTCCACAGCCGCGGATCCAGTCCCATCTGAAAGGCAAAGGTTGCAAAGATGTCCAAATGGTGCATTTCCACAATGCTGATTTCATGAAAACACCGGGCATAACTGGCATAGTCCGGGTGAAGAATGATGCTGTTGTAAAAATAGAGGCTGATTGCGCTCATCTCGGAGTTGCGGCTTCCTATATTACTCAGCATTGCATAGGCGTATTCCCGTCGGAAAGTTTCCGGACGTACAGGAGGGTAGGGCAGGTCAAGGGTTACTTTATAGGAATTTTGTTGCTTGGGATTGGATTGTTTTTGGTCTTGATTCCAGGATGGATTTTGGTTAGAGTTTGGGGTTTGCATTTGATTCATTTTTTCGGCCTCCTTGGAGATTTCTTTTCTATATAAATTTATGAGATAAGGAAAGGTGTTTATGCAAAAAGAAAAGGAGTCCTGGAGAAAGATGGAAGGGTGACGCTGCACAAATATGCTGATGATTTATTAATAAAAAGATAGGTTTGAAGGGGAAGAATGAGGAACTGAAGAATAGCAGTACAGAGAAAAGCCGCCGGTTCAATTCTGTATTGAACCGGCGGCTTTATTTGTTTTTTATAACTGCTAAATGAGGTGTCAATTTTTTGCCGCCCTGGGCGGAAAACTATTTATTCAACGCGTTATATACACTCCAAATCACCTTTGCCGCTTCTGCACGGGTTGCCGTACCGCGGGGCTTGAAACTGCCGTCCTCGTAACCATTGATGGCACCGAGACCGACAAGTTCGCTGATTGCGTCATAGGCATAAGGAGCAATTTGGTCTGCATCGGTGAAGGTGATGGGCTTTTTATCCTGGTCGCGGCCCATGGCGCGATAGAGGATGGTTGCCATATCCTGGCGCATAATCTGTTCGCCGATGCCGAAATATTCATCAGACTGCCCCTGTACATATCCTGCCGCAACAGCTGCGGAGATGTATGGCGCATACCATTCACTGACCTTCACGTCTTTAAAGCCGGTGGCTGCCGCACCGGTGGAAACACCAAAGAGCTGCACCACCATTTTCGCGAACTGTTCCCGTGTGACCAAACCGGCAGGGTTAAATATGCCTTCTTCCATGCCATTGACAATTCCGGCATAATAGAGACCTTCAATTGCCTCTTCTGCCCAGTCATAACCGGAAAGGTCGGTGAAAAGAGCATCATCGCTGTTTGGATTTCTGGTGGGCAGAGGATTGGTGGTATTCGATGGGAATTCTACATTTCCGGGACGGCTTGGGTTATATGTATTGTTATTGCCGCTGGTTGTGGTGGAACTTTGACGGACCAGAACGGTTGCCGTCTGGCTGCCCAGGTCATAGGTGGTGCCGTTGAGTTCGTAAGAGACATAGACATAAATCCTCTGGTTTGTGCCATAAGTACCTTTCTTTGCGGTCATTGCCACACGTCCGGTCTTTGACGAGCTTTTGAATACAGCGGTTCCGGTATCCATTTTGGTATTGTTCTTGTTATATACTGTCACCGTGATGCTTCCGTCTTCATAGTCCGGATAGGTATTGTCACGGGTTAGGGTAACTGTCCAGCCGCCGCCGTAATAAATGGGAGAGAGCTTGACAGTGGGCAGATCTTTTGCAATCTGCTGATCCTGGTTGATGGAATCAATTACGCTTTTGATCAGGCGGAGCAGGGTGTTTTTATCCGAGCCGGAATATTTTTTGGTTATTTCATCCCGAAGGTCGGCTGCGCTTTCGCTGAGGGATGAACTGTACTTCTTATAATACGTATGGGTGCCGGCTTTTTTCAGGTTTTCATACTGATTGACGATGCCGTCGGTCTTTTCAGAATAATCTGCATCTTTCAGTGCCTCTTCATAGAGGGTCTGTGCCTGGTTGATTGCCGTCAACGCACTGTTAAATTCGTCCAGAGCGGTGGTTGCGCCCAAAAGGTCGGAAGCATTGAAGGTGAGGTCCTTGAATACATCCAGATAGAAGGCATAATCCAGCGCAGTTTCAGCGGTGATGTCTTTAATTCCATAGCCAATCTGCACCATCCCGATGGTTTTTTCTAATTTGGGCACAAGTGCGACCAATTCGCCGATGACGTCCGAAGACAGCTCCTCAGCAGCCAGAACCTTCTCTACCTTGGTTTTGGAGGCGGCGGTCAGGGCCTTATATTTGGTCTGGGCTTCCTGTGCCCGTTCTTTGAGGTCTTTCAGATTGATAAATTCACCTTTTTCTTTGTCCGCAAAGAAGGAAAGGGTACTCTTTTGCGGAAGGGCTTTAATCAAATCCACAACAGCCTGTTCGTTCTTTTCCAGGTCGGGGATGGTGGGGCCTACGGTGGCGATGACCGTTGGGGTGATGATCAGCTTGCCGCCTTCCTTTGTGGTTGCAGTAAAGCTGTCGACCTTGATGTTCTGGCTGCTCAGCTTTTTATTGTCATCCACTTTGACAAAGACAGAACCAATCAGGGTTTTGCCGCTGATGGTTTCTTTCGCTTCGCTGAACTGGAAAATTGCTTTCCTGTCGCCGCGCAGAACATTGGTGGTTCCCTTTTCTTCAAGGTCTTTGGTAAAATCCGCAGTATTCACTTTGGCTTCTGTAAAGGAAACCGTTATGTCAAATGCGGTGATTTCCGGCATAGTCTTTTCGGTGGAAAACTGGACTTCATAGACGCTTTTGTCATCCTCGTCTGCAAAAATATTGGCAGAAATGTCCATTTCCATTGTGGTATCAGCCGGTACGGTTGCCGTTGGTTCCGGCACAGCGCTTGCGGATGGCTCCGCTGTGGGTTCGGTTGTTGCTTCGGCCGTTGCCGTTGCGGTTGCTGTTGCCGCCGGATTTTCTGTATCTGCGGTTTCGACCTGGGGGGCGGGGGTGCTGACGTCTGCCGCGCCGGCAGCCACCGGGGGCAGGGTTGCCATCAGCAGTGCCGCGGACAGCAATATGCACATGTCTTTTCCTTTTTTGTTTTTCATTCTGTCTTCCTCCTAATCAATCTAACATTGAATTTCTTCCGGTTATATCTATTATAGCATTCGAATATTGAAAGTCTATAAAGTTCTTGTTACTTTTTGTTTACATATGGCGAAAAGAAAATATTTCCATCCATTTATGATGATTTTTGGAATGTGAACCCAGAAGGTAGGGGGATTTTTTAAATTTGAACACAATATACGGGAATCCGGCTTTGAACTATGGTACATTTTCCCTTGCAAAATGGAAAGAATAGTGGTACAATATACGGTAATATATTCAATAAGGGGTTTAACCCCGTCATGCAGCGTTTTCGGCAGGGATTGTACTCCGCTGAAAAATAAGTGGAATCCGCCGCTTTAGGGGCGGGGGACATCTTAATTTTGATATTAATGGAATATAATGCGATAAACTTTGGAGGTAATGCTATGGGAATCAAAGGCGTGATCGAGAAGGTCATCGGCACATACAGTGACCGGGAGCTGAAAAAAATCAGACCCATTGTCGAACAGGTTTTGGCTCAGGAACCTGTGATGGAAAAGAAAACGGACAAAGAGCTTCGGGCCATGACCGACATATTTAAGGAAAGGCTTGCAAAAGGAGAGACGCTGGACGATATTCTGCCGGAGGCTTTTGCGGTCTGCCGGGAGGCGTCCTGGCGCGTGCTTGGGATGAAGCACTTTCCGGTTCAGGTGGTTGGCGGCGTGGTTCTGCATCAGGGACGTATTGCCGAGATGAAGACCGGTGAAGGCAAGACCCTTGTGGCGACCCTTCCCGCTTATCTCAACGCCCTTTCCGGGAAAGGCGTCCACATTGTCACCGTCAATGATTATCTGGCAAAGCGTGACAGCGAATGGATGGGGAAACTCTATTCCTTCCTTGGCCTTACCGTCGGCCTGGTTATCCATGAAAAGGACAACCTCCAGAGAAAAGAAGCATATAACGCAGATATTACCTATGGCACCAACAACGAGATGGGCTTTGACTATCTGCGTGACAATATGGTGATATATAAGGAAAACAAGGTACAGCGCGGACACAATTATGCCATTGTCGACGAGGTGGACAGTATCCTTATCGACGAGGCGAGAACGCCGCTTATCATTTCCGGCATGGGTGAAAAGTCCACCGACCTCTATATGCTGGCAGACCGGTTTGCCAAAGGCCTGAAATACAAAAAGGTGGTAGAAACCGATTCCAAGGTGGAGGTTGAAGACGAGGACGAATACAAAGAATACGACTATATCGTTGACGAGAAGGCGCATACGGCGATGCTTACCCCCCAGGGTGTGAAAAAGGCGGAAGAGGCCTTCCATGTGGACAATCTGACCGATCCGGCCAATATGACCATCTCCCATCATATCAATCAGGCGATAAAGGCCATTGGTGTGATGAAGAAAGACAAGGACTATGTGGTAAAAGACGGGGAAGTCATCATTGTCGATGAATTTACCGGACGTATGATGCTCGGACGCCGGTACAGCGACGGTCTTCATCAGGCGATTGAAGCCAAAGAGGGCGTGAAGGTTGAGAATGAGAGCAAGACCCTTGCTACCATTACCTTCCAGAATTATTTCCGTCTTTATGGGAAGCTTTCCGGTATGACCGGTACGGCCCAGACCGAAGAGGATGAATTCCAGGAGATTTATTCCTTGGATGTTATCGTTATTCCCACCAACAAACCTTTGGCCCGCATCGACCTGCCGGACAGTGTCTATAAAACGGAAGAGGCGAAATTCACAGCGGTCATTGACGAGGTGGAACAGATTCATGCCAAGGGGCAGCCGGTGCTGATTGGTACAGTTTCCATCGAGAAATCCGAAATTCTGAGCAGAATGCTGCGGAAAAAGGGAATCAAACACAACGTATTGAATGCCAAATTCCATGAAAAAGAGGCAGAGATTGTCGCCCAGGCCGGAAAAAAGGGCGCGGTTACCATCGCGACCAATATGGCCGGACGTGGTACGGATATTGTTCTTGGCGGTAATGCAGAATTTCTTGCCAAAGACGAAATGGAAAAACTGGGATTCAGCGAAGAAATGATTGTGCAGGCCACCGGCTTTGCCGAGACCGATGATGAAGAAATCCTTGCGGCCCGGGCAAAATTTGCCGAACTGCACAAAAAATATAAGGAACAGATCGAACCGGAGGCAAAAGAGGTGCTGGAAGCCGGCGGCCTATATATCATCGGTACGGAACGCCATGAGAGCCGGCGTATTGATAATCAGCTCCGCGGCCGTGCCGGAAGACAGGGCGATGCGGGCAGTTCGAAGTTCTATCTCTCTTTACAGGACGACCTGATGCGTATGTTTGCGCCGGAGCGGATTAACCGGGTGATGGATACCTTCGGCCTGGATGAAAATGAAGCAATAGAAAGCAAAATGCTCAGCGGAGCAATTGAGACGGCGCAGGAACGCGTCGAGGGCCGGAACTTTGACATCAGAAAGCATGTCCTCAACTATGACGACGTGAATAACCAGCAGCGTGAAATGATTTATCAGCAGCGTGACCGGGTACTCAACGGCGAAAATATGAAAGACTATATTGTCAATATGATGAAGGATACCATCGAGGGGATTGTTCTGCGCTATATCGGGGACAAAAACCTGCCGGAAGAGTGGGACTGGAAGGGAATGCAGGAGCATTTGGAGTCCATCTTCGGCCAGCTGCCGGAAGGCGTACTGGACTTTTCTGAACACGAGCTTGACCGAATGAATGCGGAGTGGCTTACCGAGTATATTCTGGAAGAGGTGCTCAGGGTTTATGATGAGAAGGAGGCCGCTTTTGGCGAGAATATGCGGGAGGTTGAGCGTGTCATTCTGCTTCGTATGGTGGATGAGAAGTGGATGGATCACATCGACAATATGGAACAGCTCCGTCAGGGAATCAACCTGCGCGCCTATGCTCAGCGTGACCCGGTAATTGAATACAAGTTTGAAGCGATGGATATGTTTGAAGAAATGATTGCTTCTATTAAAGAAGATACGGTGAAGCATCTGTTCCATGTTGTGCCGGCGACACGGGTGGAACGTGTACAGGTGGCACAGCCAACGGCAGAGAGTCATGGCGACGACGGCACCGTGAAGAAGAAACCCGTCCGCCATGTTACCAAAATTGGAAGGAACGATCCCTGCCCCTGCGGCAGCGGCAAGAAATATAAGCATTGCTGTATGGATAAGGAGCAGGCGTAATAAAATAAGCGGCAAGACGGCTTGCCTGTGGGTTTTTGTCTGCAAAGAGCAGACATCAAAGGCGGTTTGCCTGTGGGTTTTGTCCGTAAAGAGCGGACATCGAAGCGGCTTGCCAGTGAGGTTTGCCTGCAAAGAGCGGACATCAAAGCGGCTTGCCTGTAAGGTTTTGTCTGCAAAGAGTGGACATCAAAGCGGCTTGCCTGTGAGTTTTATCCGTAAGGGCAGACACCTGTTCTGCTTTTTGCGGATGGAATTGAATGAAAATATAGAAAATAAGGATGTGATTTTGTGATTGCTTTTGACGAATATAAACAGGGCCTTGACGGCATGGAAAAAGACATAACAGAACTGAGGGATTCACTTTAACATCGAAGGGACAGAAAAACAGATTGCGGCTTTGGAGGCCGAAACAGTAGCGGCGGACTTCTATGACGACATGGAGAAAGCCGGAAAAACCCTTCAGAAGATTAAAGGTTTCCGGGATAAGATTGCCCGTTATGAAGAATTGCGGGAGAAGTGGGAAGATCTCACGGTTTTGGTCGGCCTTGCAATTGAGGAAGAGGACGAGACCGTATTGGAAGAGGTGAAAAGCGGCTATGCCGCTTTGACAAATGCACTGGAAGAGATGAAACTGGATACCCTTCTCTCTGGAAAATATGATAAGAACAATGCCATCATCACCCTGCACGCCGGCGCAGGCGGCACCGAGGCGCAGGACTGGTGCGAGATGCTGTTTCGGATGTACACCCGCTGGGCGGAACGCAGGGGGTTCAAGACCGAAACGCTGGACTTTCTGGACGGAGAAGAGGCCGGCATCAAAAGTGTCACCTTTTTGGTGGAGGGGCTGAATGCCTATGGCTATGCCAAAGCGGAAAAAGGGGTGCACCGTCTGGTGCGTATCTCCCCCTTTGATTCTGCGGCACGGCGGCACACCTCTTTTGCGAGCTGTGAAGTTATGCCCGAAATTGAGGATGACCTGGATGTTGTCATCAATCCTGAAGATTTGCGGGTTGATACCTATCGTTCCAGCGGTGCGGGCGGTCAGCATATCAATAAGACGGAATCTGCGATTCGTATCACTCATCTGCCCACCGGCGTTGTGGTCACCTGCCAGAACGAGCGTTCCCAGCATAAAAACCGGGAAACGGCAATGAAAATGCTGAAGTCCAAACTGATTGAAATTGCAGAACGGGAGCAGAAGGAAAAGATTGAAGATCTCAAAGGGGTACAGATGGAAATCGGCTGGGGCAGCCAGATCCGTTCCTATGTTTTTCACCCCTATACCATGGTCAAAGACCATCGGACCAGTTACGAAACCGGCAATATCAATGCAGTGATGGATGGAGACATTGATGGATTTATTCACGCTTATCTCAAGGAAAAAGCCAAAGAAAAGCTGGAAAACGCATAGTGTAATTCTGTAAAGGGCAGAAAAACGGATGATTTCGGTGCAGACCTGCTCTGCCGGAGTGGTTTTCTGTTATCTGTATGCACAGCCGGGAGCCGAAGGTAGTATGGTACAACAGTGACCTCCGGCACAGGGAGGCGTGGATTGGAAAAGACCCGTAGGGCTTGAAAATGCAAAGGCCCGGTCTGTAATTTGCAGGGGATGGGGGGATACCGCCGGAGCGGTTTTCTGTCATCTGCGGCAGAACGATGGCCTCCGGTGCGGCGATGGTTTGCCGCTGCGGAATTATTTCGCTGCTGGCATCTGCTTGGCCGGCGGCAAAGAAAAATTACAGCTGTTGATTCTATGCCTTTTACAGAGGCGGACAGTATATGACTGAAACATTGAAAATCTAAGAAATGGAGTTTTATCCTGTATGTTTGAAAAACTTTCTTTTATTGAAGAACAATATGAGGAACTTAGCAAAAAAATCAGTGACCCGGATGTCATTGCGGATCAGGAGACGTGGCGGAAGCTGATGAAAGAGCATTCGGATCTTACGCCGATTGTGGAGAAATACCGGGAATATAAGGCCAATCAGGAGACCATCGAGGATGCAAAGGTGATGATGGAGGATCCGGAGACCGACCGGGACTTTAAAGAGATGCTGGTGGAAGAGAGCAAGCAGGCGAAAGAGAACATCGCTGTGATTGAAGAGGAACTTAAAATCCTTCTTCTGCCCAAGGACCCGAATGACGATAAGAACGTTATGGTTGAAATCCGCGGCGGCGCAGGCGGAGATGAGGCGGCGCTGTTTGCCGGCGATCTTTTCCGGATGTATTCGATGTATGCGGATACCAAGCGCTGGAAGACAGAGGTACTGAACCTCAGTGAGATTGGTATCGGCGGCGTCAAGGAAGTTACCTTTATGATTGAAGGTGAGGGCGCTTACAGCCGTTTGAAATTCGAAAGCGGCGTACACCGGGTTCAGCGTGTGCCCGAAACTGAATCCAGCGGCAGAATCCATACCTCAACGGTGACCGTTGCGGTTCTGCCGGAGGTGGATGAAGTGGAGGTGGAGATTAACCCGGACGATTTGCAGATTGATACCTACCGCTCCAGCGGTGCGGGCGGTCAGCACGTCAACAAGACGGAATCTGCGATTCGTATCACCCATCTGCCCACAGGACTGGTGGTGGCTTGCCAGGACGAGCGGTCTCAGCATAAAAACCGTGAAGCGGCAATGAAGATGCTGCGTTCACGCCTTTATGACAGGATGGAGCAGGAACGCAACGCCTCCATTGCGGCGGACAGAAAGAGTCAGGTGGGAACGGGCGACCGCAGCGAGCGGATTCGTACCTATAACTTCCCCCAGGGGCGTGTGACCGATCATCGGATTGGTCTTACCCTGTATAAGCTCGAACAGGTGATGAACGGTGATTTGGATGAAATTATCGATGCACTGATCACCACAGACCAGAGCGAAAAGCTGAAAGCGCAGGCGGATAATCTGTAAAGTTTTTGACTTTACAGATTGTGGCGCGGTAGTGAAAATATCCGCTTAAGATCATAGAGAAATGGAGATGTCCCCGCTATTTTTGGCGGCGGGCTTCCTTTCATTTTTACGGCTGCATGGATAAGAATGTGATTTTACAGTGCTGAAATGGATATTGGGCTGACAATGCTGGCTGCTTTACAACAATTGGAGCAGGCAGCAGGACAAAACATAGCAGTTTTTAACGCATTTGCGCTGGACGGCGGGATAGATAAAGAAGATTTATGCAACGGAAGCTTGGCCGGCCCGGCATACCGTCCTGTGCGTTGCAGACGCTTATGCATGGATGGTTATGATGGCTGTTTGTACGGATAAAGATGGTTATAGTCGCCGGGACAAAACATAGCAGTTTTAACATATCTGCACTGGACGGCGGCGCAGATAGAGACGGGCATTCTACCGCCTTGGATTGTAATGAATGGCGGTATGGATAAGGAAAATTATCTTACGATGATGAAATGGTTGTTAAAGTGACAGTGTTGGCTGCTTTACAGCAGTTGGCGGAACTCATAAGGTGAAATGCAGGTTAAAGCAGGTGAGAAGATGGAAACAAAGATACTTTCGGCAGATGCGGCGGATTTGGCGGAAGGCGGGCGCCTTCTCCGCATGGGGGGGACGGTGGCCTTTCCGACAGAGACCGTCTATGGTCTGGGGGCGAATGCCTTCGATGAGTGTGCGGTGAAAAAAATATATGCGGCAAAGGGACGTCCGTCGGACAACCCCCTGATTGTTCATATTGCTGATGTAAAGATGCTGAAGACCCTTGCGGCGGAAATTCCGGCAGGGGCACGGGAGCTGATGGATACCTTTTGGCCGGGGCCGCTGACGCTGATTTTTCCGAAGGCGGAAGAGGTGCCAAAGTCCGTGACGGGCGGACTGGATACCGTGGCTGTTCGCTGTCCGGCGGATGTGACAGCCCGGCAGCTGATTGCAGAGGCAGGGGTGCCCGTTGCGGCGCCCAGCGCCAACCTTTCGGGCAAGCCAAGTCCCACCACCTTCCGGCATGTGCAGGAGGATATGCTGGGCCGGGTGGATGCCATTGTCAAGGGAACGGATGCCCCGGTGGGGGTCGAATCCACCGTGCTGGATTTGAGCGGAGAGGTGCCGGTTCTTCTGCGTCCGGGTGCTGTCACCCTGGAACAGCTGAAAAAGATTTTGGGTGAAGTGGAAGTTGCGACTGCTGTCCGGGACGGCGAGGTGCCAAAATCTCCCGGACTTAAATATAAACACTATGCACCCAAGGCAGATGTTTATATTTTGAAGGGGTCTTTGGATGCGGCGGCGGCCTTTGTCAAGGCCGCCGCCGGACAGCGGAAGATCGGGATGCTGGTCTTTGATGAATTTGCAGAGGTCTTTGTCCGGATTCCTGGTTTGTTTGTGCTTTCCCTCGGCGGACAGCGGAATCCGTCCGAGGCGGCTCACCGTCTGTTTTCCGCCCTTCGGGAAATGGATGCCGCAGGGGTGGCAGTTGTATATGCGCCGGAAATTCCTGAAAGCGGAATGTGGCTTGCGGTGCGCAACCGCCTTTATCGGGCGGCGGCGGAGCGGATTCTGGATTTGCAGACTGTGTCTGTGCCGCCCTTTGCTGATCAAACGAAGGAGGAAGGCGCAGAAGTTACGGCGGAAAAATACGAAGCGCCGGCCGGCGGACAGGAACGTATCAAAAAGGTACTGTTTGTCTGTACGGGCAACACCTGCCGGAGTCCCATGGCAGAATATCTGTTCCGGCAAAAAGCAGAAGAGAAGGGCATTTTGGCAGAGGCTTCTTCTGCGGGGCTGTATGCGGGGGCATCTCCGATTTCTGTTCAGGCGGCGCAAGCTTTGAAAGAAGCCGGGATAGATGCCGGCAGACATGTTTCCAGACAGCTGACGATGGAATTGGTGGAGGAAGCAGATTTGGTACTGACCATGACGGACCAGCATAAACGGATGATTTGTCAGGCGGCGCCGGATATGGCTTGTAAAGTAGAAACACTTGCGGCTTATGCAGGGGAAGCAGGAGAAATACCGGATCCCTTCGGCGGCGATCTGGCAACCTATCGGGTGTGCCGCGACCGGCTGGCACAGCTTGTGGGGAAGGTGTTGGAGAAAATCAGATGATAACTTTTACATTGCTGCGGCCGGAGCATCTGGATGGGATGACAGCGGTGGAGAACCTCTGTTTTCATGATCCGTGGAGCCGTTCTGCCTTTGCTGCGGAACTTGAGAACCGCGCGGCGGTTTATCTGGTTGCGGTGGAAGAAGATACCAATAGGGTGGTCGGCTATGCCGGGATGTGGCTGATGGTGGATATGGCCAATATCACCAATGTTGCCGTCCATCCAGACTGGCGGCGGCTGGGGATGGCCCGGCAGATGCTTACCCTGTTGATGAAAATAGCCGAAGAACAGGGAATGGAAGGAATTACACTGGAGGTTCGTGCCTCAAACCATTCTGCCCAGGCGCTTTATGCCGCTTTGGGCTTTACTGCGCTGGGACGGAGAAAGGGCTATTATCAGGATCGGGAAGATGCGGTGATTATGACAAAAATGTATATAAAGGATGGTGGGGAATAGATGCGGATATTGGCGATTGAAAGTTCGTGTGACGAGACGGCGGCGGCGGTTGTTCGGGATGGGGTGACGGTGGAATCGAATGTGATCAATACACAGATTGAACTGCACAAGCTCTTCGGCGGCGTTGTGCCGGAGGTGGCGTCCCGGCGGCATATTGAAAACATCAGTGCGGTGGTAGACAAGGCCGTGGCAGATGCGGGAATTTGCCTTTCGGATGTGGACGCAGTTGCTGTGACCTATGGTCCGGGACTGGTGGGCGCTTTGCTGGTGGGAGTTTCCACGGCGAAGGGGCTTGCCTATGGGCTGAAAAAGCCGTTGATTCCCGTACATCATATCAAGGGGCATATCTGTGCCAATTATCTGGAAAACCCGGAATTCAAGCCGCCCTTTATCTGTTTGGTTGCCTCCGGCGGCCACAGTCATATTGTCTATGTCAAGTCCTATTTTGCATACGAAGCGTTGGCCCGTACCTGTGACGATGCGGCAGGTGAAGCCTTTGATAAGGTTTCACGCGTGCTGGGGTATGGTTATCCCGGCGGTCCGGCAATTCAGAAGGCGGCGGAGCATGGGAATCCTGCGGCGATAAGGTTCCCGCGGGTCAATATGGGCGTGGACGGTTTTGATTTCAGCTTCAGCGGCGTAAAGACGGCGGTGCTGAATTATATCCATAATGCCGAGCAGAAGGGGGAACAAATCTGCCGCGAAGATGTGGCCGCCTCTTTTCAGGAGGCGGTGGTGGATGTTCTGTCTTCCCATCTTTTGGACTGCGCCGGAAAGTATGGCGTGTCCCGGATTGCCCTGGCCGGCGGTGTGGCGGCGAATCTGCCCCTTAGAAAGCGGGTGGAGGAAAAGGCGAAGGCGGCAGGGATGGAATTTTCCTGTCCGCGGTTGGCTTATTGCACCGACAATGCGGCTATGATCGGCTGTGCGGCATATTATGCCTGGCAGAACGGCGAAATGGCGGACATGTCCCTCAATGCGGTGGCAAACCTGTCTTTATAAATTTAGTCTTTATAAAAGTAAAAAGCAAGCGGTTTTGGACCGTTTGCTTTTTTTATGGTTTGATTGGGTCAAAAACACATCCTTTTGTCTGTCAGGCATGGGCGTAGGTGGGGGGATTTTTGAACGAATGACCACAAAAGGAGAAAAGCAGGCGGAATAACAAATGCCGGAAGGGAGAATAGCAAATGCCGGAAGATGGGACAGCAAACACCGGATAAGGGTGGCAGACACCGAAAAACAAAATAGCAGACATCGGAGGGGAGAGCAGAATCCGCTGGATGGCGGAGAGGTAAACACCGGAAGGCAGGACGGTAAATGTCGGAGAATAGGGAGAAGGACAAAATAGTAAACGCCGGAAGGCAGAGAGGAAAACCCAAAAGGTGGAATAGCAAACGCCGGAGGGGAGAGTAAACCATAAAGGATGAATGGTAAATGCCGGAAGGGAGAATAGCAAATGATGAAAGATGGGACAGCAAACCAAAAGGTGGAATAGCAAGTGTTGGATAAGGGGGCAGACCCCGAAAAACAAAATAGCAAACGCCGGAGGGGAGAGCAGAAGATGCCAGAGGGCAGAAGCAATCGTCTTCAAAGGACGGAATACCGGCCTTTTTATATTGGAAAGCATATAGTTGAACATATGAAAAAATGCAGTATTCAAATTTGGTTTTATATGGATACATTTGTGGGATAAAATGTGAAATATGGGGCAGAATAAGCCAAAAGAGAAAGATATTGAGGAGGTTTTTCATATGAAAACGTATATTGGAATTGAAGACATTGTGGCAAGACAGGTATTGGATTCCCGTGGAAATCCCACAGTGGAAGCGGATGTCTATGTGGAAGGCGGCGTTGTGGGACGGGCATCGGTGCCCTCCGGCGCGTCAACCGGCGCATTCGAGGCATATGAACTGCGTGACGGGGATGCGGCCCTCTATGGCGGAAACAGCGTTTTGAAGGCGGTGGAAAATGTCAATGACGAGATTTGTGAAGCGCTGATTGGGCAGAATGTGCTGGACCAGCGGAACATCGACCATATGATGATTGCACTGGATGGAACGGAAAATAAAAGCCGTTTGGGGGCAAATGCAATCCTTGCGGTTTCCCTTGCCTGTGCAAAGGCGGCGGCAGGCGCTCTCGGCCTGGGCCTTTATCAGTATTTGGGCGGTGTGAACAGCCGTGTGCTGCCGATGCCGATGATGAATATCATCAATGGCGGGCGCCATGCGGACAACTCCATCTGCTGTCAGGAATTTATGATTATGCCCGTGGGCGCAGTGACCTTTGCGGACGCTCTGCGGCAGTGTGCGGAGGTTTTTCATACCCTGAAAAAAGTCCTGAAGGAAAAGGGATATTCCACGGCTGTGGGAGATGAGGGCGGTTTTGCGCCGGATTTGAAGAGTGATGAAGAGGCCCTGGAACTTTTGGTGACGGCGATTGAGAAGGCCGGCTTCCGCAAGGGAGAGGATTTCAAAATTGCGCTGGATCCGGCGTCCACCGAGATGTATGATATGGCGAAGGAACGGGGCGAAGAGGGAAGCTATTATTTCTGGAAACAAAATAAAATGTTCAGTGCGCGCCAGATGGTCGACCTCTGGGAAGATTGGTGCAACCGCTATCCCATTGTGTCCATCGAAGACGGAATGGCGGAGGAGGACTGGGAAGGCTGGAAGATGCTGACAGAACGCCTTGGCAAGCGGATTCAGCTGGTGGGCGATGATTTCTTTGTCACCAATGTTTCGCGGCTGGAGCGCGGCATTGCGGCAGGGACAGCCAACTCGATCCTGGTCAAGGTCAATCAGATTGGAACGCTCAGTGAAGCGATGGACGCCATCGAAATGGCACAATGTGCAGGATATACGGCGGTGGTTTCTCACCGTTCCGGCGAGACGGAGGACACCACCATTGCAGACCTTGCGGTGGCAGTGAATGCCGGACAGATTAAAACAGGCGCGCCTTCCCGCGGCGAGCGGACGGCAAAATATAACCGCCTGCTTCGGATTGAAGAGGAGCTGGGCGCCGTTTCACAGCTGGGCAATGTGAAGAAATAAAAAGAAAAAGATAACCGTCATATCGGCGGTTATCTTTTTTATGTATCATGTTTGCCCTTTTATCCGGCATCTTAACTGCATATCAGTTTTTTTCTGTTTCTTTGGATAGCTGTGCAAGGATACCCAATACAATTTCAGCGGATTTATCAGAAGCGGTTTCACAGTTGCGTTCAAAGTTCTCTATTCCTTTATGTGCTGCCGTGTCGGTAATGGTTCGGACGCTTAAAAACGGAACAGCGTTTACGTGGCAGACATGGGCAGCGCTGGCAGTTTCCATATCAACCGAAAGGGGCGCAAAGGCTTTGTTGATTTCTTCCCGTTTCTCGTCTTCTATAAATTGTTCGCCTGTAACCATTGTTCCGAATCGGACCGGGGATGCTGCTGTCTCACAATACTTTTTTGCAATGGCAAGCAGTTCCCCGTCGGCATGGAAGCAATTTTCTTCCAGCCAGGGATGGAACTCTGTCAGGATATCTTCCGCAACATCGTGATATATCATCCGGTCTGCGATAATTGTATCAAAAAGTCCGACACTTTCGTCCATTCCTCCCGCTGTTCCTGCATTGATGATACCTTCCACATGAAAAATATCAATCAGCAATTGGGCGGCAATTGCGGCGTTTACCTTACAAACGCCGCTGTATACGGCAACGATTTCCAACTGCATGATTTGTCCGGTATAAAATTTCAGCATTGCCTTTTCAGTAATTTGAGGAAATGGGATACGCCTTAAAAATGGCGCCAGCTCTGTATCACTGGCACACAGGATTCCGATTCTCTTCATTGAATTTGTCCTCCTATTTTATTTATCAGGGATGTAATTTGTTACGGCATGTTGTTGTTCATTCCTTTTGATTGTATCATAGAGCCGGTTATATGTAAATCCTCAGTTTTCCGGCTGCGTGGATGCCGGATTGTATATGGCACGGCGGCGTGCGGCGATAAGTTTTCCGGCACTGTGCCGCAGAGGAGCGGTATCTCGCATAAAAAATCTGCCGGAAAATGCTTCTCCCGGCAGACCACTGTATTTTTTTAAAGTGTGATATTACTTCAGAATAAACATCTGTGTCCAATAATTCCCGTTTTTGACATAGCCGACACCAATTTGGGTATAGTTGCCCAGCATGTTCTTTTTGTGTCCCGGCGAGTTCCACCAGGCGTTGACCACGGCCTCCGGCGTAGTTTGGCCTTTGGCGATATTTTCTGCCGCACCGCGGTAGGATATGCCGAAATTTTTCATCATTTCAAAGGGCGTTCCATACTTCGGGCTGTTATGGGCAAAATAGCGGTTGTCCAGCATGTCCTGGGATTTATACCGCGCAACCCGGGACAGCTCCCAGTTGGCGGTCAGCGGTTTCAGTCCGCTTTGTACACGTTTTTGGTTGGTCAGGTCGATGACCCGCTGTTCGAAATTGGAAACGCCTTCATCGTTCAGCGGTACGTTCAGTATCTGTCCGGGATAGATGAGGGCAGGATTGCTGATTTGGGGATTGGCGGCGATAATTTCGCTTAGGCCAACCTGATATTTGACGGCAATCTTCCACATGGAATCCCCTTTGACAACGGTGTGCTGTACGGTTTTGGCGCTGACAGTGATGCAGCAGAACAGGGACAGCAGCATCAGACTGCATATTGTAATTAATTTTTTCATTTTTTCACCCTGTTATAGTGTTGCTTATTTTTTGTCTTTGTATGTTGTCAAATTTTTGTCAGAAACGGTGATCAAATATTTCAATGATATAATAATTATGGTTTATGCGATTTTGCATTTTTATGGGATGCAAAAATTTCATTTTTTTATATGTGATATTCGTCGTCTTTTTCCCAGGTTAGCGGATTGTTTTGTATGTATTCCGTAATTTGTATATAATCCTGTTCGTTGCGGATGATATGTTCATAATAATTGCGCTGCCATAATTTTTTGTGAAACGGCGGATATTTGTTATTTTTCACACCATTGATATATTCGTTTGTTGTCATTGTTTTAAACCAGCCCACAATATCCCGTAGGGGCGACCCCATGTGGTCGCCCGTTTTTGGAATATGACCGCCCGTATCGGAAATATGATCATTTATTTTTTTAATGATAAAATGGACATGATTCGGCATGATGATATAATCATCGATTTTTACATCGGGAAATTTATCTTCCAATTTAAACAACCATTTTGCAACCATTTTGTCGGGATGGTTCGGGCGACCACGCAGGGTCGCCCCTACAATTTGCCCGAACAGACATTGGCGGTGGTGGGTGCAGATTGTTATAAAATAATAACCATTTTGCGTATAATCATAATCTTTTAATCGAATAGATTTTCGTTTTGGTAATGTTATATCCATAGAAAACCTCCGTTACCTCAATATATCTCCGTTCTAACCCACAATATCCCGTAGGGGCGACCCCATGTGGTCGCCCGTTTTTCGGATATGCCTACCCGTATCGGAAATATGGGCATTTAATTTTTACATCTGGTCGGGCGACCCCGCGTGGTCGCCCCCACGAATATCGCAAACAGATATTTCGTTTCGTTGTATTATCCGTTTTGCATTATGTCATTCAATTATTTTATTATCTGTCCTGTATCCATAGAAAATCTTCGTTGCCGTAGGGGCGACCCTATGTGGTCGCCCGTTTTTGGAATATGCCTACCCGTATCGGAAATATAGGCATTTAATTTTTATATCTGGTCGGGCGACCACGCGGGGTCGCCCCTACGAATATCGCAAACAGATATTTCGTTTCGTTGTATTATCCGTTTTGCATTATGTCATTCAATTATTTTATTATCTGTCCTGTATCGATAGAAAATTTTCGTTGCCGTAGGGGCGACCCTATGTGGTCGCCCGTTTTTGGAATATGCCCACCCGTATTGGAAATATGGGCATTTATTTTTTTAATGATAAAATGGACATGATTCGGCATGATGATATAATCATCGATTTTTACATCGGGAAATTTATCTTCCAATTTAAACAACCATTTTGCAACCATTTTGTCGGGATGGTTCGGGCGACCACGCAGGGTCGCCCCTACGAATATCGCAAAAATATGTGCATATGGTGATGAAATAACAACCCATTTAATCTACGTAGGATTTGTCCATTCAATTATTTTATTATCTTTCCTGTATCTATAGAAAATCTTCGTTGCCGTAGGGGCGACCCTATGTGGTCGCCCGTTTTTGGAATATGACTGCCCGTATCGGAAATATGGGCATTTAATTTTTATATTTGGTCGGGCGACCACGCAGGGTCGCCCCTACGAATATCGCAAAAATATGTGCATATGGTGATGAAATAACAACCCATTTAATCTACGTAGGATTTGTCCATTCAATTATTTTATTATCTTTCCTGTATCTATAGAAAATCTTCGTTGCCGTAGGGGCGACCCTATGTGGTCGCCCGTTTTTGGAATATGACTGCCCGTATCGGAAATATGGGCATTTAATTTTTATATTTGGTCGGGCGACCACGCAGGGTCGCCCCTACGAATATCGCAAAAATATGTGCATATGGTGATGAAATAACAACCCATTTAATCTACGTAGGATTTGTCCATTCAATTATTTTATTATCTTTCCTGTATCTATAGAAAATCTTCGTTGCTGTAGGGGCGACCCTATGTGGTCGCCCGTTTTTCGGATATGCCCACCCGTATTGGAAATATGGGTATTTAATTTTTATATCTGGTCGGGCGACCACGCGGGGTCGCCCCTACGAATATCGCAAACAGATATTTCGTTTCGTTGTATTATCCGTTTTGCATTATGTCATTCAATTATTTTATTATCTGTCCTGTATCCATAGAAAATCTTCGTTGCCGTAGGGGCGACCCTATGTGGTCGCCCGTTTTTCGGATATGCCCACCCGTATTGGAAATATGGGTATTTAATTTTTATATCTGGTCGGGCGACCACGCGGGGTCGCCCCTACGAATATCTCAAAAATATGTGCATATGGTGGTGAAATAACAACCGATTTAATCTACGTTGTATTTGTCTATTCAATTATTTTATCTCTTTGCCTGTATCGTTCAGCGTAAAAATGCCTGTAAAGGTGGCATCGCATGCATTTGCAATATCAGTTAATTCTTTTTCAGAAAAATTATCCCGGCGGAGTTTTCCACTCATATTTGAAGAAGATATACCAATCTTTTCAGCCAGTTCTTTTTTTTTCATTCCTCTTTCGGTCAACAATATATTGACTAGTTTTGCCATTGCCATGAAATCACCTCAATTATATTTCGCGATAAGAAATACTATATTTCTATTTCTGAGTCATTGATAATAAAAATACCTTTGTAAGTGGCATCACAGGCTTTTGCAATAGCAATTAAATCTTTTTCGCTTAAATTATCACGCTTTAATTTTTTTCCTATATTCTGTGAAGATGTTGGTGGTTCAATCTTTTTTGCTAAATCTGCAAGTGTCATTCCTTTTGCTGCAAGCAGCATTTTGACTTTAACTGCCATACCCATAAAAATCAACTCCTTTTTTGTATTATAGATGAATTTGTTTGGGAAATCAATTAAAAATTTTTTAAAGGAAACTAAAAAGTTTGTTTTGCACTTGACAAATAAATCCAAATAGTTTATATTATATACGAATAGGATTGTATTATAAACTATTTAGTTTTTAGGTGGAGGTGAAAAATTTTTTTAAGAAACTTTCAAAAAGGGGGGAGGATAAAAAGAGGAAACAAGAAATAAGCAGCAAAACCTGCAAATAACCTTTTTAAAAATCAAGTATAACTTAAAAGACAAAAGACAAAAGACAAAAGACAAAAGACGAAAGACGAAAGACGAAAGGAGTGTCTGTTATGGACTTTGGTGATTTATTCAACCGGGTGAATTTCAACTGCCTGATCGACCTCATTTTATACGGCGCAGAGAACTGTATGCCGCCGTCCTCAAAAACATATGCCCAGCGGTTGAAGGAAGCGAATGCAAATGCGCGGAAGTTTTTTAAAGCGCGTTATCCAAACATTGATGAATATGATGAAATTGTTGGATATTACAATGCGCAGATTGGTACATACACGGAAGTCTATTTTGAAGTGGGGCTTCTGCTGGGGGCAAAGATCGGCTATCAGATTTGTACAAGGCTTAAAGAATTGGGCGCAAATTCTGAAAGGGAATGGGAGGAGAAAACCATTGAATAATACGGGAGTAAGAAAGGAATACGAAATTTTTCATTACGGATGCCGGATGAAACGCTTGAAAAGTTACACTATGTAAGCAGTTATTTTGGACGTTCTGCAAA
Source organism: uncultured Clostridia bacterium (assembly GCA_910580105.1). Classification (GTDB taxonomy): domain Bacteria; phylum Bacillota; class Clostridia; order Monoglobales; family Monoglobaceae; genus CAJTWN01. The sequence continues at coordinate 53,051 of CAJTWN010000002.1, read as the reverse complement.
CGGCCAGTTGCTCTGCTTATTACGGGAATATTTTGAAAAATTCGAAAAGAGGTTTGGAAGCATCAGCTTTGAAAATAAAGACTGGTAAAATAAATGCGTACAAACAAAATGCCATTGACAGGACGTTTGTTTGCATTGCTTAAAGGAACACAGGTTTATCCGTACATAAAACAAGCGCCCCTGTTCGGGGCGCTGTTTTTCGTATTGTCTGCTGTTTGCCCGAACAGCGGAAGGCTTGTCGGGCAGGTCAAAATGCAGGCGTCTAATACCCTTGTATTTCTTCCAAAACGGCGGCACATTTTTCGTCTACCTTGGAAAAATCAATGGCAGGGATATAGTGTTCTTCCACCTGGCCATGGAGTTCCTTTGCACGGCGGAGACTGTCGATGGCCTTTTCGATCAGGCTGTTATATAGTGGTTCGTCCAGGCATCCGCTTTGGGGTGAAAGAATAATTTCCTCTGTCCCATCGCCGGAGAAGGCGGCGGAAAAGACGAGGGACAAATCCCGGACGAGCAGGTGGTCACAGCAGTCCGGACGAAGGGGACTTAACAAAAAGTCCACGTCATAGCCGCCCAGCAGGAATGCATTTCCCAGCTCTTCAAGGAAGCAGGCGGCGGTATCACCGGTTACTTTGACGGTTTTTCCGGTGAACAGCTCGTTATAAAAATTGACCTTTCCCTGGGGGGTAAAGCCTTCGGCAAACAGGCTGCGCTTTTTCCCGGCGGTGCCGGCGATGATGTGCAGGCCGTATTTTTCTTTGGTATCGTCAAGCAGACGCGCGAATGTACAGTCTTTTTCAAAAGAAGGAACCGGCGCAAGGGCAGAGGCCGCCGCAAGATAACGGTAGGCATTTTTGAAAAATACCGCTTTTTCAGTGACGAGGCGGAAAATTTCTTTCCGCGCTTTGATAAGCATATCCTTATGCAAAAAGGCGCCGAAGTCAACAGTTTCGTCCGCCGCGCCGCAGAGGACGGGGTCCTGGACATGGGGGGCGGTGCCGTCGAAGACGGCGGCCTTTTTTGACGGGATCAGTACGCCGTCCAGGGAGTTGACGTCCGAAGAACAGTGGAAGTATTCGGCATCTTTGAAGGCGGCGCCGATCTTTTTCATAAAGGTAGACTTGCCGCAGCCGCTTCCCCCTTTGATATAATAGACACGGTTTGCCCTGTATTTGTCGATTACGCTGTCAAAGCATGAATAGAATCCGAGCGGCGTATTGGCCGCAGAAAAATAATGTCTTTCCACAAAAATCACCTCATATTAAACTATGCGGAAGAAGAGACAATTATACATGGTCATTGCTATGGAACGGAAAAAAATCTGCCTGCACAGAATCTTCTGTGCAGGCAGATGTGGATTGAAATTTATCACCCTGCTTGCGGATCGCTTCCCAATTATGTCATATTCTTTGCAGAATGCGTGGATTGGAATCGTAGGGGCGGCCCCATGTGGCCGCCCGTTTTCTGCATCTGTATAGGAGAGGAAGGCCGGGATTATTCCCCATAGAACAGATGGTAAATCCGGTCGAAAATGAGTTCGCGCTTCCACATCCGGAATGCAGCCTGATTCTGCATAACGGCGTTCATATTCTTTGCCAGGGGAAGCTTTGCGGTTCGCTTTATCTCTCCCAGCAGTTCCTGCCCTTTGGGGGTGAAGCCCAGAATTTTGAGATAAAGAGGTTCCTGGCCGAAATCCTCTTTCGTGATGCCGAGATATGCGCTGAGGATGATCCGGCGGATACGGCTTTGGGTATATCGTTTGGATTTGGTGAATTCAATCAGCTCCCACATATTGCCGGCGGAAAACGCAATGCGCTGCAGCCGGTTTTCTATCCCCTCGGCAACGTCCGAAACCGAATGCAGCTTTTTCAGCGGTGCGGCGCATATACTTGCGATGATGGCCTTTTCCATGGTTTTGATGTCGTTTGGCTGCCGGCCATGGAAGATGGAAGATGCGTTTGGGGGGATGAAGGGCAGGCAGTCTTCGCCGTTCTTCATCATGGTCCGCAGAGCGGAAGCGGAAGCGTATTTTTCATAGGTGATCATGCTGTTGTGTTCTGTTCCGATCCGGCGGATGAGCAGCGGTTTTACGCCACTGTTTAAACGGATAAGCGCCTTCAGGTATTCGACGGCGAGAATGTTGTTGGAAAAGGAAAGGGCTTCCTGCGCTTTCGGGCCGAGGATATCCGCAATGGCCTGTGCCCGTGCCGCCGCGTAGGTGACGGCGCCGGGGGAGATATACTCCTTCAGCTTCAGTCGGAACGCATCGCTTTCGAAGGCAAGCTTTCCGGCAATCTCCTGAAGGAGGGGGAGGTCATCGGTCTCTGCGCCGAAGGCAAGGTAGTCTGCTCCCAGCGCATCTGCCGCGATGACACCGTTGTGTGCAAATTTTTCAGCGGTGGTCATGGCGCACAGAACCGGAAGCTCGATGACCAGATCAATGCCACAGGAGAGGGCGGCTTCTGCCCGGAGACGCTTGTCAAAGACGGAGACATCTCCGCGCTGGACGTAGTTTCCGCTCATGATGGCAATGACGGCGTCGCATCCGGTCAAGGCGCGGGTACGCTGGATCTGGTACTTATGTCCGTTGTGAAACGGATTGTATTCGCAGATAATCGCTGCGGTTTTCATAGAAACACACCCCTTTTTTTGCATATATTTTTTGTAAATCCATTTTTTCGCCCCCATTATACCATAAAAATTAAAATTTACAACAAAAAATTTAAAAATGCCCTTGTACAATAAAATAGAAAGGTGTATAATAGAAAAGCTAAAATACAGATGTATTATCATTTTTGAGAAACGGGGGAATTTATCCATGTCTAATTTTATGGACAAAATCAAAGAAATCGCTGCCGGAGACAGGAAGACCATCGTTCTTGCAGAGGGTGAAGAACGCAGGACGGTTGACGCTGCGGCGCAGATTTTGAAGGAGGGGTTTGCGGATATTATTTTGCTGGGCAACACGGAAAAAATCCGGGAGATTGCGAAAGATACCGATATTTCCGGCGCAAAAATCATTGATCCGGAAACCAGCGAACTCACCGCTGATTTTGCCAATAGACTCTATGAACTGAGAAAAGCCAAGGGAATGACCGAGGAACAGGCGGCAGAGACCATCAAAAATGTTCTCTATTTCGGCTGTATGCTGGTCAAGGCCGGAATGGCGGACGGGATGGTTGCCGGCGCTGTGAACTCCACGGCAAACGTTATGCGTTCCTCTTTGCAGGTGCTTAAAACTGCGCCGGACGCAAAGGTGGTTTCGGCATTCTTCCTGATGATTGTGCCCAATTGTGAATATGGCGAAAACGGCACCTTTATCTTCTCGGACTGCGGACTGAACGAATATCCGGATGCGGACAAGCTGGCCGAGATTGCCGTTGCTTCTGCAAAATCCTTTAAAGCGCTGGTCGGCGCTGAACCAAAGGTTGCGATGCTGTCCTATTCGACCTATGGCAGTGCGAAGTCTGAACAGGTGGACAAGGTGAAGGAGGCGACCGAAAAGGCAAAAGCCCTTGCGCCGGAGCTTAAAATTGACGGCGAGCTTCAGCTGGATGCGGCGATTGTTCCTGCAATCAACCAATCCAAAGCGCCGGGAAGCCCCATCGAAGGCAATGCCAATGTCCTCATCTTCCCCAATCTGGACGCTGGAAACATTGGTTATAAATTGACCCAGCGCCTTGCAAAGGCGGAGGCATACGGTCCGCTTACCCAGGGAATGGCGCGTCCGGTCAACGATCTTTCCCGTGGATGCAGTGCGGAAGATATTGTGGGCGTTGCGGCGATTACCTGCGTACAGGCACAGCAGAGAAAAGACTGATCGGACACAGGGCGGTTGGTCCGCCGGTTTTTCCGGGCGGACAGAGGCCATGTTCATAAAAGAAAATATATAACAGTGCGGATTCGCCCGGAAGGACGGCAGGTGCACGGTTACATAATGATGAAAAAGAAACAGAAGGAGACAGTAAAATGAAAATTTTGGTTATCAACGCCGGAAGTTCTTCTCTTAAATATCAGCTGATTGATATTGAGACAGAGGACGTTCTTGCAAAGGGACAGTGCGAGCGTATCGGCATCGATGGTTCCCAGCTGAAACACACACCGGCAGGCAAAGAAGCGGTCATCATCAAGAAACCTATGAAGGATCACGCGGATGCAATCGCAATGGTTCTGGCTGCGCTTACAGACGCAGAACACGGCGTCATCCGGGATATGAGCGAGATTTCTGCAGTCGGGCACCGGGTGGTGCACGGCGGAGAATTCTTCAGCAAATCGGTTGTCATTGACGACAATGTGAAGAAGGCAATCGACCAGTGCGTACCCCTTGCACCCCTTCACAATCCGCCCAACCTGATTGGGATTGACGCCTGTGAAAAGGCAATGCCCGGCGTTCCGCAGGTTGCGGTATTCGATACGGCATTTCATCAGACCATGCCGCAGGTGGCCTATATGTACGCTTTGCCCTACCGCTATTATGAAGAGGATAAAATCCGGCGGTATGGCTTCCACGGAACTTCCCATAAATATGTGGCGGCCAAGACGGCAAAACTCCTCGGCAAAGATGTGAAGGATTTGAAGATGATTACCTGTCATCTGGGCAACGGTTCGAGTATTACCGCCATTGACGGCGGAAAATCTGTCGCAACCTCCATGGGCTTCACCCCGCTGGCAGGAACTGTGATGGGAACCCGTTCCGGCAGTCTGGACCCGGCGATCATCAAATATATTGCGGACAAAGAGCATATGGACCTTGCACAGATTGACAATGTGCTGAACAAAGAATCCGGTGTCCTGGGTATTTCCGGGGTCAGCAGTGATTTCCGTGACCTGGAGGCCGCCGCAAACGAAGGCAATAAACGGGCAGAGCTTGCCCTTGATATGTTTGTCTATAGTGTGCGCAAGTACATCGGCATGTACCTGATGCAGCTGGGCGGCGTGGATGCAATTGTGTTTACCGCCGGCATTGGTGAGAATACTGCCAGTATGCGTGCGGATATTCTGGAAGGAACCGAATTCCTCGGTATCGAGATGGATCTGGAAAAGAACAAGACCATCCGCGGTGTGGATGCGGTTATCAGTACAGAAAATAGTAAGGTGAAGGTTATGGTGGTTCCCACCAACGAAGAGCTTATGATCGCCCGTGAGACGGCAGAGCTTGTAAAATAAAAAATGACGGGCAAAAACGCAGGTTTCTTTGGAAATTTGCGTTTTTGTGTACTTTATTGACCGCACAGGCGGCGGAGTCGTCGTGGTGATGGACGGACAAGGAAGATGCGGCAGGGATTTTCCGGCATTTGTCATGGAACCGGGCGGACAGGCGTATTGGCTGCACAGGCGGCAGAGCCGCCGTGGTGATGGACGGACAGAGAAGATGCGGCAGGGATTTCCGGCATTTGTTATGGAACCGGGCGGACAGGTGTATTGGCCGCACAGGCGGCAGAGCTGCCGTGGTGATGGACGGACAGAGAAGATGCGGCAGGGATTTCCGGCATTTGTCATGGAACCGGGCGGACAGGCTTATTGACCGCGCAGGCGGCGGAGCCGCCGTGGTGATGGACGGACAGAGAAGATGCGGCAGGGATTTCCGGCATTTGTTATGGAACCGGGCGGACAGGCTTATTGACCGCGCAGGCGGCAGAGCTGCCGTGGTGATGGACGGACAAGGATTCGTGACCTTTAAAAACAAAGGGAAGATGCTTCCTTTGTCCGGGAGGAAGGCTGAGAAGCGGAGGTTTGGCAGGGATAAAGTCAAACGGATGATGAGAGGAACAAAAAATGGAAAGAATGAACTATGAAATTTTACGGGATGAAGAGGTTGTCGAGCTTTCGGCAGAAGGCGACAAGACAGCCACCGAGCATATCCTTTCAAAGTACAAGCACCTGGTCCGTGCCCAGGCAAAGGCCTATTTCATTGCCGGTGCAGACCGGGATGATTTGATGCAGGAGGGGATGATCGGGCTGTTCAAGGCGGTGCGGGATTTTGATCCCACCAAACAGGCCTCCTTCCGCACCTTTGCGGAACTCTGCATCAAACGTCAGATGATTACGGCGGTCAAGGCCGCCGGACGGCAGAAGCATCTGCCGCTTAATTCCTATGTCTCTTTAAACAAACCGGCCTATGACGACGAAGGGGAGCGCGGTCTCGGCGAGATGCTGGCCCGGGGGGATGCGGCGGATCCCGAAGCTCTGTTCCTGCGCCGGGAAAAGACTCGTGCGCTGGAGGCAAAGATTGACCGGCAGCTGAGCAGGCTGGAGAAGCAGGTTTTGAACCTGTACCTCGGCGGTATGAATTATCAGGAGATTGCCAAAGCGTTAAAACGTCCGCCAAAGTCCATTGATAACGCGCTGCAGCGTGTGAAACGGAAGCTGGCAGAACAGAATAAGGAGGAATTGTGATGAGAAAATATAAGATGATCCTGGCCCTTTTGATGGTCGTTTCTATGGTATGGATGCCCTTTGCAGGCCTTGCGGCAGAGACGGAGGGCGCGGATATTCTGACCGCGTCCGGGGGAGAAACCATTGTTGTTTCCTTTCTGCTGATGGGGGATACCATTCATGGGGACACCCCCCACAGCGGCAGCTATCCGGTATGGCTTGAGAAAAGCAATGTGGAAATGCCAAAGGACAGCACCGGCGCTGAATTGGCCGCAAAGATGCTGGACGAAGGCGGTTTCCGCGCCGAAGGGCTGGAGAAGGGGTATATCACGTCGGTGACGCCGCCGGACGGCGAGGCGCTGGAAGAGGGCGGAAACGGCCCCTTCAGCGGCTGGATGTATATGGTGAACAGCCAAAGCCCGGAGGTGGGAATCCATGCGTATTCCCTTGCGGACAGGGATGCGTTGTGCCTTTATTATACCGATGATTATAACCTGCCCTATACCGGGGCCCCAGCGGTGGAACCTCTGCCGGGCGGCAATAAAGACGGAAAAGACGGCAGTGAAGACAGCAATGGCGGCAATGGTGATAGTGAAAACGGGAATGGCGGCAGTGAAGGCGGAAATACAGCGGATAACGGGACAAATGGCGGCAACGAAAACAGCGGCAATCCGGAAGGTGGAGAACAGAACGCCGTTTCGTCCAAAGTTGTGTTTGACGATGTGCCTGCTTCCCATTGGGCGTATACGTATATCTATGATTTGGCAGGGCGCGGCGTGATTAGCGGTTATGCTGACGGCACCTTCCGGTCCGAAAATCTGGTCACAAGGGCAGAGACCGCCGCGCTTTTGGCGCGGCTGGACGGGACGGAGATGCCGGAAGAAAGTTCTGTTTTTGCAGATGTTCCTGTCGGCGCGTGGTATGGTCCGGCTGTTGCATGGGCGGTGGAAAAGGGGATTGTAAACGGGGTGGACGATACCCGTTTTGCCCCGGAAGAACCCGTCAGCCGTCAGGATCTTTGTGTGATGCTGCAGCGGTATATGAACGCGGCGGAGATGAAATTTGCTGTTCATCCGGCGGACGCATCCAGGGAGGAAGCCGGTGCTGAAGAAACAGTCGGAGCGTTTCAGCAGGAAGAGATTGCGGATTATGCAAAAGAAGCGGTGGAAGCATTCTGGCAGGCTGGCATCATCGTCAGCAAAGAGGTCGGTTTGTTCCGTCCGCAGGCGCCTGCGACCCGGGCAGAGACCGCAAAACTGCTTTATATGATGCTGAACGCAGAAAAGGAATAGCCATTGCACGCGTTTATGTTTACAGAAACAAAGAAGGAAGGGGAAGACGATGACCATACTGCTTGTTGAAGACGACCGCACACTGAGCAATGGGATTGTTTTATCGCTGAAAGATGAAAAGACAGAGGTTTTGCAGGCATTTTCCCTTGCAGAGGCGCGGGAACTGCTGCAAAGGCCGGTGGATTTGATCCTGCTGGACATCAATCTTCCTGATGGGAGCGGTCTGACCCTCTGCCGGGAGATACGGCAGGCCGGCAGTACGCCGGTGATCTTTCTGACCGCCAACGATATGGAGGTGGACATTGTGACCGGACTGGAGTCCGGCGCGGACGATTATATTACCAAGCCTTTTTCTCTGATGGTGCTTCGGGCGCGGGTCAATGCCATCCTGCGGCGGCAGAAGCCGGAGCCGGATACCTTTCAGCAGGACGGGTTCTCCTTTGACTTTGAACGGATGCAGTTTTCCGCCGGCGGCCGGACTGCGGAACTCAGCAAGACAGAGCAGAAACTGCTGCGGCTTTTGGTCAGAAACCGCGGCAACACCCTTTCCCGCGGGATGCTGATTGACCGCATCTGGTCGGACGGCGCGGAATTTGTGGACGAAAACGCCCTGTCGGTCACCATGCGGCGGCTTAGGGAGAAACTGCCCGGCATCCCGGTAAAGACGGTGTATGGCATTGGCTATGTCTGGGAAAAATAAAGATGGCATTTCCGTATGGGTGCCGGTAGGAGACATGTGATGACGGTTTTGTTATGGAGTATTATCCTTGCATTGGTTGTGGTTATTGTTCTTTTGTATGCCTATACGGTCCGGCTTTTGAAAAAGATGGAAGGAATGCTGGACGCCGCCGGGGAGGATACGTTTTCGGAAAAGACCTTTGACGAGAGCAGATTTTCCAGACTGGAGAGCCGGATGTACCGGTATCTGGTGTCGGGGGCCACGGCAAAACGGCAGCTAAGCGCTGAAAAGGACGGGGTTAAGGCCCTGGTCAGCGACATTTCTCATCAGACCAAAACGCCGATTGCCAACATCCTGCTCTATACCCAGTTGCTGGGGGAGGATGCGTCGCTCACAAAAGAGGCAGGGGAAATTGTGGGACAGATCGAGCGGCAGACGGAAAAACTCAGTTTTTTGATTCAGTCTTTGGTGAAAACCTCCCGTCTGGAGAGCGGAATCCTCGCTGTTCAGCCGAAAAAGAACCATGTGGGAAAGCTGCTCCTTTTGGCGGAAGAGCAGTTTCTTGCCGCGGCAGAAGCAAAGGACATTGTACTGGACGTCTCGGCGCCGGAGGAGATCTATGCCAATTTTGATGCCAAGTGGACGCTGGAAGCGGTGGCAAATTTATTGGACAATGCAGTGAAGTATACGCCTGCCGGCGGAAGGATAACCGTCGGGGCGGCCTGCTATGAATTGTTTGTGCGGATTGATATACAAGATACCGGAATCGGTATCTGTGAAGAGGAAATCCCAAAGATTTTTCAGCGGTTCTACCGCTCTCCTGCTGTGGCGGAAGAGGCCGGTGTCGGCATCGGACTCTATCTCGTCCGGGAAATTGTTATGCGGCAGGGCGGGTATCTCAAGGTTACTTCCGTCCCGGGCAAGGGTTCTGCCTTTTCGGTCTTTCTGCCCCGGTGAGGGAGAAATGTGTACCGAAGGGGACAGCCCGATAGAAAAATGAACCTGCTGGTTTTGGAATGCTGTGAAAACTTTCGAAACTGTAAGATTTGGGAAAGATTCTGGAAAGAATGGTCTGTTATATTCGTGTGCAGAAAGAGAAATCTTTTGCACACGAATTTTTATATGGAGGAATGAACAATGGACATTTTAACAACCCGTGACCTCAGAAAATATTACGGCACCGGCGAGACGGCGGTCAAAGCCCTGGATGGAGTGACCCTCTCGGTGGCGGACGGTGAGTTTGCCGCCATTGTCGGAACATCCGGCAGCGGAAAATCCACCCTGCTCCACATGCTGGGCGGCCTTGACCGGCCGACCAGCGGAACGGTAAGTGTGGCAGGAAAGGAAATCTTTTCCCTGAAGGATGATGCGCTGACCATCTTCCGCCGGCGGAAGATAGGATTTATCTTCCAAAGCTATAACCTGGTGCCGGTGCTCAGCGTCTATGAAAACATCGTACTCCCCATCGAACTGGACGGAAACCGGGTGGACAAGGCACATATCGAAAACATCATCTCGACCCTCGGCCTGGAGGGGAAAATCCATAACCTGCCCAGCCAGCTGTCCGGCGGACAACAGCAGAGGGTGGCCATCGCCCGGGCATTGGCCACCAAACCGGCCATCATTCTGGCAGATGAGCCCACGGGAAATCTGGACAGCAAAACCAGTCTGGACGTGCTGGGACTGCTGAAGGTCACCAGCGAGAAGTTCCGGCAGACGGTGGTTATGATTACCCACAATGAAGAGATTGCCCAGACAGCAGACCGGATCATCCGGATTGAGGATGGGAAAATTGCAGGTGGCCGCCATGTATAGAGTGAAGAATAAAAAGGCTGTCCGGCAGCTGTCCCGCCGGAGCTTTAAGGCAAACAAATCCAGAAATATCATTGCCGTCTTTGCCATTGCCCTCACAGCGGTCTTGTTCACTGCCATAATGACGGTGGGCAGCGGCATTGCCGAGAACTTCCAGCGGCAGACCATGCGGCAGGCCGGCGGCGACGGCATGGGGGTTCTCAAATACATTACCGATCAGGAATATGACGGCATCAAAGGCCATCCCCTCATCAAAGAGATGTCCTATAACCGGTTGCTGTGCGACCGTGTGGACAATGAGGAACTGATCAAACGGCACGGTGAATTTTATTATATGGACGATGTGGCTATGAAGCTGGGATTTTGCGAGCCTACCGGCGGCCACAAGCCGGCGGCGGAAAATGAGATCATGATGGATACCAAGGCCATCCAGCTGTTTGGGGCAAAGCAGGAGGTCGGCGCGCCCATCACCCTGACCCTGAACGTCCACGGGAAAACGGTGACCCGTGACTTTGTTCTCTCCGGCTGGTGGGAGGCTGACCCGGTCTTTAATGTGTCCATTATGGTGGCTTCACGCGCCTATGTGGATGCCCATAAGGACGAACTTTATAACAGCTATAAGGAAAATGGCGAGATGACCGGTGTCATCAACAGTTATGTCATGTTTGGAAATTCCTTCGGCCTGGAGGAAAAGATGGAGCGTATCATCACAGAGAGTGGTTATGCCGTCGATGAAAATGCGCCCAACTATATTGCAAACAATGTGAACTGGTCCTATCTTTCCACCAACTTTTCCATGGATTTGGGAACGGTGGCAGGCGGCCTGGCGGCCATTCTGCTGATTATCCTGACCGGGTATTTGATTATCTATAACATCTTCCAGATTTCGGTCATCAAGGACATCCGGTTTTATGGATTGTTAAAGACCATTGGCACCACAGGGAAACAGATAAAGCAGATGATTCGCTGGCAGGCGGCGGTGCTTTCCTGCATCGGAATTCCGGTGGGGCTGGCTGCCGGTTACTTTATCGGCTGCGGACTGGTGCCGCTGATTTTAGAGCAGAGCATCTATTCCGGCGGCCAGTTCACCACCTCTGCCAACCCACTGATTTTTGCAGGGAGTACGGTGTTTGCGCTGATCACCGTTGCCATCAGTACCGGAAAACCGGGCCGGATTGCGGCGGGAGTTTCTCCGGTGGAGGCCGTCCGCTATACAGAACAGCGGAAAGAAAGGCCAAAAAAACGGCGGAAGTCCCGGTACGGAGCCAAAATTTCCGGCATGGCTTTTGCCAATATGGGCCGGAATAAGAAGCGGACGGCGCTGGTGGTGCTGTCCATGGCCCTCAGTCTGGTGCTGTTCAATACGGTGTACACCTTCAGCCTCGGCTTTGACATGGACAAATTTCTGTCGCGGTTTGTGGACACCGATTATCTGATTGCCCATGCGGATTATTTCAGCTATCAATACGGCGGACCGGAACAGTCCCTGTCCGAATCGATGATCCGGGCCGTTCAGGAACAGCCGGGATTCGAGCAGGGCGGACGGCTTTTTGCCAACATCCGCGATGCCGAATATTTCACCGTGGAAGACAACGAAAATCAGCAGGTGGTCAACCGGGGACATGACAACAATCCCATGGCGGCGGTCTATGGGCTGGAGGATCTGCCCCTTGAACGGCTGCAGGTTCTTGAAGGTGAAATTGATGTGGAAAAACTCAGGAGCGGAGACTATATCCTGGAAGGAATTATGCTGAATGACCAGGATGAGCCCTATTGGAATAGCTCGCATTTTTCGGTGGGGGACAAGGTGGTTTTGCACAACCGCAAAGGTACGGGAGCAACCGCCATGGAAAATGAATATACCACCAGGGAATTCACGGTGATGGCAAAGGTGGCGGTCAAATACTTTACCAATTCCTGCGGAGTAAGCTATGATTATACCTACTATCTGCCGGCCAATGTCTATCAGGAGATGGCTGCCGTTCCGGGTGTGATGAGCTATGTATACAATGTTTCGGATACGGAGGAGGCACAGATGGATGCCTTCCTGGAGGCGTATACCGGGAACATAGAGCCCGTGATGAATTACAGCTCAAAAAGTACGCGGGTTAAGGAATTTGAAGGAATGCGCAATATGATTTTGATTGTGGGCGGACTTCTGAGTTTTATCATCGGTTTGATTGGCATTTTGAATTTTGTTAATTCCATGCTGACCAGCATCATCACAAGGCGGCGGGAGTTTGCAATGCTGCAGTCCATTGGGATGACCGGCGGACAGCTTCGGAAGATGCTGATGCTGGAGGGGCTGTTTTATACTGCTGCCGCAGGTGCGGCGGCACTGGTGCTGGGCATTTTATTCTCGGCAGTCATTGTGAAGGCCATTGCGGTCAACCTTTGGTTCTTCTCTTATCAGTTCACCATCCTGCCATTGGTTCTGGTGGTGCCGGTACTACTGGTCATTGGTGTTTTGCTGCCCCTTTTGGTGCTGCGTACCGTCAGCCGGCAAAGTATAGTAGAACGCCTTCGGGAAACAGAGGAATAACCTTCCGGCATAATGGACGGATCTCCCTCATCGTGAACGCACAAGTTTCGGGTATTTATTTGTAAGCAAAAGTAAATTGTTATTTATGGAGGTAGGTATTTTGAACATCAGACAAGAAATAATAACAGATTATGATATTGTATATCAAGTGACAAAAATTGCTTTTGAAAATGCTGAACACAGCGATGGCAATGAACAGGATTTAGTTGTTGCGCTGAGGAAAAGTAAATCATTCATTCCGGAATTATCTCTTGTTGCAATAGAAGATAATAAAATTGTTGGACATATTCTTTTTACGAAAGCATTGGTGGACAATGTTGAAGTGCTTGCACTCGCTCCTCTTTCTGTCTTGCCCGAATATCAAAATCAAGGAATCGGGTTATCTTTGATAAAACGGGGACATATCATTGCTTCAAATTTAGGCTATGAATATTCTGTTGTTTTGGGGCATGCAAAGTATTATCCAAAAGCAGGCTATATTCCGGCAAGCAAATATGGGATCAAAGCGCCTTTTGAGGTGAACGATGAAAATTTTATGGCCATCCGTTTTGACCAAAAAGCTGATAAATTAAATGGGGTTATACAATATGATAAAGCATTTGGGATATAATTAAAATTTAATAGTAAAACGCAGAGTAACCAGCAGTGTGGTTACTCTTTTTTTGCTGCCTGAAAGAAGGGATTGTCATTGCAGTATAAAAGTAATCGGCAGGAACATGGGGGGAAAAGAAAGCCCAGTGCTTTGCTTTGCATCAGGCAGGGACATAAAAGCAAAAAGAAAGCACAGAGTGTTTGTGTCTCTGTGCTTTTTGTATAATATTCCGGCATAGTGTGTGGTGTATCAACGGTCTGCAAATCGCCTGCATACAGACAAAGACAGAAGAAAATCAGTATGCCTGTCCATACATATCTTTTTTATCCCTATCTGGATAACTTATATTGTATAGAAACATCAACAATAAAGTGTTGGAGGATAATAATAGTCATCAACATAATGTTGGTAATAAATTAGAAAAATATGTTGAAAAGTAAAATATGATACGATATAATAAAAGAGAAAAATGAAATTTGATATAAATAATGAAGGATTTGGTGGCATCGGAAAACAGATTTAGAGAGGGTGAGTCCAATGGGCTGGTGTAAGGTAAGAAAAATTGTGAAATAAAAGAACCCACAAAAGATAAAAGAGAAAAGGAGAGAAAGTAATGAAAAAATTTAGTAAAATTGTATCGGCTGTAGCTGCAGTGTCAATATTGCTGGGGCAGGGAAGCATAAGTAGTATAGCAGTCATGGCGGCTGAAGAAGAAACGCACGGCCATGGAGCAATTTTGATGACAGAAGAACAGAGAGAAGCGTTTCATCGCGTAACGGAAGAAGTTGTGGATATGCGGTTAAATGCGTATGCGCTGGAAAGGATTGCTGATGGCGGGAAGCAGACAAGAAGTGTGAATGGAATGACGCCGGCTGAACTGGGAAAGGAAGCAGTGACGGCAAAAGATCTGAAGCTGCAAGAAAACTATGCAAGTGTATATTCCAACTATATTCTGCCGCCAAGTGCGGATAACAGCGGAAACAATACATTTCCTGTAATTAATAATCAGGGGCAAAGTGAATCTTGTACAGTTTGGGCGCTGGGATATTATCAGGCGACAAATAATATTGCACTGGTAAGAGGAAAAAATGCAAAGACAGGAGTCAATGCAGCTGAAAATAGAATTTCACCTAAATTTATCTATAATTTGATAAATGGCGGGCAGAACACAGGAACATTTGCCATGGATGCTATGAATGTATTGTGCAGTTACGGAGCGCCCAGCTGGAGTGATTGTCCTGGTGCTACAACTGCCACAATATCAAATTATCGGACATGGAATCCAGATGCCGAAGTTTGGGAGAGTGCGCTTCAAAACAAGATAAATCGTTCAACTTATATCACACTTGACCCGGAAGATACGACATCTTTTGATGTTATTCGAAAAGCGATATTGAATGGATATGTGGTATCATTTTCAACAAATTTTGATGGCTGGAGCTATAAGACGAGCAAGGAACCGGTAAAAGAACAGGTATGTACCTCGGTGAATGGTAATAGCGGCGCACATATGCTGACAATTGTTGGATATGACGATACACTTTGGGCAGACATTAATGGAAATAATGTGAAAGATGCAGGTGAAACAGGTGCGTTCAAAATTGCAAATTCATGGGGGACTGGATATAAAAACGATGGTTACACATGGCTGTCATATGATGCCTTGAAGGAAACCAGTTCAATCACTGGTGCAAATAACAGAAACCGTGAGGGCGCCATCTGGGGAGATGAAGTTTATTTTCTGGAGCCGAAGGTGACATATCAGCCGTCTTTAGTAGCAGAACTGACTATGAATACAGCGCGGAGAAACCAAATCGGCTTGGAATTTGGCGTATCGTCTGTAGCAGAGACGAATCCGACGCTTACAAGATCAGCAGCGGAATATGTGTCTTATTATGATGAAAATGTGAGTTTTACTAATGACAATTCTATAGCTTTTAATAAGACAATGTATGGGAATGGAAATAATGAAAATTATAATTTCACTTCAGGAATGACGGCAGAGGATGGGACATTTAGTTTTGACCTGACCCCATTGATAAACGAATATTTTGCACAGAACACAGTGGACAGAAGCGCGTTGAAATTTTATGTTCTTTTAACAGATGAAACAGCAGATGGAAAAGCAACTGTTCTGAAGAGCTTTAAAATGCACGACCGGGAGAACAACTTAACGGCTATATCTGCACAATCCAATCTAAGCGCTGATGGTACAACAGTGACCGCAACGGTAAGCTATTCAGCGGTGGCAGCGCCTGAAAATCTTACGGCGGCAGTTGTAAATGGGGCATTGAATATCTCGTGGGACGCGGTCAGCGGAGCTGCAGGATATGAGGTGGAAATCAATGGAGACCGATATACCACTGCAACAAATACATATACACGGACAGCGGTAACGCCGGGAAGATTATATCATATACGTGTGCGGACAAAGGATTTAAATACTGCAAGTGATTGGGGAGAATACCTTAATTTATCCTATTGCAAATATGGTGATGTGAATCGTGACGGTCGAATAGATGGAAGTGATATGGAGATTGTTTATGAAAAGGCCATGGATAATATAGAATTAGATAGTGAACAGTTAATACTTGCAGATGTTGATGGAGATGGAGAAATCACAATGATGGATGTAAGAGAAATAACAAGGTATATAAACAATAATGTGGCGACTGGGAATATTGGGGTTGTGACGACGTTTACCAATTCGAACCGTGCAGTGAAATTATTGAAATATGGTGATGTCAATAGGGACGGAGAGATTACACAGGAAGATGCTACACAAATAATGCAACATTTTATGAATCCAACGACTGTTCCTTTTGATAATGAACAATTTATTCTTGCAGATGTGGATGGTAATGGAATAATTACAAACTTTGATGCAATTGCTGCAATGAAATATGTGAATACTGGGGAAGTTTTTCCAGTAGGTACTTATGCTGCATTTTATGCGGATTGAGAAGAAGTTGGAAAGGTTAGTCAAAAATCGAGAATCTATTTTTGACACAGGAAAATTTTCATAAACAATATGTGTAAGAGGAAAAGGAGAGGTGCATATGCATCTCTCCTTGTTTTTTATGGGTTAAATATTGTGTATTATCGACGCTGCTTTGTACCCATTAGTATTCCAATAGCAGCATTGGCGGATTTGTTTCATTTTCCTTCGCGTGTATATAATTATTATCGGTTGCCGAAGTGGCAGGTGCAATATACAGAGTCATAAGTCGGGTTTCGTTCATTTTTTCTGTTATGAAATCTGTTCAATCAATTTCAATCTGGTTTCCTCCCAGCTGGGGGCAAAGGAAGCAAGTTGTCCGCCGTAATTTCCTGTCCCGGCAGGAGAGCCGGAAAAGCAGATGGCGTCTTCCTGTATTGATTTCTCTCATGCGCTGTCTGTTACCGGATATCAATTCATTGTTGCTGCCTTTGTACCGGTTGTGTATCCGTACAAACGGAGTAAAGCACATTTTATACCGGGTTTATAATCTTTGAAATCAAACGGAATGAATCCGTATCGGCATATACTACGGCGCATCAATTTCAATATTGTAAGCCATTTTAAGCATTGCTTTGGCATAACGCTGACCGAGGATACGCTGACTTTTGGTATCAAAGTGTGTTGTTACATCAAAGCAGGAAAGACCGTCGGCGGATACCCATGCAGAGTCTGACACCCTTTCACTGATCCCGTGAATCATATTATTCCACGCAATTCTCGGTTCGGTAGAGGGCATAAGTTCGCCTGCAATAAATGGAATATTCGGATCACCCAAATCCTTTCGCATATCAGTGACCATTTGGTTGAGATAGTCTAAATAGACGTCTAAGCGGCCTGTATCAGAAGAACCCTGATGCCAGATAATACCTTTAACCTTACCATATTTCTGAGCTTCTTTGGCTTTTTCCATGGTGTTGTCATAATAGAAGCCGCCTTTTTGCCAGGCTGTTATTGAACTTCCGCCCTTTGCGTTGACAATATGTCCGAAGTAGATATCAGGAAGATTTGCAGCCAGGGTTGTTGCAAAGGTGTAACTCGGGCCCATCTTTATCTGAGCGGATGTATCGCCCAGAATAGAATATTTATTCATCGGCTGGCTTGCAACAGACCAGCGTTTATCATTATTAAAAAGGTAGGATCTTTCAATAGCGCCTTTTTCGCTGGAAGAAATATCAGCACGGCCGGACATATTGGATTGGCCAATATGGATGAAAATATCCAGTTGTTTGTCACCAATTAAATCCACGGACAACGGTGTTTCAATACTTTCAGTATATGGAGTAGAGTCCGCATTCCAGAGGAAGGTTTTCAGTTTGGCGGCTGACGCCTGTAAATCGGAGGTGATCGGAAGTTCTGCTTCAAGATTGCCAATTTCATCCGCACCAATATTTGAGATTGATCCGCTTGATATGCGCAGCAGGTTGTCATCTTCATCATAGGCAGCAATTTTAAGATTCAGACCAACCGGATTTGCTGCATTGTTTTTCACTATCGTCTTTGCAATGACTTTACTATTACCAGCGAGTATACCGTCAAAAACGCTTTCGCCATCCTCTTTATACAGCGTAATGACGTTTGATTCGTGGGTGATTTTAATGTCGTCAAAGCTTAGATCATATTGGGAAAACGGTTTCATCATACCATTGCTGTTGCCATCAAATGCCAGGGCGGCAATCTTTGTGGCACGAGTGAATGGCGCTTTTGTCCCATTACCATAAAATTCGAGCTGGTAACCTGCTTTACTCTCGTTGTATGGTACAAAATTCTCTTGACCGGCCGGTCTTATCATAATATCCACTTTTTGAGTATTAAGATTTATTCCGATCTGAAAATCAATCCACTTACCATCAGCAGGATTATGCGATGTAGTTACGCCATCAAGACCCGCACGTGAAGTTGTACTCATCCAATAATAGGGATAGCGCATACGCTGGCCCGATGACACCCTTGTAAATCTGAGTTCGAACACTTTTTTCGGTGATGATGCGTAATCTGTGAAAGGTTCATCATACATAGAGACAGAAAGGGGATAGTTTGCATCGGATATACTATTGGGGCGGAGGCGTATATTGAAATGGACAATCCCGTCTGAAATTGTTTTATCAAGATTATGCCATACCTTAATTTTATCCGGTTGTTTGCCGCCGACCGTCAGATAATTTGAACCGTCATTTCCTGTATCGTTTAATATAAATTGTTCAATTGCAGAGGGAAATGTTTCACTGAATTCTTCGGTATCCTTGGCAAATGTCCACTGAAGCTGGCCGTCTTTATATAGATGCCGATAATGATAACCCGAGGCATCGGTTTCATTTTGAATGGTAAATATGCCGGATTCAAAATCTTCCTGGTATAAAATATCCGCACCCGTTTCCGGGTCAATATTTGGATCCTGATAGAAAATACTGATGTTTGATACCTTAGAATCTCCTGATTCGCCAAGGTTGTTAAATGCCCTTGCGAATATGCCGTAGTCCTCCGGCTGGTCACTTGTCCAAGTTGCAGTGAAGGGGGCCTTGGATGATTCGGCAATAATACTTTCGACACCTTCGTAATTCAGTGCATGATATTCAATTTTGGTGATTGCTGCGTTGTCGCAAACTGCTTCTGCTGTAAGGTTTATGGTTGCCCCTTGTTTGATTCGCGCACCGTTGGCAGGACTTGTCAGGGTAACAATCGGTTTTGTCTGTGGTTTGCGGACAGGCAGCGGCAGTACTGCGCTGACAGTTTCACCCACATTTTTTTCATCTGCATTGTTGCGCGGAGTAACGCTGAATTTGATATATTTTCCGACATCTGCATCGGTTAAATTATATTTTGATGTTTCTCCTGCAGTAATATTGCCTGATGCAACCGTTTCTACACCTTCCGTAAAGGCGGCGTTATCTGCCCGTATCCATTCATAGGTAGAACCGCTTTCAACATCGCCGTTTTGATCTTCATAAGTTCCATATGTTCCCGTAAGGAAATTGCCCGTCAGAGGATCACCTGTGATGGTTATGTTATTGGCAACCGGCGCCTTTGGCCCGTTCCCTTCATAGGTTATTTTTATATCATCTATTGCAAGACCGCCGGTGCCGCAGAATCCGATTGCACTGATGCCATCTGCCATTGTAAACGTTCCGGACGGGCCATTTGTATCAGGAATATTGCGCTTTGAACCATTTCCGAAAAAGTTAAAGGTAGACTTTTTGGGACTATATATGGTCAAAGCATCACGGGTCGTTGTACTTTGTGAAACGGTGATCGTCTTAGAATCAATGTCTGCCACCGCGCGCATGTATATCCAGCTGTTGAGGGCGGGAGCAATGTTGGTGCCGCTTTCTGATTTAGCTGTATTCAGGTCGTGGTCATAACCTGCAACAGTGGAGTCATCAAGATATTCATAGGGAATTCTCATTCTTCTGGCGGTGCTGCTTGAACCGAGTGCGAGTCTAAACTGAAATACTTTGCTCGCACTGCTGTCATAGCCATCCAGGGGATTTTCAAAAAGAAGCAGAGAGGTACCGTTTTTTGAAGTTGAATAGCTGCCTGATATTTGCATACGTATATCGATGGTCAGTTTGCCTTCGGTGTATTTGTTCTTCGCATCACTGACCAAATTATGCCATGCCATGACATTTTCAGATTTCCTTGCCGAATCGTCCGCCAGACGGCCGGGATAGGTATTCAGCTGCCCGGTGAGGTTGGTTGTATCGTTTCCAAAATTGCTGCTAACAAGGTTTGCGTCTGCTGGGTAGTAATCTTTGCTGAAATCTTCGCCGCCATTTTTTTCAAGCGTCCATTGCGGAACGCCGTCTTTGTATATTGTACGGGTATAATTGCTGCCGTTCATACCTGAAATGGTCGTAAAACTGCCGGATTCAAAGTTTTCTTCGTAAATTACGATGCCTTCTGCTGATACAGTAATATCAGGAAAGCAGATACAGGTGAATAGTGCGGTCATTGCAATCAGCAAAGCCAAAATTCTTTTATACATAGTACGACCTCCATTTTTATTTATATAATTCGATATTTCAATAAGGGCTGAAAGCCCGTCATGCAGCGTTTCGGCGGAGGATTGTACACCCACCGAAAAACGGAAGTGGGACCCGCCGCTTATTGAGGTGGGGGACATCTTTCGTTTAATTCAATAAGGGGCTTTGCCCCGTCATTCAACGTTTTCAATGGGAGATTGTACTCCCACTGAAAAAATTAAGTGGCGCCCATCGCCTTAGAGGCGGGGGACATCTTAATTTAGTTATATAATATCATATAAAATGAAGGGACAGTAGTTTTATATTGAGGTGAAATAGCACAATCTTGCACATGCGTTTTGGCTGTTGAACATACAAACTTTCCGGTATATATTGATCATAGCATAATGTGTTGCAGGGGGAGCTTTTATGGCACCGTTTTTGGATAAATGATAAAGGATTTTCGTATGATTGATCAAGCTGTGTAATTTCTTCCGGACAAAAGAAGCCGGATTTTATACATAAAAAATGGGCAAATCATTTATTTGCCCATTGATTGCGATAAAAGAGGGGGGTGACGCCTTCGCGTTTATGAAAGTGCTTAATTAAATGGCTGGCACTGCAAAAACCTGTCAAATCAGCAATTTCGCCTATACTTTTTTCTGAGTATCTGAGGAGAGATTTAGCATGATTGATACGTGTTGTGATGATGTACTCATTCACAGTCGTGCCGGCGCATCGTTTGAATTCACGTGCCAGATGGAATTTATTTATAAAATAAAGATCAGCCAGTTGATCTAATGTGATTTTCTCATAATAATGTTTTGCAATATAGGCAAAAACATTATTGATATAAGTAGGATATTCTGCTTCCGTAACCGTTTGATTGATACAAAACATGTATATTTCAGTCAAAATCCGCGTGATATTCAGCGAGGTGAGAGGCGCCGCATAGTTTACATTCTTTTCATTGACAGAAAGAATCTGCCATAAAAGTGATTTTACGGTATTTGTTCCTTCAAAACTGAACACATAACTGCCGCCGCGTGTGATTAGATTATAATAATCCCGTGCCTGTCTGCCATTAAAATATAAATATAAAATTCGCCAACCGTGCTTCGTTGTGTTTATCACTTCATATTCTTTACTGCAATCAATTAAAATCAGCTTGTCACGGGCCAACGGATATTCTTTCCCATCAAAAATTACTTTTCCGAAGCTGTTGACAACATATAACAGCATAAAATTGTTGGCTGTTCCGCCGGCAAAATGGGTTTGATCGTTTTCAAGGTATCCTGTTTCCTGGGCATAGAGAAATATTTTGCGGGTTTCCGCGCCCGGCGTACTGACAACCCTTTTGGAACTTCCTTTCCCCTTTGGCGGGAAGTATGTTATGTTATCCATAAAAATCCCCTTTCCGGAGCTGTGTTATGATATGAATAAAATGTTTATCTGCACAGCAAAGAATAGTTAGAATTAAAACAGCAAATTTTTAGGTGCCAGCAGCGGAGACGGATATGCTATTTTTACTTTCATGTTATATCTATGATTATAGCATATTTCACTTTCGCCGTCTATCTATATGAGAAAAATAAATATTTAATAAAGGCTGAAAGCCCGTCATTCAAGGTTTCAGCGGGAAATTCGCCCACCGAAAAACAAAACTGACTTCGTATAAAAAATAATGTCAGTGTGTTGCTTAATATTTATTTTTATCTGCCAGTTGGGGGATTTTTGTTCTGTCCGTTCATTCCGGTTCTGTTCAATAGAGGCGTTGGACATCTTTTGTTTCGTGATAATTTTATAACCTATGTATCATTTTAACGTTTGGTTGGATTGACAACTTTTTTACTTTAGAGTATACTGAAAAAATAAAAATGGAAGTGGGAGATGATGAAATGATAAATTTATGCGGTGCGGATAAAGAATGGGTCAAGGAAACCCTTGAAAAGGCAAAAAATAAGATTGCTTTTTCAACAAGGCAGATGGGGGTAAGGCTTCCGTTTACAACCATAGATGGTGTCTATGATGATCAGTATACGACCCAAAAAGGTTGGTGGACAAACGGATTTTATGCCGGTATTCTCTGGAAGATGTATAACGAGACAAAAGATAATTTTTATCTTGAAACGGCCAGGGGTGTTCAAAAACTTTTGGATGATGCCATATTTGAATTTAAAGAACTGCATCATGATGTTGGGTTTATGTGGCTTCTCTCCTCTGTTGCAGATTATCGCATCACGGGTGATGAAGCAGCAAAACAAAGAGGACTTTTGGCGGCAAGTCTTCTGGCTGCGCGGTTTAATGTGAAGGGTGGTTATCTGAGAGCCTGGAATCATAATCCCGGCTGGTCAATTATTGACAGTATGATGAATGTCAACCTTCTTTATTGGGGAAGCGAGAACCTGGATGATAAGCGTTTTGCGGCAATTGCGAATCTTCACGCGGACAAAACGGCACAATGTGCCGTAAGATGCGATGGTTCGGTTAAACATATTATTGAATACGATACGGAAACAGGTGAAGAAATACAAAGTCATGGCGGTCAGGGTTTTGGTGTAGGCTCCTCATGGACAAGGGGGCAGGCATGGGCAATTTATGGATTTGTACTCAGTTATCTGCACACGGGCAATATTTCCTATCTTGAAACAGCAAAAAAAGTTGCCCATTACTTTATTGCAAATATTACCGATGATTATATCCCCGTGGTGGATTTCAGAGCGCCGAAAGAACCGGTGATTAAGGATTCGTCCGCCGGGGTAATTGCCGCCTGCGGTTTGATTGAGATTGCGAAAGCAGTAGATGAAAACGAAAGTGGTCTCTATCTTGAAGCTGCGATTAAAATCCTGCGTGCGACGGCAGAAAAGTGTGCGGATTTCACAGAAGAAAATCAACAGCTTTTGAACTATGGTACTGGCGCGTATCATCAGGAGGATTCGCATCACATGTCCCTTATTTATGGGGATTACTATTTCCTTGAAGCCTTGATTAAGCTTGGCGGAAATGATATGCTGTTCTGGTAATTGAAATTGATTGCTGCATCCGGAAAGGAGGAGAATGAAAATGGGTTATATATTTACCGCTGAAGAAAGAATAGAAGAAATACGAAAACTTGTTGCAACGGATAAAAGAATACATAGAGAACTGATGGATTTGGCTGATAAATATATGCAAACGCCGCCGCTGAGCGTGACCTTTCATAAAAGTCCTGCCGAAAGCGGAAATATACATGATTATTTCAGCGAAGGTCCTTATTGGTGGCCGGATGAAAAAAATCCGGACGGTCCCTATATCCGCCGTGACGGTGAAAAAAATCCGGGCCGGTTCAATTATCACCGGGAGGATATGGAAAAACTGTGTGATGCAGTTTGCGTTCTTGCTCAGGCAGGTTTATATCTGAATAAAGAAGAATACTTTAAAAAAGCATCTGCGCTCATAGAGGTATGGTTTTTAGACGAAGAGACAAAAATGAATCCGCATCTTGAATACGGACAGGCGATCAGGGGAATCTGCTCGGGAAGAGGGATAGGAATCATTGACACATCGGCGCTGGTCAGGTTGATATATGGCGCTGATATAATCAGAATGACCGGACATTATGACCGGGAAACAGCAGGACTTAAAAAATGGTTTGAGGATTATACCACATGGCTCAATACCAGTGAAAAGGGACTTGAAGAAAAGAATTATTTCAATAATCATTCCAATTGGTGGAATACGCAGGTTGCGGCTTATTGTGCCTTTACGGGCAATGAGGAATTGCTTGCGGAGTGCTTTGAGAAATATAAAAATGATATTTTGGTAAATCAGGTTGATGAAAAAGGCAGATTTACTGACGAAATCACCCGTACCCGTTCCTATAGTTATTCTGTTTTTAATATGACTGCCTGTGCCATTATCGCTGAGATTGCTTATTATAAGGGTGTTGATTTGTGGAATTATACGGCGAAGAATGGAAATTCGTTGAAAAAATGCGTTGAATTTTTCAAGCCGTATTATGAGAATCTGTTTTTGTGGGAATATGAACAGATAACCGAAGAGGAATGCATCGGTGAAAAACTGCCCATGAAGCTTGCTGCAATGCGGTATCATGATGAGGAACTCGAAAAAATAAATGCCGAAAAGCGCAGAAATATGCTGCCGTGTTCGGATGTAACCCGTATGGGAATATTGGATTTGATATAGCTTTTAAATTGTGATACTGCCCCGGCTGCGTGATTAAACCGGGGCAGTTTTTATGTTTAAATTATCTGTTTGTGGTTCTTTGAAGCAGTGACGGTATTGCGCATCAGCATGGCAATGGTCATCGGCCCTACACCACCGGGAACCGGCGTGATGGCGCCGGCGACTGGTTCAACGGAGGAAAAATCCACGTCACCGCAAAGCTTGCCGTCTTCATCGCGGTCCATACCGACATCAATGACAACGGCGCCCGGTTTGACCATATCTGCAGTTACAAATTTAGGGATGCCGACAGCGGCAACCAAAATGTCCGCTTTTTTGGTTACATCAGAAAGATTTTTGGTCCGGGAATGACAGATGGTCACAGTTCCGTTTTGATGGAGCAGGAGCATGGACATTGGTTTGCCGACAATATTGCTGCGGCCAATGACAACGCATTCTTTGCCTTCCACCGGAACGCCGCTTTCCTTGATGAGTTCCATGATACCGGCTGGTGTGCAGGGAACAAAATCAAAATCGCCAATCATTATTTTTCCCACATTGACCGGGTGAAAGGCGTCTACGTCCTTATCGGGACGGATGTTATCAATAATGACCTTGTCATCGAGATGATTGGGCAGTGGCAGCTGCACCAGAATGCCGTCAATTTTTTTATCATCATTCAATTTATGGATAAGCGAAAGCAATTCTTCTTCGGTGGTGTTTTCCGGCAGGGTATATTTTTCAGAATAGATTCCCAGTTGTTCGCAGGCCTTTTCTTTGTTGGATACATAGACTTTGGAGGCGGAATCATCGCCCACCAGAACGACGGCCAGACCGGTTTGTTTTCCCTCCTTTTTGAGGTTTTCCACCTCGGTTTTCAGTTCTTCCTTTACACGTGCGGAAACTGTCTTTCCGCTTAAAATTTTTGCCATTTGTTTTCTCTCCTTTTTGCCGGTCAGGAATCAGGCATTTGGGGCCGCTGCCAATTAAATCTCTTCTTCCGGCCTTCATGAGCGCCTGATAGACAAGCTGATAATTTTTCGGGTTTTTATATTGCAGCAGGGCACGCTGCATTTGTTTTTCTTCATAGGATTTTGGGACATAGACCTTTTCCATTGTACGGGGGTCAATGCCGGTATAGTACATGCAGGTGGACAGGCTTCCCGGTGTGGGATAAAAGTCCTGCACCTGTTCGGGATTTAAATGGTTGTCCCGCAGGAATTCCGCCAAAGCAATGGCATCGGAAAGCCGGCTGCCCGGATGGGAGGACATCAGATAGGGAACGAGATATTGCTTTTTTCCCAGCTGTTTATTGAGTTGTTCATACCGGTTTTGGAATTTCTGATAGACATTCATACCTGGTTTTCCCATATATTTCAAAACATGATCTGAAATATGTTCGGGCGCGACTTTTAACTGTCCGCTGATATGATATTGACACAGTTCGGTAAAGAAAGCCGGATCTTTATCATAGATAAGATAGTCGTATCGGATGCCGCTGCGGATGAACACTCGTTTGATTCCCGGTATCTGCCGGAGCTTTCTTAACAACGCCAGATAGTCGCTGTGATCTATCTCCAGGTTTTTGCATGGCGTTGGAAAAAGACATTGTTTATCTTTACAAACACCATATTTTTGCTGTAATTTACAGGAAGGCGCACGAAAATTGGCTGTTGGTCCGCCCACATCGTGGATATAACCTTTGAAATCTCGATGCTGTGTCAGCCGCTTTGCCTCTTTGAGAATGGATGCATGACTGCGTGCGGTGACCGTTCTGCCCTGGTGAAAGGTGAGTGCACAAAAATTGCAGGCGCCAAAACAACCGCGGCAGGAGGTGATGGAAAAGATCACCTCTTGGATGGCTGGTATACCGCCCATCTTTTGATACATAGGATGGAATGTTCCGGCAAAAGGAAGTGCATAGACATCGTCCAGTTCTTCGGTTGATAATGGCTTTGCCGGCGGATTCTGCACGATATAGCGATCGTTGTCCAACTGAATCACCGGTTTTCCGCGGATACTGTCCTGCTCCTGGTATTGTAATTTGGTGGCGATGGCATACTGCCGTTTGTCTTCTGATACTTCCTGATAGGAAGGAACCAAAACACCATCGGGCAGACGCCGTGCATCTGCTTCGATATAACAGGTACCGGCAATGTTTTGTATTTCGCCGACAGGAACGCCGGCGCTGAGCAGATCTGCAATCTCCACAACCTGCCGCTCTCCCATGCCAAAAATCAAAAGGTCCGCGCAGCTGTCAATCAAAATGCTTCGCCGTACCTTATCTGACCAATAGTCATAGTGGGCAAAACGCCGGAGACTGGCCTCTATGCCGCCAATCAAAATAGGAACCTTTTTTCCATAGGCTTCGCGGATGCGGTTGCAATAGACAATGGTGGCCCGGTCAGGACGGCAGCCAATTTTTCCGCCGGGGGAATAGAGGTCGGTATTGCGCCTTTTCTTTGCGGCGGTATAGTGGTTGACCATTGGGTCGATATTTCCGGACATAACAAGAAAGCCCAGGCGTGGTTTGCCCAGCTTTTTGAAAGGTTCGCAGCTATGCCAATCGGGCTGTGCAATTATGCCAACCGTATAACCGTGGTGCTGAAGAACACGGGAAATGATGGCATGGCCGAAACTTGGATGGTCTACGTAAGCATCGCCAATAACGTAGACGAAATCCAGCACGTCTATTCCTTGTTTTTTCACTTCCTCTTTGGAAACAGGTAAAAATTCATTCATAACTTTATCATACATCAAAATTGCACAAAAAGCAATAGAAACTCTTGCTTTTTGTCAAAAGCTTGTTTATAATGATATTCGACAAAATAATATCGGAGGATGGATATGAAGAATTATAAGGGAGCAGTATTTTTCGATTTTGATGGAACCTTGGCAGATGAAAATCTGCAAATTTATAAACCGCTGCCAAAGACGATTGAGGGCATTCAAAAACTGAAAGAAAACGGATATATGGTTGGTATTGCAACGGGACGCGCAAAATGTTATGTTCCGGATGTTGATATTGATTTTGATTGCTATGTAACGACAAATGGTGCCTATGCTGAAGTGGATAACGAGGAAATTTTTAATTCTTGCATGTCCACAGAAGAACTGAGAATTTTGCTGGACTTTTTCCATGAAAATGGGATTGGCTATGTGCTTGAAAGTCAGGATAAGTGTTATTGGAGTGATACCGGACGGGAAGATTTTATCCGGATGGTGAACACCTTTCATATTGACCTTTCCTGTTTTGCACCAATTGTTGACCTTTCTGCCATTAAAACGAATAAACTCATGGTCGAATTTCAAAGAGAGGAACAGTTTGACCGGTTTAAAGAAGCCTTTGACGACCGGTATGTTATTACCCGGCATCGTACCCATCCATCGGGCGATGTGGGAAAAACCGGTATTGATAAATCTGTTGGAATTCATGCAGTGATGGAACATTTTGGCCTTGCCCTTCAGGATACATATGCGTTTGGTGATGGTGAAAATGATTTGCAGATGCTTTCTGTGGTTGGCTGCGGTATTGCAATGAAGAATCATGCCGCTGTTTTAGACACAGTGGCAAAACGGATAGCCGGCGGCGTAGACGAGGATGGCATCTATTATGAACTTAAAGATTTGGGACTTATCTGATGAATATAACTAAATTAAGATGTCCCCCGCCTCTAAGGCGGCGGGCGCCATTTAATTTTTTCAGTGGGAGCACAATCTCCCACTGAAAACGTTGAATGACGGGGCAAAGCCCCTTATTGAAAAAGGCCTGCTGTTCAATGAATCAGCAGGCTTTTTTTCATATAATGGTTCTTAAAATGTTAGAGATTCATCCCAATATATAATTTAATATATTATTTAAGTTTTCGGCCTTTAAACCAGGTGCCCACCTGGTTTCCGTGAAAGATTTCGTACAGATTCTGTGGGCGGTCTCCGTTTGCAATAATCATATCAATACCTTTGCTGCAAACAATTTCTGCCGCCTTGAGTTTTGTGCGCATACCGCCTGTTCCGCGGCGGGTTCCTTCACCGCCGGCACAGGCTTTGATTTCATCGGTAATTTCATGGACAACCGGGATGATTTTCGCATCGGGACGTTTGGGATCCCCGTCATAAAAGCCGTTAATATCCGAAAGGATAACCAAAACATCTGCCTCAACCAGTTCTGCAACATAGGCGGAAAGGGTGTCATTGTCACCAAACTCAATTTCATAGGTCGAAATGACGTCGTTTTCATTGACGATGGGGATGGTTCCGTATTGCAGCATGGTTTCAAAGGCATTTTTGGCGCTGATATAGCGAAGTTCATCTTCTAAAATAAATTTGGTCAGCAGAACCTGTCCGGTGTTGTAACCGTATTCCTTGAAGAACTTTTCATAGATAGACATTAAAGTTGCCTGTCCAATGGCTGCAAGCGCCTGTTTTTGCCGGGTGGTCGAAGGTTTTTCGGAAAGGCCGATTTTTCCGGCGCCGACGGCGATTGCGCCGCTGGAAACAAGAATAATTTCCTTGCCCATATTTCGGAGGTCTGTAAGTACCCGGACAAGATGCTCCATCCGCTGGAGATTAATTTTTCCGGTGTCGTGGGTCAGGGTGGAGGTTCCGACCTTGACCACAATCCGCTTTTTATTTTGAAATACTGCATATAATTTTTCCACTTTTTCTTTGCCGCCTTTCTGCCCACAAAAATAAAAGATATATCTGGTGTCCTGTTTGTGGGCGGAATAAGATGTGATATAAAGGTTTTCATACATATTCTGAACCAGCATTGTGATAGGTAACAACAGGTTGCGTATTGCTTCCTGCTGCAAATATTTTCATACTTTGTATTTTTCGGAATAAACACAGTATAGCAAGGGGGAGAACGCTTGTCAAGGGGCGAAACATATGGTATACTGCTATGGCATGAAAAAGTTGGGTATTTATAATTGAAAGGAAGGTTAAAGGGATGAAAATCGGAAATCTAATATTGGAAAACCCTTTGTTTTTGGCGCCGATGGCGGGGGTGACGGATAAAGCATTTCGTATGATTACCAAACCCTTTGGCCCTGCAATGATGTATACGGAAATGGTGTCCGGAAAAGGACTGCATTATAAAAGCCAGCGGACGGCACAGCTCTTGCACGCGGAGGAAGCGGAAGGCCCGGTTGCCGCGCAGATTTTTGGACATGAACCGGAGATTATGGGCAGCATTGCAGAGGAAGCCCTCCGTTTCGGTGCAGTAATGGTAGATATTAATATGGGCTGCCCGGCACCTAAAATTGTGAAGAATGGAGACGGCAGTGCATTGATGAAAAATCCGGATCTGGCCGGCGAGGTCATTGCAGCAGTTGTTCGTGCCGTAAATGTGCCGGTGACGGTGAAGATACGTAAAGGTTGGGATGACGGCTCGGTCAATGCGGTGGAAATGGCAAAGACGGCAGAACAGAACGGAGCGGCGGCGGTGACTATTCATGGGCGGACGAGGGAGCAATTTTATAGCGGTAAAGCTGATTTGGACATCATACGTCAGGTAAAGGGGGCTGTTTCCATTCCGGTTATTGGAAACGGTGACATCACAGACGGGGTCTCTGCGGCAAAAATGATGGAAGAAACCGGTTGTGACGGCTTGATGATTGGTCGTGCGGCCCAGGGAAATCCTTGGATATTTTCTCAGGTGCTGGCTTATCTGCAAGACGGAACCATCCTGCCGCCGCCTTCTGCTGCAAAACGGGTGGCTGTTGCGAAAAAGCATCTTTCCCGGCTTGTCTTGTACAAAGGAGAACATCGGGGGATCCAGGAGGGCAGAAAACATATGGCCTGGTACTTTAAAGGGGTAAAGGGCGGCGCCCATCTCCGTGATGCTTTCCATAAGGCAAACACACTTGCTCAGATGACAGATATTTTGGATGCCGTTTTGGACCGGGAATTATAGAAAAAGCGGATGCAGAGTTCGTGCATAGGAAGATAGAAAAAAGCGCAGAAAAATTCTGCGTCTTTTTTTGTAAATACTACTTGACACATAATACTATGTAATATATAATATAGTGCATAAGGAGGTGTGATGGTGGACATACAACTAAAAAAAGGACTTTTGGAAGTTTGTGTTTTGTCTGCACTCAGCCGGGGAGATTCCTATGGTTATCGGATTATCGGCGATGTTTCAAGCTGTATTGAAATATCCGAGTCGACGCTGTATCCGATTCTAAAGCGGCTGGAGGGCAGCGGCTGTCTTTTGACATATTCCCAGGAGCATAATGGACGGCTTCGGAAGTACTATAGCATTATGCCGGAGGGAAAACGAAGGATAGATGATTTCTTGGCTGAATGGCATGAGATGGAGGATGTCTATCATTTCGTATTGGAAGGGGAGAAGAAGGATGAATAAAGGGGAATTTTTGCGGCTGCTTGGTACGCGGCTTTCTGTATTGCCGCAAACAGAGGCAGAGCGGCTGATGGAGTTTTATGCGGAACTGATTGAAGATAAAATGGAGAACGGAGAAACGGAAGAGCAGGCAGTGGCAAATCTTGGTCCGATTGATGAACTTGTGCAGGGAATCCTACAGGAAGAAGAAATTGAACAGCGAAAAACGGAAGAAAAAGGCTCTGCATCCAATGGTTTTGGCAGACGGCTGGCAATTGCAATTTGTACTTTTCCAATTTGGCTTCCATTGTATATTTCTGCTTGGGCGGTGGTTGTTTCACTGTATGCTTCGGCGGCAGGACTTTTGCTCAGCGGTCTGTTTTACGTCATTCCGTCCCTTGTTGTTTGCGGACAAAGTGTGGCGGTTGGCTTTTTCCAGCTTGGTATCTGTTTGGCGGCAATGGGGATTGGTATATATCTTTTGGCCGGTACTATTTATTGTACAAAATATTTCTGTAGATTTACAAGGTTTCTTTGGAATGGAATCCGGTATTCCTTTTATAAAGGAGGAGAAAGAAGATGAAAAAGATGAAAATTATTTTGATCATTGCCGGAATTTTGTGTTCTGTTGGTCTATTAACCTGTGCGGTTTCCTGGTTTGTGTTGGGAATGGATTATACCCGCCTGGATTTATCAGAAAATTTAAATGAACAGGCCTATACAGCGGCCGTTGATGAGGTGACAGAAATTCAGGTTGATTCCAAGAATTATGGTGTTCAGGTGGTGCAGTCAACAGATGCAGATATTCATTTGCGGTATTTTCTCAATGACACGGTGGACGCAGTGATTGAAAACAATGGCGGCCGGCTTCAGCTGGCCTATCAGGACCGGTGGAATTGGCGGAACATGTTCCAGATGTTTCGCGGGCTGAAAAATATAAAGAATGTTATAACTGTACAGGTTCCTTTGGGGTATCCCGGTGAAATCATGATAAAAAGCGACAATGGCCGTATCTGGGCAGAAGACCTTCGGGTGGGCAATAATCTTGTTATGGAATCGGAGAATGCGGGCGTTATACTGGAAGATGTGGTTTGCAATGGGGTAAAGGTGTTGTCAAGAAATGGTGCTGTCAGCGGAGAAGATGTCAGGGCCACAAATACTTTGATTTTTACGGCAGAAAACGGAAGGATTTCACTTGAATCCGTATATGCCAATCGTTTTGAACTTACCAGCGAGAATGGCAGGATTACAGTGGAAGAGAGTACCGCGGCCGAAAAGGCGAGCATCAAAAATCAGAATGGTTCTATTAAATTAGAACAGATTGCTTCCAGAGATTTTGATTTTCAGAATGAGAATGGCTCTATTTCCGGTACTATTGCTGGGCGGAAAGAGGAGTATCAAATTAACTGTACAACGAAGAACGGCAGCTGCAATTTGGAAAATCGGCTGGATAAATCTGCCCCCTGTATTTTGCAGGCAAGGTCAGAAAATGGTTCCATCCGGCTTAAGTTTGAAGAACCAGTACGGACATATGATGATTAAAAAAACAGACAGCCTTTAGGAGAACCCACGTAAGATAGTTAAGAATTAAAAAGGTAAGGAAGTAAGATTGGAGCAGGGATTTTCCCTGCTCTGATTTTATGCAGAAATGTCACTGTGTTGCTCTGCATAATAGAAGTTGTAGAAAATTTCAATTTTCTGATTACAGTTCTTGCCGTGACGCACATCCCGTTCATGGACAACAATTTTGTCGATTAGTTCACCCAGGATATTTGCGTCCAGTTCCTTGATTTCCGTGTATTTCTTGATTTTGCGGATAAAGGTTTGAATGCCGTCCATTTTGGATTTGCTGTCCTCATATTCGGATTGCAGCCGGATTTTTTTCGCGTCCAGTTCCTTTTGTTCTTCCTCATACTTCGCACTCATAGCACGAAAGCGTTCATCTGATATTTTTCCGGAGACATTGTATTCATAAAGATTCTGATACAAGTTGTCCACTTCCGCAAGCCTGCGGCTGATTTTCTCTAAGTCGGTTTTGCGTTTTGCCTGTGCCTTACGTTCCTGCTGAGATGACTGCTCCAAATACTCGTTCACAAAATCCGGTTCGTATTTTTGAACGTATTTTGCAAGACGCTGAATATCCTCTAACACAATCTCATACAGATTGACGCACCGGATAAAATGCGCGCTGCACTCTTTTGTGCCTTTCAAGCGGCTTGTACGGCAGATGTAATTATACTGTTCTGGTTTGAGTGTTGTCCCGCGGACATGATACATCCGCTCGCCGCAGTCCGCACAATAGACAAGACCAGAAAACATATCCATCTCGCCCATTTTCGTTGGACGGCGGCGTTGTTCCCGCCGTTTTTGGACAAGTTGAAAGGTTTCCCCGTCAATGATGGGTTCGTGCATATTTGGGACAATGATATGTTCCTCCTTGGGCTTTTTTACAGCAAATTTACTCTTAAATGATGGGCGAAAACTTTTGCCATTCACCACACAACCTATGTACGCCATGTTGTCTAAAATGTGTGCTACGGTTGAGGTATCCCATGTATACGGCTGACTGATTCTTTTTTCCGTTGGTCGGCTCCCGGTGCGGCGGTACTCATATGCTCCCGGTGTCAATACTTTTTCTGCCGTCAGACGTTTCGCAATCTGTGTCGGACCAAGTCCATCAATGCACATCTGGAAAATGTATCGAACTATGGGCGCTGTTTCAGGATTAACCGCATACGTGGGTTTTCCTGATGACTTGTCCATGATGTAACCATAGGAGGTTGCTCCTGACAAATGCTCGCCGTTTAATGCCTTGTTTTTGAATACAGCACGGATTTTCTTGCTCGTATCGCGCGGATACCACTCGTTGAACAAGTCACGCATGGGTAGCAAATCATCAATCCCTTTGGAGGTATCAATTCCATCATTGACCGCAATATAACGGATACCATCTTTCAAAAATCCGTCCATCAGCGTACCAATGACGAGATAATTTCTACCCAACCGGGAGTGATCTTTTACAATGATACAGCCGATTTCTTTCGCCTCTACCATTACCATCATCCTCTTAAAATCAGGACGTTCAAAGTTCGTACCACTAAAACCATCATCCACAAATGTCATGGTGTCGGTAAAGCCGTTTTCAACTGCGTATTTCTGTAATATCATTTTCTGATTTTGTATGCTGTTGCTCTGACCCTCTTGTTCATCATCACGTGACAGACGGCAATAGAGAGCCGTAATTTTCTGGTTTGCCATAATTTAATTATCTCCTTTCCGGCTGGCAAACCGATTGTGATATATCTTTGTAAGCTAATTATATCACAATCGGAAAGCCGCGTCCAGATTTTCATTGTGTCATATTTTAATCAGTCTGCGAAATTTTTCAATGAGATCACAGCCTGCATTTTTCTTATAATGTGATTCTACGGTAAAGTTCATTTTGCCAATTTTCTTCGTGTGGATATCCTTTTCTTCCTCAACGGTTTTCTTCGTTTCAAAGCTGATTTCTCCGCTCGTATCCCTCATAATCTTCATAAATACTCTTACATATGATTTTATTGCCTGTATGATTTTGTTCAAATAGCCACCTCCTAATTTCCATAATATGGTTGACAAATTCGTTTTAATGTAGTAATATGATAACGCGAATATAATATTACATTATCGTCTTGTACTATATAGGTAACTCAGCACACAAAAACGGAACCACACAATAGAAATTAATTTCTGTTCTTTGAAAATTTAATATTTATATGGGGTGATAACTTGACGCAAACGGCTTTGAATCAGGATTTACAGGTTCTTCAGGAAGAAATCGCAAAAATGGACAGAAAAGAGAAAAACCATGAGCGGTACATAAAACGAAAATGGACTGATGCCTACAATTTGGATAAACTGGAGAACGGCTTTGACAATGAACTAGAGGAAGGGATACCTCTCCGTATCCTGAATATACTTCATTCACAGGATTGGATTGATCTCATTTTTTCAAAGCGGTTTCAGGATTTGCATGAACTGCTCTCAGATGATAAACTCTGCGAGATTGTGAAAAATCTGAATGATAAACGTAAAGAAGTGCTGTTTCTGTGCTATGTGCAGGGATATAAGGCATCAGAGATCGCCCAAATGAAAGGCGTTTCGGAACGCAATGTCCGAAAGCTAAGGGCAAGCGCCTTGGAAGAAATAAGGATAAAATATGATGAAAACAATCTAAATATTGACTTTAAACGACAGAAGATGTATAATAGTAATAATAAGATTGATAAGTGCAATTACATGGGGAACAAAAAATGAAACTAAACGAGTTGATACAAAATAATTCATCAGAGTGGATACGGTACACAAACTACACGTTCCGAAAAGACAAACGGGGTGAGGAATATCTCGCCCCGGCGGAAGGCGCAGATTATGATGTTGTAACTCCATCAGATTTTGCGGAACAAATGATTGTGGATGCCTTGAACATTGGCCGGGTTGTACGTGATGAAACTGTCGATGATGAAGTACGAAAAGACATGGTGAAGGATTTTACCTGTCACTATGGGTTGTTGGGATTTATGACGGAATATCCACTGGCATCGGATTTTTTAAATGGAAAAACAGTCTGTTTGCGAAAGAGCTTTCTGATTAAAAAAGAAAGCATGAAAACCAGTGCATATCTGAAAATATTCTTTCCCTTTGACGGCAACATTAACGCATTCGCTGATGGAGCAATGGCGGCGGTATCATCCGTGAACGCAACTCCTGCAACCCTGTTTATGGACAGGCTTCCTGTGTATGAAATGGTCTTTTCCCGAAACTATGCGGAGCCGCTTTCATGGATTTTGGATACGTTCAGTAAGCTGTACACACATTTTCATGGATGTGATATGTACCGCAATGTGGAACTGAAAGAGGAGTCAAGAGCAACCTTGGCAAAGCTGATCGGTGGCTTTCGGTTGAATGGGGTGTCCTATCGGCTCGATGTGACACAAGGTCAGGGATACCCATCCGTCAGGTGGGACTTCCGTTCTCTGATAAACGCCATCGACACACTGTATGGGTTCGCTGTTGCGGACGAGAAAAATCCACTTCGGATATGCAAGCACTGCGGGAAGGTGTTTTGGTCGAATGATATCCGTTCCGAATTCTGCTCTCCTCAGTGTCGAAATCAGTACAATGTTTATAAAAGTAGACGGAAGCGATAACAAATTTATAATTTAACAAGGAGGGTTACCATAATGCAAGAAAAAATTATGCATTTCGCCAATTTCAATATTACTTTTGGCGAAAACGAAGAACCAATGTTAACACATTTTGAGGATTTTGTCTTCCCGGCTTTTACTGGTGGACTCATACGTGGAAAAGAAGATTCTGTGTTGAAATTTACTTTTTCTGATGTTGAAATTAAGTATATTGGTTCAGAATATGTGATGGTGGGAAATTATATAAAAGACACTCAGTACACTATTCACACAACATACCATGATGGTGAACTCCAAGCTACCCCTGCAGATGTGCCGACCGCTCCTTATTCGCGGTTTATTATATTTTTAAAAAATCACAGAATGATTTTATTTAGAAATGAGAGTGCAAGCCCTGATATTCGCAGCTTTCAAAAGACCGTAAGAGATATTCTTAACCAATATAGAAGAAAGCAAAATAAAGATAGACAAAATAAACTTCCAATAAGTATTGTAAATATAGTTGATATGCCGCTTAAAGAAAATCTAGAAGAATTATTACGGAGCGTGAAAAAAATTGAAAGACTAAAGCTTCGTTTCTTTCCCTTAAACAATGACATAAATCCATTGCCACTTGCAAATGCAATTAATCAAGAGATGAAAAACATTAGTAGTAAAACCGCAAATATGATATTTAATTCCCCTGAATCTAAGGAGGGTGTACAAAGAATTTTGGAGGAAACAACAGGTAGTGGATTGGCTACAACAACAATGAAAGTCGAAGATTCTGAAGGACAGAAACAAATAATCAAAGAGGATAAGTTTTCTTCTAACAAAAAAATCCCTTTTGCTAAAGATATTGAAGAAAGTGATGACGAAACACTAGTTTCATATGCTCAAAATAATCCCATTATAAACAAAACAAGTGAGGAGAATAATAGAATATACGAAAGGTGTATTGACATCTTTCATAAACTTGTAAAGAGAGAGTAATAAAAGCGTGAGGGGTGATTTCGATGAAAGCAAGCGATTATTTTACATCAATAAAGGAATTTTCAAAGTCTACTTCCGCTAAAGCCCTGATAATTGCTGCTTTTAAAGAAGTTGCTCCAACAAAGAAAAATTGCTTAGGGTTTATTATTCCTTTTGTATTTGCAATAATTTTAAGTATTAAGTTAAGTTTTTGTTATAATACGCTTACTCATTTACAGCCAATTATTGAAATAATACTAAATGTCACACTTGCTGTTTTTGGTTGTGTTTTTGCAGTTTATTCAATATTGTTAGCTTTCTTAAGTGATGATTATATTAAAAAATTGGCGAAGATTGATTATGATGAAGGAACAAGTTATCTGAAACAGAGTACCATGTATTATGAATCAATACTTTTCTTATATTTTATTGGAATAGGTATCACAGGGCTAATACTAATTTTTCTTAAAACAATGGACTATGAGAAGGTTTTATTTTCGCATATGATTCTAAACAATATAGCTTCTTGTATATTACTATTACTTTATTTTTGGTTTATTTTTAGAATTTTTTACGAAATTAAGAGCACGATATATAACACCATCGTGCTCTTTAGAGCAAGCATAGCTTACAAACTATTAGCTTTTTCAAAGGACGAAGATAAAGGAGAAGGAAATGATAAATAAAAGCATTTTACACATTTTGGATTTTAACTCGGGGGTAATGGTTTTTTCAGAAAAAGAACTAGGTATTCAAGATGATGCCACTCATTCATACATACAAAAACATTTAGATAAAGCCATTGGTGATCCTAATGCAAAAACTGGATTTTTGGAGGAAAACAGCAACCTAAATATTAAAATGAAAGAATATTTAGAAGGAAAAATTGAATTTTTAACTTTTTCTATATATATTGCAGAACAGTTTAACAAAAGTATATCCCAATCAGATAACTTAGATTCTGTAGATATAATTATCACTGAATTTGATGATAAAGACCAAAATTATATTGGAATTTTGGTCTGCGCTAACAAAAGTGGTTATACACATCATGTAATACGAGAAGATGGTTTGGTAAAAAATGAAATAATAAATCATCACGCAATATTGCCCGGATTATCGCAAAAGTTAGATAGCTATGCGATGATAAATACATCAACTAAAGAGATTAAATTTGTTGATAAAAAAAGGTATATTAATGGTGAGGATGTTTATATTTTGCCGGATATTATATTAGAGTGCAATTATAAAATATCTCAAAGTGAATCCATAAGGTTAGTCAACACTATTACAAAAAAAATAGCCGAACAGCATAATCACAATAGTGTAGAAGCGATTTCAAAAGCCAAAAATTATATACTTGAAAACTCAGAATTATCTAACCAGATTGACGCCATTGATTTAGGAAAAGAAGTTTTTGAGAGTTCACAAGTTATGCAAAATGAGTATATTAAAGAAATTGAAAATGCAGGAATACCAGAAAAAATAAAAATAGATAAATCATATGTTAATCGCTCAGAAAAAAAACATAAAATAAAAACCGATACTGGAATTGAGATAGTCTTTCCAGTAGATTATGTTCATAATAAAGATTACTTAAAATTCATAAATAATCCGGATGGAACAATTTCTATAGAATTGCGAAATATCGGTAAGATTATTAATAAATAATATAAAACGTCGTATCTAGACCGATACGACGTTTTATATTTCTTAAATTTTTTTCACCCACCCCATTTTCACAAGCACTCCCACACAATCGAACAGGGCCTGGATATATGTTGCGGTGTGTTCGGGATAGTATGTATCCAAATCCAGTTTAAAGTATTCGCGTACCAAATCCCAGTGATAGGCTGACGGTTGGGCGTTCTTGTTTTCAAGCAGGGTTTCCAATTCCTCGTGGATTACATACATCCGCCTTGACTGCTGTTTGTATTCAGGGTCTTGATTCCGTAGCCGTACATGGGCCTCGCTGACGGTTTCCGCAAGCAATGTTTTGAAGTTGATTTCAAAGCTGTTAGGCATAATGATTACCCTTTCTTTAAAATTAGTCACAACCCCTTGAAAGCAGACGGAACATAGTGTATAATATTTATGTACCTCTGTCTTTTTAGACGGTCGTGCGGGGAGAAGTGGCGAACCTTTACCGAGTGGAGCCGCTTCTCTTTTTATTTTTCGAGTTCGTCATATATCCGTTTAATCCCTTTCCTGACAACGTCTGAACGTGTGGTATTTAAAACTTCAGTACACTTTTTAAGCTGAGCCTTAGTCTCGTCATCTACCAACACAAAAATACGGTCTTTTAGGGGATTTTCAGATTTTGGACGTCCCATCTTTTTCTGCGCCATGTAGTCACCTCACTTTCTCTGCGCATATTTATTATATTCTTATGCGCAGAAAAAGTCAAGCCTTTTTTAAAATTCTAATTCATCTTCTTCATCAAAGGTGTTCTCGTTTTCATAATTCCGTGATATAAGTATCTGTATCAATTGTTCCAAAAGTTCCAGACGGCATTGCATGGCTTGCTGTACTATTGCTTGTTCCTGCTTGGATTGATTGGCGGCTATTCGCGCCTGTTTTATCAGCTTTTCCGTTCTTTGGCGTGCAAGGATAATTTCAATTTCTATCTCTGATAATCCATGAAAATCAATGCCATCCCCCTGCATAAACCCGTCCTCTACCGGGATTGTGCCGTCATGATCATAAGTCCCAGATAATATATGTAACAGTGTTTCCGCTTGCTGATGTCCGAATGTTCCATATTGCCGCTGTCTGGCATTTTGTTCAAATACCATCTCGAAATATTGCTTGTTGTAAATCTCCGGTTCGCCTAACGTCTTATCCCTGCATTTCTTGCCATTCGGCGTAGTGAACGTGATGTTTTTTCTGGTGTCACTCCAGTCCACGGAGTAGCCATACGCCCTCATGTTTTCTATAAATTCGTTCCTACTGGATGATATTATCAGGCATTTATCAATCGTATTTTTCAATTCCGCTTTCCAACTGTGACCTGTGCGCTCGCTGCGGTATTGTCCGGGTTTCTTGTATGTGCGCTTTTCGCGTTGCCATTGTGATAACACTGACAGACCGTGTTTGGCACAAATAGAATCGCTCAACGCCTGTATTTCCAGACGCTGAGCGTTGTTTTGTGTATATTTTCTTCCCGTCTCTATGTTGACGGTGTTCAAGACGAAATGTGTGTGAATATGTGCTTTATCTATGTGTGTCGCAATCACAATCTGATATTGATCTTTGAAGTATTCTGCTGTTTCCAAGGCAATTTGGTGAGCCATTTCCGGTGTGACGTTGTCATGCGGTGCGAAACTCTGGACGAAATGATACCATAACCGTCTATCGGTTTTGCCCATCAGTTGCTTTAGCGTCACCATCTCTTGATATGCGTTTTTTGGATTAATTCCAATCCCGCTGACAAGTTCATCAGATGTCTTATCTGGATTTATCACATAATTCAAAACACGATTCATTCCTGTGTGGGAACGGTTTGGCTGATTGATGAACTCAACAATTGCCATAGCTTCGACACCTCCTTTTGATATTCATCCAAATAGACAATTTGAATTTTGCCCATGTGGGAAAGAGCCGTCAACTGGTTGATGTTGCTCCCGATTTTGCATAGCTGACGTGCAATCTCCTGTCCGCACTCTAAATTGACAATAGGCTTATTGAGCGCGGATTTAATTAGAAAATCTGTACGGGTGAGTTTTGCCTTATCTGCTTTGCGGTCAATTTTTAATAAATCTTTTTCGGTGATTCGAATCTGGATACGTTTATCCTTCATTTTGGTTGCCTCCTAAAGTATATTTCCCTGCGGGAATAAGAGGGTCTGGGATACTTCCCAGAAAGGTCTTTTGTGGAACAAGGGCATCCGTAGGATGGCGTTGTACACACAAAAGGTAACCTTGCCATCTCTGAAAGAGATGTGTTATTCCGTGCCCTCTTTCGTCTGCTGATACCGGACAATGATGTTCCTGATCGTGCCTTTGCTCCAGGAAAGATGAAGTTGCTTTAGAATTTGGCTGTAAGAAATGCCACTATTGTAAAGTTGAATAATTTCCTTTATTTGCTCCGGGGTGGCAAGCGGTTTTCTTCCGGCGCCACGCTCGTTGTGCTTGCGCAGCGGCTGATTTTTCAAGTTATTCAGTTCTAACATAAGTCGATTCTTTTCTGACAGCAATTCCGAGTATTTCTTTTCCCACCTCCTGCGCCGTTCAAATTCACACTCGTATTTCTCGCTCATTCGTTCATAGTCGTTTTCCAAACATAAATATTCTGCTGCTGTATATGTCTTTGGTTCAGTCATGAAATCACCCCATTTCTATTTTGGCGCGACAAAAAAGAGTTGATAAAAATTAATTTATCAACTCTTTTGCTGTGCAATATTTAATTGTTTGCCATAAGTTATTTACAAAGATTATCTCCAATCGGCTTGCCGCCGTTGCATATTTTTTTGTAACTATCCTATGACGGTTAGCCTTTGGCTGTCTGTTTTTGAATTGTAAGGAGAAAACCACCGGCAGTACGCTTGTTTGCTTTTTAATGGGCATCAGCAGTCATTTTCTTGTCCGGATGCTGGGGCTGCGTATATCGTTTGGCAAGTTGTTTTTTGAATTTTTTTATATCAAAAATAAATTGAACGATATAGAGGATGCCGGCAGTTGTCCAGGCAAAGGGGCTGGCAAAGCATACGCCTGCATAGCCTAAGTATTTGCTGAGGAGAATGGCAAAAATAATTCTGGAGATCAGTTCAGTTCCGCTGCCCAAGAGAGAGACGATAGAATTGTTCATCCCCTGCAAAGTATTGCGGAACATGATTAAATAGCCGAGAATTAAATAGAAAAAGCAGGTGATCACCAGATAGGTACGTGCAGCGGCAATAACATCAGTCTGGCCATTTCCTACAAATATTTTGGTGAAACCACTTCCGAAAAAGAAGATTAATAAGGAACCAAAGACAGAAAAGAGAGTGACCAGAAGCATACAGCTTTTGGTTCCCTGCTTGATGCGTTCCGCATTTCCTGCGCCATAATTTTGTCCAATATAGGTTGCCATGGTGACGCCAAAGGCAATCAGCGGCTGGGTGATGAGCTGTTCAATTTTATTTGCTGCCGTATAGCCCGCCACAATTGTCGAGCCAAAACCGTTCAGAACACTCTGGACAATCATTACCCCGGAAGCGGTAATAGAAAACTGCAGGGCCATGGGCAGGCCGAGGCGGAGGTGGATCCAGGCAAAGCGGGAATCCCAGCGCCAATGTTTTCTTTTTACATGCAGCATGGGAAACTTTTTGACAATCAAAAGCAGACAGAGCAGGCCGGACAGCGCCTGGGCAATGACAGTGGCAAGGCCCGCTCCCGCCGTTCCCATATGGAAGAAAAGTATAAAGACGAAATCCAGAATAATGTTGGTGGCTGAGGCGATCATCAGGAAGTACAGCGGTGTTTTGCTGTCTCCCAGAGCGCGGATGATACAGGAAAGATAGTTGAAAAACATGGTGGCTGATATGCCCATGAAGATAACAACAATATAGTCGTAGGCATTTTGGATAATGTCTGCCGGTGTATGCATCCATTTAAGAATCGGCATAGTAAAACCAACACTGACAGAGGTGAGCAGGATGGAAAAACAGAGGTTGAGAACTGTCCCCATGGCAACACTGCGGCGGACGCCTTCCGGGTCGTTTGCCCCAAAACGCTGGGCCACTATAATGCCGAATCCGCTGGTGATTCCGCTGGAAAAACCGATGACAAGAAAATGCAGACTGCCGGCAACGCCAACGCCGGCCAGAGCTTCTACGCCAAGGGTTCGGCCGACGATGATGGAGTCAACCATGTTATAAAAGACCTGAAAGAGATTGCCGAGGATGAGTGGTATGGAAAAGATGATGATGTGCTTCATCGGACTGCCTTTGGTCATGTCGCATATTACTTCTTTTGCCATTAAAATTCCTCCTTTCGTTTCGAAAAAATAAAATCATAGAAGCTATCTTAATCCCATTGCTTATAAAAGTCAATAGATTTTTTTAAATTGTTAGAAACTGTTGAAATTGTGGGAAGGGTATGCTATACTGAAAGCTGTAAAGGTAGGTGTTTACATGAAAAATGACGATACATTGAAGCGGGATGCAGAAATCATTCATAGGACTTCCATTGGCGGCCAGGCGGTCATGGAAGGGGTAATGATGCGCGGCCCGAAAAAGATTGCAACGGCTGTCCGCAAACCGGATGGCGAGATTGTTATTGATGAGCAGGGACTGGGAAAGGTCCGGACAAGCCGGTTTGTAAAACTGCCGATTGTCCGGGGGTGTGTGAATTTTTTTGACTCGATGATTATAGGAGTGAAATCCCTGATGTTTTCTGCTCAGTTCTTTGATTTGGAGGACGAAGAGGGGAATGTGAAGGAACAGGAACCTTCAAAATTTGATGCGTGGCTGGAAAAGAAGTTTTCATCCGAAAAGGCGATGAACATCGTGATATATTGTTCGGTTATCTTTTCGCTGATTTTAAGTATTGGTTTGTTTATTTTGCTGCCGACATTTATCACGGGGTTTTTGCGGCCGGTGATACATAGCAGTGTTCTGCTTACCTTGGTTGAGGGCGTTGTGCGGATTCTGATTTTTCTGCTCTACCTCACCCTGGTGGCGCAGACAAAGGATATCAAAAGGGTGTTTATGTACCATGGTGCAGAGCATAAGTCCATATTCTGTTATGAAAAAGGACTGCCCCTCACGGTGGAAAACGTAAGAAAACAGACAAGATTTCATCCGCGCTGCGGAACCAGTTTTCTGTTGATCGTCATGGTAATCAGTATTCTGGTTTTCTCGGTCATTCCTTGGGATGAACAGGTATTTGCGGCTATTCCGTTCATTGGGCCGGTGCTGACAGCGGTTCCGTGGGTCATTATGCGGATGGTTCTCCGTTTGCTCCTTCTG
This sequence comes from uncultured Clostridia bacterium, assembly GCA_910580105.1. Lineage (GTDB taxonomy): Bacteria > Bacillota > Clostridia > Monoglobales > Monoglobaceae > CAJTWN01. Next base: position 9,209 of record CAJTWN010000002.1, on the reverse strand, counting down.
CCGGTTGTGGCGGGGCTGTCCTATGAAATTATCAAGTTCGCAGGCCGGCATGACAATCTTTTTACCCAAATTATCAGTGCGCCGGGCCTGTGTTTCCAGAGAATTACCACCAACGAGCCTGACGATGATCAGATAGAGGTTGCAATCGCTGCTTTAACAGCTGTTATGCCTGAGAATAAAGAAGAGGATAAGTGGTAAAAATGACGTTAAAAGAATTGAGACGTAAGGTGACAGAAACATTGGCGGACGGCGGTGTCTCCTCTGCGGAGGCAGAGGCTATGCTTTTATTGATGTATGCCTTCGGACTTGATAAGACGCAGGTGCTGACCAAAGAAATGACGGTGACCGATGCGATGGTAATTTCAGTTCGCGCACTTGCCAACCGCCGTCTGCATGGTGAACCGATTCAATATATCATTGGTGGGACAGAGTTCATGTCGCTGAATTTTTGGGTCGATAAAAATGTTCTGATTCCCCGGCCGGAGACGGAGCTGTTGGTTGAGACTGTGATTGAGCGTCTGCGCAGACAAGGCACGGAGGGTGCTGGAATAGTGGATGTTGGCAGCGGAAGCGGATGTATCGGAATCAGCCTTGCCCATTATCTCACAGATATTCATGTGACAGGAATTGATATTTCGCCGGAGGCGGTCGCCCTTGCCCAAAGGAATGCAGAGCGGAACCGGGTGGAAAAACGGGTACATTTTATCACCTATGATATATGCAGAGGGTTTCCTCCATTGAACCATCCTGTTGATTTTGTGGTTTCCAATCCGCCTTATATCCCAACGCAGGAGATTTCAAATCTTCAGATTGAGGTGGCTGGATACGAGCCTTTCGCCGCATTGGACGGCGGAGAAGATGGTTTGTTGTTCTATCGTTCCATTGCCGGGTCTGCACCGCTGAAAGCGGGCGGCGGACTTGCCTTCGAGATCGGATTTGATCAGGGCGCCGATGTGGCCGATATAATGGAACGCGCTGGTTTTGCCGGAATTGAAATATTGCAGGATTTGGAACAGCGTGACCGTGTCGTGATTGGCATTAAGAAATAAATAAAAATAAAAAAGTGAAAAAGGCTTCGCAAATATGCGGAGTCTTTTTTTCGACATATTTTATCAAATTTTGTCGAAAAAAGTCTTGACAAAAAAGAACCCGCTATTTATAATAAAAATAACCTGACGTAAAGGAGGTGTCATTCTGTATACAGGGAAAAAGAGAGGTCCGGAAACAGACAATCCCAAGCCAAATAACATGTTGGTGAAATATGATGAAGCGTGTAAACAAATATTGCAGTCATATTGCAGAGACGAACAGGTGAGCCGGAATGAAACATTTCGGTGGGGAATAAAAAACTGAAAGAAGATCGCAAATAAAAAAGCAGCAGCGGCGCCAAAACAAGAAAGACGCACCGCTGTCTGCATATAACCTCTAAAATAAAAAAATTGAAAGTCACAATATTAATCTATTATATATTGTGGTAACTTTCAAGAAGGTTATGTGAAAAAAATTATAAAAATGGAGGTTATCATGATGAAAAACAAAGTAAACAGTGCAGACAAAAGAAAAATGGCAGTAAACAGTGAGGGGGTGAGAATTTTGGAAGAATTGTATTATGGGAAGCTGAACCCCTGGGAAGCGAATTTTCGTGAAGGAAGCGAATATGATCTGCTGAGAAAGAAGATTGACAATAAAATGGACGATTTCGAAGAAAAGCTGTCAAAAGATGAAGTCGAAGCCTTTCGGGAATTGGTGTCTTTGATTTGTGATCAGTTATGTATGGAAGAAAGTGAACGGTTCATTCAGGGGTTCAGGCTTGGCGGTCGGTTGGTATTAGAGGCATTTCAGCTTCCCCATACGGGGTCTTTTGAAATGATTTGAAGGGAGAGCGGCACGAAGTATAGAGGAAAACTGTATACGGCCAAAAATCCCTGCATCTTAAGGTGCAGGGATTTTTTTATCTATATATTTACAAAATCAGTTGAAGGATATACTGCATAATCAGGCCGGGGATGCCAAGAATGCCGGTAATAAGGGCGGTGAAGGGGTTGATGGCAAAGTGAAAATGCAGAAATGTCCCAAGATAATTCAGAATAAACATTGCAGCGCCGCCCAAAACCGCGTTGCATGCAAGGCCCAGTACCCATCGGAGCGGACGGATAAAAAGCCTGCATAGAAGCAGCAGGATAAAAAGACCCAGCACATAGGTTAAAATGGTTATGGTATCGAAGTACATCAGATCATCTCCTCTGGCAGTATAGTAATGTATACGCACCGGAAAAAGGGTTTATGCAAGAAAAAAAGGACAACCCGGCGGCTGTCCTATGTAATGTGCTGTTTGTGAATTAGTAGTTTTGTGCGCGAAGTTCGAAATAGGCTTTTGGGTGGCTGCATACGGGGCAGACATCAGGCGCTGTTTTTCCAATATGGATATGTCCGCAGTTGGAACATTGCCACATGCAGTCGCCGTCTCTGGAAAAAACAAGGTTGCCTTCAATGTTGGCAAGCAGTTTGCGGTACCGTTCTTCGTGTTCTTTTTCAATTGCTGCCACGGATTCAAAGAGAAAGGCAATGTGGTCAAAGCCTTCTTCTCTGGCGTCCTTTGCAAAAGCGGCATACATGTCCGTCCACTCATAGTTTTCGCCGGCGGCCGCATCTTTCAGATTTTCTGTTGTTTCCGGCATACCGTCATGAAGCAGTTTGAACCAAATTTTTGCATGTTCTTTTTCATTGTTTGCAGTTTCCTCAAACAGTGCGCCAATCTGTACATAGCCATCTTTTTTTGCTTTCGAAGCATAGTATTTATACTTCGTATGCGCCTGAGATTCGCCGGCAAAGGCAGCCATTAGATTTGCCTCTGTTTTTGTTCCTTTGAGGTCTTTCATGAACATCTCTCCTTTATATAAATTTTTTGAAGCCTTTAATTTTTGTTCCGTTTCGCCGGAAATTTTACTCGGCAGATCGGGAATGGTGTAACAAAATCCTGTAACAATGCGAAGCTGCCTAAGACAATACGCTATTTTTGACAGTCGGGGCAGATACCTTCAAATAAAATATGATGTTTGTGCAGAATAAATCCCTGTTTATCAGCAACTTGTTGTTCCAGCCTTTCAAAATAGGGAAGGGAAAGATCGAATATTTTGCCGCAGTGTTCGCACTGCACATGATAGTGGGGATGTGGTTGAAAATCAAAGCAATCGGCGCCCTTTGGGATGGGGACCTTCTGAATGAGGTTTTGCTCTGCCAAAAGGCTGAGATTGCGGTAAACGGTTGCACGGCTGATTTTGGGATGTCGTGCATGTATATAGGCATAGACCTGATCCGCCGTGGGATGACAGTGCATCTGCATAAGACTTGAAAGAATAATCTTTCTTTGGGGGGTGTTGCGTGTTTCGGACATCTTTCCTTTGTTCCTTCCTGATTATAAATGGGATTATATCTCAATAAGAAAAATTTGTCAAGTCATTCCGGAAAGATAAATTCAGCATTTTTCAGTGTTTTTCCATTCAGAAATTCATCTGAAGGACGCCGGTCGGTTATGATGTAGTCAAAGTCTGAAAGGTTGGCCGTATGACACATCATGATACGGCCAAATTTTTCTGAAGTACAGAGAAGGATTTTGGTTGTTGCATGATGCAGCATGGCCTGTTTAATTTGCGATTGTTCCGGGACGGCATCGGTAATGCCAAAGGCGGTGTCAATCCCGTTGCAGGAAATCAGCGCTATATCCGCATAGTATTTATGAATATAGTTAATGGTGTCTGTGCCCACTGCCGAGTTCGAGCGGCTGTTGATGGTGCCGCCGGCCATAAAGACCGCAGCATCTGTGTGGGTGGAAAGGTGTATAGCATTGTGCAGGCCATTGGTGATGACATTCAGGTGATGATAGCGGTCGAGAAGGGTGATGACTGAACCGCTGGTGGTGCTGGAATCAATAAAGAGGGTGGTTCCGGAGCGGATAAAGTCTGCGGCGAGTTCTGCAATGATACGTTTTTCTTTAAGTGATGATTGGGAACGAAAATAAAAGCCTGTCTCGTTTCCAAGGCTGTCGCTGATGACTGCGCCTCCGTGAGAGCGGCGGATACTGCCAGTGTTTTCCATACGGATAAGATCCCGGCGGATGGTGGCTTCACTGACATACAGTTGTTGGCTCAATTCTTTGACACTGGCTGTTTTTTTTCTTTTCAGGACAGCAAGAATCTGTTCTTCCCGTTCAAAATTAGACATAAAATCACCTCGTTATGTTTAAAGCTGTTCATTTATGCTTATATTATATACTATTTGTGTTTATTTTTCAAGATGATAAACAGAACTGGACAAAAAGAAGAAATTGCGATATACTTTGAATAACACAACACAAACATTTTAAAATCCTTTTTCTTCAATATAGAGAAAAAGGTACATACCACACAGCAAAACAGGCCGGAGAACCTGTTTTGAAAGGAGAACCATAATGAAAGATATGCAGGAAGCCCCCTTTATCAAGGAGGTACGGGACATGACGGCGAACATGTACCGTTTGGGCTGGGATGAGCGAAATGGCGGCAATATCAGTTATATCGTGCCAGAGGAAGAAGTTGCAAAGTATGCGGATATTCAGCATCCGGTTCGCAGCATTCCTCTGGATTTTGACGCCGCTTACCTTGCCGGAAAGTATTTTGTTGTTACAGGTACGGGAAAATACTTCAAAAATGTCAGTGAATACCCGGAAGTAAATCTGGGCGTTGTCCGGATTGCAGCAGACGGAAAGAGCATTGACCTGATTTGGGGATTTGCGGATGGAGGCCGTCCGACCAGTGAATTCCCCAGCCATCTGATGAGCCATATTGAACGGCTGAAAATTGACCCGGAACACCGTGTGGTTATGCACACACATCCGACAAACTTGATTGCCATGACCTTTGTGCATGAACTGGATGATCGTTCCTTCACCAGGACCCTGTGGCAGATGATTACCGAATGTTTGGTTGTCTTTCCGGACGGGGTGGGGGTTTTGCCCTGGATGCTTTGCGGCACCACTGAAATTGGTGAAGTTACCGCGGAGAAGATGAAAGAATATCGTTTGGTTGTTTGGGCGCAGCATGGTATCTTTGGTACCGGTAAGGATCTTGATGAAGCTTTTGGCTTGATTGAAACAGTTGAGAAGGCAGCAGAAATCTATATGAAGATTGCGCATCTTCCCAGACTGCAAAAGATTGAAGATCAAAATTTTGTTGCCCTTGCAGAGGCCTTCCATCTGGATTACCGAACAGATTTTTTGGATATATAAAAGAGTCCCCTTTTGGGGCTTTTTTTTATGCGGTTTTGAACAATGATAGAATCGGTGCATATAGGAAAAATTGGGTAAAAAAACCACCCCGCTGTGCTGGCGGGGCGGAAAAAAGGAGTAAGTACATGCACGTATTTTAAGACGCTGCATGCGATTATTTATACCATTAAAACAAAGTGTTTTAATGAGCAATGAAAAGAGTTGGAAAAACGGTATTGGTACGAGGGTGTTTTTGGGTATGCAATGAAAAGAGCTTTGTTTTCCTGTGTCTGCTGCTTTGGTATGGCTATGGCACAGTTTTCGGAAGAAAACAATAAGGAATAGGAGAATACCGTTTTTCCATTCTGTTTTACAGGTTCAGAATAATTGTTTTTCCTTAAATCAACCTTAAAAACCGGACAAAAAATATAATCTTAACAAATTGTTAAAAATTAAGGACATTTTAAGTTTTCTCTGTTATACTAAGTACAGAAATGGAGGCGGGGTCAAATTGCGGATTTTGGTTGTTGAAGACGAAGTGCATCTGGCCGAGGCCATCGGTCAGATATTAAAGACGCAGAATTATAGTGTGGATATTGTATACGACGGTGAAGCGGGACTTGATTATGCACTGGCTGGTATCTATGACGTGGTGATATTGGATATTATGCTTCCCAAGCGGAATGGGATTTCTCTTTTGCAGGAACTCAGAAAACAGGGCTGTGGAACCCATGTAATCGTACTCAGTGCAAAAGGGGAGCTGGGTGATAAGGTTTTGGGACTGGACAGCGGAGCAGATGACTATCTGGCCAAACCATTCCAAACAGAAGAATTGCTTGCCCGTATCCGTGCGCTGGGAAGAAGGAAGGGGGAGACATCGGTTGCGGGTCTTTCTTACGGTGATTTACAGCTGGATATGTCGAATCTTGTTTTGTTTTCAAACAATGGAGATATTACCCTTACGCTGAAAGAGGCCGAGCTTTTGGAATATTTGATGCGCAATGGCAGTGTGGTTTCTCAAAAAGAACGCATAATTGAAAAGATATGGGGATTTGATTCTGAGGCAGAGGCAAATCACGTGGAGGTCTATATCTCTTTTTTGCGGAAAAAGTTAAAGCATGTGCGCTCCCGGATGGAAATCCGTGCCATTCGCGGTGTTGGCTATGTGCTGAGGGAGGCAGAAGAGTATGTTTAAACGGCTGCGCAATCGGTTTCTGGCAATCAATATGGTGATTCTTTCTGTGCTGTTTGTGGGTGCATTTGCAGTTACCTATATATTTACTTATAACAACACACAACAGGATATTCATATGCGTTTAGAGCATATACTCAGAGAACCGCGGGATTTTCAGAAGAACCAGCCGGAATGGCTTGAAGAGAATAAAAAGCCGGATTGGCCGCCGGAAGTTCCAAATAAACGGATGCAGATGCCAAAACTTTCGGTAGATTTTGTTCTGGAACTGGATCAGGACGGAAACTTGCTGGAAGTACATTCGGTATTTGATATTGACGATGCGGTTTATCAGGAAGCGGCCCAATATGCTGGAACATCAGAAAAGGACGGAGGAAAAATTCGTTCTGAGGATACACTGTGGCAGTTCCGGCGGATTCCTACCACCGAAGGAGTTCGGGTGGCTTTTTTGGATGTTTCGGCAGAATATGGTGTGCTGGCAAGGTTAATGATTGTTTTTGGAATTGTCAGTTTGCTGTCGCTTCTGCTTATCTTCTTTATCTGTTTGTTTTTTGCCAACAGGGCGATTCGGCCGATAGAAGAAGCCTGGGAAAAGCAAAAGCGGTTCATTGCGGATGCTTCGCATGAACTGAAGACGCCGCTGACCACCATTAATGCCAATGTGGATGTACTCCTTACCCAGCCGGTCAGCACCGAGCAGGAAAAGTGGCTGCGTTATATTAAAGGGGAGACAGAACGGATGACCAAACTTACCAATGACCTTTTGTATCTTGCGCGGATGGAGGCGGAAGAAACACTGGACAGCGAGGTTGTCCTGCTGAGTGAAATCGTTGCGCAGACCGTCCTGGCAGAGGAGGCAGTGGCTTTTGAAAAACAGATTATGATGGAAGAGGAGATTGAGGAAGATCTCTTTGTTGCCGGATCCAGAGATAAAATCAGGCAGCTCCTTTTGATTCTGCTGGATAATGCAGTCAAATATGCTGAAGAAGGCGGAACCATCCGAATACGATTGCGGAGGGAGGAACGTCATGCGCTGTTGATGGTGTACAACAGCGGTGACAGCTTAGAGGCCGATGAATGTAAAAAAATTTTTGATCGGTTTTACCGGAGTGATGATGCCCGGGATAGGAAGAATGGCGGATATGGGCTTGGTCTTTCAATTGCCGGCGCCATTGTAAGTCATATGAAAGCAGAAATCTGGGCTGAGGGAGCCGGGGATGGAACAAAATTTTTTGTACGCATCCCTCTTGCGTATACAACGCAGGTAAAAGGATAAGAAAAAGGGGCTGCTATATAGGGTTCTCCATAAGACAAAGATTAAGTGTTTAGGGTTTTTATCCTAAACACTTAATCTTTATAGAATGTACATTTTTTATTGAAAGATAAAAGTGTTACTTCGAGGGTCAAATTGGAAAGCACCAATTTATGTGATATAATTATTTTATTCACAAATGAAAATTTAAAAATACAAGGAGGTGTTATTACCATATGCAAGAAGAATTTAAACCTTTAGTTGAAGATGCAGCAACAGCTTGTAAAAATTATTTTGGCGAAAAATTGCTTGCTTTATACTTGCATGGGAGTATTGCGATGGGGGATGCAATTCCTTATGTGTCCGATTTAGATACTTATATTGTTATTTCAGAGGAATTAGGGAACGATGATAAGCATTGTATAGAACAGATGGAAAAAGAATTACAGCGAAAACATTCTGTTGCAAAAGAGATTCATCTTTCTGTACATTCTGTGATAGATTTGGTCAAAGATAAATTTGCGAGATTTGTATTAAAGTATAATTCTGCACTTTATTTTGGAAACGATATAGGACAGGAATTGGATAAAAGCGGGTACGAAAAATTCGAGCCGAATGCTGAAATGGCAAAAGGAAGGTTGGCTTTTGCCCGGCAATGTTTTGATCAGGCATTGAATAAAAAGCGGCCTATGTGCACAGGAGAAATCCCAACAGATACATACTATGCTTCAAGAAAGTATGCAAGATACTTTGTTATCGTTGAAGGTGCATACTTTTTGATGTCCCGAAATGAATTTGCATCATTTGAAAAAGAGGAGGTATTAAACAAATTATATAAATATGCTGAGGAATTTAGAGAAGAATTAGATATGACGAGTGAAATCCTGAAGGCTCCGGAGCGTGCCGGTATAACTCATGATGAGTTTTTGAAACGAATACGTCCGCTTGTAGAGTGGATGTTTAATATGATAGAAAAATCTGAATGCAAAAATTCAGAAAGTATACAGATGAAAGTTAAATACCATGCTTCAGAGTAATTAAATACACCACTCTGTTTGTTTTTGCTAAGTTTCGTTTAACATTTTGTGTGATGGATGATTTAGAACAGTCTTTGTATGAATGTCTTAGCAGTATCTTTTTTGAAGTGAGGAAAAGTCCGGGCTTAGCCGGACTTTTTGTATGTTTTTTGAATGATAACCCAAATTGAATATTTATCCATAGTACGAATCATGTAAAAAAGAAAAAAATACGATACAATGCTATTGACATAAAATACGCAGCAATATAATGGGGTTGACAAAAGAGGTAAAATATGTTTAAATAATGTTGAAAATATAAATTTGTTTGTTCAAATGTAAAATTTAATATTGAATTTTATAAGTGTTGAAATCAAAGCATAAATAACAGTCTTCTTGTACGACATCAGGAGAAAGTAAATGCTGCGTTTTCAGCACTTTTTTATATAGATAAATATACAAAAGAAAAAAGGAAAAAACAGGAGGGAAAAGAAGTGAAAAAAAAGT
>CAJTWN010000001.1 GCA_910580105.1 uncultured Clostridia bacterium | reverse complement strand
CTGTCAACCATTTCTATGGTGTCTCCTTTGACGATGCCTATCAAATTGCTCCGGGTACCACGAAAGGAACCATTGTCAAGGCTTCGGAAGCGCAGTATTTTAAGTTTCTGGTTCCGGAAAATGGAATCTATACCATTTATTCCAGCGCAGATAAACCTTATCAAATGAGCGGCACCTTGTTTGATGTAAATCAGAATCAGCTGGAAGAGGCAGAAGGCTGGAATCCATCCTATGCCTATATGGATATATATGAGAATCCCGGAAATTTTGTGATGAATAAGGAATTGCAGAAGGGAAGTTTTTATTATCTTAAGATTGAGGGATCAGCGGCGTATGCCCCCTATACGCTATATATTAAAAAGCAGGATTTGACGGTTTCGGTAACCAATGGGGAAAATAATATTACTGTCAATGGGAACTGGATTCCGGCTTCGGATGTTACCATAAAAGTCATGTCTTCCGATACGGAAACAGCGGCCCAGGCGATTGTTTGTGATGCGTCCGGCAAGTTTACGCATACTTTTGAAAACATAGCTTCTGGATTATATCAATTAATTGTCAGCCCGACAGATGCTGAAACTCCCGCCTGGCAGCAATCGGTATTATTGGGGGAGAGTTTGGGAATCGAAAATGCACCTGTTGTTCCAATGATGGAAGAAACCACAATGGTGTCAGCGGCAATTGCTGCCGGAGCAACACAATACTTTGCTATTGAACTTTCCAATCCAAAGAATTATGCAATTTATTCAGTATCAGAAAATCCGGCTGATCTGTCCGGTGTATTGTTATCAAATGTACAGGAATCTGTGGCTGCAAACGATGATGGAATGGGCGATAAGATAATTGAAAACGGTTCGGCGAACAGCAAGGACTTTGTGATTACCAAAGGGATGCAAAGCGGCAGGTATTATGTCGCGGTTACGAATAAAGCCACCGCCGGTGAAACAGTTCATTATGATTTGGTTCTCCGCGCACTTCATCTTGAAGCTGAAGTGAGAGGTACAGAGAATAAAATCGAAATTTACGGGAAGCGGATTCCCGGCGAAGCACTCAGTTTGACATTATCTGATGCGTATGATTCGAAAACATATACGCCTGTATATGGGGATTATCGTTCATTCTCCTGCGTGATTACAGATTTTCAATTCTCTTCTGCGTGTGAAGGTTATGTGACTTTAAATAGCAATGGCGAAATTCCTGCGCATTTAACAGTAGATTTTATGTTTACGGATGATGGAATTGCAGGAGTAAGTTCTGTTAAGCCATTTGAAGAATTTGATCATACCAATAAAGAGCAGCTCAAACCATACGGAGAACAGATTTATTCTTATACAGCGCAGGAACTCGGGCATCATGCGTTAAAAACCAGTGGTTTGGGTTGTACAATTCGGGTGTATTATAGTTTCGAAGATTTGCTGAATGGTGCATCTTTGATCTATTCAAATACCGGAATATTAAATTCCGTTATGCAAAGTGGACATCGGTATTATATTCGAATTACCAACAATACAGATACAGCAGGACAATTTGATTTGACCGTTGAAAAAATAAACTTTGAAACACACGCCGAATTGACCCCCACAGGAATTATTGTGACCGGAACGACGCTGTACGGAGAATCAGCGGAAATCGTACTGACTTCATACGGCGGTGAATCTTATTATGCTACCCTTCATGTGACCGGTGATGAAAATGGCCAGTTTTATCTGATCCATAATTTTACGCCCAAAATGAGTATGTATTTCCTGACCTGCCATTATTCAATGTATGAGGTTGTTGTGGAATCGGCATATTGGGGGACGGAATTTGGTGACGCATATACCTTGTCGGAAAGTACGGGCAATGAGCTGCTGGGGCAGGTTTATGACAGCGCATATTATACCTTTACCCCTGCGGAGAGCGGAAAATATTATATCTATTCCGAGAGTGCAGCGCCCATTGATTTATCAGGAAAGCTGTATAGCGGAGCATCGGAGGATATGTTCCTTGCAGAAAATGATAATAGTTCGGAACCTGCCAATAATGCAAAAGATTTTATGATTGAATACGACCTGACAGGAGGAAATGTATACTATCTCAAAGTAACACGAAGTGAATCGGGAATGTCCGTAACAGATTACAAAATCCATATTTCCCGTAATAAACCTGGAATGCAGGGAGCCGTTCAGACAGTCAGCTGCAAAGCGGGTGAATCCGTTTATGTTTTTGTTACCGGAAAGAATATTACGTCTTTTGCCGGAAAGAAGTATGTTCTTACCTATGACGCAGCAAAGTTACAGGTGGAAGATCCGCATGTGTTTGGAGAGACGGGACTTGCCTTAGAGCAGCAGGCCGGCGTGCTGAAATTTACGGTTTCAAAGCCGGTGGAGCCGGGCCGCGCTTATTTTGGTTCTTTAAATGTGGTGAAATTCAAAGCTTTATCCGATGGGGAAACAGCGGTCAGCCTGAAGACGGAGGAAAGCATATGAAGAAAATAATTATAGCCGAAGCGTTTTTGAATTGCACGGGCGGAAATACCGGAAAGAATCCAACGATTGGAGGAAAAGGTTATGTTTAAGCAAAATAGATTAACGGCTTTTATAATCGCATTATTGTTGGCGTTAAATATATCATTTTATGGGATAGAAAATGTTGTTGCGGAAGAAGCTGATGGGGCGGCGGATGAAGTGCAGGCATTCGTCCCGGAAGATGAGCTTCCCGGCGCAATCATAAATGACGGTGTAACTTTGGCTGAAGAGGTGACCGGGGAAGGGGAAACAGCGGCGCAAACTTCTGATATAGAAGCGCCGGTTTCGCAGGAAATGATAGACCAGTTTAATAATAACAATATCTATCATAATATATCTCCTGAAGAATTTGCAAATATGACCAATCCGCAAACAACAGAAGGAGCAGCGGAAGAAGCGGCTGCGGAAGAAGAAGCAACGGCAGCCTTGGCAGGCAGCGATGCTGCCGCGCCCAAATGGGATCCCTATCAGCCGGACCTTGGACTTTCCCCGTATAATTTTTCTATGGGAAATGAAAATGTCTCGCTGACAACCGGTGAACTGTCATACAATGCAAATATTGTCAGCATTAAGGGCCGCAACGGTTTGGATTTGAATCTTTCTATGCAATATAGTACGGGCGGCGCGCAGGCATCACCGGATGATTGTAAGGGGGAAAATGAAAATGAAATCGAAACCAGCCCCGGCGGCCTGTCCTCCGATGTGTATTTCGAGACGAAAGACCCGCGGTATCTTGGGGTTGGCTGGAGTTTGTCCCTTCCCTATATTTCGATTCGGAATGCTTGGTATGCCAACACCCGGCAGATGAATGAATATGTTCTGAACCTTCCGGGCGTTGGAAGTTATGAATTTGAAGACAATTTGGTTTTGAAACATTATAAGCTGAATGATTTACAGCTGGAACGCGACAGCGGAAAATTTATCCTTACCTATAAAAACGGGATGCGCGATGAATTTGATGCCGCTTATGGCCATCTTTTGAAAAGGCAGGATCGTTACGGAAACGAGATCACGTTCAATTATGAAGAAATGGAAAGCGGTGTTATCGGCTATTTCCATTTTACAAAATATCTGCTGTCTTCTATTACAAGCGACATGTTCGACAGAGTGGACATCAATTATCAGTATGATTCCGTCGCCACCGGAAAATATATTGATAAGATTGTTTTCTCCCAGGGCGGTACCACATTGGGAATCATAAATTTGAATATCCAGAATACATTGGACGATCCCAAAAGCCCGATTCCCTGCGTCAAGGAAATCATTGACGGAGAGGGACAAAAAACGGAATTTGCCTATGCGCCGGTGAAACTCGTGAATACCTCTAAAAACGGTGATGGCACCGCCACTTTCCCCGGCACAAAATTTAATCTGAAACGCATCACCTATCCCACCGGGAGCTATACTGAATATAACTATATAACCGTAAAGAAACAATATACTTCGCATAGAGAAAGCGCATATACGACCACAACCACAAAACTTTCTTCTCGGGAAGATATTGCCCCCGGCGAAACCGGATCCGTGAACCGGATAGAATATGCGTATCAGGGAGACGCGACCGGTGCGCCATACTATTTCTATAATTCCAAAGATAAAGCAGTTATGGATATGGCAGACGGCCATTACAGCGAGGTGGACAAGTATTTCTATCATACAACGGTGACGCAGGTTGATGGAGATACGTATAAGAGCAGGAAGGCCTATACCTTTGATAAGGATGGGAATAAGGTCAAAGACGCAGAAATTTCCCTGTCCCCGAATAGCTATATGAACTATTTTGCCGCAAATTCTTCACATATTGCATCCGGAAACTATGGATTTTCTATATCAGAGGACAATAGATACCTGAAAAAGCAGAATCTCATCACCGGTGAAGAAGAAACTGTGCAGGAATTTGATAATTATAACCCCAAACGTATGATTTTGGTGGATAGTATCAATTTCTATATCTTTACCCTGCAGAATGGCAGCAGCGCATTTTATCAATACGACAGTAAAAGAAATGTCCTGGAAACAATAGAAATGGACGGCTTTGCATTTGACAGCAGCGCCTCTGTTGTCTATCATCAGGGCGTCCTCTATATCGGCGGCGTCAAGAGCGGAAAGTTCAGATTGTATAAATTTGATACCGATACCGGTGCTTGGGTTACGGACAGCGGAAATAATATTGATGCCATAGAAATCTTCAGTACAAATTTGACGGGGAATACGTTCCAGTATTGCGGAGCCAGTGACAGCCAATTGTTCTATTACCGGAATAATAAGGTATATGCCGTCAATCTGAACACAAAAGCAGTAAATATTTGTCAGGAACAGGTCAGCTATGTGAAATCCTATGAAACCAGGGAAGAAATTGGTTTTATTCAGAGAGGCGGTGTTGTAAAGAAATATTCCAAGGCCAATGAAGCATTCCTGGACGATAATACCTTTAAAATAGACTTCAATCTGGATAACAGTTCCTTCATCAGCTATGGCGGCCGGCTTTACTGCATTGTAAAGGAAGACAGAGGACAGGCCGGCAATGAAAATACCCTCTATTGCCTGGAGGACGGCGGCTGGGATAAGGTGCTGAAGACGCCCGTCAATACACCGCCGGAGAATCAGAGCACAATCCGGCTGGGGATGGGATCGAATACCGGCACCCTCCTTATTCATAACAGCCGCGGCGGCGTTGAAAAGATACCGCTTTTCAGCAGGTCCGGGAATGCAGTCACCGGCAGCATAAGCGGCGCCATCAGTGAATATGAATATAATACATATGATTTGTGCGTCCGTAAATCAGACTATATCTTCAGCGGAGCTTCCGGCCGAAGGGAAGAAAACAGTACATGGGTTTATGACAGTGACGGATATGGGAACCTGACAGAGAGCAATCAGCCAATAGTGGGAAAGACGACATATACATATTATGACGCGTCCAAATATCATCAGCTGGATACGGAGACGAAATATGCCGGAACGCCGGATGCACATGTGAAAAAGTGTGAACTGACGGCGGACGGGCTGAACGTGGCCAAGGTAACAGAGATGTATAAGAACAACCGTCAAATCATCACAACGAATGTATATAATGCAGACCATAAGGGGAACATTGATACCACAAACGTTGTGGATAAAACAAATGGCGTGGAACAGGATTTGGGAACCACCCGTTTCACATATACCGATTTGGATGGGAACCATTATCGTTTTCCGTCCAGTGTCAGCAAAACGGCAGAGACGTATAATACAGAATTTGAGATGACACCCCAGGAGATCAGTACGCACTATACGTATACGCCGGACGGACAGGTGAAGACAGAAACGGACGGACTGGGACGTACAAAAAGCAATGAATATTATCGGAACGGTGCGCTGAAAACAGAGACGGCGGCGGACGGAACGCAGATAAGCTATGAATATAAGCTGAAGAACATCAGCAGCGAAATCAGTGGGGTGAGCAGTTCGTCGGAGAATAAGGTGATCACCACAGCAAAGAACCTGAATACAGAGGATCCGGCATATGTGACAGAAGAAACCTATGATCCATACGGCCGCCTGATGAAACAGGAAGAGAGAAAGGAAACAGGAAAGGTGACGCTTGCGGAATATGCCTATGACGCGTTAGGAAAGCCCGTATCGGTATGGGACACAAACGGGAACGAAACGGAGTACAGGTATGACTGGCAGGGCCGTGTAACCCAAGTGACATATCCGGAGATCAGCAACGGAACACTGGAGGCGGAAGCGCCGGATGTGGAATCATCAGCGGTGCAGGTATCCTATGACGACGCAGGGCTGACCCAGACGGTGACGGACGCAGTGGGGGTGAAGACCCGTGCGGAATTCGACGTATTGGGCCGTGTGGTGAAGGAATCGGGCCTGAGCAAACGGGCGGAAAACGGCGGCTATGTACTGCGTGAAAATCCTGTAACCACGGTATACACGTATGACTATATGGGGAACAACACCAGCATAGAGACCGGGCGTGAAGAAACGCCGGAAGGGGAGCTGGTATCAGCCGGTCGGAAGAGCTGTTTTACATACAACGACCTGTCGCAGCTGCTGAATACGAGGAATGAACTGAACGAGACAACAGAGTATGGATATGACAAATGGGGGAATGTAACCTGTCTGCTCAGCGCGGGAGGAAGCATGACGCATATGTCCTATGACGGATTCGGGCGTCTGCTGTGGAAGACCCAGCCGACGGATAAGGAAGCGGAAGCGCTTTCGGATTCGGAAAAACAGAAGTATGTCTATGATGCGGCAGGGAACCTGCTGAAGTATAAGGATCAGAAGGGACAGACGGGAACAATCAGCTATAAGGCGAACACGGACTATATAGAGAGCCAAAGTGTGGGAGAAATAACGAACAGCTTCCAGTATAACGGGTTCGGAGCAGTGACAGAGATGACGGACAGCACAGGAGTGACCAGCTATAGCTATGACTATAAGAACCGGCTGGAAAAGCTGAAGCTGCCGGATGAGAAGGAACTGAAATATAAGTATGACGAAATAGGGAATGTGGAGTATATCACAGACTATTTCGGAAACCGGCATGACTATAGCTATAATGCGCAGAATATGCTGAGCCGTGTAAGCAGCGGAGGGAAGACGGTAAATTATGCGTATAACGGAGACGGAACGCTGAAGAAAAAGGAACAGACGGGAAGCGTCTATACAACGTATAGTTATGACGAGAATAAGAGCCTGGTGTCGCTGGTGAATCAGGTGAAGGGAAGTGCAGGAGGAGGAACATACGAGTATACGTCGTATAGTTATCAGTACAACAAGTATGGAGAACAGACGGAGAAGAAGGAGGAATACAGGAAGGGGACAAACCCGGTCGTGACAAAGGTGACGGGTTATAGCTATGACGTACTGGGGCGTCTGACGAAAGAGACGTCGGAAGAGAGGACAACAAGCTATACCTATGATGCAAACGGGAACCGGATCACGTCAGCAATCGAGCATACAACGGGAGACCAGGTGAAAACAGCGCTGGGAAGTATAGACAATATACTGAGCCATAGTATAAACTACAGCTATGATCAGGCGAACCGGCTGAAAAAGGTGACAGAGAGCCTGGAGAGCGGAGCGAGTGAGACAAGCGCATATGAGGGACTGCTTGAGATAGCGGAGGAGTATCAGTATGACGGAAACGGGAACCTGAAGACGAAGGCAAAGAGCTATATGGCGGCGGCGGACCCAAGCGAAGAGGAAGCATATACATTGGGAGAAGACAGAGAGAAGAACAGCTATGTATATGAATTTGACGAGCTGAACCGGATGGAGAAGGTCTATCGGGGAGACGGAAAGTGGGCGGAATACGAGTATGACGGGACGAGTGCGAGAGTAGGGAAGACGGTAGGAACAGCGTCCAGTGAAGAGACAGAGACAACGAAGTATTACAACATGGGAGCAACAGTGCTGAACGAGGTTTCGTCAGAGGAAGGAAACACCACCAACCTGATCGGCGCAGGGATAGAGGCGCGGATGAGCGTAACAGGGAGCAGTATCACAAGCGCGTACTTCCTGCAAAAGAATGCCCATGGAGACGTAACGGCAGCAATCAGCGGAACGGAAAGGATAGCAACCTACGACTATGACGCCTTCGGTAACACGCTGGTTGAAGAAGGGGAAATCAACAATCCCATTCGCTATAGTGGTGAGTACCTGGATGAAGAAACGGGATTGATCTACCTCCGTGCGAGATATTACGACCCAAGCGTAGGACGGTTCATATCTGAAGACCCAATCCGCGACGGAATGAATTGGTATGCGTACTGTGGAAATAGTCCTGTGATGATGGTGGATCCGAGTGGCAATCATCGCCAACCAGTCTATGATGAAGTTGATGGTGCTCTTGTAACAATTGCAGAACGTGAGGATATAAGGACACTGTTGAGAGAAATGGGAGGTGTTCTTAAAATAGAGGGTAGGAATATCCATATTAAAGCGTTAGGAGGAGAAGCAGTAATAAATCTAGATGATTATATTGGTACGGAACACTATGTTGATGAACATTTACATTTTTCGTATGGGGAGTTTTTTGAACTGTTAGGTATAGAATACCAAAAACAATCTGTTACTGTGGTTGTAACACCAGCAGATGAATATTGGGATAGATTGACCTATGCAATAAACAAATGGGGCGTATCTCAAATACAAACAGAATATATTGAGTATATTAATGGTTCCATTGGTAGTGCATTGGCAAATCTATCAGGATTTTTAGATGCTTTTTGTGAAGATCCCTATGCAGCCCCTCCGTATATGCCTGAGGGTAAGTATCAAATAAATCAATATACTGTTGAAGGAAAAGTAATCGTATCACAAAAAATAGGCATTAGTCCGTCTAATTACTATTATTCTGTTGATTATTTAGCTTTTAATCCAGATAACCCCGATTATATTCTTGATATATTATTTTATGGTTGGGAGCGCCCATAAAATCTGAAAGAGAGGAAACAAGCATGAAACGTTTTGTGATATGTATTATATTTGTAATTATTTTTATTAGTAGTGGAGTATTTTTGAATGGCGAATTTAATCAGATAAGAGAAGAAAATGAACCATATTTATCGCAAAAATCTCAAATGATTCAATTGTTTAATGATCATAAGGATACATTTCAAAAAATCGCAGATGGGCTTCAAAATGAAAAATTATTAAATTATCAGTATAATTCAAACTACAAAATAGAAGGCATCTATAATGTATTTACACAAGTTTATAAGCACAATGACATAATTTCTGATATCATTTTTGCTATAGATAAATTAGGTATGACAAATATTGACAAAATAGGTGATGTATTATGTATTTATCAATATAAACCAATTATTTTTAGTGATGTTTTTATTGGAATGAAATATGCATATAGAGAAAATCAATGGAAATTTTATTATCACCATGAGTTTTCTAGTTGTACACATAAAAATAAAGTGATATATAAACTTTATGATATTTTTTATAATACCTT
This sequence comes from uncultured Clostridia bacterium, assembly GCA_910580105.1. GTDB lineage: Bacteria > Bacillota > Clostridia > Monoglobales > Monoglobaceae > CAJTWN01. Next base: position 576,410 of record CAJTWN010000001.1, on the reverse strand, counting down.
CTAGTTAATAATTAATACAAGTCACTAAGAAGAAGCAGGAAATACTTCTCCTCAGGTTGTCAAAAAAGTCCAGTATAGACTGGGCTTTTTTGAGTTAATGTGATAAAGTTGAAGGAGAAAAATCGAAGTTGAGTTTAGAAAATAAAAAGATTGAAAAAGAGGAAAAAGTGTGGTAAAATACGACATAAAAGGAGATGAGTTAAAATGTGGAAGGTGAATAAGGAGATTTGAATACAAATGTATTCAATGGTGAGAGCGTGAGCCGAGCGAAGAGGAAGCATATACATTGGGAGAAGACAGAGAGAAGAACAGCTATGTATATGAATTTGACGAGCTGAACCGGATGGAGAAGGTCTATCGGGGAGACGGAAAGTGGGCGGAATACGAGTATGACGGGACGAGTGCGAGAGTAGGGAAGACGGTAGGAACAGCGTCCAGTGAAGAGACAGAGACAACGAAGTATTACAACATGGGAGCAACAGTGCTGAACGAGGTTTCGTCAGAGGAAGGAAACACCACCAACCTGATCGGCGCAGGGATAGAGGCGCGGATGAGCGTAACAGGGAGCAGTATCACAAGCGCGTACTTCCTGCAAAAGAATGCCCATGGAGACGTAACGGCAGCAATCAGCGGAACGGAAAGGGTAGCGACCTACGACTATGACGCCTTTGGTAACACGCTGGTTGAAGAAGGGGAAATCAACAATCCGATTCGCTACAGTGGTGAGTATTTGGACGAAGAAACGGGATTGATTTATCTGCGTGCAAGATATTACGACCCAAGCGTGGGACGGTTCATATCCGAAGACACCCATTGGAATCCAACCAATATGATTTATGGGGATAAAGAGTATGAAGAAGGAGAAACAAAGATACCGAATATAGCTTCTATTTTGCAAAGCAGTAACTTATATGCGTATTGCAGTGGCGAACCAGTAAATCGATTTGATTGTACGGGAAATGAGTGGGCATCATTGCGCGAATTAGCAGCAAGTCTTGCAGATATTTATGGAAGTGATTATGAATTTTGGTTGAATCCTTCTTCTGCATATCTGACAATGGGTGGAGGTTATACAGAAATAAACGGAACATTTTTTTATGATGGTGACGTTTATATGCAAGATACCGGACGTTTTGAGAGTGTTGCATCGAATGAAGATGGTAGTTTGTATATGCAAAGAACAGATTTTTATCGGGCTATGGGAGTTAGCTATGAAACAGGACAGATAAGCTTTACTGTAACATCAGCGGGAAAATTTCTTCAAAGCCTTGTAGTTGGATATGCAGTGTCATATTTGTTTGATGGTACCCTAGTATCAGGATTTATTGCTGGATTAATCGATAATATGACTTCAAGAGATATTGGAGATTATTGGGTTAGGACAACTACTGTTTATCGATACGATCCAATGGGAGATTGGTATGATACAATAACAACATATGAGGTATATTATAAAAGTCCATATTATAGTGATTATACTGAAGAACCGATTGAAATTATTACGTACTATCAACGAGTAGGTAGTTTATAAACAGACGGAGGTATATTGATGTATAAGTGTTTGAGATGTGGAGAAAAAATTCCAATAAAAGTAGCATATTTTTATTCTTTTCTGGGGCTTTATTTAAACTATAGGTGTACAAAATGTAACGAAAAAATAATTAAAAGATCACACAATGTAATAGTCTTATGTTATTTAACAATATTGTCAGCAATATGTTTAATATTTGGATTGCTATTCAAACCAGGATGGGGTATAGGAATTATGTTTTTGGCGGTTTTTGTAATAGGACCTCTATATTTTAAAATTTTGTTGTGGGCAGAAAAAAGGAGTAGAAAAAAAGAAAAGTGACAGCATAGTAAAAGTAAATAATGAAAAGAAGAGGCTTTCGATGAATTGATTGCCTCTTTTTTATATAAAAGATTGAAAAACAGAAAAAAGTGTGATAAAATACGACATAAAAGGAGATGAGTTAAAATGTGGAAGGTGAATAAGGAGATTTGAATACAAATGTATTCAATGGTGAGAGCGTGAGCCGAGCGAAGAGGAAGCATATACATTGGGAGAAGACAGAGAGAAGAACAGCTATGTATATGAATTTGACGAGCTGAACCGGATGGAGAAGGTCTATCGGGGAGACGGAAAGTGGGCGGAATACGAGTATGACGGGACGAGTGCGAGAGTAGGGAAGACGGTAGGAACAGCGTCCAGTGAAGAGACAGAGACAACGAAGTATTACAACATGGGAGCAACAGTGCTGAACGAGGTTTCGTCAGAGGAAGGAAACACCACCAACCTGATCGGCGCAGGGATAGAGGCGCGGATGAATGTGTCGGGTGGATACTTCCTGCAAAAGAATGCCCATGGAGACGTAACGGCGGCAATCAGCGGAACGGAAAGGGCAGCGACCTACGACTATGACGCCTTTGGTAACACGCTGGTTGAAGAAGGGGAGATTAACAATCCCATTCGCTATAGTGGTGAGTACCTGGATGAAGAAACGGGATTGATTTACCTCCGTGCGAGATATTATGACCCAAGCGTAGGACGGTTCATATCTGAAGACACCCATTGGAATCCAACCAATATGATTTATGGGGATAATTCGGATAAAGATAATTCTGTGCCAAATATATCAGCGATTATGCAGAGCAGCAATTTGTATGAACCCGATTATGTTAGTGGATCCAACTGGAGAGTACAATCGTGAGGCAGCTGTAGCCTATGCGAAATTACATTCTATTCGTCCGGATGAAGGTGAATTACGATTTAATCAAGATTGTACTAATTTTGTATCATGGTGTCTCCTTGCAGGAGATCTTCAGGAATCAGATGATTGGTAGTTTAATTATGCTATAGCAGGTTGGATCCCAGGAAAAGGAAGAGTTGTATATGGTTTTTATTCGGCAACATGGGTTCAGGCAAATGAATTATTTCAGTGTTTTATTAATTACTGTAATGAATTTCCGAACTCTCCATACGTTGCTGGACCGCCTTTGGAAATTTTTGGGAAAGAAACACTTCAACGACGCATACTTGAAGGGGGATTTCAGGTAGGAGATCTCTTGTTTTGGGATTATGGCAATACAGGTACGATGGATCATGCAGCTATCATTGTTGAAATAACAGATAGAGATATAATATATGCTGCACATGACAGCGATAAAAATAATGGAAGCGTACGAGATTTTTATAATGGAGATGACTATGCAGTTATCTATATTGTTCGAGTTCCAGATAATGCTTAAAAAGGATGAAGAAAATGAAAAGAATTACAAATAAGATGACAAAAATAATATGTTTGATTATTTCAATTTGTATTTTGGGGTGTTTATTTATGGACTATTTTTACTGTAAAAAAGTTCCAGCCCTTGACTTTAAAATTACTCAAATTAAAATGGATGATGTTTCGTATAAATATCTTTATACTTTAGAAAGGACAGGTAAATTTGCGAATGATTATCGTCCTAATGGTGAAAAACGATTTTCTGAAAACGAGATAAAAGAAATATTTGATAATTCAAATAAATATAAAGTAATCCTAATTACATATGAGATATATAATCCATCCACGTCAGTAAGGTATAACGACATTTTCTTTTATCCATTTTTTGATTACTACTTAAAGGATACGATACTAGGGTACACTTCTTATTTTGCTTATGACAAAACAAATCGGTGTATTTCTCCAAAAGAATCCAGAGTTTTTCAACAACGTATACTTATCAATTTAAATGATATGACAGTAGAAGAATATATGGAAAAATTAGAAGACGAAAAAATCAAGATAAAATATAGAACGGAGGAACAAAAATATTATCTATTTAAGCAATTATTTTGGAAAAAAAAGATACTAAATTTAAATATTTAATGGTAAATTTATAAAAAAGATACAAAAAGAGGAATGGGCTTAAATACGGAAGGTGAATAAGGAGATTTGAATACATTTGTATTCAAACTATAGAGCGTGAGCCAAGCGAAGAGAAAGCATATACATTGGGAGAAGACAGAGAGAAGAACAGCTTTGTATATGAATTTGACGAGCTGAACCGGATGGAGAAGGTCTATCGGGGAGACGGAAAGTGGGCGGAATACGAGTATGACGGGACGAGTGCGAGAGTAGGGAAGACGGTAGGAACAGCGTCCAGTGAAGAGACAGAGACAACGAAGTATTACAACATGGGAGCAACAGTGCTGAACGAGGTTTCGTCAGAGGAAGGAAACACCACCAACCTGATCGGCGCAGGGATAGAGGCGCGGATGAATGTGTCGGGTGGATACTTCCTGCAAAAGAATGCCCATGGAGACGTAACGGCGGCAATCAGCGGAACGGAAAGGGCAGCGACCTACGACTATGACGCCTTTGGTAACACGCTGGTTGAAGAAGGGGAGATTAACAATCCCATTCGCTATAGTGGTGAGTACCTGGATGAAGAAACGGGATTGATTTATCTCAGGGCGAGATATTACGACCCAAGCGTAGGACGGTTTATATCCGAAGATACCCATTGGACGCCAAAGAATATGATCTATGGGGATAAAGAGTATGAAGAAGGAGAAACAAAGATACCGAATATAGCTTCTATTTTGCAAAGCAGTAACTTATATGCGTATTGCATGAATAACCCGATAAATTATGTTGATCCAAGTGGTGAGTACAATCGTCAAGCCGCTATTGAATATGCAAAGAACTATGCTAAAGCTGGTTATCTATCGGGTAAAAGAAATGATAATTTCTATAATTATACTACTGACTGTGCTAATTTTGTTTCACAGTGTTTATTTGCTGGAGGGCTTAAAATGAATTGGCAGTGGCATTCTAGAAGATATGATAAAGATCATGGTTGGACTTTGTGGAATAATGATAAATATGACTGGGTCGTTAGTGAACCATGGAGATTGGCTGCTGCTCAATTTGAATTTTTTGTAAATCCATATAATGGATACAGTAATGGTCCCCATCTTACTATTTGGACAAAGGAAGGGGTAAAAGATGTTGCAAAATGTGGAGTTAAAGCTGGAGATTTATTATATTGGGCAGGAGCTGATGGAAGTAATGTTCATCATGCGGGCATAGTTACAAAAGTAGAAAATGGAGAAATATATTATGCAGCTCATACCAGCGAAAGATTTGATGAGCCGTTATCAGAACATTTAGATGGTGAACTAGTATATGTGGTAAGAATAAGGGATGAGGCTATTAGGGGATATGTTAGCTAATTATTCTTTCATGTAGATAAGGAGGAAAAATGAAAATATTAAAAATTATTTTTTCAATACTAATTGGTTTTGTATTTTTATATTTAATTATGTTTTTGAATACAAATTCACTTATAAAAGATGTAAGAGAAGTAATGTCTGGCCTTGTTGAATATGAGCAAACAGAGGATAAACCGATACATAAATATAACCATCAAAACATATTGCAAAATGCAAAAGTTAATGTTAAAATTTTTCGTCTTTTAACGTTGAATAACTTTTTTGATGGGTATATCTGGGTTCTATATAGTTATGAGACGGTAGAAAATGATAAAGATTTTTTCCCTAGTTCATCTAATATTATGTCTAGATGGAAAATTCACAAAGAAAATGGTAAATGGGAGATTGTAGATATTAAAGAATCACCATAAGTTTGATTTAGACAAATATACATCAAATGAAGATGGTAGTTTTAATATGCAAAGAACAGATTTTTATCGGGCTATGGGAGTTAATTATATAGAGGGCCAAATAAGTTTTACCATAACACCCTTTGGAAAATTAGTGCATGGCATACTTGTTGGTGGAGCTATAGGGGTCATGATTCCTAATGATGGTATTTCGGGAGTTATTGCTGGAATAATTGATCTTTTATATTCAAAAGATGTTGGAGATTATTGGGTTAGAACAACGACGGCTTATTTATATAATCCAATGGGAGATTGGTATGATACAATAACAACATATGAGGTATATTATAAAAGTCCATATTATAGTGATTATACTGAAGAACCAATACAAATCGTTACCTATTATAATAGAACCAATGAACTATATTAAGGCGCTGATAAACATGTATAAATGCTTACAATGTGGCAAAAAGATTCCTCTAAAAGTGGTTTACCTATATTCTTTTTTTGGTTTTCATTTGGATTATAAATGTACAAATTGCCAAAATATAATATTTAAAAAAGTACATTATATTGTACACATGTTTTATGGTATGTTTTTGGCATCTATATATTCTGGTTTTGGAATATTATTGGGATATAAATGGGGGATTGGTATTTTGTTCGTATCTATTATATTATTGTCTCCAATATATTTTAAAATTTTGTTGTGGGCAGAAAAAAGGAGTAGAAAAAAAGAAAAGTGACAGCATAGTAAAAGTAAATAATGAAAAGAAGAGGCTTTCGATGAATTGATTGCCTCTTTTTTATATAAAAGATTGAAAAACAGAAAAAAGTGTGATAAAATACGACATAAAAGGAGATGAGTTAAAATGTGGAAGGTGAATAAGGAGATTTGAATACAAATGTATTCAATGGTGAGAGCGTGAGCCGAGCGAAGAGGAAGCATATACATTGGGAGAAGACAGAGAGAAGAACAGCTTTGTATATGAATTTGACGAGCTGAACCGGATGGAGAAGGTCTATCGGGGAGACGGAAAGTGGGCGGAATACGAGTATGACGGGACGAGTGCGAGAGTAGGGAAGACGGTAGGAACAGCGTCCAGTGAAGAGACAGAGACAACGAAGTATTACAACATGGGAGCAACAGTGCTGAACGAGGTTTCGTCAGAGGAAGGAAACACCACCAACCTGATCGGCGCAGGGATAGAGGCGCGGATGAGCGTAACAGGGAGCAGTATCACAAGCGCGTACTTCCTGCAAAAGAATGCCCACGGAGACGTAACGGCGGCAATCAGCGGAACGGAAAGGGTAGCGACCTACGACTATGATGCCTTCGGGAACACGCTGGTTGAAGAAGGGGAAATTAACAATCCGATTCGCTACAGTGGTGAGTATTTGGACGAAGAAACGGGATTGATCTACCTCCGGGCAAGATATTACGACCCAAGCGTAGGACGGTTCATATCCGAAGACACCCATTGGAATCCAACCAATATGATTTATGGGGATAAAGAGTATGAAGAAGGAGAAACAAAGATACCGAATATAGCTTCTATTTTGCAAAGCAGTAACTTATATGCGTATGCCTGTGATATAATAGGGACAAAAACTTTTTTTGGAATTTTTGTCCCTAATGAAACACAGGCTTATTGTGGGAATAGTCCTGTGAATTTCTATGATTGCAATGGGATGTGGATGGAAGGTGACGAAAAATTATCATTTGGTGCACAAATGTATACCATAGCTTATGGAAATGATTGGGAAACTTATAATAGGATATATGAAAACGCATCAACAGATGAAGAAAGACAGTATGCACAAGAGATGATGGATTATTATCATGAAAGAGCCGAAGACATTCGTGCATTAGATGCTCAAGGGAAAGTGACAGAAGTTTATTATTCAGTGACGCATGTAAAGCAAGAAAATAATGGAATATGTTTTGCGGCATCCTTTGTAATGGTAGATGGATATCGTTATGGATATAAACCCACAACAAAAACTGCAATTGATTTTGCAGTATATCAAAAAAGCCAAGGAACAGATGAACAACTTTCTAGGCAGGAAGCACTGGATTTATCAAATTCTGAAGGTGGAGTATTACCTGGTAGACATAGAAATCCTGGAGAAAATGGTGAAAAAGTAGTCTCTGTACTTATAGGTGCAGCTATGCCAGTAGGGGTAAAATTAAAAAGTACAAAAGGTGGTACGGGGCATGTAATTGTCTTAAATGGAGCGGCCTATGCTCCTGGGCATGATGTTGTAGTTTCATTTCATGATCCGAATAGGTCAGATGAAGTATATAGTAGATATAGTCGTATGGAGGAATATTATGAAAAGAGAGGATTTGAAATAGATGATCTTATAATTGTTTCAGATCTGGGTGCATGGTATAATTAAAATAAGAAAGGAGCAAGAAATGAAAAAATATAAAGTTATCATATCTATCATTTTTTCTATTATGGCTATGTTATTTTATCAAATAAATACATTTGGGGAAATAACGGAAGAAATAAGGGTTTATGTTCTAAAATATGATGAATTCTATAATCTTATATCTTGTTCAGAAAAAAATGTTTTCAATGATAATTATAAAGAATATAAGATTGAAAAATTATGGGATAGTATTGAAAATAGGGAAAAATTAAAATGCTATGACGAATTTGGATATGTAGATTTATCGGAAATAAGATATAATAATATATTGCTAAGTGACTTGAGAAATTTAATAACAGCTGAGAATATTACTAGACTTATTTATGAAGAAAAAAATTTAAATGTAAATATAGTACAAACAAAAGTATTAGATGTTTATAGAGAAGTTGGAATTCAGTTAATAGTTTATGTAGAAACAACGGAAGGGGTATTTCTATTAGAATTAAAAAATGATAATGATGAAGGGGGGAAGGTATTTTCAACAGCTAATTCTGAGGAAGGAACATTGAAAATCAATGTTTTGTCTGTAGAGGAGTCCATTGAAAAATACCGTGTCAACGAAGGTTGTTTATATATTGGTGAGACTAGGACAGAAGTAAAAATAAAATATCAGAATATTATTCCCAAAATTCCATTGGTTCAAACATTGAAAAAAGTAGGAATAAAGGTGGAAAAAAAACCATTATATAAAATAGTTGAAGGTATGAAAAATGATAAATGTATTTTTTTGTCAAAAGATAGTAAAAAACTTTTTTTATACGGAGAGGAAGAAATCAATTATTTCTGTGAATATGAGCCTGAGCGATATTCAGAAAAAATTTCTAACTTGCAGATGAGTAATATAATTGAAGATGGAGAATGTTACGTTTATATAGCAACTTTACAGAAAATATTAAATAAATTTTGTTTGCGAGTAGAAAATGAAATAAATGAGCGAAGTTTAAAAGTTGTAGATGGTAAAGGTGCAGTTTTTTTTGCTGGAGAAACAATAAAAGTAAATTTAAATGATATTGGTATCCCATTTTTAGATTATGCAATGCCGATGATGGAAGGTGATCGAGTATTGGTGCCAATACGAACAGTGTTTGAGGCATTTGGTGCAGAAGTAGATTGGGATGGAAAAAATGAAATAGTAAAAATAGAGAAAGGAGAAGATAAAATAGAAATACCAATAGGTAGCAATGAAATAAAGAAAAATGGAGCAGTGTATGTGATAGATATACCTGCAAAGATTGAAGAAGAAAGAACATTTGTTCCTTTGCGAGCAGTTGCGGAGTTGATGGATGCACGTGTGGAATGGGAAGAAGAACCACAAATTGTATCTATCTATACGGAATGAGTTGTAAAAAATAAGTACCTAAAATTAAGAAAAAAGGTGCCGGTTCCATATTTGGAACTGGCGCTTTTTTAAGTTGAATTCTGTAAATTTTATACATTTAATACAAAATGAAGTTAAACTTGTGAAATAAAAAAAGATTGAAAAACAGGAAAAAGTGTGGTAAAATACGACATAAAAGGAGATGGGTTCAAGTGTGGAAGGTGAATAAGGAGACTTGAATATATTTGTATTCAAAAGCGTAAGAGTAATGCAAGTGGTAAATATCAATTTTTTAATAGACCATGGAGTAAAACAGGAAGTTGTGCAATTTGTATATGATAGCAAGAGAAAAGCGGCAAATGAGTTTTATGAGGAAGGAATGAAATAAGATGAAGAAAAGAAAAATATGTATAAGTGTAATGATAATGATGGTGATAGGAGTGACAGTATTGGCAGCTGCAGAAAATAAAATAGAAGCGAATATAGTAAATTATATGATAGTAGCGGATGATGCGCCAATGAATGATTATTTGGGAGATCCAATAATTTCATATAAAGATCGGACGTATGTATCGTTAAGAGATTATGCGAATTATTATGACAAAGATATTGAATGGGATGAAGAATTAGAAATGATAACGATGCAGGATAAAAGAGGGGAAATCATAATTAATGATGAAGAAACTGGAGAAGCAATATGTAATGCAGTATTGCATGAACATTTTGCGGACAGGATTACAGATAAAACAATTTCTTTGTTACGGGATGTATCAATAGGGCGTGATTTGTATTATATATTAGATGTTAGCTTTGGTGGTTATGTAAATTACTTTGGGGGGCCGGTTCAAGACGTTCAAGTGGTTTTATCACGTTATACAGGGAAAATAACCATAAAAGATCTCGAAGATAGCAATCAAAATCCACATATAATTTTGCCAAGGGAACGAGCAGATAATTAAAAGTTGCTAAAACAAAAGCTGTTATGTAGATGAAAAAAGAATAAAAGGTGCCGGTTCCATATTTTGTGAAACTGGCACCTTTTTTAAGTTGAATGCCGTGAATTTTATACATTTAATACAAAACGAAGTTAAGTTTGTGCAATAAAAAAAGATTGAAAAACAGAAAAAAGTGTGATAAAATACGACATAAAAGGAGATGAGTTAAAATGTGGAAGGTGAATAAGGAGATTTGAATACAAATGTATTCAATGGTGAGAGCGTGAGCCGAGCGAAGAGGAAGCATATACATTGGGAGAAGACAGAGAGAAGAACAGCTATGTATATGAATTTGACGAGCTGAACCGGATGGAGAAGGTCTATCGGGGAGACGGAAAGTGGGCGGAATACGAGTATGACGGGACGAGTGCGAGAGTAGGGAAGACGGTAGGAACAGCGTCCAGTGAAGAGACAGAGACAACGAAGTATTACAACATGGGAGCAACAGTGCTGAACGAGGTTTCGTCAGAGGAAGGAAACACCACCAACCTGATCGGCGCAGGGATAGAGGCGCGGCTGAGTGTAACGGGGAGCAGTATCACAAGTGCGTATTTCCTGCAAAAGAATGCCCATGGAGACGTAACGGCGGCAATCAGCGGAACGGAAAGGGCAGCGACCTACGACTATGACGCCTTCGGCAATGCCATTGTAGAGGAAGGGGAAATCAACAATCCCATTCGCTATAGTGGTGAGTACCTGGATGAAGAAACGGGATTGATCTACCTCCGTGCGAGATATTACGACCCAAGCGTAGGACGGTTCATATCTGAAGACCCAATCCGCGACGGAATGAATTGGTATGCGTACTGTGGAAATAGTCCTGTGATGATGGTAGATCCATGGGGATTATATACGGATTATGCTTTTTATGGAGATGAGCGACAAAAAGCAGCAGCAGAACTATATAAAAAAGAGGTGGAAGAAGAGAAGTAAAGCTAGTTGAAGTTAAAAATGCGCAACAGTTTTATAAGGGTTGGGATGCTATGGACAATGATGGGAAACCAATTGAGACAGTAGTGATCTTCTTGCATGGAAAGCAACCTTGGACACTTGTAGCTGATAATGGAGATGTTATAAATATTGGCGGATTAAAAAATAAGACGATAACGACTCTCTTGATTACAGCGTGTAATTCCGGTAATATAGATTATAGAGATAATATTGCATCACAGTTTTTGAGAGTTGCAAATATAAAGAATGTAATTGCTCCGGATGGATATGTTAGGTTAAGCGTAAAACATGGAGATAAGGATAAGCTGGAAGCAAGGGTGAGTTTCTGGAGTGAAAGTGGTACAACACCGTCAGCAAGGAGAGCAGACGCAGGAGAAGCGAATAAGGGATTTTGTTTATATCAAAAAAAGAACGGTATAGTAGTACGAACAGTTGATAATATTATTGAATATGTGGATAGAGGAAAAGAATGGAGTACAGTGGCATATTTACTTCAGCAAGTGGTAAATATCAATTTTTTAATAGACCATGGAGTAAAACAGGAAGTTGTGCAATTTGTATATGATAGCAAGAGAAAAGCGGCAAATGAGTTTTATGAGGAAGGAATGAAATAAGATGAAGAAAAGAAAAATATGTATAAGTGTAATGATAATGATGGTGATAGGAGTGACAGTATTGGCAGCTGCAGAAAATAAAATAGAAGCGAATATAGTAAATTATATGATAGTAGCGGATGATGCGCCAATGAATGATTATTTGGGAGATCCAATAATTTCATATAAAGATCGGACGTATGTATCGTTAAGAGATTATGCGAATTATTATGACAAAGATATTGAATGGGATGAAAAATCTCAGGAAATAACAATGCAGGATAAAAGAGGGAAAACCATAATTAATGATGAAGAAACTGGAGAAACAATATGTAAAGCAATTATACAGGAACATTATGCAGATAGGATTACGGATAAAACAGTTTATTCAATGCGTGAATATAGTACAGGACGCAATGCATATTTTGGGATTAAAGCAGAATTTGAGTTTTCGGAAAGTGTTATAGTAGATATATCATGTTATACAGGGGAAATAACCATTAAAGATTATAAAGATAATAATCAAGATCCACATAAAATTCTGCCAAGGGAACGAGCAGATAATTAAAAGTTGCTAAAACAAAAGCTGTTATGTAGATGAAAAAAGAATAAAAGGTGCCGGTTCCATATTTTGTGAAACTGGCACCTTTTTTAAGTTGAATGCCGTGAATTTTATACATTTAATACAAAATGAAGTTAAGTTTGTGCAATAAAAAAAGATTGAAAAGCAGAAAAAAGTATGGTAAAATACGACACAAAAGGAGATGAGTTCAAGTGTGGAAGGTGAATAAGGAGAATTGAATACATTTGTATTCAATGGTGAGAGCGTGTTAACCACACCACAATGGAGGGCAAGATAATGAAAAAATTTATAATTAAACTAATTTATGGGATAGTTATATTATTTTTTGTCATATTTTACTTTTTAAGTACTTTTCCACCATATTACGATGCAAGATTAACTTTAGAAATAGATAATAGAACTTGGAATTCAATTGAAGGAGCTTATATCTCATATGAAAACTCTGATATTAAAGTGGAAATTCCCAAAATAAACCCTTTTGAAAAAATAATTATCCTGCCTCAATATAATGATGTTGATACTTTGAAAACAAAGGTCTATATTACGTATAATAATGAAAAACATTTGTTGATTGAGGAATATAGAAAGCAAGCGCAATATAGTGCTCGAGTCATCTATACATTTAAAGGTTTAAAATGTATAGATGACTCCTATGGAGGTATCCCTTTATTAAGGGAACTTAGGATTAAACCATATTTTAGGGTATTTGATTTAGATGGAACAGACTGGGATAGCCATCCGCCTTTAAGAAAAAGTTTAATAGGATTTTAAACAATATAAAACAAGTTGATGCAGACGGATATGGGAACCTGACAGAGAGCAATCAGCCAATAGTGGGAAAGACGACATATACATATTATGACGCGTCCAAATATCATCAGCTGGATACGGAGACGAAATATGCCGGAACGCCGGATGCACATGTGAAAAAGTGTGAACTGACGGCGGACGGGCTGAACGTGGCCAAGGTAACAGAGATGTATAAGAACAACCGTCAAATCATCACAACGAATGTATATAATGCAGACCATAAGGGGAACATTGATACCACAAACGTTGTGGATAAAACAAATGGCGTGGAACAGGATTTGGGAACCACCCGTTTCACATATACCGATTTGGATGGGAACCATTATCGTTTTCCGTCCAGTGTCAGCAAAACGGCAGAGACGTATAATACAGAATTTGAGATGACACCCCAGGAGATCAGTACGCACTATACGTATACGCCGGACGGACAGGTGAAGACAGAAACGGACGGACTGGGACGTACAAAAAGCAATGAATATTATCGGAACGGTGCGCTGAAAACAGAGACGGCGGCGGACGGAACGCAGATAAGCTATGAATATAAGCTGAAGAACATCAGCAGCGAAATCAGTGGGGTGAGCAGTTCGTCGGAGAATAAGGTGATCACCACAGCAAAGAACCTGAATACAGAGGATCCGGCATATGTGACAGAAGAAACCTATGATCCATACGGCCGCCTGATGAAACAGGAAGAGAGAAAGGAAACAGGAAAGGTGACGCTTGCGGAATATGCCTATGACGCGTTAGGAAAGCCCGTATCGGTATGGGACACAAACGGGAACGAAACGGAGTACAGGTATGACTGGCAGGGCCGTGTAACCCAAGTGACATATCCGGAGATCAGCAACGGAACACTGGAGGCGGAAGCGCCGGATGTGGAATCATCAGCGGTGCAGGTATCCTATGACGACGCAGGGCTGACCCAGACGGTGACGGACGCAGTGGGGGTGAAGACCCGTGCGGAATTCGACGTATTGGGCCGTGTGGTGAAGGAATCGGGCCTGAGCAAACGGGCGGAAAACGGCGGCTATGTACTGCGTGAAAATCCTGTAACCACGGTATACACGTATGACTATATGGGGAACAACACCAGCATAGAGACCGGGCGTGAAGAAACGCCGGAAGGGGAGCTGGTATCAGCCGGTCGGAAGAGCTGTTTTACATACAACGACCTGTCGCAGCTGCTGAATACGAGGAATGAGCTGAACGAGACAACAGAGTATGGATATGACAAACTATCTGTAAAATACTCTGGTTGGAATTGAACCCGGATCTCCAGTGGCCAATACTTGATCAATATAAAATGTCTGAAAACTTTTAGGCGGTATACGAACCTCCAATTCTGTTACATGATTTACCTGCGTTTGCTTTCCTCCTATGTCGCCCCATTCATTTACAATGGGTAGTTTGACGGTTACATCTCCTGTATCTGTAGGATACAGCTGACTGGTTCCCCGTACCGTTCCTGTACAGATCGCATTCATACTTTGGCCGTTGACTTCAAACCTTTTATAACTTCCGTTTGCATTTCTAATCACCAGGAATAGATTGGACACGGTATCCACCCGATAGACAAAAGTTCGCGGCTCATCAGTCGCATTATATACATTCATCTGATAGGTCGTTTTTACTCCATAATCCCCCATATTGCACGCAATACTATTATTCGAGCTTCCATTTGTTGAAGCCTCAAGATAACCAGGCGGAAGATAGGAGCTGTCACGATAGTCACGATCCGTGTCAAAGACCCAATTCATTCCGTTTGCCGGATCACTATAATACAGCGGCAGAATATCCGATTCGGTATTGATATGAGCATTCCATTTTTCAGACTGTGGATTCATATTGGTCTTCCACCAATCGGTTATATGTCCTTCCGGTTTAAAAGCATTTTTTATCAGAACGCTTTGCGACTGCTCCAACGGAGAATTATTATCAATATAAAATTATGCCGCCTCTTGAACATAGCAGACAATGATTGCAAAGTAAATATGGAAAAATGTTCCCATGTTACAATGAAGTCTTCCTTGTTGCAAACGATGTGCTGTGCAGCAAAAAATTGCGGCTGTTTTGTGAAAAGAATCAATGTATAGCAGGATTATTCGTTTCGAACCGGATGCGGAAAATAAAAGGGGTTTTTTAACAAATATGCACACCGGTTTTCTTTTCTTTTTTGCCGGGCAGTATCTCGGCTTTTTCTTTCTTTTCACTTTGGTTTGGTTTTATATTTATTTATATATAAATATAATTTATGTTTGGTTTCTTTTTGGTCTGCTTTCCTTTTCCTTTGGATTTGTTATCCTTTGGTTTGCTCTGCTTTCCTTTCTTTTCCTTTAGTTTTGTTTAGTTTAATTTACTTTAGTTTACTTTAGGGATTCTTGCAGACATTTATCCTCACAGCATGGTATTTTTGTTTACAAAAATTATGTGTGGGTGGTATTTATGCAAACAGAAATGAAAAAATGATTGAAATATAGAAGATGGCGGCATAAATTATCTTATGCCGCCAATATAACGAAACAAATGATGTCCTCCGTCTTTATAGGCGGTAGGTTCCGCTTCCGTTTTCCGGCAGGCGTACAGTTCTCCGCTGAAACGTTGGATGACAGGTTTTCAGCCCATATAGAAAAAGAACAATATTTAAAAACAAAACAAGAATCGTCCGATTCGCCGGGTGAAAAATAATAAGATAAGAATTGATTTTTTTGATTTTTCTCACCGAACTGATGACGTGTGGAACAATCTGTAAAAGGGATGCATTGTTTTTTAATGCAGCAGCAGACCATATTTCTGCTGTATCCGCTCCACCTTTTTGCGGATGGGTTTTGCCAATAAAAGCAGAAAGACAGCGGTTGATACCCCGTGCATCAGGTCAAAGGGCAGGCCGGGCAGATAGCTTGCCAGCAGAACGCCGAAACTTGCATCCGCCTGCGTCATAAGTATGCTGGCCGGGTTCATGATGCCGCCATAGAAAACGAGGGTTGCCAAAAATCCGAACAATGAAAGAAGAAGGACGGCGGCCTTTGAGCCGCATTTTTTCAGTGTTTCCGGCAGCAGGCCGGCAGTGAAACCGATGATGCCATAGGCGAACATCTGCCATGGCGTCCAGGGCCCCTGTCCGAAGAAAAAGTTCGAGATAAAGGCGGCCAGTGCGCCGGTGGCAAATCCATAGCGGCTGCCCATTGAGATGCCGGCAATGATGACCATGGCGGTCATGGGCTTGAACTGCGGAACCATATAAAGGGCCGACCGTGACAAAACAGCGGTTCCGGTCATGACGGCAATCAGGACAAGTTCCCTTGCCCTGGGCCGCCTGCCCTCGAAGTCAATGGCAGAGGCCGCCAGCGCACAGCCGAGGATACACAGGCTGATGAAGTAATACCGCCGGTCGTCAAAATACCGGATGCCGGTCCAGAGGATAAGCGGAACGCTGACCAGCAGGAAAAGGCAGCTGAGCAGGGTATAGAAGTTTTTGCTGTGTTTTCGTTCCGGGAACGGAGGAGCATTTGCATCCTGTTGGGGAGGGGGGGCGATATTACCGGCTTTTTCTGCCGGGGGGAGTGTTTCCCCATTGGTGGAGGCGGAGTTTTGCGTTATATCCTGCCAAGTGGCTGTTTTTTTCGTTCTGGCTTTTTCTGCCGGGGAGAGTGCTTCCCCATTGTGGGAGGCGGAATTTTGCGTTGGATCCTGCCAAGTGGCTGTTTTTTCCGAACCGGCTTTTTCTGCCGGGGAAAGTGTTTCCCCATTGTGGGAGGCAGAGTTTTCCGGTGAATTTGGATGCAGGGGACCGGGTATTTCTTTTTGAAAACAGGCCAGAACTTCTTTGGCGGTAATACACCGAGGAAGGATGCCGGATGAAATCCGGCGGGCATCGGTTGTGTAATAGTTGTTCCCGGCAAAAAAACTTCGGGTATCGGCAAAGGCGGTGAGTTCGCCGCCAAACAGAAAGGCGCAGCCGGAGGCGTGTTCTGCACAGAAATTTACGTCATGAGAGACCATGAGGATGGTCATGCCGCAGGAACGCAGCTGTGTGAAAATACCTGCAAGTTCGGTCTTGAAAAAGGCGTCCATCCCCTTTGTGGGTTCATCCAGAAGCAGGATGTCCGGCCGGCAGAGCAGAAGCTTTGCCAGGGCGGCCCGCTGCAGTTCGCCGCCCGAAAGGTCGAAGGGATGCCGGCTTAGCAGATGAGAAATTCCGCACAATCCGGCGGTTTCTTTTACCTGTTTTCTGTCTGCTGTCACCGAAAGCAGATCCTTTTCCACCGTGTCTTTGAGAAACAGGCAGGCAGGATCCTGGGGCAGGCGGAGAACCCTGCCCTGTGCCGAGATTTTTCCGCTGAGGGGCTTTTGATTGCCGGAGAGCAGGGAAAGCAGGGTGGATTTGCCGCTGCCGGTTCCGCCCATGACGGCGAACAGACTGCCTTTTTCTACAGAGAGAGAAAGACCGTGCAAAATATCCCGGCCCTCTTTTTCATAGCGGAACCATAGATTTTTGGCAGAGAGGACAACGGGAGCAGAAGCCGCCGGCTGTGCCGCCGGTACCCCTTCTTTCGGCGGATGGACGGCAGTATAATCTGAAAGAAAGGTCCTCCCCTCCTTGATGCTAAGAGGAAGTTTGCCATCACTATAAAGCGGTTCCTGCGCTTCTGAAGGCAGGGAATTCCCCATGGTAAGCCCGGCACAGATCCGGGCGGCGTCCGGCGCCGCAAGGGACATAGGGTGTCCGGTTTCTATCAGGGTTTTGACAGTTTTCTGCGGCCAATCGCTGAAAGAAATTTTTCCTTCTTCCATGACGACGAGCCGGTCACAGAGGGGAAGGACTTGTTCCAGACGGTGTTCTGAGAGGAGGATGGTAACGCCCAGGTTTTGATTAATCTTTTTCAGAGCGGCCCAAAAGTTTTCGGTATGAATGGGGTCCAGCTGGGCGGTTGGTTCGTCGAGGAGGAGAATTTTGGGGCGCAGCGCCATGGCGCTGGCCAGGGCAAGGAGCTGCTTCTGTCCGCCGGAAAGTTGGCTGGTCTCCCGGTAGAACCAGGATTCCATGCCGAAATAGGCGGCGGTTTCCCCCACCCGAAGGTGGATTTCCTGCTGGGACAGGCCGAGGTTTTCAAGGCCGAAGGCGAGTTCGTGCCATACCTTGTCAGTGACCATCTGCCGGTCCGGATTCTGGAGAAGAAAACCGATTTCCTTTGCGGCGGTTTCCCCGTCCAAGGCAGAGAGCGGCGTCCCGTTATAAAGAATCATGCCCGCCCTTTTGCCATTGGGTGCAAGGGCAGGTTTCAGCTGCCGGAGCAGGGTGGATTTTCCGCTGCCGGAACGTCCGCAGAGCACAGAAAAAGAGCCGGGCGCGAGGGAAAGAGAGACATCGTTCAGCGCCGGCGTATCTGCACCGGGATAGGTAAAGGTCAAATGTTGGATTTCAATCTGTTCCATTTGGTTTCCTCCAAGAAATTAATGGCCGCAGGCAGAAAGCAGAGCATGCCGTAAACTGCGGCGGTAAACAAAAAGGCGGGGGTTTGTCTCAGCCGGAAGAGCGGGAAGAAGGTGACAAAATCCCCCCAGACGGCGTGGCTGTAAATCAAAAAGGCCGCTGCCGGCAGGATGCCGGTCAGGAGGGCAATATCTGCCGGGCGGAAGCGGAAGGTGGAATATGCCGTCCGCCGCCGCATGCCAAAGCCGCGTGCGTGCATACTGTCGGCGGTGTCGATGGATGTTTCCAGCACATAGGTCAGCAGGATGGAAAGACTTTGCAGTCCAAGCCGCAGTTTCTGCCGGCGGCTGTTTGTGCCGGGGAGCAGCTGTTTTTGTGCAGTATAGATTGCCGAAAACTGCCGCCGGCACCGGGGCAGAAAGCCAAGGATCATGGAAAGGAGCAGGGACAGGGAGGGGAGAAGCCGCCCGAAAAGACAGATAAGCTTATCCGTGTCCAGCGCCGGGGTCAGACAGGTACACCAGCCGATGACCGTGACAAACATGGCGGCGGCACAGAGGCCGAACCAGATGGATTCGGCGGTGAGGGGATTGCCGCCCGGCAGGTAGGTCAAAATGGTTGCTCCTTTGTGGTTGAAGGCGGCATTGATGACAACAGAAAAGACCAGAAGGGGCAGAAGCCCCCCAAGGGTAAACCGCAGGGCGGTTTTGCCCCGCTGTATTAAGGCATAGAGAAAGCCCCCTGCCCCGGAGAGCAGGAGGAAGACCGGATGAAGATAAACCATAGAAAAGCCGAGAATGACCGCGAAATAACAAAAACAGGTGATCGGGTGGAATTTTGCAAAATGGTCTGTCATGGAGTGGGCTCCTTTCCTGAGAATTGGAAGTCAATCAGCGGCCGCGGCCCAGGTCGCAGGTATAGACCCATTCCACGGCATCTCCGTTTTTCAGCGTATACTGACTGCAGCCATAGCCGGGATTGGAGCCGTTGACCCGGTATTCCCAGCCCGAAAGTTCTCCGCAGTCAAATTCATAGATGTTGTTGATGCCTTCGACATAGGCTGTGTGATAGACGGGTGAAGAACTGAACTCCATATGGATCTTGTTTGCGGCCGTCACCCGTTTCAGCAGGTCGAATACCGTCTCCCCTTCGGAAAAGGGGAGGTTTTCCGCTTGATAGAGAATCCCGTCTGCCGGCAGGAGATCCAGCTTGTCCGGGTCAAATTTGTCGAGGTGGTCAAAGACGGCGGAACAGTCAATGGTCATTGTACACCGTAATTCCGGTTCTTCTTCTGTATATTCCGGGTTTTCCGCTGGTGGTATGCCTTCATCAGAAGCCGGCTGTGTATTGCCGCCGGCGGCTTCGCCCTGATGGGCAGAGGACAGCGGTCCGTCTTGCGGTCCGGACTGTGGTTCGGTTTGCGGTCCGGTTTGCGGTCCGGACTGCCGTCCGGTATGCGGTTCAGAAGCGGAATCTAAAGATTCTGTATCCCTTGCGCCGCCTGCATTTCCGCTGCTTTTTTCAGCATCGTCCTGCAAGGTGTTTTCTGCCGCTTCTTTTTCGGGAAATGCCGTGGCGGACGATGCTGAAGGAGGGATATGGCTGTCCTTCTGACAGCCTGCCGTTATCAGGCAGAGTGCGCTGAGGATGAATAAGAGCAGACATTTTTTGTTCATGGGTTTCCTCCCTTTTGCATTTGGGCTGATAGATCAAGGAGTGTCCGGATAAAATCCCACGCCTTGTCCGAATCAAAGGTATAGGCAGCGGGGGCGGTCAGGGCAAGATACGCCTGTTCGCTTGCCATCAGGTCAACGGGCAGATTTTGTTTGGTATGGCGGAAGCCGCCGTTTGGCTGGGCAAAAGACAGCAGATTATCGCGGACGGAACTGCCGTTTTTGCAGAAGGCCGGGTCATTTTCGCTGTAACCTGCGGCCTTGAGTGCCAGCAGAACCTGGCTTGCGCTCTCGGCAGTTTCGGTCCCTTCCCGTGAGAGAAAGCCGCCGTCCGCCTGCTGCACGGCGGAGAGCCAGGCGAGAGCCGCCATGACGGCATCCCGTACACCGGCATGTCCCGGATAGAGACAGAGGGCGCGGATGGCCATTGCGGTAACATCCGTGTCCGGCTGGTCATCCGAGAGTCCAAAACCGCCGCAGGCCTGCTGCTTGCCGAGCAGTTCTGTAAGATAACGGCGGACAACTTCTTCGTCCCCCCGGCCCCCGTGGCTGAATGCCATCAGGGCGAATACGGCGCCGTTGATGCCCTGCCGGAGAACTTTGTCGAATTCGCAGAGGGGGGCGAGCAGGTCAAAGCCCCGGAAGTTTGACGGATCCTCTCCAAGGGCAGAAAGGGCGAGAGAAACCCGGGCGTATTCAGTGTATTTATTCCCGGAGAGAACCCCTGCCTTTTCTTTCAGCGTTTTTTCCAGATTGTCTTTATATATGGAAAAATAGGGATCGTCCTTGGGTATTCCTGCCTGAAGATGGCCGATGACCGCCCATTCTCCGCCGGTCTGACCGATGGAGGGATTTGGTACGGCCTGCCGCAGAAAGGCCGCGGTGTCTTCGGGAAAGAATTCCGCTCCTTTACAGGAAAAGGGCAGACATGCCAGAAGAAGGCAGAGACATAGGGCCGTACATTTTTTTGCAGTCGCTGTATACATAAGAAAGAAAACTCCTTTTCATTTTCGTTGTTGTGGATGAAGGCGGTGTTGGCCGGAGGGGGAATATCGGAAGGTGAAATTTGACTGTTCCAATCCGGCAGGACGACCGGCCTCAAACGGGCTGCCGGAGACCGAGCCAAACCGGAGCCGGAGCCAAACCGGAAAAAAGTTTTATTTTACATATTATAACATTTTGAAAAAGCGTTGTCTATATTTTTGAAAAAAATTGGGAAGGGTCTGGATTTTTTGTCGGGGATATGGTACAATGCTGATAAAATGAAAAAGATTTGGAGATAGAATATGGCGGAGCAAAAACATGTGGAAATATTTACCGATGGTGCCTGCAGCGGCAATCCCGGGCCGGGGGGCTATGGCGTTATCCTCCGGTATATGGGGCTGGAAAAGGAAATCAGCGGCGGTGCGATTGACACCACCAACAACCGGATGGAGCTGATGGCGGTGATTGCCGGTCTTTCCGCGTTGAACCAGCGGTGCCGCGTGACCTTATACAGTGATTCGAAATATTTTGTTGACGCGATGGAAAAGGGCTGGGCCAAACGCTGGAAGGCCAACGGCTGGATGCGGAACGGGAAGGAAAAGGCCCTTAATCCCGATCTGTGGGATGAGGTGCTGCGACTTTTCAGCCGTCACGATGTGGAACTGGTGTGGGTAAAAGGCCATGCAGGTCATCCGGAAAATGAACGGTGTGACAGGCTGGCAGTTGCCCAGTCGAAAAAGTATGCACGGGAATTGTATGGAGGAGAGCCGGATGACAAATAAAACGGTTGCGGTCGGTATGTCCGGCGGTGTGGACAGCAGTGTTGCGGCGGCTGTGCTGAAGGAGAAGGGGTACCATGTGATTGGGGTGACCATGCGCCTTTGGGACGGCGGTGAAGAAGCGTATCAGAATACGGTGGAAGATGCCCGGCGGGTGGCGGATGCCTTGGGAATTGAACATCACGCCCTGGATTTCCGGCAGGAATTTGAAGGGGCGGTCATGGAATATTTTACAAGGGAATATCTGTCCGGCAGAACGCCCAATCCCTGTATTGCCTGCAACAAGGCGCTGAAATTCGGGGCCATGCGCAAGGCGGCGGCGGAGCTGGGCGCACAGAAGATTGCCACCGGCCACTATGGACGCGTTGTCCGGGGGGAAGACGGCCTTTGGCGGCTGATGCGGGCCGAGAACCGGGAAAAGGATCAGACCTATGTACTCTATCATCTGTCCCAGGAACAGCTCTCGGGTGTGCTGCTTCCCCTGGGGGACTTTAGGGATAAAGAGACCATCCGCAAAAAGGCGGAAGAACTTGCATTGCCTGTGGCACAAAAGCCGGACAGTCAGGAGATTTGTTTCATTCCGGACAATGATTATGCCGGGTTTATCCTGCGGCGGACGGGAACAGAGCCGCCCGAAGGAGATTTTGTGGACGGCAGCGGACACGTACTGGGCAGGCACAGGGGAATCCTGCATTATA
Organism: uncultured Clostridia bacterium; assembly: GCA_910580105.1. Classification (GTDB taxonomy): domain Bacteria; phylum Bacillota; class Clostridia; order Monoglobales; family Monoglobaceae; genus CAJTWN01. The sequence goes on along the minus strand of CAJTWN010000001.1, from coordinate 553,546 downwards.
CCATCGGCCAGCGGAAAGGGCTGGGGATTGCTTTTGGAAAACCGATGTTTGTCACCCGGATTGATGCCGGAACGAACCGGATTGTCCTGGGGGAGAGCGGCACAGAATTTTCCAGTTCTCTTATGGCCGGGGATTTGAATTTTATCCTTCCGATGGATTTGTCGCAGAAGAGGAAGGTGCTCGCAAAGGTGCGGTATGCGGCAAAGTCGGCGCCGGCGCAGCTCTGGATGGACGGCGGCAGGATTTATGTGGAGTTTGAAACGCCGCAGCGGGCGGTGACGCCCGGACAGGCCGTGGTCTTTTATGACGAGACAGATACCTTTGTTTTGGGCGGCGGTACAATTTTATAGATTCGCAAGGCTGAGCCTTGAGCCAATGCGCAAGCGTGACGCTTGAGCCGGAACTTACACGCGCTGTTGCGCGTGAGAAGTGCATTGTAGGCCGTGCTTTGCACGGCAGGGTTCCCAAAAAGCAGTGCTTTTTGGGAAAAGGAAGAACCGGTCATAAGGAGCAAAGCCGCGAAGTGAACAAAATTGGTCGCGTGCCGACGAGGACGGCATTGAAATGAAATGTTTCCCATTGACGGGCGACCACGCAGGGTCGCCCCTACGAAAACCGGGCAAATTGACCGAGAATAGCGGCGTGACGCTTGACCCGTCGTCAACGCACGGCGTATTTGCTCGGTTTTCCTGCGAAAAACCTTCGCTTTGGGCGTCGGCACCTCCTCTTTCCCACAAAACGCACTAGGGTTCCCGCAAAAGCAAAGCTTTTGCGGGATAAAGGAAGAACGCCGAAGTAGCGTAGCTTTTCCCAACGGGAAAAGTGAGCAATATAAGGCGTGTTTTGACGCTGCGGGAGCCCTGGGAAATCTACATTTTGAAACGTGGATCCGTAGGGGCGACCCTATGTGGTCGCCCGGAAAGGTGACGTTTCATCCGGTGCGCAAGGCTGAGCCTTGACCCAATGCGCGGATGATACGAGAGGAAAAACATTCTACCGATTGCCGCGGATTTCGTAGGGGCGGGGTTCTACACCGCCCTGGGAAATCCATATTTCGGAACGGACATCCGTAGGGGCTTCTTAGGGTTCCCGCAAAAGCTTTGCTTTTGTGGGATAAAGGAAGAACCGCCGAGGAAGCGTAGCTTTTCCTAACGGGAAAAGTGAGCAATATAAGGCGTGTTCTGACGTCGTGTGGTCGCCCGGAAACGTGACGTTTCATCCAATGCGCGACTATGCCGAGTGGAAAAACCTTTCACTGAGTGCCGCGAATTTCGAAATGGACACACGGACACCCGTAGGGGCGACCCCACGTGGTCGCCCGATCCACTTACACGCGCTGTTGCGCGTGAGAAATGCACTATATGCCGTGCTTTGCACGGCAGGGTTCCCAAAAAGCAGTGCTTTTTGGGAAAAAAGAAGAACCGTCCATAAGGAGAATGAATCTTTGCGGCAAAGCCGCGAAGTGGACAAAGTTGGTCGCGTGCCGACGAGGTCGGCTTTGAAATGAAATTTTTCGCATTGACGGGCGACCACGCAGGGTCGCCCCTACGAAAACCGGGCAAATTGACCGAGAATAGCGGCGTGACGTCGTCGGTGCACGACGCAATTGCTCGGTTTTCCTGCGAAAAACCTTCGTTTTGGGCGCCGGCGTCTCCTCTTTTCCACAAAACAAGGCTGAGCCTTGACCTGGTGCGCAGCTATGACAAGGACAAAGAAATAAAATTTTTTATAATTCATATAGGGGCGGGGTTTTACTCCGCTCGGTGAAAAAACTCCTGCAAAACGCCAGCGAAGCGCGTTTTGCGGGAAGAAGGAGGCACCGACCATAGAGCGAATCTTTGGGGCAAAGCCGCGAAGTGAGCAAAATTGGTCGCGTGCCGACGATATTTAGGCGGGGTGATTCCAATCGAATTTACAGAGATAAGAAAGAAAATAATTGAGAAAGACTATCAGCGGCTGAACCAAAAACAAAAGGAGGCGGTCTTCCATACGGAAGGGCCGCTTTTGGTGCTGGCCGGGGCCGGTTCGGGCAAGACCACGGTGATTGTGCAGAAGATTGCCCATTTGATTCGCTATGGCAAAGCGTACGATAGTGATGCAGTTCCGGCAGGCCTTGCGCCGGAGGAACTGGAAATTATGGAATGGTATGCCGAAGGGGAACTGGACGAACTGCCGCCCCATCTGCTGGATACCCTGGCGGTGGAGCCGGCGGCGCCCTATCAGATTTTGGCGATTACCTTTACCAACAAGGCGGCGGCGGAACTGAAACAGCGTCTGGTCAAACAGCTGGGCAGCTGTGGGGAGGATGTCTATGCAAGTACCTTCCACTCGGCCTGTGTCCGCTTTCTGCGGCGGGATATTGATAAGATTGGCTATGAACGGAATTTTACCATCTATGACACGGCGGACCAGCAGACGGTGATCAAGGAATGCTTAAAAGAGCTGGGCGTGGACGACAAAAAGTATCCGCCCCGTGCGGTGGCCGCTGCCATCAGCAATGCAAAGGATCAGCTCCTTGACCCGGCGGAGTTTGCCGATACATACAAAGGGGACTTTTACTATACAAAAGTTGCCGAGATTTATGAACTTTATCAGAGAAAGCTGAAACAGAACAACGGTCTGGACTTTGATGACCTGATCGTCTGCATGGTTCGGCTGCTGGAAGAATGTGAAGAGGTGCGGGACTATTATCAAAAGCGGTTCCGCTATATCCTCGTGGATGAGTATCAGGACACCAACCATGCCCAATACCGGCTGGTCAGTCTGCTTGCGGCAAAGCATAAAAATCTCTGTGTGGTGGGTGATGACGACCAGAGTATTTATAAGTTCCGCGGTGCGGATATTCAGAATATTCTTGGATTTGAAAAGGAATTCCAAAATTGCAGGGTGATCAAGCTGGAAGAGAACTATCGTTCCACCCAAACCATTTTGGATGCGGCCAACTATGTCATCCGCAACAATGCGGGAAGGAAGGGGAAAAATCTTTGGACTTCCAACGGGGCGGGGGATAAAATCACCATGCACGTCTCGGACACAGAGCATATGGAAGCCCATTATATCGCAGATACCATCCGGGAACTGGGCAGGAACGGCGAGAGCTATAATAACTGTGTCATTTTGTACCGTGCCAATGCCCAGTCCCGTGTTATCGAGGATGCACTGCTCCGCGGCGCAATCCCCTATCGTGTGCTGGGCGGTCTGCGCTTCTATGACCGGAAGGAGATTAAGGATTTGACCTCCTATCTCCGGCTGATTCAAAATTTTGGGGATACGGTGGCCTTTCACCGGGTCATCAACGAACCGAAGCGCGGCATCGGTGCGGCATCGGTGGAAAAGGTAGAACAGGCGGCAGGAGAAGCCGGTGTGACCCTGTTTGAAGTCTGCCGCCGGGCGGAGGAATTTGACTTGATTCCCTCCAAAGTGGCCGGTAAGCTCCGCCAGTTTGCCCAGATGATTGAAGGCCTGCGGAAGGAACTGGACGAGGGGATGGGCCTGGAGCTTTTTGTGAATTTGGTGATGAAGCAGACGGGGATGGTGGATGCTCTGAAGGCGGAAAAGACGGTGGAAAACCAGACCCGGCTGGAAAACCTCAATGAATTTATCTCTATGGTTCAGGAGGCGGTGAAGGCGGACGAGTCGATTACCCTGGAACAGCTTTTGGAGGATATTTCCCTGGTGTCGGATATCGACAGTTATGACGAGGCTCAGGAGACGGTGACGCTGATGACCCTGCACAGCGCCAAGGGGCTGGAGTTCCCGGTGGTCTTTTTGGTGGGGATGGAAGACGGCGTCTTTCCTGGGATGCGTTCCATCGGAGACAGCGAAGAGATTGAAGAAGAGCGGCGGCTCTGCTATGTGGGGATCACCCGCGCAAAGAAACAGCTGTTTATGACCCGTGCAAAGTCACGGACCCTGTACGGCGCAACGAAATTTAACCCGGTTTCCCGGTTTGTGGAGGAGATTCCGGCGGAACTGCTGGAGATAACCGAGGACAAGCCGTCACCGGTGTTCCAGGCCGTGCATCCCGGCAGAACGGTTCCCGGATTTGATACCAGTTCCTATCTCAAAAAAGAGACGGCGCCTGAGAAGCAGGCGGCGGCTGATTTTCAGCCCGGCGACCGCATCAAGCACCGGAAGTTTGGCCTTGGTACGGTTCTTTCCGCCCAGAGCATCGGCGCGGATACCCTGGTGATTGCAAAGTTTGCGGCGGGTGAGAAGAAACTGATGGCGGCCTATGCGCCAATCGAGAAGGTGAACGAATAATGTACGAGCGTTTTGCAGAGGTCTATGACAAATTTCAGGAGATTGATTATCGGGCGTTTCTGGATTTTTACGAGCAGGTGTTTGTCCGCTGCGGCGTACAGCCGGAGCTGGTGCTGGATCTTGCCTGCGGGACGGGCAACATCACCCTTGCCATGGCGGAAGAGGGGTATGACATGATTGGTATTGACCTTTCGCCGCAGATGCTGCAGATTGCGATGGATAAGGCGAGGGCAAAGGATCTGGATATTCTGTTTTTGCAGCAGGATATGACCGATTTCGAGCTCTATGGTACGGTGGACGCGGTGATTTGTGCATTGGACGGCGTCAATTATATAGGAAAGCCCAAAAAATTACAGCGGATGTTCCATTGGGTGAGGAATTATCTCAATCCCGGCGGCATCATGATTTTTGATATGAATTCGGAGTATAAGCTGAAACATCTGCTGGCGGATCGTTCCTTTGTCTATGAGGATGAGGATGCCTATTGTGTATGGAACAACGAGTATGACGACGAAAAAAAGATGGCGCTCTTTGACCTGAATCTTTTTATCCGGGAAAAAGACGGGCGTTATACCCGTTTTGATGAGGAGCAGAAGGAGTATGCCTATGCTATTGACCAGCTTAGGGAGATTGCCGAAAAAGCGGGACTGAAGGTGGAAGGCGTGTATGGCGACCTCTCTTTTCTGCCGCCGGAAGAAACTGCAGAGCGGATTTTCTTTGTTCTGCGCAAACCTGCCGCTTAATTAAGGTGCCATCGTTTGGTTTGGGCAAATGTCCCCAGCGGGAAAGGGTGTGCTGCCTCTGGGGAGGTTGTATAGAAAAATCTGGATTTGCGGAGGAAAAATGAACACAACACGGATTGAAACGGATAGACTGCTGTTAAGGAAATTTGAAAATAATGATATGGACGCACTCTATTTGCTTTTGAAAGATAAGGAAGTCAATACCTTTTTACCCTGGTTTCCTGTAAAAAATATTGAAGAGACAAAGGCATTTTACCAAAAACGATTTGCGGATAAGAAATATCATTTTGCAATCTGCTTAAAAGAAGAAAATTATCCGATTGGTTATATCAAAGCGGACGCAGGTGATGCTTATGATTTTGGTTATGCACTTCGCAAAGAGTTCTGGCATAACGGGATTGTTACCGAAGCGGCAGGGGCGCTGATTGAATTGTTAAAAAAAGAGCATATCCCCTATATTACGGCAACGCATGATAAAAACAATCCGAGAAGCGGCGGCGTAATGAAAAATATAGGAATGCGGTATTGCTATTCTTATGAGGAACAATGGCAGCCCAAGGATTTTTTGGTTACATTCCGGATGTATCAATTCAATTTTGATGGTCAGGACGATTGGGTGTATCAAAAATATTGGGAGACTTCGGATACGCATTTTATCGAAAAAAATGTCTGAGATATGTTTTTGGGTTTGCTGCACTTTAAATAGCGGATAACTTATCTCTGGTTTGGATGCGGTCTGGAATCTGTGGACTTGATAAGAAGGAAAGCGGAGATGGCTGCGTGCCGAAGCGCAATGCTGTGTTTCCTGGTGCAATTCCCCGGAAGTGAAATTTTGCGGAAGTGCTATTTTCCCGAAGGAGCGGGGCACAGAAGGAGAATTTTACGGAAGGGGCAGAGACGGAAGAGTGCGCCTTCTTTGGAAGGGAAAGGAAGGAGCGGCGGCCGCGCCGGCCGCAGGAATGAAATGCACCGGAAATTTTCCAATTTCTTCGGGTTTTTCACCATTTTCCTCTTGAAACTGACAAAAAGTATGTTATAATAGGCTTTGATAAGATCAATAAAGAGAGGGTGTGTTGAATTGAAGAAATTTTTACATGAGTTTAAAGAATTTGCACTGCGGGGCAATGTCATGGATTTGGCTGTCGGCGTTATCATCGGCGCCGCATTTCAGAAGATTGTCAACTCTCTGGTGACCGACATTATTACGCCGCTGATCGGCCTGTTTGCCAAACAGGATTTCAATGACCTTGTACTCAATGTCCTTGGCGTTGACATCAAATACGGGGCGTTTATCACCAACGTGTTGAATTTTATTATCATGGCATTCATTGTCTTCCTTATCGTTAAGGGGATGAACGCGGTTGCTTCGTTTGGCAGGAAGAAAGAGGCCGCAGAAGAAGAGGTTACCACCAAGGTCTGCCCTTATTGCTTCAGCGAAATTGACCGCAAGGCGACGCGCTGTCCCCATTGCACATCGGTGCTGACAGAAGGGGAAGAGGTCGGGACGCTGGCCGATACGCCGGAACAGACGCCGGAAGACTGAATCCGGATTTTGTATGGCAGAACGTTTCAATCAATAATATAAAGAATTAACTAAACCAATAAAGAATGAAACTGCATTCCGAATTTGTTTCGGGGTGCAGTTTTTTTGTGGCAGAAAACCGGGAGAAGGGGGAGATAGATTCAGCCGCATTGCTGGATGATACCGACAATTTTTTATATCCAAAAAGGGGGAGATGGACGAACCTGGTTCTAAGTTTGGACAAAGCCTCATAGAATTTGGTATATCAAGACAGGGAAAAGGTGTTGCTATGGAACAGGAACGACAGGATAAGGTCTTTGAAATATTGATGTATATACCGCCCAAAATCCGGAATATCCTTCTCGGCTGTATCAGGAACAGCCCGTGGGAAATCGAGGAAATCCGGCTCCGGGCAGGGCTTCCCCTGGGGGTTTCCATCTGCCGGGAATTTTGTTATGTGACGCCTTTTGGAAGTATTGCCAATGATTGTTTCCGGGCATATACGGTGACGCCTGAAGAGGTGGAATGGTGTTTTCAGGCGGTCTGCGAGCATTCGGTCTATGCCCACACCGAAGAAATCCGGCAGGGATATATCACCCTTCCCGGCGGCCACCGGGTTGGCTTTGCGGGACGGGCGGTGGTGAAGGAGGGCAGGGTGACCGCTCTTCACGAGATTGGGTCGCTGAACCTGCGTATTGCCCGGCAGATGGTGGGCTGTGCCGATGGAATTATGCCCGTGCTGTTTTCCGGCGGACGGATTGTCAACACCCTTCTGGTCTCGCCGCCCCTGGTGGGAAAAACCACCATGCTGCGGGACATTGCGCGGCAGATTTCCAATCTGGGGTATGCCACAGGGATCGCGGATGACCGCGGCGAGATTGCCGCCGTTTATCATGGGGTGCCCTCCAATGATGTGGGGATGTGCAGCGATGTCATTTCCGGCGGCGTAAAGGAAGAGGCTGTGCGTATGCTGATCCGCACCATGGCGCCGCGGGTCATCATCACCGATGAGGTGGCGGAGGAAGGGGAATTTTCCGCCCTGTCCTCTGCGGTGGGGAGCGGCGTAGCGGTGATTGCATCCATCCACGGGACCAGTCTGGAGGATGTCCGCCACAGGTGTATGGGGTATCGGGTGCTGGGAGAGGGGCTTTTTTCCCAGGCGGTGATTCTCTCTCTTTCCGGGACGGGACATGACATCAGGACCGAGGTGGTGAAGATTGTATGACTTTGAAGATTATCTGTGCCGCGGTGGTGATTGTCGGCTGCGGCTATCTTGGAATTTTGTTTGCCGCCCGGCAGAAGCTGCGGGTCCGGCAAATCGAGGATTTTCTTCAGTTTTTAAAGGCAGTGGAATTTAATATTGTCTTTCTGCGCCTGCCGCTGACCGAATGCCTCGGCCGGATTGCCATGGGCAGCGAAGGCGTCCTCCGGAAGATTCTGGAGGAGGCAGGGGCGTATCTGATAAAGCATAAAGGGGCCGGCTTTGGAGAAGCCTGGGATCTGGCGGTGGAAAAAAACAAAAGGGGAATCTGTACAGGCGATGATGTGCTGGAGACGCTCTCGGCCTTTGCTGCCCGGTTCGGTTCCGGTGACGATGAACGGGAAAAAAACAACATTGCGTTTGCATCGGCAAAGTTACAATATATCCGGGACGGGTTTGACGGGCGTTTGCAGTCGGACATGAAGCTCTACCGCGGCCTTGGCTTTTTAAGCGGGATTCTGGTGGTGATTTTGCTGTTTTGATTTTTGGCATTGGAAAGCCGGTTTTTCGATGTCTTGCTGAGGAGGAATGCCAATGAGTGGGGTAGATTTAATTTTCAAGGTGGCGGCAATCGGGATATTGGTTGCGGTTTTAAATACGCTTCTGGTTCGGGCAGGCCGGGAGGATCAGGCCATGATGACCACCATCGCCGGTCTGATTGTGGTTCTTTTGATGATTATCCAGGAAATCAGCAATCTGTTCGAAACCATCCAGTCGGTATTCGGGTTGTGACGCTATGGAACTTTTTCGGATCATTGGATTTGGAATGATGGCGGCGGTTCTGTCCCTGCTGATTAAGCAGTACAGGCCGGAACTTTCGCCGGCAATTCCGGTAATCGCAGCGGCAGCAATTTTTGCCATGGTTGCCCCCTATTTAAAAGCGGTGGTTGCCATGTTTGAAGATATTGCCGGCCAGGTCGGCATGGAGAACACCTATTTCCGTATCGTTATCAAGATGATTGGCGCGGCCTATGTCACCCAGTTCGCTGCTGAAATGTGCAAAGACGCAGGGGAGGGGGCCATTGCCGCCAAGATAGAGCTTGGCGGCAAAGTCCTGATTTTGACCATGTCGATGCCGATACTGTACCGTCTGCTCTCCCTGGTGAGCAGTATGATAAACTTTTCGTGAAAGGAAAGAGAGATGCCATGGGGAAAAAATGGATTTTTCTCGTCAGTTTCCTGCTGTTTCTCTGTCTGCCGGTATCTGCCGGAGCCGCAGAGAGCGCAGAGTCAGAAGAGACCAGGCAGGTGATGGATACCTACCTCGAATTTTACGGGGATATGCTGAAGAAGGGGACGGAGGGGCTGGAAGGTCTTTCCCTTGACGGGGAGGAAGAATTCTCGGTCCAGGCACTGCTGAAACAGGCGGCTTCGGGGGATTTGGATCTGGATGTCCGTTCCCTGCTGCGCAGGCTTTTGCAGCTCCTGCTGGGCGAGGTCTATGGCGCGCTGAAAATGATGGCCATCATCCTCGGCCTCTCGGTCCTCAGTTCCTATCTCACCGGACTGGACAGCGGATTTGGAAAATCTGCCGTGGGGAAGGCGGCATACTATGCGGTCTATATCCTGATTGCCGGTGTTGCGTCGGCGGCCTTTTATGATGCGGCCGGCGTTGTGCAGGGGGCGATTCAGAATCTCGGCGTATTCATGCGCTTTATTGTGCCGGTGATGATCACCACATTGCTGACCTCCGGCGCCATTGTCTCTGCATCGGTATTCGAGCCGGTTCTGCTTTCGGTAATCGAAATTGCCGTCGGGGTGATCGAGTATGGACTGATTCCCCTGGTGATGATTACCACCGCCCTCAATATTGTCAACGGGCTTTCTTCGGATTTCAAGGCAGACCGTTTGGTTAAGCTGTTAAACACGGCGGTCAAATGGAGCCTCAGCGTAATGCTGACCATCTTTATCAGTGTTGCGGGTCTGCAGAGCATTGCCTCTGCCGGTGTGGATGGCCTGACGGTGAAGCTTTCAAAGTTTGCGGCTTCGAATCTGATACCGGTGGTGGGCGGAATTCTGGCAGAGTCGGTGGAGACGGTGATGAACTGCAGTGTGGTGATCAAAAATTCGGTGGGGGTGGTCGGCATCATTGCAGTGGTGCTTACCGCATTGATGCCCATCCTGAAAATATGTGCAATTCTGATTATTTTCCGGCTGAGCGCCGCGGTGGCAGAGCCGGTCAGCGATGCCAAAATTATTACCTGCATATCGCGGCTGGCGGATTCTATATCGGTTCTGTTTTCCATGCTGGCAGCGGTGACGGTGATGTTTGTTATCATTCTGACCGTTGTGGTCAATGCGGGAAGCTCTGTCCTGATGCTGGGACGATAAGGGGGTGCAGATGATGGAGGCGCTCAGAGAATGGGCAATGCTGCTTGCCGGTGTGATGATTTTCGGTTCCATCTGCGAATCCCTTCTGCCCCAGGGCGGACTTTCAAAATATGTCCGGCTGACGGTTGGTCTTCTGCTGGTGCTGACCCTGATTGCGCCGGTGATGCACTGGATGGAAAAGGGCGGCGGCGCCGGCGGCCTGCTGGAAACGCCGGCCAGGTCGGCAAGTATGCAGGCGGAAGATATGGGAGAGAAACAGAGGCAAGCGGTCATCCGCCTTTATAAAAAGAAGCTGGAGGAAAAGATAAAAGAGACCCTTGCAGGGGGAATCGGGAACCATACATTCACCGTACACTGTATGGTGAACGAGGAGGAAGGGGAGCAGTTTGGGGAGATAACATCCGTTACCGTTGTCTTTCAGGCGGCGGATGCCTATGACTATACCGGCTATGTGAAAGAACAGCTGCATAAAATATATGGTATAGAAGAAGAGGACACAATCATAAAATATATTGTTGATGGGTGATGCAATTGAACTTTCGAGCTTTGATAAAAAAAGAGAAACCGGAAAACGGCGAAAACCCAAAACCGAACAAGATTCTGATTTTTGTCATCATTGCCGCCATTCTTGTCCTTGCGGTCAGCAGTTTTTTCGGCGGCGGCGACAAAAAGAAGGAGGAAAAACCGGCAGAAGCGGACAAAGAAACCACCGATGCCGGACAGTATGTGAAGGACATGGAGTATCGGCTCTCTGAAACTTTGAAAAAAATTAACGGGGCAGGAAATGTCTCGGTGTTTATCAGTATAGATGGCGGAGGTGAGAAGAAGCTGGCGACGGATACAAAGGAAAAGGTTTTGCGGCAGTCGGAGGAGACGCAGAAGGATGCGGAGGAGAGCAGCACGGAAAAGAGTGTGGTGCTCACCGATGACGGCAAGGAAAAGACGCCTTTTGTTGTTGAGGAAAGGCTTCCGGCTCCATCGGGCATCCTTGTGGTCGCGGAAGGGGCAAAAGATGAAAAGGTTAAATTCGAAATTTATGATGCGGTGAAGGCGATTTATGGGCTTTCGGCGCATAGGATCAAAGTTACTTATTAAAACCATTTAAAACCATGAAGATGGAAAGGAGCAAAACAGATGAGTAAGAAAAAGTTTGTGTTTCATGGAAAGCAGGTATTGCTGTTGGGGTTGGTTGCATTGGTGATTGCGGCAGGCTATTACCGCTGGACGGTTGAGCGTGAGAACATCACAACTGTCCCGGTGGCGAGCGATGCGCTGCCGGTAAATGCAGAGCAGAAGGCAGAGCAGGAAAATAAAGAGGGCGAGAACAAAGAAGGCCAAAACAAAGACGCAGAGAATAAACAGGAGGGACAGCAGGGAAGCAATAACGGCGGTTCCTTAGAAAAGTTGAAGCAGGAACGGGATGCGGCCCGCAGCAGTGCAGTGGAGGAATGGAACAAAACTGCCAAAAGTGCCGAGGCATCCCAGGAAAATAAGACAGAAGCCGGTAAGAAGGTGAAGAGTGCAACCGAATATGCCGAAAAAGAGAAGGCGGTGGAAACTTTGGTCAAGTCCAAAGGATATGAGGACTGTTTTGCCTTCATCAGCGAGCAGGGTGTTTCTGTTACTGTTAAGGGCGGCGAAATCAGCGGTGCAAAAATCGCGCAGATAAAGGATATTGTCGTTTCTGAAACCGGTGCATCGGTCAAAGATATAAAAATCAGTGCCGAATAGTGCCGAATCGGAAAATTGATGTTGTAATCTGATTTTCGTTATGTTATAATAAATACGATAACCATATGATGGAGGTAAAAGTTATGCTTTTGCCTCCTGAGAGAACATCGTATCACAGCACTGCACAAGTGGATTGCTTGACCTACTGTGCAAGTGTGACACTTGACTTAATGCACAGGCATGATGTCTGGCCCAATGCAGGAACGTGTTTTGCCCAATGCGCAGGCATGGTGTTTGAACCAATGCAGAAGCGTGACACCTGGTCCAATGCGCAAGCTTGATGATTGACCCAATGTGCAAGTGTGACACTTGATTTAATGCACAGGCATGATGTTTGGCCCACTCCACGGACGGCACAGAGGAAAAATATTTTACCGGGTGCCGCGGATTTGTTTGGTGCTTCTGCGGCGCACGGGGCGGGCGTGTCATGTTGGGCTGGTCAAGCTATGGCTTCTACAAAATGCCGGCGGTGTGTTTTATGAAAAGAAGAGGCGCCGGCCGTGCAGAGCGAAGGTTTTTCTGTGAAAAACCGGGTGCCGACGCGGCTCTGCTGGAGGAAAAGGAAAATCTTTGGGTTTTTCTGAAAGTGATAGGGTGTTGCTGAAAGGAAAGCATTTGTTAAAATAACCAACAGAAAATTAGATTGAGGAGGGTTTCTCATGGAAAATACAGTGAATCCTGAGGTAAATGAAAACGGGAATGTCAATATATCGGATGAGGTCATCTCGATTATTGCGTCTTTGGCTACGGCGGCAGTGGAAGGCGTTGCCGGAATGGTCAGTACAATTTCCGGCGGTTTTGCAGAACTGCTCGGCAAAAAGAATCCGTCCAAGGGCGTCAAGGTCAGCGTGACAGAGAAGGATGTGACCATTGACCTTGCCATTATTGTGGAATATGGGACAAAAATTCCGGACATTGCCTGGGAGATTCAGGAAAAGGTGAAGAGCGAGGTTGAAGCTATGACCGGCCTGCACGTGGCGGCAGTCAATATCTCGGTTGACGGCGTCAACGTTCCGAAGGTGGAGCGGGAGGAAAAGACCCAGGAAGTGACAGCGGAAGTGCCGCCGTCCATCGAAAGTGCAGAGGAGGAAGATATTGCCCCTGCCGATGATGAAATTGTCCTGGCGCCGGAAGAGAACGATATCGAAGAAAAGGAGATTGACGTTTAAGTCAGTACAGTTATGAACAGAAGAGAAGCAAGGGAAAATGCGTTTAAGTTGTTGTTTCAGTACAAATTTCAGCCTGCTGATATAGAAGAATTGCTCGCCCGTTTTTTCGAGGAAAACGATGCAGGCAATCAGCAGGAATATATCCGCGCGGCGGTGGAGGGCACGATTGCCAATATCAGCGAGATTGATGCCAAAATTGCCGCAAGCAGCGGACGGGATTTTGCGCGCGTTTCTGCGGTCAGCCTGGCGGTTCTGCGTTTGGGCACGTATGAAATCTGCTTTGCAGAGGATATCCCGGCGCCGGTTGCCGTCAATGAGGCGGTGGCGTTGGCGAAGAACTTTGACGGAGAAGAAGCAACGGCATTTGTCAACGGCGTCCTGGACCGGATGGCCAGGGACAGAAAGAAATGATATTTCCCGGCCTGCGGAAGCAAAAGGCTTCGGAGCGCCGGTGGAATGAAATAAGGAGTACAGAAGCAGGGCGGTTCGGACGGTTGGCGTCCGTCGCTCTGTTTCGGCATATAACCTTGTCGCAGATGTCCCCGCCGCTTAGGCGGCGGATTCTATATCAGACTTTCAGTGGGGGCTGTAATCTCCCGTTGAAACCCTGCGGGGCAAAGCCCCCTGCGATGGTTGCAATCGCCTAAGAAGGATTCAAGCAAGCTTGTCATTCTTTGCTCCGATTTAAAGCATTTGGCTGCAGCGGCGTTTCGGGTACCCGACGCCGGTAATTGTTCGGCTCCATCCTGATTTTGCGGAGATGTATGCCGTCATCCTGCCGGACAAGCCCGGACAGAGAAGATGGCGGAGATGTAGAACATGGGGATTTGTGCAGGGATACCCTGAAAGGATGCAGGCAAACAAACAGGGAAGGAGGAGATGGTTTATGTTAGAGCGGGAAGCGTTGTCGGTAACACAGGTGAATTTATATATTAAAGAGATCATGAACCGCGATTTAATTTTGACGGATCTTGCAGTTAAGGGTGAAATATCCAACTTTAAAGCCCATTCTTCCGGGCATATGTACCTGTCGCTGAAGGATAAAACCGGTGTGATGCGTGGGGTGATGTTCCGCAGTGCGGCGGCAAAACTGGACTTTAAGCCGGAGAACGGGATGAAGGTGGTTGCCCATGGCCGGGTGAGCGTCTATGAGCGTGACGGGCAGTATCAGCTCTATATCGACCATATGGAGCCGGAGGGAGTGGGAGACCTTTATGTTGCCTTTGAAAAACTGAAGAAGAAGCTCGAAGCCGAAGGGCTGTTTGACCCTGGGCACAAGCTGCCTCTTCCCAGGTATCCCAAAAAGATTGGGGTGGTCACGGCGCCCACCGGGGCGGCAATCCGTGACATTCTGAATGTTTTGTCCCGCAGGTTTTCCTATGCGGACGTGGTGCTCTATCCCGTTCTGGTACAGGGAGAAAATTCGGCACAAAGTATTGTGGAGGCCATCGGGTATTTCAATACCAGCGGCCTTGCGGACGTTCTGATTGTGGGACGCGGCGGCGGCTCTATTGAAGATTTGTGGTCGTTTAACGAAGAGATTGTCGCGCGGGCCATCTATGACAGCAGGATTCCAATCGTCTCGGCAGTCGGTCATGAGATTGACTTCACCATTTCGGATTTTGTGGCGGATCTTCGTGCGCCGACGCCTTCGGCGGCGGCGGAGCTGGTGGTTCCGTCACAGATCGAGCTCCGGGAGAAATTCCAGAATGTATACCGCAGGCTGTACGCCCAGGCAGAGCGCGGCGTTGAACGGGCACGGGCACGGGTGAAAGCCTGTGCAGGGCGGCCGGCCTTCAGGAATCCGGTGGCAAAGCTTGAGGATCACCGCCTTTATCTCGATCAGTTAAGCCGTCTGTTTGAAAAATCCTATCAGAATTTGCTGGAGCAGAAGAAAAATGATATGCGGCTGCTGGTTTCCAAACTGGACGGACTCAGCCCCCTTGGCACCATGGCGAGAGGATATTCCATTCTGAAGGATGAAGACGGAAGGGTGGTAAAGCAAACCGGACAGGTCAAACGGGGCGACCATCTGCGGGTAATGGTGGCGGACGGTGAGATACCGGTCTGTGCGGAATAGAAGGAGAAAATAAGTTCCATGTGCAATGGAACCTGTTCAATGGGAGGAACCTATGGATAAAAAACAGAATTTTGAAACAAACTTAAAAGAGCTGGAAGGTGTTGTCAAGGCACTGGAGTCCGGCGACATCAGTCTTGATGAGATGCTGTGCCTTTATGAAAAGGGAATTCATCTGACAAAGGAATGTACCACCGCCCTGGATCAGGCGGAACAGAAGATTACCATTTTGATGAAGGAAAAGGACGGCGGCGAGGTGACAGAACAGCCCTTTGGCGGAATGGATGAATAAAATGGCAGATTTTAAAGAAAAATACCGGGAATATCTTTCCCTTCTGGAGGAAGAAATCAGACAGGACTGGCAGGAAATTCCCGAAGAACAGGAAATGGTCTTTTCTGCGATGCAGTATGGGCTGAACGGCGGCGGCAAACGGATCCGGCCGGTTTTGTGTCTGGCGGTCTGTGACCTGCTCGGCGGCGATATGAAGGCCGGCGCCCGGGCGGCTTATGCCCTTGAATGTATACATAACTATTCTCTGATTCATGATGACCTTCCCTGTATGGACAATGACGATTTGCGCCGGGGCCGGCCAACCTGCCACAAGGTGTATCCGGAAAATATTGCGCTTTTGGCCGGGGATGGCCTGCTGAACCACGCATTTGCCCTTTTGTCGGACAGGCGTGCCTTTGCAGGGGTTCCGCCGGAAACACAGCTCTGCCTGCTGCGGGAGCTGGCTGCTGCTGCCGGCGCCTATGGCATGATTGGCGGCCAGACGATTGATCTTTTGTCTGAAGAAGAGCAGGAGATCTCCCTCTCTCTGCTGGAACAGATGCACCGCCTGAAGACCGGCGCCCTGATCCGGTGCGCGGCGAGAATGGGGTGTATTTTGGCAGGATATACCGGTGAAGAGGAGAAAATTTTTGAAAAAATCAGCACATTTTCTGAGAAATTGGGGTTGGCATTTCAGATAAAAGATGATATACTGGATGTTACGGGAGATGAACAGGTCTTGGGGAAACCCATCGGCAGTGATGCCGAGAATGAGAAAAAGACCTTTGTATCCCTGATGGGACTTCCGGCGGCCGGGCAGAAGCTGAAGGAACTGACCGAGGAAGCGGTTGCATCCCTTGCCGATTTCGGAGAGGATGGCTGGTTTTTGCGTGCGTTTGCGGAGTTCCTTTTGAGCCGAACTTATTGATTGGGGTAATTTTATGGATTATATGGAACAATTTATGTCAAACAATACCTTTTTTGTCGTGTTGTTTGCATGGGTCTTCTCTTGTATTTTGAAGGGTTTTCTGGTTTGGATAAAGGATAAGCGGCTGGATATGACGCGGTTCCTGGGACCGGGCGGAATGCCGTCCTCCCATTCGACCATTGTGACCTCCCTTGCAATCTGTGTGGGGATTAAAGAAGGCTTTGATTCGTCGATGTTTGTGGTCTGCTGTGCCTTTGCGCTGGTGGTTATGTATGATGCTTCGGGCATTCGGCGGGCAGCAGGGCAGCAGGCAAAGATGATTAATATGATTGTTGATGCCTGGGATGAGAAAGATCCCATCGAAAAACAGATAAAGCTGAAGGAACTGCTGGGGCATACGCCGCTGGAAGTTTTGGCCGGGGCGGCTCTTGGTATTGTGATTGCAGTGCTTGCGGCAGTGTTTATCGGTTTGTAATGGATGGTATGCCGCATGGGAAATACAGCTGGCAGCCGGAAAAGAAATGAAAAGCATCAGACTGGGTGAGACTTGCGGGAATGGATGAACTGGATAGAACTTGTCCTGTGCGTGAAAGGCACAGGATTTGTATGTTCTTCACTCCGGGGATTTTGCCCGGATTTGGCAGGGGTATAATTCCTGCCGGTTATCAAAAAATAAACGAACAGAAAGGTGGTATTTCTATGATGAAGATCAGTTTAAAGGGTGGAGAGATGAAGACCTTTGAAAACGGAACAACGCTGTTTGAAATTGCGAAATCAATCAGCGAAGGTCTGGCGCGTGTTTGTCTCGCGGCAGAAGTGGACGGCGAGGTGAAAGATCTGACCACCCCGCTCGATAAAGACGCGGACGTTAAATTTCTGACCTTTGACGACGAAGGCGGCCGTCTGGCTTATCGGCATACCGCCTCTCATGTAATGGCGCAGGCTGTAAAACGCCTGTATCCGAATACAAAGCTGGCCATCGGCCCTGCAATTGAAAATGGATTTTATTATGACTTTGACTTCGAGACGCCGGTAAGTGCGGCAGACCTTGAAAAAATTGAAGCAGAGATGAAGAAAATCATCAAGGAGGATCTTCCCCTTGAAAAGTACGAGCTTCCCAGAGCGGAGGCAATCCGGTTTATGGAGGAAAAAGGTGAGGGGTATAAAGTGGAACTGATTGAAGACCTCCCGGATGATGCGGTGATTTCCTTTTATAAACAGGGTGATTTCACCGACCTCTGTGCCGGCCCGCATCTGTTGTCCACGGGTAAGCTCAAGGCGGTAAAACTGCAGTATACGGCAGGCGCATATTGGCGCGGCGATGAAAAGAACAAGATGCTGACCCGTATCTATGGGACGGCCTTTCCGAAAAAGTCCATGCTGGACGAGTATCTGGAGATGCTGGAAGAGGCGAAGAAGCGGGATCATAATAAAATCGGCCGCGAGCTTGGTTTCTTCAAAACAGTGGATTATATCGGACAAGGGCTTCCGATCCTTCTGCCGAAGGGAGCGCGGGTTATCCAGCTGCTTCAGCGGTTTGTGGAAGATGAGGAGGAAAAACGCGGTTACCTTTTGACAAAAACGCCTTTTATGGCAAAAAGCGACCTCTATAAGATTTCGGGACACTGGGATCATTACCGTGACGGCATGTTTGTTCTGGGCGATGCGGACAAGGACAAGGAAGTATTTGCACTCCGTCCGATGACCTGTCCCTTCCAGTTCCAGGCATACCTTGCGGATATGCGGAGTTACCGTGACCTTCCCCTTCGCTATAACGAAACGTCAACCCTGTTCCGGAACGAGGATTCCGGCGAGATGCACGGCCTGATCCGTGTCCGTCAGTTTACCATTTCAGAGGGGCATCTTGCCTGTCGTCCGGATCAGCTGGAGGAAGAGTTCCGCCAGTGTGTGGATTTGGCAAAATTCATGCTGGAAACGCTGGGGCTTGCGGAAGATGTCAGCTATCGTTTCTCGAAATGGGATGAGAATGATAAGGATAAGTATATCGGCAGCGCAGAACAGTGGGAAGAGGTACAGGATCGGATGCGTACCATCCTTGACCATATGGGAATTGACTATACCGAGGCGTCCGGCGAAGCGGCATTTTACGGCCCGAAACTGGACATTCAGATTAAAAATGTCTTTGGAAAAGAAGATACGCTGATCACCGTTCAGATTGACTTCCAGCTGGCAGAACGTTTCGGGATGGAATATATCGACACGGATGGACAGAAGAAATATCCCTATGTAATCCACCGGACTTCCATCGGTTGTTATGAGCGGACCCTTGCCCTGCTTCTTGAAAAGTATGCAGGCGCCTTGCCGACATGGCTCTCCCCGGTACAGGTCAAGGTGCTGCCGATTTCCGAACATTACTTTGATTATGCAAATCAGGTGAAGAAAGCCTTGGCAGAGAAGAGAATCCGCGCAGAAGTGGATGACCGGAACGAAAAGATTGGGTACAAGATTCGTGAAGCCCAGCTTGAAAAGGTTCCCTATATGCTGATTGTGGGCGAAAAAGAGGAAGAGGAGCAGACCGTTTCTGTACGTTCCAGAAAGGACGGCGACAAGGGCGCTGTGAAACTGGAGGCATTCCTCGGCGATATACTTGAAGAAATTGAAACAAAGGCGAAATAAGAAGACCCAAATTTCCTGCCGGCAGTCCGAAGGGCTGTCGGCTTCTTATTGGTGCCTTTAGGCGTGGAAATAAACCTCCGGTTCTACCGGAGGAAGAGAAAAGAGCGGAGCTGTAATAAAAAGCGGCGGACTTTATGCAAGCCGCAAAATATAAGAAATGGTTAGAAAATTTATCGGGAATAAAAAACTGTGCGCTTTTATCCGTTTACGGATGGCAGTGCGTGTGATGTGATCATGCAATGCAGTACCCCTTTGAGGGTTTAAGCCGGTAATAGCCCCTTCCGGGGGCAGTGCAGGCCATCGGTTGAACCGGTGGTCTTGACCCAGCGGTGTAAGAGAATCAGAATAATTTTTTACTTGAAGTGAGGAGAGATATTGTGTCGGATGCACAGGAGATAAAAATCGAAAAGCTGACCACCCAGCCGGTGGCCCGGCTGGTTTGTGAAATGGCGGTGCCCACCATTCTGACAATGCTGGTTTCCACATTTTATAATATGGCGGATACGTTTTTTGTGGGCAGAATCGGAACCTCAGCATCGGCGGCTGTCGGCGTTGTATTTGCACTGATGGCGGTTATACAAGCGCTGGGATTTACCTTTGGTCACGGTTCCGGAAATTACATATCCCGTCAATTGGGAAAGCATCAGACCAGCGACGCGGCACAGATGGCGGCAACGGCATACTTCTCTGCCATAATTTTTGGCATTGTGCTGATGGTGTCCGGCTTGCTATTTCTTGAACCGCTGGTGACAAAACTCGGCGCAACCGAGACCATCAAGCCCTTTGCCATGGAGTATACGCGGTATATTCTGCTGGGGGCGCCCTTTATGCTGGGGTCAATTGTACTCAACAATCAGCTGCGATTTCAGGGCAGCGCTTCTTATGGGATGGTTGGAATGATGACCGGTGCAGTTTTAAATATTGCCTTGGATCCGATTTTGATATTCGGGTTTCATATGGGTGTTGCGGGCGCAGCGCTTGCGACAGCGGTAAGTCAGATGGTCAGTATGATTATTTTGTTGTTTTGTGCCTCCCGTGAGGGAAATATCCGAATTCGTTTTTGTGAATTTCGTCCCGTTGGCCGGCTTTATAAAGAAATCGTCCGCGGCGGTCTGCCCTCTCTTGCGCGGCAGGGAATTTTCAGCGTGGCAACAATCTGCCTGAATCTGGCGGCTGGCCCTTACGGAGACGCGGCAATCGCGGCCTTTTCAATTGTCAGCCGTATTCTCAATTTTGCGTCTTCAGCGTTGATAGGTTTTGGGCAGGGGTTTCAGCCGGTCTGTGGTTTTAACTATGGGGCAGGACTTTATCAGCGGGTTCGGCAGGCGTTTTGGTTCTGCGTAAAGACTTCGTTTTTCTTTCTTGTCTTCCTCGCTGTAATAGGATTTGTGGCTGCGCCTCATTTGGTGGCGTTTATGCGCAATGATCCGGCAGTTGTTGAAATTGGCAAAATGGCGCTTCGTATGCAGTGTATTACCTTTCCGCTCTTTTCCTGGTATACCATGAGCAATATGATGCTGCAAACCATGGGCAAGGCCGGAAAAGCAACATTATTGGCACTTGCACGGCAGGGGCTTTTCTTTATTCCCTGTATTTTGGTGTTGGCTGCGGCTTTTGGCTTGCTGGGCCTGGAACTGGCGCAGCCTGCGGCGGACTTGTTGTCTTTTTTGATGGCGGTGCCCTTGACCCTCACTGTTTTATCAGAACTGAAAAACGGTGAAGAAAAGAACGAAAAAACCGGTCAATCCAAGGAATTGCAATGCCGGATTGAAGAGGTGTAGCGTCCATACCAATATAGTATTTCTTAAAACATCAACTTAAAAAGGCTGTGTCCATCCGGAAAAATGGAGAGACAGCAGATGTCCGCAATGTCCATCCGGAAAAAGAGGGGCAGCAGATATCCGCACCTTGATGACGCCGGAGCAAGCAAATGCTTGCTCTATTTTTATTGTAATTTATTGTAAAACACACCACCGGCGACGGTCATGACTTATAATTTTGTTTATGATGAATTCCTTCAATCATAGAATGTACCTGTATCCGGTTGTTCGCAAGAAAATGGGAATGTGTCTGCCGGCCGGATTTCTTGGATTTTCCTTGTAATTTTGGAAACGATATGATATAATATATTAAGTTTTGAAGTCAATGTGAGATTTGCCGGACAGCCGGATTTAAAAACTACGGCTTGATGAATTCTGCTGTCATAACAAGCCGAAAAATCTGTAAGAGGGCATGAAAATGAAGAAAGATATAAAATTATATAATGTCTTGTTTCCGTTCTGGATGCTTTTGTTTTTTCCGCAGCTTTTGGTGTTTGTTTTGCCTGGAAATTTTATCATTGACAGCTTCGTTTTGTTTATCAGTATGTATCTTTATAAAATTGAAAATAAGATGGCATTTTACAGAACAAATATATTAAAAATATTTGGGTTTGGAATGCTGTCTGATATAATTGGTTCGGCGTATATGCTTATGATGATGGTTTGCTTTCATATAGGGCGGATGGGAGACGAATTATATCTGACAATTCCTGCCCTTGTAATATCGGCATTTTCTATTTATGCGCTGCATTATTTTATTACTTTCAGAAAATATAACATCAAATTAAGGGTGAAAATAGCGTTAACATTTGCTGTCGTTACGGCTCCATATACGTTTTTGGTTTCGTCCGACTGGCTATATAAATAATCATTGTTTTTTAATTAAGCAGTAAAATTATTAAGAATAATCATAGAAGGAAAGGAAGATGGGTATGAAAAAAGGTCTTATTGTTACAATCTGTATCGTTGCAGTTTTGGTATTGATTGTCGGCGCGTGTGTTGGAAGTTATAACGGATTGGTTGGTGAACGGGAGAAGATTGACGGACTGCTTGCGAATATTGATACGCAGCTCCAGCGGCGAAATGATTTGATTCCCAATCTGGTCAACACTGTAAAGGGATATACGAATCACGAGAGTGAGGTGTTGGCCAATGTATCGGATGCCCGTGCAAAATTGGCGGGCGCAAACACCACTGCGGAAAAAAGTGCGGCGGATAATGAACTGAGCGGCGCCCTCAGCCGGCTGCTGATGGTTGTTGAAAATTATCCCCAGCTCAAGGCGGATACGCAGTTCACGGCGTTGACCGATGAACTCGCCGGGACAGAGAACCGGATTGCCGTTGCAAGGAAGGATTATAACGATGCGGCGCAGCAGTACAATGCCATGATCAAGCGGTTTCCCAAAGTGATTTTTGCAAACCTGTTTGGCTTTGAAAAGGCAGAGTATTTCCAGGCGGCAGAAGGGGCTGAACAGGCGCCGAATGTCAATTTTGACTAGGTGTACGGACAGTCGAAAATCCTTTGTTTGGGATGAAAAGCAGATAACCACAGTGAATTTTGTTGCATGTATGCGGCGGACAGGGAGGAAAGAATGAAACGTATCCTATGTGTATTGGCCTGCCTGATGGCCTGTGTAAGCATTCAGGTACAGGCGCTGGAAGCTCCGGCCAAATTGTTTTATGCGGCGGATTATGCCTCGGTGCTGTCTGACGAGACAGAAACGTTTGTGGTGGAACATTCTGCGGCGCTGGCAGAATCCACCGGCGCACAGATCGTAGTTGCCACGGTCGAGGATTTGGAAGGCCGGGATGTCATGGATTATGGCCTTGACCTTCTTCGTACCTGGAAGGTAGGAAGTGAAAAGAACAACGGTGTGGTAATTCTTGTTTCCACCGGCGACAGGAAGATTGGCATTAATGTCGGCTATGGCCTGGAGGGAGCGCTGAACGATGCGAAGGTTGGGCGGCTGATTGATACCTGTGCGGTTCCGTCCCTGAAAGAAAATGATTATGATACCGGTATTTTCCAGCTCTATAACGCTGTTCTTGCGGAGGTATATAACGAATATGGGATGGATGTGCCGGAAAATGTAAAGTCACTGGATGATTATAAGGATAAAGAAAAAAATGATGCAGAACCTTTTATCATTCTCGGTGTGTTGGGAGTGCTGGTTGTGCTCAGTATCTTCAACCGGCGGAACGGACCGCCGCCGCCCAACGGACCTGGCGGCCACTATCGCAGACGCGGATTTTACGGCGGCTATTTCGGAGGTCCTCCCTATGGTGGTTCCGGTGGTTTCGGCGGCGGTGGCTTTGGCGGCTTTGGCGGCGGAGGCGGAAGCGGCGGAGGAGGCGGTGCCTCCCGCGGATTCTGATGAAAAACCTTTTGCAGGAATCGGGCGCTGTTTTAGATACGTTCCGGTTTTAACAATTTATATGGCGAATGGATTGCCTTCTGCGGAGCCGGCCGGGGAATTTTCCTTTTGGACTTTTGCTTGACGGCTTGCAAGGAATCGGGCACTGCTTTTCTTACGTTCCGATTTTGGCAATTTATATGACGAATGGATTGCCTTCTGCGGAGCCGGCCGGGAGTATTGCTTTTTGGACTTTTGCTTGACGGCTTGCAAGGAATCGGGCACTACTTTTCTTACGTTCCGGTTCTGGCAATTTATATGGCAAATGAATTGCCTTCTGCGGAGCCGGCCGGGGAATTTTCCTTTTGGGTTGTTTGACAGCGAAGAGGGGCCGGTTTTCTTTTATCAGTGAATCATTTCTGCCGGGCGTTAGCTCGTCTTTCCCGGTTTTCATGAAAAAAGCAGAGAAATTGATCAATAAAAAGGGTGCGGAGTTTTCCGCACCCTTTTTTGTAATGTCAATGTTATAATTCCAAAAGAATCCTATGCGTGATGCAAAACCTTTCTGGTTTTTTCTATATCCTTAATATCAATCAGACAGGAAATTTCCGTTTCCGCAGTGGTGATCAACTTGACGCCAATCTCATTTTCAGCGAAGAGCTGAAAAACTTCTGCGGCGACACCGTGCGTATTCCGCATTCCGGCGCCGGTCAGGATGACCTTGATGTTGTTGCCGTTAAAGTCTGTATTGATTTCCGGGCTGATGGATTTGAATGCGGCAGTGCAGGCGATAACGTCACCCATGCGCTCTTCCGGGATGGTGAAGGATAAGTTGATTTTGTTTTTGTAGGGAGCCGTTTGGCAGATCATATCTACAGTTATTTCTTTTTCAGAAATGACATTTAGGATTCTGGAAACATAGGCTACCGTGTTGGGAATGTTGTTGATGGTGACCAGTGCGACATCTTCTAAGTATGCAATCTCGGTAATTGTTTTAATCATAATTATCTCCATTCCTTTCTCAGGAGAGATCCTGCTTATTCCTGTTCCTGGATTAAATCCTTCATTGCATAAAGACCCGGTTTGCGCCCTTTCATAAAGAGGGCCGCTTTGACGGCGCCGACAGCAAATACTTCTTTGGATGCGGCGCTGTGTTTGATTTCAATCACTTCATCGGTACCGGCAAATAGAACGGAATGTTCACCCACAATGGTGCCGCCGCGAACCGCATGAATCCCAATTTCACGGTTATCCCGCTTTTTACGGACAGAGTGCCGGTCATAGATATATTCCGGATGAAAATCGACCGCATCGGTAATGGCGTCCGCAATTGCAAGGGCGGTGCCGCTGGGAGCATCCAGTTTTTGGTTGTGATGTTTTTCGATAATTTCAATATCAAAGTTATGCTCAAGAATTTTTGCCGCCTTGCAGACAAGGTCGATCAAAAGGTTTACGCCAATGGACATATTTGCCGAGAAGAATACAGGCAGTGTCCGGGAGGCATATTCAATTTTGGAGCGCTGGTCTGCGGAAAGGCCGGTCGTACAAATAATTGCCGGAATATCATGTGCACAGGCATAATCAATGATTCCGTCAAAAATGGCAGGATGGGAAAAATCAATGAGAACATCAATTTTTTCTTTTATATCTGCAAAGTTGTCATAGACGGGAAAACCGCCCTTCTGGATGGTGTTAATATCATATCCTGCGGCAATCTGTACATCCTGAAAATTTTGGACTGCCCGCGTAACGGCCTGGCCCATATGCCCGTTTGCACCGCATAAAAGTATATTTGTCATTGGTGTATCCTCCGGAAAATTTATTTGCAAAGATTGTGTTTTGCCATTGCGGCCTTGAGCTTTTCAAGGTTTTTATCCTCCATGGCACAGAGGGGAGCGCGAAGATTGCCGACGGTATATCCCATCAGACCCAAAGCGGTTTTGACCGGAATGGGGTTGACTTCGATAAACAGGGCATTGATGATGTCCAGCATTTGCAGCTGAAGCGCCCGGGATTCTTCAACCTGATTGTCAAAATAGAGCTGGCAGATGTTGTGGGTCTCTTCCGGCATGATGTTGGAAACAACGCTGATGACCCCTTTGCCGCCCAAAGAGAGGAGGGGAACAATGATGTCGTCATTGCCGGAATAGATATAGAGTTCCGGTACTTCTGCCGCAACCTTTGCAGTATAGGAAATATTTCCGCTGGCCTCTTTGATTGCCACAATATTTTCCACTTTACTCAGTTCTTTTAATGTTTCAATCGAAATGTTCATTCCGGTACGGGATGGAACATTGTATAGGATAATCGGAATAGATACCGCGTTGGCAATCGCCGTAAAGTGCTGCACCAATCCCTTCTGGGTTGTTTTGTTATAGTACGGGGTAACACTCAGAATGCCGTCTGCGCCAATGGCTTCCACCTCTTTGGAAAGTTCGATGGCGTGGCGGGTGTCGTTGGAACCTGCGCCTGCAATAACAGGGATGCGTTTTGCCACCTTTTCAACGGTATAGCGGATCGCGTTCAGATGTTCGCTGTCCGGCATGGTGGATGCCTCGCCGGTGGTTCCGCAGATGATGATGGCATCTGTTTTCTTTGCGATGTGCATCTCAAGCAGTTCGCCAAGGGCGTCATAGTTGATTTTGTCGCCGTCAAATGGGGTGACAATTGCAACACCGGATCCGGTAAAGGGGAGCGTTTTTGCCATTTTATATTCCTCCTCAAAAATTCAAGCGAAAGTTGCGTTTCGGTAAAAACAGGGGGCAAAAACCACCCTTTTATACCTGGTGATGTAAACTTCACAGCAGATGAATTCCAAAGAAAAACATCTGCTGTCATTATGCTTATTATACAAAAATTTAGTCAAAATATCCTTTGGCTGCCAGAAGTTCGGCCATCAGAACAGCGCCGCCGGCTGCTCCGCGCAGTGTATTGTGCGAGAGGCAGACAAATTTATAGTCATACTGGGTATCTTCGCGCAGACGTCCCATCGAAACAGCCATACCGCCTTCCAGATTGCGGTCCAGGCGGGTCTGCGGACGGTCAGGTTCTTCAAAATAGTTGAGGAACTGTTTGGGAGCAGAGGGGAGGCCAAGTTCCTGGGGAATGCCTCTGAAGTTTTTCCAATCCTCTTTTATCTGTTCAATGGTGGGTTTGTTTTCAAATTTAACAAAAACGGCGGCCATATGTCCGTCAGATGCAGGAACGCGCAGACACTGGGTGGTGATGGCAGGGGTGGTGCTGTCAACGATTTTATCCCCTTCAATCTTTCCCCAGATTTTCAGCGGTTCAATTTCGCTTTTTTCTTCTTCACCGCCGATATATGGAATGACGTTGTCCACCATTTCCGGCCAGGTTTCGAAGGTTTTGCCGGCGCCGGAAATCGCCTGATAAGTACATGCAAGCGCCTGGGTAATCCCATATTTCTTCAGGGGATGGAGGGCGGGAACATAGCTCTGCAAAGAGCAGTTGGACTTCACGGAGACAAAGCCCCGTTTTGTGCCGAGACGCTTCCTTTGTGCATGGATAATTTCTGCGTGTTCCGGGTTGATTTCCGGGACAATCATGGGAACGTCCGGCGTATGACGGTGCGCCGAGTTGTTGGAGACAACGGGGCATTCCGCTTTTGCATAGGCTTCTTCCAAAGCTTTGATTTCGTCCTTTTTCATATCCACAGCACAGAAGACAAAGTCCACTTCCTCTGCAATTTTTTCAATATCGGCCGTTGCGTTATAGACGACCATATCCTTTACAAAAGCGGGGATGGGGTCTTTCATTGCCCAGCGGCTGCCGACGGCTTCCGTATATTTTTTACCTGCGCTTCTGGGAGAAGCGGCAAGAAGTTTTAACTTAAACCATGGATGGTTTGCAAGAAGAGTAATAAATCTTTGGCCCACCATGCCGGTAGCGCCAATCACGCCTACATTGTATTGTTTCACCTGTAGATCCTCCTTAAAAGTATTCATTCGTATTATCTATTTATTATATGCCAACACAGCAGTGTTGTCAAATGTTTTTTTGTGTAAAATTGGGGGTGGAAACCGGTCCTTTTTCGGCGTTTTTTTGCTTTTTTCACCACCGCTGAAAAAAATACTGGAAATTTATTGCCGGATATGGTATGATAAAATAGAGGTGTAGAAGATGAAAAAGTTATACACAATTTTGTTTTTGATTATAATGCAGATTTCTCTCTGCTTTTCCGGCGTATATGCGGCGCCGTCCCTGCCCGATACCATTGCTGTGGGAATTTATTTTGGGAATAGTTTGAAGACACAGATTGAACTTGCTTCTCCCGGCGGCTTCTCTGTCGGAAGCTATCAGGAACGTGTATTTGCCCCGGCACAGGAAACGGGCGAAGAAGCGCTTGTGCTGCAGGCGGCGGGAGAAAATGTATTGGTTTCAACCGCCGGCGGTGCGGAGCTTTTCTCCGGCAGCAGCGTTGGAATTGTCCCAAAGTTTTGGGATGACAAGAGCGGTGTGATCACCATTGACGGCGCACAGTACCGGGACGGCGTTCAGATTTCTGTCAGGAATCAGAAGCTTCAGCTTGTTAATATGGTGCAGATGGATCATTATCTCTATGGCGTTATTTCCAGGGAAATGAGCCCTTCCTGGCCGGCAGAGGCGCTGAAAGCCCAGGCGGTCTGTGCCAGAAACTATGCGGCACAGAATTTAAATAAGCATAAAGAGCAGGGGTTTGACCTCTGTAATGCAGTTGACTGCCAGGCCTATTCCGGGATGAAGCCAGAGGGACCGAGTTCTTATATTCCGGTGGACGCCACCTCCGGACAGGTACTCACCTATGACGGCAAGATTGCTGATCTTTATTATTCGGCCTCCGTCGGACCCAGAACAGAGAATGTCAAAAACGTATGGGGCAATGAGGTGCCCTATCTTGTCAGTGTGGAAAATCCTTATGAGGATACCGAGAACATCCCCAACGGCGTCTGGTCCGGAACGCTCACAAAGGAAGAGGCAACCACCATTATGCGGAATAAAGGGTATGATGTGGGCGAGGTCACATCAATTAAAGCGACAGAATATTCCGATGCCGGGCGTGTGCTGAAACTGGAGGTTGTCGGGACGAATGGGACCAAGGTTTTTGAACGGGAGGCCTGCCGGACAATTTTCAATACGATTACAAAAAGTCAGATGTTCACTGTAAAGGGTGACAACGAGAGCGGTGTGAACTATCCGAATATATCGGTGACCGATGGCCTGAACTCTGCGGAGCAGAAGATTGATCAGGTGGTGATGCTGACCGCGGAAGGCAGCGCGATGCTGGACGGTACGGTGATGTATACTACAAATGGTGTCTATCAGCAGGATTATGCCGCAGTGTCGGCAGAGACGAGAACAGATGTCAGCAACGTCTATACCTTCCAGGGCTATGGCTGGGGCCATGGTGTTGGAATGAGTCAGTATGGCGCCAAAGGAATGGCAGAGGCCGGCTGTACATATGAAGATATTTTGTCCCATTACTTTGTGAATACAGAACTGGAAACCATTTATTAATCCCCTGAATTTCTGCAAAATCCGGCGGCTTAGAGCGCCGGAGAAGGGATATGTATTTTGTCTTGCAGGAAGGGGCGTTGGTTGTCCGCTGTAATTTGGGGAAACATATGCCGCCTGCGGCAGAAAGAACAAAAGCGAGAAACGCCGCAAAGAGCGGTAAAAGGAGCATCCGATCATTTATGACAACGAAAGATTTTTATTATGACCTGCCGCCGGAGCTGATTGCCCAAACGCCGCTCCAAGAGCGGACCGCGTCCCGGCTTTTGGTAATGAACCGGGAGACGGGCGAATGGAAACATCAGCATTTTTATGACATTCTCTCCTATCTGCGTAGGGGAGATTGTCTTGTTATGAACAATACCCGTGTGATTCCTGCACGTCTTTACGGAGAGAAGGAGGGAACGGGCGGCAAAATAGAATTCCTTCTGCTGAAGCGGCTGGAACTGGATACGTGGGAGGTCATTCTGCGTCCGGGAAAAAAGGCAAAGCCGGGCAGTAAGTTTGTATTCGGCGGCGGCCTGCTGCGGGCAGAGGTACTGGAAGTAATTAAAGACGGGAACCGGATTGTCCGCTTTACCTATGACGGCGTGTGGGAAAATATCCTTGATCAGCTGGGCGAGATGCCGCTTCCGCCTTATATCAAAGAAAAATTGACGGACCGGGAACGGTATCAGACCGTCTATTCCAAAATTGAGGGTTCGGCGGCGGCACCCACGGCCGGGCTGCACTTTACCAATGAATTGATTGAGAAGATACAGGAAAAAGGCGTGGAGATTGCTTATTTAACCTTGCATGTGGGACTTGGGACCTTCCGGCCGGTTTCGGTCGAGAATGTGGAAGAGCATATCATGCACACGGAATATTATGAGGTCAGCCGGGCGGCGGCAGAGAAGATAAATCGTATCCGCCGGGCAGGGGGCAGAATCATTGCTGTTGGCACTACATCCGTCCGTACGCTGGAAACGGTGGCGGACGATGCGGGGATGCTGAAAGAGCAGTGCGGCGAAACGGACATTTTTATCTATCCGGGTTACCGGTTTAAGGCGGTTGACGGATTGATTACCAATTTCCATCTGCCGGAATCCACCCTTTTGATGCTGATTTCAGCGTTTGCAGGCAAAGAAAACGTTTTTGCAGCCTATCGCGAAGCGGTGAAGGAAAAATATCGTTTTTTCAGTTTTGGAGATGCCATGTATATTGAAGGAGAGAACAATGTTTAAGTTATTACAACAGGAGGGAACCGCCCGCCGCGGAACATTTACCACAGCGCATGGGGTTATCGAGACGCCCGTGTTTATGAATGTCGGCACCGCGGCGGCCATTAAAGGCGCGCTGGACACCTTTGATTTGAAGGAAGTTGGCTGTCAGGTCGAGCTTTCCAATACCTATCACCTGCATCTCCGTCCGGGGGACCGGGTGGTCCGTGATATGGGCGGCCTTCATAAGTTTATGAACTGGGACCGTCCGATTCTTACCGACAGCGGCGGATTTCAGGTGTTTTCCCTGGCAGGTTTGCGGAATATTAAGGAGGAAGGCGTTTATTTTTCCTCGCATATTGACGGGCGGAAGATTTTCATGGGGCCGGAAGAGAGTATGCAGATTCAATCCAATCTTGCGTCCACCATTGCAATGGCTTTTGACGAATGTATCGAAAATCCCTGCGAAAAGGAATATGCCCGCGAATCGGTGGCGCGAACTGTCCGCTGGCTGAAGCGGTGTAAGGCAGAGCTGGATCGGCTGAACCAGCTGCCGGAAACCATCAACCAACAGCAGATGCTTTTTGGTATCAACCAGGGAAGCACCTATGACGATTTGCGGATCGAACATATGAAGCAGATTGCGGAGCTTGATCTTGACGGCTATGCCATTGGCGGCCTGGCTGTGGGGGAGAGCACCGAAGAGATGTATCATGTGATAGAAACGGTTGAACCATTTATGCCCAAGGATAAGCCCAGGTATTTGATGGGGGTGGGAACACCGTCCAATATTCTGGAGGCCGTTGACCGGGGTGTTGACTTTTTTGACTGTGTGATGCCGAGCCGGAATGCCCGTCATGGGACAATTTTTACCTCATTGGGGATGGTAAATATCCTGAATGCAAAGTATGAACGGGACGAGACCCCTCTTGACCCCAACTGCGGATGCCATACCTGCCGGAATTTTTCCAAAGCCTATCTCCGGCATCTGTTTAAGGCAAAAGAGATGCTGGCTATGCGCCTTTCGGTCATTCACAACCTGTATTTTTATAATCACCTGATGGAAGAGATTCGGGCGGCGCTCTCTGCCGGAACGTTTGCACAGTTTAAGAAGGCGCATGTTGATATTTTTGCACAAAAGATATAGGCAGTAAAATAAAGCTGTAAGAATAAATAGCAAACAGCTGTGGAATAAAAAAGCTGTCCGGATATGGGATATATTGTTAAGGACAGTAAGGCAAAAGGCAAAAACGAAATCAATTGTTTTTGCCTTTTTCTGTAGGGATGATTTATAAATTGCCCGGTTTTATCAGGTCTTAGGATATACTGAATGTTTCGGAAAATGCTATACAAAGTCCCAGTTTGTTACAGTGTCGTATAAATTTTCCTTGACTTAAGATTTAAAGTATGATAAAATACACTCATTGTCTGTAGACTTATTGTATGTATTTTTGATATACTTAATATTAAGGAGATGATTCTGTGGATATTATAAAAGTATTCGGCACTAATTTAAGAACTTATCGTAAAAAGATAGGATTATCACAAGAACAATTTGCAGAACGTTGCGGATTACATAGGACTTATATTAGTGATATCGAAAGATTTCAAAGAAGTATTTCCTTAGAAAATATACAGAAGATTTCTGATGCTCTTGGCATTGAAGTTTATAAAATGTTTTTGGAGGAAATACAATGAAGCCAGCGATTGAGCGTTATCCTATTGAAGTATTTGGAACAGTTTATAATGATAACTCAAAACAAGCGATTCTGCAAAGAGAGCAGCAATTTTGTCCATTTATTGGACGACAATGCAATAAACCGAGAAAGAGTGAGCCAGAAGTAAAAGTAGGAATATGTTCTTTAGGATATAAGAACTTTGACAATGATTTTGAACCAATGATTATCTGTCCAAATCGTTTTCTTGAAGGTATCGTTTTTGATACTATTAAGCAAAAATTTTTTCCAACTTGGAAACCAGAGCAAACAAAATGGATAAAAGGAGTAAATCTTGGTGTTGGGGGAAATGTGGATTTTGTTGCTTCTAAAATTTCTGAAAATAATGACTCTGTTGAGGATTTTCTATGTGTAGAATTTCAAGCCAACGGAACAACAGGGTCTCCATATGGTTATGTAAAGGATTTGATTTCTAATGGGTGTTATTCGGAAAAATATACATATGGTTTAAATTGGGCTAATGAATTCATGAAAACTATGATGCAGCAAGTTTACAAAAAAGGAAATATAGTGGCGCATTGGGGGCGGAAAATTGTTTTTGTAATACAGGATACTGCAATGGAATATTTGTATCATACAGTTGATACTTCCGAATTACGAGAGTGTATGGAAGATCCAATTCATTTTTTTACATATAAAATTATATGGAATGATGAAAAGTGTAAATTTGAATTGTGTCATTCAGGATGGAAAAGTGCTGATTTGCATGGAATTAATACAATTCTTGCGGGTGCTAATTTGGAAAAATATTTAACGCCGGAGGACTTTATCTCTAATATTGAAGCAAAAGGAAAGGCAGATGGAATTCTTAATAATGACCGAAATTAATTTTGAAAAATCTTCTTATATACTGAAAACTGGTGATTGTTTGGATTTATTAAAAAAATTGCCAAGTGATTCTATTGATTGTGTAATAACATCACCACCCTATTGGCAACAAAGAGTGTATGAAGATTACAGCGGAGAAATGTTAAATATTATCGGAACAGAGGATAATCCCGGTGATTATGTAAAAAATTTAATCAATGTATTTAGGGAAATTAAGAGAGTATTAAAAGATAACGGGTCTTTTTGGTTAAATATTGGGGATAAGTTTTATGATAAAAATTTGATGGGCATGCCATGGAGAGTAGCTTTGGCTATGCAAGATGACGGATGGATTTTAAGAAATGATATTATATGGGATCAAATGAAAGGAACACAAAGTGCCAAGGATCGTTTTAGAAATATTTATGAACATATATTTCATTTTGTAAAATCAAGAAAGCATTATTATTTTGATGATGTTTCCATAAGAATAAAACCTGCAAAACAAGCTTATGATAACAACGGTTCAATTATATCTGCTACGGGGGTATCAGGGAAAAAATATTTTTCGCAAATTGAAAATTCCAATGTTCTTTCTGAAAAAGAAAAGGAAAATGCAAGAAATGCTTTAAACGAAACTTTAGATATGCTTCGCAAAGGCGAAATAGTAGATTTTCGTATGACTATTCGAGGGGAGCAAAGAACTTATCATAGCAGCAACAAAAAGATTAGCGGCAGAGCAAAAGAACTTGAGGACAAGGGATATTATATAATCAAAATGGGGGCAAAAGGATATTTGCCATCAAATATATGGAGAATAGTTCCTGAAGACAAATGGAGAAAAGATGCTCACTGCGCTGTTTTTCCGGAAGAACTTTTGAAAATTCCTATTCTTTCAACTTGTCCTAAAGATGGAATTGTATTAGATCCTTTTTCTGGAACAGGCAGTACTGTAGAAGCCGCAGTCTTTCATGGTAGATATGGAATAGGTTATGATATTAGTGCCCAATATACTGCATTTGCAAAAAAGAGATTACAAGAAAGTACAAGATAAATAAAAGGGAATCATGATTGATTCCCTTTTATAATTTAAATTTTATTGTCCGTAAGCGTAACGCCATAACGGACAGATTTTTTGACTGTGGATGGAGAAGCATCCGAAAAAATTTAAGAAAAATTGTATCCGAAAAAACAGCTGAAAGCTTAGGAACAAAGCTTTGCAACGACTTGGTTGATAAGTTTGCCGTCAGCTTTGCCTTTGAGTTCAGCCATCACCGATTTCATAATCAGCCCCTTGTTTTTGGTTGCAATGACATCGGCAAATTTTTCTGTCAAAATGGTTTCAATCTCTTCAGCTGAAAGCTGTCTCGGTGCAAATTCCTTGATAATGTCGTGTTTTTCGGTATATTCGGCAATCAGGTCTGCGCGTTCTTCCGGACATGTATCAATCTGTTCTTTTGCAGTTTTTAATTCTTTTAAAATGACGCGGTCTACCATTTCCTCGGGAATATTTTCACGGGTTCCTTCATCAATTGCCACCTTCTTGACAGCAGCAATCAAAGAGGAAATCGCGTCCTTTCTGGTCTTTTCTTTTGCCTTCATAGCGGCAATCATCGCTTTTTGTAAAGCTTCGATGGTCATATTCTCATTTCCTTTCCTGAATCATATTTTTGCTGTATACCTGTGCCGGAAGAAAGCCTCAGCACAAAATTGCGGCAGCGGTGAGACGCTTCCCTTTGCCCGGCAGAATTCAAAGGCTGTCCCCGGCTGGGAGTCTTTGCCAAACAGAGAAAAGTCAAGATCCCCGGTTGAACCGGTGGCTTGCCCTGCCCCTGAAAAGGGGCCATTACCGGCTTAACCCCTGAAAGGGGTGCTGAGCTGCATGAGCGCATCACACACACTGCCACCCGTAAACGGGTAAAGGCGCACAGTTTTTTATTTCCGATAAATTGTTAAACCATTTCTTACATTTTGCAGCTTGCATAAAGCCTGCCGCTTTTTATTATCGCTCCGCTCATTTCCCTTTGCCCGGCAGAATCCGAAGGCTGTCCCTGGCTGGGAGTCTTTGCCAAACAGAGAAAAATGATAAGAAAAACGTCCCCAAAGGACGTTTTTTCTCTCTGTTATTCTTCTTCAGGCATTTCCGGTTCAGAAGCGACAGGGGTACTTCTGAGTTCGTTCCGATTATTGCGGACGATGGCAATACACTGTTCCATCTCTTTCATAGAACCAATGACAACCTTTTCAACGGTTTCAAGGAGATTGTCTGCATAACCATAGGAAGAGTCGTGAATCGCCTGTGCGTTCTCTCTTGCCTTTTCTATAATCTGATTCCCCTGTACAATTGCTTTTTTGGTGATTTCATTTTCGTTCACCATCGAGACAATTTTTTCTTCGGCTGTTTTAATAATGCTGTCAGCCTCGGCCTGTGCTTCTTCTAAAATTCTTTGTCTCTCTTCCTTAATCCATTTTGCCTGTTTCAGGTCATCCGGCAATTTGATTTTAATTTCCTGTACAACGTCCAAAAGCTCGTCCCGCTCCAAAATACAGCGGCCGGAAAAAGGAACCGAAGCGCCTTTGTCAATTATATCTTCTAATTCATCCAACAGTTCTAATGCGTCCATATTGAAAACCTCCTGAGATTATATAAAAGGGTTTAATTATTATCAGTTTTAAATTTTGCCCGGATAGCCGGAATGATGGAGGCAGGTACCAGCCCCTCCAATTTGCCGCCGTAACGGGCAATTTCTTTCACAATGCTGGAACTTAAAAACATAAATTCCTTGCTGGTGTGAAGAAAAAGTGTTTCGATGTCCGGAAGGAGTTCCTTGTTGGTCAAAGCCATCTGGAACTCGTATTCAAAATCAGAAACCGCGCGGATACCTTTGATGATCATATCGGCGTGAATTTCTTTCATAAAATCAATTAAAAGACCGGAAAATGACCGGATTTCTACATTTGGAAGATCCTTAACTGCGATGCGCAGAAGTGCGATCCGCTCCTCCACAGAAAAAAGCGGGTGTTTGGCGCTGTTGACCAAAACAGCCACGACCACCTTGTCAAAGAGGCGGGAGGATCTTTCGATAATATCCAGATGTCCGTTGGTACAAGGGTCAAAACTTCCCGGATAAACCACTGTACGCATAAGCCTCACCCCTGTAGAATTGTAATGATTGTCTTTCCGTATTTTACGGATTTCCGAAGTTTATATTCTGTTTCCGGTATGGGTTCACCGCCGGCTTCTGTTTCGCAGACAATGACACCTTCCGGACGGAGAATTCCTCGCTTCGCTATTTTTTCCAAAACAGGGGAAATCCATCCTTTATTATAGGGAGGATCTAAGAAAATCAGGTCAAAATCCTGACCGCAGGTATCCAGATAGGAAAGCGCATCCGTCATGCGGACAGCTGCCAATGTGTCCAGCCTTGCATCCTTCAAATTTTCCTGAATGAGGGCGATGGCTTTTCGGTCGCTGTCTATCAATACGGCCCTTTCTGCACCGCGGCTGAGGGCTTCAATCCCCAGTGCGCCGCTGCCTGCAAACAGGTCGAGTACAACCTCCGGCCGGCAAAATTGAATCAGATTAAAGATTGATTCCTTTACGCGGTCTGTGGTTGGACGGGTGTCCAGACCTTCAGGCGCCTTTAGCTTATGGCCTTTTCGACAGCCGGAAATAATGCGCAAAACATTTCCTCCTATAACAGTTTGAAAAATAGTACAATATATCTATTTATTTATATCCTAAAACAAAAGATTTGTCAAGTATTTTTTGGGGTAAAGTGAAGAATTGACAGTTCGGTAAAGAAAAAGAAATATTTTGTAATAAATTCATTTTTTTCTTCCGGATTCTTCCAAAGAAAACGGACGGTGCTGCCGGTTTCTGCTGTATGAATCCATAACATTGAAAATAAAAAGAATAGTCCCACAGGTGCCGTACGAAGAAGTAAAGTAAAAACCTGGAATCCAGGTGGGTAAGAGACTGAAAACTTTACAAGTCCACTGGATGCAAAAAGCATGAGGCATGTGCGCCGCTTTCAGATCATCAATCCCTTTGTAAAAGTGTTGGTTTTACATTGAAACTTCAACCTACAAACAATGCAGGACTATTCATTTGTAAATATATTATAACACAAAATCTGAAAAATACAAGGGTTTGACATAGAAAAATTACGTTGGTAATATTGCGATTATATTACAATTTTTTCAGCCTGTTTACATGGCAATAACAATTCGGATTTACCAATAATTTATCATTGCAATCTTTTCTCAGAGAGTTATAATATAAATAAGATTACAATATATTTGTGAATATACAGAAAATGGAGATAAAAAAGTGCATCTTGGAGAAAGGAGAGTCTTATGAAAATTGAACGAATTAACGAAAATAAAATAAGAGTACATATTGACGCAGATGAAGCAAAGGCATGGAATGTATCATTTAAAATGATTGCCAAAAATACGCCGGAAGTCCAGGAAATGTTTTGGTCCGCTATCCGTCAGGCAGAGAAGGATGTGGACTTTTCTGTTGACGGGGCCAAACTCCTGGTGGAGGCAGTTCCCTCCCCAGAGGATGAAGGTTTTGGTATGATGATTACCAGAACCTGCAGTGAGGAAGAACTTAACGATGCTCTCCACCGCTGTGCGGCAAGGGGAAGGGTGCGGAAGACAGAACTGAAACTCCAGCCGCGGTCTTCGAAAAGAGGCGTACAAAGAAGGTTTGTATACCGGTTTTCTGATTTCGAAAATCTGTGCGCCGCCGGGGAACTGATTGGAGATGTGTTCGAGGGGCGCAGTACCCTTTATAAATGTGATGACTTTTTTTATCTTCATTTGCAGCCGGACGCACCTGCATATTTTGCGGAGACAGAGCATATATTGTCTGAATTTTCTGTTAAACAGGAAAACGGTCTGTTTATGCTCGGTTATCTGAACGAATACGGCGAGGTTATGATTGAAGAAAATGCTGTTTCTGTCATTGTTGACTATTTTTGCTGTAAATCTTAAAAAATGGCCGCACGTTTTCCCGTGCGGCTTTATGTTGCCGAAAAAGAGCGTGGCTTTGTAGGGGTTTACGTTTCTTGTTTAAATGGGTTGCCCGACAGAACCCAAATACCTGCATCTGCGCCCGTATGACGGGAGATATAATTATCCCGCAGCCCTGTTTGTCGTTCTTTCTTTGCCGCACGTTTTCCCGTGCGGCTTTTTATTTTGGTATCCTGATGCTTTGTCTTCATATTTATGGCACCTTCTGAATATAAAATGATATAAGAAATTTTATATTTTATGGAGGATAAATCATGGAGAACAGAACAGAGACGGAAAGAAACCATAAAGTGATACTCGAAAACCGGAGCCTGATAAAAATTACCGATGTGGAAGATGTGGCAAGTTTTGACGAAACCCGTGTGATTTTGCTGACCTCCATGGGGGAGATGGTGCTGACCGGTGATGGATTCCGCATCAATAAGCTGAACGTCGACGACGGGGAGGTTATGATCGAAGGGGATTTTGATGCCATCGAGTATACAGAACGGGAAAAAACAGAACATGGCGGCGGTCTGTTTGGAAGGATCTTCAGATAGTCCATGGAGCCGGTCTATGGCGTTTCACTGGGATATTTTCTTTGGTCACTGGCTTTGGGCGCCGCCGCCGGCGTCTTTTATGACCTCTTTCGGATAAAACGTAAAATCATTCATACTCCGGGGCTGGCCGTGATTATTGAAGATATTGTTTATTTTATCCTGACAGGCGTTGCGGTCTTCCTGATTGCCTATGTCAAAAACAGCGGACAGCTGCGCTGGCAGGGGCTGATTGGCATCTGTGCGGGATTTTTTCTCTACCGCTTGATTTTGAAGGATATTTTTGTGGAATTGGTGGTAAAATTTATTTATTTAATTGTAAAATGTATAAAATGGCTGATAAAGATATTGATTTTTCCTTTTCGGATTGTTTATAAATATATTCTTTTTCCGATCCTTGTCCGGCCAATTCTCTGGACGGGCAGAAAAATCCGGGGTATCTGGTCTCGTATTTGTGTAAATGTAACTGCAGCTTTTCAAAGAAAAGCGGATGAAGGAGAGGAAGAAGGGGAAGAAGGAGAGAAACCGCAAAGAGATGAAAATCCGGTGGAAAACTGATGTATTTTTCTATGAAAACACTGATAAATCCGTTGACAAATATGGTTTTGTAGTTTATAATATATAAAATTGTAGTATTGAGGTGAGACAGCGGTGGATTCGGATATATCGGTAAAAAGAAAATCATCGGCGAATCGGCCGAAGCGGGTATTAGACGGACCGCAGAAAAATAAAAAGAAGAAATATAATTTGAAGAAAATTGCAGTTTTTGCCGGTGTTTTTGTCTTCATTGTCTATGCCGGATATGTTTTGATATGGCAGCAGTTTACCATTTCTAAAAAAAATGCGGAGATTGACGCTCTGCAGCAGCAGATCACAGAGGCATCAGATGAAACAGAACGGCTGAAGCAGGAACTTGAAGAGGTGAACGACCCGGAATATTTAGAGCGCATTGCACGGGAGAAGCTGGGCCTGGTCCAGGCGAATGAACGTGTTTTTGTGGATTCCAATAAAGGGGATTAGCGATAGAGGGACAGAAAAAATCGTTTGATGTCCCGTTATAATTACGAATGACAAAATCAAAAATTTAAGAAATATGAGGTTAGCAGCCTCTTGGGGAGGACAAATTAGAAGTATGCAAATTGAAGTAGGATCCATTGTTGAGGGTAAGGTTACGGGAATTGCAAATTTTGGCGCTTTTGTGGCATTGGAAGAGGGCGGAAAGACCGGCCTTGTACATATTTCGGAAATTGCCTCGGAGTATGTCAATGATATTCACGAGCATTTAAAGACCGGACAGACGGTAAAGGTAAAGGTCATCGGAATGGAGAACGGGAAAATCAGCCTGTCTATCAAACAGGCAAGTCCCGAAGAGGATGGGGCCAAAAAAAGTGAACGCCCCCGTGAAAAGCGTTCCGGCGGCCGTCAGGCAAGACCAAAGCAGCCTGCGGAGAGAGGATTGAAGCATCCGCCTGAGGAATTTGAATTTATCCGTAAGAAAAATCCGTCCGAAATGTCTTTTGATGATATGCTGCAGAAATTTAAGCAGGATAGTGATGAGAAGTTCCAGGATTTGAAGAGAAGCAATGAAGGAAAACGAAGCGGCGGTTATAAGAGAGCTTACTGAGAATTAGACTGCCGGATGAGGTAGATATAATGAATATTGACAGTATTATTTGGGTTGTTGCAGCAGTTGCACTCGGTATTATTGAAGGTGTTACGCTGAACCTGGTCACCATCTGGCCTGCGATTGGCGCAGTGTGTGCGGCGATTGCGGCTGCTTTTGGTTTGGGACTTTTGGGGCAGCTGTTGATTTTTATTGGTGTTTCGGTTGTTCTGCTTTTGGCGACGCGGCCCTTGGCGCTCCGCCTTCTTTCAAAGAAAAAGGAACCGACCAATTTTGATCGTATGGTAGGTGCAGAAGCACGGGTTATCCAGCGGATTGACCCCATTGAAAACCGCGGCCAGATTAAAGTTCTCGGCCAGGTTTGGTCTGCGGTAGCTGCCGACGGCGGTTCAATCGAAGCGAATGAAGCGGTTGTTGTCGTGGCTGTCCGCGGCGTCAAAGCCGTTGTAAAAAAGAGTGCTGGGATACAGTCTCTTTCAGAAACAGAAGAATAGAGAAAAAATGGAGAACCCCAGGGAAACCAGGCGGTTCTCTTTGGTGGATTTACGGCAAATAATTTGATGGTGGAAAGGGCGGTCATGTTTGGACCGGCCTGTATCTGTTGTCGAGCCGGATTATGTTATGGCTTATTCTGTCCGCAGTAAGCCGCAGCATAAACTTTAATTTTTTGCGGACGGAAAGGCTATGGGAAATTTTATGGCAGGAGCATGGACGATTCTAATTGTTTTAGCAGTTTTACTGATTATCGTTATTATCGGCAATATCAAAATTGTGCCGCAGGCACATTCTTATGTAATTGAACGTCTTGGTGCTTACAGTGCAAGCTGGGGCGTTGGCCTTCATTTCAAGATTCCGTTCATTGAGCGGGTGGCAAAGCGGGTCACTTTAAAAGAGCAGGTGGTTGATTTCCCGCCGCAGCCGGTTATCACAAAGGATAATGTAACCATGCAGATTGATACGGTGGTTTATTTTCAGATTACCGATCCGAAGCTCTTTACCTACGGCGTAGAGCTTCCGATGTCTGCAATTGAAAATTTGACGGCAACCACATTGCGTAATATCATTGGTGATATGGAACTGGACGAGAGCTTGACCTCCCGTGACATTATCAATACGCAGATGCGCGCCATCCTGGATGAAGCCACCGACCCGTGGGGAATCAAAGTCAACCGTGTTGAGCTGAAAAACATCATTCCGCCGGCCGGTATCCGCGAAGCAATGGAAAAACAGATGAAGGCTGAGCGTGAACGGAGAGAAGCGATTCTCCGGGCAGAGGGTGAAAAGAAATCTGCGATTCTGGTTGCGGAAGGTGAAAAAGAATCCCGTATTTTGCAGGCTGAGGCTGAAAAGCAGTCGCAGATCCTTCGGGCAGAAGCTGATAAAGAAGCTGCCATCCGTATTGCGGAAGGTGAAGCAGAAGCAATCCGTAATGTGCAGGAGGCAACGGCGGACGGTATCAAGATGCTCAATGCGGCAAACCCCAACGAGCAGGTTCTGGCAATCAAGAGTCTGGAAGCTTTTGTGAAGGCTGCCGACGGCAAGGCGACAAAACTGATTATTCCATCCGAGATTCAGGGACTGGCCGGGCTTGCATCTTCGGTCAAAGAAATGTTCACGGATAATAAGACTGCGGAATAATGGATTGAATTGTCGTTCTGAAGCGGAAGGATCCGTTGCAGAGGTGTCAGAAATGAACAGGTCTGCGGAAGGGCGGCAATATTTTTTCGGACGGTGATGAACAATGCCGGGGCTTTTGCCGGGCATTGACGGAAGAACCGTTGCGATGAAATCAGTGAACGAAATTTGCGTCGCCGTTTTTGGCGACGCAAATGTTATGTTTATTATGCTTATTTCTTTTAACACTACATAAGAGGAGGAATTTTTTATGTCTGGACATTCCAAATGGGCAACAATAAAAAGAAAAAAGGGGGCCATTGACGCCAAACGCGGAAAGATATTTACCAAAATCGGAAGAGAGCTGATGGTTGCGGTAAAAGAAGGCGGCCCTGATCCGGATACCAATTCAAAACTGCGGGATGCGGTGGCGAAGGCGAAGGCAAATAATATGCCGAATGATACCATTCAAAGAAGCATCAAAAAGGCGTCCGGTGAAGGAAATGCCAACGAATATTTCGAGATGGTATATGAGGGCTATGGCCCGAATGGCATAGCAGTAATGGTGGAAACGCTGACAGACAACAAGAACAGGACAGCCGGAGACCTGCGCCATTATTTTGATAAAAACGGCGGCAATCTGGGACAGAACGGCTGTGTCAGTTTTATGTTCGACCGTAAAGGTATGATTGTGGTTGAAAAAGCAGAAGGGGTTGACGAGGACACTCTGATGATGGACGCATTGGAGGCCGGTGCGGATGATTTTAATGTTGAAAGCGAGTGTTATGAAATTATGACTTCGCCGGAGGCGTTCAGCGCCACACGTGAAACATTGGAAAAAGCGGGTTATACCTTTGCCCAGGCTGAAATCAACTATATTCCACAGACGACCACCGTTCTGGAGGATGAAGAAGCCGTTAAAAAGATGGAAAGACTGATTGACATGCTGGAAGAAAATGATGATGTGCAGAACGTATATCATACATGGGAGATGCCGGAGGAAGAAGAATAAGAGGAACAGACGGGACGTATTGCTGCGTCCCGCCCTTTGTATGGAGGTGATTTTTTGCCCCGGATATTACATATGGCGGATGTTCATTTTGATACGCCTTTTTCCGCCCGTTTTGATGAGCGGCAGGCGCGGATGCGCAGGAATGAAATGAAGAATGAATTCTCCGCGCTCATTCGTCAGGCAGCGGCGGCGGATCTTTTGCTGATTGCAGGCGATTTGTTTGACAGTTCTTATGTGCGTGAGGAAACATTGGCGTTTGTCCGCCGGAAGTTTGATGAGATTCCGCAGACGGAAATTTTTATAACGGCAGGCAATCATGACCCGTTGTCTTCCGGCGTGTATGCCTCCCTTGAAAATGTACATGTTCACGTATTTCCAAAGGAGCTGGCATATTTTGACCTGCCGGAGCTGGAAACCCGGGTGCATGGGATCAGTTTTCAGGAACCACATATGGAAACGCTGGGGTTTACATCCCTCGACCTCCATCCGGACTGGTGCAATCTGTTGGTTCTGCACGGGGATATAACCGGCGGTGAAAGTATGTACCGGCCAATTCGTATGCAGGAGCTGGCCGCCCTTGGTGCGGATTACATTGCACTTGGACATATTCACAAATATTCCGGCGTACAGCGGGCCGGAGGCTCTTTCTATGCCTATCCCGGCGTCTGGAAAGGCCGGGGCTTTGATGAATGCGGCGACAGCGGCGTGCTGGCTGGTATGGTGTCCAAAGGGTTGGCGGAACTCAGCTTTCAGCCAACGGCAGGGAAACGTTTTTTTCATCTGGAAGTTTCCTGCCAGCCGGAGCAGAGCGTGCAGGAATTGGCAGAACAAATTGCAGAACAGGCCCTTTCTATGGGCGGTGAAACGGATTTTTACCGGGTACGCCTGGTCGGAAAGCGAGGGGCAAACCTTTGGAATAGAGAATTGTGGGTGCAGGAGATAGAGGATTTGCTCCTTCAGGTACAGAAACATTTTGCCTATCTGGAGATAGAAGATGATACGGCGGTGGAGATTCCGGAATCCCTGATTGCCGCCAATCCGCTGGTACGGACATTTGCAGAATGTTTTGAAGAACCTCCGGAGGGAGAAGAAGAACTGTATACCATGGCAAGGGAGATTGGCCTGGAGGCGCTGATTGAAAAGGTGTAATGGCCGGCAAGCGGCCGAATGTGTACGGAGAGATTGCCGGTTTTGGTATCGGCAGTTGT
This sequence comes from uncultured Clostridia bacterium, assembly GCA_910580105.1. GTDB lineage: Bacteria > Bacillota > Clostridia > Monoglobales > Monoglobaceae > CAJTWN01. Next base: position 510,149 of record CAJTWN010000001.1, on the reverse strand, counting down.
TTCGATAATTCCAAATGATAAATACAGAGAAAATTTTGTTTTAGAATATCTGTTTCTTTTGCGGATATATATTTGCAGTCTGGAAAGAGCGCAGGGAAAGGAGGGGCTGCCTGCCCGTATGATGCGGAACAGGGCACGTATAGAATAATGATTCGGTTACAGCGAATAGAAATTCAAAACTTTGGAAAACTCCGTCAGGTATCCTATGATTTTGATGGGCAAGTTCAGGTTTTTTACGGCGTCAATGAGGCCGGCAAGACCACCCTGCAGCGGTTTCTCAAGACCATGCTCTATGGCGTTTCAAAGCGCGGAGGCAGAGACGAGGTCAAAGAGAGGGAGCGGATCCTTCCCTGGAACGGCGGAACGGCCGGTGGTTCTTTGTATCTTCAGAAAGACGGACAGGAACTGATGATTACCCGTGTATTTGGGCAGCGGCCGTCGGCGGACGAAATCCGGGTTTTTGACCGGAGAACCGGGGGGCGGCTGCCGGAATTTGAAGTGGATAATTGCGGTGAAGTTTTGCTGGGGATGACAGAGCCGGTGTTTTTAAAGACCCTTTGTGTGCGGCAGCAGGATATTCCCATTCGCGGCAGGGAGGAGGATTTGCAGAAAAAGCTTCTGCATTTGATGACCGATGGGGCCGGAACGATTTCTTTTTCAGCGGCACAGCGGCGGCTGGCAGAGGAGCATAAACGGCTGAAAGCGGAATCCGGACGGGAAAAACCCGGAATTATTGACCGGAATAATGAAGAATTGCTTTCCCTGCGGCGGGAAATTTATAGAACAGAAACCATGAATAAACAGCGGCAGCAAAGCCGGGAAAGGTTGTCTGCACAAAAGCGTGCGCTGGAGGAGGCGGAACTGCACAGCAGGGAGCTGGCTGAAAAACAGCGTGCCGCTGACGCCGCGCGTGTGGTGGCGGCAAAGGCGTGCGTGGAGGAATGCCGCGGCAGAATACAGGAAATTTTGTCTGCGCCGGAGATGCAGATGTTCAAAGAAACCAAGCCGGAGGAGATGGAAACGCTGTCTGCTTTGGAAAATGAAATTTTGGCTCTTGACCGGAAGGCCGGTATAGGGTATGATAGAGAGGAAGCCGCAAATAATAACTATGCCCGGATTGCAGGATGGATTGCCGGTGGAGCGATGCTTTTTGCCGCCCTGATGGGTTTTGTTTTGGGGAAGCCGCTGTTTGGTGCAGTGTTTGGCAGTTTTGCAGCTGGAGCTTTTGTGCTTGCCGGTATATGGCGCCGCAGGAAGGGAAATACTGTTCAATATCCGGAATTTTCCCAGGAGACGGCGTATAAGGAGCTTGTGCGGCAGAGGGATGAACAGCTGAAGAAATGGCAGGCATCCGATGTATCGGAAGTCCGGACGGCCTATCAAACGTTTCTGCAGCTTGGAAAAGAGATGGAGATGCTGCAAAGCATCTGCCGGACAGAGCTTGGCAGCCGTACCTTTTCGGACCTTTTGGCCCAGGCAGAGGAATTGGAGCCTTTTTGTGTGCCGGACATTTCTGCCGCAGAACATTTTGAGGCGGAGATTATCCGGCAGAATGAACGGTGTCAGGAATTGCGGCAGGCGGTAAAAGCGGCAGAACAGGAAATGGGGTATGAAGTTTACCATGACCGGGATGCCGGATTGCTGGCCGGTCGTGCCGCCCAGATTGAAAAAGAGCAGGCGCGTCTGCTGCAGAGGTACCGCGCGGTTTGCCTTGCTGAAGATAAGATGCGTACAGTTTATCAAAGGTTCCAGTCGGATTTTACGCCGGTATTGCTGGATAAGGTACGTCCGCTGTTGGAACAGATGACAGACGGGGCTTATACAGATGTTCGGATTGCGGATGATTTTCGCGTCCGGTTTTGCCGGGACGGCGTTTTCCGGCAGAGTGAGAGTCTGAGCTGCGGAACCTATGACCGGATTTATCTGGCGGTTCGGCTGGCGTTGGCTTCGGTAATTGCAGGACGGTCTTTTCTGTGCATGGACGATGTGCTGACCAATTCAGATGACCGGCATGCGGAATCTGCGGCAGAGACAATCTGTGCCTATGCCAAACGGGAAGGGCAGCAGATATTGCTGTTTACCTGCCATCGCCGGGATGCTGAGAATTTCCGGAAGTTTCAGGCTTCTGTGACGGAGATATAGGCGGCTGTGAATTTTTGCAGCATGGAACGATGAGGGAAATTGGCAGTTTTGTTTCGCAGCTGAAAAGATATGGATGGAATGGTTTATAAAGAAAATTTGATTGATATAAATGACAGGGATTTTCCCTGATAAAAAAATAGAAGGAGGACCTACAGATGGCAGCAGAAATTAGAAACGACAGAGGCGTTGTTCGGATTACGAACAGTGTGATTGCAAAAATGGCGGGCTATGCCGCAACCAAATGTTATGGTGTGGTGGGAATGGCGACCAGAAGCAGTAAGGATGGAATTGCAAAGCTGCTGAAGCTTGAGAGTATGGACCGGGGCATCAAGGTACGGGTGAGTGAGGACGGGCTGGATGTCGTGATGTTTGTTATTTTGGAATATGGCGTGAATATTGGAACTGTGGGTGAAATCATCAGGAACAATGTGAAATACCAGGTGGAGCAGATGACCGGCATTGATGTGAAGTCGGTGACGGTGAATGTTGAAAGTCTTCGCGTAAACGAATGATTGATAAAGAAAACGGAGGAACCAAAACGGTGAAGAATTTGTCAGTTGAAATGATAATGATGATGATTGCGTCTGCAGCCAACCATTTGCAGAATCATAAACAGGCAATCAATGATCTCAATGTTTTTCCGGTACCGGACGGTGATACGGGAACCAACATGAGTCTGACCTTCGGTGCGGCTGCCGCATCGGTGAAAGGAATGGAAGCAGATACGCCGGCGGAGGTGCTGGAAGCATTGGCAAAGGCATCGCTCCGCAATGCACGGGGGAATTCCGGCGTTATTCTCTCGCAGATTCTGCGTGGAATTGCGGGGGTAGTCCAGGGGGATGAATTCGGTGTTGCAGAGATAAAAGAAGCGGCGGCAGGTGCAAGGGATACGGCCTACCGGGCGGTTATGAAGCCGACAGAGGGGACCATCCTGACAGTGATTCGGGAGGTTGCAGATTTCGCCCAGGAAACCTATCAGCAGGCGGAATCGGCAGAAAAATTTCTTGAAAGCCTGCTGACGGCCGGAAAAGAAAGTCTGGAAAGAACGCCGGAAATCCTGCCGGTTCTTAAACAGGCCGGTGTTGTGGATGCAGGCGGCAAGGGGATTGTCACCCTTCTGGAAGGGGCGGTGCTTGCACTGCAGCAGGGGGCGCCGGTTGCCCTCAGCGACGAAGCGGCCGCAGATGCGCCAAAGGCGGCGGTGACCGAAACCATAAATGAAGAAATCCGATTTTTATATTGTACCGAATTTCTGATTCACAAAGAGCCAGACAGAAAAATTAATCAGTTTTCTGCGGCAATTAAGTCCAAAGGGGACTGTATGCTGGTAATTGAGGATGAGGAAATCGTAAAGGTACATATTCATACCAATCATCCCGGTTATGTGCTGGAACAGGCATTGAAACTGGGAGAACTGACAAATCTTAAGATCGATAATATGAAGTACCAGCACGAGGAAAAGATTGCCGGGCAGATTCCAGCAGAAGAGCCAGCCGCCGAACAGAAGAAGTATGGGTTCGCGGCGGTAGCCACCGGCGATGGTATGCGGGAACTGTTCAAAAGCCTTCATGTTGACCGGGTGGTTGAAGGCGGACAGACCATGAATCCCAGCACCCAGGATTTGCTGGATGCAGTGCAGGCGATTCCGGCGGAAAATGTCTTTATCCTTCCCAATAATAAGAACATCATTTTGGCGGCTGAACAGGTGGATGCACTTACCGGGAAGAATGTCGTTGTCATCCCAACCAAGCATGTCCCCCAGGGGATTGCGGCGATGATGGGCTTTTCGGAAGAGGACGAGGTGGAAGATAATGTTCTTTCTATGTCGGATATGGCAGAGAGCGTCCGGTGCGGACAGGTCACTTTTGCGGCAAGAAAATCATCGGTGGACGGATTCGCTATTAAAAAAGGGGATATTCTCGGTATTGCCGATGGTACGATTCTCTGTACAGGCCAGAAGATGGACGAGGTTTGTATGACCCTTGCCGAACAGCTGGTGACGGATGAGAGCGGTGTACTCTCTCTCTATTATGGTGCGGACGCGTCCGAAGCGGAAGCAAACCGGATTGGCGAGCTGTTGGAGGCAAGTTATGAAGAGATGGATGTTTCTGTTCTTTATGGAGGGCAGGCGGTTTATCCTTATCTCATTGCTGTAGAGTAGAACAGAGCTTTCGTGATGGAAGCACGGGATAAAAAATAGTAGAGTGATGAAATATGAAATTATCAGATGATATTCGATATATTAAAGGCGTGGGCGAAAAACGTGCCGCGCTTTTTCATAAGCTGGGCATATTTAAGGTGCGGGATCTGTTGTACCATTTTCCGCGGGGATACGAGGACCGGAGTTTGGTGAAGGAAATTGCCGACCTTGTTCCCGAAGAAAGCGTGTGCGTCAAGGCCTCTTTGGTCAGCGGTGTCCGTAACTTCCGGGGCCGCAGCGGAACACAGGTGATGCAGGCCAGCTTCAGTGACGGGACCGGGGTTTTGAAGGTAACATGGTTTAATGCCGGTTATCTGAAGAATACCCTGCGGTCTGATGTGCTCTATACCCTATATGGAAAGGTATCAAAAAAAGGCACCATGTTTGAAATGACCAACCCGGTTTTGGAGACGCCGGAAAAAGAGGGGGCGCAAAGCGGAAAAATCCTGCCTGTCTATCCGGCGACTGCCGGGCTTTCCCAGAAAAATATCCGGGAGGCGGCGGAGAATATCCTGCGGCAGCTGGAAGACTATCCCGAAGAATTTTTGTCTGAAGAACTGCGGCAGGCCTATCAATTGGTGGATTTGCAGAAGGCCCTTGTTGATGTGCATATGCCGGAAAGCTTCCCGGACTTTGAAGCGGCGCGGAAACGGCTGGTATTTGACGAGTTTTTAATTCTCCAGCTGGGAATCGGTTCCTTTAAAAAATACCGGCAGAGTCATTCAGCGCCGGTGATACGGGATGTGAAGTGTATTGCCGCTTTTGCCGAGGGGCTTCCTTATGCCCTTACCGGTGCGCAGAAGCGGGTTATCAATGAAATTTCCGCGGACATTCGCAAAAATATCCCCATGAACCGCCTGGTGCAGGGGGATGTGGGGTCGGGCAAGACGGTGGTCGCGGCGGCAGCTATGTTTGCTGCGGCGCGAAATGGTTATCAGTCGGCGATGATGGCGCCGACGGAAATCCTGGCGGAACAGCATTATCAGAGCCTGTGTAATTTATTTGCGCCCTGGGGAATTCCGGTGGTTCTGCTCAATGGGAGCCAGGGCGTCAAAGAACGGCGGGAGATTATGGAGAAGATCAGATCAGGAGAGGCAAAGATTGCGGTCGGAACCCATGCCCTGATTTCGGATAAAGTGGAATTTTATAATCTGGCGCTGGCGATTACCGACGAACAGCACCGTTTTGGTGTGGAACAGCGGATGGCCCTTGCCGGCAAGAATGAGGATACCCATGCTTTGATTATGACGGCAACGCCGATCCCGAGAACATTGTCGCTGGTGATTTACGGCGATTTGGATGTTTCCGTGATTGATGAACTGCCGCCGGGCAGGAAGGAAATCAAGACGATGGCCTTTACCGAGAAGAAGCGCCGGGAAATCTATGCTTTTGTGGCCGGGCATATTCAAAAAGGGCGGCAGGCATATTTCATCTGTCCGCTGGTCGAGGAATCCGAAGTGATTGAAGCCAAAGCGGTGACGGATTATGTAGATAAGGTGCGGGAAGAATTACCCAAGAGCGTATCGGTGGCGGCCCTGCACGGAAAGATGAAGGCCGCAGAAAAGGAAGAAGTTATGCACCGGTTTGCGGAAGGAAAGATTGACGTCCTGGTTTCCACAACGGTGGTTGAGGTTGGGGTGGACGTTCCCAACGCCAATATCATTGTGATAGAAAATGCGGAACGTTTCGGCCTTTCCCAGCTGCATCAGCTGCGGGGCCGTGTGGGAAGAGGGAAGGAGCAGTCCTTCTGTCTTATGATTTGCCAGAGTACCGGCGGTTTGGCTGCGGAACGGATGAAGGTGATGTGTGAAACAAATGATGGTTTTGTGATTTCTGAAAAGGATTTGCAGCTCCGCGGGCCGGGTGAATTTTTTGGCACGCGGCAGCATGGCGTGCCGGAGATGCAGATTGGAAATTTCTTTACCGATATGGATATGCTGGCGGTTACACAACAGGCCGCACAAACAATCTTGAGGAGGGATCCTCTGCTGTCACTGCCGGAGAATGCCGCGCTGAAGAGAACAGTTTCCTTAAAATTCGAACAATTTGGGTCAATGCTGAATTAGACCGCACGCAATCCGCCCCTTTGCATATAGTAAAGTAGGCGGATTTTTTATGGTGGTGATCAAAATGAGGATGTTTTGTGGCAATAATAAAAAATGCTGCAAGCCAAGACCATATAAGACGATTGCACAGATTTGTATCGCCCTGGGTATCGGTGTCATACTTGCCTACATAATACCATATTATCTTTTGATATCTATGCTCGGGATTGGCTTGATTGTTTGTGGTTTGATGTTTTATCTCAAAAAATAGCGGCAATAGAAAGGAAGGATAATTTATGCAAATCGTAGTAGTGAAACCCTCAAAATTTGTTCGTGGAATATTAAAACTGGTTTTTAAAATTAAGAAAAACGAAGAAGAAGAATGACATAAAAAAGGATGTTGAATAATCAACATCCTTTTTTACTATGATGAAAAACAGCGTATTTAGAATCCGGAAATCATCTGTCATCATATCGAAAGACCGGATTTCTATTTTAATTATACTGCCCGGTTAACCTTACCCGATCTCAAGCATCTTGTGCAAGCATATACTTTTTTCGGAGTACCGTCAACAATTGCTTTCACCCGTCTGACATTTGGCTTCCAAGCTTTGTTTGCTCTGCGGTGTGAGTGGGATACCTTGATACCGAAAGTAACGCCTTTTCCGCAAATTTCACACTTTGCCATCTATATACACCTCCTTAGCAGTCTGTTAACATTCAACTCGAACCATTATAACAGAAAGAATTACAGAATGCAAGCCTTTTTTATAAAAAAATTTTAATAAATGTTTGCAAAAATGTTAAAATCATAGTATAATGGGAATACAAATTATATAAGCATCAGGGAGGCAAACCCCTTGTGCCTTGGATTTGTTCAACTTCTGTTTTTGAGGAAGGTTCGGCCGCAGAAAAGCAGATAGAAAATATATAGGGGTGTGAATCGCGTGGAAAAATTTTCAGTTAGTTTGCAAAAAGTTGTTGATGAGATGAAGCTGGACAAGTTGTATTATCCGGAAAGGGAGATTATGGTCACAACGGCGGACCTCAACCGTCCCGGATTGCAGATTACCGGCTTTTTTGATTATTTTGACCCGACCCGGATTCAGGTGTTCGGCATGGTGGAAAATACCTATCTTGCCGGGATGACCTCTGAAAACAGATATAACAGTTTGAAACGGCTGTTCGAGAAAAATGTCACGGCTGTTATTCTGACCCGGAACGGAAACGCAACGCCGGAGATGATGAGCCTGGCTGAGGAGTATGATACCCCTGTTTTGCGGACATCACTCCAGACCTCTTATTTTACAAGTTCTTTAAATGGTTATCTCAATGTGGAACTCGCACCGCGTATCACCCGGCATGGCGTCTTGGTTGAGCTCTATGGCCAGGGCCTGTTGATTTTGGGTGAGAGCGGCGTCGGAAAGAGCGAAACCGCAGTGGAACTCATCAAGCGCGGTCATCGTTTGGTGGCCGATGATGCGGTGGAAATCAAAAAAGTTTCCGCCCGCTCGCTGGTGGGATCATCACCGGATATTATCCGTCATTTTATTGAACTGCGCGGCATTGGTATTGTGGATGTGAAAAATATCTTTGGGATGGGTTCTGTAAAGGATTCTGAAAAGATTGATATGATTATTCATTTAGAGACCTGGGAAAAAGGAAAGCAGTATGACCGGCTGGGCCTTGTGGACGAATATACCAATATCCTGGGGCTGGACATTCCGTCCCTTACCATCCCTGTCCGTCCGGGCAGGAATCTGGCGGTAATTTTTGAGGTTGCCGCCATGAATAACCGTCAGAAACGGATGGGATATAATGCGGCAGAAGAACTGAACCGCCGCCTTGCAGAACAGATCAACGAATCCTTTGGGGGTGAGATGTAATGCGTATTTTGGCTGATCTTCATACCCATACCAACTGTTCCCATCATGCGCATAGTACAATCTATGAAAACATTATGTTTGCAAAAAAACGGGGCCTTGAACTCATTGCGATGACCGATCATGCGCCTGCGATTCCCGATTCGCCCCATATGTGGCATTTTGTCACCATGCACGAGCTGCCGGATGAGATTGAAGGGGTAAAGCTCCTTTGCGGAATTGAGGCAAATATTATTGATACGGATGGGAACCTGGATGTCCCCCTGGCCGACCAGAAGAAGATGGATCTTATGATTGCGTCCATCCATACCCCGTGTTATCCGCCGCGGACGGTGGAGGAACATACAAAGACCTGGCTGGGGGTTGTTGAAAATCCCTATGTGACCATTTTGGGGCACAGCGGTCATCCCAGCTTTGTATACGATTATGAAAAGGTAATCCTTGCGGCAAAGGAGAAGAATAAATGTATTGAAATCAATAATCATTCCTTTGCAGTGCGGAAGGGAAGCAAGGAAAATTGCCGGCGTATTGCGGAAATATGCCGGGATGCCGGCGCCAAAATTGTTGTGAGTTCGGATGCGCACAGTTGTTTTGACGTGGGTGTAATGGATGAGTCCATTGCTATGCTCGAGGAAATTGGCTTCCCGGAAGAGAATATTATGAATTTGACGGCAGAAAAATTTCTGCGTTATCTGGAAGAGTGGCGAAGAGAGAGATAGGAGGCTGTATGGTAGATACAATCGTACGTTTGATGGCAGAGGTGGTCAGTGCCTCTGGAGTGAAGTTGGATGAACCAATGAGCAAACACACGTCCTTTCATGTTGGCGGAAAGGCAGACTTGCTGGTGGAACCGAATACCGTCCCCCAGCTGATTGCTGTCATCCGGATATTGCAGCAGACGGGCTTGCCCTATACCCTTTTGGGTAACGGCTCTAATGTTTTAGTTGGCGATAAGGGAATCCGTGGTGTTGTGGTGCAGATTACCAGCAGAATGGCAGAATATAAATCAGAAGAAAATACCATCGAGGCGGCGGCTGGAATTCATTTGGCAAAGCTTGCCAATGTCGCCTTTCAGAATGAACTTTCCGGTCTGGAATTTGCCTCCGGTATACCGGGCTCCCTTGGCGGTGCAATCTATATGAATGCCGGCGCCTATGGCGGCGAAATGAAGAATGTTATTGAAGAAGTGATTTATTTGGACGAGGCGGGCAAGGTACATAGGATCCCCGGAAGCGACTGCGCTTTTGGGTATCGCACCAGCCGGTTTGCCGGCAGCGGTGATGTCATCTTGGGATGTAAACTTCGTTTGACCGAGGGGAAAAAAGAGGACATTAAGGCATTGATGGATGATTATAATGGCCGCAGAACGGCCAAACAGCCTCTTCACCAGCCGAGCGCCGGCAGTACGTTTAAGCGTCCTGAAGGGTATTTTGCCGGAAAATTGATCGAAGATGCAGGGCTTCGCGGTTTTCGGATCGGGGGTGCGGCAGTATCGGAGAAACATTGCGGTTTTGTGGTAAATGAGGACCATGCGACTGCGGCAGATGTTTGTGCCGTTATCCGCCATGTGCAGGAGACGGTGGAGGAAAAGTTCGGTGTCCGGTTGGAGACGGAAGTGAAGTTTGTCGGTGAATTTTAATAGAAGTGAAGGGATTGTCATCTTCAGAAAATATAGAGAAAAGCAGACGAAGAAGAGGTGGAACAGATGAAATTTGTAATCATTACAGGACTCAGCGGCGCCGGAAAGTCACAGGTGGTTAAGGTATTGGAGGATTTGGGCTTTTATTGTGTGGACAATATGCCGCCGGCTCTGATTCCTAAATTTGCAGAGATTTTCCACCGGTCACAGGAACCAATCGCCAAAGCGGCCATTGTCTGTGATATGCGCGGCGGAGATATGTTTCAGGACTTTGACCGGAGCCTTGAGGAACTTGGCGAGATGGGGTATGACTATGAAGTTCTGTTCCTGGAAGCTTCGGATGAAGTGCTGATTAAACGATATAAGGAAACCCGCCGTACCCATCCCCTCGCCCATGGGGAACGGATTATTGAAGGAATCCGCAGGGAACGGAAGATGCTGAAGGATGCGAAAACCAGAGCGACCCATGTGATTGATACATCAATGCTCTCCAACAGCCAGCTGAAGGAGCATATCCGGAATATTTACAGTTCTGGGGAAGAATATGACGGACTTTTGATTCATGTGATGTCCTTTGGATTTAAGTATGGGATTCCGTTGGATGCGGATTTGGTATTTGATGTGCGTTTTCTGCCCAATCCGTTCTATGTTCCGGAATTGAAAGAGCATACAGGACTTGAAACCTGTGTACGGGATTATGTGATGCAGTTTAAGCAGAGTAAGGAATTTCTTGCGATGCTCAGCAATATGATTGATTATCTCATCCCGTATTATATTCAGGAAGGAAAATCCCAGCTGGTAATTGCTGTCGGATGTACCGGCGGCCATCACCGGAGTGTTACCATTGCCGAGGGAGTTTATCAGTTCCTGAAGCAGAAGGGGCATCTGGCAATGATTACCCACCGGGATATTCAAAAAGGTATATAAAATTCCTTTGGATTGGAGCATTGTGTAATGTCAACAGAGCATTTCATGGTGAAAAATAAACCGAAAATTGTCTCTATCGGCGGCGGAACCGGGCTTTCGACAATGCTGCGCGGCCTTAAGATGTATACCGACCGGATTACGGCGGTGGTGACTGTGGCAGATGACGGCGGCGGCAGCGGTGTGCTGCGGTCTGATCTCAATATGCCGCCGCCCGGTGATATTCGGAACTGCCTGCTGGCCCTTTCGGAGACCGAGCCGGTGATGGAAAAACTGCTGCGGCACCGCTTTTCCGGCGGCCGTCTGCGCGGACAAAGCTTTGGGAATTTATTGCTTGCCGCGATGAACGAGATTTATCAGGGCGATTTTGTGACGGCGATTCAAAGCGTCAGCGATGTGCTGAAGGTGACCGGAAAGGTTCTGCCGGTCACCGATGAAGATGTGGAACTGGTTGCTGTATTGGAAAATGGGCAGAAGGTGTTTGGCGAATCCAATATCGGACATTGCCTTTCCCGGTATGGATGCAGGATTGAAACGGTCTGCCTCCGCAATAAGAAGAAACCGTCCGAGGAAATCGTACCGGTCAAAGAAATTGCAGAGGAAATTCAGCAGGCGGATTTGATTACCCTGGGGCCGGGGAGTCTGTATACCAGCGTACTGCCCAACTTGTGCGTACATCAGCTGGCGGAAATCATACATAAAGCCAAAGCGCCTGTGGTCTATATCAACAATATCATGACCCAGCCGGGTGAAACGGATGGTTATACCGCTTTTGACCATGTGCAGGCAATCCTGAAACATACCTGTCCGGATTTTATCGACTATTGTATTGTCAATAACCGGAAGATTGATACACCGCTTCTCTCTAAGTATATAGAGCAGGATGCAGAGGCGGTGCCCTATGACAGCGGCCGGTTTTGGCAGACGAGGATTTCGGTTATCGAAAAGGATTTGGTCGGTATCCAGGACAATCGTTATATCCGCCATGATGCGGTGGTTTTGGCGGACACCATATTGGATATTGTCAATAAGGTTCGGATGAAAGATTCTGCAGCGGTGAGCGAAGAGGGCGTCCTTTTGTATCAGCCCAAACGCAGCCGGAAGAAATAAGGGGTCAAAAAAGTGTGCGTTCCTGTGTACACTGGCGGAGTAAGCCATGGGGGCCGGACGCGGAAGGCGCATACAGTTTTGGAAATTGCGGATGGTACAGTTTGTCATCTGTACAGGGCAATTTTTGAAAAAAGGGGAAATAAGAGAGGTTTGTAAGATGAAATCTTTTTCAAGACTCACCAAAGAAGAACTGTATAAACTGGATAACCAGGAGCATTGCTGTGATATTGCAGAACATGCCGGATTCATTCTTTTTGGAGCAAATATCAGCAGAACCTCCATCCGGTATGTGACAGAAAATCCGGATGTGATGGGACGTTATGTGAACATCAGCCGAAAGGTTGGGATAGAGCCGGTGGTCAAACAGATGACAGATGGCACCGTCCGTTATACGGCGGAAATTGCAGATGCTGTGCAGATTTTGCAGCTGCTGGCAGATTTGGGATTGATTGACGCAAAGACGGGTCTTGTCCGGCACCGGATTCACGATGAAATGCTGGAAAAAGAATGCTGCCGGCGCGCCTTTGTAAAAGGCGCTTTCATGAGCGCCGGAACGGTGATCGACCCGAGGAAAAATTATAATCTTGAAATCGTAACGCCGTATTTCCGGCTGAGTCAGGATTTACAGATGCTGATTGAACGTATCGGATTCCCGTTTAAATCTGTGGTTCGCAAATCGAAATATGTGCTCTATATCAAGAACAGTGATACCATCTCGGATTTTCTCAGTTATTTGGGTGCGTTCAAGTCCCAGATGGAACTTTTGAACATCAAGATTGAAAAGGAAATCCGAAACGATTTTAACCGGACCGCCAATTCAGAGACAGCAAATATTGTTAAAACCATTAATGCGTCTGTGGAACAGATAAAGGCAATTGAACAGGTGGATAAAATTTTTGGATTGGACAGTTTGCAGGACGATTTGCGGGAGGTGGCCCTTCTTCGGCTGAAGCATAAGGATCTGAGCCTTACGGAGCTGGGAAAACTTACCCATCCTCCCCTCAGCAAGTCGGGGGTGAATCATCGGCTGAAAAAAATTATGGAAATGGCAAAATAACGGGGGTGCGGTGTGCAATACAGGAAAAAGAAGATCGGTGCATTGGTGCTTTGGGGGATTGCGATCCTTTGTCTGCTGTTTACCTTTTGGCATTTTCAGAACGAGACGGTCAGCGGTGCGGGAACTGAGTTGCGTTTTATTGACGTCGGGAATGCGGACTGCTGCTTGCTGACCTCTGAGAACGGCGGAAACATACTGATCGATGCAGGGAATAAAGGTGATGGAAATCTGATAAAGAGCCATATGCAGCTGCGACAGGCGGAACAACTGGATGCGGTATTTATCTCTCATTTTCACGCGGATCATATGGGCGGTCTTCTGGACCTGCTGAAAGATGAGACGGTGTCAATAAAAACAATCTATTATCCCGATTACAGCGAGTCGAATGAAAATAAAGAAGCGGTTATGGCTTTGGCAGGGAAACGGGGAACCGAGACGGTTCCGCTCACTGCAGGGGATGAACTTTCGGTGGGCGCTTTTCATTTTTCTGTCTTGCTGCCCAAAAATATCATCAGCAGTGACGAAGCCTTTACCGGCGAGAATGATGAAAATAACCGGTCACTGGTGTTAAAACTCAGCGTTGGTGCCACAACTGCTCTTTTTGTGGGCGACCTGGAAAAAGACGGTGAAAGTTTTCTGAAGTTTGAAGATCATATGAAAAGCGATATATTAAAGGTTGGCCATCATGGTTCGGCAACCTCCAGTTCGGCAGATTTTCTTGCCAAAATACAACCGGGATATGCGGTGGTGCCCACCGGACATAATTCCTATGGCCATCCCAGCAGAAAGGTGCTTGATCGGCTTTCGGGAATTGGCGCCGTTGTTCTGCGCAGTGACCAGTGCGGAACACTGCGGTTTATCCTCAATGAAAACGGAATCGAAGATGTCATAGCGGAGAAGAAGATAAAATGATAACAGTAGAGGAACTTAATAAACAGATTCGGGGAAATCAGCTGCAAAAGGCCTATTTTTTCTTTGGAGAAGAGGATTATCTTCTGGAAAATAAGATACATATCATCATCAAAAAATGTGTGCCTCCCGGATTGGCGGACTTTAATGTCTTTAAATTTGAAGGGAAAAATACGGACTTTGAACGCCTTGCAGAGGCGGTGGAACAATATCCCCAAATGTCTGAAAAAAAGGTTGTATGGGTGAAAAACAGCGGTATTTTCCAGAATGCAGCCGGCAGGGAATATAAGATGGCGGCAGAACTGCTTCATGAACTCCCGCCTTATACCTGTCTCATTTTTGAGGAAACGGCCTTTGATAAAAAGAAGATAAAAAATCTGAAACCGATGGAAGAGGCCGGTGCGGTTGTGGAATTCTCTTATCTTCCTGTCAACCGGGTGGAAATTTGGCTGGAAGAAAAATTCAAAAAAGCGGAAAAGACCATTCTTGCACGGGATCTGACCTATATGGTTCGCCTGTGCGGACAGTCATTGCGGAAAATCAGTATTGAATATGATAAGGTCATCGGCTATGTGGGGGACCGGTATAAGGTCACGCGGGAAGATATTGATGCTGTGGTGGATAAATCGGTGGAATACCGCGTTTATGACATGCTGGACAGTATTATGAATGAACGTCCCGATAAAGCGCAGACCCAGATGAAGTTTCTGCGCGACAATAACGAGTCGCCGACGGGCATTTTGTCCATCATGACCGGAAAGATGGCAGAGCTTCTGCTTTGTAAGCTTTTGCATGAGGATGGTTTGCCGCCGAAGGAAATTTTGGAGTATTTTGATTTCAAGCGTCCCCTCTTTGTCGTGAATAAGACCATTGATGAAAGCAGGCGGTTTGGAGAAAAATATCTGAAGCGGATGATACGCCTTGGTCTTTCCTATGATGTGGCTGTCAAAACCGGAAAGATGGACGGCTGGACGGCTGCCGAATTGTACCTTGCAGAACTCACCCTGGTCAAGTGATTTGTGAATGTTGATCATCATTCCGGGCATTTAAATTTGATAATTTTGCCGCTGGAAATAAAATGCAGCTTGCGGCTATACAGACATCCAGTCATGACCACCGGCCGTACACCGGTGGCTTGCACTGCCCCTGGAAGGGGCAATTACCGGCTTAACTCCTAAAAGGGGTACGGAATTGCATGATCGCATCACACGCACTGCCATCCGTAAACGGGTAAAAGCGCACCGTTTTTATTTCCGATAAATTTTCAAATCATTTCTTATATTTTGCGGCTTGTATAAAGCCTGCCGCTTTTTATTAAAGCACCGGTTCTTCCGGAGGAAGAACCGGTGCTTTATTTCCACATAAGGCACCAATAAAAAAAAGATGCTATTTTCATAGCATCTTTTTTGGCATTTTATCTTAATACATACCGCCGCCGGCAGCGCCAGCCATAGCAGCAGCTGCAGCTGCATCGCCGGCAGGATCCGGCTTATCTGCAACTACACTTTCGGTAGTGAGTACCATGGAAGCAACACTGGAAGCGTTCTGGAGAGCGGAACGGGTAACCTTGGTCGGGTCAACGATACCAACCTTGAGCATATCCATATATTCGCCGACCAGTGCGTTGTAACCCATACCAACGGCGCTTTCTTTTACATTGTTGACAATGACACTGCCCTCAACGCCTGCATTGAAAGCAATCTGCCGAACCGGTTCTTCCAAAGCGCGAAGAACAATCTGAACACCTGTCTTCTCGTCACCTTCTGCGGATTCGAGAAGCTTTTCAACAGCCGGAATTGCGTCTACATAAGCGGTACCGCCGCCGGCAACCAGGCCTTCTTCAACAGCTGCACGGGTTGCTGAAAGTGCATCTTCGATTCTGAGTTTCTTTTCCTTCATTTCAATCTCGGTTGCAGCGCCAACCTTGATAACAGCGACACCGCCGGCAAGCTTTGCAAGCCGCTCCATCAATTTTTCCTTATCAAACTCAGAGGTTGTTTCTTCGATTTGGGCGCGGATATTGGAAACACGGTTTGCAATTTCAGCTTTGTCACCCATACCATCAACGATGATGGTATTTTCTTTCTGTACTTTAACCTGACGGGCACGGCCGAGCTGTTCAACTGTGGTGTCTTTGAGCTCAAGACCAATTTCTTCAGAGATAACTTCGCCGCCGGTGAGGATTGCGATGTCTTTAAGCATCTCTTTTCTTCTGTCGCCAAATCCCGGCGCCTTCACTGCAACACAGGTAAAGGTACCTCTTAATTTGTTGACAATCAGTGTGGAGAGGGCTTCGCCTTCAACATCCTCAGCAATAATCAAAAGCTTTTTGCCGGACTGTACAATTTGCTCCAAGAGGGGCAGAATTTCCTGGATGTTGGAGATTTTTTTATCGGTAATCAGGATATAAGCGTCGTCAATGACAGCTTCCATCTTGTCGGTATCCGTTACCATATAAGGGGTGATATAACCTCTGTCAAACTGCATACCTTCAACCACTTCGGAATAGGTTTCAGCAGTTTTGGATTCTTCTACAGTAATTACGCCGTCGCTGGTTACCTTTTCCATTGCGTCGGCAATGAGTTCGCCAATGGTTTCATCAGCGGCAGAAACAGAAGCGGCTCTTGCGATGTCGTCTTTTCCGCCAACCTTTTTGCTGTTGGCAACGATTTCTTTAACTGCTGTTTCAACAGCGGCAGCCATCCCCTTTTTCACAATCATCGGATTTGCGCCGGCTGCTACGTTCTTCAGTCCTTCACGGATGAGCGCCTGGGCAAGAACAGTTGCGGTGGTGGTGCCGTCGCCGGCAATGTCGTTTGTCTTTGTTGCAACTTCTTTTACCAGCTGTGCACCCATATTTTCAAAAGGATCTTCCAGCTCAACTTCCTTTGCAATGGTAACACCGTCATTTGTGATAAGCGGTGCGCCGTATTTTTTATCCAGAACAACATTTCTTCCCTTCGGGCCAAGGGTGACTTTTACGGTGTCCGCCAGCTGGTTGATACCGCTTTCCAAAGCGCGTCTTGCGTCTTCTCCAAATAAAATTTGTTTTGCCATAATGATTACCTCCAAATTTAGTATATGATGCTGAAATTAGTCAATCTTTGCGAGGATGTCGCTTTGGCGGAGGATGATAACTTCTTCGCCGTCAAGTTTCACTTCAGTACCTGCATATTTGCTCATGATAACTCTGTCGCCGACTGCAAGTTCCATCTTGACTTCCTTGCCGTCAACAACGCCGCCGGGGCCAACTGCAATTACCTCAGCAACCTGTGGTTTTTCTTTTGCCGAACCTGCCAGAATGATACCGCTTTTGGTGGTTTCCTCAGCTTCCAGCATTTTGATGACAACTCTGTCTGCCAATGGTTTAATGTTCATGATTTTTTCCTCCTTATATATCTTTTAATTGAAAACTTTTTGGTTTGTTAGCACTCCGGGCATCCGAGTGCTAACACTGTGTATCATACAAAAAAATTGGGTATAAATCAAACTGAATTATACCCAATTATATCTAATTATAAGCAATTATACTGAATTAAATGGAATATTATTCCGATTTCCCCGTTTTTTGAAAAATGTTCCAAATTAAAAGGCGATTACCGATGATTGAGCAGGCAGACTGCACAGGCGGAAATCCCTTCTTTCCGGCCTTCAAAACCGAGGTGTTCCGTAGTGGTGGCTTTGATATTGATTTGTCCGGAAGAGAGGTCAAGAATATTTTCGATGGTTTCGGTCATTGCTGCAAGGTGGGGCGCAAATTTGGGCGCCTGGGCAATGATGGTGCTGTCAATGTTTTCAATGGAATAGCCCTCTTTTTCCAGCAGGGATTTTACGCGGGCAAGCAGCGCTTTGCTGTCTGCGCCTTTATAGGCCGGATCTGTGTCCGGAAAGTGGCGGCCAATGTCGCCCAATCCGGCTGCACCCAGCAGGGCATCCATAATGGCATGTAAAAGTACATCTGCATCGGAATGCCCCAGAAGGCCGTGGGTGTGGGGTATCTGCATACCACCCATAATCAGCGGCCGTCCGGTGATCAGTTGATGAACATCGTATCCAAATCCAATACGCATTTTTCATATCCTTTCTGCCCGTAAACGTACTGACGGGCTTTGTTTTCAATTATTTATAAAGATTTTTTATGAAGCACAAATGAAGCACGGATGAATCCCAGGTGAAGAACAGATAAAGCACAAGTGAAGTACAGGTAAATCGCAAGTAAATTACAAATGAAGCACATTCGGATGGCGGAACGTAAATGCGGACAATGGTTTTCTGTTTCCGCTGTTTATTGGCAGCTGCGCGCCGCGTATAAAATTCCTTCCGCAAGAAGGAGGTCTTCAGGTGTCGTTATTTTTATATTGGTGTCGCTGCCATGCAGAACATAGACCGGGACGCCCATTGCTTCTGCCAGCGCACAGTCGTCGGTGGCATCAAATTCTGCATTTTGATGGGCGGCAAGAATGGTATCCAGTCGGAATCCTTGGGGGGTTTGTATCTGATAAAGGGACTCCCGCGGGATGGTTTCTGTGATGCGCCCCTTTTCTGCTCTTTTTATGGTATCTTTGACAGGAACCCCCAAAGTGACGGCCTCTTTGGTATAAAGGGCCCGGGCAATGGCGTCGATCTGTTCGGGGCGGACAAAGGGGCGGGCTCCGTCGTGGATGAGGACAAGGCCATGATGGGAAATCTCCCGGAGTCCCAGCAATACAGATTCCTGCCGGGTTTTGCCCCCCGGGACAACCAGCCGGACCTTCTGGATTTCAAATTCCCGGATCATATCCCAGATAATGGGTATATCCTGCATACGGGTGACAACAATGACATCGTCAATTTCTTCTGCCCGGTCGAAGGCGCGCATTGTCCGTACCAGAACCGGGATATTATGTAAAAGGATGAACTGTTTACTCTGTTCTCCGCCCATTCTGGAGCTGCTGCCCGCCGCGGGGAGGATGGCAGTGGTGGGAAGATGGTTATCGTTCATACATATCCTCCTTAAAATGAAAACACAGCCATGAAGGTGCGTTGTGGGTCTGATGGTTTTGCTGCATGATTGGCTTTATTCAATAAGGGGCTTTGCCCCGTCATTCAACGTTTTCAGTGGGAGATTGTACTCCCACTGAAAAAATTAAGCGGCGCCCGCCGCCTTAGAGGCGGGGGACTTCTTAATTTAGTTATAAAACGGCGGAGGAACCGCCGTTTTGGAATTTGATCATCTGTTTTATCAATATGTTTTTTTAGGAGATTTGATTCATCAGCAGATTTTCAATTGTCTGATAGTCGGTATTTTTTGACAGAACAAGTTCTGAGATAAGCACGTTTTTGGCATTGTTCAGCATCTTCCGCTCTGCATTGGAAAGGCTTTTGCGTTTATCGCGCAGCAAAAGGGTTTTGGTCACATGGGCTACGTCATGGAGTTTCCCGATTTTCAGTTTTTCGATGTTCTCGCGGTACCGTTTATTCCAGTTCTGATCGCTGTCATCGTTGTCATCTGCCCGAAATTCCTGAATCACAACGTCTGCCTGTTCCTCAGAAACAACATAACGGATGCCGATTTCCTCAATTTTGGCGATGGGCACCATGACCTTTATTTCTCCCATAGAGAGTTTTAAGATATAATATTGATGCTCTTCGCCGAGAATACGTT
The DNA here is from genome assembly GCA_910580105.1 of uncultured Clostridia bacterium. Lineage (GTDB taxonomy): Bacteria > Bacillota > Clostridia > Monoglobales > Monoglobaceae > CAJTWN01. The sequence goes on along the minus strand of CAJTWN010000001.1, from coordinate 490,596 downwards.
TGTTTTCTACGCCTTCGATGACACCGGCGCCATGCATAGGATATGCAATTTTATCACCGATTTTAAACACGCAAACCCCTCCTTGTTTGGGATTTATAGAAAATCCTGCAAAACTTTTCTTATGTTGTTGTATGAATAAAGTTCTATTTTATCAAATTTACGCAATTTTTTGCTGTTTGCGCTGGGGATGATACATTTGGTGAAACCCAGCTTTTCTGCTTCTGCAATCCGGTTTTCCAAAAAGTTGCAGGACCGGATTTCTCCTGTCAGTCCGACTTCACCAATGGCGACCAGGCCGCTGTCCAGGGGACGGTTGCGGAAGCTGGAGGCAATGGCCAGGATAATCCCCATATCAATGGCAGGTTCCCCCATTTTCAGTCCGCCTACAACGTTGACATAGACATCATAAGAGGAGATCCGCAGGCCGACGCGCTTTTCCAACACGGCCAGCAGCATCAAAACCTTGTTTAAATCAATACCTGTCGTCATCCGCCGCGGATTCCCAAAGTTGGTTGGAGCCGCCAGAGCCTGCACTTCGGCAAGCACCGGACGTGTGCCCTCCATGGTGCAGAGGATGCAGGAACCGGATTCCCCTTCCGGACGCCCGGAAAGCAAGGCAAGGGAGGGGTTTGGAATTTCATGCAGGCCATCCGAGCCCATCTCAAAAACACCGATTTCATTTGTGGAACCGAATCTGTTTTTAATAGCGCGGATAATGCGGTAGGCACGGTGCTGTTCACCTTCAAAATAAAGGACGCTGTCCACAATGTGTTCCAAAACTTTTGGCCCGGCAATCGAGCCTTCTTTGGTGACGTGGCCCACAAGAAAGGTCGCGATGGAAGATTCTTTGGCAATCCGCATCAGTGTTGCGGCAGTGTCGCGGATTTGGGTGACGCTGCCCGGTGCAGGATTGATTTCGGGATTGAACATTGTCTGTACAGAGTCGACAATCAAAATATCCGGCTTTTCGCGCTGGATGGTTTCCACAATGTTAGCCATATTGGTCTCGGTATAGAGCTTCAGATTCTCGGTCTGGACGCCGAGACGGTCGGCCCGCAGCTTTATCTGCCGCTGGGATTCTTCTCCCGATACATAGAGGATTGACTGGTTTTTCCCCAGATATTCACATATTTGTAAAAGAATGGTCGATTTACCAATGCCAGGGTCGCCGCCAATCAAAACCAGCGAGCCTTTCACAATACCGCCCCCAAGTACCCGGTCCAGTTCCGCAAGACCGGTATGAATCCGGGCATCTTCGGAAGTCGAGATGTTGGAAAGCGTTGCCGGTGTCGAGGCAGAAACAAAGGTTTTAGCGTTTGCTCCGCCTTTTGAAGAAGAGACCGTGATGGTATCTTCAATTAATGTATTCCATGCGCCGCAGGCAGGACATTTACCATTCCATTTGGGCGATTCATTGCCGCATTCTGTGCAGACAAAAACAGTTTTTTGTTTCATGTATTTCCTCCGGTCAAACATTCATAAAGCATAGTTGCTTCCTATATTTATTATACATCAACAAAAAATGTTTGTCTATATCTTTTATAACACATTTAAAGAAAAATTTGGAATTCCGGACAATTTTTCTTATTCTGCATACACTGAGGGGAAATTTGTCTGTTCTTCGTTACTTTATATCGGTATATCGCAGAATATTTGTCATAATTGTTAATAGAATTTAATATATTTATACTTGCAAATCAAAGGGGAATAAGCTATAATGTTTTATAATCGTGAGGAGGGAGAATCTGTGTACGCATACGCATTTGGTGTTGCTTTGGACATAGTACTTCTCCTTTTCTTTTTTATCGCGGTTTATTATTTTATACTTGGGGTATTTTCCTTTTTCCCAGAGAAGGAAAGATATGGTGAAAATAAGACGGTTTCTTTTGCCGTTCTGATTCCTGCCCATAACGAGGCGCGGGTTCTTCCGGATTTGCTGGATTCTATCCGGAAGACAGAGTATCCCCGGGAAAAGATTGGTATATTTGTGATTGCCGACCGGTGTATGGATCAAACGGCAGAGCTTGCCGCACGTTTTGGAGCCGAAGCTGTTGTAAAGACCGGCGGCCCGGACGGAAAGGGTGCCGCCCTGCGGTATGGATGTGCAGTATTGAAGGAAAAGCTTGCCGGATATGATTATATTACGGTGCTGGATGCAGACAATTTACTGGACGCGGATTATTTTCTGGAATTGGCACGGATGCACAACAGCGGCCATCCGGTGGTGCAGGGATATGTGGATGTGAAAAATCCCTATACTTCCTGGATTGCACTGGCACATGCTATGTGGTATTGGGTGCCGAACCGGATGCAGCGGATGGGCCGCCGGAATCTGGGACTTTCTGTGTCTTTGCAGGGGACGGGATTTTCGATTGCGGCAGCGCAGTTTTTGGCGGTTGTTCAAACAGAAACCGGTGTGGCAGAAGATGCAGAATATACATTGGCTCTTGCCCTTGAGGGAGACAGCGTTGCCTATGCAAAGCGCGCCGTGGTATACGATGAAAAACCCGATACCTTCCGTACTTCTGTCCGCCAGCGTGTCCGCTGGGTACAGGGACTTTGGCAGGCGCAGAAGAAGTATCGCCGGGGATTTATAAAAAATGGGATGTTAAGCAGAATTTTTGCCCTTTGGGGCGATGGGTGCAGTACCTTTGTATTCTGCCTGTTTTTTATCGTTTGGTTTGGAACATTTTTTGTCCGCGCAGGTGTGTGGGAGGCCCGGTTTCTTCAGCTGTGGATCTATCCGCTGAATTTCGTCTGCCTGAACCTTTATATCTTTGGCACATTTTTTATGATATTTTTGGGTTTATGGATGGATAAAAAACTGGATTTTAAAATATTATTAAATATCTTTGGATATTTGCTGTATATATTGAGCTGGATACCGGTCTTCTTCATCGGGATCCTGAGACAGAGTAAAAACAACTGGTATCACACGGAACATCATGGCCGCTGTGGTGAGAATTGGAGGATATAATATGTGTGGAATTGTTGGCTATGTCGGTAAACAACAGGTAACGCCTCTCCTGCTGGAAGGGCTTTCAAAGTTGGAATACAGAGGATATGACTCAGCCGGTGTTGCTGTAATGACCGAGCATGGAATCGAAGTGAAAAAGTCGAAGGGGCGGCTTTCTATTCTTAGCGATATGTTGGATGGAGGGGATGCGCTGAAAGGCAATATGGGCATCGGCCATACCCGCTGGGCAACACATGGCGAACCGTCGGATACAAATTCCCATCCGCACCTGAGCCAGTCCGGGAAATTTGCAGTGGTACATAATGGTATTATCGAGAATTATATGAAGCTGCGGACTTATCTCACCCAAAAGGGGTTCACCTTCCTGTCGGAAACAGATACAGAGGTGATTGCGCATCTGGTGGAATATTATTATGAAGGCGATATTGTTGACACGGTAATCAAAGTCATGAACAAGGTGGAGGGATCTTATGCCCTTGGTATCTTGTGCGCAGACCAGCCGGATTCCTTTGTGGCTGTCCGCAAAGAAAGTCCGCTGATTGTTGGACTGGGCGAAGGGGAAAACTTTATTGCATCGGATATTCCGGCAATTCTCAGCCATACCCGGAAGGTTTATTTCCTGGAAAATAATGAAATTGTAATGCTTACGGCGGATCAGGTGAAAGTTTTTAATCCCGATAAAGAAGAGGTAACAAAATCGGTATACACGGTGGACTGGGACATTCATGCGGCAGAAAAGGGCGGATACGAGCATTTTATGTTCAAAGAAATTATGGAGCAGCCCAGAGCGATTGCCGATACGGTGAAACCCAGAATCAAAGACGGTACGATTGTGCTGGATGACATATCCCTTTCGGATGAATATCTGAAGAACATTCAGAAGATCTATATTGTTGCCTGCGGCAGTGCGTACCATGTGGGCGTTGTCGGAAAATATGTCATCGAAGAGATGACCAGGATTCCCGTTGAGGTATCGGTGGCTTCGGAATTCCGTTATGCAAACCCAATTGTCAATGAACGCACGCTGGTTGTGGTCATCAGTCAGTCGGGAGAGACTGCGGACACCATTGCTGCTATGCGGGAGGCAAAGCGTCTGGGCGGAAGAACCTTTGCGATTGTCAATGCGGTGGGCAGTGCCATTGCTCGTGAAGCGGATGATGTTCTTTATACATGGGCCGGCCCGGAAATTGCTGTGGCCACCACAAAGGCGTACAGCACACAGCTGAACGCAATTTATATGCTGTCGTTGTATGTTGCACAGCGGCTTTCGCTGATTGAGCCGGTAAAACTTGCGGCATATATCAAGGCGCTGGAAGAATTGCCGGAGAAAATAGAAAAATTGCTGGAAAATAAAGGGGAAATTCAGTATATTGCCTCAAAATATTATAACAGCAAGAGTGTCTTTTTCCTTGGCCGCTCGCTGGATTATGCGGTTGCCCTGGAAGGTTCTTTGAAGCTGAAGGAAATTTCCTATATCCATTCCGAGGCTTATGCCGCAGGTGAGCTGAAGCACGGAACCATTGCTCTGATTGAAGAGGGAACGGTGGTGGTTGCCCTCTGCACAGTGAAATCCCTTTTTGACAAGATGCTGAGTAATATTAAGGAAGTCAAGGCAAGAGGTGCGGTTGTGATTGCCATAGCAGAAGAAGGCCATACCGAGATTGAGCATGAGGCGGACCATGTTATCTATGTTCCAAAGAGCAATCCCCTGGTGATGCCTTCGGAAGTTGTGGTTCCATTACAGTTGTTTTCATATTATGTTTCATCGCTTAAGGGACTGGATATTGATAAGCCGAGAAATTTGGCAAAATCGGTTACAGTTGAATAAAAAGAATAATAGCAGGCAGTTTTTTGCCTGCTATTTTTATGTCTGCTGAAAGAAATGAATGAAAAAATATTATTATATTCATAAATATAATTAAAAAAAGTATTGCAAATTGGAAATGTGTGTGCTATTATATTACTATAAAATGTAAAAGAGAAGGAAAAAGAGGTTATCATAACTGTATGTTGGGGGATAATTCTGCCCGTTTTTATAATTAAAGGGACATGTGTACAAATAGAAAAGATGGAATGAAAGGCATATTTTGTCCCTGTTCAGTCGGGCGAAATATGCTTTTTGTATTTTCATAAGATAAAATTATATGATAATAAAATATAAAATAAAAGGAAGGGTGTTTTATGAAAAAGGCAACAAAAATATTTTCGGTGATTATTGCGGCAGCAATGGTGCTGGGTGTGATGTGTTTTCCGGCATTTGCGGCGGGGGATGACTGGACAGGAGCCGAAGATACGACTGTTCGTGTTGGTACGGATTATTATAATACGCTTGCGGAGGCGCTTACAGCTGTATATAAGAATAGTCCGTCCGATACAGTAATTATAGAATGTAAAGAAAATTCCGATGTTGGATCTATGACCCATGCAATTGTAGCAGACAGTATACATATTATCGGTAACAATGCCAGAGTTACCGGTGGTGAACGTGACATGGGCATTGATACTTATAAATATGACCGTACCACAGGGGCGCGTGATGAGAATGGTGAATTTTTGACGAAGGATATCACGGTTATTGTGGACGAACTGGACGGGATTGCAGCTTGGGGACAGAGAAACACCACGCATACGATAAATCTTGAATTTAATGATTGCGATGGTATGAATCGTGTATATTTCAGCGGTACAGCTGGAACAAACAATATTACGCTGAACAATTGTGATTTTTCGGGTGATACTGCCAACAATTGTACAGTTTATTCCAGCATGGCCGGCGAGATTACACTTAATAACTGTACATTTACAGGCGTAGGCGAGCCGGTGAATATTAATACCAAAGCGGAAGGTGCCGAAGTGGCAATCAACGTTAACGGCTGTACCTTTACCGATTGCGGGCAGGGAAATGCCGGTGACAGAGCGTGGGCAGCGCCTATCCGTGTGGTAAAATCAGCTGAAAGCGCAGCTTCAACGCTGCATGTGGATGCGGATACCATATTTGCATACAGCGAAGGTGTTTCTTCGGCAAACGGGGATGTTTTAATTGGAAATGGCAGAAGTGACGGGAATCCTTCATATGACGTAACCGTCAATGTTTTGGCAGATGCTGAGGTGCAGTATCAGGAGCCGGGATATTATGCGAAGGATGATGGCACACTGTCAGTTGTCCGTATAGGGCTGAAGGGTTATGCAACGCTCCAGGATGCGGTTAAAGCAGCAGTTCCCGGTGACACGATTGAGATTATAGCAGAGCAGGTTAGCGGAAGTTCGCAAGAGATAGTTGTTGATAAGGCAGTAACGATCACAAGTGCAGAGGGGCAAACCGCTGAAATCCGTGATGCGAAATTTGTTTTGAAGGCTTCGGCAGTGTTTGACGGATTGAAAATCACCGGAAATTCTTATATCAATGTAAACGATGCGGGCGCAGCAGAAGTTACGATCCAAAATTGTGATGTGAATGTAGAGCTTAAAGAAAAGGTCAGCGGCAGAGCGGCATTTATTGTATCACAATCAGAGGTTGCCACACCGGTGAAACTGGCAGTAAAGAACAACGTCATTATCGTAAAATCTACGGCGGATTCCTATCCGGCAGCAATGTTTACCTGGAGATATTTGGCAGACGGCAGCGAAATCAGCGGTAACACATTTGGAAGCGAGGCAAACCGCTATAATTTTATTGCGGTGAAATCATTGAATGCTGCTGATGATGCGGTGATTACAATATCTGACAATACAGTGTATGGGACAAATCGTAATTTTTACTTTTATGCGTTTGACCTGTATCAGAATAACAGCAGACTGAATACATATACTGTGCTTTCAAAAAATAACACGGTGCTTGCGGAAGAATATGCAGGCAGTTCTTATACTGTCCGCGCATTTTGTATAGAGGTTAATGATCTGAATGGTGTCAGCGGAAACGCAGTTTTTTATGACAATGGCACAATGATGAACGGTGTGCCGGTAACGCTGAACGACATTGAATTTTCAACTGATCGGGGTACAGATGCTGTTCCCTATGTGAATGCCGGTGTCAATGTTCTTCTGGATGAAAATGGAAAAGTCAAAGCTGGTAACTTTGTTGCAGCAGTTGCTCCTGCGTATGCTGCGCCGGGACTTGTATTAAAAGAAAATGCTGACGGGAGTTATTCAGCTATAGCAGATTCTGCTTTGACCAATGCGGTTGCGGTTGTTTTTGAAAAAGTGGATGAAACGGATGATACACTTTACAATATTGTACTTAAGGCGGCTGACAATACCATTATCAACCGGCTTACGGCGGCTGAACTGGCATTTAAGCTGGAAAGCGAAGAGGTTGCGTATGAGATTCTGCCGTACGGAGACGTCAGATGTGTATCTAATACACAAACGGAGATGGACAATGATTACCTGTTCTATTTGAAAGGTGCAGGTGAGAATGGTGAAGACGTTCCGGATATCACCCAACCGGAAATTGTGATTGCTCAGGTACAATTTAATGGCTACGGCGCCGTTAAATTCAGCATTGACGATAGTGCATTGAATGCAGTACGTGCGACAGCAAATGCGGACAATATTGTTACTGATTATCTTGTTGGCGGCGGAACAGATGCGAATGTAGGTGAGTTGATTATCAATGATACGGCTAACAACGGTGTGATTGAAACCGAACTTTCGCCGGTAACAGCGGACCTGACAGTGAAGATCGCATTTAACAACAATGTGACAGCAGGAAATGCAGAGGCATACCAGCAGATGAAGGTGACCATCACCGGTGCAGATGGAAAAGAATATGTCTATGCGCTGGGCGGCGATAATTATACAGCAGAAGAAGCAGTGATTGTGGCCGGGAATCTGCCGGCGAACAACCGTTATACAGTGACCGTTTCCGGAGAAGGTTACCGGACGGCGAAGAAGACGGTTCAGCTGACAGAAGCCGGTGCAGAATTGGCATTCTGGAACAATGTAAAGGACACAGCAGAAGCCAATGGAGAAAGGAAGAACTTCCTGGCAGGAGAAATCGTGAAGGACGGAAAGATAAACATATATGACCTGTCAGCGGTGGTATCCTATTTTGGAGAAATTGATCTCGATAACGGGGAAAAGAATGAATATGCAAAATATGATCTCAACCGTGACGGGAAGGTGGATTCAAAGGATGTAGCAATGGTACTGGTATCCTGGAACGAATAGAGAAAACTATAGAATTGTAGGAGATGCCATTGACACACAGGATCAAATAAGTGTTTCATTGCTCCTTACAGATGGGATAATAAAAAGCCGGAAAAACATTTAAAATCCGGGGCGATTAAATAAATAAGTATAATAGCAGGCAAAAATTTGCCTGCTATTTTTTGTATTATTTGCATGGGGAAAATGAAAAAAGAATGTTATATTGATCAAAAGCGGTGCTAGAGCAGACAAATGCCTTTGCCGGGGGACAGGCGGAAGAATGCCATGTTATCTGTTGTTTGCAGATAAGAAATAATAAGTACAGTTCTATACTGCGCTTCAGACTGTCGAAAAAGACAAGTTTTCAGTCTGTTTGAGCAAGATTTTGCTCTGAATACATTGTCCAAAGCCCATAGTTCTTCGGTCAAACCCTGGCGGCGATGTAACAAAATATTACTCAAACCGGTTTATCGACACGCTCAAGTGCAGTTTTATACTGTACCTTTTGTTTCTCAGATATGGCAAATATATTGTGTATGGTCACTGTGTGGTGAAAAACACTAATAAGAAAGGGAAAGGCTGTGGTAAAATTTCGGCGATTTGCCCATAACTTTGGAGAGGGATTTTATGTTATAATATAATAAGAAAGAAAAATATGAAAGATAGATAAGGAATCGGATAAGGGGAAGGAGAAAAAATCTGTTTGTTGTTTGTATCTGTAGGCAAAGACAGTTTGCAGATACATACTTTCAAGGAGGATTCCCTTGAAGAGAGAGGAGAGCTGAGACTGATAATGGTGAAAATTGGGGATATTGTCTCTTATGGTACACAAGGGGTGTGCCGGGTAGAGGACTTTACAGAAAGACGGTTTGGCGGAATGACGATGGAGTATGTGGTGCTATCTCCGATTTATGATGAGAATGCAACCATTTTTGTCCCGGTAAAGAATGAAAAACTGATGAATGGCCTGCATAGGTTGGTTTCGGTGGAAGATATACATGGAATGATGAATGTGGTTTCAGAGGAGGCAGAAAGCTGGATCTCCGATGAAAATGCGCGAAAGGGAAGGTATAAAGAAATCCTGGATAGGAATGACCGCCAGGAAATGTTGAAAATGATGCGTCTGCTTTATCTGAGAAGAAATTGTCTGCAGGGAGTGGGAAAGAAATTACACGTCTGCGACGAGCGTTTTTTGAAAGAGGCGGAAAAGCTGATTTTGGATGAATTTTCTTTGGTACTTAAAATGAAGCGGGAAAATATTCTGCCCTATCTTTTTAAGAAAACGGAGAAAGCGGAATAAAACAAGCCCACCCTTGCAAGGGTGGGTTTGTTTTGTCATATAAGTATAAAAACATCATCATGATGCAGCATTAAATTGCCTTTTCTTGCTTATATACGGACGGGCACATTTTCTTTTTGTAGATATGCTTTGAGGTCACGGATTTCAATCTCACGGAAATGGAAGAGGGAAGCCGCCAGTGCGGCGTCTGCCTTCCCGGTGGTGAGGGCGTCTTTAAAGTGTTCCATGGTGCCTGCTCCGCCGGAGGCGATGACAGGAATGGAAACCGCTTCAGAGATGGTTTTTGTCAGCGACAGGTCATAACCTGCTTTGGTACCATCACAGTCCATTGAGGTCAGCAGTATTTCTCCGGCGCCAAGTTCGTTTGCCCTTTTGGCCCATTCGAGCGCATCCAGGCCGGTATCGATTCTTCCGCCGTGGACATAGACGTTCCAGCCGCTGTTATCTTTCCGCCGTTTTGCGTCAATGGCCACCACCACGCACTGGCTTCCGAACTTCCAGGCCGCGTCATGAATCAGTTGGGGATTTTTGATGGCAGAGGAGTTGATAGATATTTTGTCAGCGCCTTCTTTCAGTAGAACACGAAAATCTTCAACCGTTTGGATGCCGCCGCCGACAGTGAAGGGGATAAATACGGTTTCGGCGACACGCCGGACCATATCCCGTACCGTTCCCCGGGCTTCGTGGGTTGCGGTGATGTCCAGAAAGACGAGTTCGTCTGCTCCGGCTTCGTTATAAACTTTGGCAATCTCCACCGGGTCGCCGGCATCGCGGAGGTTTACAAAATTGACGCCTTTGACAACGCGGCCGTTGTGGACATCGAGGCAGGGGATGATTCGTTTTGCATACATTATTTTGTCCTCCCTGTATGGATAAAGTTTTTTAAAATCTGCAGTCCGGTTTCCCCGCTCTTCTCGGGATGGAATTGGGTTGCAAAAAGATTTTCGCGTTCAAGGGCGATGGGAAGCGTACTGCCATAGGTAGTGACGGCAGAAATAATTGAAGGATCTTTGGGCACCATATAATAAGAATGAACGAAATAAACGAAAGGTTCTGCCGGAAGATTTGCAAAAAGACGGCTGTCCGGCTGAATGGAGATGGAATTCCAGCCCATATGCGGAATTTTTAACCCTTCATGGTTGGGAATTTTTTTGATATTACCGGCAAGAACGCCAAGCCCTTTGACGTCCGGGGTTTCATCACTTCCCTCAAAGAGCAGCTGCAGGCCCAGGCAGATGCCCAAAAACGGAGTTCCGTTTTCGATGACCTGATGAATACAATCGTCCAGCCGGTGGGTATGGATGCCGTTCATGCAGTCACCGAATGCCCCGACACCGGGGAGGATGACATGATCGGCGGAAAGGATTTCCTCTTTTTGATTTGTAATTTTTGCCTCTGCGCCGATGTGGGCAAAGGCTTTTTGGACGGAGCGCAGGTTTCCGGCTCCATAATCGATGATTGCTACCATGTTTTTTGTCCTTTCTGCGTGGAATACCTCTTATTATACAATATTGTAAACAAATTATCAACAATAAAAATAGCCCTTGCTTATTATATCGGGCTGTAGTATAATAAATCCAAATATGTAGAAATGCGAATAAAAAATTGTGAGGGAAAAGAATGCGTATTTTGTTTATGGGAACGCCGGACTTTTCGGTGCCCTGCCTGAAGGCTTTAATAGCGAGTGAAGATATGGTTGTCGGGGTGGTTACTCAGCCGGATAAACCCAAAGGCCGCGGCCATAAAATGCAGCCGCCGCCCGTCAAAGAGACGGCTGAAGCTGCCGGGATTCCGGTTTTTCAACCGCCGAGCCTTAAAAACGGGGCATTCCATGATGTGCTGGAACAATTGCAGCCAGAGCTTATCATTGTGGTGGCCTATGGGAAAATTCTTCCAACGTATATTTTGGAATTTCCTGCATATGGCTGTATCAATGTACATGCGTCCCTTTTGCCGAAATACCGGGGCGCGGGTCCGATTCAGTGGTCGGTTATCCATGGCGAGCAAGAGACCGGCATCACCACCATGTATATGGAAGAGGGTCTGGACACCGGTGATATGCTTCTCAGTGAAAAGACGCTGATATTGCCGGATGAAAATGCCGGGCAGCTCCATGACCGGCTTTCAGAAATGGGGGCGTCGGTTCTGCTTCGTACCATTTCTGCTCTCAAATCCGGCACATTGACCCGGATAAAGCAGGATGACCGGCAGTCTTCCTATGCGCCGATGATGGAAAAGGAAACCGGTAAAATTGACTGGACTGCCCCGGCGGAAAAAATTCATTGCCTGATTCGGGGAACCAATCCATGGCCGGTGGCCTATACATGGTACGGTGATGAAATGCTGAAGGTGTATAAGGCACACTGCGGCGGTGCGGAAGCAGGAGCGCCGGGCGAGATAAAAAGTGCCGGCAAGCAGGGCATTGTGGTTGTCTGCGGTGATGGAATGACTTTGTGCATTGAGGAACTGCAATTTAAAGGCGGAAAGCGGATGCCGGCGGCGAGTTATTTAAATGGCCACAGCATTGATACAAATATTGTTTTAAAATAAAATTGAGGTGATCTAAGATTATGTATGGTGGAGCGTATGGTTTATACTTTGACTGGACAATTCTTCTGTTGTTTCCGGCAATGATTCTTTCGATTTATGCACAGGCAAAGGTCAACAATACATTTCGTAAATATTCGGAGATACGAAGCGTTTCGGGCTATTCTGCGGCAGAGGTGGCAAGAAGGATTCTGGATATGAACGGCCTGTATCAGGTTAAGGTTGAACATATTGCCGGACAGCTGACCGACCATTTCGATCCGCGGACCAATATTGTCCGTCTTTCAGATGCGACTTATGGCAGTTATTCGGTGGCTGCGATTGGTGTGGCTGCCCATGAGGTGGGACACGCGATCCAGCATGCGACCGGTTATGCGCCGATTCGTATTCGCAATGGGATTGTGCCTTTTGTCAACTTGTGCAATAAACTTTCGATGCCGCTGATTTTGATTGGTTTAATATTTGGTTACGGCGGCGGTTTTTTTCCTATACTTTTTGATGTGGGAATTGTCCTGTTTTCTGCTACGGTGTTGTTTCAGCTCATCACCCTTCCGGTGGAGTTCAATGCAAGCAGCCGCGCGCTTTATACGCTGGAAAATCAAGGTATTCTTCGGATGGAGGAAGTATCGGGTGCCAAAGCAGTACTGAGCGCCGCTGCCCTCACTTATGTTGCGGCCGCACTGAGCGCAATTATGTCCCTTCTCCGCCTTATCCTTATCAGCAGAAACCGGAGGGACTGATGGCGGTAAATACGAGAGAAGAAGTGCTGAAGGCGCTGGTAAAGATAGAGAAAGACGAAATTTTTTCAAATACAGCAATGAAACAGATGCTGTCCGCAGTGAAAGACGAGCAGGAGAAAAACTTTGCTGCCGGGCTATTGATGGGGATTTTGCAGAACCGAATCCGGCTGGACAATATTATCGGGCAGTTTTCCAAAATAAAACGCAGAAAGATGAGTGTGTGGATCTGCAATATTCTTCGGATGGGGATTTATCAGATTTTGGATATGCAGGTGCCTTCTCATGCGGCCTGTAATGAATGTGTGAAGCTGGCGCGCCGTTATGGGCATACGGCATCGGCAGGGTTTGTCAACGGCGTGCTTCGGGCAGCTGCGCGGAATCCGGAAGCAATCAGGATTCCTCCAAAGGAAAATGCAGTTCCTTATTTTTCCTTTACCTATTCCTGCCCGGAGTGGATGGCGGAAAAGCTTTTGAAGCAGTATGGTTTTGATGAGACGGAGAAAATCCTTGGGGCGTATCATAAAATTTATCCGCCGACAGTGCGTACAAATTTATTGAAAACGACTCCGGAAGAATTAAAAAAACGTCTGGAAACTGAAGGAAAGAAGATTACAATAGATAAAAAACTGCCCTATGTGCTGCATGTAGAGGGGCGGCTGAATCTGGAATGTTCTGAAGCCTATCAGCAAGGATTGTATACTCTGCAAAATATCAATTCGATGTATGCGGCGGAGATTCTGTCTCCCCAGCCGGGAGAGACCATAATGGATTTATGTGCTGCACCGGGAGGAAAGACCACCCATATTGCTGAGAAAATGCAGGACAGGGGCGAGGTGCTTGCTTTTGATATTTATCCCCATAAAATTGCACTGATCGAACATGCGGCCCGGCGGCTGGGAATTTCATGTATCAGGGCGGAAATGGGAAATGCTGAGGAAACAAAGGCGGAATATCTGGAAAAAGCAGACCGTGTTCTGCTGGATGCGCCGTGTTCCGGTTTGGGTGTTATTCAAAAGAAACCGGATATATGCTGGCGGCGGAGGGAAGAGGATATTGCTGCATTGGCCGGGGTGCAGAAACGGATGCTTGATACTGCGGCCGGGTATGTAAAGAAAAATGGTGTTTTGGTTTATAGTACATGTACCATTTTAAAAGAAGAAAACGAAGAGCAGATAGAAAAATTTTTACTTGCACATCCCGAATTTGAGAAATGTGAAGCGCATTTATATCATACATATACAAATGGGGGCAGTGGTTTTTATATCTGCAAGATGCAAAAGACAGGCAGGTAGAGGACACAATGAAGAAGAATATACGGGATCTTACCTATGCCGCCCTTGAAGAACAGCTTCAGGAAATGGGGGAGCCGCGTTTTCGGGTCAAGCAGGTATTTCCCTGGATTTATAAAGAAATTGACAGTTTTGACGAAATGCGGAACATTCCGCAGTCTCTGCGGGGAAAGCTGGCAGAGAAATTTGTTCTGCACAATATAAAAATAAAAGAAAAATATATCTCAAAGATTGACGAAACCCGTAGGTATCTGTTACAATTAGGTGACGGAAATTTTGTAGAGTCCGTTTTGATGAAATATAAGCATGGATATAGCATCTGTATTTCCAGCCAGGTGGGCTGTGCAATGGGGTGTGCCTTTTGTGCTTCTACCCGCTGCGGAAAGGTGCGGAACCTTTCCGCGGGTGAAATCATTGATCAGGTGGTAGCAGTGCAGAGGGATTTGGGCTGCCGTATCAATAACATTGTGATGATGGGCATTGGTGAACCATTGGACAATTTTGAAAATGTGATGGTCTTTTTGGAAAATGTAAATCATCCTTTGGGATTGGCGGTCGGCCACCGGCATATCACGTTGTCAACCTGTGGGATTGTACCGAAAATTCTGGAACTGGCGGAAAAGGAACTGCAGATTACTTTGTCTGTTTCCCTTCATGCCTGCAGTAATGAAAAGCGGTCTGCGATTATGCCGGTCAACCGGAAATATCCCATTGAGGAGCTGCTGGAGGCCTGCCGATATTATATCGGGAAGACAAACCGGCGCATATCTTTTGAATATACATTGATACAAGGGGTCAACGACAGCGAACAGGAGGCTGAAAAACTGCTTCGGCTGGTTCGTGGTATGTTGTGTCATGTGAATCTGATACCGGTTAATCCGGTAAAAGAAACCGGTTTTGCTGCCGGAAGCAGAGCGGGCATTGAACGTTTTCAGCATGTGCTGACAGAAGGTGGTATTTCAGCAACCATCCGTCGTGAAATGGGCCGGGACATCAGTGCTGCATGTGGTCAGCTGCGCAGTCAGCGGTTAGAAGTTTGATATAATATATACATAGGATAAAATGGCATATGAAAGAGGATTATTTGCCGATAAATAACAGGACATTAAGAGGATGACGAATGTCAATGAATAAGGACATAGATTTTTTGAAAGGGGTGTTTGGCTTGGAACTGGAAGTCTTCGGAGCAACAGATGTGGGTTGTGTCCGTGAATTGAATGAAGACGCATTTTGCATTGACCCCAACTTATCAGAGAAAGGGCAGGGGTTCTGCGTTCTTGCCGATGGCATGGGCGGGCATAATGCCGGCGAAATTGCAAGCCGGACTGCGGTGGAGATCATATCCCAACAGCTTCGGACACTGCTTGACAGCGGAGGCGACGAGATACCTGCCGCAATCAATGCGGCCATTGGAGAGGCGAACCGGGAAATATTTGATATGGCGGTTCGTAATCAGGAACAGCAGGGCATGGGAACGACTGCGGTTGTAACTTGTATTGCCGGAGATGAAGCCTATATTGCCAATGTCGGGGACAGCCGGGCGTATGCTGTCCGGGGGGAAGAAATTCTGCAGATTACCACCGACCATTCGGTGGTGGCCGAAATGGTTGCCCAGGGAACCATTTCCAAAGAGGAGGCCAGGGTACATCCCCAGAAAAACATCATCACAAGGGCGTTAGGAACAGACGAAAGCGTTGAAGCCGACATATTTGAATATGATTTTCAGTCGGGCGACATTTTGATGATGTGCAGTGACGGATTATCAGGTATGATGGAAGATGAAGCTATACGCGATGTTTGTATGCAGGAAACATCGGCTGAACAAATGGTACACCGCATGATTCAGTGTGCGAAAGAAAATGGCGGCATGGATAATGTCACGGTGTTGTGTATCCGTTTTATATAGGAGGAAAAAACGATGGATTTAACAGGTAAAGTTTTAGCCGGACGGTATGAAATTATCGAAGAGGTTGGAAAAGGCGGAATGGCGATTGTCTATAAAGCAAAATGCCGTCTTTTGAACCGCTTTGTGGCGGTCAAGGTCTTGAAGGAAGACTTCAAGGACGACAAAGAGTTTGTACGCAGATTCAATATTGAAGCGCAGGCGGCGGCACGTATTCAAAATCCGCATGTTGTCTCTGTATTTGACGTTGGCTGTGAAGACGGACTTTATTATATTGTTATGGAATATGTGGAAGGAATTACCCTGAAACAGTATATTGACAAGAAGAAGGTAATACCGTGGAAGGAAGCCGTTGGATATACGATACAAATCAGTGAAGGACTGGAAGAAGCGCATAAAAATTCGGTGATTCACCGGGATATTAAACCGCAGAATATCATCATGGCCAATGACGGGATTTTAAAAGTGACCGATTTTGGCATTGCACGGGCCACCTCTCAGTCAACCATGACCATGGCCAAAAGTACAATCGGAACGGCACACTATCTCTCGCCGGAGCAGGCCAGAGGCGGTTATACCGACGAGCGTACCGATATTTATTCTTTGGGCATAGTCCTCTATGAAATGCTGACAGGAAAATTGCCCTTTAATGATGAGAGTCCGGTTGCGATTGCAATTAAGCATATTCAGGAAAAACCAAAGCGTCCGACAGAACTGAATCCCGAAATTCCCCTTTCGGTTGAACAAATTGTATTAAAGGCAATTGATAAAGAGCAGGGGGCGCGGTATGAAAGTGTGACGGCATTTTTAAAGGATCTGCGCGCGGTGCTGAACCGGCCGGAGCAGAGCTTTGTGTCCACGCGGCAGATACCCTCCTATGAAGGAGATACAACCATCAAGATGCCCAGCATCCATGATACCGATCTCAGGGATTATGAAGATCAGAAAACGGACCGGTTTGAACATGATTTTGGGGTTGATAAAGAAGAAGAAAAACGGAAGTTAAAAGAGATGGAATATTTGCGGAATAAACGGGCGAAAAAGAAAAAAGACCGTAAGGTAGCCGCAGTGGCAATTTTGGCCGCTGTTTTGGTGATTGCAGGGCTTTCGGTTGCTTTTGCTGCAATGACGGGCGGTTTTACGATTTTTGGCGGTGATACGATGGAAATTCCTGCGCTTGTCGATATGAATATTGAAAAGGCACAGGCGAAATATAAAGATGAATACAGCATTGTTATCCGCAGCAGACAGGAAAGCACAAAAGATGCAGGAACGATATTGGAACAGACGCCCGCGGCGGGTGAAAAGGTGAAAAAGCGGGACGATATGGTGATTAACGTTATTGTCAGCGCAGGTTCAGAGACAATTACCCTTACGGATTATGCAAAGAAAAAGGTTGAAGATGTACAAAAAGAGCTTGAGCAGCTGGGATTAAAGGTCAATATCGTTGAGGTAGCCAGCGATTCCGAAGAAGCGGGTACCGTTTTGAGCCAGAGTCCAAGTTCCGGTTCAAAGGTGAAGGCAGGGGATTTGATTACATTGAATGTCAGCAAAGGTTCTTCGGACAAGGATAAAGAGGATGCAAATGCCACCACGGCGCCGACCGAGAAACCGACGGAAAAACCGGATACAGAGCCAACCAAAAAGCCGAATGCAGAACCGACCAGAAAACCCGATCCGGAACCGACCAAAAAGCCGGCTCCAGAGCCGACCAAAAAACCCGAAACAAATTCGGGTAATGACAATGAAGGCGGAACCCAGCAGAATACCGGCGGTGGTACCGGCGCGGAAGATGATGAAATCAATGAGATAGAAAATTAACAGGATAGGCGGGCAATGCTCGCCTATCCTTTTGGAAATTACAGATGGGAATGGTTTTGGGCAAAAATTTGAATAATAGCCGGAAATGGTTTTGGCAGAAAATAATTGAGTAGCGTTGAAAAAGAAAAAGCAGTGAAGGATGGATGGAGGCAGGATATGTCTGATCGGTTACAGGGAAAAATTATCAAGGGGATTGGCGGATTTTATTATGTGGATACGGGAAATGGTGTGCCGGTTGAAACACGTGCACGCGGTATTTTCCGAAAGGAAGGCATTGTTCCTCTCATTGGTGATGAAGCAGAGATTTCTGTTGATGCCGAGGGGCGCGGCGGATTTGTTGAAAAGATATTCCCTCGTCGGAATATGTTGACAAGGCCGCCGGTAGCCAATGTGGATTATTTGGCGATTGTTATTGCCACAGCAAATCCAAAACCCAATCTCTATGTGATGGATAAAATGATTGCTGCCGCGGAATATGCAGGTATTCATCCCATTCTTTGTTTGAATAAAATTGATTTGGACACCGGGGAAGAACTGCAAAGAATTTATGAAAAAACCGGATATGATGTCCTTTGTATAAGTGCAAAGGAACGGGAAAACACCGATAAACTTTCAGAAATCCTGCAAGGGCATACAACGGCCTTTGCAGGAAATTCGGGTGTTGGGAAATCCAGCATTCTGAATTGTTTGCTTGAGAAAGAGTGGTTTGATACCGGTGAAGTCAATGACCGGATAGAACGGGGGCGCCATACAACACGGCATAGTGAGCTGGTTCCTCTGCCGGGCGGCGGCTATGTGATTGATACGCCGGGGTTCAGCACCTTTCAGCTCACCGATATTTCAGCCCCGGAGGTCGCAGAGCTGTTTATTGAGTTTCGTCCATATCTGCATGGTTGTAAATTTAACGACTGTCTTCATATGGTTGAAAAAGGCTGTGCTGTGCTGGAAGGAGTTGCAAATGGGACAATTGCGGTTTCGCGCCATGAAAATTATAAACGGCTTCTGGAAGAGGTGAAGGCCGAAGCAAAATGGTAGCTTTTATTGCCCATATCGGATGGGGAGAAAAGAAGTTGAAAAAACGTTGACTTGCAGCTGGAGAACCCGGACAGGAGAACCCGTGTCCATAGCGCTTCTTTGAATAATAGATCGAAGATTCATAAAACAGGAGGATGAATGATGGGAAAAATTGAAATTGCACCCTCGATATTGTCTGCTGATGCGGCATATCTTGCAAGGGATATAGGACGTGTTGAAGATGCAGGAATATCTTATCTGCATATTGATATTATGGACGGGCATTTTGTACCGAACCTCAGCTATTCGCCTATGGTTGTTAAAGCCATCCGTCCGCTTTCAAAGCTGGTTTTTGATGTACATCTGATGCTTGCAGAACCGCTTCGCTATGCAGAAGCCTTTGCCCGTGCAGGAGCAGATCTGATTACCGTACATGCAGAAGTGGTTTCTGACGCGAAAGAAGCGGCAAAGATTCTGCATTCCTATGGCGTTAAGGCCGGAATTTCTGTGAAACCGGGGACACCGGCAGAAGTGGTGTTTGATGTGCTTGGCGATTATGATTTGGTTTTGGTCATGTCGGTGGAGCCGGGCTTTGGCGGTCAGAAATATATGGACGTGGCTACGGAAAAGATTGCGGCGCTGCGGCGGCAGATCATAGAAAATCAATTACATACATTAATTGAAGTGGATGGCGGTATAGGCATACAAAATGCTGGGATTCCTGCCGGTGCCGGTGCGGATATTCTGGTGGCGGGTTCCGCTGTTTTTGGAGCGGACAACCCGTCTGCTGCCATCCGGGCAATGCAGCAGGCGGCAGAGAAAGCGGTGAGATAAAAATATGCGCGGATATATATTTTGCAGTGGTCCTATCAGAGATTATGAAGCGTTTCGAAAGTTCTCGTTTGATGAGGGAAAGGTCATTTGTGCAGATGGTGGTTTTTTGCATGCCAGACGGATGGGAATCCGGCCGGATATGATTCTTGGAGATTGTGATTCCTGTGAAGAAGTTTATCCACAAGATGTTCCGACACAGATTTTTCCTGCGCATAAGGATTTTACGGATACCAATCTTGCCATTGACTATGCCATTTCTATTGGCTGCGACGAGGTGATTCTCCTGGGCGGAATCGGCGGGAGAATTGACCATGAATTTTCGCATTTTTGTCTTTTGCAGTATGGACTTTCTAAAGGGATTCGGATATTCCTGGTGGATGAAAAAAATGAAATTTGGATGGAAAATAAGCCCTTTGAACTTCATAAATGTGCGCATAACCGAAAATATGTTTCCTTTTTTCCTTATGGGGGAGACGTGCAGGATTTTTCGGTCAAAGGTCTTTTATATACTGCAGAACATATGACCTTGCGCTGTGACCGGGTGCAGGCGTCAAGCAATGCCTTTGGGGAAGAAGAGACGGCTCAAATTTCTTTTTCCTCCGGCACAGTACTTGTGGTTTTGTCTGATGATTAAATAAAAGAAGAGATAAAAAATCCTTTGGCAGCAGCGCCAAAGGATTTTTTTTGTAAAATAAAGAGAGAGGGTTGGTAAGAAGTTCTTAAATTATGCCTTTATTTTCCGTTATTTTGTGTGGCCGCGTCTCCTGCATTCTTGACAGCATTTTCAGCACCATTCACAGCATTTTTTGCGGCATTCCCGGCGTCATTTGCAGCATCTTTTGCGGCATTTCCGGCATCATCAACAGCATTTTTTGCGGCGTTGCCGGCATCACGGGCGGCATCTCCTGCATTTTTGACGGCATCTTCACCGGCATCAATAAGATTCTCGCCGGTGTTTTCCAAGTCTTCGCCAACATTGTTTCCATTTTCATTTCCATTGTTATCATTTCGATAGGCGGTGGCTTCCGGTGCGCCGGTATCCCCGTGCGGTTCTGCAGAATTCTCATGGTTTTCCTGTGCAGAACAGGATGTGAGCGCGAATACAACAAGTATACATAACAAAAGTGTTTTTATTTTTTTCATCTGATAACCTCCAAAAATTTATTTATACATAGATAGTATGGAGTATTTTAGAAAAATTATGAAATTTATTTATAAAAAATTAAAAGGGCTCAACGGTGGAAGTGGGTATTTAGTCATGACCACCGGTTCAACCGGTGGCTTGCACTGCCCTTTCAGGCCATTTTATCAGCTGAACCTATAGGCGCAACGAATTACTTTCGTTTGTAATGCTTGCCCTGTGTGCTATTTAAATAGCTTGTTCCGTTATTCCGCATTCAATCAAGTATGCTTTCTATTACCATACAACTTAATCCCTCACTTTGTTCGGATAAAGGGGCATTTGGCATAGTAAAGGCTTTTTGAAACCACCGGAACGGCTGTTGATTAGTCAAGTCCACCGTTTCGACCAGTGGCTTGCACTGCCTCTGGAAGGGGCAATTACCGGCTTGACCCCTAAAAGGGGTACGGAATTGCATGCTCGCATCACACGCACTGCCACCCGTAAACGGATAAAAGCGCACAGTTTTTTTATTTCCGATAAATTTTCAAACCATTTCATACATTTTGTGACTTGCATAAATCCCGCCGCTTTTTATTATAGCACCACTCATTTCTCTTCCTCCGGTAGAACCGGAGTTTTTTCCACGTCTTAAGACGCCAAAAAAGCTTACTGCCGCATGTACGGCAGTAAGCTGAAATTGTGTGACGGTGCGCTGAAATTGTGTGACGGTGCGCTGAAAATATGTGGCAGTGTGATGAAAATATGTGGCAATGCGCTGAAATGTGTGGTGGTGCGCTGAAATATGTGTGGTGGTTAGCTGAAATATGAGGATAAATATAACGAAATAAAAGATGGCCTCCGCCACTATAGGCGGGGGCCGCTTCGTCTTTCGGCGGGCGTACAATCGCACGCTGAAACATTGCATGACGGGCTTTCAGTTCTTATTGAAAGCAGTCCGTATGCATGCAAGTATACAAATTTTATTATTCTTCATCTTCCAGCCATTCAGAAACCTTTTCCATAAACATATGGCCGTCAAGATGGTCAAGCTCGTGACAAAATGCACGGGCCAAAAGACCTTCGCCGCTGTATTCCACCCATTGGCCTTTGCGGTTCTGCGCCTTTACCTTTACCCTGTTTGGCCGTGTAACCACACCCCACTTGCCCGGATAACTCAGACAGCCTTCCGCGCCGGTCTGACTGCCCTCTGATGCGATGATTTCCGGATTGATGAGTTCAATCAGTCCATTGCCCACGTCAATCACCACCAGCCGGCGTAAAATGCCAACCTGGGGTGCAGCCAGTCCTGCGCCGCCGGAATCATAAAGGGTATCCTTAAGGTCGTCCAGAATATTTAAAATGCGTGTGTCAATGGTTTCAACCGTTCTGCATTTTTTGGTCAGCGCTTCATCTCCAAGGGTTAAAATTTTTCGAATTGCCATGCTATCTTCTCCTTTAATTCAAATTTGTTGGGTCTATATCAAGAATCAAGCTGTTGTTTGGATATTTTGCGTCATGAAAATCCCGGATTTTTTTCAGGATGTTTTCAAGAGGCGGAACAGCCTTGATTTTTAAAATCAGATGATACCGATAATTGTTCTTTATTTTTGTAATGGGTGCCGGTGCAGGCCCCATCAAATCAATGATATTTTCATCGTATTTCATGCGGTTCCGGAAGGATATGGAAATTTTGGTAATTTCCTTTTTGACCAAATGTTCCTCTTCTCCGGCGGTCAGAATGTGCAGCATCACCGAAAAAGGCGGATAACCCATCGAACCCCGGAATTTAATTTCATTTTCATAAAAACCGAGATAATCCTGTTCTTTTGCAAATTGGATGGTTGGGTTTTGGGGCTGATAGGTTTGTATGATTGCCCGTCCCGGCCTGTCGCCGCGCCCGGCCCTTCCGCAAACCTGGGTGATGAGAGAAAAGGTCCGCTCGTGGGCGCGAAAATCGTCGACCCCGAGCGAGGCATCTGCTGCAAGAACCCCGACCAGTGTGACATCGGGAAAATCCAATCCCTTGGTCACCATCTGGGTGCCCAGAAGGATTTCCGCTTCGCCGGCCTTGAATTGATTCAGGATGGCCTCATGCCCGCCTTTTTTCGAGGTGGTATCAAAGTCCATGCGGAGTGTCCGGGTGTCAGGAAACAGGATTTCAAGTTCCCGTTCAATCCGCTGGGTGCCTGTCCCAAAAAAACGGATATGTTTTGATCCGCAGGAGGGGCAGAGGCTGATATTCTGTTTTACATTTCCGCAGTAATGACAAATCAGTTGCTCTGTATTCCTGTGATAGGTGAGGGGAATACTGCAATTTTCGCATTCAACCACAAAGCCGCATTCCCGGCAGGAAATAAAGGTGTTAAAGCCGCGCCGGTTCAGGAACAAGATGGTTTTTTCGCCCCGTTCAAGATTAATTTTTATTTCGTTTTGCAGAACGGAACTCAGCGGTGAGGTGTTATGTAAATCCATCAGTTCACTTCGCATATCCACAATGTTCACACTTGGCAGCGGATTTTGATTATACCTTTTGGTCATCTCATAAAGTCCATATATGCCATTTTTGGCTTTGTAATATGAGGCAACAAGAGGGGTGGCAGAGGCAAGCAGAACGGGCGCTTTGTGTTTTTCTCCCCGCCAAAAGGCAATATCCGCCGCGTGATAACGCGGAGAGATTTCGGATTTATAGCTGTTTTCGTGTTCTTCATCCAAAATAATCATACCCAAATTTTGAAATGGTGCAAAGATTGCGCTGCGTGCGCCGACCACAACATTTACATCGCCGTTTTTTATCTTATACCATTGGTCAAACCGCTCGCCATTTGAAAGACCGCTGTGCATGACGGCAACCGCTGTGCCAAACCGGTTGACGAACCGCTCGACCATCTGCGGTGTTAAAGAAATTTCAGGAACCAGCATGATGGCTTGTTTTCCCTGAAGCAGGCAGTGTTCGATGACTTGAAGGAATACTTCGGTCTTTCCGCTTCCTGTCACACCACGCAGAAGAATCTTTTCGTGGATTCCACGGTCAACTTTTTCTTCCAGTGCACAAATAATCGGCTTTTGTTCTTCTGTGGGCGTATAAGAGGATTCCTGCAAAGATTTTGTTTGATATACTTCCCGCTGTATCTGTTTCTTATAAATTGCGACATAACCCTTTTCTTCCAGGGCAGAAAGGGAGGTGTAATTTCCATTGGTCAAGGCAACCAGATCCGCGGTGCTGAGGTCGCCGTTTTCACAAAGTTCCAGAAGCATGTTGGATTGCACATGCGCCCGCTTTTCCAGCAGCTGATCCGCAACGGCATAGCCTTCTTCAATCGGAAGGAGGAGAGAGACCATCCGGATGTATTTGATGGAATTTTGATTTTGCAGCGTTTCTTCAATTTGAACGATTCCCTCTGCCCGCAGGGGGGCAAGAGAACGGGTCAGCGATTTTCCGATGTATTCTTTCAGTTCGCTTTGTTCTGCATAGCCATCGTTTTCCTTCAGAAAGTCCAGAATCTGCTGTTGTGTTTTTGAAAATTTATGTCCTTCGGGTATCTGTGCCAGGACAACCCATTCCCGTACCTTTGTGCCGAATCGCGGCGGAACCATCAGTTTAAAGGCCTGCCGGAAGGTGGAAATATAGGTACGCATCATATAAAAACAAAGGTCGATTTGTTCTTCCGTGCAGAAGGGGGTTTTGGATATAAGTTGTTTAATAGGTTTCAGCCGTTCATATTGCGATAGCTCCAAAAGGTCAATTACGACACCTTCCGCCGTCTGATTATAGAGGCCGAAGGGAACGTAAACGCCGGAGCCAATGGTAATATCGGCTTCAAATTCAGGCGGCACGAGATAGTCGAAAGGACGGTCAATAATGTGCCGCGCATCCGTGAGCATAACTTGGGCAATCATAGCTTTACTACCTGATCAAGAAGTGCGTTTGCAACTTCGAATTTGGACATTTTGGCCTTTGGTATTATCGTCCCATCGCGAAGAACAAAGGTGACGATGTTGGTGTCGCCGCCAAAACCGGCACCTGTTTGGGAAAGGTCATTGGCCACAATCATGTCGGCATTTTTTTCCGTACATTTCTTTTTTGCATTGTCCATCAGATGCTCTGTTTCCATACAGAAACCGATGATTTTTTTGCCGGAACCGCCATAGAGTCTGCCGAGTTCTTTCAAAATATCCTGGGTTCCTTCCAATAATAAAGAGGTGGATTCTTTTGAATTCTTCTTTATCTTTTGTTCGGCTGTTTGGGCCGGTGTAAAATCTGCAACGGCGGCCGCCTTTATAATAATGTCCATTTCTTCGGCATGAGTCATAACGGTTTGGTACATTTCCCGGGCAGAAACAACGGGCAATACATGAACATGGGCAGGGAGAGAAAGATGGGTTGGACCTGTGATCAGGGTCACGTCCGCACCGCGCAGCATAGCGGCCTTTGCAATGGCATAGCCCATTTTGCCGCTGGAATGGTTGGTAATGTACCGGACCGGGTCAATGGATTCCTGGGTTGCACCGGCGGTGACCAGCACCTTTTTTCCGCAAAGGTCACGCTGGGAAAGAAGGGCAAGGCGGATGATTTCATCCAAAATTTCTTCCGGTGCCGCTAATTTGCCTTTCCCTGTATCGCCGCAGGCCAAACGGCCGCAGGCCGGTGCAACAAAGGAATATCCGAGGCTTTTTAATTTTTCAATGTTTTCCTGCACAATGGGATTTTCATACATATTTGTGTTCATGGCAGGCGCAATGAGTACTGGCGCTTTGGTAGCCATTACTGTGGTTGTAAGCATGTCATCGGCGATCCCGTTTGCTATTTTGCCGATAACATTTGCTGTACAAGGGAGGACAGCAAAAACATCTGCTGCTTTTGCAAGGGAGATGTGCTGTGTTTCCCATGCAGCAGGTGCAGAGAACATCTCTGTATATACAGGGTTCTGGGATAGGGACATGAAGGTGAGGGGGGTAATAAATTCTGCTGCGGATTTTGTCATAATGACTTTGACATCCGCGCCCAGCTTTTTGAGTCCGGACACCACTTCCGCAGCCTTATAAGCCGCTATTCCGCCGGTTATTCCCAGAACAATGGTTTTGTTTTGTAGCATAGCAATTCCTCGTTTCAGATAAAAACAGAGCAAAAGGAAGATTCGCCAAACGATCATTCTTTTTTGCTCTGGTTTTCGTTTTCTATTCGTTTATTTGTTCCTGACCATTCATTGGCGATGCACTAATTTTATCTTCATAGATTTCATTAATTGCAATCGAAATTTCTTTGTTAATATCAGAGTCTGCCATCGGAGCCGCACCTTCTGCAAGCTGTCTTGCCCGTTTTGCAGTTTCTATAACCAGTCTGTATCTGCTGCCGGTTTTTTTGATTAGTTCAGCAATCGGTGGATAAATCATCATAGTAAAAAACTCCTTTTCTATAAAAGTATGTAAATAGATAGATATTATTTCTTGTGATTCTGTATAATATGAAGAATTTCATCAACTGCATCGTCAACCACATGGTTAATGACAATATAATCGTATTTGTCTTTTTGATTCAGTTCTTCTTCCGCAGCGGCAATCCGCCGGTTGATTTCTTCATCGGTTTCGGTTCCCCTGCCAATCAGCCGTTCACGCAGTGCGGCGGTGGTGGGAGGGACGATAAAAATGAAGATTCCTTCCGGATATTTTTCCATCACATGAAGGGCACCCTGGACATCAATCTCCAGAAGAACATCGGTTCCGTTTTTCAGCTGTTCCAGTACCGGAGCCAGCGGTGTTCCATAATACTGTCCGTTATAGACTGCCCATTCGAGGAACTGATCATTCTCTATCATTTCCTTGAATTCATCTTCTGATTTGAAAAAATAAGTTACACCATCAACATCCGTTGTCCGTGGTTTTCGGGTGGTGGCGGATATCGAAAGAGCAATCTCTTTATTTTTTTCACGCAGGGCTGTACAAATGGTTCCTTTTCCCACACCTGACGGGCCCGAAATAACAATGAGGTTTGCATTAGTCGTCGACATCTTCCAGAATATCCTCCTTTGTGGTGGTATCTTCATCTTTTGGTTCTGCTCTTCCGGCAATTGTCTCTGTCTGAATTGCAGAGAGAATTACATGGTCGCTGTCGGTGATGATTACCGCGCGGGTTCTGCGGCCGCAGGTGGCGTCAATCAAAAGACCGCGGTCTTTTGATTCCTGGATAATTCGTTTGATCGGTGCCGAATCCGGGCTGACAATGGCAACGACCTTGTCGCCGGATACAATATTGCCAAAACCTACATTGATCAATTTCATAGATAATTCCTCCATCTGCCGGCCGGAAGGCGGCAAAAGTTTTTATTTATTGTATAATCGTATATTTGAAAATAAATTGGTCCGCCGGAACTCCGCTGCTGCCGGAAAGCGTCCGGTAATATAATTGTATTTATTCAATGTTCTGAATTTGTTCACGGATTTTTTCGATGGTGGCCTTGAGTTCAACCACCCGGCCCGCGATAGAAAGGTCGCTGGCCTTGGAACCAATGGTGTTGGCCTCCCGGTTCATTTCCTGAACGATAAAATCCAGTTTTTTGCCGATGGGCTGGTTGGATTTTATTGCGGCAGAAAAAGCCGCAGTGTGGCTGCGCAGACGGACAATTTCTTCATCTACGGCCACCTTATCCGCATAGATAGCTGCCTCGGTTAGAATCCGGGATTCGTCAACGGACGTGTCAGACAGTACATCCATGATCCGTTCTGTCAGCCGCTGCTGATATTCTTTGACCGTTTCCGGAGACCGCGCCTCAATTGCATTAACTTCATTTAATATAGAAGAAAGATGTTCTTCCAGATTTTTTTCCAGCCGTGCACCTTCCTCCCGGCGCATCTGCATAAATCCGTTTAAGGCTTTCTGAAAGACGGTGGACACAATTTGATATATAAATGTTTCGTCCACCTCTTTATAAGTGATATTTAAAACATCGTTAAATTTCGCCAAAGTTGAAATGGTGACGTCATCGGGAAGATTCAGTTCTCCAAGAGAACGGAGCGCCTTCAAATAACTTGTAGCAACCGCATGATTAAGGGAAACTTCATAGTCTGTATCTTCTTTTTGCTCAATAGATATGTTGATTTCAACTTTACCGCGGCTGATGGCAGTCATTGCATCTTTACGCAGCTTGTCTTCCAAAAAACTATAGTATCTTGGCAGCCGGATGTTAAAATCAGCAAAACGGTGGTTGACCGACTTGATCTGTACAGAAATATGGTAATTTTCAATGAGTTCTTCGGCTCTTCCAAAGCCGGTCATACTTTTTAGCATAGCTTTTCTCCTTACATAGTCGACAATATATCTATCCAATTATACCATAAGATTCAGGAAATGCAAATCATTTTTAAAAAATTTAAAAAATTGCTGCCGTAAACCCCGAAATGTAACAAATGTGTAACACAAATGTAATATGTGCTGCTTGAAATTGACGAAATAGGGTGATATTATATAAAATAATATTAGGAAATGGGTTCATCAGCCGATTTGTTAACAATTTGTTCATATTTCCAGCAAACGCTTAATTTTTAAGCGTTTGCTGGTTTATTTTTTGTTTATAATTCTTGAAAAATTCTTGCAAAAGTGGGATTTTATTGACAACGCAGCCAAAACATTTTATAATTTGATTTGTTAAGCACAAGAATTTGGAAAAATTTTGATGGCTTAGCAGAAATGAATGCTGGAAGGAAGTGAAGTCAAAAAAGTTAAGCATAACGTTTTTTAAAATTTTGGAGGTTTTTTATTTTGAGTTTTTGTAACAGAAGTATTAGAAGAGTTATTGTAGCACTTTTAGTATTGATGACAATTTCAAGTTTAGTTATAGCGCCGGTAAATGCTACGGAAGAGCCGTCAGATTATGGTCAGTATTATGGCATTGTACAGGCATCAACGTTGAACGTCAGAGCATCTGCATCCATGGATGCAGAAATCATCACACAGCTTACACAGGGTGCGGTTGTTCGTGTCAATTGGACAGAACCCGGCTGGGTAAACATTGCATATAACAATGATGGCCTTATGGGATATGTTTCCGCTGAATTCATCCTGGTGCAGGCTGGTGAAATGCCGGTTTATGATTCATCACAGGGACAGTCGGTTGTTAATTTAGCTGCAACATTCCTTGGTGTTCCCTATGTTTATGGTGGGACAACACCAAACGGATTTGACTGCAGCGGTTTAATCCAATATGTATATGGCCAGCTCGGTTACTCAATCAATCGTATTGCCTGTGATCAGATGAAGAATGGTATTGCGGTCAGCCGCGAACAGTTACAACCCGGTGATATTGTTGGTTTTTACAGCAGTCCGGGAAGCGGTTATGTCGGTCACGTTGGCATCTATGTCGGTGATGGAATGATGATTCATGCTCCGCACACTGGTGATGTTGTTAAATACACCAGTATAGATAGTTCTTATTATGCCAGCCGTTTTGCCGGCGGCAGAAGAATTATCTACTAATTACATATGAAAGCAGATTGAAAGCAGCCTTAAAAGGCTGCTTTTTTTTATATCCGCATTTAGCTTTATAATGACAAAAGCAATTGAATTTTTGTGCAAAGTCTAATTGTCAACCATATGTGTAAAAACAGTTGACAATTGAGGAGATATATGGTAAGATAGGAAAAACAAAGGAAAAGGAGCGTATGCAGCAATGAAAAATAAACAAAAATCAAAAGTATATGATATGGCTTATATTGCCCTGTTTGCCGTGTTGATGGCCATTTGTTCCTGGATTGCCATTCCAATGACCGTTCCCTTCACGTTACAGACCTTTGCCGTATTTTTGACTGTCTATCTGCTGGGAGGGAAAAGAGGAACGATTGCCGTTTTGGTATATATTTTTCTGGGAGGAATCGGACTGCCTGTCTTCAGTGGCTTTACAGGCGGAGTAGGGATTTTGTTTGGCAATACCGGCGGTTATATTTTTGGATTTGTTGGATTGGCAATTGTGATGTGGGCTGGTGAAAAGATTGGCAAAGAGCGATTGTGGATGCGGATTCTTTCCATGGTGCTTGGACTTTTGGTATGTTATGCCATTGGAACCGTGTGGTTTCAGATATTGTACCTGCGGACAACGGGGGCCATTGGTATTTTCAGTGTTCTTGGATTGTGTGTATTTCCGTTTGTTTTGCCAGATTTGCTGAAAATGGCGTTGGCAGTATTTATTGGGGAACGGGTTAAAAAATTTGTACATAAGAGGACAGGACAATGAGTGAAAATTCTCTGATGAAGCATAAAGTATCGCTCCGGGCGCATCATCTGCTTTGCATACAATTTTTTAAAGGGATCGGCTATAATGCGCCATTTGCTGAAAATATGGTGAATATAGTTGAACATTTAAGAGAAAATCCGGAAGTTATTTTGACGCGTGGCGCAGATGACGTTTGCCGGGCCTGCCCCAATTTGCAGGGCGGAAAATGTTTATCCTGTGAGAAGGTGAATGGCTATGACTGCATGGTGGAAAAATTGTGTACCTTGACATCCGGGAACGTATATTTTTGGAAAGAACTCGTGTATAGAGTCAAAGAGGAAGTCATCCGGAAAAATTTGCGCAGAACTGTATGTGCAGATTGTCAATGGGATGCGGTTTGCAGATAAATAACGGATGGCGTATGGTTTTCCTATGACGGAATTTTCATATGGGAAAAATAATAGGGGATTCCCTATTATTTTTTGTGCATATAAACCTATTGACATGGTGGGTAAATAATGGTATGATGATATAAACCTAGTAATGTAATAGGTAGATGAGGTGATAGAAATGCAGAAAATTTTCGGGAAATTATTGCGGGAAAATTTCCGCAATGGACGAATGTATGCGCATCCGGACATTATAAAATAAAAATTGAAAGGATGAGCTGAATGAAAAATTATAGATTTGAAACAAAACAGATCCACACAGGGCAGGAGCAGCCGGACAGTGCGACAGATGCAAGGGCGGTTCCCATCTATGCCACCACTTCTTATGTTTTTGAAGATTCTGCCCAGGCGGCGGGGCGGTTTGGACTGACGGAAGGGGGGAACATTTATTCCCGGCTGATGAATCCAACCAGCGATGTTTTTGAACGGCGGATAGCGGACTTGGAAGGCGGTGCGGCAGCATTGGCAGTATCTTCCGGAATGGCGGCAATCACTTATGCGGTGCAGAATATTACGAAGGCAGGAGATCATATCATATGTGCAAAATCTGTGTATGGCGGGACATATAACCTCTTTGCCAATACCATGAAAGATTTTGGGGTGGAGGTTTCTTTTGTTGAAGTGAATGATTTTGATGCCCTGCATCATGCAGTAAAAGAGAACACAAAGGCAATTTTTTGTGAAACATTGGGGAATCCAAATTCGGAAATAGCCGATATTGAAGAAATTGCAGGAATTGCCCACGCATATGGGATTCCTTTGATTGTTGACAATACCTTTGCAACCCCCTATCTGATCCGTCCGATTGAATATGGGGCAGATATTGTGGTTCATTCCGCAACAAAATTTATTGGCGGTCATGGTACGGTTATCGGTGGTGTGATTGTTGACAGCGGAAAATTTGATTGGGAACAGAACGATAAATTCCCGGGGCTGAGCGCGCCCAATCCGTCGTATCATGGTGTTGTTTTTACAAAGGCCTGCGGGAATCTTGCATATATTTTAAAAATCCGGACGACTTTGCTGCGGGATACAGGCGCGGCGCTCAGTCCATTTCATTCCTTTGCTTTTTTGCAGGGGCTGGAGACCCTTTCCCTTCGTGTCGAGCGGCATGTCGAAAACGCCTTGAAGGTTGTGGAATATTTAAAAAATCACCCAAAGGTTGCAAAGGTAAACCATCCTTCCCTGGCACAGGGGAAGGGGGAAGAATTATACCGCCGGTATCTTCCGGAAGGCGGCGGTTCTATCTTTACCTTTGAAATTGCAGGGACAGAGGAAGAGGCCCGAAAATTCACCGAGTCGCTGGAACTGTTTTCTCTTCTTGCGAATGTGGCGGATGTAAAATCACTGGTCATCCATCCTGCATCGACAACCCATGCCCAGCTGACCGAAAAGGAATTGGCGGATTGCGGTATTCAACCGACAACGGTACGGCTTTCAATTGGAACAGAACATATTGATGACCTGTTGGAAGATTTGGAACAGGGATTCAAAAAAATATCCTGAGATAAAAGAGAAAACATGAAAAACAGAATTGTTTTTCTGGATACAATAAACGACCGGTACTTTTTGGTACCGATCGTTTGCATTACAGAAAGGATTAACCAAAATATCTTTTGAGAAGTCCCTGGAAGCCGCAGCCGTGACGCGCTTCGTCTTTTGCCATTTCATGAACCGTATCATGAATTGCATCATAGCCCAATTCTTTTGCCAATTTTGCAAGTTCGAACTTGCCGGCGGTTGCGCCATGTTCAGCTTCCATTCTGAGCTGAAGGTTCTTTTTGGTATCCGGATATACAACTTCACCGAGAAGTTCAGCAAATTTAGCAGCATGTTCAGCTTCTTCAAGGGCAGCCGTGCGATAGAATTCGCCGATTTCAGGGTAACCTTCGCGAATGGCCTGTCTGGACATTGCCAGGTACATGCCAACTTCGGTGCATTCGCCTTCAAAGTTCGCTTTCAGTCCTTCAACAACTCTCGGGTCAACCTCTTTTCCAACACCAATGACATGCTCACATGCCCAGTTAAGATCGCCGGTCTGCTCGATAAAAGCGTCCTTTGCTTTACACTGCGGACATACTTCGGGAGGATTTTCGCCTTCGTACACATATCCACAAACTTTACATACAAATTTTTTCATTTTTCATTCCTCCAATAAAATTTATATATTTATAATTTAATTATTTTTCAAACATTCATCACAAACACCGTAAAATAATAACATGTGGTTATCAATCCGGTGATTGGAGTGATAGGATGCCAAAGTATCCAAATGATGGTGATATTCCGCCGCCAGATCCAGAATCCGGCCGCAGGACTTACAAAAAAGATGATAGTGCGGATTCGTATTGGCATCGTAATGGTCGATTCCATTTCCAATATTAAATTTAAAAACCATTTGATGTTCACACAGCAGTGCAAGGTTTCGGTATACAGTACCCAGACTGATATTGGGAATCTCTTCTTTAACCTTTGCATAGATCCAATCTGCCGTGGGGTGTGTTTTCGTATTCCGGAGCACATCTAAGATGCACGCCCGCTGCCGGCTGTGTTTTAAAGGTTTTGCAGTTTCCATTTTATCAGCCCCAAAACAATAATAGTAATTATTACTGTTTTAATATAACCCATCTCGTCTGAATTGTCAATAGGCAAATTTAAAATAAATTATTAATTTTTTGTGAATGCCGTTGAAATTTACATAAAATATTGGTATAATATGTTATAGTTTATGAAAATGAAAAAAGGAGGTAAAGAAAAATGAGAGATAGAATTTCAAAATTATCCAATGAAATCGTTGAATTATCCGAGCTTTGTTTAAAGAATGGAAAAATTGATGCGGAACTTTATAATAAATATGACGTGAAGCGCGGTCTCAGAAATTTAAACGGAAAAGGTGTTTTGACCGGGTTGACAGAGATTTCGGATATTTGTTCTACCAAGATGGTAGATGGAGAAGAAGTTCCGTGTGAGGGCGAGTTGTACTATCGGGGATATAATATAAAAGAGCTGGTTGGCGGTTTCATTAAAGATGAACGTTTTGGTTTTGAAGAGACTGCGTACCTTCTTTTGTTCGGCCAGCTGCCAACGGAAACGGAACTTGCCGGCTTCAATAGGATTTTGGGGGATTACCGGTCGCTTCCGATAAATTTTGTGCGGGATATAATTCTGAAGGCACCGAGTTCGGATATGATGAATACACTTGCACGTTCCGTACTTACCCTTTATTCATATGATGACCGGGCAAATGATACCTCGATCCCGAATGTTCTGCGTCAATCGCTGGAGTTGATTGCATTGTTTCCTGTGTTGTCTGTGTATGGGTATCAGGCATATAATCACTATCAAAACGGAAACAGCCTGATTATACATAATCCAATCGAAAACAAATCAACTGCAGAAAATATTCTGCACCTTTTACGCAGTGATGGGCAGTATACCGAACTGGAAGCAAGAATTCTGGATTTGGCACTGATTTTACAGGCGGAGCATGGCGGCGGAAATAACTCGACATTTACGACCCATGTAGTCTCATCTTCCGGAACAGACACCTATTCGGTTGTTGCGGCGTCTTTGGGATCACTCAAGGGCCCGAAACACGGCGGTGCAAATATAAAAGTTGTTGGCATGATGGAAGATATTAAAGAAAACGTCAAGGATTGGAAGGACGAAGAAGAAGTCCGGCGTTATCTTCGCAGGATGCTTGCCGGAGAGGTTTTTGACCATGCCGGTCTGATCTATGGTATGGGTCATGCAGTTTATTCTCTCTCCGATCCCCGTGCGGATATTTTCAAATCCTTTGTACAAAAACTGTCTGTCGAGAAAGGCCGTGTGGATGAATATGAACTCAGTCTTTTGATTGAACGCATTGCGCCGGAAGTTATTGGCGAAAAGAGAAAGATATATAAAGGTGTCAGCGCCAACGTCGATTTTTACAGCGGATTTGTATATCAGATGCTGGGCCTGCCTACCGAGCTGTTTACACCGATTTTTGCCATTGCAAGAATTGCCGGATGGAGCGCACATCGTATTGAAGAACTGATCAATGCCGGAAAAATTATCCGCCCGTCCTATAAAAATGTCGGGGCACACAGAGCTTATATACCGATGCAGGAACGTTAGTGTTTTGTTTAAAAAAATAAAAAATAACAGCCATTTGGAATTTTCCAAATGGCTGTTATGATATACAAATGTGAGAATCATTCGTTCAGATGTATTTTCTTGAAGCCCAAATAATATTTTGGCACTTTTTTCATCATTTCGAAAGAATATTGTTATGGAATTGTAGCGTAAAGCGTGTTATAGTAAAAAAAATCGGATGAATTCAATGAATAAGGAAAAGGTGATATTACAATGAACTTTAAAGATTTTAAGGATGTCAAAAATACATACCGGCCCGCGCCGTTCTGGAGTTGGAATGACCATTTGGATATTGCGGAACTCAAACGGCAGATTGACGAGATGAATGCGCAGGGGTGGGGCAGTTTCTTTATGCACTCCCGCGTGGGCCTGGTGACAGAATATCTTTCAGAAGAGTGGATGGATTGTATTCGTTCCAGTGCAGAATATGCAGAGAAAAATGGGATGACGGCCTGGCTTTATGATGAAGATAAGTGGCCGTCCGGTTTTGCCGGCGGTAAAGTTCCGGAAAATCCGGCCTATCGCGGCAGAGCGCTGGTACTGTTGGAAGAGGGACAGGTGACGGAAAATGATACCGAACTTTGTACATATGAAGGGAAAAAGATAGCTGTCCGGATTTCTCCCTTGGGAAGCAAGCAGTTTAATGGGATGTGTTATGTGGATTTAATGAATCCGGCAGCTGTTCAGGAATTTATCAGATGTACCCATGAAAAGTATAAGGAAGCCTGCGGCAAATATTTCGGCAAAGAGATTCCGGGTATTTTTACAGATGAACCGTGTTATTTGATGTATAATGCCTATTCTTGTCCGGTTCTTCCCTGGTCGGACTGTCTGCCTGCATTTTTTATAGAAAGAAAGGGATATGATCTCAGAGAAAAATTGCCGGAACTGTTCTTTGAAACAGGTACTTTCAGAAAGACGCGGTTTGATTTCTTTGATTGTTGTGTCCGGCTGTTTGTCCAAAGCTTTACAAAACAATATGCGGATTGGTGTCATGAAAACAATTTGCTGATGGTCGGCCATTACATGGCGGAAGATACGTTGAGGAATCAGATAGAGTGGCTGGGGGCCGTGATGCCAAACTATATCTATATGGATTATCCCGGCGTTGATAAATTGGCAAACAATCATGATCAGCTGAACACGATGAAGCAGGTATCTTCGGTGGCTGAACAGCTGCAAAAGCCGCGGACCTTCTGTGAAGTCTATGGCTGTATCGGACATCAGTCCGGATTTGCGGTACGGAAAAATATTGCGGACTGGGAAGCAGTACTTGGGATTAATTTTATTAATTCACATTTATCCCATTATTCTATGCGCGGAGAGCGGAAGAGAGATTATCCGTCCAACCTGTTCTATCAGCAGCCCTGGTGGGATGAGGAACGGAATTTTGCAGATTACAGCGCCAGAATGTCCTATGCACTGACCCAGGGGCGCAGAACGGTGGATATCCTGGTTTTGCATCCGATTGCTTCGGTTTGGTGCGAATATGATGCCATAGAGAATAAAAAAGGGATCAATCGGAAGACGGAAAAGTATGACCGCCTGTTTGAACTTTTGAACCGGCAGCTTATTGCCAAAAAGCTGGATTATCATCTGGGTGATGAAATGGTTATGGAGGAATATGGGGAAATTGTGGATGGAAAGCTTAAAATTGGCGCCTGTACCTATTCAACAATTGTCCTTCCTGCGGTCACAAACATGAACCGAAATACAAAAAAGTTATTGGAGCAATTCGAAGGGAAGTTGATTTGTCTGGACGAAACGCCGAAATATCTTGAGGGAGAACCGGCGGCATTTGACTTTTTGGAAAAATGTACCCTTTGCGGTCAGGTTGCGGATGTGATTGCGGTATTAGACCGGCAGTATCCGGACCGGATTCAGCTGATTGATCAAAGAAGCGGGGGGAATGCAGATGCGCTCATCTGTCAGGAGCGTATATTGGAGGATGGCAGCCGGATGGTTTTTGCAGTCAATACTGAATCAACCAGGGAAATTGCGGCCCGTTTATCTATTTGTGCAGAGGGAACGCCTTATCTGTTGGATCTTGTGGACGGCGGGATAAAAGAACCGCCGTATACCATAGAAAACGGCCGTATTGTGATGGAGATGAAGATGTATCCTTCCTCCAGTGTCCTGCTTTATTTTTCAAAGGAAAAAATGGCCGTTTCAGGACAGCCGAAGGAGATAGGAAGCGGCGTTATTTTTTCGGATTTCTCTCAAAAGCCGCTGATGGATTTGAAGATAGAGAAAACGACTCTGCTTGATCCCAACAGTTTTGCAATCAACGATGCAACTCTGTGGATGAATGGGGAGTTGGTTGGCAAAGATATGCCGCTGCAAACCATATGGCATCAGCATTTTTATCCTGCACCGGACGGAACCCCTTATCAGATGGAATATATCTTTACAATTGTCAATAAGGTTCCGGAAAATATCTGCGCGGCAATTGAAACCGCAGAAAATCTGGATGAAATCCTGATCAACGGAAATCCGGTGAAGCCCGAAAAAGCTTGCGGAGAGCTGGGGACATTTGATCCGGAGAAGAGCTATCTGGATATTAACTTTACAAAGGTGAAGGCCGCACCTTATCTTCAGATGGGTGAAAACAAGATAACGATTAAAGGAAAAAAGGTGAACAATATTACCGGGCGGGGAAATCATGTTGGCGTCAGAAATTTTAAAGAACACAAGCCGACAGAAGCGGAGGCCGTGTATCTGTTTGGAGATTTTACCGTTTGGACAAGGGATAAAGTTCATTTCACAGTTGATGGAAATGTTATGCAGCCGGATCCATTTCATTTGGTACAAAGCGGTTATCCCTTTTACAATGGCAAGATTTCATTTTCTACAACTGCCAATCTTGCAGAGGTCAGTGATGACATGTATTTACAGGCGTATGATGTGCGGTTCGATTATGTAAAGGTACGCATCAATGGAAACGAGGCTGGTGTTCGTTATTCGAAACCGTATCTCTTTGCGGTCGGCAAGTATCTGCATGTGGGTGAAAATTTGATTGAGGTTGAGGCTTCGACCAATCTGTTCAACTTAATGGGTCCGAACCGGCACGACCGGATGCTTGAAAAACCATGGACGTCACCGGATTCCTTTGTGGATATGAATCAGTATACAGAAGAATATACTTTTGTACCATTTGGTATCGGCGGATTTTCTTTGCTGGGATGAGTGAGTGTTTGTGTGTTTAATGCTATTTCTTCGACAAAAAGCAATGATTTCCGGGCGGAATATGGTTGACTTGTATTGTGGGATAAGTTATAATATTTAGGTATGCAATTACATAAATTTTAAAGAAAGAATCGCAGGAAGGATGGGAAGAACATGAGAACCTTTAAAGGGGGCGTGCATCCCGGAGAGATGAAAGAGGCAACCTGTAAAAAGGAGATTGTCGATCTGGACGCACCGCAGGAAATGGTCTATCCGCTTTCTCAGCATATCGGTGCTCCGGCAAAACCGTGCGTGAAGGTTGGAGATATGGTGTGTATGGGACAGCTGATCGGAGAGGCCGATGGCATGATGTCTGCAAATATTCACGCGTCCGTGTCCGGAAAGGTAAAGGCGATTGAAAAACGCCTGCATCCAAACGGAGCGATGGTTCCGGCAATTGTCATTGAGAACGACGGATGCGATACCTATATGCCGCCGTTTGATGTCCCGGCAAACAAATATCAGGATTTGACCAGGGAAACGCTGGCCGATATGATAAAAAATGCCGGTATTGTAGGAATGGGCGGGGCGGCATTTCCTACCCATGTCAAGCTTTCGCCGCCGCCGGATGCAAAAATTGATTATATTATCATCAATGGTTCAGAGTGTGAACCCTATCTGACCAGTGACCACCGTGCTATGCTGGAGACACCGGCAGAGATTGTCGGCGGACTCAAAATACTGCTGCATGCCTTTGGCCTGCACAGCGGGTATATTGGAATTGAAGATAATAAGAAAGATGCGATTGAACTCCTTCAGCTCTATGCAGAGAAGGAAAAAGAAAAGAAGATACATATTGTCCCGATGAAAACGAAATATCCCCAGGGAGCGGAAAAACAGCTGATACAGGTGGTGACCGGCCGGAAGGTTGGCCCTGGAAAGCTTCCCTATCAGGTGGGGTGTATTGTACTGAATATTGATACCTGTTGTTCCATTTTGCGTGCTTTCCGCGACCGGATGCCGGTTATCCAGCGGATCGTCACGCTGGGCGGTGATGCGCTGAAGAATCCCATGAATGTACGGGTTCGGGTTGGAACGCCTTTTTCCTATGTTTTGGAGCAGTCCGGCGGTTTTGTGGAAGAGCCGAAAAAAGTGTTGATGGGCGGTCCCATGATGGGGACAGCGGTTCCGAATCTTACGGTTCCGGTTATAAAAGGTACGTCAGGAATTTTGTGTCTGGGAGAGCGGAAAGCGCGTTTGGAAAAGGAAGGCGCCTGCATTCGCTGTGCAAAATGTGTTTATGCCTGTCCGATGAATTTGCTTCCAAATGTGCTGGATTCAGCGGCGCGCCGGAATGACTTTGACATGCTGAAAAAACAGAATATTTCGGATTGTATTGAATGCGGAAGCTGTGCCTTCATCTGTCCGGCGCGGCGCAGGCAGGTTCAGCAAATCCGGGTTGCAAAGGTAAAAATGCGTTCATTGCAGGAAAAAGCGAAATAGGAGGAAGCGTTATGTCAGAAAAATTGGTTGTTTCCCATGCGCCGCATATCGGGACCAAAGATTCAACAACCCAGATTATGCTGGATGTTGTCATTGCCCTTTTGCCGGCGCTGATTGCGGGAATTTTGGTGATGGGGTACCGCGCCGGTGTGGTGACGGTACTCTCTGTTCTGGCCTGTGTCTTTTTTGAGTGGGCCTGGAATAAAATATTGAAAAAAGATTCCACCGTCGGCGATTTGAGTGCGGTCGTTACCGGAATGCTGCTGGCGTTTAACCTGCCGGTCACCATCCCTCTTTGGATGGTGGTAATTGGTGCATTTTTTGCAATTATTATCGTCAAGCAATTTTTTGGCGGTATTGGTCATAACTTTATGAACCCTGCCCTTGGCGCACGGGCGTTTTTGCTGGCGTCCTGGGCTCTTGCAATGACGACATGGGCAGAACCGGGGGCATCCATCCCCCTTTGGACCGGAACCAATTTGGCCACACAGCTGCCTGATGTGATTTCTTCTGCAACGCCTTTGGCTGCGCAGGGGACGGAGACGGCGCCGGGATATATGCAGCTGTTCTGGGGAAATATCAGCGGCTGTATTGGTGAGACTTCGGTGTTGGCAATCCTGCTTGGTGCGGCCTATCTGCTGATACGGAAGGTGATTCGACTTCGGGTGCCGCTGGCGTTTATTGGTACAGTTGCAATTGGCACCTGGATTTTTGCCGGCAGTAATGGATTCTTCAGCGGTGACTGGCTGTATCATATCATGGCCGGCGGACTGATGCTTGGCGCCTTTTTCATGGCGACAGACTATACGACAACGCCTTATACGCCTATGGGACAGGTAGTATTTGGAATCGGCTGTGGGATTTTAACTGTATTGATAAGGATTTGGGGTGGTTATCCGGAAGGTGTGTCATATTCTATTTTGCTGATGAATATTGCTTCACCGTTGATTGACAGGCTGACCAGACCGCTTCGCTATGGAACACAGACAGTAGGGGAGGAAGCTTAGGATGAAAAACACAGGAAAAGATATTTTTGTTCTGACCATAAAGCTGCTTCTTATCTGTGCGGTGGTGGCAGCCGCGCTTGGTGCGGTGAATATGCTGACAGAGCCAATTATTGCGGAAAATAACCAAAAGACCTTTGAAGAGGCAATGCGGGAAGTTCTGCCTCAGATGCAGGGGACGCCCAAAGAGATTGATGTGTCTGCATTTGTTCCCGCACAAACGGGGACGACCCTGAACAGCCTTTATCTTGCGGAAGACAATGGAGTGCCGGCAGGTTATGTGGCAAGTGTTACCTGTGGCGAAGGTTATGGCGGTGATGTGACGGTCATGGTTGGCATCACGCCGGAACAGAAGGTACAGAAAATAAAAATCATGGAAATGAGTGAAACGCCCGGTCTTGGTGCCAAAGCGTCGGAATCTGCATTTTCTGACCAGTACAATGGATTAAACAATGGTATTTCTGTAGTAAAAAACGGAAGTGCCGCAAATAGTGTACAGGCGATTTCCGGTGCGACCATAACATCCAAAGCCGTCACAAAAGCGGTCAATACAGCGCTGGAAGCGGCAGAAAAGGAGGGGGAAAAACTTGAAAAATAAGCTTGGCAAGACATTTATGAATGGTATACTTACCGAGAATCCCACCTTTGTACTTCTTCTTGGTATGTGCCCAACCCTTGCGGTCACCACCGGCGTGGTCAATGCCATTGGTATGGGACTTTCAACGATGGCGGTATTGATTTGCTCGAATGTGGTTATCTCTCTTCTTCGGAAATTTATCCCGGACAAGATCAGGATAGCGGCCTATATTGTGATTATCGCAGGATTTGTCACCATTGTACAGATGCTGCTGAATGCGTACGCTCCTGCGCTTGCCGGTTCTCTGGGAATTTACATCCCCCTTATTGTGGTCAATTGTATTATTCTCGGCCGTGCAGAAGCATTTGCTTCGAAAAATACCGTGCTGACTTCTGCATTTGACGGTCTTGGCATGGGGCTTGGCTTTACACTGGCGCTTACATTGATTGCCTCGGTGCGTGAAATTTTGGGTGCCGGGACCTTTGCAGGAATTTCTCTATTTGGTGCGGGGTATCAGCCGGTTTCGATTATGATTTTGCCGCCGGGTGCCTTTTTGACACTGGGAATTCTGCTGGCAGTGATTCAAATGATTACCTATAAGAAAAAGCATAAGGAGGGCGAAGAAAAATGATCAGTGAACTTTTGATTATCAGTATTGGAGCAATACTGATTAACAACTTTGTCCTTGTTCAGTTTTTGGGGATTTGTCCTTTTCTGGGCGTATCGAAAAAGGTGGATACAGCGCTTGGCATGGGTTTTGCAGTTATCTTTGTTATGCTTTGT
The DNA here is from genome assembly GCA_910580105.1 of uncultured Clostridia bacterium. Classification (GTDB taxonomy): domain Bacteria; phylum Bacillota; class Clostridia; order Monoglobales; family Monoglobaceae; genus CAJTWN01. The sequence continues at coordinate 449,082 of CAJTWN010000001.1, read as the reverse complement.
GCATCGGCAATTACCTGGTGTGTACAGGAATATCTGCTTATCCCTTTCCATATCGAATACATGCAGACCATTGCCTTTATCCTGGTCATTGCAGTATTGGTGCAGTTTGTTGAGATGTTTTTGCAGAAATCGGTGCCGTCTTTGTATAATTCCCTTGGCGTTTATCTGCCGTTGATTACGACAAATTGTGCCGTTTTGGGTGTTGCAATTCAGAACATTACCAAATTCGGACAGACAGAGATGAGCTTTTTGAAATCCATAACCTATGGAACCTCTGCGGCGATTGGTTTTATGCTTGCAATTGTTTTGTTTGCCGGTGTGCGGGAGCGTTTGGAATCCTCGGATGTTCCTAAATTTCTTAAGGGAATGCCGATTGCGTTAATCACAGCAGGACTCTTGTCCATTGCTTTTCTTGGTTTTTCAGGTCTCAGCTTTTCGTAAGGAGGAAGCAGAATGAATCAGATTATAATTCCGATTGCTATCATCGGTGGAATGGGACTTCTCTTCGGTCTTCTCTTGGGACTGGCCGCAAAGATTTTTGCGGTAAAGGTTGACGAGCGGGTGCCGAAGATTATAGGTGTGCTGCCCGGCGCAAACTGCGGCGGCTGTGGATTTGCAGGCTGCAGCGCCTATGCAAATGCTTTGGTAAAAGGCGGTGTGCGTCCCAATATGTGTCCCGTTGGCGGTGAAAAGACGGCAGAAGCGGTTGCCGCTATATTGGGGGTAGACAACGAACAAAAAGAGAAAATGGTTGCCCGTGTTCTCTGCAATGGAACACCGGACCGGGCACTGCAAAAATACATATTTGACGGGCCGGCGGATTGTCACAGTGCGGCGCGTCTTGGCGGCGGCGAAAAAATGTGTCCCCACGGATGTTTGGGACTGGGTTCTTGCGTGAAGGTTTGTAAATTCGATGCAATTTCAGTAGAAGATGGGGTTGCCGTGGTGGACATTGAAAAGTGCGTGGCCTGCGGTGCATGTGCGGCAGAATGTCCAAAGAAAATTATCAAAATCCTGCCTGCAAAGAGTAAGTATACCATTACCTGTAAGTCGGTGGAAAAGGGAAAAGTCACCCGGCATGACTGTCAGGTTGGCTGTATTGGCTGTGGTATCTGTGCCAAAAACTGTCCGAAGGAAGCGATTACGGTTAAGGATAACCTGGCAGCGATTGACCCGTTGAAGTGTGTCAATTGCGGAATCTGCGCTTCAAAATGTCCCCAACATGCCATTAATAAGGTAGGATAAGCTATAGCCGGATGATAAATGTGTAAAATGATGTAGGCAAGACCACCGGTTCAACCGGTGGTCTTGCATTGTCCCTAAAAGGGGCGATGGCCGGTTTAGCCCCTGAAAGGGGGATTGAATTATATTATTGCATCCCACGCACTGCCATCTGTAAACGAGTAAAAACTCGCTGTTTTTTTATTTGAGATAAATTTTCAAACCGTTTCTTATATTTTGCGGCTTGCATAAAGCTTGCAGCTTGCGGCGCACGGGGCGGACATGCCATGTTGGACTGCAGCCTCGCTCGCTTTTTCTTTTCTCAATTCTACTTGGGGATTATTTCCATGTCTGAAGACACCATTAAAAAAACGCATCGCAGTTTGGTTTGCGATGCGTTTTTTTATCGTGGGAAGGCTGCTGTCAGCGCATATATTGTCGGATATGGCAGAATGATGGTGCCGCAGGAAAACATTGGATGGACTATCAGTAATCTCCTTGCACTTTATGTCGAAATCTTCTTGCAATCTGTATCGGTATTGTGGTATAATAATAAATTAAGATATGTAATTTTATTGTAAATTCTCATCAGGAAGCAGGTGAATGCTGTGGAGTTTCAGGTAGTATCGAAATATAAACCCAGCGGTGACCAGCCGGAGGCCATTAAAGAACTGGCAGACGGTATTTTAAAGGGGGATAAATTTCAGACATTACTCGGCGTAACGGGCAGCGGTAAAACCTTTACCATGGCCAATGTGATTGCCGCTGTCAATAAGCCAACCTTGGTCCTTGCACATAATAAAACCCTTGCCGCGCAGCTTTGCAGCGAGTTTAAAGAGATTTTTCCCAATAATGCAGTGGAGTACTTTGTCTCCTATTATGATTATTATCAGCCGGAAGCATACATTGCCCATTCGGATACCTATATCGAAAAGGATGCTTCAACCAATGAGGAAATTGATAAATTGCGCCATAGTGCAACGGCGGCGCTCTTCGAGCGGAAGGATGTAATTATCGTTGCCAGCGTATCCTGCATTTATGGTTTGGGCGACCCGATTGATTATAATAATCTGGTTGTTTCTCTTCGTCCGGGAATGATCAAAGACCGGGATGAGGTCATCCGAAAGCTGATTGAGATTCAGTATGAACGGAATGATTTAAACTTTGTCCGTAATAAGTTCCGCGTACGGGGCGATGTGGTGGATGTTTATCCGTCAGATGCGGGGACCACGGCGATCCGTGTGGAATTTTTCGGTGATGAGGTGGAGCGAATCAGTGAATTCAACCCATTGACAGGCGAACTGGTGGCTGAACGAAACCATATTGCAATCTATCCGGCTTCCCATTATGTCACTACGCCGGAAAAGAGGGAACAGGCAATTGCCAGCATAGAGGCGGAACTTGAGGAGCGGCTGAAAGAGCTTAATGAAGAGAACAAGCTGATTGAGGCCCAGCGGCTGGAACAGAGAACCCATTATGATATTGAGATGATGCGCGAGACCGGATTCTGTAATGGGATTGAAAACTATTCCCGTCATATCAGCGGCCGTGCGCCGGGCAGTGCGCCTTTTACCTTGATTGATTATCTGCCCAAAGACTTTTTGCTGATTGTGGACGAGTCCCATGTAACCATCCCTCAGGTGCGTGCAATGTATGCCGGAGACCGGGCACGTAAAGAGAGTTTGGTGAATTATGGATTCCGCCTGCCTTCAGCTTTTGATAACCGTCCGCTGAATTTTGATGAGTTTTATCACAAGCTGAATCAAGCCATCTTTGTCAGTGCGACACCGGCGGATTTCGAAAAGGGAATTTCTTCCCGTATTGTTGAACAGGTTATCCGTCCGACGGGACTTTTGGATCCGGAGGTGGAAGTGCGCCCGATTGCAGGACAGGTGGACGACCTCTATGGCGAAATTTTAAAGCGGATAGAAAAGAACGAGCGTGTTCTGGTGACCACCCTTACCAAAAAGATGGCGGAACGCTTGACCGAATACCTGGAAGAGATGAAATTGAAGGTTCGTTATCTCCATTCCGATGTGCAGACCATCGAGCGTATGGAAATTATCCGTGATTTGCGCCTCGGTGTATTCGATGTATTGGTAGGAATTAATCTGTTGCGTGAAGGGTTGGACTTGCCCGAGGTATCGCTGGTGGCGATTCTGGATGCGGATAAAGAGGGATTTCTGCGAAGTGAAACTTCATTGGTGCAGACCATCGGCCGTGCTGCAAGAAATGCAGAGGGTAAGGTTATTATGTATGCGGATGTCATCACCCGTTCCATGGCGGCGGCAATCGCAGAGACAGAACGCCGGCGCGGCATCCAGGCAAAATATAATGAGGAACATGGCATTGTTCCCAAGACGATAATAAAGAACGTTCATGAGGTGATTGAGGCGACACAATCGCCGGATAAAAAGACGAAGAAATCCAGACAGAAGGCCGGCAAAGATGAGATTCAGAAGACAATTGCTGAACTTACCATAGAAATGCGAAAAGCGGCAGAATTGCTGCAGTTTGAGCTTGCCGCACAGATACGGGATGAGATTCGGAGACTGGAAGAGGAATAAGGTGAATATGATGAATAAAAATATCGTTGTGAAGGGTGCAAAAGAACATAATTTAAAGAATATAAATGTGGAGATCCCACGGGACAAGCTGGTGGTTTTGACCGGACTCAGCGGTTCCGGAAAATCCTCGCTGGCATTTGAAACAATTTATGCAGAGGGCCAGCGGCGTTATGTGGAGTCTCTTTCCGCATATGCAAGACAGTTTTTGGGACAGATGGAGAAACCGGATGTGGAATCCATTGAAGGGCTTTCGCCTGCAATTTCCATTGATCAAAAGACCACCAGCCGGAACCCCCGTTCTACCGTGGGAACGGTGACGGAGGTCTATGATTATATCCGTCTTCTTTTTGCGAGAATCGGTGTTCCGCACTGCCCGAATTGTGGAAAGGAAATTAAACCGCAGTCGGTTGATCAGATTGTGGATGCGGTCAGGGATTTGCCGGAGCGAACAAAAATTCAGGTCCTTGCGCCGGTTGCCCGGGGACGCAAAGGAGAGTATGTCAAAACATTTGAAGATGCGCGGAAAAATGGATTTGTCCGTGCCAGAGTGGACGGTGAAATGGTGGAACTTACCGGAACCCCGATACACCTTGACAAACAGAAAAAACATACCATTGATATTGTGGTTGACCGGTTGGTTATCAAAGAAGGTATGGAAAAACGCTTGAATGATTCGGTGGAAACTGCGCTGCAGATGGCCCATGGTTTGGTTGTGATTGATATTATTGACGGCGAAGAGATGATGTTCAGCCAAAATTACGCATGTGATGACTGCGGAATCAGTATGGAAGAGCTTTCTCCCCGTATGTTTTCTTTTAATACCCCCTATGGGGCCTGCCCTGCCTGTATGGGGCTTGGCAACATCACAAAGATTGATCCGGAGCTTGTCATTCCGGATAAGACCCTCAGTATCCGTGAGGGAGCCATTGCGGCCAGCGGCTGGACCGGAACGGATCCCGGAAGCATTTCATGTATGTATTATGAGGGGATGGCGGCACACTATGGGTTCAGTCTTGATACGCCGATTTGTGATCTGCCTGAACATGTTTTGGATAAAATTCTTTTCGGAACAGGCGGAGAAAAAATAAAACTCACCTATGACCGCAAATATGCCAAAGGGGTGCAATATGCCCGTTTTGAAGGTGTTGTGAATAACTTGGAGCGCAGATACAAAGAGACCAATTCCGAATGGATGAAGGCAGAAATCGAAAGTTATATGGTCAATATGCCCTGTCCCGATTGTCATGGTGCGCGTTTGAAAAAGGAGGTACTGGCGGTTACCATCGATGGTGCCAATATCCATCAGGTCACCCAGCTTTCCATCAAAAAAGCCTGTGCATTTTTCGCCGGCCTGTCTGATAAAATATCGGAAAAGGACAAAATCATTGCAAAACAGATTTTAAAGGAAATTAATGCCCGTCTCACTTTTTTGGTCAATGTGGGACTTGATTATCTTACCCTGTCCAGAAGCGCCGGAACCCTTTCCGGCGGCGAGGCACAGCGGATACGCCTGGCCACCCAGATTGGTTCAAGTTTGATGGGCGTTGTATACATTCTGGACGAGCCGAGTATAGGTCTGCATCAGAGGGATAATGACCGACTGATTGATACGCTGAAGAAACTGCGGGATTTGGGCAATACGTTGCTGGTGGTTGAACATGATGAAGACACCATGCTTGCCGCGGATCATATCATTGACATCGGACCGGGGGCAGGCGTGCATGGTGGTGAAATCGTGGCGGAGGGAACGGTTGAGGATATTATGAACTGTGAAGCCTCCGAGACAGGCGCATATCTCAGCGGAAGGAAAAGTATTGAGGTTCCGGCAAAGAGAAGAAAAGGAAATGGGAATAAGCTGGAAGTCAAAGGAGCGGCGGAGAATAACCTGAAAGAAATTAATGTATCGATTCCCCTCGGTACCTTTACCTGTGTGACCGGCGTTTCCGGAAGCGGCAAGAGTTCCTTTGTAAATGAGGTACTCTATAAGTCTTTGGCGAATACCCTCAATGGTGCAAAAAAGAAAACGGGGAAATTTAAAGCAATGAAAGGTGTCGAACATCTGGATAAGGTGATTGACATTGACCAGTCTCCCATTGGCAGAACGCCCAGGAGCAATCCGGCCACCTATACCGGTTTGTTCGGGGATATCCGTGATTTGTTTGCTCTGACACCGGAGGCAAAGATGCGCGGTTATAAAGCCGGAAGATTCAGTTTTAATATTAAGGGCGGCCGCTGTGAAGCCTGCACCGGTGACGGTATTATAAAGATCGAGATGCACTTTTTGCCGGATGTTTATGTCCCCTGTGAGGTTTGCGGCGGAAAACGATATAACCGTGAAACTTTGGAGGTACGCTATAAAGGAAAAAATATCTATGAGGTACTTGAAATGACGGTGGAAGAGGGATGTACTTTCTTTGAAAATATTCCCAAAATACAGCGGAAATTACAGGTGCTCAATGATGTTGGGCTGGGATATATCAAAATCGGCCAGCCGTCCACCACCCTTTCCGGCGGTGAGGCCCAGCGTGTGAAACTTGCGACCGAGCTTAGCAAGCGCGGAACGGGGAAAACCATCTATATTTTGGACGAGCCGACCACCGGCCTTCATACGGCGGATGTCCATAAATTAATTGAAGTTTTGCAGAAACTGGTGGATGCAGGAAATACGGTGGTGGTCATTGAACACAATCTGGATATCATCAAGACGGCAGATTATCTGATTGATCTGGGGCCGGAAGGCGGTGACGGCGGCGGTGAAGTTGTTGTCACCGGCACACCCGAAAAGGTTGCAAAATGTGAGAAGTCTTATACAGGGAAATATTTGAAAAAATATCTGCAGGAGGGAAAATAAAATGCCATATATTCATGTCCGGACCAATCAGGAAATTGATCAGGGAAAAGAAAAGGAACTGAAAGAACGGCTGGGCAAAGCAATTGCCCTTCTGCCGGGGAAAAGTGAACAGTGGCTGATGCTTGACTTTTCGGAAAATTGCACACTGTATTTTCGCGGAGAGAAGACAGAACCGCTGGCCTTTGTTGCGGTCAAAATATTTGGAAAAGCGCCTTCTTCTGCTTATCAGGATTTGACCGCTGAAATTTCACAGACGCTTTTTGAAGTATTGCATATTGAGAAAGACCATATCTACATCAATTATGAGGAAACACCCTATTGGGGATATAACGGGTCAAATTTCTAGCATAAAGAAGGAATATAGGGGACGGATCTAAGACCGTCCTTTTTCTTTACCTTATCAAATGGGTTTGGTATAGAGTCATCTGTAATGGATAAATTTTGCAAAACTGTACATACTATATCCATGGAGGTGAGCACATGCAGGCAAGTGCAGAATTATTAGAATATATTTACCAAAATACGGGTATGGGCCTGACCACAATTCCGCAGATTCTGGAAATTTCTAAGGATGAAGAGCTGAAGCGGCATCTCAGTGCCCAGCTTGAAAAATATCAGAAGATTCATCAGGAAGCGGAAGAAAGATTAAAAGTTTTGGGAGAAGAGGGGCAGGAAGTTGGTAAATTTGAAAAAATCCGGGCCTATCTTATGATTAATATGGAAACACTGACGGACAAATCCACTTCTCATATTGCAGAAATGATGATTCAGGGCAGTACGATGGGGGTCATCCAGGCCATCCAAAAGAGCAGGGATTATCAGGGAACCGACCCCGATGTTTGCAGTCTGATGAAAAAGCTGCAAAAAATTGAAGAGGACAATATTGAGCAGCTGAAAAAATTTCTTTAAAACTGCCTCTGAAAATATATTGCCGCGTGAAAAGTACGTATCCAATCGGGATACGTATTTTTATGTCCGGACAGGGAGAAACTGCATCTTTTTTTCCTTCAGTGCATGGAAAACACAATGGGTTGAGAGAAGACAGGAATAAAGGTTGCTGAAGGCTGTTAAAAAGATAAAACCGGTATTGCCCAGGTGCCGGATGGTGAGATAGACAATGGCCAGCCGAAGAATGGCGTCACTGATATTGATGAACATAATGGTAGCCTGCTTGCCCATGCCGTTCAGGATGATACAGGAACTGCAGTCCAGGAAGATAAAGGGAAGCAGAAAACTAAGATACCGCAGGTATAAATAACTGTTTGTGTCATGGTAGAGTATTTCCAGCAGCTGATATCCAAAACATAGAATAATGCCTGTGAAGAGGGCGGAAATACAGAAGGTGTATAAATAGAGAGAGAGAATGGTATGTTTGAGGGATTTTCCTTCATGGAGATGGTAAAGCCGTGAGATTTTGGGAACCAGGATGGGGGTGACAGAGCCGACCAGGGTGAGGGGAAAGACCAGAATCGGCATCAGCATCCCTTTAAACACGCCGAGATTTTCCATGGCGGCAAGATGGGTACAGCCAAAGAGTTTGAGCTGAGAAAGAATGCCGATGTCTTCCTGTGTACGGCAGAAGGACACGGTAAAAGAACCTATGAGAACAGGAAGACAAATTTTGACGATTTGTTTCAGGATAGGAAGATACCGCGTTTGCTCTGCAACGCACTTTTTTTGTATGCGATATGCGATGGAGAGCAGCAAAAAAGATGAAAGTTCCCCAATGGTAAAACCAATAAAAACGCTGGTACACATAAAGACAATGCCATATTTTCGGAAATATTCTGTTAAGAAGTGCACACAGAGATATTTCACAAACAATTCCAGGATTTCGGACAATAGAGGGATGGCAATTTTCTCGTGGGCATAGAAGTAAGACTTAATGCAGGAGGAAATCCCGACAAAAAACAGACTGGGCGCCATACAATAAAGGCTGAAGCGCAGGGCAGATTCCTTTAGATAATATGTGGCAATTTGGTTTCCGAATAAAGCGGTCATCAGGATAACAAAAAGACTGAGGCTTCCGACGCAGTATAGAGAAGTATTCATAATTTCGGTTACTTTTTTTGGTTCCCGGCCAATATAACGTGGAATCAGGTTGGAAACCGCAACACCAAAGCCGCCTGTTGCCAGAACCGCCATGATACCATTGATGCCGAGAACAAGGGCGTACATTCCCATCCCGTTTTCACCGAGTTTAACCGCTACGTCTGCCCGGATGACAAAATCGATGATACGAAACAAGAGTCCGGACACACACATAAAAATCATATTTTTCTTCATTGGCTCACCCCTTCATAGCAGTATATGAAAGGGGAGTGCTTGACAATGCCAATTTTGCAGGATATAATGAAAAAACAAAGGATGGAGAAGCGATGCTGCATATAGAAAAGGCAATTATTGTAGAAGGAAAGTATGATAAAAATCATTTGAGAAAGATCACGGATGCTCCGATTATCTGCACACACGGCTTTCAATTGTACCGGTCAAAGCAGTTGATACAGAGCATTCGACACTATGCGCGGACGAAAGGGGTTATCCTGCTGACGGATTCGGACGGAGCGGGATTTCGTATTCGCCGGTATTTGAAGCAGTGCATTGGTGAAAGCGGCCGATTTTTTCAGGTCTATATCCCTGCGGTTGAGGGAAAGGAAAAAAGAAAAGAGCGGTATGGAAAAGAGCGTTTGCTTGGCGTTGAAGGAATTCCGCTGGTAACATTGGAAGAATTGCTGCGTCCTTATGCGTCAGAAAAAGCGGAAGAAGCGGTGCAAAAGGTGACCAAGGCAGATTTATACCGCGATGGTTTGACCGGCGGAAGCGAGAGTGCTTTGCTGCGGAAAAAACTGATTAGGCATCTGCATCTGCCGGAAAGAATAACGACCAATGCGCTTTTGGAATTTTTGAACCAGCAGGGCGGTTATTCTCTTTATCAAAAGGCATTGAAAAGCATTCATGACCGGCAGAACGGATAAAAGCTGCATAGGGAGGCAGAAGTTGCAGAATGCGGTTGAAGAATAGTAAATGGATTTGTAGATACGAAAACACCCCAAAAGTTTGTAAACTTTTGGGGTTTCTGTTTTTAAATTTCTTTTATTTCCATTTTGCTGATTGAGACTTCATAAGCGGTTTTTGTTTCAACGCTGTCTTCTCCGACACGTTTTTGATATTCCCGGCTTTGGATACGCCCCCAGACCGCCAGATTTGTGCCAACGGCCAGATTCTCGGCAAATTTGGCATTTCTGCCCCAGGCGATACAGGGGATATAGTCGGATTTGTTATAGGAGCGGTTGACAGCAAGTAAAATATCAGTTATTTCTCTTTGGAAAGGGGTGGTTCGATAGATGGGCGGTTTACAGATAAAGCCGTTTAAATAGATGTTATTTGGATTTTGCATATTTACATCTGCATCTGCCTTAAGTAGGTCTTTGACAAATACAGTAAGTATCAATTTATTGCCGACATCAGAAAAATTGTTATAGGATCTGAATTGGCCGTTGATGATGACACAATCACCGATTTCCGGCTTATAGGATACAAAAAAGCGCTCGGAAATGGTTACATTAATATTGTCTGCGTTTTCGCTGAGCCGTGGGATTTGCAGTCTGAATAAGTAAAAATTTTCTCCGCAAATGGTATGTGAATATTGCGGTTCTGTTAATACGATGCCGGTCACGGACACTTTGTTGTTTTCATAGTAATTGTTATCCAAATTATTCACTCCAAACAGTATCAATCTATTATTTTCTATATTCATTATATTAAAAATTCTTTTGCTTAGAACTGCAACTCCCGGATTGTTTCGATGGGAATTTCACAGACGAGAAGGAGCGTTACCGTTTCAAGACACGGATAGAGGTCTTCTCTTTTTTTCTGCCATGAAATATGAAATTCCTGGGGCAGAATAACACGGTGTGACAGGGTAAAGATACTGCGCTGCAAACAGTAGACAAATCCGTCATCATCAATACTTGAAGCAGTAACCGTTGCATTGAAGGAGAGTCCGCAGGTCAACAGGATGTGATGCGGATCAAAAGATGAGAGCGGTTGATTTTTTTTGTCTGCATTGATAATATGAATATGGCCAATTTTCATTTCGATCACCCGTCTTATTTTTGCCAACTGGCGCTTCAATATTCAGTTATTTTCATTTTCGTTGTTATTTTCATTATTATTTTCATTCATTCTATCATTTGTATTTTCTTCATTGGAGTTGTTTTGTGCATATTGTTTGCCGGAGGGGTCAATTGCATAATTTTCTTTGATAATCAGTTCGGATATTGGAACAAATTTGTAACCATCGCTCTGCAGTTTTTCGATGATGCTTGGCAGAGCTTCCGGTGTATGTTTTGCTGCATTATGGAACAAAACAATGGAACCCGGCTTTACCTTTTTGGTTACACGGTCAAAAATTTCGGTGCTTGCAAGGTCTTTCCAGTCAAGACTATCCACATCCCATTGAATGGTAAAACAGCCGTTTTCACGCATTGTCTGTACGACACTGTCGTTATAATCGCCATAGGGTGCGCGGAAAAGGGTTGGCCGAACACCGGTGACCTTTTCTATTTTGTCGTTGCAGGTATTTAATTCTTCTGCCATCTTTTCTTTTGAAATTTGCGTCATGTGTGGATGGGTATTGGAATGATTCATGATTTCATGACCGGCATCTGAGAGCGCTTTGACAGATTCCGGATATTTATCAACCCATCCGCCGACGACAAAAAAGGTCGCTTTGACATTGTATTTGCCGAGAATGTCGATCAGGGTTTGTGTGTCCTCATTCCCCCACGCGGCGTCAAAAGAGATAGAAAGTATTTTTTCATCCCCTTTATCGACACAATAAATAGGAAGGTCTTTTTGTGTTTTGGATACGGAAGTAATCTGATGGTTTCCAAGAATGATGAAAGCGGATAAAACCAAAACAACTGCGGCAAGCATCATTCCATGTTTTTTGCTGATCACCCAAATTTTCATACGATTCACTCCTTTTGCATTTGTACCAATATATGTTCAAAGTGATGAATTCATGTGTATTTTCCTGTGGTTCTTTACATTTTGAAAAGAGAAGGTTATAATAGGAAAGGCAGGAGGGATAATATGCGTTTATGTGCATTTGATTTGGATGGAACACTGATTGATTCAATTAAAGATATAGCGATGGCTATGAACAGGGCATTGCTGTCTTGTGGATACGCAGCGTATGAAATTGACAAATATTATCATATGGTTGGCAATGGAATGCGTATATTATGTACACGTGCTGTACAAAATAATCCTGTAAAGGACGGAAGCGGAATAGAAGAGGTAGAGAAAAGGTATCAGCACTGCTATCTGCAAAACTGCAGTAAATATACAAAAATCTATCCCGGTATCATTTCTTGTCTTTTAAAGTTAAAAGCCGATGGATTTATGCTTGGAGTTATTTCCAATAAGCCACAGGAACAGGTACAGAAAGTTATTTCTGCATTGTTCCCGAAGCACTTATTTTCTTTTGTACAAGGCCAGCAGGATGGGGTGAGGAAGAAACCTTTTCCGGATAGTTTGCTGAATTGGATGGAAATGTATGCAATAGAGAAAGAAGATGTTATTTTTATTGGAGACTCTGCGGTGGACATTGACTTTGGAAAAAATGCGGAAGTAGGCACCATCGGTGTGCTTTGGGGCTTTCGGAACAGAGAAGAATTAGAAGGTGCAGGCGCCGGTTCTGTTGTAGAAAACCCTGAAGAATTATATGGAATAATAAGGAAAAAGTACGATGGAAATTTTTAAAAAAATTTGAAAAAAAGTGTTGACAAACGCCGGGAAAGATGCTATACTAAGCGAGTCGTCATGAAACGGACGACTTGTTCAACATGAAAATGCGAGCATGCTGGAACCGGCAGACAGGCACGTTTGAGGGGCGTGTGCTTATGGCGTGTGGGTTCAAGTCCCACTGCTCGCACCAATATTTTGCCTGATTGTGTAAGGGTAGCACAAGTGACTCTGACTCACTTTGTCTGGGTTCGAATCCTAGTCAGGCAGCCACAGCAGAGCAAGCAAAGCTTGCTCTGTTTTTTTCCGTTTTCATTATGATTGAATGGTTGTTTCAATTGCAGTCTAATAAAAATGGTTGCTATGGCAAGCAGGGAGGGATTAAGATGAAAAACCTGAAAGAGCGGCTTATGCCGCTGTATATCTACATAAAAACATTTATCAAGTGGGCCATTCTTGCAACATTCACCGGTGTTATCGGCGGCGGAATCGGAACAATGTTTTATAAGGGTATTGAATATGCGACAGAGTTTCGTATGGCAAATCCAATATTAATTGCATTTTTGCCCCTCAGCGGTTTGATGATTGTTTTTATGTACCGTATAACCAAAATGAATCATCATACGGGGACGAACAATATTATACAGTCCATCCGGACGAGGGAAGAGGTTCCCCTTGTCTTAACGCCATTAATTTTTGTCAGTACAATCATTACCCATTTATTTGGCGGTTCAGCCGGAAGAGAGGGGGCGGCTTTGCAGCTTGGCGGCGGTATCGGCGCACAGCTGGGGCATGTTCTGCGGTTGGATGAAAAGGATATGCACATCATCATTCTTTGTGGAATGAGCAGTGTATTTACGGCGTTGTTTGGAACGCCGCTTACAGCCACCATTTTTTCTCTGGAAGTGGTGAGTGTGGGGATATTTTATTATTCGGCATTTGTTCCATGTATTATATCTTCTCTTTTGGCATTTAAAGTTGCTGCTTTTTTTGGTGCGGTACCTGAAAGATATATCCTTGCGGCAATTCCGGAACTGGATTTTTTGCCGGTTGCAAAGGTGGCTGTTTTGGCGTTTCTTTGTGCGGGGGTTAGCATCCTTTTTTGTCTTGCATTAAGAAAAACAACCGTTCTGCTGAAACGGTTGTTTTCGAATGAATATATTCGTATTTTTTGTGTTGGCCTGTTTCTTGTTGTTTTGACCTTTGTTCTACGGACCACAGATTATAATGGAACAGGTGTGCATGTAATTGCGCGGGCGCTGACAATAGGCGAAGTGCGCAGTTATGATTTTTTATTAAAAATAGTGTTTACTGCATTGACGATATGTGCAGGGTTTCGCGGCGGTGAAATAGTTCCCACATTTTTTATTGGTGCAACATTTGGGTGTTTTGCCGGGCATCTGTTTGGTTTGCCGCCGACATTTGCCGCGGCAATTGGTTTGATTGCCACCTTTTGCGGTGTGGTCAACTGTCCAATTGCTTCTATGCTATTGAGTATTGAGCTTTTCGATATTCATGCAAATGCTGTGGTATTTTTTGGCCTTGCAGTCGCAATTAGTTATATGTTTTCAGGATATTATGGTCTTTATGGGAGTCAAAAAATCATGTATTCCAAATTAAAGGCAGAATTTATTAATATTCATGCTAAATAGTTGGATTGTCATTAATCAAAAAGGTGGAATTCAAAACTGCCCAATTTTCAGGGAAGTCACGCATAGAATTCCAATACCCAACGCCCATTAAATCAAATTCAGAGACTAAATTCAGTTTTGCCCGGATGCTTCTGGCGTTTTCAAACCAAACTTCATGCAAGGCCCCGTTTTCATCGGCATATTTAAACCAGGGAGACTGTGCGGTGGGGTCAAAATGAATTTCAGCATGATATTTCTGCGCACGATTGACAGCTTCCACCGGGGAAATGGATTCTGCACGGCTCTCTCCCCGGACAAAGGGGAGCTTCCAGTCATAACCATAGGTGGGAATGCCCAGCAAGATTTTATCGCTGGTAATCCGGGTGAGGGCATAGAGAACGACCTGCCGTACCAAATTGAGGGGTGCAACTGCCATTGGCGGACCATAAGTATAGCCCCATTCATAGGTCATCAAAAGTACATAATTGACCGCTGCCGCTATGCCGGCATAGTCATGGCCTTCATATAAAATTCCCTGCTGCGTGTCGCTTGTTTTGGGCGCAAGAGCAGAATACAGGGGGTATCCCAGTGGATTTAACCGCAGGCGAAGGTTTTGCAGAAAAGCGGTATACGCATATTTTTCTTCCGGATAAATGAATTCAAAGTCAACATCTAATCCATCATAACCTTTTCGTTGTATCATCGCAATGATTTCATTGATGAGATTGTTTTGCAGGGTATTATCACTTAAAATAATACTTGCCCGTTCATTGCTGAAAGTGTCTTCTTCCGTCAAGGTGGAGAGGTGCATCAATAACTTCGTCTGATGCGCCTTTGCAGCTGCAATTAGCTGGGCATCATTTAAATCCAGAAGGGTTCCCGTTTCACTGATACCATAGGTAAAAGGGGTAAGATAGGAAAGATAAGGGAGCTGGCTGTCTAAAAGTTCTTCAGAGATATAGGGATAGGCATAGCTGTTGACAATAACCTGGCGTGTCGGCCTATCGGTAAATTGGATGGTCAGTACATCACCCGGAGAAATGTTGGGGCGGCCGTGCAGAAAATAATTGTTGCGGTACAGTTGTTTTATACCCATTTGAAATTTTTCTGCAATGGAAGATAGTGTGTCGCCTTCCTGTACGGTATAAGTTGTTTCTGGTATAAGAATAACAAGATCCTGGCCAACCACCAAGGTATCCGGACGCATTAAATCGTTATCTTTAATAATTTGTGCAGGTGTTGTTTGATAGCGTCTTGCAATTGCGCTGAGGGTTTCTCCTGGTTGCACAGTATGTATAGTCATCAATTATCACCGACTTTCTGTATTTTATTTATAATATATGTTTTTGTGTGCGGGAAAATACAAAAATAAAAGAACCCGATATCGGGTTCTTTTATTTTGGAATGGTAACCGAGGAAGTCTTAAAAAATTTACTATTTTGTTCCTATATGATAGTTCAGAAGCAGAAAATGCAGCTTTTCAAAGAAAAGGCCAACGGTAAACCATAAAGGGGCATAGTCCAGGCGGATGAGGCCCAGGATTGAAAATCTGCCATCATATGCCCATGCAGAAATTCCAAAAAGACGGAGAAGGTATCCGGTTATAAATTCAATGCAGAAGATTAAAACCATCCAGATACAGCCGCGGAAAAACCAATGCAGGTGGGCAATCCAGTGATGGACAGGTTCTAAAAGAAAAGCCAGTCCATAGATAAAAAACATCCAGATGGAGGTGTGGCCAATTAGGTTTAGATTTCCTTTTTGAAAGGAGGTCAGCCCTGTCCAGATGACTTCCATATTCCAACCAAGCAATCCATAAATTATATATCTCATCAACATATAGATAGCTTGTACGTTTTGGTACCAAATTATTCTTCATCAATTGAAAAATCTTCTTTAGAAAAACGCGATGTGTCCAGTATACGCCGTTTTGGCGGCTGTTTTTGTGTGAGATTGAATTGGTACAAAGAACAATGATGGTATCTGGAAACCTGTCCGTATTTTTCGCATAGAATTGTATCGCTGCTCAATTCTTGTGTGGCAAATGTGCAAGTGCCGCAAACTTCAGATGATTGATACATTCGGAATTCCTCCTAAAATGATGGTATGAAAAAAGCCGCGCATCTGCGCGGCTTTTGTATTAGTCAGATGTATAGGGAAGAAGTGCGATTTGTCTTGCTCTTTTGATAGCTACTGTAAGCTGTCTCTGATGCTTTGCACAACAACCGCTGATTCTTCTTGGAAGAATCTTTGCTCTTTCTGTTACATATCTTCTAAGTTTTGCCACATCTTTATAATCAATGTGATCTACTTTATCAACGCAGAAGGAACAAACTTTTCTCTTTGCACGTCTGTTTCTCGGCCTATCATTTTTTCTTTCTTCAGCCATGTTAAATCCTCCTTTAAATCATATTAGAACGGAAGGTCATCGTCTGTCTCTGACAGAGGAGAAAAATCGTCGTCATCCAAGGATGGCATTGGCGGTGCAGAAGGCTGTTGCTGCTGCTGCTGATATCCGCCCTGATAAGAGGAGGAAGCGCCGCTGCCGCTGTAAGCTTCCTGGCTGCGTTTGCTTTCACCAAAGCTAACTTCATTTGCCACCACTTCTGTAACGTAATTTTTCTTTCCGTCCTGGCCTTCCCAGGTTCTGGTCGAAATCCGACCAATCACTATAATCATTTTGCCTTTCCCGAAATATTGGTTGACAAATTCAGCCGTTTTATTCCAGGCAACACAATTGATGAAATCTGTCTGGCGGTTCTCTCCATAACCATTATCAATAGCAATGGAAAAACTGCAGACAGGTTTCCCGGTCCCGGTGTGTCTGAGTTCGGGATCGCGGGTCAGCCTACCCATTAAGATTGCTTTATTAATCATAGGTTAGTCCTCCTCGCGTCTAACAACGATATCACGAATGATACCGTCAGTAATACCGTATACACGCTCTAGTTCGGTCGGGAATTCAGCATTCGATTTAAAGTTAATTAGAACGTAGTAACCTTCATTCAAATCATTAATCGGATATGCGAGTCTGCGTTTACCCCATTCGTCCACGCTTTCAATCTCACCATTTTTTTCGATCAATGACTTGAATTTTTCAACCAAAGCCGCAGTTTCTTCCTCGGTTTTTGTGGAGTCAATAATAAATATTGTCTCGTAAAGGTTGATTTTTTCTGCCATTATATGTCACCTCCTTCTGGACATTGACCCTTGCCATTAGCAAGAGTAAGGATTGTTGTTTCTTTTTTTATCCACAACATAGCTATTATAGATGAAAAACTTCCCGGTGTCAAGCATATTTGAAAATATTTTACATATATTTTAGACAAGCTATGGTACAGGAGGAGAAAACATGAAAAAAGTACTTATTTATTTTTTGGTATTGACCTTATCGGTATTTGTGATTCCATCAATTGTGGTTGCGGCAAGCGTTTTTTTCCGGTTTGAACCCCAGAAGCAGGCAGAGCGTCCGGAGCTGGCTGCACAGGAGAATTACAGTATTAGAATTTATAATCATGAAACGAAAATGATCATGGAAATGGATTTTGAAAAGTATGTGCAAGGGGTTTTGTATGGACAGATGGATCCGGCATGCCCTATAGAGGCATTAAAAGCACAGGCTGTTGCAACCAGAAGTTTTTTGCTGGACAAAATGCAGACCTTTGAAAAGGAGAAAAATATACCCCAGCATCAGGGGGCAGATCTATGCACGGATGGTACACATTGCTTGGCTTGGACCTCAGATGAGACTGCGCAAAAAAATTGGGGAGAAAAATATACACAGTTTTCTCAGGCGGTTGCACAGGCGGTTCGTGAAACAAGAGGTGAATATATGAAGTATAAAGATCAAATAGTGAAAGGGTATTCCTTTGCCATCAGCAATGGGAAGACAGAGGATGTAGAAGATGTTTGGAATACAAAACTTCCCTATTTGAAATCTGTTGACAGTCAGGGAGATACAAAGGCAGATGGTTATGCTACGGAGGTAAAAATTGAAAATCAGTTATTTTTGGAAGCACTGAAGCCGAAGGTTCCGGAAATGAAAAATTATTATGACATCAAAGCAGTTGTTGGAAAGATGGTAATGACAAAGGGGGGAAGCGTAAAGAATATTAAACTTGCGGGCCGGGATTTTAAGGGAAGTGAGGTACAGGCAATGTTCGGCCTGCGGAGCAGCAGTTTTACCATTCGGTTTGAAGAAAATTGTATTGTTTTTGAAGTAAAGGGGTATGGGCATGGCGTTGGTCTGAGTCAGGCCGGAGCAAAATATATGGCTGAACAGGGAATCGGTTATCAGGATATATTAAGGCATTATTATCAGGGAGTGGATTTGGTAAATCTTTATAAAAATAACGCATAACAATTGGGGAAATCGCCCTTGGTTTTTTGTGCAAAATGTGTTAAAATATAAGAAATAATAGGAGGTGGCATTATGGCAGAACATTTGATTGTAACCATAGCGAGACAATTTGGGTCGGATGGCCGTGCAGTTGGAAAAAAAGTTGCGGATTTGCTGGGGATTTCATTTTATGATAAAGAATTAATTGCTATTGCGGCTAAAGAAAGTGGATTGTCTGAAAACTTGTTTGAAGGAATTGATGAAAAACCAACCAATAGTTTGCTCTATTCGTTGGTTATGGGAATACAATCAGGACGAGGCACCTATTATCGGTATGGAGATGTCTTGAATTCAGATGGTATTTTTCGGATTCAGTCGCAGGTCATCCAGGAAATTGCTGAAAAGGAATCCTGTGTAATTGTCGGACGTTGTTCTGATTATATTTTGCGTGAGGAAAAGAAGCTGGTCAATGTTTTTCTGCACGCACCGGAAGAGAAGCGGATAGAGCGGATTATGGAGATCTATAACATTAAAGAGCGTGAAGCAGAAAACATGATGAGAAAGACGGATAAGCGCCGCGGTGGATTTTATAATTTCTATACAAACCAGGTATGGGGACAGGTTGACAATTATGATATTGCATTGGATACCAGCAAAATTGGTTTGGAACACGCCGCAGAGATGATTGTGGATTATGCCAAAATGATTGATCGATAAAATGAAAGATGCCTCTTAAAAAAGGTTTTGCGTGTGTCGCTTAACAGGTTTGCGCAAAATTTTGTCATATTGCAGCTAAGGTTTGACAGACAGAGGCATTCAGAGAGCAACATTTTGCTTAAACAGTTAGAAAATTTGTCTTTTTCGACAATCTGGTTCTTAAAATTATACTTGCTGAAAGCCCCAAATTATTTCGCAAAAAGTTTTTTTCGAAATAATTCGCCCAAAACGCATGGTTCTCCCACCAAACGGGATGTAACCGCAATGTATTAAAAATCTGGTACAGATAGGGTGTCAATAGTTTTTGTGTTTTGATCCAATTACAGCAGGATGGTTTTTGTAGAAGACAATATTTTTTATTCATAAAAAAAGCAGTCACTACTATGTGACTGCTTTTGTATTGTAAACTTATTTTGCCGCGGATTTCTTCTTTGCGTTAACAGCAGAATCTCTCCAAAGTGCCCATAACGGACCGGATACAAAGACTGAAGAGTAGAAACCGAACAAAATACCAATGATGATCGGAAGTGCAAATTCCTGAATGGAAGATACACCGAGAACATAAACCATACCAATGGTAAGAAGTGTGGTAATCGTTGTATTAATAGAACGATTTAAGGTTTGCATAATACTGTTGTTCGCAATTTCAGCATAAGTTTCTTTTCTGGAATGACGTGTGTTTTCTCTGATTCTATCCATAATGACAATGGTATTGTTGATAGAGTAACCGAGAACTGTAAGAACGGCAGCGATGAAGCTGGTATCAACAGACCAACGGAAGAGAGAGTAAACACCAAGAAGCAATAAAACATCATGAATCAGTGCAACGATTGCCACAACACCAGAAGTGAATTCAAATCTTAGTGTTATATAGATCAAGATGGCTGCACATGCAAGCAGAGACATCCAGAATGCTGAACGGGCAAGATCTTTACCGGTAGACGGTGAAACAATATCCTGGCTCTTTAGCATTACGCCGCTAACCAAATTACCTTCTGCTGCAACGGCCGGTGCAGTGGAAGGTTGTGCTGCTGTTTCGTCCGTCGGTGTTGCACTTGCATCATCATCAGCAGCGGCGGTTGTATCTGTAACAGCAGCTGTTGCTTCCGCAGGAGCCTCAGTTGCTTCAGTAGCAGCGGAAGGCTCTGCCGCATTTGTATCGGCTGGCGCTTCGGTGGCTTCTGCTGTATCTTCAGCCGGTTGTCCGTCGGTAACGGGAGCGCCGTATTTTTCCTGTAATGCAGTAGTAATTGCATTAATTTTTTCCATCGAATAGTCAGATCTCTGTTCGTCAGTTTCGAGACTATTGTCAAAACCAAATTTTATGACAACTTCTTCGCCGGATTGCTGAACAGAAGATGCACTAACCCCCTGCCCAAGCGCTTCGTTTACAATTGCTTCTACATCGCCTGTTGAAAAGTCGGATTTAATCTGATAAGTAATTGCCATACCGCCGGCAAAGTCAGTATCTAAATTAAAACCTTGGAAAATCAGAGAAACAAGACTGACCAGAATCAGTATTCCGGCAATGCTGAAGAATATCCATTTGTTTTTTACGATATTCATTATGCTTCCCCTCCTTTCAGATTCATTTCTTTATCTTTTTTGTTACTTACACCATAGAGCCATGTATTCTTTACGTTCATACCAATCATCTGCTTAAGCAGGAATTTGGTTACAAAAATTGCAGAGAACATAGAAACTACGATACCAATAAACAAGGTGATACCAAAACCTTTAATTGTACCTGTTCCCAGAACCCAGAGGATAACAGCAGAAATAATGGTCGTTACGTTTGAGTCAATGACGGCGGAAAGCGCACGGTTAAAACCGGCGTCCACTGCACTTCTGACAGTTTTTCCGAGTTTGAGTTCTTCTTTGACTCTTTCAAAGATGACAACATTTGCATCAACTGCCATACCAATTGCAAGGATAATACCGGCAATACCCGGAAGGGTGAGATTGATATGACATACAGAAATAATAATCATCACAACAGCCAGATAGAAAATCAGGGCGAGATCCGCCATGAGTCCTTGCAGGCGGTAAATAACCAGCATAAAGAGCAGGACAAGAATCATACCAATGATGCCGGCGTTTACAGTGCGGCTGAGCGCTTCGTCACCAAGGGTAGCACTTACTGTTCTTACCTCAACCTGTTCCAGTGAGAAGGGAAGCTGGCCGGATTTGATATTGGATGCCAGTGATTTTGCTTCTTCAGCGGTAAATTCACCGGTGATGACACATTTATCACTGTCGATCTTCTGTGCGACTCTTGGAGTAGAGATGGGTTGTTCATCCATCATAATAGCAATGTAATTTTGATTCGATGCCGCAAGGCCGGCAACACGGCCGGTTCCTTCTGCAAATTTGGTGCGGCCTTCATTGGTAAGTTCAAGACTGATATAATAGGAATTTTTAGAAACCCCTTCTTCGGTTTGACCGAATTCTGCGGACGCATTCTTTACATCAGCACCTGTCATAATCTCATTGCCTTCCATGTCAACAAATTTCAGCTGAGCTGTTGCTCCCAAAGTTTCAACAGCCTGCTGCGCATCCTGAACATCAGGAAGTTCAACTCTTACTTTATCAGAACCCTGACGGGTGATTGTAGCTTCCGTGTAGCCCTGATAGTCCAAACGTGTACGCAGCATACTTACAACGGTATCCATTTCATCGTCGGTAACTTCATCAGCCTGTGCCTTATAGACAATAACTGTACCACCTTTCAGGTCAAGCCCCTGTGTGATACCGTCTTCATCCATAATGCCGGGAAATCTGATGTCATCCGTGAAATCGAGTCCGAAAAGTCCTACGTAGAAAAGTGCGGCAATTACCAAAATAATAGCTGCAAATTTAATAATACTTCTGGACACTTTGTTTTCCTCCTTTAACTTATATATATTTTTTAATAATTATTTGAAAATATATTGCGTTATCTAACACAGCATAATCGCAAATCCAGCCGATTGATTTTTTGTGTTTGTAACGTCATGTTTTATTGAAAGGCCGGCATATATCTGCAGTGACTTATTGAAAAGAAGCAAAGACGCTGTATATAAATCGGCCTTAAAATCACGGTCAGCAATCGGTTTGTCCGCTGCAAAAGCTGTTTTGCCGCTGCTGTTTTCCATATTTGGCGGCATAGCCATTGACAGTGCCGTCTGTATCAGATCAGAAGCAAATTCGGATTTGGAACCGCCTGTAACCAAAGCAGAGCGTGACATTGGCGAAATAATCATTGACATCAGCACAAAGCATAGTACAATAATCACATTTATTTTTTTGTGCTTCATCAGATGATCACTCCCATACATGTATTTTATAATTTACCCTTTTAACGGACAGGAAACCTAATCCCATCAAAAAATATAGCTATATCTTTCAGGTAAGTCAAGCAATTCTCTTAAAATGTTATATAATTTTAATATAGCATTACAAAATCCTATAAAAATTTCGTTTCGTTAATCAGCAGTTCAAAAGTTGCGTTCAAAAATTCAGCAGAACGTTTGCACATATTCATCCGGGTCAGGAAAATTTCAAAGTATTCTGCAATCGGCGCAATCCCGGTATCAATGGTAAGATCTAAACGAATTACCCTGTCCGGACAGACGGTCACGTCTGCATGTTCTGCCGCATAATTCACCCGGTCATGAATGTCGAAAGATATATGATTCCGGTTCCGCACACGGCTTCTCCGGACATCGGTTTTGTCCGCAAGGATGAGGGCGGCGGCAATCTGATTGACCGGCGTTCCGGTTCCTTCATCATGATTGCCAATGGCAGCGATGACTTTTGCAATTTCATTTGGTTCCATTCCCAGACGGGTCAAAATATTGAATGCCATCACCGCACCTGTCTGTGCGTGCTCGATACGGTTGACAACATTTCCGATGTCATGGATATAACCGGCAATCCGTGCAAGTTCAGCAGTGCGTTTGTCATAGTTTAGCTCCGTAAGAATTGTATACGCAATTTTTGCCGCTCTTTGCGCATGCAGCAGACTGTGATTCGTAAAGCCCAAGGTGCCGATATATTTATCACCTTTTTCCAGATAAGTTTTGATTTCCTGATTCTTTACAATATCATAAAATGTGACAGCCATAAAATTCATCCTTTCCGGATTGTTTGCCTACCATTCGGCCTCAACTGCCTTTGCATACAAACTGCATTCGACACGCTTGCGCTGCATCTCACAGCTGATTTCATGTGGTTGGTTAATATCACCGTTTAAAAGACATGCGTTTGCCATACATCCGCCGCTGCAATAAAACTTTGCAAAACAGTCTTTGCATTTTGGTTTTGTATATACATTACAGCCTTCAAATGTTTCGCGGATTTCCGGGCGAACAATCCCATCATATATGGTACCCATTTTGTAATCTTCTGTTCCGACAAATTGATGACAAGGATATAAATCACCATTGGGGGCAACGGCAAGATATTCACAGCCTGCGCCGCAGCCGGACAGACGTTTAATTACGCAGGGACCTTGATCAAGGTCAATCATGAAATGGAAGAAGTTGAAACCATCTCCATTCTTTTTACGGTTGAGATATTCTTCAACAAGCTTTTCGTATTCGGCAAAAATGGTTGGCAAATCATCTTTTGTTATTGCATAATCTTCTGTTTCAGCACAAACCACCGGTTCAACAGAGGTTTGTTTAAATCCCAAATCTGCAAGGTGCAGAACGTCATCGGCAAAATGCAGATTATATTTTGTAAAGGTTCCGCGCACATAATAATTATCCTGATTCCTGCTTTCAGCAACTTTTTGCAGTTTGGGAACAATGCTGTCATAGGAACCGCTTCCATCCACCCGGCAGCGGACGCGGTCGTTTGTTTCCTTTGTGCCGTCCAGGCTCAGAACTACATTGGACATATGCTTGTTGATAAAAGCAATATTTTCATCGTTTAACAAAACACCGTTTGTTGTAATGGTAAAGCGGAAATTTTTGTCGTGGATTTTTTCCTGCTCACGTGCATAAGCGACAACTTCCTTTACAACTTCAAAATTCATTAAAGGTTCTCCACCGAAAAAATCCACTTCAAGATTGCGCCGTTTGCCGGAGCTTTGAATCAAAAAGTCCATGGCTGCTTTTCCAACCTCTGCACTCATTAACTCGCGGCGGTTGTGATAGGCGCCTTCATCTGCGAAACAATATTTACAGCGCAGATTGCAGTCATGAGAAACATGCAAGCACATTGCCTTTACAGGTGAATGCTTTTTCATGTTAATTGCAATCCCTTCATAATCATCTTTTGAAAACAATATGCCCTGGTCGTAAAGTTGTTTCACTTCACAGTAAGCGCCTTCGATTTCTTTGGCGGGGAAGGCTGTTGACAATGCCTGACGGAGGGAATCCGGAAGGCTGCCATCCGGCACAAGCTGCCGCTCTTCCAATTCTTTTATGATTGCATAGGTAAGCTTGTCCAATACATGCACACATCCGCTGTTTACATCTAATGCAATATATTTATCTTTGATTTGAAATGTATGTACCATGGGTCTTATCCTTTCTGGAAACACAAATTTGGACGTCCATACTGGACGTCCAAACGAAGTGTAAAATCATATTTTAATTTAAGCTTTTTCACACTTTTGGTTTGCAACTGTACAAGAAGTTTTACAAGCGGATTGACAGGAAGTCTGGCATTCGCCGCAGCCGCCTTTCGCAGCGCTTTTTTTCAATGTTGCAGTGTTTAAAGTCTTGATTCTTTTCATCATAAACGCTCCTTTATATCATTTTTTCTTTTTTGTTTTTTTACTTTTTGAATTGATACCAAATATCCCGCCAATCGCCCCGCAAGCAATATATATACCCATCGTAATAAATACAACGGTTGAGAAGAGGAACTGCTGAAGCAGGATACTTCCTATAATATACAAAACAAAGGCGTATAACAGGCCGGCAGCAGCGCCGGTCAGCAATCCTTGTTTTTTACGGTGTTTTGCTGATAAATAGCCGCATAAGAATACACACAGACAGCTTATTACAACAATAGCAACCTGAACGACTGCATCAGGAAGACTTAGATATGTTGCAATTACAGACACAGCAAATAATAAAATGATGGTTACAAGATAAGACAATAACAGGTCTTTTACCATAAGTTTTACGTCAAATAAATTGCCGCGGACGGAATCATTTGTCATGCTAACAACCTCCAAAATTCATTGATACTACAGTATATTGGAAGTTTAATTGCAATAGTACAAGTAAATCAGAATCGGGCAAAATATTTTTATTCCTGGGTTTCTTCCGGCTGTTCCTCGTCAATGAGAGGAGTAACCTGCTTTTCGTTTGCGGCAGCAGCCTCTTTTGTAACACGGCTTATGGCGCTTTTTTCGATGGTGATATAGGATTTTGTTGTGCCGACACCGGTTTCAAGAATGAAGAGTTCATCTTTGACCCTTACAATTTTACCGTGAATACCACCGATAGACGCAACTTCATCCCCAACCTTTAAAGCGTTGATCATTTCCCTTAGTTTCTTTTCTTTTTTCTTCTGCGGTCTGATGAGAATGAAATAAAAAACAACAACCATCAGAATCAGAGGAATAATACCGGCAAGCCCTCCAAGGCCTCCTACTGCGGCATTAGGATCCATAGTTTTAGTACCTCCTAAATGATTATATTAACAAATCAATATTATAACGTTTGTTCGGTCTTTTTGCAATAGTTTTTTTGCACTTTTTGGAAAAAAGTCCATTTGAACAAAATTTCGATTATAATATGATTTGTTTTGAAATAGAGAGTTTGAATAAAATGGGATAAAATTATGTAATCCCAGCGTTTTAAGTTTTTTTCAGGACGTAAGGGTAAGCCTGTCTGCTTTTGTTGTATTTTGTGAAAGAAAAAAATTGATGGCGGATGTGCAACAATTTGTTGAAAAATTAGGGATAAACCTTGAAATCCCCTGAAATACCTGTTATAATGTAAACCACTTTGGGGAGGGCATAAAATGAAGTTTACCTATAAGCATACATTGTATGCAAGTTATATCGGATATATTACCCAGGCAATAGTAAATAATCTGACACCACTGTTATTTGTAACCTTTCAACGGGAATTTGCAATTTCTATTGAAAAGATTGCTGTCCTTATTTCCTTGAATTTTGGTGTGCAGCTTTTGGTAGATTTGCTTTCAATAAAGTTTATTGATAAAATGGGATACCGCGTTGCAGCTGTGCTTGCCCATGTATTGGGCGGACTTGGGCTTATATCGCTGGGCATTCTGCCCTATTGGTTTTCCAATCCCTTTTGGGGAATTGCGATTGCGGTTGTTATCAATGCAATTGGCGGCGGTCTTGATGAGGTGTTAATCAGTCCGCTTGTGGAAGCGCTTCCCAGCGAAGAAAGTGCATCGGCAATGAGCATTCTGCACTCTTTTTATTGTTGGGGACAGGTTGGTGTCGTATTGTTGTCCACATTGTATTTCCAGTTTGCAGATGGGCTGTCGTGGCGGTTTCTTCCGATATTTTGGAGTATTATACCATGGGTAAACGCCTTGTTTTTTGCAAAGGTTCCCCTTTGCAGACTTGTGGCAGAGGATGAGCGGCATACATCGCTTTCTTCTTTGTTCCGGTCCCGTATTTTTTGGATTTTGCTGTTGCTGATGGTGTGTGCGGGGGCTTCAGAACTCTCTATGTCCCAATGGTCGTCCTATTTTGCGGAGCTTGGACTTGGTGTTTCGAAAACGGTTGGGGATTTGCTCGGCCCTTGTGCCTTTGCCGTTCTGATGGGAACAGCCCGGACGCTCTATGGCAAATATGCGCCGAAACTAAATGTAAAGTATGCGCTGCTGGGCAGCGCCGTTCTCTGTGTTGGCGCTTATCTCTTGACGGTCTTTTCGCCGCAGCCGCTTCTGGCCTTGGCTGGCTGTGCGGTATGCGGTTTTGCGGTGGGTGTAATGTGGCCCGGAACGATTAGTTTATCGGCAGAAGTTTTCCCAAAAGGCGGGACAGCAATGTTTGCCGTTTTAGCGCTGGCAGGAGATGCCGGCTGCGGCGGCGGACCATTTCTTGCCGGGAAAATTGCAGAGTTAGCAGAAAAAGTTCGTGGACTTCCAGCGATGTTTTATTCGTCACCGCTTAAATTTGGTCTGTTTGTGGTGATGCTGTTTCCGCTTTTAATGGTGCCGGCAGTTTTGAAGCTGGGAAAAAAGAAACGGGAGGGATAAGAGTTGGAAAAAGTTTATCATACATTCGGTCCGGTTTATTTTGAAGATGCAAGGGTGCTTATTCTGGGTTCCATTCCATCGCCGAAATCGAGAGAAATCGGATTTTATTATGGGCATCCGCAAAACCGATTTTGGCAGGTGATGGAAATTTTATTTCAGTGCGAATTGCGGCAAAAGTCGATTGCAGAAAAAACGGCTTTTTTGAAAGAAAAAAAGATCGCATTATGGGATGTTCTGCAGCAGTGTGATATTGAGGGGGCGTCGGACAGCAGTATCAGAAATCCGGTTCCGAATCCCCTTGAGATGATTGTCCATAATGCGCCAATTCAGGCAGTGTTTGCAACAGGAGCCACGGCTGGAAAAATGTATCAGAAATATTGTGAAGAAAAAGTGGGAATGCCGTGCCGCATTTTGCCCTCCACCAGTCCTGCGAATTGCAGGTATACACTTGCACAGCTGGTGGAAGAATATGGTGAGATATTAAAATATTTATAATGGAGGAAACAAAGATGAAGGTTTTGTTTGTGGAATACCCGAAATGTTCAACCTGCCAAAAGGCAAAAAAGTGGCTGGACGGCCATGGCGTTGATTATGAGGACCGGGACATTAAGGCAGATAATCCGACGGCTGAAGAAATAAAAGTTTGGCGGGAGAAGGGAAATCTGCCTCTGAAAAAGTTTTTTAATACAAGCGGTATGCTCTATCGCTCGATGGAATTGAAAGACCGTCTGCCGTCTATGACAGAGGAGGAACAATATACATTGCTTGGAACGGACGGAATGCTGGTCAAGCGCCCGATTCTTGTTGCGGATGATGTTGTTTTGGTCGGATTTAAAGAAAGTGAATGGGAAAAACTTCTATAAAAATCAGGATATGAATAATTTGACATGGGTGTTTTTTGCCGAATGCTTTAAGAAAGATTAAAATACAGAGGAGGAATATATGTTGACAAGTAAACAAAGAGCATATCTGAAGGGGCTGGCCAATGGTTTGCCGGCGCTTTATCAGGTGGGAAAAGATGGGATAACAGAAAATATGGTGAAACAGTTCAATGATGCTCTGGAAGCAAAAGAAATGATTAAAGTACATGTTTTGGAGAATGCGCTGTCCAGCGCGCGGGAGGCTGCGGAGGAAGCGGCCAAACGGACGGGGGCGGAAACGGTGCAGGTGATTGGCAATAAATTCATTCTCTATAAGCGTTCTGTCAATCATCCGGTCATAGAACTTTGATGCGGATGAGATATAAATATGTTCTCTTTGATTTGGACGGTACTTTGACGGATCCAAAAGAAGGAATTACCAAAAGTTTTCAATATGCCCTGCAATTTTTTGATATACAGGAAGAACTTTCAAATCTACTGAAGGTGATTGGTCCGCCGCTGTTGGATTCTTTCATGGATTTCTATGGATTTACAAGAGAAAAGGCGGAGGCAGCGGTCGAAAAGTACCGGGAACGTTTCCGGGAAAAGGGGATTTATGAAAATGCACTCTATCCCGGTGTGCAGGAGATGCTTTTGGATTTAAAAAGTCATGGAGCAAAAATTGCTTTGGCAACCTCGAAACCACAGCTCTTTGCACTGCAAATTTTAGAGCATTTTGCCATAGAAAAATATTTTGACGTGAAGGTTGGCAGTGAATTGGATGGAACCCGAAATTATAAAGATGAAGTAATTGAAGAGGTTCTTTGCCAGTTTGGATTCCCAAACCGGCGGGAAGTTTTGATGGTTGGGGATCGGAAGCATGATATTCTCGGCGCAAAAAAATGTGGAATTGATTCTGCGGGCGTATCCTTTGGTTATGCTGAACCAGGGGAGCTGGAAGCGGCAGGCGCAGATTATATTTTGCATTCGGTCAAAGATTTGCAGATGTTTTTGATACAGGAAGAAACAAAGGATTTATAAAACGAAAGCGCAAATTATATAGAAAAACCATTGTAAAAGGCTTTTTGTCAGCTTTATACAATGGTTTTTTACTTTTTTACAAGAACTTTTTTATTCTGTATTTGAATCAGAAACAGCTTATGTGTTACGGTTTTTGCGGGATTAAAAAAGTCAAGGCTTTCTGGTGATTGTATATATCTGCTTCCCGATAACTGCCGCCGAACTCTCCGTCCACAGTCCAGGGGATTTCCTCTTCGCATACAAGATGGAGATGATTGGTGCGGAAGCAATAAAGATGAGGGCTGTTGATGTTTTTGGTGGTTAAATCAAAAAGAAGCTGATTTAAATCTGCCAGAGTTTTGGGTGCTTTCACCAAAACTACTTCAAATTTCCCGTCTGCAAGGTCAATACTGGGACCTTGAAATTTCATGAATCCTCCCACGGAATAGGTGTTGCACACCATTCCATAAATGATGTTGTCCGTAATCGTATGCGTTTTGGATGAGGCAGTTATCTGATAGGTTTTAAGGTTGGGTAGCCGTTTCACTCCGTTGAGTACATACGCCATTTTGCCAAGAAGATTTTTGCTCGCCTGGGGTGTTTCATATGAAACTTCTGTAAAGGCGCCGAAACCTGCAATATAGGTGAAATATCGGTCGTTGATGGACCCGATGTCATAGGGGAAATAGATTGGAGTATCAAACAGCAGTTTTATGGCTTTTAAAGGATCCTTCGGTATTGAAAGGCTGGAAGCAAAATCATTCACTGTTCCGGCAGGGAGATAACTGCAAACCGGGCGCAGTACTTTTGGGATTCCCATGATGGCTTCCACAAAATTATTCAGGGTGCCGTCACCGCCGGAAACAAGGATATGTGAATATTGGTAAAAGGACAGCGGCAGATGGGTCAGAACATTTTTGTCCCTTTGGGTTGGGAGGAGTGAAACGGTATTCCCATTCTTTGAGAGCAGTTGGATTATTTCTGATAGTACACCATTAATACTTCCCTTTCCAGCGTTGGGATTATAAATAAAAAGAATAGAATTCATTTTTTACCCCCCTTAAATTATCCTTTATACAGTATACCATTTTTCAATTAAAAAAACAACGAAATATTTATGTGACAGTTCGTTTAAAAACCTTTCAGCGAGTATTGACGGGAATTTCGGATAGTGATATAATGATTTTTAATATGATTGAATTGGGTTGTTTGCGCTTTTTGATAAGAAGGCTCTTGTTTTCAATTAAAAGAGACGCCTGGCGCTTTAAAACCCATTACCCAAAAACAGAAGATGGATGTGATAGATTTGCCAATGAACAGAAAAATGACCCATACACCGGAAGGGGTAGCGGATATTTTATGTGATGAATGTGAACTTAAGTTTCAAATTGAAACCATAGCGCGTAATGTTTTTTCTTCCCATGGATACCGCATGGTGCAGCCGCCTTCTTTTGAATATTATGATGTGTTCCGCACGGCTACCACCAGTGAAGAGAATATGTTCAAGATGTTTGATTCCGATGGGCGGATGCTTGCTCTCCGGCCGGATTTGACAACTTCCGTTGCCCGGATGGCTGCAACCAAATCCTTTGGAGAGGAACTGCCGCTTCGGATTTCTTATATCGGAAATGCGTTTCGCAATGACGAGGCGTACAGTACTGTAAGACAGCGGGAATTCACGCAGGTTGGCGTTGAGTTGTTTGGAGACAATTCGGTTGAAGCGGATGCTGAAGTCATTGAAATTGCAATAGAAACCATTGCAAAAGCTGGTGTACAGCATTTTCAGATTGATATTGGGCAGGTAGAGTATTTTAAAGGTTTGGCCCACCAGGCGGAATTTGATGAAGAAGATGCGGATAAAATCCGCAGTTTTATTAATGAAAAAGACTTTATCGGCCTTGAAAAAACACTGGATTCCCTGTGTTTGGATGGGGAGTTAAAAGAAATTTTTATGCACCTGCCAACAATGTTTGGTGGGATTGAAGTGGTTGAAAAGGCACTTTCTTATCAAAAGATTAACACCGCATCAAAAGCAGCTTTGGATAATTTGA
The DNA here is from genome assembly GCA_910580105.1 of uncultured Clostridia bacterium. Lineage (GTDB taxonomy): Bacteria > Bacillota > Clostridia > Monoglobales > Monoglobaceae > CAJTWN01. Next base: position 417,890 of record CAJTWN010000001.1, on the reverse strand, counting down.
TGCAGGTTTACAGGCTTCTTGAAGAAAAAGGGCTGTCTGATTTGATTTCCATTGACCTTGGTATGATACCCAATCTTGATTATTATACGGGAATTATTGTTAAGGGGTTTACTTATGGAATTGGATTTCCCCTCTGTTCCGGCGGTCGGTATAACAATCTGACCGGACATTTTGGCCATAGTATGCCGGCAACGGGTATTGCCATTGGTGTTGAACGCGTGATGGCAGCAATTGGTGATGAAACAGATGAATCAGCTGAGGAACAGCAGACAGATGAATATATAACAGTTGCTCTTGCAAAGGGGCGGCTTGCTGAATTATCGGTGGAGATATTTGAAAAGATTGGTTTTGATGTAGCGGAAATGAAAACCAAAACCCGAAAACTTATCTTTACAGATGAGAAAAATAAATTTCGTTTTATTCTGGTCAAGGCGTCTGATGTACCGACCTATGTGGAGTATGGCGCGGCGGATCTTGGTATTGTGGGAAAAGATACCATCATGGAAAGCGGAAAAAATATATATGAAGTTTTGGATCTTGGGTTTGGAAAATGCAAAATGGCGGTTGCCGGGCCGGTTGAAATGAAAGATAAGATGAATGGCCGCAATATGATGCGTGTGGCAAGTAAGTATACCCATATTGCAAAGGATTATTTCCATAATGTCAAAGGGCAGACGGTAGATATTATTAAATTAAACGGATCGGTTGAACTCGGTCCGCTGGTCGGTCTTTCAGAAGTTATCGTCGACATTGTTGAGAGTGGAAAAACGCTCAAGGAAAACGGACTTGCTGTTCTGGAAGATATTTGCGAACTCAGCGCCCGGCTTGTTGTGAACAAGGTGAGTATGAAACTGCATCGTGAGACAATTGTTGATATAATGGAGAAGATAAAGGGGGAAATTTAATGAGAATCTATCCCGCGATTGATATTATTGATGGAAAGTGCGTCCGGCTGGTTCAGGGGAAATATGACCAGCAGACTACCTTTAATGAAGATCCCGTTTCTGTTGCAAAGATGTGGGAAGCACAGGGCGGAGAATTCATTCATATTGTTGATTTGGATGGCGCCAAAAGCGGTGATATGCCGAACTTTGATTTGATTGCTGAGATTGCCGCTTCTGTATCAATTCCTGTGGAAGTTGGTGGAGGAATACGGAATATGGAGGCTGTCCGGCGATACTTAGAGGCCGGAATCCGGCGGGTAATCCTGGGAACTTCTGCAATTACAGACCGTGTCTTTTTACAGGAAGCGGTTCATATGTATAAGGATCGGATTGTGGTTGGTATTGATGCCAAAGACGGTCATGTGGCTATTCATGGATGGGAACAGGTCAGCGATATAACGGCGGATGCTTTGGCAAGGGAGGTTGCCCGAATGGGTGTCCGTACAATTATTTATACGGATATTGCCACGGACGGAATGTTAAAAGGTCCGAACCTTTCGGCGATGCGTGAGATGGTTGCGGCTGTTCCCGGTGTGGATATTGTGGCATCCGGCGGCGTTTCCAATTTGTCGGATATTGAACTGTTAAAGGAAACAGGTGTGGAAGGTGCAATTGTTGGGAAGGCGCTTTATACAAAAAATATTGATTTACAGTCAGCTGTGGAGAAAGGAAGATAAAAGATGGAATTTTTAAAAGAACTGAAATTTGATGAAAAGGGTTTGATCCCGGCAATTGCCCAGGATCATAAAAGTGGTCAGGTTTTGATGTGTGCTTATATGAATGAAGAGAGCATCAAAAAGACAATAGAAACCGGAAATGCGACCTATTTCAGCAGAAGCCGGCAGGAACTTTGGGAAAAGGGTGCTACTTCCGGACATGTACAGAGAGTTGCGGAAATTTTGGTTGACTGTGACGGAGATGCGCTGGTACTCAAGGTTGATCAGACAAGCGCCGCATGCCATACCAATAACCATTCTTGTTTTTATCGTAAGGTTGTGGACGGCAAGCTGGTGGAAATCCCAACAGAAATCAAGGGAAGTCCTGAGATTCTCTATGCGGTCTATGATACAATTGTTGACCGCGTGAAGAATCCTAAAGAAGGTTCTTACACCAACTATCTTTTTGAAAAGGGAATTGACAAGATGCTGAAAAAAGTTGGTGAAGAATCAGCCGAAGTAATAATTGCGTCAAAGAATTACGTGAAATCCGAGGTACAATATGAAACAGCGGATTTGCTTTATCACCTTTCGGTTGTTTTGGTGGAACAGGGGCTTACCTGGAATGAAATTTTTGAAGAGTTGGAATCCAGATATAAATAAGCTGGAATTAAGTGTAAAGGATAGAAAGTGGTAAAAAAGTATATTAGTTAAAGGAGCAGAAAGATGAATATTGGAATTGAACACGTTGGTATTTTTTCAAAGGATACAGAGGCGTTAAAAGACTGGTACATAAAAATGTTTGATTGGAAGGTCGTCTATGACAATGGAAAAGGCACTTATTTTTTGAAGGCAGACGACGGCGGAATGATTGAATTTGTCAAGAGTGATCTTGAGGGCGGTAACCATGATATGAAGGCCACCGGAATCCGTCATATTGCCATTTCGATTGATGATTTTGCGGGGCTTTCTGAAAAACTGAATGCGGCGGGCGTCAAAGTTCTGACAGAGGCTTCGGTGAATGAAAAGGGGATAGGAACAATGTTTTTTGAAGACCCTGATGGGAATGTTCTGCATCTAATCAGCAGACCGCAGCCGCTTTAATGAAAAAAATAAGGATAGAGATTCCACGGCTTGATATATGTTTCCCTTTGGGGATTATTCTGGTCTGCCTGTTTTTTCTGGGAATTGACACATGGATTGTGGACGAAAAGACTTATTCTGTGATGGAGGGGCTTCCCTCTTATTATGAGAGCAGTGACCTCTATGTGGATATTAACCATGCAACCCAGGAAGAATTGATGAAAATTAATGGAATTGGTCAAAAACTTTCTGCTGAAATTTTAAAAACGCGGGAGGCAATTGGCGGATTTAAAACATATGAAGATTTGTTGCAGGTAAAAGGCATTGGTGAAAAGTTACTGGAAAAAATTTCGCCGTATATTGAAATAAAATAAGAAAAATTTGAATAGACAGGAGTAACTTATGGGATTGTTTGTCAGAGGATTGGGAAAACCGGGGAAAGGAATAGATCCGGATGCACCGCAAAAACGCGGTTTTTTTAGGTTTTTTGATATTTTCTTTCGGAAGTTTTGGCATTTTGTCCGCTTGAATCTTTTATATGCGGTTATCAGTATACCGGCATTTCTTATCATATTTTTCCTGGCCGGCTATATTTCAAATGGTTTTCTTGGGACGGAAAATGCACAGAATTTGTTGCATACGCTTGCGGAACAAAGCGGCGGCGACCCGGCGGAATGGGTGGCACGGATGCAGTTTTTATTCGATGTGGTGGTCCGTTTCTCGGTGGCATATCTCTTTATGAATATCTGGGGGCTTGGTCCGTCTACGGCGGGGATTACTTATGTTCTTCGCAACTTTGCACGGGAAGAACATGCCTGGATTTGGATAGATTTTCGTGATGCGCTGAAGGCAAATTTCAAACAGTCCATCCTGGTCTTTATCATTGATCTGCTGGCATTTGTACTCTTCTTTTTTGCTATCCGCTTTTATATACTGATGGGCGGCGTGGTTGGTCTTTTGCGGTATGTTGTCTATGTGGTTGCCATTCTCTATACCTTTATGCATTTGTATATCTATCCGTTAATGGTAACATTTAAGCTGTCACTAAAGAATATATACCGGAATGCACTTTTGTTTGCTGTTGGAAGGCTTCCCGGAAATCTTTTGATCACCGTCTTATTGTTTGGGATCAATGCGGGCGTTATATATGGCACAATGTTTTTGGGCGGTTCGGTTGCAAATGGATTTTTATTCATCGGACTGGCGCTGATTGTTTTCGTAATGTTTAGTTTTTCTGCATTTATCACGAACTTTTATGTTTATCCGCAGATGAAACGTTATATGCTGACCGAACAGAACATCGAGACCAAACCGGATACCCCGGAGGAATAAATTATAAAAAGGCAGGACAAGCACGTGTATTTGGAAAATTTGCAGCTTCCCGAAGATCTGAAAAAACTGAATAATGCTGAACGCTCGGCATTGTGTGATGAAATACGCGAATTTTTAATCCGGCATGTTGCAAAAACCGGCGGTCATCTCGCCGCTAATTTGGGCGTTGTTGAATTGACGGTCGCGCTGCATTTGACCTTTGATGTCTATAAGGATCAACTGATTTGGGATGTCGGGCATCAGTCCTATGTCCATAAAATCCTGACCGGGCGTGCAGAGCAGTTTGATACTTTGCGCCAGTTTGGAGGCATGAGCGGGTTCCCGAAGACAGCAGAGGACTTTTCGGACCGATTTGATACAGGACATAGTTCAACATCCATTTCTGCCGCTTTAGGGTATGCGATGGCAAATCAACTTCAGCATAACGATGCAACGGCAGTTGCCATTATTGGTGATGGAGCGATGACCGGCGGAATGGCCTTTGAAGCAATTAATCATGCCGGAAGCCTTAAAACGCCGCTGGTTGTGGTTTTGAACGACAATGGAATGTCAATTTCAAAAAATGTTGGCGGTCTTTCCAGAAGGCTGAAACGTATTCGGAATACCAACCGGTATTTTCAGTTTAAATCCGATGTCAAATCTATATTGGATCATGTGCCTGTGCTTGGAAAACCTATTAAAAATGGTTTAATTACTTTTAAACGGGCGATGAAGAACATCATATTGCAGAATGCGGTCTTTGAAGATATGGGTTTTACCTATCTGGGACCGGTGGACGGCCACAATATTGAAGATTTGTGTACAGTTTTGGCGCAGGCGAAAAGGCTGCAGGAGCCTGTATTGGTACATGTACATACAAAAAAAGGAAAAGGATATTCCTTTGCTGAAAAAAATCCCGGAAAATATCATGGGATACAAAGCTTTGACTATGCTACCGGAGAACCGGTCAAAAAGGCGGAAGGGAAGAGCTGGTCAACGTGTTTTGGAGAAGAACTTTGCAAAATTGCCGCAAAAGAAGACCGGATTACCGCCATCACGGCGGCAATGCCTTTGGGGACCGGACTGGAGACATTTTCGAAGATGTTTCCCACACGTTTTTTTGATGTTGGGATCGCAGAGCAGCATGCGGTTACTTTCGCAGCCGGACAAGCAAGTGCCGGTTTGATTCCCTGCTTTGCTGTCTATTCGACTTTTTTGCAGAGAGCATATGATCAGATTCTTCATGATGTTGCTCTGCAAAATCTACATGTAGTATTTTGTGTGGACAGAAGCGGCCCTGTGGGGAATGATGGAGAAACCCATCAGGGTGTTTATGATATTTCTTTTCTCTCTCATATTCCCAATATGCGGATATTGGCCCCGGCGAATGGAGAAGAGATGCGAAAAATGCTTCATTATGCCATCGAACAGGTAGAGGGGCCGGTTGCTATCCGGTATCCCAGAGGGACGGTTATGGAAGAAGCGTTTTTGGAGGATAAGGAGATTACCCGGGCAATTTCTGTATGTGATGGTACGGACGTCCTTTTGTTATGTGTGGGAACAACCGTATGGGATGGAAAGAACGCAGCGGAAATTCTTGGAAAAAAGGGAATCCGGATGCAGGTTTTGCATGTGCGTTCTGTTAAGCCGATTGATATGCAGACGATAAAACTGTGTGCTGCCGGCAAAAAGATGATTGCTTCGGTGGAGGATAATGTGGTGCTCGGCGGATTTGGAGAACGCGTGGAAGGATTGCTGAAACGGCATGTTGTAAAATTTGGTTATCCAGACCGGCCAATCGTCCAGGGCTCCATAAAGGAACTGAAACAGCTCTATGGTATGGACGGCGAACATATTGCTTTGCAGATTGAAAAAAGTCTGGCAAAACAAAAGGTCTATGGGTAAAGATACTTTGGGATATGTATCTTTTACTGAAATTTTCTGATAGAATAGATGGAGAATAGGTATGGCAAAAAAACAGCGGTTGGATATATTTATGGTTGAAGAGGGGCTGGTGCCGTCGCGCTCTTCGGCTCAGGCGATGATTATGGCCGGAGAGGTGTTTGTGAATGGGCAGAAAGCTGCCAAGGCCGGTGAGGGCGTAGCAGGAGATGAAAGGATAGAGATACGAAGCAAATCTTTGCAGTTTGTCAGCCGCGGCGGATTAAAGCTGGATAAGGCCATGAAGGTATTTCCGCTTGTCCTCAAAGACAAAATATGTATGGATATTGGTGCATCTACGGGTGGGTTTACGGATTGTATGCTGCAAAACGGCGCAAAAAAAGTATATTCTATTGATGTCGGGTATGGCCAGCTTGCATGGAAACTCAGACAGGATGAACGTGTTGTAAATCTTGAAAGGACAAATATCCGATATGTTACAGCCGCAGAGATACCGGATAAGATAGATTTTTTCTCGGTCGATGTTTCGTTTATCTCTCTTGCTCTGGTTTTGCCGGTGGCTTATCAATTGACGGGAGAGGAAGGCGCAGGCGTCTGTTTAATTAAACCGCAGTTTGAGGCCGGAAAGGAAAAGGTCGGAAAAAAAGGCGTTGTCCGGGATCCGGCGGTTCACCGTGCGGTTATTGAGCAGGTGGCTGCTTTTACAAAGGAAATTGGTTTTAAAATTTACGGGCTTGACTATTCGCCGGTGAAAGGGCCGGAAGGAAATATAGAATACCTGTTGTACATTGGCAAGAGTGGAGAAGAGCGGGCAATTGATATTTCTGCTGTTGTGGAAATGTCTCATATATTAGACCAAAAGAGTTAGGTGGTGGAAAGCAATGATACATTTGGCAATAGTGACCAATGAATGGCGGGATCCGGGACTTCAGGAAACCCGCAGGGTACTTCAGAAAATTTTTGAATACCGGGTCAAGGTATATTTTGATGAGAAGTTTGCGAACTTGTTCACAGATATAAAAGGTGAGATTTGCTTTGCATCACAGAAGGAGATGCTTGAACAAGCAGAAATGCTTCTGGTATTGGGCGGTGATGGAACGATTCTGGGAATTGCTCCGGTTGCTGCCGAATATCAGATTCCAATTGTGGGGATAAATTTTGGGCATCTCGGTTTTCTGGCACAGGCTGAGAAGGGAGATCATTCCATTTTCGATGATTTATTTTCCGGGAAATATGAAACCACCAAATGTATGATGCTGAATGGAGAAATTATTAAAAATGGTGTGCAGATCGAAAAATTTTTGGCGCTTAATGATATTGTGTTGTCCGGCAGCGGTGATTTGCGGATGATTCATACGGCAGTGGATGTTGAAGACACACATATTGGCTCCTATTTTGCCGATGGGATTATTGTTGCCACAGCGGTGGGTTCAACTGCCTATTCTCTTTCTGCAGGCGGCGCGGTTATGCACCCGGACGTTGATGCCATGATGATAACACCGATTTGTCCTCATACCTTAAAAGCGAGAAGTATGGTGATTCCGGGGAAGGACCGGATTGAACTCAAGGCATTGCCACCGTACCGGACAGAGACAAATGTCTATATAGATGGAAAGAAAAAACATATCCTGGCAGACGGCGAATTGGTAAGAATTACGAAATCGAAGTATTACACTTCACTGATACAACTGGAATACCGTAACTTTTTTGATGTACTGCGGGAAAAGCTTTCCGATTGATTGGAGGTGCAGAAATTGTTGTGTGAACTGCATATAAAAAATGTGGCGGTCATTGATGAAATTACCATTGATTTTTATCATGGATTCAATGTATTGACGGGTGAAACCGGCGCCGGTAAATCCATATTGATTGATGCAATCAATATGGCAATGGGCGGCAGAGCAAATAAAGATTTGATAAGAAACGGAACCGAGTATGCACTGGCAGACGCGGCTTTTTCTATAAATGAAAAGATAAGACCGCTTCTTGAAGAATTGGGGATTGAGGCGGAAGAGGATTTGTTGGTTCTCAGCCGTCAGATTGGAATGGACGGCAAGAGCAGATGCCGGATTAACGGACGTCTGGTTCCGCTCAATATTTTACGTGAACTTGGGCAGGCATTGCTGACCATACATGGCCAGCATGATAATCAGGCGCTTTTTGTGCCAAAGACACATCTGCATTTTGTCGACGAATATGGAAATTTGCAGGAATCGCTGCAACGCTATCAAAAAGTTTATTCTGCTTATCAGGAAGCCACAGAACGCCTTGCATCCCTTTCTTTTAATGAAGGGGAAAAGGCACGGAAAATGGATTTGCTGTCCTTTCAGATTGGCGAGATAACAGAGGCGAAACTGCGGGACGGCGAGGAAGAGGAACTGGAAGAGCGCAGGATTTTCTTGAATAATGCGGAAACCATCGCCGAAAATGTCCATGCGGCTTACGGCAGTTTATACGGCAGTGAGGAGGAAGGATTTTCTTCTTATGACCTGCTGCAAAATGCTGTACGGAATTTGGAAAGAGTTACAAATTTTGACGAAAAGCTTTCCGATTTTTATGATAGACTATCTTCTGTACTTGCTGATATGGAAGATGTAACCTATGACTTAAAGAGTTATATGGAGGGAATTGATTTTGAGCCGGGCGAACTTGACCGAATTGAAGAACGCCTGCATCAGCTGTTTGGACTGAAACGAAAATATGGCAATTCTGTTGGTGAAATATTGGCCTATTTGGAAAAGGCTGAAGAAGAACGCAGAGCCATTGAACAGAATGAAGAGCTTTTGGTACAGGTCAACCGTGAAATTGCAGAGTTAAAGGAGCAGCTGGTGAAAGAAGCGGAAAGCCTGACCAAAGAAAGAAGGATAGCTGCGCATAAGCTTGAAGGGGCAATTATGCAGGAACTTGCTGATTTAGATATGCAGAAGATGCGTTTTTCTGTCCGCATTGAGGACAGGACGGACGGAGAAGGAGATATTGCTTATGGAACAAGTGGTGCGGATCAAATTGAATTTCTGATTTCCGGGAATCCAGGAGAGGCATTAAAACCATTGTCAAAAATTGCATCCGGCGGTGAGATGTCCAGAATTATGCTGGCAATGAAATCCGTGCTGTCGGATATAAATGCGCCGGACACCATGATATTTGATGAAATTGATACTGGTGTAAGCGGTCGGGCCGCGCAAAAAATAGCAGAAAAAATCTGCCGTCTTGCACAGAAAAAACAAATTTTGTGTATTACACATCTGGCACAGATTGCAGGTATGGCCGATCATCATTATTGTATTGAAAAGCATGTGGACGAAGAGAGGACGGTTACTTTTGTTACAGAACTCTCAGATGATGAGCGTAAAATGGAACTTGCCCGAATTATCGGTGGCGTCAAGGTTACAGAATTGACTTTAAAGGCAGCACAGGAGATGCTGGATATGGCGGAAAAAATGAAAAAAGAGAGTGCTTTGTGATGACAAAACAGGGAATTATTGTTGCGATTGAAAATGGGATTGCCAAAATCCGTGTAGAACGTGCATCGGCCTGCGGCGGCAATTGCGTCAGCTGTAAGGGGTGTCCGTCAGAGACGGTATTTATTCAGCAGAGCGTCGACAGTAGTTTTGTGGTTGGAGACCGGGTACGCATTGAAAAGAAAACAGGTTTTGTTTTGCTGGAGGCTTTTTTGGGATATGGTATTCCATCCGTTTTCTTTGTGCTGGGTGCGGTGCTGGGGTATCAGTTTTGGAAAACAGAGCGTGCTTCCGTTCTGCTTGCCTTTGGCGCTTTGTTCATTGCCATTGTTTTGGTCAAAACTTTTTCAAAATTTGTACAGCAGGAATTTATAATAAGAAAGTTGGATGAAACCAGTTGAATAAGAAATGGAAACCCAAACGGATAACCGTTTTTACCGGCCATTTTGGCAGCGGAAAGACGGAGCTTGCAGTCAACTATGCACTGTGGCTGAAAAAACAGGGAAAAGAAGTGACGGTTATTGATTTTGACTTAGTAAATCCTTATTTCCGGACCAAAGACGCTGAAGGGCTTTTTCGGAAAAATGGGATCAGATTAATTGCATCTCCTTATGCAAATACCAATTTGGAGAATCCGGCATTGCCTGCGGAAATATATGCCGCTTTTGCAGATAAAGAACGGTACTTTATCTTTGACGCCGGAGGCGATGATGACGGTGCAATCCCGCTGGGAAGCTTTTATCATTCTTTTCAAAAAGAGGAATGTGATGTTTTCTTTGTATTGAATACCAAGCGGATGCTCACGCAGTCAGCGGATGAAGCCTATGAAATTTTTCAGGCAATCGAGGCGGTTTCCAGACTAAAAATTACCGCTATTCTCCATAATACCCACTTGAAAGAATTGACCGAGCCTGCTATGATAATAGAAGGGCAAGAGATAGCAGAAGAATTATCCCGGAAAACAAATTGTGAAATTTTGTGGATTTCAGGAGAGAATGAAGTTTTGGATAAGCTTCCTTCCTGTTATGCTCCGCTGTTTTTTCCGATTCGTTTGTATATCAAGACAGATTTCATATAGAAAGAGGGGATCATTATGCCAAAGGTGACGATACGACAGGAGAAGTGTAAAGGGTGTGGGCTTTGTTCGACAGTCTGTCCCAAAAAAATTATTTTTCTTTCGGATGAAAAGATTAATGAAAAGGGATTCCATCCGGCAGAGATTTTGGAGATGGAAAAGTGTATAGGCTGTCAGTTTTGTGCAACCATTTGCCCGGACTGCGTAATAAAAATTGAAAAGTAGCGATACTTTTATCGGAGGAATAACAATGACAGAAAAAGTGTTAATGAAAGGGAACGAAGCGCTTGCAGAGGCGGCGATTCGTTGTGGATGTAGATTTTTCTTTGGTTATCCAATTACCCCGCAGACGGAAGTTTCTGCCTATATGGCAAAGCAGATGCCAAAAGTTGGCGGAACTTTTTTACAGGCTGAAAGTGAAATTGCCGCAATCAATATGGTCTATGGGGCGGCAGGCGCCGGTGCAAGGGTAATGACCAGTTCTTCGAGTCCGGGGATTAGTTTGAAGCAGGAAGGAATTTCCTATATTGTGGGGGCGGACCTGCCTTGCGTGATTGTCAATATTGTCCGCGGCGGTCCTGGTCTGGGCGGTATTCAGCCCGCGCAGTCCGATTATTTTCAGGCGACAAAGGGCGGCGGCCATGGGGACTATCATTTGATTGTCTATGCGCCTTCTTCTGTGCAGGAACTTGCGGATCTGACCGGAAGGGCTTTTGATAAATCGGATCAATACCGCATTCCGGCAATGATTATGGGGGATGGAATGTTGGGACAGATGATGGAACCGGTTGCTTTTGCTCCGGCGATAGATCCATCTGAACTGCCGGAAAAGCCTTGGGCAACCACCGGTACAAAAATGAAAAGAAAGAAAAATGTGATTAATTCCCTGTACCTGACACCGGCTGAATTGGAAGATCTGAATAGAGACAGAGCGGTGCGTTATCAAGAAGTACAAGAGAAAGAAACTCTTTGGGATACATATTTGGCAGAGGATGCAGATATTCTGTTGGTGGCCTACGGGACTCTTGCCCGGATTGCCACGTCTGCCATTGATATGGCACGCAGCAAGGGAATGAAAGTCGGCCTGATCCGACCGATAACCCTATGGCCTTTTCCATCCGCAGTCATAGCAGAGTACGCACAGAAAAAAGTGCAGTTTCTTACGGTGGAAATGAGTATGGGGCAGATGGTAGAAGATGTTCGGCTGGCGGTTGAGGGGCGCTGTCCTGTTCATTTTTATGGGCGTACGGGCGGCATGGTTCCTGACCAGGAGGAGCTTCTTCATGAAATTGCACGTTTGATGCAGGAAAGAAAAGAGGGATAGAAATGGAAGTTGTTTTTGATAGACCTCATGCTTTGAGTGATGTGACCCTTTCCTATTGTCCGGGATGTACCCATGGTATTATCCATCGGCTGATTGCAGAGGTGGTGGATGAACTTGCAATAGAAGGAAAGACGATTGGAATTGCGCCGGTTGGGTGCAGTGTTTTGGCTTATAACTTTTTTGAATTTGATATGCAGGAAGCCGCCCATGGCCGTGCTCCGGCAGTTGCAACCGGAATAAAGCGTGTTCATCCGGATAATGTTGTTTTTACTTATCAGGGGGATGGTGATCTTGCAGCTATTGGGACAGCAGAAATTGTCCATGCGGCGGCGCGGAGCGAGAATATCTGTGTAATTTTCGTGAATAATGCGATTTATGGGATGACAGGCGGTCAGATGGCGCCTACTACGCTGGTTGGGCAGGTGACCCAGACCACACCCTATGGCCGGAAGGTGGAAAACCAGGGGTTCCCGATTCGTATGTCCGAGATGCTTTCAACCGTTCAGGGGGCCGCTTATATTGAGCGCGTTTCTGTGGACAGTGTCCCTAATATAAGAAAGGCAAAAAAGGCGATTAAAAAGGCTTTTCAGTGTCAAATTGACAAAAAGGGATTTTCGATGATAGAAGTTCTTTCCAGTTGTCCGACGAACTGGGGGATGGACGCAGCTGAAGCACTGGAGTGGATTCGAACAGATATGATGCCGCAGTATCCGTTGGGTGTATACTGTGACAAGACCGGGGAGGGAAAAGCAGATGAAGCATAATTTGGTAATTGCCGGTTTTGGCGGTCAGGGAATTTTGTTTGCCGGAAAGACGCTGGCTTATGCCGGTATGGACATGGGAAAATATATTTCATGGCTTCCCTCTTACGGCCCGGAAATGCGTGGCGGAACGGCAAATTGTTCGGTTATTTTGTCTGACGAACCCATTGGCTCACCATTGATTACACAGCCGGACACGTTGCTTGCAATGAATAAGCCCTCCCTTGATAAGTTTGAGGATAAGGTAAAGCCGGGCGGCGTAATTGTGGTTGAGTCTGTGTACATAGATAAAAAAGTAACAAGAGATGATGTGGAGGTTGTATATATTCCCGCAAAAAGAATTGCTGAGGATCTCGGAAACGGGAATCTTGGCAATATGGTCATGGCCGGTGTGTTTGCACAGTTTTGCCCGATGCTGCCTTTTGAAAGCATCTGTGACAGCATCAGACAGCATGTGCCTGCGAAGAGGGCGGAGCTGGCTGAGGCAAATATACGGATGCTGGATGCGGGATATACTTATAAAGTATGTTAATTTCATTAAACCATGTAGAAAAGAGCTTTGACGGAAAAACCGTACTTAAAGATGTTGATTGCACAATTGAAGAAAACCGGCGTTATGGTTTGATTGGCGTGAACGGCGCCGGAAAATCCACCCTTTTGAATATCATTGATGGAACACTTTTGGCAGATGACGGAGAGGTTTTCCGTAAAAATGGTTTGACGGTTGGATATTTAAAGCAGAATTCTGGATTAGACCGCGAGAGCACAATATTGGCAGAGATGCGGAAAGTATTTTCTGATCTTTTGAAGACGGAACAGCGGATGCGTGTGCTGGAGAATGAAATGGCACTGCAAACTGACCATAACGCTTTGGCTTATAAGCAGCTTGCTGAAAAATATGCGCGGCTTCAGTCTTATTTCGAAAGTCAGGAAGGGTATCAAATAGATGTAAAAATCAAGATGATTCTAAACGGCATGGGATTTATGGATAAAGATTTGGAGACGTCGATTCAGACGCTCAGCGGTGGTGAGAAAACTCGTCTTGCTATTGCGAGACTGCTTCTTGAGGAACCACAGCTGTTAATTCTGGACGAGCCAACCAACCATCTGGATTTTAAAACCCTGAACTGGTTGGAAGAATATCTGATTTCCTATCGCGGCGCACTTCTGATTGTATCCCATGACCGCTATTTCCTGGATAAGGTGGTCGATAACATTTATGAAGCAGAGCGGGGACATATTGCTTTTTACAAAGGAAATTATTCCAAATATGTGATACAGAAACAGGAGCGGAGGATCCGGCAGGAAAAGGAATATGAGGCTCAGCAGGTGGAGATTGCCAAACTGCAAACATATGTTGATAAGAATATTGCCCGGGCTTCCACCGCAAACAGTGCCAAATCAAGGCTGAAAATTCTGGAAAATATGGAGATCATCGAAAAACCGGACGGAGATTTAAAGCGAATGAAACTCCGTTTTGAAAAGATAAAAGATCCTTATAAAGATGTTTTGACTGTGGAAGACCTTACCGTTTCGGTTGGTGAAGAGCAGAAGGTGTTGTGTACCAATGTTTCAATTTCTGTAAAACGCGGTGAAAAAATTGCAATTATCGGTGAAAATGGCATTGGAAAGTCGTCTTTTTTAAAAACAATACAGGGGTTGATTCCCCATAGCTGCGGCGAAATTACTTGGGGTAAAAATGTGAGTATCAGCTATTATGAACAGGAAAATCTGAACCTGAACGCAGACAATATTGCGCTGGATGAACTTTGGGATCGCTTTCCCCATATTCCGGAAGCGAAAATACGCCGAACACTGGGAAGTGTCCTGCTGACCCAGGATGATGTTTATAAACCGGTGAAAGTAATCAGCGGCGGCGAGCGTGCAAAGCTGGCCTTTTGTATTCTGATGCTGGAAAAATCAAATGTCCTGATTCTGGACGAACCGACCAACCATTTGGATTTGTCTTCGAAAGAAATTTTAGAGACAGCATTGAATGAATTTGATGGTACAGTTTTGTTTGTTTCCCATGACCGGTATCTGCTCAACCGGGTGCCGGATAAAATTGTGGAATTTCAAAGAAACGGAATCAAAATTTATACCGGATGTTATGATGATTATCTTGAACAGAAAAACCGGCAGGCGAGGGAAGAAAGCGCAAATGAAACGGCGGTGGAAATGCCGGTAAAATCCAAAAGCACATCTTTTCGTTCAAAAGAACAAAGACGGTTGGAGGTACAGCTTAAAAATCAAATTAAAGAGGTTGAAGCAGAAATTGAACGTCTTGAAAACGAAAATATCTTACTTGAAGAAGAGATGGCACAGGAGCAGGTCTACACAGATTATCAGTTGATGGCTGAAAAAACAGCGAAGATGGAAGAAAATCTGCAATGTCTGGAAGATTGTTATGCCAATTGGGAAGAGCTGCAGAAAAAACAAACAGAGGAGGCGTAATTGCGCTCCTCTGTTTGTTTATCATAGAGAAAATTACTGCTGGTTCTGAAGATCCTGTTCGTATTTCTCGATCATCTTTTTAACCATCTGTCCACCGATGGATCCAGCCTGTCTGGATGTGAGGTCACCATTGTAACCTTTGTTCAAAGTTACGCCAACTTCATTGGCTGCTTCCATTTTGAACTGTTCCATAGCAGCTTTTGCCTGCGGAACAACATAGTTATTGCTGCTGTTACTATTGTTAGCCATTTTTTTCACTCCTTAAAAATTCATAAATAAATTTGTTACGTTATTATTGTGAGAATTAATACTATAAAATATACAAGTAATTTTTTACAATTCTATGTTTTTTGCGTTGAATTGACAAAAACTAATCTATAGATTTTCTCACAAAACTAGCATACCCAAAAAAATTTAAATTATTTTCAAAATAGGGTATTGCAGAATATTACCGCTTATGGTAAAATTTAACTATATACGAAATTAAATATAACGAAAAGCAAGATGTTCCCCTGCCTTTTAGGCGGCGGGGTTCACTTACTTTTTCAGTGGCGGTACAATCCGCCGCTGAAACGTTGAATGACGGGGCTTTGCCCCCTTATTGAAAGGAGTCGCTGAAATGCCGAAAAATTTAACATTTAATTATCAAAGAGCCCTTGGTTTTTTTTCTCAGGAAGAAATTGATCATATGCGGGAACAGGTCAGAACGGCACATGAAACGTTACATAATAAAACAGGTGCAGGCAATGACTTTTTGGGGTGGATTGACCTTCCCGTTCAATATGATAAAGAGGAGTTTGCACGAATTAAAAAGGCTGCAGAAAAAATCAAAAACGATTCGGATGTTTTGGTTGTTGTTGGAATTGGCGGATCGTACCTTGGCGCGAAAGCTGCCATTGATTTTTTGACAGGGCCTTTTTATAATTATCAGGCAAAAACACAAATTATATTTGCCGGGAATAATATTAGTCCGAATTATTTAAATTCGGTTTTATCCTGCTTAGAAGGCAAAGATGTTTCTGTTAATATTATCTCCAAATCCGGAACGACAACAGAGCCCGCCATTGCCTTTCGTGTACTCAAAGCTTATCTTGAAGAGAAGTATGGAAAAGAGGGCGCTAAAGGCCGAATTTATGCAACAACGGACAAAGCACAGGGAGCGCTCAAAAAACTTGCAGATGACGAAGGTTATGAAACATTTGTTGTGCCGGATGATGTGGGCGGCAGATTTTCAGTGCTGACTGCGGTTGGTCTTCTGCCGATTGCAGTTTGCGGCGCGGATATAGATGCAATGATGCAGGGTGCAGCTGATGCCAGAGAACTTTATGCTTCTTCGGATGTGTTGGAAAATGAATGTTACCAATATGCAGCCATTCGTAATATTTTGCACAGAAAAGGGAAAAATATAGAAATGCTGGTGAATTATGAGCCGGAACTGCAATATTTTATTGAGTGGTGGAAACAGCTCTATGGTGAGAGTGAAGGAAAAGACCAGAAGGGAATTTTCCCGGCAGGTGCCAGTTTTTCAACGGATTTGCATTCTATGGGACAGTATATTCAGGACGGTTTGCGTACGATTTTTGAAACCGTTTTGTATGTTGAAAATTCCAAAACTGACATTGAAATGACGGAAGATGAGAGAAATATTGACGGTCTTAACTTTTTGGCCGGTAAAACCATGGACTATGTCAATAAAAAAGCATTTGAAGGGACTTCCCTTGCCCATACGGACGGCGGTATTCCGAACCTGATCTTAAAAATAAAGGCTTTGGATGAATATACCTTTGGCCAGTTGGTTTATTTCTTTGAAAAAGCCTGTGGAATCAGCGGCTATCTTTCCGGTGTGAATCCTTTTAATCAGCCGGGAGTTGAAAGTTATAAAAAGAACATGTTTGCTCTGCTTGGAAAGCCGGGGTACGAAGATGCAAAGGCTGAACTTGAAAAACGCATAAAATAGTTATATTTTGGGTAAAAATACTTAAAAAAGTGGTTGTTATCCTGATAAAAATGTGTTATAATAAATAAAAAGAGTTTTTTTAAGAAAGGTGGTTTTCACTATGATAAAAGTACATATTGGTTTGAAGGGCAGTGGCAAGACACCTAAACTCATTGAGGCTGTAAATTCAGCAATTCGTGTTGAAAAGGGAAATGTTGTTTGCATTACGGAGGGGAATCGCTTGATGCACGATATTAACCGCAATGCACGTATGATCAATACCGAGAGTTTTGACATCAAAAATTTGGATATGTTCGAAGGGCTTTTATGCGGTATTATCGCACAGGACTTTGATGTAACCCATATTTTTGTTGATAGTATTTTTAAAAGTGTGCCTTCAGCTGATATTACACAGTTGGAAACCTTTATCACTTCATTAGAAAAATTGGAGCAGAAATTTGATGTTTCCTTTACCATTATGGTAAGTGCGGAAGCAAAAGATGCTGGGCCAAATCTTGCAAAATATATTGACTGATCGGCATTTATGTGCTATATTAATTGGGAATATGGTGATTTGTTACCATATTCCCTTTTGTTTGTTTAAATAGAGGCAGAAAAATTTTTATTGGTAAGATAGAAATGCTGATTGCATCTATACTTGGATTTTAATGAACAGATAAAAGAATCCGGTTTTTATTCAGATAAAAAGTTTGTTATTTTTGTGTGATAAAAATTTATATAGAGTGAGGTTATAGAATATGTACTACATGAGTACGCGTGACAAAACTGTCAAGCTGCAGTCTGCTGAGGCTATTAAAAAGGGATTGGCGGAAGACGGAGGTCTGTTTGTGCCCAATGAAATCCCTAAATTGACGAAAAAAGAAATCGAAGAGCTGGTTCCCCTTTCTTATATTGAAAGAGCGAACCGCATTTTGAAAAAGTATCTGACCGATTTTACTGCAAAAGAGCTGTCGGCATGTACTGAAGGTGCATATGGGAACCGGAAATTCAGCAGCAGCGATGTTGCACCGGTTGTAAAGATTGGTGATAATCAGTATATTCTTGAGCTGTGGCATGGTCCGACCTGTGCGTTTAAAGATATGGCGCTTCAGATTTTGCCCTATTTTATGACCACAGCGATGAAAAAGACAGGAGAAGACCGGACGATTGTTATCCTGGTGGCAACTTCGGGAGACACAGGAAAAGCGGCTTTGGAAGGTTTTAAGGATGTTGACGGGACAAAAATTGTTGTTTTTTATCCCTGCGATGGTGTTAGTGATATTCAAAAACTGCAGATGATGACCCAGGAAGGAAACAATGTTTATGTTTCCGGTATTCAGGGGAATTTTGACGATGCCCAAAATGGCGTAAAAGAAATTTTCACGGATAAAGAAGCGGAAGAGGTGCTGCAGGCGGGCGGATATGTTCTTTCTTCCGCTAATTCAATCAATTGGGGACGACTTGTTCCGCAGATTGTATATTATGTCTCTGCTTATTGTGATATGGTGAAAAATGGCGAGATAAAGCTGGGCGAAAAGATAAATGTCTGTGTGCCAACAGGGAACTTCGGAAATATTTTGGCGGCATATTACGCGCGTAAAATGGGGCTTCCAGTTGCAAAATTTATCTGTGCATCCAATAAAAATAATGTCCTCACGGATTTTATCAGAACTGGTGAATATAATAAAAACAGAGAATTTTACAGCAGTGTTTCACCTTCGATGGATATTTTGATTTCCAGCAATTTAGAACGGCTGCTGTTTGATATCAGCGGCGGTGATGATAAACGGATTAACCGGTTGATGTCAGATTTGAAGAAAGAGGGTAAATATAAGCTGACCAAAGCACTCCATAAGAAAGTGACAGATTTGTTTTGGGGTGGTTTTTGTGATGACTATTTCACAAAAGAACAAATTTGGAAGACCTTCGAAGAAACCGGGTATACATTGGATACCCATACCGCTGTTGCGGTGGATGTGTATCATCAATATGTGAAAGAAACCGGCGATACAACCAAAACAGTAATTGCATCAACAGCAAGCCCATTTAAGTTTAATGCGGATGTATTGTCTGCTATGGGAGAAAATCCGGAAGGTCTTGGAGATCCGGAACTTCTTCAGCTGTTGCACGAGAAGAGCGGAATGGAGATTCCTGCATCATTGGATGCGCTGAAAGAGAAGGAAAAACGGTTTGATGGTGTGATTCCTAAAGAAGGTATGTTTACACTTGTCAGGAAGTTTTTGAATGTATAGAATTGTTCTGTAAATTTTGGAGGATGAATTGCTGATAAACGAAAAATAAGGTGGCACGGTTGTGCCACCTTATCCATTCTTAATATCATTATTAAGAAATCTGAAATTAGTTACAGTTATTTACTGTAAAAATTTCAGATGTTATTTGCAGGGCTTGAATGTAACACATTCTGTGTCACAAGAACTGCAACATGATTTCTGAGAACCAACTTCGATAGAACCAGCTGTACATTTATCATCGGTTGTATGATATGTGCACTGTTCTACACTGCAAAAAATTCCAGGAACAATAGACTTAGATTCCATAACTATTTCTCCATTTCAAAAATAAAATTTCAGAATAAATCTGATTACAATGTTATGATGACCACTTTAAAGCAGATTATACAAAGGATTTGATGCCATGTCTATTTTTGCCATTTCAGATTTACATCTGCCGCTTGGGAAAGATAAGCCGATGGATATTTTTGGCGGCCGGTGGGAAAATTATATAGAAAAACTTGAAAAAAATTGGAAATCAATTGTGTCGGAAAAAGACTTGGTTTTGATTCCTGGAGATATTTCCTGGGCCACTTATTTGGATGATGCTTTTGCAGACTTGAAATTTATTCATGATTTGCCGGGAAGAAAAGTAATATTAAAAGGAAATCATGATTATTGGTGGAGCACCTTGAATAAGTTAAAAAAATTTATTGAAGAGCATAAATTTACTTCAATTGATTTTATCCAAAATACAGCGTATGTTTGGGAAAATACTGCCATTGCGGGGACGCGGGGATGGAATATTCCAAATGCACAAACAGGTGCCGAGGACAGAAAGATTTTTGAAAGGGAAAAACAGCGGTTAATCTTGTCCCTGGAAGATGCAAAGTCAAAAAAAGCGGAAAAGATTGTGGTGGCTATGCACTATCCACCCATCGAACAAAATATGATCAATCTTGATTTTTTGGAAATCATGAAAGCTTATGATGTTCGGGTATGTATTTACGGACATCTTCATGCCGCCGCCCAGAAGTTTGCGCCGGTTGGAGTGTTTGAAGGCGTTTCTTTGCGGCTGGTTTCCTGCGATTATTTGAATTTTATGCCTATTTTGATTTAAAATGAGTCAAAAATGGAGACGAATATGTGGAATATGTAAAAAAAATATAAAATTACTTGCATTTTAAAAATAATATGTTATAATGCAATAGTATATTTTAGAGTAGAGAGGAATGTAGAAATGAGTACAGTAGAGAAAGTCGATAAGAACCTTGTAAGCTTTGAATTTTCTGTCGGGCCGGAAGAATTTGAGAAGGCAATAGAAAAGGCATATAAGAAAAATGTCAAAAAGATTAATATTCAGGGCTTTAGAAAAGGGAAGGCACCGCGTGCAATCATTGAAAGATTCTATGGCAAAGAAGTTTTTTATGAAGATGCAATAAACATTGTACTGCCTGAAGCATATGATAATGCTGTAAAAGAAAATTCTCTTTCGCCGGTAGACCAGCCGGAAATTGATATTAAAGGCGAGATTTCTAAGGAAAACGGTGTTACATTTACGGCTAAAGTTACTGTAAAGCCGGAATTTGAACTCGGCACATATAAAGGGATTGAGGCAACAAAAGTTACACATAGAACACTGAAAAAAGACATTGACGCTGAGATAGAAAAGATGCGTGAACGGAATTCAAGGATGGTTTCGGTTGAGGACAGAGCTGTTCAGAAGGATGATATTGTTACCATTGACTTTGAAGGGTTCAAAGATGGCGTTGCTTTTGATGGCGGAAAGGGAGAAAATTTTGACCTCACCATTGGTTCCGGTCAGTTTATTCCCGGATTTGAAGACCAGTTGATTGGTGCAAATATTGGGGATGATATAGAAGTAAACGTTACATTCCCTGAAGAATACCATGTTGAAGATTTAAAAGGCCAGCCGGCAGTCTTTAACGTAAAAATTCATGGCATCAAAGTTAAAGAACTTCCGGAATTGGATGATGAATTTGCAAAAGATGTCAGCGAATTTGATACATTAGAAGAGCTTAAAGCGGATACAAAAGAAAAGTTGGCAGCTGCCAATAAAGAAAAGTCCGCACATGAAACAGAAGAAAATGTAATTGATGCTGTTTGCGCGGCAACAGAAATTGATATTCCGGACGCAATGATCAATACGCAGATTGAAAGTATGATCAGAGATCTGGATATGCAGCTTCGTTATCAGGGACTTGATATTCAGAAATATATGCAGTATACAGGAACAACTGCGGAAGCTTTGAAGGAACAGTATAAGGAAGAAGCTGCAAAGCGTGTAAAGACATCACTTGTTCTTGAAAAGGTATGTGATGTTGAAAATATTGCAGTTTCTGACGACGAAATTGAAGCAGAATACAAAGAAATGAGCGAGAAAAACGGGATGAAACTGGAAGACATCAAGAAGTATGTTCAGACAGAAGAGGTTGCAGACCGTTTGAAAGCACAAAAGACAATTAAATTCCTGGTGGATAACGCAAATTTTAATAATAAATAACGAGTATAGTCTAAGGTTGATTTGGTGATATTATCCAGGTCAACCTTATTCGCTCAGTGGAAATGGAGGAAATATTATGGAGAATTTTGTTAGAAACAGTTTGGTGCCTTATGTAATCGAGCAGACGGGACGCGGAGAACGTTCTTATGACATTTTTTCCCGGCTTTTGAAGGACAGGATTATTTTTCTTTCTGATGAAGTGAATGATGTAACAGCAAGTCTTGTGGTTGCACAGCTTCTGTTCCTTGATGGAGAAGATCCGGATAAAGATATTAATTTGTATATTAACAGTCCCGGTGGTTCTGTGACGGCAGGTATGGCCATTTATGATACAATGCAGTATACAAAAGCAGATGTCTCTACCATTTGTGTTGGTATGGCTGCATCTATGGGCGCTTTTTTGCTGTCTTCCGGTGCAAAGGGAAAGCGCTTTGCCCTGCCTAACAGTGAAATTATGATTCACCAGCCTTTGGGCGGTACCCAGGGACAAACGACAGATATGCAGATTCATGTTGAGCGGATGCTGAGAATTAAGAATAACTTGAATGAAATTTTGAGTCAGAATACAGGTAAACCGCTTGATATTATTAAAGCAGATACAGAACGGGATAATTTCATGAGTGCAGCAGAAGCGGTTGAATATGGTTTAATTGATAAAATCGTCACAAAAAGATAGAGGAGGTCAATATGCCAAATAAGATGGATGAGAAGAAACACCTGCGGTGTTCTTTTTGCGGCAAAAGTGATGAACAGGTAAAACGGCTGATTGAAGGGCCGAATGTGTATATTTGTAATGAATGTGTTGATCTCTGTGTTGAACTGTTCAGTGATGATTTTGATGCAACCGATTTGGAAGCCCTTGAGAATGTTCCGAAACCAGCTGAAATTCACGCGTTTTTGAATGAGTATATCATTGGACAGGAAAAGGCGAAAAAAGCTTTGGCGGTTGCAATATATAATCATTATAAGCGGATATACAGTATGGAAAGCACCAAAGATATTGAACTGCAAAAGAGCAATATCCTGATGATCGGCCCAACGGGATGCGGAAAAACATTTTTGGCGCAGACCTTGGCAAAGATGCTGAATGTGCCTTTTGTTATTGCGGATGCTACTTCCCTTACAGAGGCAGGTTATGTGGGTGAAGATGTTGAAAATATTCTGTTGAAGTTGATTCAAGCGGCTAATTTTGACATTGAACTTGCTGAAAAAGGAATTATCTATATAGACGAAGTGGATAAAATTTCCCGGAAATCAGAAAATCCATCAATAACCAGAGATGTCAGCGGCGAAGGCGTCCAGCAGACACTGCTGAAAATACTGGAGGGAACGGTCGCTTCCGTTCCGCCGACAGGCGGGAGAAAGCATCCCCATCAGGAGTTTATACAAATTGATACCACCAATATTTTATTTATCTGCGGCGGTGCATTTGAAGGAATTGATAAAATTATTGAAAATCGCGTCAATACCAAAACGCTTGGTTTTGGTGCGAAGGTTGAGAGTAAGAAGGATAAAAACCGGGGCGATATATTAAAACAGCTTATTCCAGAGGATTTGCTGAAATTTGGTCTTATTCCGGAATTGGTTGGACGTCTTCCTATTATTACGACTTTGGATTCTTTGAATGAAGAGGCGCTTAAATCAGTGTTGACAGAGCCCAAAAATGCACTGATAAAGCAATATCAGGCAATGTTTGCAATGGATGATGTTGCTTTGGAATTTGAGGATGATGCTGTGGCCGCAATTGCACAAAAGGCGCAAAAACGGGAAATTGGCGCCCGTGGGCTGCGTTCAATCATTGAAGATGTGATGCTGGATATTATGTATGAAGTGCCGTCTGATCCGACGATTGAAAAGGTGATAATAACGCGTGGATGCGTTGATAAAAAGACCAAACCGGAATATGTTAAAAATCCAAACCGGAAACCGATTCGCCGCAGCAATAAAACAGAGAATATTCATGATACGAATCATTTTAATGTCAGCTGATAGAGGGCGGTTTATCCGTCCTTTATCTTTATATCTGGGGGAATTTCGATGAAAAGAATACAATGTATCATCTTTTTGATTATCTTCTGCCTTTTGCTGTCATCCTGTGGTCAAATACAAGACCTTGAGACACAGAATCAGGAGGGGAAATTACATATTGTGACAACAATCTTTCCCTATTATGATTTTGTGCGTGCCATCGGCAGTGATATGGTGGAAGTGCAGCTTCTGCTGAAGCCGGGAACGGAAAGCCATTCGTATGAACCTTCTCCCCAGGACATTATTGCAATTGAGAATTGTGACCTATTCGTTTATAATGGCGGAGAATCTGACGCGTGGGTGGAGCAGATTCTGTCTACTTCGTCAAAAGGGGAAGGACAGATTTTTAAAGGGATGGAAAATACGGAAACTGCCTTGTTTGAAGAAGAAGAAGGTGACGGTATGCAGGAGCGTATATTGAACCGTCACGAGCATGAACATGGAGAAGAACATGAAGTTGAATATGATGAACATATCTGGACTTCACCGGTTATTGCCAAAGAACTGGTTTCTTCTCTTGTGCGGGTTTTATCTGTTTTGGATGTGGATAAAGCGCCGCAATTTTCTGAAAATGCCGACCGGTATATTGCAGAACTGGACAAGCTGGATCAGGAATTTCGCGAAGTAGCAGCCCAGGGAAAACGTAAAAATGTTGTATTTGGGGACCGTTTTCCATTTTTATATTTTATAAAAACCTATGGCCTTGCTTATAGTGCAGCTTTTCCGGGGTGCTCCAGCGAAAGTGAACCCAGCGCAAAAACTGTTGCGTATCTTTTGGACAAGGTAAAAAAGGAAAGAATACCTGCAATATTTTATATTGAGTTCAGTAATCAAAAAATAGCAGATACCATCTGTGCGGAAACCGGCGCAGAAAAATTGTTGTTTCATTCCTGTCATAATGTTACGCCGGAAGAGATGCAGGCAGGAATAACCTATCTGGATTTAATGCAAAACAACGTGAGAAATTTGAGAAAGGCGTTAAACACATGAAAAATTTGATTGAATGTGATGATTTAAAACTGGGGTATGAAGGGTATACGGTCCTTGAAAATCTGTCCTTTGCAGTTGAAGAAAAAGATTACTTGTGTATTATAGGAAATAACGGCACAGGGAAAAGTACATTGGTAAAAGCACTTCTGGGTTTGAAAAAACCGTTAAAAGGCAAGATTCATTTTCGTAATGGTTTGATGCGAAACGAAGTGGGATATTTGGCCCAACAGAGCAGTATTCAAAAAGATTTTCCGGCATCTGTAGAGGAGGTTATCCTGTCCGGCTGTGCAAACAGCCGGGGTTTGCGGCCTTTTTATACCGCGTCAGAAAAGAGGAAGGTTCAGGAGAATATGGAACTTTTGGAGATAGGAGATTTATCCAAAAAGTGTTTCCGCGAACTTTCCGGAGGCCAGCAGCAGCGCGTTTTGCTTGCCCGCGCTTTGTGTGCTTCGGCAAAGCTGTTATTGTTGGACGAACCAACAACTGGCCTTGACCCACAGATGACGACCAGTTTCTTTGAAACGATTCAAAAATTGAACAGAGAGAATGGGATTGCTGTCATTATGGTAACCCATGATACCCATTGTGCTGCAAAATTTTCTAATCATATCTTACATTTATACGATAAAACAGGTTTCTATTCGTCTACCCAAAGTTATATTCGCACAAAACTTGGACAAGCGTATATGGGAGGTCATCGCCATGATTGAAATTATTCAGCAGATGTTTGCTTATAATTTTATTGTTCGGGCCCTTATTGTGGGTGCCTTGATTGCATTGTGTTCTTCTTTGTTGGGAGTAAGCCTTGTGTTGAAGCGTTATGCGATGATCGGAGACGGACTTTCGCATATTGGATTCGGCGCGTTGGCCTTTGCGACTGCAATGAATTGGGCGCCGCTTGAGGTGACGGTGCCGGTTGTCATATTGGCGGCCTTTTTACTTCTGCGGCTCAGTGACAGCAGCAAGATTAAAGGAGATGCCGCTATTGCAATGATTTCTACGGGTGCTTTGGCAATTGGTATTTTGATTGCATCGGTTACGACAGGGATGAACACGGATATCAACAATTACTTATTTGGCAGTATTTTGGCAATGAGCGGGAAAGATTTGGTTTTAAGTGTTGTATTGTCGCTGCTTGTTTTAATTTTGTTTGTAATTTTTTATAATAAGATTTTTGCAGTAACTTTTGATGAGACATTTGCGCAGGCTACGGGGACAAAAACCGGACTTTATAATATGTTGATTGCTTTTTTGACGGCGATCACGATTGTTTTGGGGATGCGTATTATGGGAGCATTATTGATTTCCAGCTTGGTTATCTTTCCGCCGCTTACAGCCATGCGTATCTGCAAGTCATTTAAAAGTGTAATCTTGTGTTCTGCTTGTATTGCAATTTTTTCTGTATTTGTTGGAATTGTATCTTCATTTATACTTTCTACACCAACAGGTGCAAGTATCGTGGTCATTAATGTTATCATGTTTGTTATTTTTGCATGTATTGGTTTGACAAAGAAAGTTGTGAATTAAAAATAGGTCATTTGCTGACAGACAAAATTCTCTTATGGTAATGGAACATATCATGGGGGAATTTTTTTATGCCAATTGATTCAGTTTTACGTTTGATACAGTTTTTTTCATTATTGTATATGTTTTTTTAAATTTATGCCAAAATGAAAGTAATGGCAGAATGTGTCGAAGTTGAAAATATAGTGTGAACTTTCTGTGAAGATTGTTGACAATTCAATTGTTTACGTGTACAATGTCGGATATTAGGTGGTGAAGCAGATGGACGAGATGGGATATTTAATCGAAGAAAAAGGATGTAAAAATATAGAATCTCCTATAGAGCAAGAGTATTTAACGCTGATTTACGAGGCGGTACAGAGTTACCGGAACAATTGTGTCGTCGTATTTCGCGGACAGCGATTATCGCCGAATGCCTTTGCAATTTTACGTTTTCTTTGCCGTCATCCAAGGATTGATAAAGCGGCAGACATTGCCAGGTACTGTGGTTTTTCCACGTCATTGGCCAGCCGTTCAATTGACGGGATGGTTCGTCAGGGAATTTTAGATACTGTGCGTGACGAGCAGGATCGAAGGATTAATCATGTTCGAATTCGGGAAGAATGTAAAGAGATTGAGAAGCTGATTGCCGATATTGACGAAAAATTTTATCAAGATTTAACCAGAGGAATTCCTGCGGAAGAACTTGCGGTGTTTTTTGATGTATTTCGTAGAATGATGTTGAATTTAAAGGAGAAAGGAGTCGATGCGTGATGGAGAAGAAAAGTTCGGGGAAGAGACCGCTGATCTTTTATTATGCCATAGCCCTTCTCGTATTGATGCTGATTAATACGTTCATTACGCCTCAGTTGCTGGAGCGTCAGGTGGAGGAGGTTGGCTATAACGATTTTCTTCAGATGGTGGATGAAGGAAAGGTAGAAACTGTTTCGATGGAGAGCGATCAGATTCGCTTTATCTCAAAAGAAGATGGAAAAGAAAAGTATTATAAGACAGGTATATGGCCGGACGAAGGATTGACCCAGCGGTTGACGGAAAAAAATGTGGCCTTTGCCAGTGAGATTCCAACGCAAAGTTCTCCGCTTTTGGCGATGCTGTTGTCCTGGGTATTTCCACTGCTGCTTCTTTGGGGTGTTGGAACGCTGATGTTTAAAAAGATGAAAAACCTTGGGGGCAATGCGATGACCTTTGGGAAGTCTAACGCTAAAATTTATGCCGAAAATGAGACAGGAAAGACCTTTAGCGATGTTGCCGGACAGGATGAAGCGAAAGAGGCGCTTACAGAAATTGTGGATTTCCTTCACAACCCGGATAAATATGCAGATATTGGCGCAAATCTTCCAAAAGGCGCCTTGCTGGTAGGGCCGCCGGGAACAGGTAAAACACTTCTTGCCCGTGCAGTTGCCGGTGAGGCACATGTTCCCTTTTTTTCTATCTCGGGTTCTGAGTTTGTCGAGATGTTTGTGGGGATGGGAGCCGCAAAGGTACGGGATCTGTTTAAACAGGCCGTGGAAAAAGCGCCCTGCATTGTTTTTATTGATGAAATTGATACCATTGGTAAAAAACGTGACAGTGGACTTAACGGCGGTGGAAATGATGAACGGGAGCAGACGCTGAACCAGCTCCTTGCGGAGATGGATGGTTTTGATGGGAAGAAGGGCGTAGTTATTCTGGCTGCGACCAACCGACCGGACTCTTTGGATAAAGCATTGCTGCGCCCCGGGCGTTTTGACCGGCGGATTCCGGTAGAATTGCCGGATTTGAGAGGACGCGAAGCAATTTTGAAGGTGCATGCGAAGGATGTTAAAATGGATAGCCGGATTGACTTTCATGCGATTGCCCGGGCTACTTCTGGCGCATCCGGTGCCGAACTTGCCAATATCATCAATGAAGCGGCGCTGCGTGCAGTCCGGCAGGGACGGAATATTGTGTTACAGGAAGATTTGCAGGAGAGTGTTGAGGTTGTCATTGCGGGATACGAGCGAAAGAATGCGGTAATTTCTGAAGAAGAAAAACGCATTATTGCCTATCATGAGATTGGACATGCACTGGTTGCGGCAAAACAGAATGATTCTGCCCCGGTCGAAAAAATAACGATTATACCACGGACATCTGGTGCATTGGGATATACCATGCAGGTGGATGAAGAGGAAAAGGTATTGATGAGCCGTGATCAGGCCGTCAATAAGATTACCACCCTGACCGGTGGGCGTGCAGCAGAAGAAGTGATGTTCAGCAGCGTAACCAGCGGTGCATCCAATGATATTGAACAGGCAACCAAAATTGCAAGAGCGATGGTTTCCAGATTTGGAATGAGTGAGCGGTTTGGTATGGTGGCGCTGGAACAGGTGGATAATCTGTATCTTGGCGGAGATACCTCCCTTGCTTGTTCCCAGAAGACGGCGGCGGAAATTGATGAAGAGGTGATTGCAATTGTACGCCAGGCACATGACAAAGCGGTGGAAATCCTGCGGCAGAATATGCAGAAACTTAATGAACTTGCACAATATCTGTTAGAGCGGGAGACCATAACCGGCGAAGAATTTATGGATATATTAAATGGGTAATCATAAAAAAACCAGCGTCAGTTGACGCTGGTTTTTTGGATAATTTTTTAAAGAAAATAAGTTACATAGGACCGGCTTTTTCTTTGCCGGATTTTGCCTTTCCCTGAATTTCAGGGACTGGTTCCATTTCATTTTTTGGATGGTGATCGTGATGATTGCGTCCGCCATGGATATCTCCCGGCTTATATCTTCGCATGCCTTTTTTTGCCATGGTTATTTACCTCTTCTTCCGTTTGGCCCAAGGGCCTGTTTTCTGATATTATAATGTTCGTTTTGGTTTTTCACATGACCGGTTTCTTCGTGATTATCTTTTTGAAGCGATACCGTGTTCTGATAAGATTTATCTTTCTTTGGCATTTTGACACCTCCGATTTTAGTATGGATCCCTATATAGAATTTATAAGCGGAAATTTATAAAATTAAAAATCGAAAGGAGAATGGGTAACCGGTTTTTTGATGGAGATAGAATGATTTTCTTATATTTGCACAAACTATATTCATAAAAAGGAGGTATTTATATGGCAATTCATACATTTCTTAATTTCAATGGAAACTGCCGGGAGGCAGTAGAGTATTACGCAACAGTGTTTGCCGCAGAAAAACCAAAGATAATCACCTTTGGAGATACCCCGGCAGAGCCGGATTTTTCGATGACCAAAGAGATGAAAAAATTGGTGGCTTATACCGAACTGCAAATTTTTGATACCAAAATCCAATTCTCTGATGTACTGCCGGGAATGCCGTTTTCGGTAGGAAACAATATCAGCCTTACCATCAGCACAAACGACAGGGTTGGTATGCGCTTGATCTTTGATGCACTGAAAGAGGGGGGAAAAGTGGAGATGGAACTTGCTGAAACGCCTTGGAGTAAATTTTATGGCGCTTTGACCGACCGTTATGGTATCGGCTGGCAATTTAATTATTGTTTGGAATAGTGAATGGAGGCGCCCGGCATATTTGCCGGGCATTTTTGCGTATGCCTTTAAATTTTGTATTTGCAGCGGCTTCGTTTTATTGGCGAAAAAAAAATTGATTATTCAAATTTTCATTAAAATCCTATCCCTTTGCGTAACGCAAATGCGCAGTTTGTAAAATATATCCGCTTTTAGTTAATAAGATATTAATTTGAAATGGAAGTATTTTCCATGATGGAATGTTATAAAGAAGAAATGCCGGATATTGTTTTTTTGTGCAGGTTGCTTTTTTTTATTGTCGTTTGAAAAAATACTTGCAATTTATATTTAAGTGTTATAAAATAATTTTATTCGAATGAAATACTATGAGGGAAGTAGGAGGAATAGCCAAATGCAGAAGCTTGAACAGCTTTATGAAGGTAAAGCAAAAAAGGTGTTTAAAACAGATGATCCTGAGATTTTGATGGTGGATTATAAAGACGATGCAACCGCTTTTAACGGCGAAAAAAAGGGAACCATTGATGCAAAGGGAATTATCAATAATAGAGTGACCAACCATCTGATGCAGATGCTTGAAAAAGAGGGAATTCCCACCCATTTTGTAAAGGAAATTTCCGACCGCGAAACGCTGGTGAAAAAGGTGACCATTGTTCCTTTGGAAGTGATTATCCGTAACGTGGCCGCAGGTTCTTTCTCTAAGCGCTATGGTGTTGAAGAAGGACGTACACTTCTTACGCCATCCCTTGAATTCAGTCTGAAAGATGATGCGCTGGGGGATCCACTGATTAATAGTTATCATGTTTTGGCGCTTGGCCTTGCCACCCGGGAAGAGATTGATTTAATTGCAAAATATGCTTTTAAAGTCAATGAAATTTTAAAGGCTTATCTTTTGAATCTTGGTATAAAATTAATTGATTTTAAACTTGAATTTGGAAAAACAAGTGATGGAACAATCGTACTGGCAGATGAAATTTCTCCTGATACCTGCCGTTTCTGGGATGTGGAAACCAATGAAAAATTGGATAAAGACAGATTCAGACGTGACCTCGGCAATGTTGAAGATGCGTATCAAGAGATTATGAAACGTTTGATGGGCATGAATTAGAATTGGACAATTAAGAAAGCGGAGGTGTATCTGTTGAAAAGGGAAGAAATTTTTGGCGCAGACAATGTACATGAAGAATGCGGTATTTTTGGTATCTATGACAATGGAGATCAACTGGATGTATCCCGGCTGACCTATTATGGTCTTTATGCACTGCAGCACAGAGGGCAGGAAAGTTGTGGTATAGCAGTGAATAATCGTGATGAAGAGGATAAGATACAAATTTTACAGTATAAGGATATGGGACTTGTACAGGAAGTATTTAATCCGCTCGTCCTCAAGGAATTACAGGGGTTTGCAGCAGTAGGGCATGTCCGCTATACAACGGCAGGTGCCAGCCGCCGTGAAAATGCACAGCCGCTGGTTTCCCGTTATCAGAAGGGAGCTTTTGCACTTGCACATAATGGAAATCTTGTAAATGTAGATAAGATACGCGAAGAATTACAGGAACAAGGGGCAATTTTCCAAACAACCAACGATAGTGAAATTATTGCACAGCTTATGGCAAAAGAGCGTATTCGCACCAATTCCACCGCAGAGGCTATGATGAAGGTGATGACCGAGATCAGCGGTGCGTATTCCATTATTGTCATGACACCTCAGCGTATGGTTGTAGCAAGAGATCCTCAGGGATTTCATCCGCTTTGTATCGGGAAGATTAAAAATTCCTGGGTATTTGCTTCTGAAACCTGTGCTTTAGATTCTGTCAATGCGGAATTTGTCCGTGATGTTGAACCTGGCGAAGTGGTTGTTGTTGATAAAGACGGTCTGCATTCCTATACAGATTTGTGTGGTCAAAAAAGTGCTTTATGCGTATTTGAATATATTTATTTTGCGCGTCCTGATAGTGTTATTGATGGTGCCAGTGTACATAATGCAAGATTGAATGCAGGAAAATTTTTGGCAAAGGAAAGTCCGGTAGAAGCGGACATTGTTATCGGTGTACCGGACTCTGGTTTGGATGCTGCACTTGGCTATTCTTATGAATCCGGAATCCCTTATGGTGTTGGATTTATTAAAAATCGTTATATTGGCAGAACTTTTATTCAGCCGACCCAGGAGGAGCGCGAAGCTGCGCTTCGGATTAAGTTGAATGCAATGCGTGAAACCATTGCAGGCAAGCGGGTTGTGATGATTGACGATTCAATTGTTCGCGGTACAACGTGTGGGCGAATTGTAAAGCTTCTGCGTGATGCGGGGGCAAAAGAGGTCCATGTTCGGATTTCTTCTCCGCCATTCTTGAACCCGTGTTATTTTGGAACGGATATTGACAACAGGGACAAGTTGATCGCCTGTAAGCTGAGTCTGGAGGAAACCTGTTCTTATATTGGTGCCGATTCCCTGGCGTATCTTTCTATTGAGGCAATGCAGAATCTTGTGCCGGAATGTACAAGAGGCTGTTGCGATGCCTGTTTCACCGGTAATTATCCTGTTTATGTACCGGAAGAAGCAAATGAGTAAGTAGTTTAAGGCAGGGACAGCCTTATGCTGTCCCTGCCTTTTGTATTTGAACAATTTTTGATAACTAAAGGAGGAGAACAATGCAGAATGAAACCATTGTTGTAATTGATTTTGGTGGACAGTACAACCAGTTAATTGCCCGCCGTGTGCGTGAGGCAAACGTCTATTGTGTCGTTATCCCCTATACAAAAAGTTTGGAAGAAATCAAAGCGTTTGCGCCCAAAGGGATTATTTTCACCGGCGGTCCGAACAGTGTCTATGACAAAGAGGCGCCAAAGATTGATCCCGGTGTGTTTTCGCTGGGAATACCGGTTTTGGGGATTTGTTATGGTGCACAGATGATGAGTATGATGTTGGGGGGCAATGTTCAGCAGGCCAATACACGAGAATATGGCGTGGTGGATGTCAGTCTTTCGGAAAGTCCGCTCTTTAAAGACATTGATCCCAAAAATGAATGTTTAATGAGTCATACAGATAAGATTGAGGAGGTACCGGAGGGCTTTGTTGTTATTGGCAAAACAGCTCATTGTCCGGTAGCGGCATTTCAGGACAGCAAACGCAATTTTTATGGGGTACAATTTCATCCTGAAGTCAATCATACGCCTTTTGGCAGTCGAATGATCCGCAATTTTTTATTTGAAGTCTGTGGCTGCAGCGGAGATTGGACAATGGCGGATTATGCGAAAAATTATATTGTTTCTGCCCGGGAAAAGATAGGAGATAAAAAGGTGCTCTGTGCGCTTTCCGGCGGTGTTGACAGCAGTGTTGCCGCAATCCTCCTGTCAAAAGCGGTTGGAAAACAGCTGGTTTGTATTTTTGTAGACCATGGTCTTTTGCGGAAGAATGAAGGCGATGAAGTTGAAAAAGTTTTTCGGGATCAGTTTGATATAAACCTGATTCGTGTAAATTGTGAAGAGCGTTTTCTCAGCAGGCTTGCCGGCGTGGAAGAGCCGGAAGAGAAGAGAAAAATAATTGGTGAAGAATTTATCCGTGTGTTTGAAGAAGAGGCAAAAAAGATTGGCCGGGTAGATTATTTGGTACAAGGAACCATCTATCCTGATGTTATCGAGAGTGGAGCAGGTGACGCTTCGGTTATCAAGAGCCATCACAATGTGGGAGGTCTCCCTGATTATGTGGATTTTAAAGAAATAATTGAGCCCCTGCGCAATCTTTTTAAAGATGAGGTTCGGAAGCTGGGAACGGAGCTCGGCATACCGGAACAGCTGGTCTGGCGGCAGCCATTTCCTGGACCTGGGCTTGCTATCCGTTGTATTGGAGATATAACCAAAGAGCGGCTGGAGATATTGAAGGATGCGGATTTTATTTTCCGGGAGGAGATTGCAAAAGCCGGTTTACAGCGAGAGATTAACCAATACTTTGCTGTGGTAACCAACATGCGTTCTGTGGGGGTAATGGGGGATGAGCGTACCTATGATTATACCATAGCGCTCCGAGCGGTGACGACCACAGATTTTATGACCGGTGAATGGGCGAGGATTCCTTATGATGTGCTGGACGTTGTCAGCCGTCGGATTGTGAATGAAGTAAAATATGTAAACCGCATTGTTTATGATATTACGAGCAAACCACCTTCAACCATTGAATGGGAATGATAATTGTGTTAAAGGGCAAAGCGATTTTTAAAAAATTTTGTGCCTCAAATTAAAAGAAAATAGACCTTAGAAACAAACAGTTTT
The DNA here is from genome assembly GCA_910580105.1 of uncultured Clostridia bacterium. Classification (GTDB taxonomy): domain Bacteria; phylum Bacillota; class Clostridia; order Monoglobales; family Monoglobaceae; genus CAJTWN01. Next base: position 383,945 of record CAJTWN010000001.1, on the reverse strand, counting down.
TAGGGTCTAATTTTTTTATAAAATAGGCGATAAACCTTATAAATACGGCATTTTGATAATTAAATTATCGTTTTATTATCATTTAAAATTTTATAAATCCTCAAAGCAGGAGGGACAAGATTTTTTTACAAAACGGGTTTACCCCGTAACAAATTTGTGTCAACGGGCAAAACGATTTTTATCCTAAAAAGGGCAAGTTTGATTAACCTTTACTATAACATAACCGATTGTTCTCACAGATGAATCTCTTTAAATTATGTGTATTATATAGATCTTCCTTCAAGGGGATTGTCTTTTTTTTAAATATATAGTACAATACTTAACATTGGTTAAAAAAGGGAATGAAAGAGGAGAAGATATGAATCAGAAAAAATCAATTTTAGCTGGATGTTATTATACATATTTTATTGTTGGGGCAATGTCGCTGGTCATTGGTGCGGTTTTGCCTTCTTTGATGGAAAAATGTGCATTGAATTATACAGAAGGCGGACTCCTTCTATCTGCACATTCGATTGGCTTTTTAATATGCAGTACATTAACAGGAGTAATTGCAGAATTTGTCGGACGAAAACGCACGGTTGTATTTATTTCAATATTGATCCCAGTCGCGTTATTTGGACTGGCATTTACAAAAAATCCGGGATGGCTGTTTGTTTTCTTGTTGTTCACAGGGTTTGGCCGGGGTGTTGTGAATAACACCAATAATGTGACGGTTTCCACATTGGCAAATGGCGATGCGGGACCTGTTAATATTCTGCATTCTTTTTTTGCGGTTGGTGGTTGCTTGGCCCCTGTAATAGTGGCAATATTTTTAAAATTTAATCTGGGCTTTGAGGCTGCATTGATTGCTTTGGCATTGCTTAGTATTATAGCGATTGTTGTTTACCTTATGATTGATATAGACAGTGTTCAGACGTTGAAGCAGGCAGACAAAAAAGAAAAAAAGAAATTAGACAGCTCATTTTTAAAAAATCCGGATTTTTATCTTGTCTTTGGGATTATGCTGTTTTATTTATGTTCTGAAACTGCAATCAACGGCTGGCTGACTGCGTATTTGAAAGACACTGGACGCATGGCGCCGGAAATTGCGCCTCTTATGGTTTCATTGATGTGGTTAGTGATGATTATTGGCAGATTGGTTGTTGCGGGTATCTCTCACAAGATACATGTTTATAAAATGCTTTTGATACTTTCGGTGGGGGCGGCCATGGTGTATGGGTTGTTTACCTTTACCCAAAATTTAATTTTGATTCCGGTTCTGATTTTATGTATCGGGCTGTTTCTTGCTGGAATTTATCCAACTTCAGTTTCTGCACTCAATCGGATTGTTGATTTTTCTGCTTATGGTATGGGGCTGGCTATGGGAGGCGCCGGTGTCGGATCAATTGTAATGCCGGCAATTACCGGGTATGTGGCGCAGAATGTAGCAATGACGGCTGGTATGCTCTGTATTTGGGTGACAGTAATTTTAATGCTTGTGTGTGCAATACTTGTTTTTTTACGAAACCAAAAACGGAAAAAATCTGAATGAGGAATAAATTGCTTCGCCTGCTGATATTTAATCATTTGGAATAAAATGGGAATAAGGAAGGGCTTGTGTGTGGAAAGAACATTGACTGATGGAAAAATAACAACTACAATATTAAAATTTTCCGTACCGATGATCATTGGCAATCTGTTACAGCAGTTTTATAATATTGTTGATACGCTGATCGTCGGGCAGTTTGTGGGGACAAATGCACTTGCAGCCGTATTAAATATTGGCCTTGATTTGCTGTTTGTCCTTGTTCTCAAGTGGGGTGTAGAAGGGGCAGCAATTGCTACGGTAATCTCTCAGTTTGTTTCCGGTGTCGGCATTGGGATTTATGTTATGACACGTTATCCGGCGTTTCGCATCCGGAAGGGAAAGGGCTTTTTTACAGCCGCATTGGTAAAGGAAATTACACATTTTTCATTGTTGACCTGTATACAGCAGTCAATTATGAATTTTGGTATTTTGTTGGTACAAGGGTTAATTAACAGTTTTGGAATTGTTGTGATGGCTGCATTTGCTGCAGCAGTAAAGATTGATTCATTTGCATATATGCCTGTACAGGATTTTGGCAATGCTTTTTCCATCTTTGTTGCGCAAAATTATGGTGCCAATCAAATTAAACGGATAAAGCAGGGAATAAAAAGTGCGTTTATGGTCGCAGCCTTGTTTAGCTTAATTATTAGCGTTGTCGTTTTTTTGTTTGCTAAGCCTTTACTATGTATTTTTGTGCCGCATCAGGAAACTGAGGTTATAGCTGTTGGGATGCAGTATCTTCGGATAGAAGGCGCTTGCTATTTGGGGATCGGTTGGTTGTTTTTGTTCTATGGACTTTATCGTGCTATGCGAAAACCAGGGATGTCTGTGGTACTGACGGTTATTTCACTTGGAAGCCGTGTCATTCTTGCCTATGTGTTGTCAGCTATTCCGGCTGTTGGGGTGGCAGGAATATGGATTTCTGTTCCGATTGGCTGGTTTTTGGCAGATGCAGCAGGTCTGCTATATTATTGTAAAATGAGAACGGTCTTTTATAATCGTTTGCCGGTCGAAGGATAATTGTTGTATTGTAGTTATACGGATCAGAAGAATTTTTGTAGTTCAAGGAAAAAAATATTGTAATTTAGCAGTTATAATAGTATAATTGAAAAAAAGATAGGAAAAGAGGGAATTTATGAAACAAGACATGATTGTAATTTTGGACCTTGGAAGTGAAGAAAATACCGTGGTAGCGAGAGCTATCCGTGCATTGGGGGTATATAGTGAAATTTATCCCCATGACATTACAGCAAAAGAATTGATGGAATTACCCAATGTAAAGGGTGTTATTTTAAACGGCGGGCCGAATTGTGTTGTGGACGGTGTTCAGATAGATGTTGCGGCAGATTTGTATCAGACCGGGATCCCTATGATTGCCGTAAACCATCCGGCAGCAAAGTGCGCGGCTATTTCTCTGCCAAAGGATGAGGAGGAATTAAAAGACACACTGAAAAATTTTGTTTTTGATGTATGCAATGCGCAGGCTAACTGGAATATGAAGAATTTTATCGAAGACCAGGTGGAATTGGTTAAGCGACAGGTGGGAGATAAAAAAGTCCTGCTTGCTCTTTCCGGGGGTGTGGATAGCTCTGTTGTGGCGGCACTTCTTCTCAAAGCCATTGGCGAGAATCTTACCTGCGTTCATGTGAATCATGGATTAATGCGCAAAGGTGAGTCAGAGAGTGTTATTGAGGTATTTAAAAATCAGATGAATGCCAATCTTGTCTATGTGGATGCGTCCGAGCGGTTTTTGGGTAAGCTTGCTGGTGTTGCAGACCCGGAAGAAAAGCGGAAAATCATTGGCGGTGAATTTATCCGCGTCTTTGAGGAAGAAGCGCGTAAGTTGGATGGAATTGATTTCTTGGGACAGGGAACAATTTATCCCGACATAGTTGAAAGCGGTACAAAGACAGCAAAAACCGTCAAGTCACATCATAATGTCGGCGGTCTGCCCGAAGACTTGCAGTTTGCATTGGTGGAACCCCTGCGCCAATTATTTAAAGATGAAGTTCGTGCTTGTGGATTGGAATTAGGATTGCCGCATGATATGGTATTCCGTCAGCCGTTTCCGGGACCGGGATTGGGTGTTCGGTGCCTTGGTGCAATAACAAAAGAACGTCTCGAGGCTGTGCGTGAATCAGATGCTATTTTGCGGGAAGAGTTTGCAAAAGCAGGATTGGATCAAAAAGTTTGGCAGTATTTTACCATTGTTCCTGATTTTAAATCGGTTGGTGTCAGAGAAAATGCAAGGTGTTTTGAATACCCTGTTATTTTGCGGGCAGTCAACACTGTCGATGCAATGACTGCCACCATTGAACAGCTTGATTGGGCAGTTTTGATGAAGATAACCAACCGAATTTTAAAAGAGGTAAAAAATGTGAACCGGGTGTGTTATGACTTGTCACCAAAGCCAACGGCTACTATTGAGTGGGAATGATTTCACACTCGACTGAAAGCCAGTAACCGTGCGGGTTACACCGTTCTGGATATATTTTGTGGCAACGTTTTGGCAACACTAGCAACATAAATTGTATTGTTCCATAAATATAGAGCTAACTGATTTGATTTATCAGTTAGCTCTTTTTATTATACAGATAATAAAAAGCACCTGCTGTGCAGGTGGAATGAACGGACTTTAGTGTCAGAACAAGTTGCAAAAAAAACTCCGTTTTGAAAGAATAAAAGAGGCTACCAACCGCAAGAACTCAAACGAAACGGAGGACATGAGATGAAAAATAAAGCTAATGACACATACAGTCTATCACACACAAGTTGGAAATGTCAATATCACATAGTATTTGCACCAAAGTATAGAAGGAAAGTGATATATGGGAAATTAAAAGCAGAAATAGGAGCGATACTAAGGGAATTATGCGAGAGAAAACATGTGAATATAATAGAAGCCGATGCAATGCCGGATCATATTCATATGTTGGTGGAGATACCACCAAATCAGCGAGTGAGTGATTTTATGGGATATCTCAAAGGAAAGAGTACAATGATAATATTTGAAAGATATTCAAATCTGAAATATAAATATGGAAACAGGCATTTTTGGTGTAGAGGGTACTACGTCAGTACAGTTGGAGGGAATAAGAACGGGATAGCAAAATATATCCGGGAGCAGGAACAAGAAGACATGATATACGAACAAATGTCGTTTAAAGAATGGAAAGACCCATTTAAAAAGTAAAACAGGAGCTAATGCGGTAGGTAGCTTCAGCTCCTGTTGCACCTCTTTAGAGGTGTGCTGGTGAAATGCCCTTTTAGGGCTGTTATAAAACCACCGGCTTTGCCGGTGGATATTTATTGTCGCGACAAAAGTATGATTGAGTGTTTGAACAAAAATATTTATTGTATATTTTTTCTTAATATGATATAATAAATATCATGAGCTTACGCTATTATTGTTTTTAATTTTGAATTGAGGATAAATATATGAAAAACGAGGTCGAAACGTTTATAAAAGAATATGTAAGGGCTATAACTGAAGGATATGCGGCAATTTTTGCGGGGGCTGGTTTGTCTTGTGGTGCAGGATATGTTAATTGGAAAGAGCTTATGCGGCCGTTTGCAGAAGAAATTGACATGGATGTTGACCGAGAAGATGATTTGGTCGCAATAGCCCAATATTATCGTAATGAAAATGGGACACGCGCTGATATTAATCAAAGGATACTAAATGAATTTACGCAAAAAGCGCAACAAAATGAAAATATAGAAATTGTCACAAGATTACCCATACATACGTATTGGACAACCAATTATGACCAATTGATAGAAGAAAATCTAAAAAAGAATAATAGGAAAACAGAAATAAAGATTACACAGGAAACCTTAGCAAATAATATATATGATCGAGATGCGGTTGTGTATAAAATGCATGGTGATGCTAATTTTCCGCAGGATGCTGTATTAACGAAAGATGACTATGAAATGTATGAATATAAGCGTCCTTTATTTAGAACACTCTTGCAGGGAGATCTAATTTCAAAGACATTTCTGTTTATAGGATTTAGTTTTGAAGATCCAAATCTTGACTATATTCTTAGTCAAATACGGGTGTTATTAGGAGAGTCATCGCGAATACATTATTGTTTTTTTGAAAAAGTAAAACAATGTGATGGTGAAGATATGAAAGAGTATCTTTACAATAAGGCGAAGCAAGAGTTAAGAATTAAAGATTTAAAGAGGTATGGCATCAAAGCTGTCTTATTAGATAGTTATAGTGAAATTACAAATATTCTTAGACAGATAGAACACGGATGTCTATTGAAAAATGTATTTATTTCCGGAAGTTTGGCTGAACCTGAGGATTCTTGGTCAGAACAAGATGTTAATACATTTACATATGGTTTATCAAACTACTTAGTAAGAGAAAACTATAAAGTCATATCGGGCTTTGGGCTTGGCATTGGGTCAACAGTAATCAATGGTGCCCTTGATGAGATATATGAAAATAAATATAAACATATTGATGAAAATTTAAGCTTGCGACCATTTCCACAAACACAAGATAGTCTTACTTCGTTGGAAAGTCGGTGGAAAGAATATCGTGAAGATATGATACGACAAGCGGGAATAGTAGTTTTTATTTTCGGGAATAAGAGGATAAATGATGATATTACCGTTGCCAATGGAATGATAGAAGAATTTGAAATTGCGATGGCACAAAATAAGATAATTATCCCTGTTGGCTGCACTGGGGGGGCGGCTTCAATAATTCATGATAGAGTTGTAAATAATATAGACAACTATCCATATTTAAAAGATTATATTGAAGATTTAAAGAAACCCCAGAAAGGGAATGGCTTGATTGAGTTGGTCGTGGAAATTATAAGGGAACAACAAATTATAAGCAATTAAAGAAATGGAGGAAAGGCAAATGGCACATAAAACTTTTATTTCCTATAAGTATAGCGAGGCTCAAGATCTACGCGATAGAATCATTAAGTCACTTGGAGATGACGTTACGTACTATCAGGGAGAAACGTCTGATTCACCGGACTTGACAGATACATCAACAGAAAATATTAAAAAGAATTTGAAAGATATGATGTATGACACATCAGTAACAATAGTAATTATATCTCCTAATATGAAAGAAAGTAAATGGATTGATTGGGAAATTGAATATTGTTTGAAGAATATTACGAGAAAGAATAGGACTTCACATATAAATGGAGTTGTTGGAGTTATTATGAAGGTGGACGGTAGTTATGATTGGTTAGTAAACAATTCGACAAACTGCCATGAAACCTCAGTTTTAACATATAATATGGACAAAATATTTGAGATTATCAGTGAAAATAAATTTAACTCCAATCCCAAACAATGGCATTGCGATAAATGTCAAACATACGATTATTGGAATGGTGGTTATATAACTTTTGCAAAGGAAGATGATTTTTTAAACGATATCGACAAATATATTGAGAATGCATATGATAAGAGTGAAAATGATGCATCAGGTTATGACATATATTTACCTTAATATCTAAATGAATTATGGGGTTATTCAAAACTTAATTGGACTTAAAAGAAGCAATGCAAATGATATTTATAAATTAAAATAGAAATAACCTTGGCAACAATATGGCAACAAAAAATCAGAGAGCCTATCAGATATGGATAACTGATACAATTTAAATAATGTGAACCACAATACATAAACAGAAATGTTTAACAAACGCTTTTTAGGAGCGAGTGGGAATAAAGGATAAACCCCAACAAACCCGCAGATTATGGGATTTTTTAGGGTTTGAAATGACAAAAGCGTACTAAAATCTGATATACGTAATTTTGCGCCTTGAAAATTAAGAAATTTATAATAAAGATACCAAAATACACGAGAACTCACTACCGGTTAGTCATAAAAAACGAGTGGGCGTTGAGATAATAAGGATAATGTGGACAGTATATATAAATCAGAAAAGGAGCTGTAATTGTGAAAAAAATATTGCTATCATTTTTGATTATATTGTTACTTTTTAATACCATCAATATTTTTAATCCTGTATTTGCTAACGAAAACCCTGCATATAAAGTTCCACTTAATGAAAGGGATGGGTGGGTTTGTATGTCCGGAGGATCTTCCGAGGGACAACTTAGGTTTAGCAGACTTCAGCAATATCCTCAGCCGTTCATTGACCAATGTGGGAGAACGATGTTCCCATTGATTCATTTTGATGAACTTTTTAGGGATGGATTAAGTTATAAAATTGATTATAACACAATTACAATAACAAAAAATGTTCTTGATATTATAACTGAAGTTAGCGTTACTATAGACAGTAATATATTAATTAGAAACGGCGTAGAAATTGTAATGGATACCAGCCCCATTCAAAGAGGGGAAGTGATTTATATTCCACTTAGATGGGTTGGTGAGTCGCTCGGATACAGCATTTCGTGGGAGGAAAGCCGAAGCCAATGGTGGCCAGGAGGGGCGGTCGAGTTCAATCAATTTACATCTTTCTTTGTCTATGTCTGGAATGAAAGTGAAGATTCATTACCTAATGGATTAAGATACTCTTATTGCATTAGCAATGAAGCTGCCGATTTATCTGAAATTAAGGCAAATTCTACATCGGATTTTGAAGATGTATTTGATGTAATTGAAAAGCTGCCCCAAGGAGCCAGAGTTTTAACTACCGCACTTTACAGCGTTAAGGGATATAAGGTTCCGTATGATATATATGATGGAATAACGATGAGAGTTTTTAACGGGGGCTATAGGAGTAGTTATACAACGTTCTGTGTTGATGAAATCCCACCAATTATCAAGGATCTGGATGACTTTACAAATGAGTGGTATTCACAAGAATTGTATGCGTTAGATGAAGAAGCCTTGTATCATTCTGAAGGTCAGATATATCGTTTTTCATATTTCCCTGCATTTTCTAATCCGATTGTTGTTCGAATGAAAATAAAAGATGATGGTACAGCGGAAATTAATTATAAAGTTGGAAATGGCAATGCGGGCGCACATAGCGGAGGGATTTTAAATTCTGAGAAAGCAGAATTGAATAAGAATGAAACACAAGAATTTATTGATTTATTAATCACTAATGCTTATTGGAATTTACCGAAAGAAATCGAGAGGTTGGGACTGGATGGTTACGAAGTAGTTATTGAAGGTATTAAACATGGAGAATATCATATTATCAATAGATGGGTTCCGGAAAAAGATGATCCGGTATATAACATGCAAAAATACTTTTTTGCGTTAATAAAGCAAAAATTTGGTGAATATTAAAGGAGTAACTAAAGTCTTTTTGCAGCAACAATATGACAACAAAATTAGCTTTTAATTTCTATTGACAATATAGAACAGGCGTTTAGGACATTGAAGCCCATTTAATTGCTGCATGTTCATATCCAAGATTGAATATGGCAGATACATATTTGGGTAAAAATAAGTGCTAAACGCTTGTTTTGTATATATGGATGAAATTTACTATTTTATGATATATATGATGTTAATGGAGTGTAATGAATGAACAGATTAAAGTTAATTGAACTGACAAAAGAATATGAAGAGCAGGTAATGGCTTACAGAAAAATCTTTATAGAAAACGGAGATGGCGCTGATGGTTGTGCAGCGTTAGAAGAAACAGAAAGCTATGATGAGTGGCTTAATTTTGAAAAAAGATTGAAAAAGAAGTATGGAGTAGGATATACTCCGTCAACCGTATGTCTTGCTGTTCGAAGGTCTGATAACAAACTGGTTGGGATCATTGATTTCAGACATGAATTGACAGAGTTTCTAATGAAATATGGCGGGAACATCGGGTATAGTATTCTTCCGTCCGAAAGACATAAGGGGTATGCAAAGGAAATGCTGGGGCTTATGCTTGCCAAATGCAGGAGAATGGGGAAAGATAATATTGCTTCTGCAAAAATCATCGCCGCAAACGGTGGAGTATTGGAAAATGAAGTACCTGATGATGTTTCTTTGGGGAAATCTGGTGTGCTGCAGAGATACTGGATCAAATTATAAATATGGATATTTTCAAATAGAAAAAGAAAATCTTTGAAAGCCTATAATTATTTTAGATTTTGGGGAAATATAGGTTTCATAAGTTTAGTGCTTTGCAGAAGACGATATGATACTATATAATTGTTATTTAATGTATGTAGTCTAGAATTTTGTTTGGAGGGGAAATTAATGTCATCAAAATATTTAAGTAGCTTGACGAAAGAAGCGTATGCCAGTCTTACAAAAAAACTTTATTCAATACAGAATGGAAAGTGTTATATTTGTCGTAAGGAAATTGATTTAGATTTACATACCACCAATATTGATCATGTTATACCGCTTGCAAATAAAGGCAAAGATTCAGAAGAAAATTTTGCACTTACGCATGAAAGTTGCAATAAGTCTAAACAGGATGCAGATTTAACTGTGGCGCGTGCACTTGCAAAGCTTTCGGAAATAAGACGTAAAATTATTGATGGAGAATTGGGCGCGGATAAATCTGAATCTATATCTTTAAAACATATTTTTGAGTATATTGGCGGTTCAAAATATAATTTACATTATAAAATTGAAAATAATACATTTTCTTATACAAAGTCAGAATTTGATGATGAGAAAATATATAAATTTCCGATATTTACAGATGGGTTATCTGGTGAGAAAACTGTATTTATTGAATTGCCTGTTGAATATCTTTATCATGATGAATTAATCAACCCTCGCGGTATTAATAGCAGTATTAATTTGCTTATTAAGGAGTTTTATCAAAAGAATCCACAATTGCATTTAACGCTTGCAAGAATCGATGGTGATAAAATTAAGATATTTGACGGACAGCACAAAGCAGTAGCACAGTTGCTTTTGGGTCAAAGAAGGTTGCTTGTGCGTGTATTTATCAATCCTGACATTGATAGGCTTATTGCCACAAATACTAATGCTGGGAGCAAGCTTCGCCAAATTGCTTTTGATAAGTCTGTTATGCGGCAGCTTCATGATACTCTGTATGCGGATAGAATCAGAAAATATCAGCAAGATCATCATCTTGAGGAAAATGATTATTCTTTTTCTGAGCAGCAACTCGTTGAATATTTTAAAGGTGAAGCAAATATCAAAAAGTATATTAATGACAGTGCAAAGCATCAGATAACGCACTCTATAGATAATAAACTTTGCGCATATATTGATTTTGAAGGTCGCGCAAAGGAGTTACCCATATCTTATAATGCTTTTGAAAAGACATTCCTGGCTTGTTTTTTGAATAGCAAGAGGATCCTAAAAACTCCGATAAATTATAGATTGGATGAAGGACAAAATCCACGGGAGATTGAGCAGAAGCAAATTATACGATTGCTTAATATCATTGCTGAGGAAATATATATTGATAAGTTCAATCCAGAAATTGGTGTGTATCGTCTTGAAACTAAAATAATTAATGGTAAAGATGCAGATATATCTGATGACCATTTGGCTGCATATCGTATTTCAAAAGAGGAAATTATGTATAACTGGATGTTGTGGTTGAAGAAAGTGATAGAGAATTATTTTAGTAACACTGGAAAGATGTTCGAACAGGGAAGCGAATTTCAAATAGAGTTTGATGAACAGCTTTGGATAAATATTACAAATTTTATTAGAAATTTGATTAAATTGCCATTATGGAAGAATCGTGATCTGGCAAGCACTGTGTTTGCCGGCAAAAACAATTATAACTACTGGAAGATGGTATTTGAAACTGGTATTAATCCTGATGGTGTAAAAGTGTTGGCAAAACCGTTAAATTATATAGAAATGATCAAGTCTTAATATTTTATTGTTATTATATTTTAATTTTTCTCTCCCGAAATCCTGTATTCATAGCAGGCTTTCGGGGATTTATTTTTTTCGTCTAAAGTTGTATGCAAAAATATTGTTGAAAAGAAATGAAGATGGTAATGAGAATGGGGATATACTTATAAGGTATTGCTTTTATTTGTGTTTTGAAATATAATTTATATTGATAAGAGCGTTGGATGATGAAATTTATTATATGAATGAGTACTTAAATAACCATTCGGGGCGTTCAATGTATGGTAGAAAGACTTGGAGAAAATATATGATTATTTTTTTGGTTTTATCAATTGTATTGATAGCTGGCTATTGTTTTTGGCAGAATAATGTGCTTAGCGTAAGTGTGATTCCCTTTGCATCCGCAAAAGTGCACGAAGAATTAAATGGCTATAAAATTGTACAGATTTCGGATTTGCATAATAAATCCTTTGGAAAAATGCAGGGGCGATTGATTGCAAAACTACGTAAAATAAAACCGGATTTGATTGTTCTTACCGGCGATCTGGTCGATAGCCGCCGGACGGATCTGCTACCCGCAGAAATGTTTGCAAAGGAAGCGGCAAAGATTGCACCTGTTTATTATGTTACCGGTAACCATGAGCATCGACTTCCAAAACGTGTATTTGAAGAGTTATTAAGCCGTTTGTCATCCAGTGGTGTTCATATTTTAAAAAATTATGGGAATAAGATTGAAGTTTTCAATGGAGAAGGATTTTATCTGCTGGGCATTTTTGATGAAAATTTGCTGGATGAAACACTTTCCGATTTAAGCCGTGAAGTTCTTTTGCCGGGAAGTTTCAGTATTTTACTTGCCCACCAGCCACAATATATTGATAAATATGCAAAGGAGGAAATCGATTTGGTTTTTGCTGGTCATGCTCATGGCGGACAGTGGAGGCTGCCGGGGTTTGGCGGATTTTTTGCACCGAAGCAGGGATTTTTTCCGAAATATACGAAAGGACTGTATTGGTTTGGGAAAACTGCTTTGGTAGTCAGCGGTGGTTTGGGCAATAGCCTCTGTCCAATACGTATTCACAATCGGCCTGAAATTGTGGTGGTAGAGCTGCAAAAGAAAAATTAACCTAATGTGAAGAAATATATTAAAATATAGTAAAATAAACGTGTTTTTTATATACATTGACGATAATTAAGAAAATATCATAATTTATTAGAAAAATATTGTTTGTTTCAAGAGAAATATTGACGGTCTATCTATTTATATGTTATAATATTCTATGAGAAAACCGTTTTACAGCAGCTTATATCATATCGTGGGCTTTGCCAAAAGGGAAGGTTGATCTTTGATTTTCAAATGGCAAGGTATAACAAATATGGGATAAAAATATAAATAAAATAAAAAATTAACGAATAGGAGGGAAAAGTTATGTATTCTTCATCTGCGCTTTTGGTTTTGGGGAGCCTTTTGTGGGCAATGGCTTTGGCTGGTGTTGTCATTTGGATTTTGACAATCATTGCGTATTGGAAGATGTTCACAAAAGCCGGTGAGAAGGGTTGGAAAGCAATCATTCCAGTTTATTCTACATACAAAATCTATGATATTACATGGAAGGGAAGTATGTTTTGGCTTTCACTTGCAGCTGGTATTGTTTCGTCAATTCTTGTCAATATCTGGCCGGATAGTGTTGTATCGCTTATTATTGCAACAATTGTTTTGGTATTTGCACTGGTGATCAGTGTGATGGCTTGTTTCAAGATGTCAAAGGCTTATGGCCATGGTGTTGGTTATGGATTTGGTCTTCTGTTTCTGAATACAATTTTTATTTTAATTTTAGGATTTGGAAAATCCGAATACGTGGGAAAACAGGATTGAGCAAAAGACCCAAACAAAAGTTTGGGTCTTTTTTATGTATTTATTGATTCAGGCTTATTTTTTATGAGCTATAAGGATCTAAAAAGTCTTTATTGTGGAAAATACAATGTAAAATTAGGATAGGGTGTGTTTGGAAATTGCAGTTAAAAAAGCAACAAAAGAAAAAGTTATGTTTTTGGTTAAGTTTTGTGTGGGTAATAGCTGTTGTCTATCTTAGTTCAGCAGCCGGATATCTACATCATAATAATGTGGATATGGAGCAGGAATGGGAAAAGAAATTACGTGCTGCGGAAACTCTTTCAGCAGAGGAAGAGGAAGCGGCGCAGGAAGCTATACTGGTAAATGTCAGTACTTATTTGGAAGGTATTGATAACATTGATATTCGTCAATCAAAATATGAGATGAACTTTCAGGTGTGTTTTGTCTGGAAGGATGGAGTTCTTCTCCATGGAGAGCCGCTGATAAATATGGAGAAACGGTTTACCGTCTATAACGGAAGGATAACAACACAGGAAACCCTGGAAAATAAAGTATCCCCTGAGGGGATTCGTATACAGCGCATACGAGTGAATGCCGCTGTAAATAATGTTTTTGATACAACGCGGTTTCCTCTTGGCAGTTATCAAATCCGGATGTATTTGATGCCGAATGATGACATAAAAGAAATACGATGGTTACCGGACGTTGAGAATTGCAGAGTAAATGAAGGATTGTCTATTGCCGGATTTGCTCTGGGGCGATTTGATTCTAACATCTTTTATCATAGAGATACAGAAAAACTTCATTATGACCATCAGAAGGTAGAAGAAGCAAATCACACATATTCCGAGCTGTTGACGGCAATGGAATTTAAAAGGGATTCCTGGGGACTTTATTTAAAATGTATTATTGCACTGCTGGGTACAAGTGTTTGGGCATTTTTGATGCTTGGAACCTGTATTCATCACCGGGTAGATTCTTTGGGAATGCTCCCGGCAGTATTGTTTGGAACAGTGAGTAATATTTTGGTTGGTGCAAACCTGGTACCGGATGCGATGGAAACCGGCTTGCTTGAATTTATAAATATTTGGGGAATCTATACTGTCATCATCATCTCCTGTGCCATTATGCAGACAAGTCATATCAGAAAAAATAATGGTGATGAAGTTTTTGCACGGTTGTTTGGAAAGTGGATGCTGATTTCGATTCTGCTGACCACAGTCATTGGTCATATTTTGCTTCCGCTGTCCGCTTTTGTGTAATAAAGGAATTTTGCTCTTCTGTTTTTTTGAAGACAGCCGCATTTGTTCTGATATTTTTTCAATTTAGCAACGGAAAAGAACATAATTGTTTGTGTGGGTTGGTGGAAATAGCGCCGAAATGTGGTATACTTACTGTAAGAGGTGATTGAAATGATTGCAAAAAATTTGCAGCGTCTTAGAAAAATTTCCGGTCAGACCCAGGAAGAAACGGCTGAAAGGCTTGGCGTTACACGGCAGGCAGTGGCTAAGTGGGAAAATGGTGAGAGCTTGCCGGATTTGAAATGTTTCTTGAAAATTGCGCAGCTTTATCATGTTACCCTAGATGATTTAGTAAATTATGATGAGGATAAAATGTGTCTTTCAATTCCGCCAAAGGGGAAGCATAGTTTTGGGACGGTTACGGTTGGCAGCGGAGGTGAAATTCGTATTCCCGAAAAAGCAATGGAAATTTTTCATATTCAGCCGGGAGATAATATTCTTATTTTGGGTGATGAGGCATCAGGCCTTGCTATGGTACATCAGAAATATGCGGCGGAGTTATTTGGAAACGCTTATGTAGGAGATAAATTGTAAGGAGATTTAAAAGAAAAGTTTATAACGTTTGATGGAGGGAATTTGTGGGAAATGCACCATTTTCGTTGACTCTTATAGAGATTCATGTTAAAATAAATCTATGAAACATATGTGAATAAGGGATGGTATCGCGCTCTTTTACAGTAATAAATTTTTGCTGGAGGAGGATGGTACATAGCAGAAAGGTGTATTGATGGAAAACAATAATAAAAAATGCCCGTGCAAACGAATCCGGTGTAAGCGTCGTGGTGATTGTGCAGCCTGCCGTAAGTTTCATCATGCGTCGCAAAAGCATCCGCAAACCACTTGTGAAAGAATGAAACCAAAGGGAGAGACCAACGCGGAAGAATGAGTGAAAATAATACGCAGATTGAAAAACACAGGCATATGCCTGTGTTTTTTGTTGGATAAAAGTATTTGGAAAAAGTTATAGAAAAAAATGAACCAAATGGGGATCTAAAGTCTCTAATAAGTGAAAAGCAAAAGACGTCGGTTGATTTTCAGGGAAAGGATACAAACAAAATGGACAAAGAAACTTTTTCATCAAAGGTTTTGGAAGCGGAAGATACATTGTACCGTGTGGCAAAAACCATTTTACTCTGTGACAGCGATTGTGATGACGCGGTCTCTGAGGCGGTTACAGCAGCTTATATTAAGTTGGACACCCTGAGGGAAGAACGCTATTTTAAAACCTGGCTTGTCCGTATTTTGATGAACGTATGTTATAAAAAATGCAGAGAAAGAAAGCGTATCGTTCCATATGATGAATATATCACAAGTGATATACCGGATGACCGGCCTGATTATTCTGAATTGTATGGTGCTATTCGGGAACTGAAAGAAAAGTTCCGGATGGTTATTGTTTTATATTACATAGAGGATTATTCGGTAGAGGAAATTGGAAATCTGCTGCATATTCCTTCCGGAACGGTGAAAAGCAGGCTTTCCAAAGGACGGAAACAGTTGAAAAATAAGTTAAAGGAGACGGAGATATGATGAGCAAAGAAGATTTGAAAAAATCCTTTCCGAAAAAAACAGAATCTTTTCATTATGCGGTTCAAAATGCCCTTGCGCATTTACCCGAGAAGGAGGAAACAATGAATAAAAAAGCATTTTTCAAAAGAGGTCTTGCCATTGCGATAGCAGCTGTATTGGTAATTGGCGCAACTGTTTATGCGGCAACCGGCGCAGTCACACAGCACTTTTCAAGCAGTAAAAGTAAAGCGGAATATACATCGCTGCCCAATGAGAGCCGGATGAAAAAAGATATTGGTTATGTACCGGATTTGGCAGAAAAATTCGCATCCGGCTATCAATTTTCAGAAGCAAATATTGTAAACAACAATCTAAAGGATGAGAGCGGGACCAGTGTTGATAAATATAAATCAATTACTGCACGGTATGAAAAAGACGGCAATGAATTGCTCATTTCAGCAGAAAAGTCAGATGTTTTGGAAGCGGTCGGAGAAGTGGTAGAGACATATAATGGAATTGATATTTCTTATATGGCTTACACAAATAAATTTGTTCCGGCGGATTATGAATTGACAGAAGAGGATAAGACGGCACAGGAAAACGGCGATCTGGTATTTTCTTATGGTGTAGATGAAGTTGAGATCAAACATATCCAGTCGGCTGGATTTGTAAAGGATGGTATTCGCTATACATTGACAGAGATGGAAGAATCCATTACCCAAGAGGATCTTCTGGAAATGGCACGGGAAATAATTGAATGGTAGCATGAAATCATAATAACAAAAACACGCGCAGAAATTTCTGCGCGTGTTTTTGATGAAGAGCCAAAGTTTCTTACTTATATGCTCTGTGGTATTCTCTTCTTTTAGCTGATTTCTGTATAGTTAAAAACTTTGAATATTATTTGTTGAATTATTATAAGTGCCAAGCGAAAGAATATGTGGAGTTGTTTATTGGCAATAAGAGTAAGCAAACAAAAAAGACAGCCGCACGTGAGCGGCTGCCAGAGATGATAATTTGGTGTCAAACTTGGATGTCTTTTTTTAGGGTTAAGTTATAATAGTCCATTCCAGGGCTGGTCAAGCACTGGTAAACTGGTGGTTATGACGCAATAGTATATGACGGTTTTGTACTGATGTTTTTATTTTACATACGTGATATAGTCATCTTTCCGGGGTTTTGCTTCAGGCGGCTGTTCATCAGCCGGATACCCCAGAATACAGTGGCCGATGCCAACATAGTCGCCAGTGATATCCCAGGATTTCAAAAGAGCTTTTCCCTCTTCGGATGCAAATTCTTCACATGCACGGTGAATCCAGCAGGAACCAATACCAAGGGCGTGGGCGGCGTTCAGCATATTGCCAAGAACCAGGCTTCCGTCTTCCACATGGGTCAAGACGGAAGGATCAGCCAGCACAACAATAATGCAAGGCGCGCCATAAAAAGGATCACGTCCATCCGGTCCGGATAAAAAACCTGCATTGAGAGCGGAAAGTTTTTTGATGACTTCCTTGTTTTGAATAGCAACAAGTTTTGGGGATTGCATTCCCATTCCGGTTGGGGCATAGATTCCGGCTTCTAGGATTTTTTGCAGTTCTTCATCAGAAATTTGTCTGTCTTGAAAATTTCTGATGCTGCGTCTGGATTTTAAATCGTTTAATGTGGATTCCATAGGCTGTAACCTCCTTCGTTTAATTCATGTGGAAAGACCATTATAGAATCGAAGATGTTCGCATTGTCTGCTAAATTCAATCATATGCACCGGTCTGATAATTTTATGCCTCTGTAAAAGAGTTTATAAAATTTCTTTTATTCTACGGCATGAAGGTTTTTCAATGAAACATCAAGAATGGGGGCGGAATGGGTCAGCGCGCCGCTGGAAACATAGTCCACACCAATGTCAATGATGTTTTGAATATTTTCCCGCGTTACGTTGCCGGAACATTCGGTTTTCGCTTTGCCGCGCGTCATAGCTACGGCTTGTTTCATTTCATCAAGGGTCATGTTGTCCAGCATAATAATATCGGCGCCGGCTGACAGCGCTTCCTTTACCATTTCTAAGGATTCAACCTCTACCTCAATTTTACGGACGAATGGGGCGTATTCCCGTGCCATTTCCACTGCTTTTTGAATACTGCCTGCCGCTCCGATGTGATTATCTTTAATCAGCACACCATCGGAGAGATTATAACGGTGGTTTTGTCCGCCGCCGACTTTGACGGCATATTTTTCAAATATACGCATATTTGGTGTGGTCTTTCTTGTGTCAAGAAGCTTGGTTCCAGACCCTTTCAAAAGATCTGCAACCCTTTTTGTATAGGTAGCAATACCGCTCATCCGCTGCAGATAGTTGAGGGCGGTACGTTCACCGGAGAGCAGGACACGGATATCGCCGGTAAGTTCTGCGAGAAGCATTTTATTTTTGACTGTATCTCCGTCCTGAACATAGGTTTTGATTATGGTGTCCGGGTCCAGAAGAGTGAATACCCGCCGGAAAACATCCAGACCGGCAATAACGCCATCTTCTTTACAAATCAGCTGAGCTGTTCCTTTTTTATATTCAGGCATGACAGCATTGGTTGTGACATCTTCACTGGAGATGTCTTCCTGCAGAGCCAGTGTGATCAGCTTATCTACATTTAATTTTTCAGTAATCGGGTTCATATTTTGTTCCCGTCCTTTCTTATTTTATTCTCTCTGTCTATCTCCGACCAAATCATTTGTTTCAAATGCTTGGCGTATGCAGTTTCGTCCTGGTAATCTGACAAGTTGACAGAGAATGTGTTACGTAAATATTCAGCATGTGATGAATGACAGGAAAGAGGGAGGAGGTCAATAATTGAAGACGCAGTCTGCATTAAACGGGTAATTTCCTGTGCCGCCCGTTCTGCAAAAACCAAGCTTTCAAGAAGTGAGTTGCTTGCCAGCCGGTTGGCACCATGGACACCGTTGCAGCTGGTCTCTCCTGCTGCCCAAAGATGTTCCATCGAGGTTTTGCTGTTTTTATCGACATGAATTCCACCCATAAAATAGTGCTGGGAAGGTACAACCGGTATAGGTTCTTTTAAAAGGTCATATCCGGCTTGTCTGCAGTATGTATAGATGGTGGGGAATCGTTTTTGAATGTCAAAATGTGTAATATTCATCATAGAAAGACGAACATAGGGCATATCGTCCATTTTCATCTGTTTATATATTTCTTTTGTCAGAATATCCCGGGGAAGCAGTTCGTTTACAAACCGTTTGCCGGCTTTGTTTATGAGAATGGCGCCCTCGCCGCGAACAGATTCTGAAATCAAAAATCGGCGGCCCGGTGTTGTTTCATATAAGGTGGTGGGGTGAATCTGCACATAGTTGACATGTTCCAGCGCAATATTATGCCGGAGGGCAATGCCAAGTGCATCACCTGTCAGGTGGGAAAAATTGGTGGTATTTTCGTATATTCCGCCAATGCCGCCCGTTGCGAGCAGAGTATAAGGAGCGTAAAGGGGGAAAAGTTCTCCGCTTTTTTTTACCAAAATGCCATAACAATGATTATCTTTTGCGAGAAGATCCATCATTGTGGTGTGTTCCCAAAGTGTAATGTTTTCTTGTTTTTTGACAGCAGCCAGCAGTTTGGAAGTTATTTCCTTCCCGGTAATATCATCGTGATAAAGGATACGGGGGATAGAATGTGCCCCCTCTTTGGTATAGAGGAGATTCCCTTCCCTGTCCCGGGCAAAGTCAACGCCATAGTCAATGAGTTTTTCTATAACCGGACGGGAAGACTGAATCATGATTTCCACCGATTCCCGACGGTTTTCAAAGTGTCCCGCACGCAGTGTATCAGCAAAGAAGCCGGAAAAGTCCTCCTGGTCTTTTAAGACACAGATGCCGCCCTGGGCAAGAAAGGAGTCACTCTCTTCAAGTCCGGCTTTGGTCAGCATCAGGATTTTTTTGTCTTTGGGCAGTGTGAGGGCGGCAAAGCAACCGGCTACACCTGTTCCAACGATAATTGCGTCAAAATATGTATCCATAATTTCTCCCGTTTATTTTGAAAGTTCCAACATCCGCTTCAGAGGGAGGTCTGCCGCTTTGATGGCTTCCGGGGTCATTTCCACTGCAGGTGTACCCGTTTCAAGAACACGGATGACCTTTTCTAAAGTTAATTTTTTCATATCCGGACAGATTTGATGATCATTGATGGTATAAAATGTTTTGTCCGGATTTTGGGTTTTTAGTTCATAAAATACGCCGATTTCGGTTCCGATAATGAAAGCATCGGCTTCATCTGAATTTACATAGGCGATAATTTCGGAGGTACTGCCTACAAAGTCGGCGGCTTGTGTTACTTCAGCCGGACATTCCGGATGAACGGCGATGCGTGCGTCCGGATGTTCGTTTTTGCTTTTCAGCAGGTCTTTCAGGGTAATTTCCTGATGAATCGGGCAATAGCCTTCGTTAAAAATAAATTTCTTTTCGGGCACTTGTGCTGCAATATAGTGGGCAAGGTGCATATCCGGAATGAAGTAAATGTATTTGTTGGGCAAAGCCTTGACAATTTTAAGAGCGTTGGATGACGTGACACAGACATCTGCATGTGCCTTTAATTCGGCTGTTGAGTTGATATAGCAAACAACGGCTGCATCCGGGTACTGCTTCCGGACTGCAAGAATTTTTTCTGCTGTTGCCATATGCGCCATCGGACAGTCGGCCGCTGCGTCCGGCATCAGTACGGTCTTTTCCGGATTTAAAATTTTTGCGCTTTCCCCCATAAAGGCCACGCCGCACAGAACCAGGGTATCCGCTTTTGCCCGGGTTGCAACTTTGCTCAGATAAAAGGAGTCACCGACATAATCGGCCACAGCCTGGATTTCATCCTCTACATAATAATGTGCTAAAATAATTGCATTCTTTTCTTTTTTCAGTTGATTGACTCTTTCAATGCTGCTGTTCATTACCATTCCTCCCTGACGGGTCATTTCACCTGAAATAACGTATTTTTTTGTTCTCTGTGTAAATGATATACTTATTCCAATTTATCACAGTTGAGGGTCTTTGTCAAATCTTTTTCTAAAATTTTTATGAAAAATTTTATATGATTTTTATGAAAAAAATAGTGAAAATTTTAACACAAATTCCGGAAAAAATACTTGATAAAATGACAGAAGTAGGGTACAATGCTTATTGGATAAAATTCCCGATGGGTTTTATGTAAAGAAAACCTTTCATTTGAGGCGGGTTAAGAGGCTTAGTAAATCCTCTCAAGACGGATCATACGTTTTATGATTGTTTCGTGTATAGAAGTTGCATAGACGAGGAGATACAGACCCCCTTTTCTTGTTTTTTGTAAATAATTCATCTTTTTATACAAAAGATTTCTAAAAATATTTTCCAATTGGAGGTTGTTCTCATGAACAAAAAAACAGTTGATAACATTCAGGTAAAAGGTAAAAAGGTTTTGGTGCGCTGTGATTTTAACGTTCCGATTAAAGATGGAAAAATCACAGATGAAACCCGTATTTTGGGTGCACTTCCTACCATTAAGAAATTGATTGCAGACGGTGCAAAAGTTATTCTTTGCTCTCATATGGGAAAGCCCAAGGGTGAACCCAAGCCTGAACTTTCTCTTGCGCCTGTTGCTGAACGTCTTTCTGCTCATTTGGGAATCCCGGTGGTTTTTGCTGCGGATGATAATGTGGTTGGCGAGCAGGCAAAGGCGGCGGTTGCTGCAATGAAGGACGGTGAAGTCGTACTTCTTCAGAACACCAGATATAGAAAAGAAGAAACCAAGAACGAAGAAAATTTCAGCAAAGAATTGGCTTCTTTGGCAGAAGTATTTGTAAATGATGCGTTTGGCAGTGCCCATCGTGCGCACTGTTCTACCGTTGGCGTGACCGAATTTCTTGATACTGCGGCGGCTGGTTATCTTCTCGGAAAAGAACTTGATTTTCTCGGCAAAGCGGTCAACGATCCGGAGCGTCCGCTGGTTGCAATTTTGGGCGGCGCAAAGGTTTCAGATAAAATTAATGTAATTAACAACCTGCTTGAAAAGGTGGATACCTTGATTATCGGTGGCGGCATGGCTTATACCTTTATGGTTGCGCAGGGCTATTCGGTTGGTACTTCCCTTTTGGAAGCTGACAAGGTTGATTTTGCAAAAGAGATGATTGCGAAAGCAAAAGCTAAGGGCGTGAACTTCTTGCTTCCGGTAGATACGGTTGTTGGCAAAGAATTTAAAGAAGATACCGAGTATAAGACTGTAAAATCCAGCGAAATTCCGGATGGATGGATGGGTCTTGATATTGGCGAAGAAACAAGAAAACTTTTTGCAGACGCGCTGAAAGATGCAAAGACGGTTATCTGGAATGGACCAATGGGTGTGTTTGAAATGGCAAATTTTGCAAAGGGCACCATTGCAGTTGCCCAGGCGCTTGCTGATATTGATGCCATCACCATCATCGGCGGCGGCGACAGCGCCGCAGCTGTTAACCAGTTGGGATTTGGCGATAAGATGTCTCATATTTCCACTGGCGGCGGTGCTTCCATGGAATTTTTGGAAGGTAAGGTTCTGCCCGGTGTTGCAGCGCTCAATGATAAATAAGATGAAAAAGGGCGGCCATGTGTCGCCCTTTAGGTCGATTTGGAGTTCAACATAATATTGAATTGAAAGGATGTAAACAATGAGAAAAAAGATAATTGCAGGAAACTGGAAGATGAATAAAACACCGGCAGAGGCTGTTGCGCTGGTTACTGAGATGAAAGATAAGGTCAATGATGCAGTATGTGACGTTGTGGTTTGCCCGACAGCCATTTGTATTCCCGGTGTTGTAGAAGCGCTGAAAGACAGCCAGATTGCTGTTGGTGCACAGAATGTTCATTTTAAGGAAAACGGCGCGTATACCGGAGAGCTTGCCGGAAATATGCTTAAAGAGGCCGGTGTAACTTATGTTATTATCGGACATTCTGAACGGCGGCAGTATTTTGGCGAGACAGATGAAACTGTAAATTTGCGGACAAAAGCGGCAATTGCGGCAGGCCTTACTCCAATTGTTTGTGTGGGAGAAAGTCTTTGCGAGCGGGAACAGGGGATCATGGATGATACCGTCCGTCGCCAGACCAAGATTGCATTTTTAGATGTTGCACCTGCGGATGCGAAGAATGTGGTCATTGCCTATGAGCCGGTTTGGGCCATTGGCACCGGTAAGACCGCAACTGCAGAACAGGCAGATGAAGTTTGCGGCATCATCCGCGCAACCATTGAAGGCTTGTATGGTAAAGAGGTAGCGGAAGCTATTCGTATTCAGTACGGCGGCAGTATGAATGCCGGGAATGCCGCAGAACTTTTGGCAAAGCCAAATATCGACGGCGGTTTGATTGGCGGTGCAAGTTTGAAAGCGGAGGACTTCTCTGTTATTGTTGCAGCCGCAAAATAGAAAAAATTAAAGGAGGATATAATGAGCAAAAAACCTTATACACTGATTATTATGGACGGTTATGGGGTCAATGAGCGGCATGAAGGCAATGCCATTTATGCTGCAAAGACACCGAATATGGACCGTTATCTGGCGGAACACCCAAATACAGTTATTCATGCCTCCGGTATGGATGTCGGTCTTCCGGACGGACAGATGGGAAATTCTGAGGTCGGTCATACCAATATCGGCGCCGGCCGGATTGTGTATCAGGAACTAACCCGGATTACCAAATCCATTGAAGACGGGAATTTTTTTGAGAATCCGGCATTGTGTGCAGCAATGGAAAATTGTAAGGTCAACGGAAAGGCACTGCACCTGATGGGACTTTTGTCCGATGGGGGTGTGCACAGCCATAATAAACACCTTTATGGCCTCTTGAAAATGGCAAAAGAAAATGGTTTGGAAAAGGTCTATGTTCACTGCTTTTTGGACGGTCGTGACGTACCGCCTTCCAGTGGTGCGGGCTATGTAGAGCAGCTGATAGAAAAGATTCGTTCTTTGGGTGTAGGTGAAATCGCCAGTGTAATGGGAAGATATTATGCAATGGATCGCGACAACCGTTGGGAACGGGTTGAAAAGGCATATAATGCAATGGTGCTGGGCACCGGCGAGACGGCAGAATCCGCAGTTACGGCTGTTAAAGAAAGCTATAATCAAGAAATTACCGATGAATTTGTTGTTCCTACGGTTATTACCAAAGACGGCACCCCTGTTGCAACGATCAGCGAAGGTGATTCGGTTATTTTCTTTAATTTCCGTCCTGACCGCGCAAGAGAAATTACCCGTACAATTGTGGA
The DNA here is from genome assembly GCA_910580105.1 of uncultured Clostridia bacterium. GTDB lineage: Bacteria > Bacillota > Clostridia > Monoglobales > Monoglobaceae > CAJTWN01. Next base: position 359,696 of record CAJTWN010000001.1, on the reverse strand, counting down.
TCCTGCATTTGAAGGATTTCAGCGCACGTATTTTCCAACCCGTTTTGTCTGCATGACACAGTATGATGTTTCAATGCCGAATGCGGACGTTGCATTTAAGCCGGAACGCCTGACAAATACCTTCGGTGAATATATCAGTAAAAAAGGTCTGCGTCAGCTTCGTATTGCGGAGACGGAAAAGTATGCGCATGTTACCTTCTTCTTTAATGGCGGTGTTGAGGCCGTTTATGATGGAGAAGACCGTGCCCTCATCAATTCTCCAAAGGTTGCAACCTATGATCTTCAGCCGGAAATGAGTGCATATCTGGTGACGGATGAGGTGGTAAAGCGGATTGAGAGTGGTGACTATGACGTAATTATTCTGAACTTTGCAAACTGCGATATGGTTGGTCATACGGGTGTGTTTGAGGCTGCTGTCAAAGCAGTTGAGACCGTGGATGAATGTGTTGGCCGCGTGGTGGATGCCATTGAAAAACTTGGCGGTGTTGCCTTGATTACAGCGGATCATGGTAATGCAGATCAGATGATTGATTATGAAACCCAGGGCGCATTTACGGCGCATACCACAAATGTGGTTCCTTTGGTATTGATTGGCCGTGATGATTTGAAATTGAAAAAGGGACGGCTTGCAGACCTGACGCCAACCCTCCTTGATCTGATGGGACTTGAAAAGCCGGAGGAAATGACGGGTGAGAGCCTGATTGAACGCTAATTCTGATAGAATAGCGGAATAAGCAGAATTTTTATTCGTTATGCAATAGATTGCACTTGTGTTTTTGAGAGAATAATCTGCAGAAACATAAGCAATATTTTAACAGTGTTCGTAATTTCCATGAATTTTGGCTGCGAAATGCAGCATAGAAACAGGATTAAAGATAATCCCCCTATGGTATATTGAAGTACCATAGGGGAATTTTTTTGTATGGGAAAATACTTGTTTTAAGCTGATCATATGGTTTTTGTATATTTATTATATATGAGCAATTCATTGCCTATGTTTTAAATATTATTAAATACGAGCTAAATACACAGAAGCCGATAGACAGCAAGGCCGATCAAAATGATACCCGGAAGGACAGCAAGAACGGTTTCGTTCATCTTTGTGGATAAATGCAGTTTTTTTCCGCCCCAAATCCCCAGCGTTATAAAAAAATATTGAAATATCCCGACAAGCAACGCATAAAATATACCGGATTGTCCGCTGATACCAAGACCAATACCAGCCCCCAGCGCGTCAAGAGAAAGGGCAAGACCGATATAGAGTGCTTCTTTGATGTCAATGGTATTGGAATGATCAAAGTCGCCGCATTGGGGATACTTGATAATTGTGATGGAGAGCCCTAACTTTTCAAAAAACAAATTAAACACTTTTTGATTTACCTCCCGCGACTTTTGCGGAAGAAGTTCCGGATTTTTATTTTCCTGAAAGGAAGAAAAAATCATGTATATACCAAGAATAAGCAGAAGGAGAATACTGATATATTGTCCGATTGTTGTCGGCAAAAAAGTATTCAAAAATTGGCCGACAGAAATAGAAAGCAGGGCGAGCAGGAAGCTGATCAAGCACATGGCGCATTTTGCACCCGGTCCAATCTTTATTTTTTTTAATCCATAGGCAACTCCCACGCCAAAAGAATCAAGGGTGAGAGAAATTGCTGTAAGACAAATATAGAGCATGATGATACCTCAATTCTTTGTTCGATTTATTTATTTTATGGGATTTATTGTTATCTGTGCATTTCAAACATATATCTGCGCTTGTCCGCATATGGATAGATTGAAACAATTTTTATGCGGCGGAGGATAAGAAAATATGAGAAAGGTTCAGGGATTAAATCAAGAACAAGTGAAGATTTCAGAGAAAGAACATGGCTCGAACCGGCTGACAGAAAAGAAGAGGAGGACCTTTTGGGATACATACTGGGGAAACTTTGATGATCCAATCATCATCGTCCTGTTGGTTGCTTTGGGAATCAATGTTATATTTACGTTTTTCGGAAAGGTAGACTGGCATGAGTGTATTGGTATTTTATGTTCAATTTTGATTGCAACTTTTGTCAGTTCCCTATCAGAGTTTAAAAATGAAGCAACGTTTCAGCATTTGCAGGAGGAAGCAAACAACATCCTTTGTAAGGTATATCGTTCAGGAGAATTAAAGGAAATTTCTATCTATGAAATTGTTGTCGGTGATATGGTATTGCTGCAATCGGGAGATATGGTGCCGGCTGACGGAAAAATTGCCGGCGGCTCTATACAGGTGGATCAGTCTTCTTTGAATGGTGAAACGAAGGAAGTCCATAAATTTTATCAGCAAGGCCGTCGGAAAACAGAAGCACAATTTATTGATTTTTGGAATGAAGAAACACTATATCGGGGCAGTGTGGTCTGCTCTGGTGAAGCTATACTGCAGGTTGATTGTGTAGGAGATCACACTGTTTATGGTAAATTAACAAGGGAAGCACAGGAAGAAACCAGAGAAAGCCCACTGACATTAAAACTCAGAAATCTTGCGAAATCAATCAGTAAATTTGGGTATATCAGTGCAATTTTGCTGATTGTTATCAGCTTTATGCAACACGCATTACTGGATACACATTTCTCTGCGCCTGCAATTTTGGCATATTTTTCGGATGTTGGGCTGGTACTTTCTGATTTGGTCAACTCGTTGATTATGGGGATTATTGTCATCGTGGTTGCAGTTCCGGAAGGACTTCCGCTGATGATTGCAATCGTATGCTCTCTTAATATGAAAAAGATGTTGAAAGCAAAAGTATTGGTACGAAAACTTGTTGGGATTGAAACTTCCGGTGGTGTGAATATTTTGTTTACGGATAAGACCGGAACCATCACGGAGGGAAAACCAAGGGTAAAACAATTTTTTGATGCAAAGGGTGACGCGTATGACAGCTTTCATAATGTGCCGAAGACATTGCGGCGGTTCGTGGGTTTGTCTATGATTTGTAATAGTTCTGCCAAAATGGGAAAAGATAAAATTATTGGCGGGAATGCAACAGAAAAAGCATTGATTGGATTTGTTGGAAAGGATATTGTAGACAAAAGTGAAATCGAAATAAAAATGATGGTTCCTTTTCGCTCGGATAAAAAATTTTCAGCTGCATTGATACAGGATGGCGATGATTATTATGCGTTATACAAGGGAGCGCCGGAATATATTTTGAAAAATTGTAATGCGGCGGTGGATACAGAGGGGAAAACTGGAAATTTGATTCATTTACCCAAATTATTGGATCAGCAGCGGTTTTATGCAATGAAATCCTTCCGGACACTTGCATTTGCGATTAAAAAAGTTGAAAAAGATAGTACGTTACAGGAAGACTTACCCGAAAATATGGCATACATTGGTATGGTTACAATCCATGACCGGATTCGGGCAGAAGCCAAAGCAGCAATTGCGGATGTTTCAGCGGCAGGAATTCAGGTGGTGATGATTACCGGTGATCGCAGAGAAACGGCGGAGGCGATTGCAAAAGAAGCCGGAATTTTAAGAAAAGAACATTATAAAGTTTTGACCTCTCAGGATTTGCAGGGACTTCGTGATGAGGAAATCAAAGCAATTTTACCGGAAATTGCTGTAATTGCAAGGGCATTGCCCTCTGACAAAAGCAGGTTGGTCCGTTTGGCACAGGAGTTAAATCTGGTGGTGGGTATGACCGGAGACGGCGTCAATGATGCACCGGCATTAAAAGCGGCAGATGTTGGGTTTGCCATGGGTTCCGGCGCTGAGGTTGCAAAAGAAGCCGGGGATATTGTTATTTTGGATGACAACTTTAAATCTATAAAAAATGCGGTTTTGTATGGAAGAACAATATATAAGAGCATAAAAAAATTTATTCAGTTCCAATTGACAATTAATGTTGCAGCAGTAACCGTTTCAATTTTGGGCCCGATTGTTGGCGTTGAAAAACCGCTGGATATTTCTCAGATGATTTGGACAAATTTAATGATAGATAGTTTGGCGGCCATTGCTTTTGGCGGTGAACCTGCATTGGCTCGGTATTTAAAAGAACGTCCGCATTTGCGTGATGAAAATATTATTGATTCTGTTATGTGGAGTTCTATTATTGTGGATGGATTGTATATTTGTGCAATCAGCCTGCTGTTTTTTATTTCCCCGGTTGTGCATGGTTTGTTTCGTCCGGATGGCAGTGAAATTTATTTTTATACCGGTTATTTTACCTTTTTTATTTTTATTTGTTTGTTCAACGCATTTAATGCCCGGACGGAAGAAATTGATCTGTTAGACAGACTGGCCCTAAATAAGCAATTTTTGGTTGTTATGTCCTGCATTGCAGTGGCGCAGATAATGATGACTTATTATGGAGGCAGTATCCTTCGTACCGCTGGATTAAATCCAAAAGAATGGATTTTCGTATTAACAATGGCTATGACGATATTTCCTATTGATTTGTTACGAAAGTTAATTTTAAAACAAAGGGAATTGCATAAAAAGAGAAAATAGGTAAACCCATAGTTGTTTTTTACAAATTGGAAATGACATGCTTGGAATTTTTTGTACATTCAGCTGATTTTGTTGGTTTTGACTAAAAAATCGTTTGTTTTTTAGGAAAAGTGTAAAAAAGCTATTGACTTATAAAGTAATTTTTAGTATCATATTAGTATTAAATCAAGGTGTGAGCATCTAGCTTTCCCTGGGGTATTTTGAAACTTAAAGGAGCGGTATTTATGTATATGAAAGAGGTTGTCGTTCAAAATCAAGTGGGACTACATGCCAGACCAGCGACATTCTTTATTCAAAAAGCAAATGAGTATAAATCCAGCATATGGGTTGAAAAAGATAGCAGACGCGTGAATGCTAAGAGCTTGCTCGGCGTTCTTTCTTTGGGAATTACCAAGGGAATTACCATCACCATTATTGCAGAAGGGTCTGATGAAGAACAGGCTGTATCAGATTTGATTGAACTGATTTCATCAAATTTTGCATAACAAAAACAGAGTTATAGAAAAGAGCAGGTCGATTTTATCGGTTTGCTCTTTTGTTGTTTGATAGAGAATTGGATGCGGAAGTGTATTTACCGGAGAAGAATGAGGTAATTATGTGCAGTGATTATATCAAAGAAAAATTAAAGAATCTTCCCCTTTGCCCCGGCGTTTATATCATGCGGGATAAGAATGGAAAGGTTATATATGTAGGAAAAAGCAAGCTGTTGAAAAACCGTGTCAGTCAGTATTTTATGCAATCAAAAAATCATACGCCAAAGACCGTTGCTTTGGTCAGCAATATTGTTGACTTCGACTATATTGTTACGGACACAGAAGTAGAAGCACTGGTTTTGGAATGTAATTTGATTAAAAAATATCTGCCGCAGTATAATATCCTGTTAAAGGATGGGAAGCAGTATCCTTATATAAAAATAACAACCCAGGAAGAATATCCAAGGATTTTTATGACACGCCGGGTGAAGAAGGACGGCGCCAAATATTTTGGTCCGTATATGAGTGCTTATATGGTGAAGGATACGCTGGAAACGCTCAAGAGAATTTTTAAAATTCGCAGCTGTCACAAAGAACTTCCTAAAGATATTGGAAAATCCAGACCCTGTCTTTACTATCAAATTGGTCAGTGCAGTGCCCCCTGTGATGGCCGTATATCAAAGGAAGAGTACAGAGAGGTTTTTGATCAGATTCAGGATGTGATGAATGGAAAGTTTGCGTCTATTCTTCAAATTTTGGAAAAGAAAATGTTTGAGGCATCTGAAAGCCTGGAATTTGAACGTGCAGCAAGATACCGTGACAAGATAGAGAGTTTAAAAATATTTGGGGAAAAACAGAAGATAACCTCCATGAAAGAAAAGCATGTGGACATCATTGGGATTATTGAAGATAAAGATGATTTTTGCATTGAAGTTTTCTATATGCGTGACGGAAAAGTGGTGGGCTCTGAGTATTTTGTGTTTGAGAATACGGGAGAAAAGATTGAAAATGTTTTAGAGGAGTTTATTAAACAATTTTATTTTACGGTTACCAATATACCGGGAGAAATTCATCTTTCTCATCATATTGAAGATGAAGCTGGGATTGAGAATTGGCTGACCGAGAAAAACGGGCATAAAGTTCACATTTCAGTTCCCCTTAAGGGTGAAAAGGCAAAAATGGTGCAGATGGTGTGCAAAAATGCAGGTGAGTCTCTGTATCAGCATCGTTTTAAGCGTGACCGAAGCGAGAAAAAGGCCAATTTGATTCTTATGGATTTAATGCACGTATTGAAGCTGAAAAAACCGCCTTTTCGTATTGAAAGTTATGATATATCTAACATATCCGGCGCACAGAGCGTTGGTGTTTGTGTAGTGTATAAAAATGCAAAACCCTCGAAAAAAGATTACCGTAAATTTAATATTAAAACGGTGGAAGGTGCCAATGATTATGAGAGTATGCGTGAGGTGATATACCGCCGTATTCAAAAAGCTTATGAGGAAGAGGAGAAGATTGAAAAGGGAGAACTTTCGAGAGAGCGTGCCAAATTTGTAGAACTGCCGGATTTAATTTTACTTGATGGCGGCAAAGGACACGTTTCAATTATACGGGAACTGTTTGAGACCATGGGAGAAGATATTCCTGTGTATGGATTGGTGAAAAACGATAAGCATCAGACCCGGGGCCTTACCGATGAAACCATAGAATATCCGCTGGGAAGAGAGCTGTTTGATTTTCTGACCTGTATGCAGGATGAAGTTCACCGATTTGCAATCACAACCTTTCGCAAAAAACATGAAAGCGCAAATCTGCATTCGGAACTTGAGTCGATTGAAGGCATTGGCCCCAGTAAAAGAATGAAGTTGCTGGCGAGCTTCTCTGGAATAGAAAGGATACGGAGAGCAACGATTGCGGAACTTTCAGAGGTGATTGATCGTAAAACGGCTGAAAATGTTTATTGGTATTATCATGAGAAAGGGGAAGAAAATTGAAGGAACAAATAAAAAAAGCTGTTTTAGCGGAAGAAGAAATCATGATTAAAAACAGACGATTTCTTCACATGCACCCGGAATTATCTTTTCATGAAAAAGGGACTATGGATTATATTTGTTCATTTTTAGAGCAAAATGGAATTGCTTTTCAAAAAGGGATTGCTCAGTATGGCGTGGTTGCATGTATTGAGGGAAGGTCTCCGGGGCGCTGTGTTGCCCTGCGTGCCGATATGGATGCGCTTCCGATGACAGAAGAGAATGAACAAAGCTATATTTCGCAAAATAAAGGGATTATGCACGCTTGTGGTCATGATGGGCATACGGCAATATTACTTTCTGTATGTAAAATTCTCCATGATATGCGGGAGCATTTTGCTGGAATAGTAAAATGTATTTTTCAGCCGGGAGAAGAAACCACCGGAGGAGCAAAGCCGATGATTGATGAGGGCGTTCTTGATAATCCCAAAGTGGATGTTTGTGCTGCCCTTCATATGGATGCGGAGCTTGAAACAGGTAAAATGCGGATAAAACCCGGATCGATGTATGCGTCGCCGGATGATTTTGAAATTGAAATTATTGGAAAAGGCGGGCACGGAGCAGAACCACACCGCTGTGTTGATCCCATTTTGACGGCTGCACAAATTGTTATGCAGCTTCAGAGTATAGTCAGCCGGTCTTTAAATCCCTTTGAACAGGCAGTTGTCACTGTGGGTTCAATTCATGGCGGAGATGCCACGAATATTATACCGGACCGTGTAAAAATAACAGGGACAGCACGTGCAATGACAGAAGAAGTTCGGGATTTGCTGCGTGTCCGGATAGAAGAGATTACAAAATCCATCTGTGCAGCCACAGGGGCAAATTATCGGTATGAATTTATTAAACTCTATCCGCCGCTGATTAATCATGAGCAGGTTGCGCAGGATATTTATGCGGCAGCGGAGGAGTGTCTTGGAAAAAAATCCTGTATTTATGGCGGTGAAGCAACTATGGCCGGCGAGGATTTTGCTTATTTTGCAAAAGAAGTTCCTGCAGCGCTTTTTAAGCTTGGATGTGCGAATAAGAAAAAAGGGATCATTTACCCAATACATAGTACAAAATTTGATATTGATGAAAGCTGTCTGAAGTATGGCGCTATGATTTTTTTGAATTTTGTTCTGCGTTTTTTAGACCAATCCCAGGAAGCTTTGATTTGTAATAATAGCAATGCTGATTGCCAATAGAGCCGACAGGTTTTGCGACCAGCAGGTTGCATGTACAATCCATGTTATAGATACAATTTTTTTCGGAACATAAGACCAATTTTCATCACCCTTTTATTTGATAGCTCTAGTTTCTCTGTATGCTGTCTAATTTATTCATGGGTTCATTTGTATTTAATTTTCCGTATAGAAACGAGGAGAAAGAGATGAAATATTTTTGGCTGGATGACTACCTTTTGAAAAAAGCAGGTGTAACAAAAGATTTTAAAATTGAGTGGAATTGGACAAGGTATCTGCTTGATGATAAAATGTTTGCGGCCCTTTGTAAAGATGCAGAGGGGAAAGATGTGTTGATTACACTCAAGCTGGAACCGGTGGAAGGCGCTTTTTTACGAGAACAGTATTCGGATATAATACCGGGTTATTATATGAACAAAGATCATTGGAATTCCATAAAAGCAGATGGAAATATTCCGGACGATTTGCTGAAAGAGCTGCTTGATAAATCCTATTGGCTGGTTTTTGAAAAATTGACCAAGAAAAAACAAAAAGAGCTGCTGGAAAAGAATCAGGGATGAAGAAAACCATAAATTGAGGCTCCGTTTTGGCGGAGCCTCGTTTATTATAAAGGATGGTCGACGCGTCTGACCTCCTGTTGATTTAGTGTATGCAGTTTTTGATTTTTTGTGAAAGAAGGAAAAGAAATGTTTGTACTTGTTGATATGAATTTACGGGATGATGAGAAAGCCGCTTTACGGAATCATGGCTTTTTTGTATTATGTACGACCCCTGTTGGGGAAATAAATAATGCCCTTTCTACACATCCTGATATACAAATTCATTTTTTGAACAGTAATACAGCAATATGTGAACCTACGACGTATTCTTATTATAAGAAACTGATGCCCGGTCATATTCGTTTAATCTCCGGAAAAAGCAGGTGCACAAGCACTTATCCAAAAGATTGTGCATATAATGTTACGAGAATAGGGCAGCATATCTTTGCCAATACTGGCAGCGCTGATGCCACCCTTTTGGATTATTATCAAAAGGAAAAATTTAAAATTCATCATGTTCGACAGGGATATACAAAATGTAATACCTGCATAATCAGTGATCAGTCTGTTATTACAGAAGATGTTGGTTTACATAATATATTTATTGAAAATAATATTCGTTCTTTTCTTATAGAAAATGGAGGGGTTGCGCTGGAGGGCTATCAATATGGATTTATTGGCGGTGCGTCCGGAAGTGATGGAAAAAATGTTTATTTCAGTGGTTTGATAGAAGGACATCCGTGGGGGGATGAAATTAAAAGATTTATAAAGGAAGAGGGAAAAGAGGTATTTTCTCTTTCAAAAGATAAATTAAGAGATAATGGAAGTATGTTTTTTTTTGAATGAGGTAAAATAGTATCAAATTCGGGAGGTGGTCGCTTGAACTCAATTGCAATCCACACAGAAAAAGATATTGAGATGCTAATTGATTTGCTGATAAAAAATAATATGCGTATTTATTGTGATCATGAAAATAGTATTGTCATTTCAGAGGCCGAAAATTATGAGGTTGTTGCCAATAATATTTTGAAATATTTGACAAGGCAATATGAAGACACAATTATTTTCGAATATCTTGAGAAAGCGTATCCGGATTTGACCATTGAGGATAAAATTGATATTTTTTACCATGCGAAAAATGTTATAGCAGATATGGCGGATGAGTTAGGAGAAATTTTGTATCAAAAAATTCTCTTTTATTTGAGTGAAAATAAACAAATTCATACCAATGGTATTTATCGTTTTGGGATGAAAGAATATAAAGAAGCAATCTATCGGATTATTGATGATTGTTTTTCAGACTTGATATTTGAAAGTGAAATGGACGACTATATCAGCCTTATAAAATTTTATGTGGATACAGAACCGCGGGAAGTTGGCACGTTGCATATTTTGGTGGATAAAAATCAACCATTTAAATTCTATAATGAAGATTATCAGGAAGTAACCCAAGAGCTATATAACCGTTTTTTTGGTGCGGATGGATGTTGTGAGGAAAATGATTTAATGCTGTCTATTTTACTTGGCCTGAATCCAGAGGAAATTATTGTTCACGGCGGTTTTCAGAATTTTGACCATAAGATTTGGAACACGATACATCTGATTTTTACTGATCGGTTAAAAACATGCGAAGGGTGTAACCTTTGTAACAAAACTGTAAGGGAATAAAGACTTGTATTGTTGTAAAAAGTATGGCATAATAAATTATGAGAGAATTGCACAAAATAAAAATTTTGTGCAATGTTGAAGAGGTAGTACATATGAAAGAGTCAAATGCCTATATAAAAACTGCACCGGAGCCACTGGCGTCATTTTTAATATACACTGAAAGTATTTTGGGCAAATCTGAGAAAACTGTCCATGAGTATTTTTATGATTTGCGTGTTTTTTATCGGTTTATAATACTGCAATTTTATCCGGAGACTGCAAATGATTTGGAATTCCGTGAAATTCCAATTGATAAAATTACTTTAGAAGATTTGCGCCGTGTTGATGTGCAGCTGGTTTATTCATACATACATTTTTTAAATCGTGAATTGAATAATTCTGCGGGAACCCGTGCGCGAAAAATTGCGGCTTTAAAAGCCTATTTTAAATATTTGTCCGTAAAGACACAAAAGCTTCAGGAGAATCCCCTGGCCGAGTTGGATTCAGTCAAAGTCGAAAAACGTCTGCCCAAATACTTCAGTCTGGAAGACAGTGTTGCACTTTTAAATGCTGTGAAGGACAGAAATTCGATTCGTGACTACTGCATTTTGACATTGTTTTTAAATTGTGGAATGCGACTTTCTGAACTTGTTAATATAAATATTACGGATATTCGTGAAGATAAATTGACAGTTATTGGAAAAGGTGACAAGGAACGCGTCATCTATCTCAATGATTCCTGCCGGGCTGCGCTGGAGCGTTATCTGGAAGTGCGAAATCAAATGGCGCCGACAGCTTCGGATAAAAATGCTTTGTTTTTATCCGAGCGCAATCGTAGAATCAGCAGGCGTACGGTTCAGTATACAGTTGAAAAATATGTAAAAAAACTTGGTTTAGATCCGCATAAGTATACAACACATAAACTGCGTCATACAGCTGCGACACTGATGTATCAATCCGGCGTTGATATTCGGTTACTCCAGGAGATTCTGGGGCATCAGCAGCTTTCGACAACAGAAATTTATACCCATGTGGACAGCAAACAGCTTCGGGCTGCGGTGGAAATGAATCCACTTGCACATATAAAACCCAATAGTAGTCAATAAATGTATTATGTAAACAAATGGAACTTTTATAGGATGTGTTGGTGAATATAATGACCAAAGAAAAAATGGAATACTTGTTAAAGTTATCAAAATTAGAATTAAAACATGACGAGATGGAGAATTTGCGTAAAGAGATGTCAGCAATTATTTCATTTATGAATATTTTGCAGGAGGAACCGCTTGAAACAGAAGAATGGCCAGATGAAACGATGGCATGCTCTTCTTCTGCTCTTCGCAGCGACACAGTTTCAGATTCACTTTCGAAAGATAAGGTGTTGGAATCTGCCAGCCGAAAAAATGCGGTGGGTTATCTGATTCCCGGTATGCAAAAAAATGATGGAGATAAAAGATGAAATCTACATATCGCACAATTGCTGACATTCAAGAAGCAATGAAAAATAAAAAAGTATCAGTTCCAGAGCTGGCACAGGAATACATAATTAAAGCGGACAAGTGGGATCAATCGCTGCATGCCTTTCTTTCTGTGTCTGATGAACGGCTTATGGATGCTGTAAAAATACAAAAATGCTTGGACGGCAGAAATGGTTTTCATTCTCCTTTGGCTGGAATTCCTTATGGCTTAAAAGACAATATTTCTACTTTAAATATGCGGACAACCTGTGCGTCGAAGATGTTGAAAGATTACCGGCCCCCGTATAGCGCAACTGCGGCTGAACGTCTGAAGCGTGCAGGGGCTCTACTCTTTGGTAAATTAAATATGGATGAGTTTGCGATGGGAGCAACAACGGAGACCTCCTATTTTGGTATTACCAAAAATCCATGGAATCTTTCCCATGTGCCCGGTGGTTCTTCCGGCGGCAGTGCGGCGGCAGTCGCTGCTGAAGAGATTTTTTTTGCACTTGGCAGTGATACCGGCGGCAGTATCCGTCAGCCCGCGGCATATTGTGGGATTACCGGATTAAAGCCAACCTATGGAACCGTTTCGCGGTATGGGTTGGTAGCATTTTCCTCTTCTTTTGATCAAATCGGCCCAATGGCACGCAGCGCAGAGGATTGTGCTTTGGTTTTAAATGCGATTGCGGGACCGGATAAAAGGGATATGACACTTTTTCCGAAAAATTCATCGTTTCAGATTGATCCAGATTTTAACATATCAGATTACAAATTGGGATATATTCCAGAGAGTGATTTGGAAAATGTGCAAACTGCAATTTCCGAAGTATATCAGGATACGGCGAAAGTATTTGAACATCTGCATATGCAGATTTCTTGCTGCTCTCTTCCTCTTTCCAATTTGTATATACCTATTTATTATATTCTATCATCGGCTGAGGCAAGTGCAAATTTGGCGCGCTATAATGGCATACGATATGGTTTTCAGGCAGAAACCGAAGAAAATTTTGAGGAATTAATGACCACATCCAGAAGCCTTGGATTTGGAAATGAAGTAAAACGTCGGATTTTACTTGGAACCTTTGTTCTTTCTGAAGTCTATTATCATGCCTATTATTTTAAGGCACAAATGTTGAGGAGAAAGATTATTCGGGCGTACGAGGATTTATTTGAAAAAGTTGACCTTCTTCTTCTTCCCACCACATTCACGACTGCTCCTAAACTTGGAACAACCATACAGAATCCAGTGGATATGTACCGCTCGGACTTGTTTACCGTGGCGGCCAATCTGGCTGGTTTGCCTGCAATTTCTTTCCCTTGCGGATTTGATGAGAAGGGGCTTCCCATTGGTTTGCAGCTGATGGCTGCACGTGGTATGGATCACTTGCTTTTAAATGCCGTACATATTTTTCAAAAGAATACAGATTATCATTCGATGATTGCAAAGGGGATGCAAAGATGAACTGGGAAACTGTGATAGGATTGGAAGTTCACGCAGAGCTCTCTACAAAGAGTAAAATATTTTGTTCCTGTGCAGTTTCTTTTGGTGATGACTCCAATACCCGCTGTTGCCCTGTGTGTTTGGGACTTCCGGGTACAATGCCGAACCTTAATCAGGAAGTTTTGCGTTTTGCTGTCAAGGCTTGTTTGGCATTGGGCTGTCAAATCAGAAGAAGAATTGCTTTTGACAGAAAGAATTATTTTTATCCGGATTTACCAAAGTCTTATCAGATTACACAACATCGGTATCCAATCGGATTTAATGGGATGTTTCAGCTGCCAAATGGCAAAGAAATACGAATTGAAGAACTGCATATGGAAGAAGATGCCGGGAAACTCCTGCATATGCAGGAAGGAACGATTTGTGATGATAATCGCTGCGGTGTACCCTTGTTAGAGATTGTAACCTGCCCTGATTTTCGGGATGCTGATGAAGTGGTTACTTTTTTAGCGTCTTTGCAGCGTATATTGCAATATTTAGGTATTTCTGACGGTAAGATGCAGGAAGGTTCACTGCGGGCTGATGTCAATATATCCGTACATAAATTGGATGAACGCCTTGGACAGCGTGTGGAGATGAAAAATTTGAGTTCTTTTCGGGCGATAAAAGAAGCAATCCAATATGAATACTTTCGGCAGACAGAAGTTCTTGAATCAGGAAAAATGGTGGCTGCTGAAACCAGAGGATGGAATGAAGATAAAAAAGAGACATATTCCCTGCGGAATAAAGAAAAGGTGCAGGACTATCGGTATTTTCCAGAGCCGGATATTCCTGAAATTATTATAGAAGAAAACTGGGTGAAAGAAATTCAAGAGTGTCTTCCTGAACTCCCTGCACATAAAATGAAAAGATATATGGATATGTACAGGCTTACGGATAATGAAGCCAATATATTGACAGCCGACCGCTCAGTTTCTGCTTTCTTTGAAGAACTGATTGCTTGTGGCATTACACCTAAGCTTGCTGCAAAATGGATTTTGCGTGAGGTTTTGGCTTATTTAAACGAACATAACGCTGCTTATAATGACCTGTCTTTATCTGCAAAATCTTTTTCGGATTTGATTTTCCTGACAGAAGCAAAAAAAATTAACCGTCAAACAGCAAAAGAAATATTTTCTTTATTATGTAAAAAGGATTTTGATGTTCCTTCCTATGTCAAAACGCATAGTTTATGGTTGGAAAATAACGATGCCGAAAATTCAAAGGTTGTTTCTCATATAATTTCTATACATCAAAAAGCAGTGTTGGATTTTTGTACCGGAAAAGAGAAAGTGCTGGGATTTTTGGTGGGGCAATGTATGAAAGAATTAAAAGGCCGCGGAAATCCAGAAGTTATAAAAGAAATCTTAATTAATTATTTGAAAAATGAAATGGGCAAATAACCATCAGATATTGGTATAATCGTTAATATCTATTTAAATCTTTTTAAATATTTTAAGAGAATAAAAATAAACTGATTCCGTTTTTGAAAACGGGATCAGTTTATTATTCCATAAATTATTCACGAATTAATGTTCGCAGTCGCAGCCACAGTCATCACAATCACAGTCTAAATCCTCAAGATCCAGTTCAATGGTTTTTCCACAGTTCGGACATTCAAATTCTCCTGCAATAATATCATCAAGCTCGGAACCTGCAAAATCAATCTCTTCTCCACAGCCATCACAAATAATGGTATAGAGATCATCTTCATCATCCTCTTCGAAGTCGTCATAAAGATCTTCTGCGATGATGTCGAGTTCATCATCCATTTCGTCAATTTTATCGGTAATGAAACCTTGTTCTTCATCAAGCATCTCAAGTTCATCAGCAACATCACTCAAAAAGTCAATAACTGCATGAAGCAATTTTACTTCATCTTTTTCTGCATCAAGATTCATACCATCTGCAAGTCCTTTTAAATATGAAGCTCTGTTTGTAATATCAGACATAAGGCACCTCTTTCTTTGGTTTCTGGGAAAACCCAGCAATTTTATTTTATATGACAATCCAATTGCCAATAAAACCTTCGTAAATCCGCATCTAAAATACAGAAAATATCTTCGATACTTTATACTCTTTCCATGTATTCACCGGTACGGGTATCAATTCGGATGGTGTCCCCCTCATTGACAAACATCGGAACGGTGATCACTGCACCTGATTCTACTGTTGCCGGTTTGGTGACATTTGTTGCAGTATTGCCCTTTACGCCCGGCTCAGTTTCTGTAACCTTTAATTCAACAAAGGTCGGAGGTTCAACAGCAAACACATTTCCTTTATAAGAAAGAATTTTTACCGTCATATTTTCCATAACAAATTTAAGAGCATCACCCAGCTGATCCTGACTGAGAGGGATTTGCTCGTATGTTTCCTGATCCATAAAATAATACAAACCGCTGTCTTCATAGAGATATTCCATCTCTTTGCGTTCAATATGTGCCTTTTCTACTTTTTCAGTAGGATTAAAGGTACGTTCTATTACAGCGCCAGTCATAGCGTTCTTTAATTTTGTACGAACAAAAGCGGCGCCCTTTCCGGGTTTTACATGCTGAAATTCAACAACTTGATATACATTCCCCTCAAACTCAAATGTGAGTCCGTTTCTAAAATCACCTGCACTTATCATTGGTGCAACCTCCTCTTCTGGCTTCAAATATTTTGTAATCTTATTGTATACTATATAGATAAAAAAATCAAGATAAAATTTTTTGTCTTTTATTCAATGATGATAAGATCTTTTGGTGAATGGGTAAAGTTTTCTATCCCATCTTTTTTTACACATACAAGATCTTCAATCCGTACACCGCCAATGCCTTCAATATAAATCCCCGGTTCACAGGAAACTACCATATTTTCTTCTAACATAATATTGCTGCCGGGAGAAAGATTGGGAAGTTCGTGAATCAATAATCCAACACCGTGTCCCAGCGAATGGCCAAAATATTCTCCGAAGCCTGCCTCCTGAATTACTTTCCGAGCAGCTGTATCTGCTTCCTTTCCGCTGATCCCACTGCGAATTGCAAAAAGTCCAGCCTCTTGTGCTTTTTTTACAACTGCATATATTTCCTTTTCCTTCCTGCCCAGATGGGAAATACCCACCGTTCTGGTCATATCTGAACAATAACCTTCATATATACAGCCAAAGTCCATGGTCAGAAGATCACCGGGCATCAGCTTTTTCTGTCCCGGTATACCATGGGGCATGCTTGTTTTTTCTCCGGAAACGGCAATGGTATCAAATGAAGTTTTTGATGCACCATTTTTTCGCATAGCATATTCAATCTCTGCTGCTATATCCATTTCTGAGATTCCGGGTTTTAAATAATTCAAAATATGGGAAAAAGCCAAATCGCCAATTTGTTCCGCTTTTCGAATAAGAGCGAGTTCGTCCTCTGTTTTTATCATCCGAAGCTTTTCTATTTCATCTGATTTTCCGGTCCATTTCAGTGTTGGAAACCAACTTGAAATTTTTATATATTCTGCATAAGACATGGTATTATCTTCAAATATACATTTTTTTGTACCGTGGCTTGCAAATATTTCGAGGCAGAGGGATTGCAGGCTTTTTGCACCATAGGTTATTACAGTATAATCCGTTGCTTCCTCTTTTGCTGCCACGGTATACCGGCTGTCAACCAAAAGGTATCGGACGTTGGGGAATATAATTGCACAGCCTTCTCCACCCCGAAATCCGGTGAAATAGCGCAGATTATGGGGAGATGTGAGAAAAATAGTATCCCCGTCTTTAAACAGAGTGTCAAGTTTTTGGTACATAATTTTACACCAGCTTTTCCTGATAAATTTTTTTCATGATGGCCGCATCCCGGGTTTGGGTTCCGGCAGATTCACAGATGAAGGTCGGCGAGAGATGTCTCTCGGCAGTGATTTGCGCAATTGGGTCAAAGTCAGGGCCGTATTGTGTCTCTTCAAAGATATGGTGTTTTTTTTCACCGCTGTTTGTATATTCAATTCTGCTGTAGTGTGCATGAAAAGATGCAGCACGTTCTTTTCCCAGCATGTTTTCAATGGTATCAAAAATGTGTGTAAAATCTTCTTTTGATTTCAAACTTCCTAAAGTTCTTGCATTGAGATGTCCAAAGTCAATGGTTGGAATCAAACGCTCATCCAGCTGGCAAAGCTTCATTACTTCTTCAAGCGTCCCCAGCTGATTGATTTTTCCCATGGTTTCCGGACAAATTGCAATATCGGTATATCCTGATTCATCTGCGGCCCGGATGGCTTTAGACAGCGTATTTTTTGCAAGTGCAAGCGCTTCTTTCCGGGTAATTTTACCGCAGGAACCGGAATGTACAACAATTCGTTTTGCTCCCATATTTTTGGCAGCTTCCAGTGTTTGCAAAATATAGTCTATGCTGCGCAGACGTTTTTCTTCTTCGACCGAAGAGAGGCTGATATAATAGGGGGCATGTACAGAAAGGGAAATTTGATATTTTTGTGCATTTTCGCCGAGAAGGACGGCGGCATCCTTGGAAATACGGACGCCGTGTCCGCATTGATATTCATAGTGGTCAAGATGGTTCTCGTGAATCCACTTTGGTATTTCAAGAGAAGATTTATGGCCGGAATTCCAAAAATCTTCACAATTTCCCGCAGGGCCAAATTTTGCGGTCATATATCTTCCTCCTTCAAAAAAACAAAGGCGGGGAATAAACCCCGCCAAAACATCGTTATTTATATTTGCGCTTTCTTGCCGCTTCGGACTTCTTCTTTCGTTTTACACTGGGCTTTTCATAATGCTCTCTTTTTCTAACCTCAGACAAAACGCCTGCCTTTGCACAGGAACGTTTAAAACGACGAAGTGCGCTATCTAATGATTCATTGTCTTTTACTCTAATTTCAGCCATTGGTACTACCCTCCCTCCAAGTATGGTAAACACTAAGATGTCAAGGTAAAAATTTTCTACTCGGATAATTATACAGATTTTTATAATATATGTCAATAGAAATTAGAGATATTTTTTATTTTTTTTGTGATTTTTTGGTTTTAGCAAGCTTATATATTTTTTCTATCGCGTCAGAAATTCCGCCAACCTTATCAATCAGGCCGCATTCAACCGCTTCTTCTCCAAAGAGTATGGTTCCCATGTCGTTTGGAATTTTGGAAGTTTCCATCATAAGTTCTTTTAACCTTTTTTCTTTTATATTCGAATTTTTTACCACAAAGGAAATTAACCGCTCCTGGACTTTGTTGAAATACTGAAAACTCTGCGGAACGCCAATAACCATTCCGGTTGTCCGGATGGGATGGATGGTCATTGTGGCAGACGGGACAATCATTGAATATTTAGAGGCCACTGCCAAAGGTACCCCAATGCTGTGGCCGCCGCCAAGGACTATGGATACTGTCGGCTTTTTCATACTCGAGATCATTTCGGCAATGGCAAGGCCGGCTTCGACATCGCCGCCGACGGTGTTGAGCAGGATCAGTAAACCGTCAATTGTTTCGTCTTCTTCTACTTTCAACAAATGCGGGATGACATGTTCATATTTTGTTGTCTTGCTCTGGGGCGGCAGAATGGTGTGGCCTTCAATTTCACCAATGATGCTTAAACAATGTATTTTTCCGCGTCTGTTGCCAATGTCAACACTTGACATTTCTTTAATCTGATCGCCATTTTCTTCGGTTGTGTTCCCTTGATTTTCCGAGCTTTTATCAAATTCTTCATTTTGAAGTTCATTCTTTTCTTCCATATCTTTTCTCCATTTTTATAATAATCGTTTGTTATTCTTAGTATGTACAAATTTTTCTTTACTAAACAATTTTGGTGTGTTATAATGAAAAAATCATCAAGAAGGAGTGGATGTATAATGCCGATTAAAGTACTTGACAATCTCCCTGCAATTGAAACACTGAACGGTGAAAATATTTTTGTCATTACTGAGAAAAGAGCAATGACACAGGATATCCGTCCGCTGAAAATCCTGATTCTAAATCTCATGCCCACCAAAATTGTAACGGAAACACAGTTTTTGCGAGTGCTTGGAAATACGCCGCTGCAGATTGATGTGCAGTTTATGCACATGCGGTCTCATGAATCAAAAAATACATCGAAAAGCCATTTGGAAACATTTTATGGAACATTCGATGATTATAAAAAAATGAAATTTGACGGGATGATTATTACCGGTGCACCGGTTGAAACCCTTGCTTTTGAAGAAGTTGACTATTGGAATGAGCTTTGTGAAGTGATGGAATGGTCGAAAAGTCATGTGACCTCAACTTTTCATATATGCTGGGGCGCACAGGCTGCGCTTTATTATCATTATGGGATCAAAAAATATCCAACAGACCAAAAAGTCTTCGGAGTCTTTGAACATGAAGTGGTACCGGAAAAGAAACATAAAATTCTGCTGCGTGGGTTTGATGACTTTTTTTATGCTCCGCATTCAAGGCATACGTCTTTTCTTGAGGAAGATATTCTTAAAGTTCCTGAATTGGAAATCCTCGCAAAGTCAAGGGAAGCGGGTGTATATATTGTTACCGCAAAAAGCGAGCGGCAATTTTTCATATCCGGTCATCCGGAGTATGATCAAATGACCCTTGCAGAGGAATATTTCCGGGATGTGAAAAAAGGAATGGAAATTCAGATTCCCCAAAATTATTTCCCTCAGAATGACCCGGAGCAAGTGCCATTTGTGAAATGGCGTTCCCATGCGAATTTGCTATACTCTAATTGGTTGAATTATTTTGTTTATCAAACAACGCCGTATAACATTGATGATATAAATTTATAGTACAATTTATGCTGATAAAATGTAAAAAATAAGGACGCAGAGAGGCGTCCTTATTTTTGTTTCCGTAAAATATCCGAAACAGAACGTTTGTTGGTACGAAGATAACGGTTCAACATATATAGGCCTTCGGTATCTCCTTTTGTTATGTAATTCATCTTTTCTTCACAAGAAAGACTTGCTTCAAAGCCCATATTTTTAATAATCTCATATGATTCACTGCTGACACCGCCAAAGGGATATGTAAATGTTGTGGCAACCTTTCCGGTTTCTTTCGCTAAACGTTCCTGCAGTTTCATCAAATCTCCTTCCAGGGTTGAACGGTAGACCTCTCTGCTCTCTCCCTTCTTCTTCTTTGTGCCGTTCCGGCCTTCGGTATTTGTATGCATATTGTAGCTGTGGTTTTGTATTTCTACCAGTCCGGAAGCTTCCATTTCCCGGATGTTATCCCATGTAATATGGGAATAATTTGGATTATATTCTTCGTTTTCACTGTAAAGATCCGTATATTTTCCGATAATTGAAATAACAGCGGACATCTGGTACTTTTGCAGCAGGGGATAGGCATAGCAATAGTTGTTGTAATAACCATCATCGAAGGAGAGCAGAATTGGCTTTTCGGGCAGATCTGCCTCATCGTGTACAAAATCAATAAGCTGCTGCATGGTGATGGTTGTGTAGCCTTCTGCTTTTATATATTTTAAATCTTCCTCAAATTGTTGAGAAGAGATAACATATTTGCTTGTCTTTTTTTGTGGTGTTGTAATGCTATGATACATGATAATCGGAACTGCACGTTGGTTTTCTGCCAGTTCTGTTTCGTCGGCTGCTGCCCGATCAATCGAGAGAAAGGCAAGCATCCCAATAAATATGCACAAAATACAGGTATAAAGAATTAAAGTTTTAAATTTGATGATATACAAAAAGACCACCTCAATATAGAATATCAAGGCGGCTTGTATTTTATTCTTTAGAAGTATAGATTTTTACATCAGAAAGAGGGGACAGAGCTGAGAAAGAATTAATCCAAATGGATTTAATTTCATAAGAAGTATCAGGCAGTGTTGTAAATGTATGCCGGAGTGTAGTTATGTCATTTGCCGGTAATGAATAGTCTTCTGTTTGTGTATCCAGCAGCAGACCGGTGTTCGAATCATATAGCGCCCATATGTGGACAGCTTCTATTTTTTGATTGGTATAGTTAAAAAAGGATGTTTCAAATTCATTTGAACCGGTGGCTGCAATGTCCAGACTGCCGCATTTTTGATAAAATGCAGTTAAGCTGGCCAATCCCCAGCCAAAAACCGGATCATATCCCGGTTCTCCCAAATCTTCTGCATAATTTTTAATCAGTTGTTCCAATTCATTGATGGTAAGTGTAGGGTCAATACTTTTGAGATATGCGGCAATCAAGGTCATGTGCGGCGCCGCATAAGAAGTTCCTGAACCGGTTCCGTATCCGTTTTCAGGATTGCCGGGAATATATACACTGGTAATACCTTCGCCGGGAACGACTACATCTACGGACTGATTTTTATTTGAAAAATATGAGTGCTGTTTATTTTTATCAATAGAACCGACCCCAAAAACACCATCAAAGGCGGCCGGATAGTTTAACTGTTCATTTCCTTCGTTTCCAACGGCAGCAATGACAAAGACGCCCTTTTTTACTGCATTCTGGATCGATTTTTCCAATGTCTTGGAAAGATCAGGTGTTGTGAAACTTAAGTTGATGATATGACAATGGTATGTATTTACAGCAAGATCAATCGCTTTAACAATGGTGGATACATAAGTTGTGTCACCGTCAAAAACTTTCAGGGCATAAAGTTTGGAATTACTTCCGCCAGTAATACCTTTGTCATTATTTGTGGCAGCACCGATAATACCTGCAATAAAACTGCCGTGCTTTTGATTGTCGTTATAATCCTCATTGTTGTCAATGAAATTATAACCACCGACAACTCGTCCCATCAGTTCTTCATGTTCAGTAGAAATGCCGGAGTCAATAATACCGATACGAACTTCCCTTGCATCAAGGCCGTTATTCCACATAAGCGGAAATCCTATCATAGGAAGATTCCACTGCTGCGGATAGAAAGGGTCATTGGGCGCCGGAATATCATCTGCCAGGTAGACAAGGTGATCAGGTTCCATATATTCAATCCTGCCGGCTGCCTGTAATTCTGCGGCTGTTTTTTCATCTGTTTTATAGATACCTTCCTGTGGGATGACAGGCGTCAGGTCCGTTTCGGATGCCAGGAATACAGTATTTTCTTTTAGTTTTACAATATATCCACTTTCGTTTTCTGTTGTATTTTCAGACCAAACGGACGTTGTGAAAATCAGCAGGCCAATACAGAGACGCAAGAGGATTTTTAAAAAATTTTTCATTGTTATCACCTGTTTATTCGATTTACTATTTTTATTATAGCATAAGTTTTATTTTTTCGCAATGGAAGATCTTTGGAGGATAAGGGTGGAATTTTGGAATAAAAAAATCAATTATTTGCTATTGACGGACGTAAAAGAGTGGTATAAACTCAAGTTATAGATGAATTAGAATAGGAGATATGAACATGGCGGAATTACGATATAACCCGTTGTTAAAAGATTGGGTAATGATAGCTTCACATCGGCAAAACCGGCCGCAGATGCCGAAGGATTGGTGTCCTTTTTGTCCCGGTTCCGGTAAAGTGCCGGAGCATTTTACGGTTTTTGAATATGACAATGACTTTCCTGCATTGTCTCAGGCTCCGCCTGAACCGGATGCAGTGGCGACTGATTTTTACCATACGAAAGAAGCCTATGGAAAATGCGAAGTCATATTATATTCCCCTGACCACACGGTCACCCTTCCTGAACTTCCTGTTTCTCATATTGAAGAATTGGTAGAACTCTGGACGGAACGGTTTGAAGAGCTTAAAAAAGATGAAAGAATAAAATACATATTTATTTTTGAAAATCGGGGAGATGTCGTTGGTGTAACCATGCCGCATCCTCACGGACAAATTTATGGATATAGTTTTATCCCCAAAAAGCTGGAATTGGAGCTTGCTTCCTGCACGGAATACTTTGAGGAGAAACACCGCTGTTTGATTTGTGATATGGTACAGGATGAATTAAAAGCAAAGGAACGTATTATTATTGAAAATGATGATTTTGTGACCTTTCTTCCCTTTTTCAGTGATTATCCTTATGGTGTATATATTGCGGCAAAAAGCCATATACAGAATTTAAGCCAATTTTCAAAACAGCAAAAATTCAATTTGGCACAAATCCTTAAAGAAACAGCCGGAACTTTGGATAGTTTGTTCGGCTATACATTTCCCTATATGATGTGTATGCACCAGGATCCCGTGAACAGCGGAGATTTTAGTGAAAGTTTTCATTTTCACATTGAATTTTATCCGCCGATGCGATCTGCTGAAAAGCAAAAATTCAATGCTTCAAGCGAAACCGGTGCCTGGGCGGCTTGTAATCCAACCGCTCCGGAAGAAAAAGCTGCCGAACTTCGGGAAGCACATCAGAGATTTATGAATAAAAGAAAGAATGAGGACTGAAACGATGGAATCAAAGGAATTAAAGTCAATTTTTTTGGATAAATTCGGAGATGCAGATGGGGAAATTCGGGTATTTTCTGCGCCCGGACGGGTCAATTTGATAGGAGAACATACAGATTATAATGGGGGATGTGTTTTTCCTGCTGCCCTTTCCATGTGTACCACTATCATTGCCCGCAAACGGGATGATGGCGTTATCCGGATGATGGCCACTGATTTAGGAGAAATGGTTGAGGGAAATATTGAAAATCTTGGCGCATACAAAAAACTGCGCTGGGGAAATTATCAGTTTGGTGTATTTCAGGAACTCAAAGAACACGGTTATCCTGTTGTAGGTGCAGATATGCTCTTCCATGATACAACACCTCATGGAGGCGGTTTATCTTCTTCTGCCGCCATTGAAGTCTCATCTGCTATAGCGATGGCAGCCCTGGGGGGGATTCAAAAAATCAATCATATTGATATGGCGAAGATAAGTCAATTGGCAGAACATCACTATATCGGTGTGAATTGCGGGATCATGGATCAGTTTGCTTCTGCTATGGGGAAAAAAGATCATGCCATTTATCTTGATTGTAAAACATTGGAATATGAATTGGTTCCAATTATGCTGGATGGTTATAAATTGGTTATATCCAATACCAATAAAAAACGTTCTTTGGCAGATTCAAAATATAATGAACGCAGGGCTGAATGTGAACAGGGGCTTGAAATTTTGAAGACAGCATATCCTGATATTACATGTCTTGGAGATGTTTCGACTGAAATGTTTGAAAAGAATGGTCATTTAATTGAAAATGAAACGATTAAAAAGCGTGTACAACATATAATTGAAGAAGATGCGCGGGTTAAACGGTCGGTTGAAGTATTAAAAGGCAACCATTTGGAGGAATTTGGAGAACTGATGACAGCTTCTCATGTTTCTTTGCGCGACCTCTATGAAGTTTCCTGTGAAGAATTAAATATTTTGGTTGATGAGGCACTTAAAATTGAAGGTGTTTTGGGTTCCCGAATGACAGGCGCCGGATTTGGCGGCTGTACAGTCAGTTTGGTTAGAGAAGATTGTATCGACCGATTTATTGAAGAAGTCGGAAATAATTATCAGCGCAGTGTGGGTTATGAAGCATCCTTTTATATTTCTGATATTGGTGATGGCGGACGGGAACTATAAAGTTTACATAAAGGGTAAAGAATTAGGGCAACTCTCATAAGACAGTAAAGTAGTTGTCTGTCAAACAGGATTAAAAATAGTCTATCGCTTATAAAAACGATAGACTATTTTTCTGTATATATAGTGGAACAGAAATGGGCATTTAGACGAAATTTTAGGTCTTGAAAACCGCATAAACACTCACTTTTGTGAAAAGCTGTCAAACTCAGGGGGTGCGTATAGTTATATTAAAACCCTCAAAAATGAGGTTTAAATTTCCACTTGGCATATATTTATATCAGCGTTCCGACAATTACCGTCCATATCTGATTGAAACAGATATTTCCATCTTTCATATAAGGATAAAAGCCTGTTTTGTTTTCGCCATTCATTTCGCTCTGCATAAGGTTTATAATATTAGATTTCACCTTAGCGGAAGTGTTTGTTAAGTCAAGCCAGTTATCTATTTTTTGGGGTACGGTAATTGTATCGCATACATTTATTTTCAGATTATTATCTGTAAATAATTTTGTCATTTCTGTTCTCGTTAATGTTTTTGTATGAGAATTATCACGCATAATTTCAATTTTGTTTTGTATCGTCCGAAGTTCATTATTTACGGCTTCCATATCTATTAAAACAAGTTTTCCTTTAGATTTGAGAACGCGTATCATTTCACGAAAGGGAATATGTATATCGGTAAAATGATGAAATGCAAGCCTTGATATAACAATGTCAAAACTGTTATCTTGGAATGGCAAGTCCTCCGCATAACCGTTTACAAAAGATATGTTATCCAAAATATCATTTGCAGCCATTTTTTCGCCTACAGCAAGCATAGACTTTGTTGCGTCAATACAAGTTACTGATTTAACAACAGGCGCAAATGCTCTGCCGCAAGCACAAGTTCCGGCGGCTACTTCTAATACTTCATCAGCAGAACACGGATTTACTTTTGAAATAATGCTACCTAAATACTTTTTGTCTGTGAAACCATATACATCATTTTCAAAATTCTGTGCCTGTATATTAAAAGCCTTGTGAATTTTATTTATATTTTGTGGTTGCATAATTATAAGGCTGTTCCTTTCTTTGGGATAAATAAATTCTGCATATTCGCCTTTTCAAGTTCAAGCAATTTTATCTTTTTATCAATTCCGCCTGCATAGCCCGTCAAACTTCCATTTGTTCCGACTACTCTGTGGCAGGGCACGATAACGGAAATTTCATTATGTCCGACAGCGCCGCCTACCGCTTGTGCCGACATACGCGAAAGTCCTTTTTGCTTCGCTATCATTTTCGCTATTTGCCCGTATGTAACGGTATGACCATATGGGATTTTTCTTAAAATTTCCCATACGGCAAGTTGAAAATCTGAACCTATCATATGAACGGTCGGCATAAAGTCAGGCTCTTCGCCACTGAAATAAATATCAAGCCATTTTTTCACCGACTGAAAAAGAGGGATTTCTTTTTCTTCGTGTTCCGGGTCAAGATGGTCTGCATAATATTTTTCCCCATCAAACCATAAACCCGTCAAACCTGCTTCGTCGCCGGCAAGAAGAATACCGCCAAGCGGTGATTGATATGTCGTTGTATATTGCATAGTTTACACCTCCAAATATTTATTTGAGTCTTCAGGGACTTCCGTTCTGTCAGTCATTGTATAGGTGCGCACAGGTGTAACAACCGTAATCTTGTAATCGGTAAAATCATTTTTTCTTCCGCTCTCCTGACATATTCTATGTTCAGCCAAATTACGCCATTGGGACACGCTTTCCTCATCTTCCCATACAGACATACTAAGCAATTTCCCCTCTGTTGCTAAACTTGAAAATCTTTCGGCGCAGATAAAGCCTTTTGCTTGGGATAAATGTTCTTTCAAGGAGCCGGCTAATTTCAGATAGTCCTGCATTTTGCCGTTCTTTACTGTTACTTCAAATAACACGATTACATTATTCATTTTCTTTTCCTCCATTTTCTTGTGGTTTACATATTTTACAAGGTCTGTATCCGTTGTGTATTGCCTCATCAATAGAATTAAAAAATACAATGTTTTTTTCAAGCGGTAATTTTGACGGACAGCTTGGTTTGCATATAATTTTTGTGCTTTTCACACCAAATATAAATTTGTCGTCATAGTTGTTATCTCGGCTTAAAACAGCTTTAATTTTTTCTTTATCATTCATTTTTGCCGCCTTTCTTTTTTGGAGCATAGTCTTTCATACCCTCTATTGCACCACCCGCAACTGCCCATAAATACAAGCTGGCAATACTGCAATATGGACTAAATCGCCGCCTGTATTTTTCAAAAAGCGTTCTTGTTATTTTTCGGTGATGATAAACCATACGTAAACCTCGTTGTATCGCCAAATCGTCAAAGCTGAAAATGTTTTGACGCTGCATACAAAATAATAAAATCATTTCGGCAGTCCATACGCCAATGCCTTTGAGCAAAACGAGCTCGTCTATCGCATCTTTGTCGGATTTATGCCAAATCCCCTCTAAATCAAATTCACCGTTTTTAATCTTTTCTGAAAAATCAGTAATATATTTTGCTTTACGAAAAGTCATACCAAAGGATTGCAGTTTTTCCTGCCCTGCGCGGATAATGCTGTCGGCGTTCACTTCACCTAAATACTCATTCATTCTTTGCCATATTGTAGCCTGCGCCTTTGTTGAAATCTGCTGTCCGATAATATGATGAATAACTGATGAAAATAAATCCATATCTGTACGGCGGTCAATGTGTCCTATTTTTTCTATGACTTCACCTAAAAGCTTATCTTTGCTTTTCAAATATTCAAGCGCTTTGTCATCATATTCAAAGTACATTTTATCACCTCTCAATCTTGACTTTTCCGATTTGTGATACTATAATTATATCATACAAATTAAGTAAATAATATTATAATATTATCAGATATTATTAAAATATCGTCAAAGAGGTATTTACAATGAATAATAATGATTATATCAATTCTGTAAATCTGTATCAAAATACAAACTTTCCGTATCTTGTGCTTAATGTTATCAATGAACAAAGCTTCCCTAAAAATCAAGGCTTTCAGGTTATGCATTGGCACGAGGATTTACAGTTTATTTATGTTTTAGAGGGTACTGTAAAAATAAAAACATTAGATGAAATAGTACAGATTAGTCAAGGCGAGGGTGTATTCATCAATACAAACATTGTTCACTTAGTTGAAAAAATTGAAAGCTGTCATTATAACAGTTTCATTTTCCCCAGATATTTTCTTGATTTTTATTTTGGAAGTCCTGTAAAAATGCTTGTTGATAAAATAGTCAATAATAAAAATCTATCAATATACAAGCTATCGCCCATAACAGATTGGGGCAAATCCGTCTTAAAAATTCTGCAAAAATTATCGGAGCTTGAGCAAAATAAAACTGAATTATATCCTTATGAGGTTCTTGGGTTATTAACTTCTTTATGGTTAGAAATGATAAAAAATATTAGTATTCCTGTTCCCGAAAAGGATAATATATCAAATGACCGTATGAGGATTTTTTTGCAGTACATAAGCGAGCATTATTCAGAAAATATTTCCCTTGATGATTTATCTGCAAGCGCAAATGTCAGCAAGTCTGAATGTTTGCGTTGCTTCAAAAGCTGTCTGAATATAACGCCATACAAATATCTTATGGAATTTCGCTTGTCGAAGGCTGCTGATATGTTAATTAACACATCAAAGTCTATCGGAAAAATTGCGGAATTAACAGGCTTTAATCAGTTAAGCTATTTCGGTAAATGCTTTCGTGAAAAAATGAAATGTTCCCCAAAAGAATACAGAAACAAGTCAAAATAATATTTTATTTACTAATTTTTGAATATATGCAAAAATCCGAGAATGCTTTTAATCATTCTCGGATTTAATTTTATTTAGCGATAAATGAGCCTTGCATTTTTATTTTTGAGCCTCTAATAATAAATTTCTTGCGACTGTGAAGTATGCGTTATCAACGGGCGGAACATTCCAATAACAGAAATCACCTGCCATATCCGTATCGGGATTGAATGAAGCGTCAGTGGCTTTGTAAATCATTATTCGCGCTTCATCATAAGCTGTGTTATACTCTTTTCCGTTCTGAACCTCAACAATTAAATCTGCAAGAAGTATTTTTAAGTCTTCTTCTGCTTTTGTATATGCGTCAGGTCTTAACTGCCGTATTAAATGATATGGTGAAAAAAGTTGAAGTCCACGCCGTCAAAAAAATTGACGGTCAAAGAACACAGGAAATTGATATTTATTATGATTTGGTGGGTTATCTGCCTTTGTCATTACTGACACCAAACAGCAAAACGGCATAGAAAATCTATGCCGTTTCACTGAAAATAATGTTACTGTTTTATGGGTATTGCCCATTTTCTTTATCCTTTTTCTTTTTATCAAAATATTCCTATCTATCAAAGTATTAACAACTCCGACAAAAGATGTGGGCATACAATAAAAGGAGAATATTGCATATAATGATTTTAAGTTAAATTAGATTGAATAAGAAGAAAAAAGGGAAAAATAAAGTTTTCTGTCTTTTTGAAATGCTTCTTGACCCCTTTGGGGTTATGTGATAAAATAAAATTTATTTATATAGGTTCCTTAATGGGAGGGAATTGTAATGAAACGTGAATCTAAACCAAATGGCTTTATTGAAGAAATTAAAGAATCATTCTCAAAAAAGAGCCGCGCCATGGCCATAATGTATATTGTTTTAACACTTATGGTATCTGCTGTTCTGGTTGGGCAGATTTTGCGCGGCAACTTCGAAAATTGTTTTACTTGTATTTTGACGCTTATTTTATTTTTAATCCCGACCTTTGTTGACCGGAAGTTGAAAATCACATTGCCGCAAACGCTGGAAGTAATCATTGTCTTGTTTATATTTGCGGCAGAAATCTTGGGTGAAATAAATGCGTTTTATCTTAGAATATGGTGGTGGGACACCATGCTGCATGCGCTGAACGGCTTTTTGATGGCCGCCATTGGCTTTTCTATGGTTGATATTTTTAACCAGAGCAAACGTTTTAAATTCCAGATGTCTCCGTTGTTTGTGGCATTGGTTGCTTTTTGTTTTTCCATGACCATTGGCGTAATTTGGGAGTTTTTTGAATTTTCAATGGATGTCTTTACCTTTACAGATATGCAAAAGGACAGTATTTTGAATACGATAGCGACCGTGGATTTAAACCGTTCTGCGGTCAATGTTCCCGTTGTGGTCAAAGGTATTGAGGATGTGATTTTAGAGGGAAGCAATTTGACAGTAAACGGAGAAGCGGTCAGTGCGTATGCTATGGGGCTTGGCGGATACCTGGATATTGGACTGTTCGATACGATGAAGGATCTGATTGTCAATTTTGTTGGGGCAGTTGTATTTTCGATTATTGGTTTCTTTTATATCAAAAACCGGGGCAAGGGAACGTTTGCAAAGCGATTTATTCCCATTATCCAAAATGATAAAGACGACACGCAAAATAGTGGAGAAAACAAATTGGATATTGAGGCAAAAGAAAAACAAACAGAGAGCAATAAATAACGGATAAAGTTTGTATATAATTTGTATGCAATTTTTGGGTTAAGTAAATATTTTTAATTATTTCTTATTTAGTCATAAGTGCGGCAGTGCGCCCTCTTAGGGCATGAAGCCGGGCTGCGCCTATAGGCCCGTTAAAAGGTTTACCAAACGCATCTTTTTCCCCAGCTTGCCCCTAAAGGGGCTTTCTTTATTTGTTCCCTCCTACCGGCTCACCCGTAAACCGATCTATGTACTCTTTCATGCTTATTTGCTCTGTGAATATATCTTCCTGTGGCTGGTTTCGGATGTATTGCTCTATTGTCTTTTTGTTTCGTTCTACTACTCCTCTACTCCCCAAAATGCCGCTTCCCCCTATTATACTTCAACGAAAGCTTTTTGGAATCACCAGCACTGCTTCTGGTTTTCGTCGGACAATAAAACCGCCTGAACTGTGCCAGCTCAG
Source organism: uncultured Clostridia bacterium (assembly GCA_910580105.1). Taxonomy (GTDB): domain Bacteria; phylum Bacillota; class Clostridia; order Monoglobales; family Monoglobaceae; genus CAJTWN01. The sequence goes on along the minus strand of CAJTWN010000001.1, from coordinate 328,942 downwards.
GCGGTTTTAAAAGTCAAATGAATTTTTCCATTTTACTGTCTCCCCGTGAAAAGTCCGGCAGATAGCCGGTCATTTTAATTTCTTCGCATAAGCTCTGCACCGCTTCGGCGGCCTCATTGCCAGTACAAAGTTTATTGTTGTAAAGGGTATAGTCTTTACGATGTTCCGGTGGAGACAGATTCGGCATAACGACATTTGCACCGCATTTTAATCCTAATTTTCGGCCTTCAGGCGTCAGCGTACCCAATGCTGTCGTTGACGGAAGCAGGACTTTGGGAAGCAAAATTCTTGTCAGAGCAACCATGGTCAATGTCAGTGAGAGAGACCCTGCCTTTTCTTTACCAAAAGGTGTATCAATATGCGGTAAAAAAGGCCCAATCCCTACCATCTGCGGCTGCAATTCCTGCAGAAAACATAGGTCTTCCGCAAGATGTGCGAGTGTTTGTCCGGGGGATCCCACCATACAGCCGGCTCCTACCTGAAAACCAATTTCTTTGAGGGTATAAAGGCATTTTTTGCGGTTTTGCAGAAGCATATTTTCCGGATGAAGTTTTTTATAATGGTCTTCAGTAGCTGTCTCATGACGCAGTAAATAGCGGTCTGCACCGGCATTATGATATGCCTGATAGCTTTCGCGGCTTTTCTCACCAATGGATAAGGTGACGGCAGAAGTGGGATATCGGGACTTAATTGTCCAAACAATTTCGCAAATTTCCCGGTCTGAAAACCAGGGATCTTCACCTCCCTGCAAAACAAAGGTCTGAAAACCCAGTGCATTTCCAGCCGCACAGCAAGATAATATCTCTTCTCGGGTCAGGCGATAGCGTTTGGCTTTTTTATTTCCAGCGCGAATACCACAATAATAACAATTGTTTTTGCAGTAGTTTGTAAATTCTATCAGGCCGCGTAAATAAACAGATTCTCCGTAATTTTCTCTGCGGATAACATCAGCTTTTTCCATAAGCAGGGGAGAAATCTGGTTTTTATTTTCTTCTAAAATAGATATAAATTCATTTTTTGTTATCATACTTTGTCACCAAAAATTTGACATGCACGGTGTAAAATACCATTTCCAAAAGCAAGAACCATTCCATAATTGGTTATAGGAACTTTGTTTTCACGGCAAATATTTATTCTGGATTGCACTTCCTGTCTGTTTATCATACACATTCCACAAGAAATAATCAGGGAATACGAGCGAATATCTTCTGGAAATTGATAACCTGTGCAATAGGTAAACCGGAGGGTTTTACCGGTAATTTTTTGGAGCAGTGAAGGAATTTTTTTTCGTCCTATATCATTGTGTGTTGTATTGTGCGTACAGCCTTCCAGTACCAGGATTTTTGCGTTTTCTTTAAGGGAAGGGATGGTTTCTGCACCTTTTTTCATTTCCACAAAATCCCCCTTTTGTCTTGCGAGAAGCATCGAAAATGAGGTTAATGGGATGTCTTGCGGAACAATGTCGTTGACCACATGAAATGCTTGGGAATCCGTTACAACCAAATCAATTTTATTTACTTCAGAAAGTACTTCCTTCAGCGTATTTTCTTTGGTAACCACGGCTTTTATATCATGATCCAGACAATCGCGCAGCACTTGTACCTGCGGCAGAATCAGACGTCCTTTTGGTGCCGCATCATCAATTGGTGTCACCAACAAAACAGTGCTGTGTGAAGGCAATAGGTCTCCGAGAAGTGTCTGGTTTTCCTGCATTTGTTTTTGAAGTTCTTTTACCATTCGATTTCGAAGGCGTTCATATCCGGCCGGTGTTTGGTCAATAAGAATGGCTTCGGCTTCCTTTCTTGCAAGGGCAGCTCTCTCCTCTTCCGTTAGTAAATCGCATTTTGTATATACTTTGATATAAGGAATGTTTATATTAACATCAATTGATTCTGCCGGTGCTGTGGCATCAGATAGATAGAGCAGCAAATCACAGCGTTTTAAAATTTCCATTGTTTTTTCTGTTCGTTCTTTACCCAAAGCGGTTTGATCAGCAAGACCGGCAGTGTCAATGAGTGCGACCGGACCATAAGGGATGAGTTCCATAGCTTTGGTGTTTGCATCGGTTGTTGTCCCCTCAATCGGTGAAACAATTGCCGAATTTTGTCCGATAAAATGATTAAATAAAGTTGATTTTCCTGCATTGGTTTTTCCAACGATAGCAATATGTTTTCGCATAGACAAAGGTGTCTTTTCCATCGGCGCATCCTCCTCTGTTGTTTTGGATATGGTTTTATAATTCAGTTTCGATTGCTTTGCCGGCGGTTATAGATTTGGGGACATCAATAATTCGTTGGTTTTTGCTGCCCCTGAATTTTAACATCAAACTTTTTTGTTCCAAAATAAACTTGCCGTCAATCAGAATATCGGCAATTTCCAAAAGTTCACGGATTGCTTTATTTTTCTCGGACATTAGCCAAAGTTCTTCGAATGTATAGCCGGAATAAATGGTAATATCAAGACCAAGCGCTTTAATCTCCTTTCCCAGTGCAGCAAGTGCTTCCGGCTGACAGAAGGGTTCGCCGCCGGAAAAAGTAACGCCGCTGAGCAGAGGATCTTTTTGAATGTCTTTCAGCAACTGTTGAATAGTAATTTCATTTCCGCCGGAAAAATCATGGGTTTGAGGATTGTGGCAGCCTTCACAATGGTGTGGGCATCCCTGTACAAAAATGGTATACCGAATTCCTTTTCCATCAACGATGGATTCATTTACAACACCGGCGATTCTCAAATTTTTCATGCTTATAGCCTCACTTTATGATAATTATTTCTTTTGTCCCTGTATAATAGAGTCGTGTAAAAATACGGTCTCCGGATGCAACATCCGCGGCGGAAGCCGAATAAATTTTATCCTGCTTTTGATCATACAATAAAAAAGCGGCATCGGTGTAAGAAATGGTGCGTTTTGACATTCCGCCATCGGCAGACAGAAATAGTTTGTCTGAAAATTTTTCTGTTACAAGACCATAGGCCGTGTACATTTCACTGTAATAGCGCTCTGGTGTGAGATTCCCGTAATCGCCAAGATTTTTTTCATAAAAGGCGTCAGTATCTCTCATCGGCTGTGTTAAAAGCAGGCGGAAGCTTTTACAGGTACCATTTTCTGTATAATATTGCAAAATTTCTCCCCGGCGGAAGGCTGGATTTCCGTTTTCGGTAATCCGCGGCGCCGAATTGGGCAACCAGGTACTTGTTAAATCTTCCGCTCCATCGTTTGGAAAAATCAGTTCTGTATATTCACCGGCAACATATCCCCGTAAGATCAGAATTGGTTCTTCTTTGTCATTCTGGGCAGAAACTGCCTCGTCTATGAGCATGACCGGATCATAAGAAGCAACTTGGCGTTTCGTACTGCCGTCTTCATAAATAACGGCAGCTCCGGCAATATAGCTTCGGTTCAAATCATAAAGGGCAACGTGATATGAATAATCTGTATAGAGTGAATCACAGGTGCCAACTTTGATTTCATCTGTATGCTTCAAATCGTTGGGGATGAAAAATATCTTTGTCTCCTGGTCTAATTGATAGATGGATGAAAAGACCTTTAAATTTTCACCGTAATATTTACTGCTGTCTGCGCGATAGTTCAATGTAAAAGCGTTTTCATCTATGGCATGTGCTTCTTTTGCGGTGTAAAAACCGGTGATACTCCCGTCTTCACGGCTTTTGAACCGTATAAGCTGTGGCTGCAGCTGGGTAATGGTTTGAAAATCTACTTTTGCATCATTATATTTTGTGCGGTTATTGACAGAATAAACTTCTATGCCAGAAGCAGTCGCTATACGCATAATGGCATCTGAATAGAATGGCGGGGAAGCCGCAATGCCCAAAAGATAACCATACTGATATGTATTGAAATTATCCGAAAGATCAATAATGTGCTGGTTCATATCCAAATAAATTTTATATGTTCCCGGACGGATGGATTCGGAGTGATGCCGTTTATAATATGGTGATAAAAGGTATTCCTTTCCCTCAATCATAGCCCTTCCTTCCTGCTGATGTACGGAAGTTATTTGTGCGGAAAACATTGTATTTGAAATTTGAATTTCTGTACATAGTTTATCTTTACTTTGGGCAATTTGAACAACACTGTCCTGCTCCACAGTAAAACTGTCTTCATAGGAAATTTCTTCACCGTCTATAAATAAACGGAGTTCAAGAGCGGTATCAAAATCAAATTTTTGCAGACCAAGATAACGATCCTGTATACCATCGGTAAGCCGTGATTTTGTCTGTGATAAATAGGTTTGGTAATCCACAATACGCAGAATATCTTGCGTACGGTCTGCTCCATTTAGTATGATGGTTAAAGTGCCGTTGGTGAGCGGAAGTTCTGTCATCAACCCAATCCGGGAATAATAGCGGCCGTTATAGAGAACGCGGGTTTCGCTGTGAAAACCTTTGGTTAATTCTCTCCCTGCTGCGTTTTGATAAACAAGTTTTCCGGCGGAATAGTGTAGTATATCTTTTGCCGCTATGGTCAAAATTTCTGCGTGTTTTTTTTCTGCATATAAAACCTTTCGGTTATTGTTTTGTCCGCGTTTTGTGTGATAGTAAATTTTTGTCTGCACCCCCAAATAATCTGTCATATCAAAAGAGGGTTTTTCGTACAGCACATCATCAATCGAAAGATAATTTTCATCGATGGTATGTTCAGCATAGATTGAACGGATACCGATATTTGAAATAATTCCCTCAGCTGTATAGATACCATGTAATTTTTCAAGTACACTGCTTCCGTCGTATTGAAAAATATTTTGTTCGCCAAATTGTGTCTGATAAATGTATGGAACGTCAAGGGAATTATCAATCAAAAGTGCTGCAATGCCGCGGTTAATAGTTTCAGTATAAGAATTGGTGATATTTTGCAAAATGGATAATTGAGATGCAGTCTGTATATATCCCATCGGGTAACCGCCTTTTTCTGCTGCCTGTATATCGTATCCAAGGGCTGCAACCAAAATTTTCACGGCATCTTGCAAAGTGATCTGCGCTTCCGGATGAAATCGTTGTTCTTCGTCCCCGTTTACAATACCAAGCCCGTACATAGTATAAATATAAGGCGCTGCCCAATGGGTATCTGGTATATCCCGGAAATAATGGGTGTCACGGGTGCCGGATGAGAGATTGGTGATATTTAACAGAGAGCTGATCATCTTTGTAAACTCGGCACGGGTAATTGGGTTTTCAGGTGCAAATTCCTGGTCACTGTAACCATTAATTAATTTTAAATTTTTGAGCCGTTCTGTAGCTTCCTGGTACGGTGTATTATTACAATCTGCAAAACCGATTCCTGTTATTTTGCGGTATTGTGCATCAACAGAGGAAATACAGGGAGACCATTCGGTACCGCCAATGTTTTGAAAGGTAATTTTCACATAATGAAACCTTTCTTCCATTTTTTTTAATGAATAGGTGACAGGAATCCATTTCCAGCTTTCGACCTCTCTTTTTTGAATAATTGGGCGGATGGTTTCCCAGCTTTCGCCGTCTTCTGATGCTTCAAAAGTGAAGTGTGAAATGGGTTCTCCCTGCCGGAAGTAGGTATAAAAGGTGAGGTATTTTTGTTCCGGAATGGAATAAGTAATCCATTCTGCAGTGGCTTCTTTTCGCATAAAAACGGTAAAATCTTCATCAAAAGCATATTGATTTTCTGCTTCTATAACAGATGGATAGATTCCCTCACTGCAAGAAAAAATCTTATCCAATCCGGCGCAGTCATCCAGTAAGTACGCAGATGTTGAAACGCCTGCCGGTACTGGTGCTTCTTCTCCGTAATGAACGGTTGCGGGAAGCAGAATAGTGAAAATCAATAACAATAAAACTAATTTTCTCATCTGAAATCCTTTCTTGTCTTATATCTTGCAATTTCTCGCAATGAAAGCAATATCCAGAACATCAATTTTTCCATCAAAGTTTATATCAGCGAGACGACAATTTTTCCAATCCGAAGAATTTTCTGTTTTTCCAAGATAAGAAAGGGCGATATTCAGGTCATCTTCCTCCAATATAAGATTTTGATTTAAATCTCCTAACAGTGCTTTTTTTAGCCGGATACTTTTCTCGGAAGAAAGTTTAAATTCTTCTGATGAAAACCGAATTTTCAGCAAAGCCCCCTCCGGATATTCTGAAGAAATCACAATATTTTCATTATCATAGAAAATTTCTGCAAGCGTATCACAGGTGATTTCTGCGTGTAACTCCGCCGGATAAGGATTTTCCATTTGATCAAGCAGTACAGCCGAAAGCGGATAAGTATTTGTATCATACAAGGGGATTACCCAGGGTTCCGTGGTATTAATTTCAATTCGTTGGGGTATTGGCTCTGTACAGGTGACATTCAGCTCTGCAACGAGCGGCGTCCACCACGTGGGAGTGGCCGGCCAGGTAATTTTTAAATAGCGAGTGTCCATTCCGGAGAGAGTGGTTGTTTCCTCTGAAAGACTTGAAACCCCTTTTACTGCCGGTTTATCAATTTGGTTTTCATTTATATCAAAAGAGGCAGAGGGTTTGCATATATTTTGTTCATTATTTTCCTTTGGGCAGGTCGTTGCCTGTGGAGCGGAAATTGTGCATGGGTTTGTTTCACTTTCTTCCTCTGTTGGAATAGGATTGGGGCCAGCGTCATTTTGGGGATTCGGGGAAGCAGAAGCTTCCGGCGGCACTACGGGTTCTGCAGTTGCCAATGGTGACTCCGTTGTTGTGGGTGTAGTTGTCGGTATTGGAATATCCGTTGCAGTTACATCAGCGGTTGGAGTACTCGTCGGTGTTGCAGTAGGTTTTGAAACAATATCTGAAGCAGAGGAAAGATTTTGTAAAATATAAGTATAGGTTGTCCACTTTCCTTCTTCCTCTTTGATTTCTTTTGTATATGCCGGTATCTGCCAATTTTCACAGTCATTTGAAACAGCAAAAGAAAAATCCATTGCTTCAGACGGAAGGTGATAAGTTGTAAGAGTTGCAGTATCAGCATAGGGAATTTCAAAGATGACATAAGCTTCTCCGTCTCCGCTTTTTTGCAGTGTCGTGAAATCATCGTAAAAAGCGTCACGGTCACTTTCAAAAATTTCATATAACGAAACATTGTTTTTTCCCACAATACCATTAAAGGAGTCACAGGGAAAAGAAAGTGATTGGGGGACTGCCTGTGCAATTGCTGTAAAATTCATCAATATGAGGGAAAGGAGAGTCAAGATAGCACATTTCTTTTTCATCTATTCTATATCCTCCTTTCCTGTTTGTGTCGTTTTCAGATAACGCCAAATTCCAACAGCCGCCTCAGCGCGGGTTAAGGGTTCCTGCGGACGAAACGCACCATTGTCGTCTCCGTTGAGTATCTCTGCCATATACAGGTTGTCCACATAGGGGACAGCGTAAGCGCTGATGTTTTCTTCATCCGTAAAATTGATGTTCAGGCGTCTGCTTGGCAGGACAGTGTTTTGGTAATTTGCAGCGCGTGCCAAAATAGTTGCAAATTCTTCCCGTGTTATCTCCGTTTCCGGACGGAAGGTCTGGTCTTCGTATCCATTGACCAGATGGTTTTCAGCAGTCCGGTAAATATATGAGGAATACCACATGGTATCTTTTATGTCGATAAACTTCATTGTATTATCGGTAGTTTCAGGTAGCTGTAAAACAAGTGTTATTATTTTTGCAAGTTCCCCGCGTGTTAGATTATTTTGCGGACGAAAGCTTTTGTCTTCATATCCCGCAAGAATTTTTTGATTTGTTAAGGCGAGTATTGCCTCTTCTGCCCAATCAAAGCCATTCAAATCAATGAAAGGCGGAATATCGGCATCTGGTGTCACCGGGGCATTTGTTTGTATAGGAGAAGTTGCCGATGTCGTGGGAAAATTGATTTGAATGTTACTGGAGGGACGGTTGGGTTTTACACTTCCGCCCCCTCCTCCGCCTGTACCGGAAGATTTGCTTTTTATCATAATTTCAGCGGTAAGTTTTTTTTCTGCCCGTTGATAAGCTAAATCGGGATAGACCAGCGTGAGTCCATCTAAAATTACTGTTGTTTTGCCTGTCTTTTTGGCGATAAAAGTCATTCGAAATAAATTATTGGATGCCTGAGCTGATGGTTCACCAACGGATGTGATAAGATAAGAACCTTTACCATTTGAAGGTTCACTAGAGACCTCTTTTGTATAGGCAGTAAGATGACCAGTGGCTGTGATTTCTTTAAAACGAAGGGCGGTTGTGTCATATGTATAGTTGGTTTCAAATGCGTATAGGGGCAATTGTTGATTAAGTTTTGCCTCAATATAGACCTCATCACCGACGTATAAGTCGGTGATGGGAATTTCGATATTGACAGCAGACGTTTGTGCTTCGGGATAGGGAAGCGCGTCTTCTGCAAATGCCGGTAAAGAAACCAAGGACATACAAAAGCAGAGAAAGATGGTAATCAGCTGTTTCATTTTGGTTCTCCCTTATTTTATAATTGTAGATTTTTTTGAAGATAAACCTAAACTTAATTGTCAAGATAAAAGGCCTTATATCCCTTGTAAGCCATATAAATGTCCAGTTTTCCGGCAATTTCATAGGGGGAGTGCATGGACAGGAGCGGAACGCCGCAGTCAATGACGTCAACGTCTAAATTTGCAACATATTGCGCAATTGTGCCTCCTCCGCCTAAATCGGTATTACCAAGCTCGGCAATTTGCCATGCAACTTCATTATCATTAAATATTTTTCTGACCTTTGCTACGAATTCAGCGCTGGCATCGCTGGCACCGCTTTTACCTTTGGAACCGGTATATTTGGTAAGCAGGAGGCCGCAATTGATTTTTGCGGCATTATTTTTCGTAAATGCTTCCGGAAAATTGGGGTCATAAGCCGCTCCTACATCTGCAGAAAGGCAGGACGAGTTGCTTAATGTTTCACGGAGCATTAAATCGGAGTAATTTTTCTCTTTTAAAGAACAGATTTTAGCAAGAACATTTTCAAATCGCCTTGAACGCATTCCGGTTGCTCCCATACTGCCGACTTCTTCTTTGTCAACCAAAAGGCAGACCGCCGTCTTTTTGGGGACTGTGAGATCAAGAACCGCACGCAATGCGGTGTAAGCACAAACACGGTCATCCTGTCCATACCCGGCTACCATACTGCGGTCAAAGCCAAGATCACGTGCCGGGAAGGCCGGAACAATTTCAATTTCACTGCTAACCAAATCTTCTTCACATAAGTCAAACTTTTCGTATAATATTTTTAGAATATTAAATTTGATACCTTCTTTAATTTCTTCATCGTCACAGGCGATGTTACCAATAATTACACTGAGATTTTCATTGGGAAATGCTTCTGTTACTTTTTTGCTCATTTGTCTTGCTGCAAAATGAGGCAGGATATCCGAAACGCAGAAAACCGGATCATTTTCGTCTTCACCAACAGTAATGTTAATTTGTGTACCATCCTGCAATGCGGCAACACCATGAATGGCGAGCGGTACTGCAAACCATTGATAGCGTTTGATACCGCCATAGTATTGTGTTCTGAAATAAGCAAATCCGCCCTCCTCGGCAAGGGGGATTGGTTTTAAATCCAGACGCGGTGAATCGATATGTGCACCAACGATATTTACGCCGTTTTCAATCGGTTCACTGCCAATAACAGCGGCAATAACAGCCTTACCGCGATTTACAGTATAAACTTTGTCACCGGGCTGAAGATTTGACTTATTTTGCAGCGGGACAAAACCTTCCTTTTCTAGCAGACGGCAGCTTTGGTCACAAAATTCCCGTTCTGTTTTCGATACGTTAATAAAATTCCTGTATTCGTCACAAAATGAAAATACAGATTCATGAATTTTTACATCCAATTTTGAAAATGTACTTTTGTTCTCGTATTTTAATTTCTTTTCCAATTCTTTGTTCTTGGACATGATTTTCTCACCTTTCATTTGTTTTGATAAATATTTTTATAGGTCTCATAATAGGATAAGACATTTTTAACATAGTTTTTGGTTTCTCCAAACGGAATATTCGCAATTCCACCCTTTCCGTCAGATAAATTTTCATCGTTCAGCCATTTTTCTACGTTTCCGGGTCCGCCGTTATAAGCTGTGACTGCGGTTTTTAAATCGCCGTTATATTGGTTCAGCAAATGTTTTAGATAGTAACAGCCGATTTGTATATTGGTATCCGGCTGATAGAGGTCATCCGGCAGAGTAATTTTGATTTTCATTCTTTTTGCACAAAATTCTGCCGTTTCATCCTGCACCTGCATCAGTCCCCGTGCATTGGCTGAGGAGGTTGCATATGGATCAAATTTACTTTCCTGTTTAATTAAGGCATAAACCAGATATGGATCGAGTTCATATTTTTCGGCATACTTTTCTACAGATGAACTATATTTAATGGGATATTGTGTTCTTTCAAAACGGTGTTTTATGCCATTTTCATAAATTGTGTGACCCAGCTGAAACAAAAAATACAGACAGCAAATGCTCACAGAGATAAGAACAAAGTATGCAAAAAGGGTGGGAAGCAAGCGTTTACGTTTTTTTCGGTATCTTTTTTTTGACATAGCTTCCCTCCTTTATTTTTCGTAATATAGCTTCAATCTGTTGTTCAAGGGATTCCTCATTGCTTTGATTATTAATGATAAAATCAGCAAATGTTTTAAATTCTTTATCGGTTAGCTGATTTTGTATACGTTGTTCTGCCTCCGTTTTGGTACAGTCGTCCCGTTTCATTATCCGTTCTAACCGCACAGCCAAAGGTGCTAAAACAGCAATTGAAGCATCATATTGAAGTGGAAAATCGCATTGAAATAAAAGCGGTACATCCATACATATATCATAATTTTTCTTTTGAAGCGTATTAATCTGAACACGCATTTCTTCGAAAATATAATGATGTGTTATTTTATTAAGCTGCTGTAGCTTGAAGGTATCATTAAAGACAATTCCCGCCAATCTTTTCCGGTCAATATTTTTTTTAGTATCTAAAATTGAATCACCAAAAAGGCGTAGAATATCATCATACGCCTTTTGCTCTTTTTCTGTTATTTCATGTGCAATTTTATCGGCATCAATAATAGAAAAGCCTCTTTTTTTTAATATATGGGCAACCGTACTCTTTCCGGAACCAATACCACCTGTTACTGCTAAAATTTTCATACTGTCACCTCAGATAAAACCACAACCAAGGAAAATCGAAGATTTTCCTTCCACTATAACGGAGTCCCCACAAAGTGGGGCGAAGTGTTGTGATACAATGTTCTCTCAGGTGTCAAAAGCTCTGCTTTTGGTAACACCGTGAGGTTATTATAACACAATTTCCATAAGATTACAGTAGTAAATTTGCATAATTTTAAAATTATTTTGTCTCGTACCAGCTTTTGCCGATCTTCATGTCCACAACCAGCGGAACACGCAAATCATAAGCAGACTCCATTTCTTCTTTCAGGATTTGCTGCACCTGCACAAGTTCCTCTTTTGGAGACTCGACAATCAGTTCATCATGTATTTGAAGGATCAGTTGCGCACGTAAATTTTCTTTCCGCAGCCGTTCTTCCACGCGAACCATGGCAATCTTTATAATATCTGCTGCAGTTCCCTGAATTGGCGCATTCATGGCTACGCGTTCTCCAAAAGCTTGTGTGATTTTATTCGCTGCCTGAAGTTCCGGCATTGGACGGCGGCGACCCAGTGCAGTGCAAACGTAACCGTCTTTTTTAGCATTTTCAATCGTATTCGCCATATACTTTTCTACTTTGGGATAGTTATGCAAATACCCTTTGATATATTCATCAGCTTCCTTTTTTGTTATTTTCAGATTTTGTGAAAGTGAAAAAGAACCGATTCCATAAATAATACCAAAATTGACCGCTTTTGCGCGGGTACGCATCAGAGAGGTGACATCCTCAAGGGGAACACCGAATACCTGTGAAGCCGTTTGTGTATGAATATCGATTTCATTTAAGAAGGCTTTTTGCATATTTTCATCATCTGCAATATGTGCAAGTACACGGAGTTCAATTTGCGAATAATCTGCGTCGACAAAATACATATCCTCTCCTTCTGCTATGAACATTTTACGAAGTTCCCTGCCCAATTCCGTCCGGACGGGGATGTTTTGCAGATTGGGCTCTGTGCTGCTGATTCTGCCGGTTGCTGTTACTGTTTGATTGAAGTTTGAATGGATCCGTCCATCCTTTTGAATATAGTCAACGAAACCATCAACATAAGTTGAACGCAGCTTGGTAAGTTGGCGGTATTCCAGAATATAAGGAATAATTGGATGTTTATCTATAAGCTTTTGTAGTACGTCTACATTGGTGGAATAACCACTTTTCGTCTTCTTACCCATAGGAAGCTGCAATTTTTCAAATAAAATCGTTCCCAGTTGTTTGGGAGAATTGATATTGAATGTTTCATCCGCCAGTGTATAAATTGCATCGGTCATTTCCGTGATTTTTTGGGATAAAAATTCACCGAAAGCAAACAGGGCGGGTTTATCAACATATATTCCTTTTGCCTGCATTTTTGCAAGAACCAGGATAAGGGGCATTTCTATTTCTGTGAACAAAGGCATCATCTGTGTTTCGTCAAGTTTTCTTGAAAGCGCCTGTTTAAGTTTAAAAATCATCCATGTCTTTTCCGCTCGTTGTTTTTCCTTTTCAGTTTCAGATGTCAGAATATTCATCATCATTTGTCCGGTCTCGTCGGTATCTTTTGCATCCTGATAGGGGATATGCAGATATGCCGGACATAAAAATTCCAAATCATAACCATTTCTTGCCGGATCCAATAGATAGGCGGCAAGATAAATATCAAAATGAATTTGCGGTGCAGAAATACCAAGACGCATCAGACGTAAAATATCATCTTTACAATCTGCACCAATCCAGGAATAAGTGCTGGATGAAAAAAATTTTTTTAAAAGCGCTTCATTGCTCTTGATGGAAAATACCTCCTCTTTTCCATCACAGCAATAAATGGTTGGATAATCAGTATCCCAGACCATTGTATATGCCATTTCTTTTGCTGCTGCCAGTCGGGATATGGCAGCTTCTTCTGTTACTTCGACACAGCATATTTCCGGACGAATGACTTCATCAGCGGGGGCTGGCTCTAAATCCAGCTTTTTCATAAAGGTTTTGAAATTAAAACGTTGAAAAAGTGCTGCAAGTGTTGTATTGTTATAGTTCTGTACGGCGAAATCTTTAAAAGATATTTCACAGGGTACATCACAGTCAATGGTGGCCAGTATCTTGCTCAAATCAGCCATTTCACGTCCATCAAGTAGTTTGCTGCGAACTGACTTGGTAATTTCATCCGAATCAATATTTTCATAAACACCAGGGATTGAACCAAATTTTTGAATCAAAGAAAGGGCTGTTTTTTCACCTATACCTTTTACACCCGGGATATTATCGGAAGGATCGCCCATTAACCCCTTAACATCAATAAACGCATGGGGTGTTACACCATACTTTTCCATCACCTCATCAGGACCATAGGTGGTAGTTGTGGTGTTGCCCATACGCGTAATAACTAATTTAATTTTTGTTGTTTCTGAGGCCAATTGCAGATCATCTTTATCACCGGTGAGGATATTGCATAAAATATCTTCTTTCTCACATTTTTTTGCAATGGTTCCAATCAAATCGTCAGCTTCATAACCTGCTTTTTCTATACATGCACAGTTCATTGCAGTCAGTATTTCTTTAATCAGTGGAAGCTGAATCAAAAAATCTTCCGGTGCAGGTTTGCGCTGTGCCTTATATGCGTCAAACATTTTGTGACGAAAGGTGGGAGCCTTTACATCAAAGGCCACACAAACATAGTCAGGCTGTTCTTCTTCCATATGCTTAAAATAAATATTTAAAAAACCGTATATAGCGTTTGTAGGCGTGCCATCCGCTGCTGTCAGCGGACGCACGCCATAGTAAGCTCTATTTAATATACTGTTGCCATCAATCAGTAGTAGTTTCTTCATTTTTAATCTCCGCTTTTGTAATTATAAGGTCAACCATGCCATTGTCGCCATCGTTTAACCATTGAACCTTCAATTGATGTTTCTGTGCATAATCGACAAAATCAATAAAATCCTTATATGTCATGATAACGTGATAATCATTATCCTGGTCAATGGAATAGTTTGAAAATCCATATTCTTTAATCAATAGTTCCGGATTATCGTGGTGTACATAATAGACAGAGCATAAACCATCAACCTGTGCACCATCAAAAGATGATTGATGGGAAAGATCTGTATCAGCGTTTCCATCAACACTGTACATAGGTGCACTGCCACCACCGTTGCTGCCGCTTATAGAATTTTTTAATGAATCATCTTGCAGCATAGCTGGTGCAGATTCTTCTTCTATAGCACCCCGTTCATCTGCCAAACGGGGTGATGGTTGCTCCATATAATTTTCGTTTACGCTGATGTCCTGTTCACTGCCGCCATTTACCGAAGCCTGTGATGCACTATCGTTAAATTCAATTTCCGGATAGTTTTTTTGTGCAGTCGGCGCAGTGGTAGGCTTTTTTGTCGCAGTTGCCGTTGTTTTTTTCGCCGTTCCGCTTCCGGTCTTTGCAGTGGCAGTTGCTCGGGCATTTAAGCCGGTACTGTTGCTTGCTTTCGATGTTGCCTTTGAAGTAGCCTTTGATGTTGCTTTCGCAGTGGATTTTGGACTGCTTGCTTTTGCAGTTGGCGAAGCAGAAGCCTTCGGACGCAAAGTCGTGCGTGGAGAAGTTGTTTCTTTACTATTTCTATCTAAGCCAAAGTCATCATTAAAGGTGTTTAAACGATCATCGTTTTGGCCGGTTTGGATATTGTCCGTGACAATGTCGTCATTTGTATGAATAAAATCCTGAAACAATCCAGAACTGAATACGCCAACCAATAATGCAACAGCAACAACAGCCGGAGCTGCTACCTTCCATTTTCCATCTGTAATGAAGTCTTTACAAAAATATTTAAATCTATGCGCTCTTCTATCCTGAATTTCTTCAGATGCCTCGATCAACTTTGTATGGAGGCTGGTTGTGAAACCAACGGGCAGTGGTTGATCCTCAAATTGTTCTGCCGATGATAGGAGTGCACGTATTTGTTCGAATTCATTTTTACATAGCAAACAGGAGGAAATGTGATCTTCGAGTTTTTCAATCTGCTCTTCACTCAAATTGTCAGAAAAATAATTATAGATCATATCTTGATATTTATCACAAGATATAGAACTTTTTTTGCCCATTTTGTTTCCTCCTTTCATAGATGTAGTAGTTGTTCTCAATTTATTTGACGATAAAGCCATCGAATAGTTCCATATTTTCTGATAATATTTTTTTTAATCTTTTTCTTGCCCGGCTTATCCGAGATTTTACCGTTCCTTCAGAACATTTTAAAATTTTTGCTATGTATTCGTACGAGAAGCCATTTAAATCCCGCAAAATGATTACTTTTTTATGTTCATCGCCCAGCTGATTTATACCATCATATAAGATTTTTTGTATATCTTTTTGAATTGCAGTCGCTTCCGGTGTTGGAGAAGTATCCGGTATATCGGTTGCCAAATCACCATCTTCTGTCTGCATTCGTTCATCGATGGAATAAGTGGTGTGTTTACGGCGTTTTTTTATTTCGTCCAGACAGGTGTTGGTTGCAACGCGGTAAACCCAAGTAGAAAATTTTGATGAACCGTGGAATTTATGGATATTTTTAAAGATTTTAATAAGAACCTCTTGTGAAAGGTCCAAAGCATCCTCCTGATTTCCGAGCATTTTAAATGCAATATTATAAATACGTTTTTGATGTTCATTTATTAAAATTTCGAAAGCTTCGACATCGCCTTGTTTTGCTCTTTCGATCAGTGTTTGTTCATCCACTTCTCCCACCTCCTTTTTTCAAAACCTGCTGTTTACATATCATACCATATTCAAAAGTTTTTGTCAATTTCTATAAGGATTATTGACAAAAAACAAAATTTTGCGTATACTGTCTGAATAGTCCGTTCATATCCTAAGGAGGAATTTACTATGAAAGGAAAAACAGAAAACTCCGGTACAACGCAGGCCATTCATGATGATTTAATACGAAAGGTCAGCGCTGAAATGCCGGAAGAAAATATTTTATATGATTTGGCGGAACTTTTCAAAATATTTGGTGACAGCACGCGGATAAAAATTTTATATGCTTTGTTTTCTTCAGAAATGTGCGTTTGCGATATTTCCGTACTGCTCTCTCTCAGCCAATCGGCAATTTCTCACCAGCTTCGTATTTTAAAACAGGCTAGACTTGTGAAATTCCGCAAAGTTGGAAAAATTGTCTATTACTCGCTGAATGATGATCATATTCAGAAAATTTTTGAACAGGGCTTGTCTCATGTAACAGAATAAAAAATTCTGAATATAACTCTGTTATACAGAGCACACGTATAAGTTTTCAATTAAAATAGGAGGAAAATACATGATGAAAATAAAAAATTTGCTTGGAATCATTTGCTGTGCAGCAATAATTTTCTCGTTTGCAGAAATTGGATTTGCAGATGAAGAGACAATGCAGTCAAATATTTTTCATTATACTGTAAGCGGAAATGAAGCAACTATAACAAATGTGGAGGATACGCAGGAAAATGTTATTGTTCCGTCTCAGCTTGACGGATATTCTGTTGCTGCGATTGGAGAAGGTGCTTTTGGCGGCAGTGAAAAACTTCGGACAGTAGAATTTGAAGAAGGGATAAAAACCATCGAAAATATGGCCTTTGCTTATTCCGGAAATTTGATTTCAGTCACTCTTCCATATTCTTTGCGTACAGTTGGTGCACATGCTTTCTATCAGTGTACATCTTTGACCTCTATTACCATTCCGGGCGGAACGATCGCAATTGAAGATATGGCATTTGCCGGCTGTTCCTCTCTTACTTCGGCGACTTTGCCAAAATCGGTAAATGCGATTGGAAAAGATGTTTTTTCCGGGGCAGATTATCTCAGGATATATGCACCTGTAGGTTCTTCTGGTGAGGTTTATGCCAATACATATCGTATCGGATTTGAAGAGTTAATCAGCGTAACCGTGAATGGTGAAACAGTGCTTTTTGACCAGCCGCCAATCACGGAATATCGAACCTATCGCACGATGGTTCCGCTCCGTTCTGTTGTTGAAAAAATGGGAGCAACGGTGGATTGGGACCCAATTCTAAATACAGCTGGAATATCGCTAAATGGCAACCGTATTTTGGTGAAAGTTGGTGCTGACTTTATTATGGTAAATGGCAGGGCGCAGTTTATTGATACGCCCGCTGTCGAATTTAACAATCGTGTTCTCATCCCGATCCGGGCAATTGTTGAAGGTTTGGGCGGCAAAGTTGTATGGGATGAAGATACGAAGGTGGTCAATATCAATTATGCGTTATAATATTCAATAATACCCATATAAATTGCCCACGCAATTTTTCTTTGATTTTCTTCGGTTTTCAATTTTTCTGCTTCTTCAGTATTGGAAAGAAAACCGCACTCAATTAATACAGATGGAACGGTTGCATGATTTAGAATCATGACGTTTCCGTCTGTTTTTTTTGCAACCCGATTGTTTTCATTATCAAGAATCTGGCGTAAGTTATCCTGCAGAATATCGGCTATTTGTTTGCTTTCTTCCGGTTTTGCCGCATAAAAAACCTGCGCGCCATGGTATTGGGTTTGAGGAAATTTATTCATATGAATACTCACAAATAAATCGGCCTCATATTCTGCCGGCATATCTCGTCGGCGGCTCAGGTCTGATTGTTTTGCCGAACTGCCATCTTTGCGATTCTCGTCCAATGTTGAAGTGTCATCAATCCGGGTCATTACTGCTATGCCGCCGCTTTGTTCGATATATTCTTTTAAAAAGCCGGCGACCTTCAGATTAATATCTTTTTCTAAAATTCCGTTATCACTTGCCCCGGCGTCAAATCCGCCATGACCGGCGTCAATGACAATTGTTTTGTTGGTTATGGGCAGCGCCATTGTATCCACTGTTTTTTCATAAGAGTGGAAAATACCAATCCCTGTTAATATAAAAACAAAACAACAGATAAGAATAAAACCGGTTAAAAAATGCGCGCGTTTTATCATGAAAAACAAAGAAATCACCTCATAAAAAGTTATGAGGTGATTTTCATTTCTATTCTTTTGTTTTTTTATTTGTGTAAACAATTTTTTGTTGGAGAAATCCTAAAATGCTAAATCGTGTTAATCCTATATTGTATCCCAAAATGGCGATAAGTGGTTCAATAAATAACATGACACCATATAAAAGAAGGTTTCCGTTTCCCATAAAAGCATTCAGCGGAAAAAACCATAGTTTATATATAAAGTCAGGCGTTCCATAGGTAAAGTTCCCTAATAAGAAAAACTGATACGTACCATTGGTTACAGGAAATGCGGCAGGAAAAATTGCAGGAAAAAATACCCGCAGCAGATAAAGCAGAAACGGCAATATAAAAAACAATACAGCTGCTTTTACCGGAAGCTTTTTGTCGGGATAAAAACCGGGTATTTTTCGCGCGTCACGAAAGCCTGCATGCCATCCGCCGGAGTAAACCAGCGCAAGCAAAATAATCGCAGTAATACCGCCAAACAGATAAGGGTAATCCAGCAATCCAACCAAAGGAAATGCCAGTAAAAAAGCAAATAAAACGCCAACCAAATGACGCATATATAAACCAAATGATAATTTTAAAACTTTCAATTCATACACCTGCCTGATGAAATATGTTTTTTACTGTTTACAAATAGAATAAATTTATCATAAACTTATACAGGGTAAGATTTTCCTAAAATCCTGCATGTGTTTTTTAAAACAAAATTTTATAAATAATAAAAAATACAGCCCAGCATTGGGCTGTATCTGGAGCGGAAGACGAGATTCGAACTCGCGACGTTCACCTTGGCAAGGTGACGCTCTACCACTGAGCCACTCCCGCATATTAGCTGAGTTTTATCAAATCAACGAAAATATTATAGCACGAGCAGCTGCATCTGTCAAGAGTTTTTTTGAGATTTTTTGAACATACAGATGCGTAATAATTTTAAAACATTAAGTTTGTATCCAAATATATTCATTGTTATTGATAAAAATCAGCAACACATTCTTAACATGTTATATCAGGTATTTTCTTATAAAATATGCGGGTGTACAGCTCCAGGCATGACACATACTATTTACCATTCTGTCTCCATATGGGGAAAATTCAGGATTTCCCGGAACATATACTTCAAAAAATGTGTCAGCGCCAAGCGCTAACATTCCTCCCCAAAGTTTTTTAATATATTGTACCGCATCCGCTTTCATATTTAATTTGTACATTGCTTCAATAACATAATGATGCATGTAAGGCGTAAAGGGTTTTATACTTTCTTTGGATTCCAGTGCATTTTGTAAGGCTTCTTCTGCCTCTTTGCCTGATATAACACCGCCAAGTATCATCCAAACAGTGGAGTGAACACTGTATTGATTATTGTCTTTTGCATTTATAACTTTATTTTTATTCTTATCATAAAGTATATGTTTTGCACTTTCCTGTGCCTTTTGAAGTCTTTCTTGATAAATTCCAACATCTTTGTGTTTGCGTTTGATGAGAATATCAACAAATTGGCACAGTGTATATAAATATACGCCATGCATAGAGGTTGTCTTTTTAAGACCTTCACACCAGTCAATGAAAACATCACTGTTTTCATCGACTGTAATAATACCTTCATTGTCAATGCGTGCATGGGCTGCATCCAATTGTGCTTTCATAACATCATATAAATCCGTGAAGGTATCATTATCCTTTGTGTGCTGATAATAATCGCAGATACTCACAACGTATAAAAGTGCATAATCTTCAAGAAAACAATTTCCGGACACAAATATTGGATTTTCATAGATAAAGCTGGGAACGAAACCGCTTTTATTTCGTTCTGCCGCTGCAAAAAGATATAGACAGCGACGAACAAGTGCCAGGTTATTATATGTATAATAATTGGTAAGCGCCTCAAGGCGTAAATCACCTATCCATAATCTTCGATCACGTTTGGGGCCATCTTCAAATACTCTTTGCATACAGTTTTTCAGTGTGTTTACGGCAACTTTGTCAATCTTCTCAAGTTCAGGGTCATGAATCACTGGATTTTTAAGCGTATTATTATCAGCGCTTGTCACTGAAGAAAATTCAAAATCTGATAGCATAAGTTTTTTGGGTGTATTCAATATTGTAATTTGAATGAATCTTGCAGCATATCTCCTTGGCATTTTATAAACGCCCGGAAAATCTATATTCACGATCTCCTCCTGGAGCCATGAAGCGCAAAGTCCCTCTCTGTATTTTGAAAAGTCATCAGAAAGTTCTTGCTTTGTCTCACAAAATTTAATATACATTCTTACCGGTGCGTCAATATATTCGTCAACATAATTCATTGTAAATGAAAAATAACCCACATAATGATTTTTTAAATCGAGTATAATTCTGTCACCTTTTTCAAGAATTCGGGGGCTTGTATCCGGAATGATTGTATCAGTTATACAATCCGGTAAATTCTCATTAGCTTTTTTCAAATAAAGGTTAGGCATTTTCTAAACTCCAATCTTCTGTGATTTCAAATGTTGATTATACCACATGATGCTTTCCTTTGCAATTGGGATTGGAATAGTTCTTTTATTTTATGAATCAAAAAGAATTTATAATTGCTTCACTGCAACCCGAAATTGACATTAATTCTTTCCACTTTTGTTTTATTTCATTTCCTGCAGTTTCAGATAAAATTCCATATTCTCTGCCTAAAGCTTTTGCTTTTCCGCTTCCAAAGTTATGATACGGAAGAATTTCAATGCCTTCAATTTCAGGATATTTAACCTCAAGTTGATGAATGGAAGAGAAATGTTCAAGTGTATCATTTACTCCCGGAATAATCGGACAACGAATTTTAATTCTGGCATGATGTGTATATAAACAGTCAAAATTCTTTTGAATTATTGTGTTAGAGACTCCTGTATAATATTGATGTTTTACACAATCATCCAATTTATAATCAAATAAGTAATAATCAACATACTTCAATGATTGCAATATTATCTCATGGGAGGCAAAACCACAGGTTTCCACACAGGTATGAATTTTTTCTTGTTTTGCCAACGAAAGAAGGGAAAAAGAAAAATCATTTTGTAAAAAAGGTTCTCCGCCCGATAATGTAAGTCCGCCATTTGTTAGGTCATAATATGCTTTATCTTTTCTGATAATTGTCATTGCTTCTTCTGCACTTATTGTATAGCCGTAAGATTTCATTGCATTTGTTGGGCAAACATGAACACATTTTCCACACATTATACATTGTTTGCGATCAAAGATATGTATGTCTGAAAACAAATGTGCGCCCATTGTGCAAACTTCTGAACATTTTTTACAGCCAACACATTTTTCTTCCCAATATGCCAATTCCAGTTTTGGATTTTGCGATTCAGGATTATGACACCACTTACATCTTAGCGGACAGCCTTTTGTAAATACCGTTGTACGAATTCCCGGACCATCATACATGGAGCCTCTTTGGATATCAAAAATAATACCACGTACACAATCCATAATGCTTCCTCCATCTGCTAATATAATGTCCTGCTTAATAGTTCCAGTTGAATTGCCTTGTCCAAATCCACAAATCGTACACTAAAACCACCCACACGTACAATTAAATTCTGATAAGCCGTTGGATTTTTTATGGCTTTTTCCAAATCATCGCGTCCCAAAACGGTTATCATTGTTTGAGAACCGCCATGTAAAAAATAAGTATTTAATAACAGTTTTGTTTTATCAATTAAAGAGCCGAACATTTCTTTGGAAAAGCGCATATTTTGAACGGCACCGGCATGAATATCTGAACGCAATTTAACTAAAGAATTCAGCATAGCAGTAATACCATTTTTGTCCATACCCCCAACCGGATTATTTGCATTTGCCATATAAGTATTTGCAAAACGACCATCGGCGGATGCGCCTGTAGTCAATCCTAAAACAGTATTCATACCATTGTTGATTATAACAGCCAAATAGGAATCCAGCCCCACTTTTTCAGCAGAATTCCGAATCATACCGCATAGATCTTCATGAAATTTTACTGCAATAGAATCAGCTTCATCTGCATCATTTCCATATTTAGGTGCATTTAAAAGAAGCGGTCTGATTTTTGCATTGTTTTTGAAATTCCTCCTCAACGCATCCTGTAATTCGTTTACAGGAATCATTTTTTTGTTAAATATCAATTGTTTTATCGCAACTAAACTATCGGATACATTTATATTTCCGTATGTTTCCAGCGTACCGCCCAAATGACGAATGCCGCCTGAAAAAATTGGTTTTGCACGAGAGAAACAATCATCAAATAATAGGCTGTAAAATAGAAAAGGTGCATCAGCGGCACAAACTTCATATTCAAGTTTTTCCTGTTGCGCTAATAAGAAAACCATCTCCTCCACTTCACTTAAATATGATTGATAAAATTGCTCAAAAGAGTCTGCTTTTTCAAACAAATATGACTTTGAACCGTAAATGGCATCATTCAGTATGTGCAGTAAGTTAATTGCACCGCTGGGGGTGCCAAAACTTTTATTATAGATGACATATTCTCCGCAGCCAAATGGCACATATTGTTCTGCGGTCTCAGTATCAACATCAAAGGCATTTTTAACGGATAAAATATTTACTTCATCATTGTATAAAATGGGATAAGTTGTTCCTTCTCCAATTGAAGCAAGCGCTTTTTGATAGACCTCAGGATTCATATTGTTATAACAACGTAGTGTCAGCTGTGGCAGAGTATCATGCATTTGTCTGGATGTTTCGATTGCCAGTATTGCGAACCGATCCGCATATTCAGGATATTTTCTGCCTTTCCCTCCTAAAATAATACGTGCGTCCCAAGTATTTTTTCTTTCAATTATAAGACTCCATAAACTTTTGGTCAAGCGAAGAGCAAACGCATTTTCAATGACATTATGATCAATATCATAAGCATAAAAGGGACCAATGTAATCATCCATTCTCCCATAATTATAAGCACCGGAAAAAATAAAAAATAAATACGCTAACTGTAATGCCTGCCAAAATGTCTGCGGAGGATAATAGGCAATATGGCAAAGATTTACCTCCATTTCGCGTAAATGCTGCCGGTATATATGATCGTTACACTGTGCAGAAAGTTTACGGCATTGTGCTGCATAATTTAAGCAGATTTTTTGAAGAAGTGAAAGGACGCCTTCCAAAGCAAGATAAAAAGAAACATTTTTTTCTTTTTGCAACCTACATTCATCTTGCAAACCACAAATACCTTTTTCAAGTAGTTTTGATGGGTCCATTTGGGCTCCGCTCATTCTATAAAGAGGAAAACCGCTGCCTGGTTCAACAGCCATATCACCATGGGTTAAATTTTGTTTTTGTGCATCTGTATATTTTTTATATATTTTTTCATTTGTAGTCTTTCCATGCCAAAATTCCAGTAGATAATTCAACTTACTTTTTTCTTCATCAGAAAGACTGTCTAATGTCAGCATTGTTTTCAAACGATTAAAATCACAATAATAGCCTACTCCCCCACAATTGTTTTGGGGCAAAAAACCAATTGGTGCTTCCATCAATCGTCCGACAAAGAGATCTCCGTCACGAGGCGGCAGGGCAGTAAATTCTATTTGCTTTTCTAAACATTTGAGTTCACGCAAATAAATATTATTTTTGTTTGCATCGTAAATCATTGTGAAATCCATCATATAATCAATGACAGAGTGAACCGAAGTTTGCATATCCATAACAGACACACCTTTCAATATTCGTTATATGCGTATATATAGAATATCATTTATTTTGATAAAAAACATCTTGACTGTTGATATTTTATCTGCTATATTGATTTTATTGAAATACAGAGGTGAAATTGTTGTGGTATTATACGGAGCAGATCTATTTAAAATATTACCTTATCATATTGCGGAAACGAGGCTAGAAACGCCGGAAAAAACCTTTTTACATACCCATGATTTCTTTGAAATTTTTTGGGTTACACAGGGACAGGTCCGGCATCATATTAATGGAACAGAACAAATTATTTCCACAAATATGATCTGTTTCGTTTCACCTGAAGATTGCCATCAATTTAGTTTATATAAATGTGATTTTGCACGTTTTATCAATGTCGCTTTTTCAGTTTCCATTTATGATAAAATCCAGCAAATAATTAATCAAATTGGATTGAATTCGTTTAAGTCATGTCATTTTCAACTATCCTATGACGTCATCCCTATTCTAAGACAAAAGGTGTCTATGTTGTCAGCTAATAACAAAAATATAGCAGGTTTTGATCCGCAATCACTGCTGATAAGTTTTTTACTCGATATATTTTTGTGGCTGCAGCGACCTTTTACTCAAACCAAATCAGTCCCTTTATGGCTGCAGGAAGCCTGTTATGATATGCGTTTTTCGCAAAATTATTCTATTGGATTAAAAAGATTTGTTCAACTTAGCGGAAAAAGTCAAGAACATCTTACAAGGGCGCTAAAAAAATATTATGGCATAACACCTTCCGAATATATAAATCGCATTCGTTTGTATAATGCTGCTCAATTACTTAAAAGTAGTAAAAAATCTGTCCTTGACATTGTTTTTGAATGCGGATTTAATAATACCTCCTACTTTTATGAATGTTTTAAAAAAGAATTTGGTATGTCACCAAAACAATACCGAGACTTAAACCAAGCTGTAATTGATCCTACTATTGTATCAAGATAATAAAGACAGAACATGGTTTGCTTTTATAACATAAGGAAAAAGTAAATAGAGATATTAAATGCATGGGTATCATTGTGAAAAATTTACAGTGCACGGAGTGTTATACCTGGGGGGTATTCGTAAATAGTTAATAGCGCAACGATGGCGTTATGCCCGCGTTTACAGGGGCATAGCCATAGAAAGCGAGACTTTTCGAGAATAGAGAAAAACGATGGTGTGCGTAACTGACTTACCTTTGCAAAAGAAAAATCGGAACGGAGCAAATCCGTTCCGAATTGGAAGAGCCGAATAGTTTAGATGCATCTGTCCTTAGTCACCGGGATCCCCGCAACGCTAAAGACGTTGTGGAGAAAAAGATGAGCAGCGGCATGAGCACCCTTTGATTTTTACAAAAAAAAAAATCAGAGCAAGCTTTATATCGCTTGCTCTAACGTGGCTCCTCCAGTTGGACTCGAACCAACGACCCTGCGGTTAACAGCCGCATGCTCTACCAACTGAGCTATAGAGGAATATTTAAATTACTTTTCTTATTATACTCAGTTTTTTCTAAAAGTCAAGCACTTTATAGAAATTTTTTATAAAAAAAACCGTGAAAAAATTATTCATCAGAAATCAGTGCTTTATTCAACGTATCCTGCCATTTTTCAACATGTTTTCTGTTCATTGGCGGTGTATCTTTAAGGCGGTATCCTATGCCTAAAGCCTCATATTTATTGATTCCAAGAGTATGGTAGGGAAGCAATTCAAATTTTTTGATTCTGCGAAAACGTTTTCCGACTTCCCATAGATCCCGGATGTAATCTAAATTGTCATTAATTCCAGGAATAATAACTGCCCGAATCCAAACATCTGTCTTTGTTTGATTCAGAATGTTGATAAATTTATTATATTTATCCATTGTTTGTCCGGTAATAAATTGGTATTTTTCCGGTTGGATATGTTTGATATCAAGCAAAACCAAATCAGTATAGGTTAGAATTTCATCATAGCGACCAAGGCCAACGCCTGCTGTATCCAACGCTGTGTGTATGCCTTCTGCCTTACAGAGTTTCAGACATTCAATCAAAAAATCAGGCTGCAGAAGGGGTTCTCCGCCGGAAAAAGTAACGCCGCCTTTAGAACGGGTAAAATATGGTTGGTAGCGTTTAATTTTTTCTACGAGTTCACGGGGGGAGATTTCTTCTCCCTCCGTGAGACTCCAGGTATCTGGATTATGGCAAAAGGCACAGCGAAGCTGACAGCCTTGCAGAAAAACGACAAAGCGTACGCCTGGACCATCAACAAGTCCCATTGTTTCAATTGAATGAATCCTGCCTTTTTGCATCTCTTCTCCTTTTACATACAATCATGGAAGGTACGTGAAATCACTTCCAACTGCTGCTCTCTTGTCAAGCGATTAAAATTTACAGCGTAACCGGAAATTCGGATGGTAAGCGTTGGATATTTTTCAGGATGTTCCATTGCATCTTCCAGCGTACTTCGTTTCAGGACATTTACGTTTAGATGAAAAGCACCCTGAGAAAAATAGCCATCCATAACGGAAATCAAATTGTCAATTCTAACGTCTTTTTCCTTCCCTAAAGCTTCAGGAACAATGGAGAAGGTATTGGATATACCATCCTGGCAGCAAGCGCGGTAGGGTAATTTTGCAACGGAATTGAGGGAAGCCAAAGCACCGCTGCTGTCTCTGCCGTGCATCGGATTGGCACCGGGTGCCAGCGGTTCGCCTGCTTTTCTTCCATCCGGGGTGGTTCCTGTCTTTTTACCGTATACGACATTCGATGTGATGGTAAGCACTGACAAGGTGTGTTCTGCATTCCGATAGGTTGGATGTTTTTTAAGTTCAGCAGAAAATTTCTCCAAAACTTCCACTGCAATTTTGTCAACACGGTCATCATCATTTCCATATTTCGGGAAATCTCCGGTTGTTTCAAAATCAACTGCAATTCCTTCCTCGTTCCGAATAGGTTTTACTTTTGCATATTTGATAGCCGACAATGAATCTGCAACGACTGAAAGGCCGGCCACACCAAAAGCCATAAATCGCTTTACATCTGTATCATGCAGCGCCATCTGTCCTGCTTCATAAGCATATTTATCGTGCATATAGTGAATGGTATTCATGGTATTGACATAAAGTGCCGCAACTTCTTCAAGGCATTTGAAGTATGCGTTTTTAACCTTATCATAATCCAAAATATTCTCTTCCATTTTTTCGGTATTATACAGAACCTTCAGCCCTTTTTTCTCATCGTATCCATCATTGATGGACATTAAAAGAGTTTTTGCAAGATTCACCCGTGCGCCGAAAAATTGCATTCTTTTGCCTACTTCCATTGAAGAAACGCAGCAAGCAATGGCATAGTCATCTCCATAAATCGGGCGCATAGCATCGTCACTTTCGTATTGGATAGCATCGGTATCTATGCTCATTTTGGCACAATATTTTTTAAAGTTTTCCGGTAAGGAAGTGCTCCAAAGAACGGTCATATTCGGTTCCGGAGCCGGATCCAGATTTGTCAGCGTATGCAGATACCGGAAGGAAGATTTGGTAACAAGCGTTCTTCCATCTTCACTCATACCGCCAATCGACTCAGTAACCCAGGTGGGATCGCCGGAAAAAAGTTCATTGTATTCCGGAGTTCGCAGGTGCCGGACAATGCGGAGTTTTATGACCAATTGGTCAATCAATTCCTGTGCCTGTTCCTCATTCAAAAGACCTCGGTCAATGTCCCTCTGGATATAAATATCAAAAAAAGTTGAATTTCGCCCAAAGGACATAGCGGCGCCGTTGTTTTCTTTTATTGCGGCAAGATAGCCGAAATAGGTGAACTGAATTGCTTCATGGGCATCTTTTGCAGGCAAAGACATGTCTATCCCGTACTTCAGTGCCATATTTTTAATTTCACCAAGTGCACGGATCTGCATCCGGATTTCCTCACGGGTACGAATCATTGCTTCAGACGCAGGTTCATTTTCTCTTTCCTGAAAATCCTTTTGTTTTTCTGCCACAAGAAAATCAATTCCGTAAAGGGCAATTCTGCGATAGTCGCCAATAATTCTTCCTCTGCCATAGGCATCCGGAAGACCAGTCATCAAACCGACGGTTCTTGCGGTACGCATTCTTGAGGTGTAAGCGTCAAATACGCCGTCGTTATGGGTTTTGCGATATTCTTTAAAGTGTTTTTGAATGTCTTCATCCAATGTGTATCCATATGCAGCAAGGGACTGTTCAACCATACGCATACCACCATAGGGGTTAACAATCCGTTTCAAAGGTGCATCAGTCTGAAGACCGACAATGACTTCGTTTTCCTGATCGATATAACCAGCTTCGAAGCGGTCAATGCCGGAAACCTTTTTGGTTTCTACATCAATGACACCCTCTTTAATTTCTTTAATAATCAGATCCTTTATAATTGCATATACCTTTTTTGTTTTATCGGTCGGTTCCGCTAAAAAGCGGTCATCGCCTTCATAGGGCGTATAGTTTTTATGGATAAAGTCACGGACATCAACGGTATCACACCATCTGCCTGTTTCGAAACCTTCCCACATTTCATATTTCATAATCAATCTCCTTATCCTTGTGCGGTTTTTATAAACAAATAAAAAACTTATTTTTGTAGACAAATTTCTTATTCGTTCAGGGAAAGCTGTAACTTTCCCTGAATAATATCTTTGGCGGGTTTTATTCCCTGATAAAATTCCTGATGCAAAAATAGGAATCTTTGCAAAACTGATATTAAAATTGATATTTGTATGCTTTCACATCATAACAAAATATATACATCGTTGCAACCGTAAAATTAGACAAATATTTAAATTTTACATGCAATTTATTTACTGAACGATTAAATCTTTTCATCTCCATTGACACAAGTTGTTTCATGAGTTAAAATAAAATTTAGAATGTTTTGGGGAGTTTAAAACTATGAAGCGAAAAATAACAGAAATTTCAGTATTTGAATTTTTTTTATGTATGTTTGTTATCCTCATCCACCTTCTTTCCGAAGGAGTGGACGGTTCCATGTATGTTGAAGGATACCCAAAGTGGAGTGTGATGTCGATTATTTTTTATTCGGTTACGAGGCTGACCACTTTTGCCGTACCGGCTTTTATCTTCACAAGTGCGCTGAAAATGTTTTATAAATATGGAGAACGTAAATTTCATTACCTTCGGTTTTTATGGGATCGATTCAAGAAAATTTATATTCCCTATTTGATTGCTGTTACAGCATATTATATCATCTTTTGTTTTGTTATGAACTTTGAGGAATTTACACCGTTCAGTTTTCAGAAGCTAATTGCGTGTATTGTGACCAGTGATATTTCGGCGCAGTTTTATTTTATCGTACTTATTGTGCAGTTTTATCTCCTTATGCCGCTGTGGATGCTGATCAGCAAGAAGAAATCTTTTGTATTTACCAGCTGTATCGTTTTTTTTGCATTTGCAATTACGATTGCAAGCCGGATGTGGTTTCCGGTTTTAGACGGTGAAAAATTCGGCTATGCAGCACAGATATTTACCATGCACAAAACTTTTACT
Organism: uncultured Clostridia bacterium; assembly: GCA_910580105.1. Lineage (GTDB taxonomy): Bacteria > Bacillota > Clostridia > Monoglobales > Monoglobaceae > CAJTWN01. The sequence goes on along the minus strand of CAJTWN010000001.1, from coordinate 299,640 downwards.
TCATATTTAATTTTCTGGATTTTAGGTATGTATGTCGGTCTTTATTACGAATCTTTTGCACGGCTGATGGACCACAGCAAACCATTGATTTATGCAGGCTGGCTTTTGCTGGCGATTGCCCATTGCGTTTTGTCGTATATGAAATTTGGCGGATTGATTCACTATACACTTGAACCTTTCATTGTGGTTTTCTTCTGCTTTTTTTCTATGTTTGGTTTTTATATATATGCCAAAAATCTTACCTTCGCATTAGAGAGCAAAGGAAAAGGCTTCCTGACAAGTATATCAAGAGCCTCTTATGATATTTATTTAATTCATTGTCTCATCATAACGATAATGTTCCGTATCTTATATGAACTGGAAGTAATGGATGTCTTTGCGCGGTTTGCGTATAATGCCGTTACAACCTATACATTATCCATTGTTCTTTGTGTGCTTTGGGCTACAATTTATGATAATTTGCGGGCAATGCACAACCGTAATTCAGCAATTCGTGCCCGCAAGATAGCCCGTCGAAAACGCTATTTGTAAATTAAATCCGCCGGTATAGGCATCTACATCAATAATTTCTCCTGCAAAATATAATCCGCTCACAAGTTTTGATTCCATTGTGGACGGATTTATTTCTTTCACAGAAACGCCGCCCGATGTAATGATTGCCCGTTCTATATCGCAAAAATCTTTGATATGAAAGGTGAGTTCTTTTAACAGCCGGCCAAGATTTTTGCGTTCATCTCTGGTAATAGAATGAGTTTTCTTATCTGGAGAAATGCCGGAAAGCCGGATAATAAAATTGATAAGAGCGGAGGGAAGCAAATCTTTCAGACTATTTTTAAAAGATTTGTTGCTGTATTTCTGAAAATCTTTTTGCAGCCGTAAATCTAGTTGGCTCTCATCCAACGCAGGCTTTAAATCGAGAACAAGCGTGTATGACTCCTGCGGAAGATTGCGCATATGTGCACTTGCGCTCAGGATAACAGGTCCCGTTAAACCAAAGTGTGCAAAAAGCATCTCTCCAAAGTCATGATACACAGGTTTATTTTTACTGTTGTAAACAGTAATACCAATATTTTTCAGGGAAAGTCCGGAAAGCTCTTTGGGCCATTTTTCTTCTGTTTTTAAAGGGACCAGCGATGGATGAATTTCTGTGATGGTATGACCAAGGTTTTCTGCCCAGGTATATCCATCTCCCGTCGAACCGGTCAATGGATAGGATAGGCCGCCGGTTGCCAAAATAACTGTGTCTGCCTGTAATTCTCCTCGTTCTTTTAAAATAACAGAATGTATTTTATTCTCAACCGCCATTATATCGTCAACGCGGTCTTTCAGAATTTCCACATGATTGTCAATCAAAAATTTTTTCATTGCATTAACGACATCTGCGCTTTTATCCGAAACAGGAAACACACGATTGCCCCGTTCAATTTTGGTGGGCAGGCCCAGCTGATTAAAAAAATCAATGGTGTCCTGGTTTGTAAATGTATAGAATGCGCTGTAAAGAAAAGCGGCGTTTTGCGGCACATTCCGTATCAGTTCTTCCACTTCTTCACAACCATTGGTTATATTACAACGTCCTTTTCCTGTAATCAATAGTTTTTTGCCTAAAATTTTATTTTGTTCAATAAGCGTTACATTTGAATAACGTTTGGCCGCCATGCCTGCCGCCATCATTCCTGCAGGACCTCCGCCAATTACAATTATGTTTTTTTTCTCCATAAATTCTCCTTATAAAGGATAATTCCTTCGTTTTAATTTTCTGACAAAAGTATTTTATCCCCAATTAGTGTAGTTTGTCATGAATATATACACATTCATGACAAAAAGCGGAGAAGGAAAAACCTTCTCCGCTGATGAACACATTAAATAGGATGTGTTTGTTCTTCCATATTGACCATGTCCTTGTCAATCTTATATTTTGCAGCGCGGCGCTGTTCAAAGAATTTGACAGCAACCTGGTCAAACAAAGCATAAGATAATACATCCTCGTCTTGTTCAATCCATTCTGCAGCCTCTTTTTTAAGTTTGCTGAGTTCTGGTTTCAAAAGATCTGCCGGTCGGCAGGTGATGGCCTTTTCATTGCCAATAATTTTCTTTCGAAAATCTTCTTTTATCGGAACAGGGGTTTTTCCATACTCACCTTTACAAATTCCTTTGGTCTCTTTGGTGACCATCTTATATCGTTCACCCATGAGGACGTTTAAAACAGCCTGTGTACCAACGATTTGGCTGGTAGGCGTAACGAGCGGTGGATAACCGAGGTCTTCACGTACGCGCGGAACCTCCTGCAAAACTTCATCCAGCTTGTCTTCTTTTCCCTGTTGTTTTAACTGGGAAACAAGATTTGACAACATGCCGCCGGGAACCTGATATTTCAAAGTGTTAATATCAACTCCAAGTACTTTTGTGTTCAACAGGCCGCTTGCAAGATATTTTTCACGAAGGGGTTTAAAATATTCAGCGATCTGTGTTAGAATATCAAGATCCATTCCGGTGTCATATTCTGTGCCCTGCAAAGTAGCAACCAACGGCTCTGTCGGCGGCTGGGAAGTCCCCAATGCCATCGGAGAAATCGCGCAGTCGACAACATCTACCCCAGCTTCAATAGCTTTGAGATAGGTCATTGATGCTACGCCGCTCGTATAGTGTGTATGGAGTTCAAGGGGAATCTTTACCGATTTCTTCATTTTGGAAATCAAGTCAAATGCGGCATACGGAGTAAGAAGACCAGCCATATCTTTAATACAGATGGAGTCTGCGCCGCTGTTTTCGAATTCCTTTGCAAGTTTAATAAAGAAATCCGTATTATGAACAGGACTGATTGTATAAGAAATTGCAGCCTGAACGTGTCCCTTTTCCTTTTTCGTTGCATTGATTGCAGTCTGCAGATTGCGGACGTCATTGAGTGCGTCAAAAATACGGATAATATCTATACCATTTGCAATTGATTTTTGCACAAAATATTCAACAACATCATCTGCATAATGACGATACCCCAAAACATTTTGTCCTCTGAAAAGCATCTGCAATTTTGAATTTGGTGCCGCCGCGCGGATTTTGCGGAGCCGATCCCACGGATCCTCATTCAAAAAGCGGAGACAAGCGTCAAATGTAGCGCCACCCCACACCTCCAAAGCATGGTAGCCGGCTTTATCCATCAAGGGAAGTGCCGGGAGCATTTCTTCTGTTGTCATTCTTGTAGCGATAAGAGATTGATGTGCATCACGGCATACGGTTTCTGTAATACCAACTTTACCCATAATCTATAACCTCCTTTATATTTTTATTTTGCGAACATGGACAGGAATACGCCTGCTGCAACCGCAGAGCCAATAACACCTGCAACATTCGGACCCATTGCGTGCATCAACAGGAAATTGGATGGATTTTCTTTTTGTCCAACAGTTTGTGATACACGTGCAGCCATTGGTACTGCGGATACTCCGGCAGAACCAATCAGCGGATTTACCTTTCCGCCGGTAAGTTTACACATAAGTTTTCCAAGCAAAAGACCGCCTGCCGTTGAAAAACAGAATGCAATCAAGCCAAGGACAACAATACCCAAGGTTTCGGTTGTTAAAAACGCTTCAGCCGTTGCAGTTGCGCCAACTGTCAAACCGAGGAAGATGGTGATAACATTCATCAGGCCATTTTGTGCGGTTTTGGAAAGGCGGTCAACAACGCCGCATTCTTTGGCAAGGTTACCAAGCATCAGCATACCAACCAAAGCGACCGCATCCGGAATAATCAATGCCACAACAATGGTAACGATGATTGGGAATACGATTTTCTCAGTCTTGCTGACCGGGCGAAGCTGCTCCATGACGATTTGGCGTTCCTTTTTTGTGGTAAGCGCTTTCATAATAGGCGGCTGAATTACAGGAATCAGTGCCATATAAGAATATGCTGCAATTGCAATTGCAGGAAGCAGAGCCGGTGCAAGTGTTTTTGTAACATAAATTGCCGTTGGACCATCTGCACCTCCGATGATACCAATGGATGCCGCTTCATTGACTCCAAAATTGATGCTTGGAATGCAGGCGCCCAAGACCAATGCTCCAAGGAAGGTAATGAACACGCCAAATTGTGCGGCGGCGCCGAGCAAAATGCTCTTTGGATTCGCAATTAACGGGCCAAAATCAGTCATACAGCCGATTCCTAAGAAAATGAGCGGCGGATATATACCAAGTTTAACACCTAAATATAAAATATCTAAAAGTCCGCCTTCTGCCAAAACCCGTTGGATATCAATATGACCATTAATCATATAATCCGGATTTGTAAAGAAGTCCGTGTGCATCAAAATTGCACTGGAATCCTTAAACATCGGCAGATTCGTAAGAAGCATACCAAATGCAATCGGAAGCAGCAAAAGCGGCTCAAATTTTTTGACAATTGCAAGGTATAAAAGCACACACGCGATAATCAACATGAGTGGGGTACCAATTACCGCTAAAATATTATCTGCATTGGCAATTGCGTCCTTCATGGATGTGATTAGTGCTGCAATACCTGTATTGCCTAAAAAACTAACGAAACTATCTAACACAATATCACCCTTTCTACGATATAATCTTGGTTCTCAAAATTTCTGCTCAGCCAAGAGAAACAAGAACATCGCCGGTGCTTACTGTGCTTCCCTGTGAAACGCTGACAGCAACAACTTTGCCGTCTTTTGGTGCCATAATTTCATTCTCCATTTTCATTGCTTCCAGAACACAGAGAACATCACCGGATTTTACGGTGTCGCCCACATTTACTTTTACGCTTACAATGTTGCCGGGCATTGGTGCGGTGACGTTGGCTGCGCCTGCCGGCGGAGCAGCTTTTGCAGCAGGCGCTGCCTTTGGTGCCGCTTTGGGTGCAGGAGCAGCTTTGGGAGCAGCTGTCGGTACTGGTGCACCGGGCGCCCCAACCTCTTCTACTTCTACTTCATAAGAATTACCATTTACATTAATTATAAATTTTCTCATATGCATTAACCTCCTTATAATCTTCCATCAATGACATCCCGAAGACCAGCCTGATTCCAGCTGGGAGCTGAGTTGCCAATTCTTCTATACGATTTGATATTTAAATGATAAGTGGATGTATTCAGACTTGCAGCGACAGCAGCAGTTAAAACTGCAATCAATTCTTCTTCATCTATTACTTCTTCTGTCTTTGCTTTTGTGTTTTGATGCACGCTCGGGGTTGCCGGCTGAAGTTCTTTTTGTGGTTTATTTTCCCGGTAAAAAATTGCCTTCATTGCCATCATAACCAGCATTAAGATAATCAAAACAGAAAAAACAATAACAAGACCGATGACTGTAACCTGCAAACCTTCGCCTAAAGCTTCGGATAAATTCATTATTCATTCTCCTTTCTTTAGAGAGGAATGTTTCCATGCTTCTTGCTGGGTCTTGTTTCTCTCTTGCTCATCAGCATTTCAAGTGCGCTGATGATTCTTGGACGGGTTGAATCCGGTTCGATAACATCATCAACATAACCGCGGGAAGCGGCAACATATGGATTCGCAAATTTTTCGGTATATTCCTGAATTTTTTCTGCACGTGTTGAAATTGGATCCGCTGCATTTGCAATGTCCTTTTTGAAAATAATATTTGCAGCGCCATCCGGCCCCATAACGGCAATCTCAGCAGAAGGCCATGCAAATACCATATCAGCACCCAAATGTTTGCTGTTCATTGCGATATAAGCGCCTCCGTATGCTTTTCTGACGATTACATTAATTTTGGGAACGGTTGCTTCAGAGAAAGCATAAAGAAGTTTTGCGCCGTGGCGAATGATTCCATTATGTTCCTGTGTTACACCTGGGAGATACCCTGGTACGTCTGTAAAGGTGACTAAAGGAATATTAAATCCATCGCAGAAACGAACAAACCGGGCGCCCTTATCAGAAGAGTCGCAATCAAGAGAACCTGCCATAAATTTGGGCTGATTCGCAATAATACCAATGGTTGCACCATTCATCCGCGCAAAACCGGTTATAATATTCTTTGCATAGTTTTCAAAAATTTCGACAAACTCACCATTGTCAACAACTTCTTTTATGACATTTTTCATGTCATAAGCTTTGTTGGCATCTTCCGGAACGATGGTGGTAAGCGTTTCGGAAAGACGATTTAAATCATCTTCACAGTCATAAACAGGTGACATTTCCAAATTGTTGGCCGGAAGATAGGAGAGAAGGTTTTTGACTTGTGCAAAACACTCTTCTTCATTCTGGCACATCACACCTGCAACACCGCTTTGGGTGGCATGCGTGTTTGCACCGCCAAGCTCTTCAAAAGTTACATCTTCACCTGTGACTGATTTTACAACGGATGGACCGGTGATAAACATCTGACTGGTCTTGTCGACCATATAGATAAAATCGCAAATGGCAGGTGAATAGACAGCGCCGCCTGCACACGGGCCAAGTATAATCGAAATTTGCGGTATAACACCAGAAGCCAACGTATTCCGGTAAAAAATATCTCCAAAGCCTTTCAGTGCATCAATTCCTTCCTGAATTCTTGCACCGCCTGAATCATTAATGCCCACAATTGGAGCACCCATTTTCATTGCCATGTCCATAACTTTGCAGATTTTTGCCGCGTGCATTTCCCCAAGTGAACCGCCAATAACGGTAAAATCCTGGGCATAAGCATAGACCAAACGGCCGTCTACGGTACCATAACCGGTAACTACCCCTTCACCCGGTGCAACAGTATTCGGCATATTAAATTCGTTTGAACGGTGTGTTACAAATGCATCAATTTCAACGAAGCTGTCTTCATCAAAAAGCATGGCAAGTCTCTCTCTGGCTGTCTTTTTGCCGCTGTCATGCTGTTTTTTGATTTTATCTGCTCCGCCGCCCTGTTCAATGGTCAAACGTTTTTGTTGTAAATCGTCTAATTTACCCATTGTTTCGTGCCTCCTTATATTATAAACTCTTAATTATTTTTCGTCTGTTTTTTATTTTTATGATAATTTTTTCTTGTTTCTTTACTTGATTTTTTACTGCTTCCGATTTTTTTCAGCATATTGACTTCGGATTCTGTCAGTTTCCGCCAACGGCCCAGAGGAACGTGGCCGAGGATTAAACCAGCTTCCCGAGTTCTCGTAAGTCGTTTTACAATGCATCCGACAGATTCAAACATTTTTCGGACTTGTCTGTTCCTTCCTTCATGTATTGTAATTTCCAACTTTGTACCAAATTGGGTAGCACCAATGACTTCAACCTTTGCAGGACTGGTTTTTACACCATCGATTACGACACCATGCCGCAGCTGCAGAATGGTATTCATATTAATATCACCTGTGACTTCTGCTACATAGGTTTTTTCAATGTTATTTTTTGGATGGGTAATTTTATAAGTTAAATCCCCGTCATTGGTCATTAGCAAAAGACCTTCTGTGTCATAGTCAAGCCTTCCGACAGGATAAATCCGAACCGGGATGTCGCGAACTAAATCCATAACCGTTTCACGGCCCTTATCATCCGAAACGGTCGTAACATAACCGATGGGTTTGTTGAGCATAATATATACCATTTTATTTTGCGGACGAATTTCTCTGCCGTCAAAGGTAACAATATCCTGTTCCTCATCTACTTTAACACCCATTTCGCGGATGGTTTCACCATTAACTGCTACACGTCCGGCTTTTATTAAGGCTTCGGAACCCCGTCTGGAGGCGATACCTGCATCTGCGAGATATTTTTGTAATCTAATCATTTAATATCAAAATCCTTTCACATTATCCTTTGACTGTGCACTTGTTTTTAAACAATTAAATTACCACAATCCTTATAGAAATAACCAATAAAAAATACCGTATAGTGAAAAACACTATACGGCACTATTATATCCCATTGGAAAATGTTTTGCAAGTTGTTTTTTATTAACAAACCCATCAACAATAGGGTTTGTTTTCTGGAATTTTTGTGCAGTTTGTATATTATTTAACAAACTTGTTGCCAAACAATGACAACCAAAATTGATAGACATCTTCAATCTCTGCCAAAAGGGTCTTTGATATATTCTCAAAAGCAAAATTACCAACCGGAATTTCTTCGTTGGCAATTAATTCCATCCCACCGGTTTCGCTGCCATTGACCAATATTTTAAGTTTGCCGACAACGGTTCCTGCCATTACAGGCGCTTGAATGTCCTTTTGAAATTCAACTTTTGTATCAATTGTTTCACCTTCGGTGAGCGGGAAAGCAGTTTGGTGTGATAAAACAGCTGTACTTTCGCGTACCGCTCCGCCCTTGATAGAAAAGGTTGTATTTTGATCCTTGGGAATTTCTATGGCTTGAAGATGGAACTTTTGAAAACATTCGTCATAAAAGCTCATATGATTATCCCAGTCATTGGGCGCATTCAATGTGACACAGATTAAAGTCATCCCATCACGTTTTGCAGCGGAAACCAGGCATCTTCCCGCTTCTTTGGTAAATCCGGTTTTGACACCGATACAATCCGGATACATTTTAAGAAGTTTATTGTGGTTAACCAATTGGCGGACGTATTGCTTTCCGTAACCGGAAATTGTCATTTCTCTTGTTGAAACAATTTTAGCAAACGTGGCATTTTTTAAGCCATAAGCAGTAATTAAAGCCATATCATAGGCTGTGGAATAATGACTGTCGGATGGCAAACCGTTGGGATTATCAAAATGTGTATCTAAAGCACCGATTTCCTGGGCTTTTTGATTCATCATTTGAACAAATTGTTCAATATTGCCCCCTACATGTTCCGCAATTGCAACGGCAGCATCATTACCGGAACAAAGCATAAGACCATATAAAAGCTCTTCCAAACTCATGATCTCACCCTGTCGGATATACATACTGGAACCTTCTACCCCTTCTGCAGCAGCAGAAATTGTGACATTGTCTGCCGGATTTCCTTTTTCCAGGGCAACGATTGCAGTCATTATTTTCGTGGTGCTTGCCATCGGAAGTTTTTGCCGGGGATTAATTTCGTATAAAATACGGCCGGATTCCTTTTCCATAACAATTGCCGATTGGGGAGGAACAAGCATTTTAGCAGCTTCCTCTTCTTCGGCAGACAGTATTGCCGCATCATCCGGCTGCTCTGCATATACAGAATAAAAAGAAAAGATACAAAATACCACAATCCATAGACTGGCAATTTTTTTCATTCTACATAACTCCTCTAAAGATGATTGTCTTTATAGTCTATTCTGTATCTTCTTCTTCCATGACTGTTTCAACATGGATATCTGTCTTTTTATTTTTTTTGTCACCGGAAAATAGATTGACAATTTTATCAATTGCTCCCGGAGCCATGTCCAGAAGCCGGTCATACACACTGTTTTCAGGTGTTACGGGCATCATTCTCATCTGACCGTTTCCAACAACCAAAAATGCAACAGGTGTCAAAGATACACCACCTGCAGTTCCTCCGCCAAACATATCGCGCGGAGCAGAGCTGTCTGTTTTTTTCCGTGCTTCAAATTCAGAACCGCCAACGCCAAAACCCATTGATACTTTGGAAATTGGAATAATAACGGTGCCGTCAGCGGTGGAAACCGGATCGCCGACAATGGTATTTACATCAATCATATCCCGCAGTCCTTGCAGAGCAGAATACATAATTCCTTCGATTGGGTGTTTTTCTTCCATTTGTTACACTTCCTTTATCTTTTTCATATTTAAATAACTAAAAACCAGTACAAAAAGTGTTTTTATAATATGCACCGGTTTTGCTTTAATTATACTTTTCAATTCATAATCAAACCGTTTTTGATAGAAGTCCGGAGTAATATTTACCGTAGGAAAATCCATGATAAAATATCGGTTGAGAATCGGATACAAAGTGCCAATGCTTCCCCATATAAATCCAACTGCTTGTCCGGTGGATGCTGCGTCACCGGTTCCGAAATCAAAGCGAAAATAAGTATTCTGGATTTCAATCCTGTTTTTCAAACTTGTCAGCGCATGAAAAATTATATCTTTATATGCAAGTATTTTTGCTTTACACGTTGAGATTTTATTGATAATGCCCATATCGGGAGATTCCTTATCTCCTGTTTTTTCAGCATTGGATTTAACAGATGAAGCCCCACTGTTTATAGAGGTATCCGTATTTTTTTGTGAGACGTTTTTTTGTTTTTTTCTCTTTTTGTCTGATGTTTTATTTTTATCATTCTCATTTGGTATCGCAAAAAACTTTGTAAAGAAAAGTGCCTTTACAGTGATTTCCATATGACCAGGAAACAGATGAAGAATAAGTGTCCATTTTGATACCATAAGAATTGTAAGTATACCCAAAAGGAGAGACAAAATTAATAAAACAAACCACAACATATACTTCACCTATCTTTTATGGTTATGAAAGTTCATCTTTATCAAATACAGGAAGGTTTTCCTGTATAATTTCCATTTCTAATTGTTCGTTTTTTTCGTCATTATTCTGAGCAAAGGAATCAAAATCCGGAAGTTCATCCAAAGAAGAAAGACCAAAGCAGCGCAAAAATTCACGAGTTGTACCAAATAAGAGGGGACGACCGGGCACATCCAGCCGCCCGACTTCTTCGATCAGATTCCTTTCAACCAAACGATTTACAATATAATCACAATTTACGCCGCGAATATGTTCAATGGTGGTACGTGTAACCGGTTGTTTATAGGCAATAATAGAAAGTACCTCCATTGCGGCATTTGAAAGGTTTTGTTTTCTTCTTGGTTCTGCAAGGCGGGAAACATATGGTGCATACTCGCCGCGGGTACACATCTGATAGGCATCTTCTAATTGGATGATATGAATGCCCCGATGTTCATAATTATAGGCGTCCATCATCTTTTTTATAATCTCTTTTAATGATTTTTTGTCCACATCAACAATATCCGCAAGTTTTTCAATTTCAACTGCATCACCTGCGGCAAACAGGACACTTTCAATGATGGCTTGTATTTGATTGATTTCCATTTTTATAACCTCTAATTTTCAATTGCTTCAAACTCATTTTCTGATAATTCCGTATCAAGGGGAAGAATTTTGGGATTATGAATATCGCTGTTATTTGCATAATCGACGGTGATTTTTTTCATTTTTATCAGCTCCAAGACGGCCAAAAAAGAGGCAACTGCTTCCGGTTTTGTTTTTATATTATGAAACAAATCCAAAAATAAAATTTTCCCGCGTTTTTTTAACCGCCCCCAAATCCCAATAACCTTTTGTCGGATAGAAACTTTCTCGTGTCCCACAATGCCTTCAAAAGAATGTTTTGAAGGCGGCTGTCGCCTCTGCATATTGGTATAGGCACGTTGGTAAGCAAGACGAATATTTTCCGGGGTCAAAGCGGCATAATTCCATTCAGCAGGGGGACGTTCAATTGCATCCGGTGCCTTGAAAAACATAGAAGCCCCAATATTCTGCCGTTCCTTTAAAAGTTCGGAGGCTTCTTTTATCTTTTTATAGGTCACAAGGCGCTGTATGAGTTCTTCACGCGGATCCTGATTTTCTTCTCCCTCTTCTATGGGCTTCGGAAGCAGCATTTTAGATTTTATTTGTAATAGGGTTGCCGCTAAAACCAGAAATTCACTGGATATTTCCAGATCCATTTCCTGCATATTCTGCATGACCTCCAGATATTGGTCAAGGATTACAGAAATTGGAATATCATAAATATTCACTTTGTTTTTTTTGATAAGTATAAGCAATAGATCCAGGGGACCTTCAAAGCTCTCCAGTTTAAAATTTAATTGTTCCATAGCATCAATGAATAAAAGGCAGCAGGCTGATAATCATATCATAAAAACCGACAATGTTTCCAATTATAAAGTTCATTAAATAAGAAATTGGTTTCATGAGAAGCAGAACCACTATAAATCCATAACGTTCAAATTCCATATATCTGAAATATAGGCTTGTTGGTAAAACCGCCGTCAGGATTTTTGAGCCGTCAAGTGGAGGAATCGGTATCAGATTGAAAATTCCCAATCCCAGATTGATAGTGACCATATAAGAACACAAAACATAAAGAACGTATACCAACTTATATGAAAATTGTGCTTCTGAGGCAAAGCTCAGATTTCCAAAGTAGAGTACGCCGATTTCTGCGATAAAGGCCAGAAGCAAATTGGAAATCGGACCGCCAAGTGCAGTCAGAACCATACCAGCTTTTCCATTTTTGCCAAAGCGGTCTGGGTTGACCGGTACTGGTTTTGCCCATCCAAAGTTAAAAAGTAACAGACAAAGGGCACCAATAGGGTCAAGATGATGCAAAGGATTCAGTGTCAGGCGCCCCATATATTTTGCTGTATTATCCCCCATCCAATGCGCGACCAGACCATGTGACATTTCATGAACGGATAAGGCCAGAAGGACGCAAAACATTGAGATTAAGAGGTAAACAATTTTAAGAGCATATGGCTGGTCACTCGTCAAAACTGATAAAAGCATGTTATCACTCCATTTTTTATTCAATAGAAAGCCTGTTATTTCCCCAAAAATTTTGCTGAGAAACAGTGAAATTTATACATCATTTCGGACCAAATCCTCATAAGTTTCCCGCTTAACTGCCAATTTGGGCAGACCATTTTGTATCATAACAACTGGCGGGCGTGGGATACGATTATAATTACTTGCCATGGAATAGTTATAGGCACCGGTTGATAAAACTGCCAGCAAGTCACCAGAGTGGATTTCCGGAAGTTTAATATCGCGGATCAATATATCACCTGATTCACAGCATTTTCCGGCAACGGTCACAGTATTTGTTTTTTCACCGTTTGGATTTTCAACCAAAGCAGCCTCATATTCTGAACCATACATAATATGGCGGGGATTATCACCCATTCCTCCGTCAACAGAAACATAGGTACGGATACCGGGGATATTTTTGATGGTACCAACTGTATAAAGAGTTAAACCAGCAGGCGCAACAATAGAACGGCCCGGTTCCATTAGGATAGAAGGCAGAGCAATGTTTCGTTCTTTAGCTACCCTTTTAACTACTCTCGAAACAGCCTGAATATACCGGTCATAATTTACAGGACGGTCTTCTTCGACGTATTTAATACCGAAACCGCCGCCAAGATTTAATTCATGAATATGAATTCTATAACGATCATTCATATCGGCAATAAAATTCATCATTTTCTCTGCAGCCAATTCAAAAGGTGCAAGCTCAAAAATTTGCGAACCAATATGGCAATGAACGCCAACAACCTCTATATTGGGCATTTGATGTGCAGTTTTCATGATTTGTTCAGCTTCACCATTTTCTAGTGCAACACCAAATTTTGAATCAATTTGGCCGGTTTGAATAAAACTATGTGTATGTGCGTCAATACCGGGTTTAATACGGAACAAAACTTTGGTTGTTATGCCGGATTCACCGGATAATTGATTAATAAGGGACAATTCCTGTTCATTATCGACAACAATCCTCCCTACGCCTTTTGAAAGCGCAAAAGCGATTTCTTCAACTGTTTTATTATTACCATGAAAATAAATTTTTTCATTTGGAAAACCGGCTTCCAAAGCGGTATATAGTTCCCCGCCGGAAACAACATCAACCCCCATGCCCTCTTCCTTCATTATCTGATAAATATATTTGCAGGATAATGCTTTGCTTGCATAGAGGACAAGACCTTTTCCATCATAATGATCCTTAATTGATTGGGTATAAATTCGGCAATTTGCACGAATTTCATCTTCGTCCATTATATAAGCTGGTGTACCATAAGCTTCTGCAATTTCCTTTAAGTCACATCCGCCAATGGTCAAATTTCCGTTTTCATTTATTCCCAAACATTTCATTACAAAACTCATTTGTCATCCTCCTTATGCGCGTTTTGGTAATATGCCGATAATAATACCTAATTATAACAAAATATCTATTTCTGAAGTTTACCATAAGTGGGGTACTTTGTCAAATATCTTATCCTATTCTTTACATTAAATTTTTATTTTAAAAGCAGATGCAGTGAATTGTATGAAATGAACAAAAAAACGTTAGAAAATACGGTAATATTCTACGTGTTATGTAAAGATTAAATGCTTGCCACAAGAAATGTAATATGGTATACTATTATGGCGTTTGGGTAGATTATCCAAATGAAAAAAATAATACACACGCTGAGTGATTGTAAGGGAAGTGCCGCAAACCCATGACGGTACCCGGACGAGATGACCTTGGCGGAGGTAAAACTAATGGAGGTGCAAATCATGGGCGTTATTCAAATGAAACAATTGCTTGAAGCAGGTGTTCACTTCGGACACCAGACCCGTCGTTGGAATCCTAAAATGGCGGAGTACATTTTCACAGAGAGAAATGGTATCTATATCATTGATCTTCAGAAAACAGTAAAAAAGATTGAGGAAGCATATTACTTTGTGCGTGATATTGCTGCTGAGGGCGGTAATGTTTTGTTCGTTGGAACAAAGAAACAGGCACAGGATGCTATCCGTGAAGAAGCTGAAAGAACAGGTATGTATTTTGTCAATGCAAGATGGCTTGGCGGTATGCTTACCAACTTTAAAACAATTAAAAAGAGAATTGAACGTCTTTATCAGCTGGAAAAAATGGCTGAAGATGGTACAATGGATCTTCTTCCTAAAAAGGAAGTTATTAAACTGAACTTGGAACAGGAAAGACTGGAAAAATTCCTGGGCGGCATTAAAGAAATGAAAGATATTCCTTCTGCAATGTTTGTTGTTGATCCCAGAAAAGAAAAGAATGCGATTGCAGAGGCCCATAAACTTGGTATCCCGGTTATTGCAATCGTTGATACTAATTGTGATCCGGAAGAGGCTGAATACCCAATTCCGGGTAACGATGACGCAATTCGTGCGGTAAAATTGATTGTATCTACCATTGGTAATGCAATTATTGAAGGCAGACAGGGCGAACAGGATGTTCCGGCTGCCGCTCCCGCTGCTGAAGAAGCTGAAGTTAATCTTGATATGCTTGACGAATAATATTTCGTTTTAATTATTCTACTTGAAAGGATGTAATGAAAATGGCATTTACTGCTCAAGATGTTAAAAAGCTTAGAGAAATGACAAACTGCGGTATGATGGATTGTAAAAAAGCCCTCACTGAAACTGACGGCGATATGGATAAGGCTGTTGAATTTCTGAGAGAAAAAGGACTTGCAACTGCTGCCAAAAAGGCCGGCAGAATTGCTTCTGAGGGTATGGTTGAAGCAACTGTTTGTGACGAATGCGGCGTAGGCGTTGTTGTTGAAGTAAATTCCGAAACAGATTTCGTTGCAAAGAATGCTGATTTCCAGAATTTTGTTCACACCATTGCTTCTGTTATTGGAAAGGAAAATCCGGCTGATGTGGAAGCTTTGAAGGGTCTTGCTTACGATGATAGTAAAACCGTTGGCGATGCACTTACAGAAAAAATTGCGACCATCGGTGAAAATATGAATATCCGCCGTTTTGCCAGATTTGATGGTATCAATCAGGCGTATATCCATGCCGGCGGAAGAATCGGTGTTTTGGTAAACTTTAATGTTGCTGATCCTGCAAAAGCGGAAAGCGATGCGTTTAAGGCAATGGCAAAAGATGTAGCAATGCAGATTGCTGCTGTTATGCCACAGTATGTAAGAAAAGAAGAAGTTCCGGCCGACGTGGTTGAAAAAGAAAAAGAAATTTTGAAAGCGCAGGCTTTGAATGAAGGCAAACCCGAAAATATCGTTGAAAAAATGGTAATGGGCCGTATTTCAAAATTCTATAAAGAAGTCTGCCTGGTAGAACAGCCGTTTGTGAAAGATGGCGATCTTACTGTTGCAAAGTATATTCAGAATGTTGCAAAGGAACTGGGAACAGATATTGAAGTTGTAAAATTTGCCCGTTTTGAAAAAGGCGAAGGCCTCGAGAAAAAAGAAGAAAACTTTGCAGATGAAGTTGCAAAGATGATGGGCAACTAATCGTATTTGTTATTAAAATAAGGCCTCCAAATTGGAGGCCTTATTTTTTATGTCTACCATCATTTTATCACTTCATCTGTTGACTGGTTCCTTATTCTTTCACAACATCAAATCCAATATCTTCGATGGCCTCATATATTTTTGAAATTTCAACTTGATTTTCATCAAAGGAAACCGCAGCGTTTTTGTTATCGAGAGAAACTGTGACTGCTTCTACTCCCTCCAAAGTGCCGACTGCATTTTCAATAGATGCGACGCAATGCTGACAGGACATTCCTTCAATTCTGATGATTTTTTTCATTTACTTCTTCCTCCTATTTCATAATTTTTGCTCGCTTTAAAAGCAAAGAGCTTGTAACAACTGATACGGAACTAAATGCCATGGCGGCGCCGGCAACGATTGGGTTTAAAAACCCAAATGCGGCAATTGGGACACCAATGGTATTGTAAATAAATGCCCAAAACAAGTTTTGACGGATTTTCCGTATTGTTGCCCGGGAAAGCCGGATGGTGGCCGGAACCAGCAATAGGTCACCGTGCATCAAAGTTATATCTGAGGATTCAATTGCCACGTCAACGCCATTGCCCATGGAAATGCCGACATCGGCCGCGACAAGGGCGGGGGCATCGTTGATACCATCGCCAACCATAGCAACAACTTTTCCTTCCTTTTGCAAATTGGTCACGATCTTTCCTTTATCCTTTGGCATTACCTGTGCAAACACATCATCTACACCGGCTTTTTGGGCAATTTCCTGCGCTGTGAGTTTATTGTCACCGGTGACCATCATCACATACACGCCGAGTTCTTTCAGTTCTGCTATGGCTTTTTGTGATGTTGGTTTGATTTGATCCGATACGGCAACCAATCCATAAAATTTTTCTTCATCACCAACCAACATTACCGTTTTTCCCTGTTTTTGCAGGCTCTCAATTTTTTCTTCCGCTTTTGTCAAATCATATGCAAAACCGGAAAGCAAAGCAGGTGTTCCAACAGCTATCTTTTTCTTTTCTATAAATGCATATATCCCTTTTCCTGTTTCTGCATAGAAATTTTTTGCTTCGGGAAGATTGAGACTTTTTTCTTCGCTTGCAGCTACAATGGCTTTTCCAAGAGGATGTTCAGAACCTTTTTCAATGGCTGCGGCAATAGAAAGTAGTGTGTCTTCATCCATATTACAAAGCGGAATTACATCAGTCACTTGTGGTTTGCCTATAGTGATGGTGCCTGTCTTGTCCAATATAACTGTATCAATTTTATGTGCGCGTTCCAGGTATTCGCCGCCTTTTATTAATATTCCTTCTTTGGCACCCAGCCCCGTTCCGACCATTATGGCGGTGGGCGTGGCAAGACCGAGAGAGCAGGGGCAGGCAATTACCAGTACCGATACTGCGTGAATCAGAGAGGTTTCTACAGAGCCGGTAATGAACCACCATACGATCAGTGTAACAAGTGCAATGACAAGTATTGCGGGTACAAAAATGGCGGAAACCTTATCCGCAACCTGCTGAATTGGTGCTTTAACCCCCTGTGCATTTCTTACCGTTTTGATAATTTGAGACAGTGCAGTGTCTTTTCCGACCTTTTGTGCTTTCATTTGAAATGCACCATTTTGGTTAATGGTTGCACAATAGACATTGTCACCCTGCAATTTATCGACTGGAAGACTTTCTCCTGTCAGCATTGATTCGTCAACAGCTGAAGTTCCTTTTGTTACGATACCATCAACCGGGATCTTTTCACCGGGAAGTACCAATAGAATATCTCCGATTTCTACATCGGCCAAAGGAACAACTTCTTCTTTTCCAGCTTTTACAACCCGTGCGGTTTGGGGCTGTAGATGGATGAGTCCTGCAATTGCTTCTGTTGTTTTTTGCTTCGCCCGGCCTTCCATATATTTTCCAAGCAGGATCAATGTTATGATGGTCATCGAAGATTCAAAATATAGTCCCTCCATGGAGCCATGGTGTACCCGTCCTGTCAGGACATTGAACAAGCTGTAAAAATAAGCAACACCTGTGCCCAGAGCGACCAGAACATCCATGTTTGGACTTTTGGCTTTCAACGCTGCGTATCCATGCTTTATGAACCGCCATCCGATAACAAATTGGACAGGGGTGGCCAAAATAATCTGAAAATATGGATTGTGCAGAAAGTCAACGGATATGCCAATCCAGTGGAGAACCATCCCCAAAACCGGAGGAATGGTCAAAATAGCAGAAATAATCAGACTGATCTTTAATTTTTTTGCTTCCCGACGGTTTTTTTCCTCTATATCTTCGTCAATTTCTGTGGATGCCTCAAAGCCCAAATGTTCAATTTTTTCAATGATTGTATCAACTGAAATTTTATCCGGATCATATTCAACAGTTGCAATTTCTGTGGTTAAATTTACGACCGCTTGTGATATTCCTTCTGCTTTTGAAAGAATTTTTTCAATCCTTCCACTGCATGCAGCGCAAGTCATCCCATTAATTCTGAGTTCGATTTTCATTCTTTTCCTCCCAATAAAATTAGTTAGGAATTTCTAACCATCGACAGTATAACATCCCAAAATCAACTTGTCAACCAGAATACAGTCGAAAAATATAGTACGATTTATGTTGGGAAATACTGGAAATAAGGTATAATGGTTTTATAATTTTATGAAAGGGAGACAAAGATGAAAATACGCACCGAAAAAATCGGAACTACGTTGGTTGTTAAGCTGGATGGAGAAATTGACCACAGTTGTGCCGGAGAAATAAGGGAACGGATTGACCGGGAATTATCGCTGCATTCGATACAGAATCTGGTATGGGATTTTGGGAATGTTGAATTTATGGACAGCTCTGGCATCGGTATGCTGGTTGGCAGATACCAAAGAGTTAAAGAGCGGGGAGGAAAAACGATGATTATCCGCCCCAAACCACAGGTGAATAAAGTTTTAGAAATTTCAGGTATTAAAAAAATAATTAGCTGTGAATAAGGAGAAAAAAATGGAAGATTATATGAAAATAGAATTTCCGGCCAAAAGTAAAAATGAATCTTTTGCAAGAAGTGTGGTGGGCGCATTTGCAACCCGGCTGGATATAACAATTGAAGAACTGGCTGATATAAAAACGGCAGTTTCTGAGGCAGTTACAAACGCTGTTGTCCATGGTTATAAGGGAAAGGGCGGCATCATTGAAATTTACTGCCGCGCAGTTCAAAATGAAATACATATTGAAATTAAAGACATGGGCTGCGGGATAAAAGATGTCGAACAGGCAATGCAGCCGCTTTTTTCCGGATCAGATGATGAAGACCGCAGTGGTATGGGATTTACGGTTATGGATAGTTTTATGGATGATTTAGAAGTGATTTCTGCCGTGGGGCATGGAACCACTGTTCGTATGCGTAAAATTGTCGGTGAAACCTATGAAGCGTGAGGATTATGCAGAAACCAACCGTCAGCTTCTTGCGCGTGCAGCTGAAGGTGACCAATCTGCTGTGAACGAATTGGTCAATGCAAATTTGGGTTTGGTACACAGTGTTGTAAAACGTTTTTTGAACCGCGGCCATGAAGCAGAAGATTTATTTCAAATTGGGTGTATTGGTCTTATCAAGGCAGCGCAAAAATTTGATTTATCTTTTCAGGTTAAGTTTTCAACCTATGCAATCCCGGTAATTATGGGTGAAATCAAACGTTATATTCGTGATGACGGGATGATAAAAGTGAGCCGGAGTTTAAAAGAAATTGCACATCGGGCCGCACTTCTGCGCGAAAAATTGACAAGTGAACGGGGCTGTGAACCAACAATTACTGAACTTGCAGAAAAACTTGATATAACACCGGAAGAATTATCAACAGCTTTGGATGCCGGACGGCCGCATGAATCTTTGTACGCACAGACTGACGATGGGAATCGGGAAGGTAAAACACTGATTGAAAAGATTGAAAATCAGACCGATTATGAATCCGAGATTATCAATCGAATGACAATACAGGAAGCTTTACAGGATTTTAGTGAACGAGATAAAACCATTATACAACTTCGATATTATGACCGGAAAACCCAGACACAGATTGCTGAATTACTTGGTATTTCTCAGGTGCAGGTTTCCCGAATTGAAAAGAAGCTTTTATCAAAGATGCGTGAAAAAATGATCGAATGAAGACGCAGTGTGAACGAACCGACCTCCGAGTCGTTAGATTTTGGTCTAACTTTTGGGGGCGGTTCAAACTGTGTCTTTTTTATTTTTTGATTTCTTCTGCAATCACCTGGGCAGCAAGGGTTGCACCATAAATGGCTTCGTTTAAGCTGTTTCCGCTTGTACCAACTTCAATAATCATACTGGCGCCCGTGGTATGCCCATTAAACCTTTCTGTTCGTAAATTTATGTAACGCATCAGAGATGGATATTTTTGATTGATTGCATTCTGCATGTGGACTGCAAATTTCATATTTTCCTGCCAGTTGGGATGATATAGTCCCCTGGCGTCTGTTCCAACAACAAACATCAGCTGTGCGGCTGGTCTTCCATTAATCTCTGTTACGGCTCTGGCTTTTGTTTCGTCTGCATAGACAACAGAATCACGATGGATATCAAATACGATTTGAATGGAAGGATATTGTTTAATCTTTTCTTCCACCGTCTTCAAACTATTGGAATACGAACCATTAAAGGAAGGCACGTCATGCAGTTTTGTATCGTGTATTGTTTCGATCCCCATTGCATTAAAAATTTTTGTGACTTCCTCGCCGACTTTGACCACATTTTTATTTATATCTTCTGATCGGTCGCTGGCAGTTTTATCATATTCGGCAGCCCCATCAGGTGCATACGCTTCTGTCGCATGGGTATGGACAACTAAAATTTTGGGTCCAGGCAAGCTTAAATCTATATTTAAAGATTCTGACAGCATTTGATCGACATCAATGCTGTAATCCGTCTCGTTTGAAATAACAATTTTTTTACTGCCATCTTTATTGGGACAGGCATTAATTGCTTTGATTGGACGGGCATTTTCAGGGTTGATATTTTGCTGTTCCGGCGGTACTGCTGTTAATACAGGGGCTGTGGCTGCCGGGAGGTTCTGGTCGGATTTCTTGGTTTCAGCACCAATTGCCTTTGAAACCAGCGGTGCTTTCGTTACCGCTTTCAGCAGCGGGTATTCTGTGTCCAAAATGGTTCGGCTGTCAGAAGGGGAAAAACCGAATAGAAGGTTTAGCATCTGCCGGGAGGTGTTTTGTATAACTTCTTTTCGCTTTTCCGGGAGATTGTTTGCTACACCAATTGCAGGAATGCTGGTACTGATCATATCTTCACCGCTTGGAAAGAAAAAAGTGTTACCGCTGATTAAACAGATAAATAATATGAACAGAATGCCTGAAGTGAATAAATAGGCAAGTGTATTTTTCCAAATTCGTTTTCCGTCAATGACAACTGCTCTGTATTTCATCTTTCTCCTCCGTTCCGTGTTATAGTTTCATCTTATGCAGTTTGTCCTGCTTTATGCCTGACATCAGGGATTTCAATTGACAATTCATCTGAAAAAGACTATAATACTTTTATTATGGTTAAATAAAATACCGGCCGTTGCTTGCTCATATTTCTCAAGAGAACGGCAGGGCTCTGATGGCTGAGGAGGAAATCATGCAAAGAATTGAATTAAAGGAACGTGCAAAAGAAAACTTGTTATCTGATTTAAAAATACCTTTGATTTCTGTTATTATAACGCTCGGAATACCGCTTATCGTTTGGGGCAGTCTGCAATACTACTTTTTATATTTTGTCCATGCGGGTATCCCCCTTTCAATGAATTTTATTTTAACGCTTCCCATTGCGGTCATCCTTTGCTATTTATTCGTTACTGTACTAAAAGTCGGGGAAGCTAAAATTTTTGTTCATTTGTCAAATCATAAACTGTTGCGTCTTAGAACTTTATTTCAATATTTTCGTTATACAATCCGTGTCTGTTTGATCCATCTGACAAAGGGTGTATTAGTTTTGGCTGGTTTGTTACTTTTGATTATTCCCGGTATTTACCTCATGCTTGCCTATTCACTTACTGACTTTATTGTTGCAGAAGATAAAGATGTTGACTTGGTTGAAGCATTAAAAATGAGCCGCGGAATGTTAAAGGGACATATAGGCGAGCTTCTTATTCTTTATCTGTCGTTTTTGCCCTGGTTGATTTTTGGTATTTTAACGGGCGTCGGTCTGTTTTGGTATCGCGCTTATTATCGGGCAACAATGGCGGAGGTTTATAAAGCTGTAAGGGAAAATTATACACCGCCGGAAGTAGTTTTGAACCGGCGCACATTATATTAGGAGAATGCAATGGCTGATCAGGCATTAAAATGGAACGAGAAAAATTATCTGATTTTTCTTGATGAATTGAAATCATATAGTGACGAAAAATATCGTGTCTTCAATGAGCAGCTGATGCCCGGAACAAAGAATACGCTGGGAATTCGCGTTCCTGTTTTACGCGATATTGCGAAAAAAATCGCAAAGGACGATGCGGCTGGATTTCTTGCTGTTCCCAAAGGTGTTCATTACGAAGAAATACTTTTGGAGGGTTTAGTCATTGGTTATGCCAAATTAGAACTTTCTGATTTTTTGCGCAGAATAAATCAGTATGCCGGCAAGGTAAACAACTGGGCACTTTGCGATGTTGCGGTTTCAACATGGAAACAGATTGGAAAGCAATTATCCCTATTCTGGGATACGGTTTTGCAGATGGTGAAGGATGAAAATCCATGGATCAACCGGGTTGGAATTATTATTATGCTGGATTATTATTTGACACCGAAATGGATTGAAAAAGTGTTTGACACAGTTGAACAGATAAAGTGTGATGCCTATTATGTGCGGATGGCAATTGCGTGGCTTTTAGCAACCGCAGCGGCAAAAGAACGGGAAAAAACTTTGAAATATTTAAAATCCTGCCAATTGGATATTGAAATTTTGAAAATGACCGCGCAAAAAATGCGGGATAGCCGTCGGGTTATGGATGAAGATAAGCGGTGGATAACTTCCTTTGTTAATCGTAAAATTTAATATGCACACAAATCCTCTTTTTGCATATAATAAAGGCAAAAGGAGGCGATTTTTATGAGCGGAATATGTGGATGGATGGATTTTCAGCAAGATATTTTTTCGTTTGAAAAAGATTTGCAGAAGATGTCTGAAACATTGCGGCGGCGCGGCCCGGATGATACCGGAATGTACATAAACCGGCAAATTGCGTTAATTCACAGGCGGCTTTCTGTCATAGACGATGAGAATGGGAAACAGCCAATATATAAAACAAAAGACGGAAATGAATATATCATGGTCTATAATGGAGAACTCTATAATACCGAAGAAATTCGGAAAGATTTAAGAGAATTGGGTTACAAATTTGATGGATATTCGGATACAGAAGTTCTGCTGCTTTCTTATTTAGCTTGGGGAAAGACATGTTTGGAACACTTCAATGGAATTTTTGCCTTCGCAATTTATGATAAAACCAATGAATTTTTGTTTGCCGCCCGTGACCGTGCAGGGGTAAAACCCTTCTTCTATCACGCTTACATGGGTGGTTTTATTTTTGCATCAGAGATAAAAACGTTATTAAAAAATCCCATGGTAAAACCGAATGTCAACCGATATGGTATTGCGGAAGTATTTTTAATCGGACCTGGCAGAACGCCTGGAAGTACAGCTTTTACGGATATCGAAGAATTAAAGCCGGGACATTGTCTGACCTTTGGAAAAGACGGTTTGCAAATTCATCAATATTGGGAAATAAAACCCCAAATACATACCGATCGCCTTCAGGATACAATTGAACATCTTCATTATTTGCTGACAGATACAATCAAACGCCAATTGGTTTCTGATGTACCGCTTTGCTGCTTTTTATCCGGTGGTTTGGATTCAAGCATTATCTCTGCAGTTGCTGCCGGAGAATATGCCAAAGATGGAAAAGTAATTTCAACCTATTCCATCAGTTATAGTGAAAATGAAAGGGAATCAAAGTCTGGTCTTTGTTCGTTCAATAATGATGATCACTATGTCACATTGATGCAAAAAGCAATTGGTTCTAATCATAACAATGTAGTTTTGGAAAATGACAAGGTAGGTGATGCTTTGTATGCAGCAACCTGTGCCCGTGATCTCCCTGGGATGGCGGATGCTGATTCTTCCTTACTTCTCTTTTGCGGACAGGTAAAGAAAAGGCATACCGTTGCTCTATCCGGCGAGTGTGCTGATGAAATATTTGGCGGGTATCCATGGTATACCAATCCTGAATTTTGGAATTTAGCTGATTTTCCATGGAGTGGAAATACAACGCTGAAAGCCATGCTTATACGAAACAAATTCCTGACGTTTGACCCACAGGAGTATGTACAGGAGCGTTATAAGACTTCAATTGCAAAGACGCCCAAAACAGGTGAAGAAAGTGATTTGGACCGTCGTATAAAGGAAATTACATATTTAAATTTAAACTGGTTCATGCAAACGCTTTTGGATAGAGAAGACCGCGCTTCCATGTATAATGGTTTGGAAATACGCGTTCCATTCTGTGACCATCGTATCATTGAATACACATTTAATATCCCTTGGGAGATGAAATGTTATGCCGGACGGGAAAAGGGGTTGTTGCGTAAAGTATTCAGTGAAGAATTGCCTCATGAAATTGTTTATCGGAAAAAAAGCCCCTATCCCAAAAATAATCATCCGAACTATGTTGAAAATGTGAAAAAGAAGGTAAGAAATATTTTGGCCGCCTCTTCTTCTCCGATATTTGAGATTATAAAGGAAACGGAATTGAAAAATTTGTTAGAAACCGAAGGCGCCCTGTTCTCAAAACCGTGGTATGGTCAAATGATGAATTTTCCACAGATTTTAGCATATATATACATGATTGATACATGGCTTAAAGAATACAACGTTGATATTATAGATTAAATATTCTATGAAATAGTTTGGAAACATTGGACAAGAAATACATATACTGTATTGTACCAAAGAGAACGATTTTGTTCAAATGGGGGTGAGAACTATGAAAATTCTGTTGATTGCAGGTCATGGTGACGGAGATAGCGGTGCAGTCGCTTTGGGTTACCAAGAGGCCAACCTGACACGGGAAATCGTGAAATATATTCAAAAATATCTTTCTGCCTATGCGGAGACAACGATTGCAGATACCAGCCGTGACTGGTTCACCTATCTGAAAACACACACCTACAATTTCAGACCATACGGTTATGTTCTTGAAGTTCATTTTAATTCCGGCGCCAATAATCCAAGTGGAAATGGCAGAACGACAGGTACGGAAATATATGTAACAACCCAGGAACAAGGAATAACAGTTGAACAGGATATTTTAAAAAACATGCAGGCCATTGGGTTTACGAACCGCGGCGTAAAACGTAAAAACTTCAGTGTCATTTCTAAGATACGGGCACAAGGTGTATCTGCAGCGCTATTAGAACTTGCTTTTATTGATGACAAAGATGATATGGACCTTTATCAGGCAAAGAAAGAAGAAATCGGCCAGGCTGTTGCCGACGGTATTGCAGAGGGCTTTGGATTGACCAAAGATGAAGGGGGGAATGGAGATATGGATTATGAAGCTTTAAAAGCAGCGATTGACGATTTGTCAGCGCGTGTATATGCTCTTGAGCATCCAATGATTTATAATTATATTGATAGTAATATGCCGGACTGGGCACGCCCCACCATCCAGAAACTGGTTGACAAAGGCTTCCTGAAAGGTGATGCAGTAGGAGAACTTGGACTGACCTATGATATGATGCGGATGTTTGTTGTAAACGACCGTGCAGGATTATATGGTCCGGATATTGACGCTGAAACAGCTGAAGATACTGTCGCACAAGACGAGGATGTAGAGGACAGCGAAGAATAAATTTTCTGTTTGTTAAATGCGTTATGATAGAAAACACACAGACAAATTTTGTCTGTGTGTTTTCTTGTTTAAACTGTTCAAATAAAATCAAATGTTAGATAATTGCTTTCGAATTTCACCCACCAAGTATAATGAACCACAGACACAAACCAAATGTGAATTGTCCTCTATTGCCTCCTGAACAGCTGTGATAGATGGTTTTATAATATTCGTTTCACATCCATTGGAGATAAAGAGTTTTTTTAAATCTTCTGCCGGATAACAACGGGGCATATCGACCTCCGTGACCGTCACTTTATTGGCTGTTTGGGATAAAATCCGGACAACCTCCTCCACTTCTTTATCTTTCATCATTGCTGTTATGAGATGTATTTTTTCACCGAGGGACGAAAGTTCTGTCGCCAATTCTTTTGCCGCCGGGAAATTATGTGCGCCATCCAATATCAGATGGTCCCGTATTTTTTCAAACCTTCCGGGCCATCGGGCTGCCGACAGACCAGAAGCAATATTTTGCCGGGTAATATCCCAGCCCTGTGTACGCAGCTGTCTGCAAATTTCAATTGCAACGGCGGCATTTTTCCTTTGAAAACTTCCTTTAAGACCAAGCGTAAAAGGCTCTGCCACAGACAGGTCAGCAAGAACCATAGCAGAATTTTGTTCGGTACATGCTATTTTAATTTCTTCCAGGACAATATTGGATTGCTCCGGTGCGACGACAACGATCCCATTTGGTTTAATAATTCCGCATTTTTCCCTTGTGATTTCCGCAAGTGATTCTCCAAGATATTGCATATGATCCCGGCCAATTGAAGTCAAAGCCGTGACAGCAGACGCTTTGATAACATTCGTTGCATCCAGACGTCCGCCCATTCCGACTTCAAGCAGGATAAAGTCACAGTTTTGTTCTGCAAAATATAAAAAAGCAATGGTCAAATCCAAAGCAAATTCAGAAACAAATATCTGATTTTTCTCCATACAAAGCCGGACTTTTGTTGCCAGCCTTGCTAAATCGTCATCCGAAATTGGCGTTCCGTTGATAGAAATGCGTTCATTAAACCGTTCAAGATAGGGAGAGGTGAATATCCCGGTTTTATATCCCGCATGGTTTAGAATATGCGC
Source organism: uncultured Clostridia bacterium (assembly GCA_910580105.1). GTDB lineage: Bacteria > Bacillota > Clostridia > Monoglobales > Monoglobaceae > CAJTWN01. The sequence continues at coordinate 272,736 of CAJTWN010000001.1, read as the reverse complement.
AGTCATAGCCACAACAGAACCTTTCCCATTGGTTCCGCCTACATGGATATATTTTTGTCCCATTTGTGGATTTCCCAGTTGGTAAAGTAATTTTTTTAAAACTGTATTTCCCAAAACTCTGCTGAATTTTGGTGTCTGATGGATATATGTCAGGGTTTCTTCATAATTCATGGTATTTTTCCTATTCGTAAAAAAGTCTATGCCAAAGTATAGCACAGACTTTTTTGAAAATCAATAAAACACTTGAAAATAAATAGTTAATTTTAAAAACGAAAACACTTTCAACATAAATTATATTTCTGTATGAATAACATCTCCGCTTTCGTCGGACTGGAAAGCAGCTTCCATTACCTTCATAACACGCATTGCCTGCGCCGGTGTTATGGTCAGTTCTGCAATTCCTTCTACCGCGTCTACAAACTGATCATAAACAACGGTAAGATCATCCCGGACATCTAATGGTTCAGAGATTTCTATTGTTTCCGTCGAATTCGGATTTCTTGGCGCCATCGTTTTGGTTGGACCGGCTTTTGTGTAGACAATTTCCTCCACCCAATGGTCTTCCTTATCAATACAGCGGACAATTTTACCGTCGCAATTCCAGTCATCAATTTGCAGAGTTCCTGTTTCGCCCAGGACATACCAGCGGGGATGTGTAATATAATTATTGGTTGAAACTTCAATCAAAGCAGTAAGTCCGTTTTCAAAGGTAATGGTCAGCCGAAAATTATCGTCTACTTCGGGGTACTGGATTTTATACATTTTGCAGAAGACGCTTGTTACCTTCTCAGGTATCATATACATCAGCTGGTCAATCAAATGAACGCCCCAGTCAAGCATCATTCCGCCGCCAAGGTCTTTTTTGGTGCGCCATCCGGTAGGCATTCCGCGTGATCCTTCTACCCGCGATTCAATAATATAGAGTTTTCCGAGCAGACCACTTTCAACATTACGGGCCATCAGAACAAAATCCCGGTTGGTTCTTCGATTCTGATCAATGGTAAATACCCGATTATATTTTTTACTTGCTTCCATTACTTCAGCAAGTTCTTTCGAACTGATGGTGACCGGTTTTTCACAAATAACATGTTTTCCGGCTGCCATTGCTTCGATGGCCAATTCCTTATGCGCCTCATTGGTGGTTGCAATCAGGATCAGATCAATTTCCGGGTCTGATAAAATTTCTTCTTTGCTTTTATAGGCCAAAACACCCTTTTCTATACCTGCTTGTAAACGCTTTGGATCAACGTCAAAAACACCTTTGACTTCAACCCGGTCATAGTTTTTTAAAGCATTAAAATGTGCGCCTGCCATTCCGCCAAATCCGATTATTCCTAATTTATGCTGCATTATACCCACCACATTTCTCCTGGATTTTCATAGATGAGGACGTTTTTCAGAAGAGCAACGGCTTTTTCAAGACCTTCTTTAGGAGACATCAGACCATCCTCATGTTCGATACTAATTGGTCCGTCATATCCAATGGATTTAAGGGCACTTATCATATCGTTCCATGTGTCTGAAGCGTGACCATAGCCGACCGTTCTGAATACCCAGCTTCTGTTCAGAATATCACCATAATTCCCGGTATCTAAAACGCCGTTGATGGCAGTATTGGCTGGATCAATTCTGGTGTCTTTCGCATGAAAATGGTAAATTGCCCCTTTCAGGTTTTTTATTGCTTCACAGGGCTCGATTCCCTGCCAGAACAGATGACTGGGATCAAAATTTGCACCGATGATATCTCCAACTGCCTCACGTAATTTCAACAATGTCTTTGGATTATAAACACAGAATCCCGGGTGCATTTCAAAAGCGATTTTTTTGATACCAATTTCTTTTGCAAGAGCTGCTGTTTTCTTCCAATAGGGAATCAGAACCTCATTCCATTGCCAATCTAAAATATCCTGATATTCATTTGGCCAAGCGCAAGTTACCCAGTTTGGATTTTTGGAATCCGCACAATCGCCCGGACAACCGGAAAATCCAATGATTGTATCCACGCCAAGCTTTACAGCGACCTGCATTGCATTTACAAAATCTTCATGATAGGCTTTGGCTTGTTCTTTGTCTGGATGAACCGGATTACCGTGGCAGGCAAGGGCACAAATTTTGATCTGGTATTTATCCAGCCATCCTTTTAGGGTATCAATTTTTTCCGGATGCGCAAGGTAATCTGCAGGATCCATATGTGCTTTACCGGGGTATCCCCCGGCGCCTAATTCAATGGCATCAACGCCAAGGCTGTGTAAATATTGCAGTGCTTCTTCCAAACCCATTTCATTTAGAACAGGCGACATTACACTTAATATCATATTGATTTCCTCCTAATTTTTGCTTTCTGTCGGTTTTTCTAGATGGGTGCAGGCGAGCTTTTCGAGATGTGCGGTGGGTTTTGCCCATTCAACCGCATTTTTTATAATTTGCTGCACGAAAGGATTTTTGTAGGTCGGATATTCTTCATGACCAGGCTGGAAATAGAAGATTTTTCCCATGCCCCGTGTAAAAGTACATCCGCTGCGAAAAACTTCTCCGCCCGCAAACCAACCGACAAAAACCACATCATCCGGTGTTGGGATGGTAAAATGTTCACCATACATTTCTTCATGTTCCAATTCAAAATATGGCGGAATTCCTTTTGCAATCGGATGTGCCGGATTGACACACCAAACCCGTTCACGATCATTGTCCCGCCATAAGAGATCACAAGGCGTACCCATTAATTTCATAAAAATTTTTGATTTATGTCCTGAATGCAGGACAATCAAACCCATTCCCTGCAAAACTGCATTTTGCACACGGCTGACAATTTCATCCGGAACACGCTCATGTCCTTTGTGTCCCCACCAAATCAAAACATCAGTGTCTGCAAGAATTTCTTCACTTAAACCACAGGCCGGCATGTCAAGCGTAGCTGTGCGGACGGATACTTCATCTGAGGTTAAAAAGTCTTTGATACATGTATGAATACCTTTGGGATAGACGGCCGCAACCGTTTCTGATTCCTTTTCATGCAGATATTCATTCCATACAGTGACCTTAGTCATTGAAATACACCTCTTTTCCAGTTCTTGCGCTTTCATATATCTTTTCAAGAATCTGGGTGACAACAATGGCTTGTTCGGGTTTTACAACCGGGTCTGTATCATTAATAACCGCACGAATCCACTGACGCGCTTCAATATCCTCAGGTCTTGCAGAGCTGCCTTCGAAGAAATCTACGCCGCCTGCGCCGAGCTCCGGTTTTGTTGTTGTCAATTTACCAAAGTCATCGCTGTTTATTCGAAGACTGTCATCCATATCAGCGCCTGCTTTGGTGCCGCAAAGGGTACATCTGGCTTCCTTTGAATCCAGTGTATTAAGCGCCCAGCTGCTCTCCAAAATAATGGTTGCTCCATCTTCCATTTCAATAAATCCAAAAGCTGAATCTTCAACTGTATATTCTTTCGGGTCCCATGGTCCCCAAGCGTTGCCGGAATCATTATGATCCCCCAATTTTTTGAATACACTTCCCTTAACTGCCTTTGGCTTGTAATTGTTCATGCACCAAAGGGTGAGATCCAAAGCGTGTGTACCGATATCGATTAACGGACCGCCGCCCTGTTCTTCTTCATTGAGAAATACTCCCCAGGTGGGGACTGCACGCCGGCGAACCGCATGTGCTTTTGCAAAATAAATTTCGCCCAAGTCACCGCGTTCACAAGCTTTTTTCAAATATGTACTGTCACTGCGGAAACGATTCTGATAGCCAATGGTCAATTTTTTGCCGGTCCGCTGATGTGCTTCCAGCATTGCCTTTGCGTCTGCATAAGTTTTTGCCATCGGTTTTTCGCACATTACATGACAATCATGTTCCATTGCATAAATGCTAACCGGTGCATGAGATTTATTTGGGGTAAGGACGTGAACAACTTCCAAATCCTCTTTATCCAGCATCTCTTTGTAATCAGTATAAACTGCAGCGCCTTCAACGCCATATTCTTTCGCTGCCTTTTCGGCCCTTTCAACAACAAGGTCACAAAAAGCAACCATTTGAACATTTTCAATGCGGCTTAATGCCGGCAAATGTTTCCCATTTGCGATACCACCACAGCCAACAATACCAACTCTGACAACTCTTTCCATATTTTTCACTCCTTATATTTTTTAATATCCTATGCTTTTTAAATAATCTCTGCTGCGTTTTACTGCATCCAAAGAATTTGTATCAAAGTAATCATCTTGTTCAACAATAAAATATTCCGTTCCGGCTTCTTCTGCGGCAGACAAAATACTTTCCCAATCCTGACAGCCTTCACCGATTGGTTTCATTGAAAAATTATTTTCATCCCGTGTCTTTTCAAGACCGGTATTGCCGACAAAGTCCTTTAAATGTAAAATTTCTGCACAGCCTTTATGCTGAAGAATATATTTTTCCGGAGAATAGCCGGCATATTTTACCCAACAGGTATCAATTTCTGTTTCTAAATTTTCCGAGCCTACTGTTTCAAACAGCCAATCCAGCAAAAACTTATCTTCATATTTCTCAAACTCAAATTCATGATTGTGATATAACAATTTCATTCCTGATGCCTTCAAAAGTGCAGATATATTTTTGAAGTTTTCAACTGTTTTTTCAAAAAATTCGCCGCCTTTATGATTTTCTTTGCCCATATAGGGAACGACAAAATATTTCACTCCCAGAGTTTTTAAATAGGCAATTGTTTCCTCCGGCTTATCCAGCAAATCCTGATAGCTTTGGTGTACACTTACGCATTTAAGACCCAATTCGTCCATCATATTGCGCAGTTCCTCAGCGGAATAGCCGAAATAACCGGCAAATTCAACGTATTCATAGCCCATATCCCTTACTTTTTTCAAAGAACCGGGCACATCTTTTTCCATTGCATCCCGGATGGAATATAGCTGTAAACCAACCTTTTTCATTTCATAACCTCCCAACATTATCTTGACAATTTTTTTATTTAGTATAGCATTTTTTTTTATTCTATGCTATAATATTTCTGTCATAAAATATTAATATTTTGTCATGGGTGATTTTAATGGACAAAGGATTTAAAGAACAAAAATATACGATCAACGGCATCCCTTCCCAGATTGTATGCCATATTCAAAAAGGAAAAGGTAAAGTAGAACTTTGTTCTCCGCATTATCACGATTATATTGAACTGCTTTACTGTCTGGAGGGTGCATTAAATGTATGGCTCAATGATCGCCATTATAATGCAAGCCAAGGAGATCTTGTCCTTATCAATTCAAATGAAGTTCATCAAATTCTTGGTCTTACGGATGGTGTACATGAATATTGTGTGCTGCGCTTTGAGCCGGAAATGCTCTATGATTCTTCACAGAGCATTTTTGAAACCAAATATGTTCTTCCTTTTATTTTAAATAACACCTCTCCCCAGAAAGTGTTTACCAACCGGGAAATCTGTACAACAGATATTCCGCGTCTTGTCCATGATTCCTGCAAAGAATTTATAGAAAAGCAGTATGGTTATGAACTTGCTATCCGTTCCAATATTTGCCGTATTTTTTTGTGGATTTTGCGTTATTGGAATAGCAGCGGCATTGATTTTCAGACGGTGCAGCAAACCAATTCCGAAAATGTCGGAAAAATACAAATGGTTTTGGATTATCTTACGACACACTATGATGAAGATATTACTGCATTGGAAATGGCAAATCGCTGCGGTTTGAGTTACAGTTATTTTTCCAGAACCTTTAAGCAGATCATGAAACGAAATTTTAATGATTACCTGAATGATGTCCGTATTAAAGAGGCAGAAAAACTTTTGATGACAACAAAAGATAGCATTACTGAAATTGCTTTTCAGGTTGGATTTTCATCAGCAAGTTATTTTATCCATATATTTAATGAACACAAAAATATCTCACCAACGCAGTATCGTAAAAAATCCTTGGCATAAATATCAATATTTTGCACAAATATATTAAAAATTTGTGCAAAAAAATTTTGTATAAAAAAACAGTGGTCAGGCCACTGTCTTTTTATTTCCATATTGTTTTAATATCCGAAGTGCATTCAAAATTGCTAAAAATGCAACCCCCACATCCGCAAAGACTGCTGCCCACATCGAAGCATAGCCAAATGCCCCCAAAAGGAGTATTATGAACTTGATGCCAATGGCAAATATTATGTTTTGCGCCACAATTTGAACCGTTTTTTTTGCGAGATAAATCGCATCGGCAATTTTTGAAGGTTCGTCTGTCATAAGGACAGCGTCTGCCGCTTCAATAGCTGCATCAGAGCCGATTCCTCCCATTGCAATACCAACATCAGCCTGGGCAAGTACAGGAGCATCATTCATGCCATCCCCGATAAAAATTAACGATTTTTTTTGCCCCTTCTTCTGTAAAAGTGCTTCAACACAAGCAACCTTATCTTCCGGCAGAAGTTTGGTATAAACTTGGTCTACCCCAACATTATCAGCAACACTTCTTCCTACTTCTTCATTGTCGCCGGTTAGTATAACCGTATGTTTTACACCGAGTTTTTTAAGCATTTCTATTGCTTTTTTGCTATCTGTTTTCACCTCATCGCCAATTTCTATACATCCCATATATTGGCCGTTTTTTGCAATATAAACCACTGTATCTGAAGACTGTACAGGAGAAAATAAAATTTGCTTTTCATTCATTAACTTATCATTTCCGGCCAATATCTCCTGGCCATTCCAATAAACAGATGTACCATGTCCGGAAAGTTCTTGGGCATCCTGGATTTCAGAAATTTTTAAAGGTTTTGCATAACAATCAAGAATAGATTGTGCAATTGGATGTTTGGAATATCCTTCGGCATATGCGGCAGCTTCCAATACTTCTTCTTTTTCAAAACCATTGGCAGGTATGATATTCAATACTGTAAATATACCTTTGGTTAATGTACCAGTCTTGTCAAAAACTGCAATTTCTGTTCTCGACAAAGCTTCTAAATAATTTCCTCCTTTTATCAAAATGCCATGTTTTGAAGCAGTTCCAATTCCTGCAAAGAAACCAAGGGGAATGGAAACAACCAAAGCGCAGGGACAGGAAATTACCAAAAAGGTTAAGGCACGTTCAACCCATACTGCAAAACTTTGCCCGGTAAAAATCGGCGGCAAGACTGCAAGTAAAGCGGCCGCAAGAACCACAAAAGGTGTATAGACTTTTGCAAATTTTGTAATAAAGTGTTCAGCTTTGGCCTTTTGACTGCTTGTATGTTCGACCAGTTCAAGAATTCGCGTTGCTGTTGAGGTTTGAAATGTATTGGTTACCTCAACTTCAAGTACACTTTTTTGATTGATATAGCCACTTAAAATTTCTTCACCGGGTTTCACGTGGCGGGGAACAGATTCACCAGTTAGAGCGGATGTATCCATAAAAGATTCGCCCGATAAAACTTTGCCGTCAAGCGGCACCCGGTCACCCGGCTGAATAATTATTGTGTCTCCTACATTTATTGTATCGGGAGTTACTTTGATTAAATCTTTCCCTTGTTTTATTGTGGCGTATTCTGCCCGTAAATCCATTAATTCTGTAATAGATTCTCTCGAGCGGTCAACAGCATAATCTTGAAAGAATTCACCAATTTGATAGAATAACATAACCGCCGCAGCTTCCGCGAAATCTTTCAGACAAAATGCGCCAAGGGTTGCTATTGTCATCAAAAAATGCTCGTCAAAAATTTTTCCGCGGGCAATGTTTTTAAGTGCATGCCAAACAACATCCAATCCGATAATTAAATACGATAGAATAAATAAAGAAATCTGTAGATTAGCCAACTTGTGTAATATAAAACCCAAAATAAAACAGATACCGGCAATAAGAATTCTCAACAATACAAATTTTTGATTTTTTGTCATAACTGCAACCTCCAATTATCATATGAGCAATCATTCATATATATTATATTCATATACACAAAAATTGTCAAGTCTTATATTGCTGCATTATATACAAATATTGAAATAAATATAAATTTATATTTGTATAATATAATAAACATAATTGCTCATTGGACGCATGGTTTGCTCTAAGACTATACCCCCATGCTATTGACCAGCGGCTCAAGTCGCTGGCTTTCACGTACGTTCAAGCTTATTACCTTTGCCTCTTCGCTGCCCCTTCAAAGGGCGTTTGTATTACCGGCTGCCTTTGAAAAGGACTTCGTATCCGCAAAGCGAGTTTGGCCACACTCACGAAAAATCAAATTTGTCTTGTCTGCCGTTTTTGAAAAATAGCAAGCACTGCAAGTGCAGCCACACTTGCACAAAATTGATTTTGATTATTGTGTATTCCCAAACCCTTTTTGATGAAAATTTATGCGTTCCTCTATACATTATCCAGATGAAATTTGCGCTTTTGCTGCGTAATTTATTTTTCATCTAAATAACAAATGAAAGATAAAAACTATAACTGTTTTTTAAATCGGAGCAACGCTCCTGCTTTGCTCGCAAGGAGCAGAGCTTGTGACAGATTGCAACTTGCGCATGGAGCGATAGCTCTTCAGAATTTCAATGGGAGATTAAACTTTCCACTGAAATTCTGAAATGGACCTCGCCGCCTAAGGGGCGGGGGATATCTGCGCTTAGGTTATAAAATTTCTTTCTGTTACTACTACGAAAAGGATATAATTTTTGCCAAGATAAAAAATCACATCATAATTGAAAAAATGCTTGACAAATCAAAAAATTTTAAATATAATGCTAATAGAGTTAGTAATATTATTAGAAAAGAGGCGTGATATGGACTATAATGAATTGGCTAAGCAGCTTGTCAATATGCGCGCAAGTATGCCGCAGGTTAAAATGGAACGCGCGATGTCCCAAATGGCAAGAGGCGAAATTCTTGCACTAAACTATATCGCCGCTAACAGGAACAAGGTATATCCAAAGGATATGAGCAAAGCCCTTATGCTTACAACGGCAAGAATTGCGGCAATGTTAAAATCACTTGAAAATCAAAAACTGATTACCCGAATGCCCGACCCAAGCGACAGTCGGCAGGTAATTGTTGAGCTTACGGAAGCAGGCGCTTCCGTAGTAGAGGAGCGCAGGGACGCAATGATTAAAGCAGTCGCAAAAATGCTGGAATCATTAGGCGAGGAGGACGCAGAAGCGTATGTGCGGATACAGAAAAAACTGATAGAAACAGGCGATATTTGGAGATAACACCGATAACAAAAATTTAAAGGCACCATATTTTATGGAGATAAGTCCTATGCGGAAAAACGCATAGGACTTATTTTTTTGAAAGGAGAATAGATATGAAAAAAATTATTGAGGTCGAACATTTTACGAAAAGGTACGGTGATTTTACCGCAGTAGATGATATTTCATTTACCGTGGACGAAGGCAGCATTTTTGCGTTTCTCGGGCCGAATGGTGCGGGTAAGACCACTACAATCAACACATTATGCACCATTTTGGACAAAACGCAGGGCAACATTAAAATCAACGGACACGATGCATCAAAAGAAAAAGCGTTAGTCAGAAAGGATATAGGCATTGTGTTTCAGGACTCAACGCTTGATGAGAAAATGACGGTGGAGGAAAACTTAAAATACCACTGCGCGTTTTACAAGGTGCCGAAAAACGAGGTGGCAAACCGTATCAATTTCGCGCTTGATTTGGTGGAGCTGTCCGATTGGAAAAGAGCGGTTGTTGGCAGTCTGTCGGGCGGAATGAAACGTCGCGTTGAAATTGCGCGCGGTCTTGTGCATTATCCGAAAGTGCTGTTTTTAGACGAGCCGACAACAGGGCTTGACCCACAAACACGCGCGAATGTTTGGGAGTATATTCAAAGACTGCAAAAGCAGAAAAACATTACGATTTTTTTGACCACGCACTATATGGACGAAGCGGAGGTCTGCTCAAAAATCGTTGTAATGGATCACGGTAAAATCATCGCGCACGATACGCCTGAAAATTTGAAAAAACAATACACGAGTATTGAAATAAAAGCAGTTTGTTCTGAATCGGAAACACTTCAAAATACATTGCGAAACAGAAGCGTACCGTATCATACAAACGAAAACACGATAATTTTTCAAACAAAACAACCATCGCTGGCTATGGAAATTTTATCGGCGTGCAAAGAGAAAATCATTGATTTTGAGGTTAAAAAAGGAACACTGAATGATGTGTTCCTCGCGATTACAGGAAAGGAGATCAGAGAATAATGAACCCGATTACAGCAATAGTACAAAGAAATTTATTGAATTATGTGAGGAGTAAAGGCAGAGTTTTCGGCAGCTTGTTTATGTCAATGTTTATGCTTGTAATGTTTTCATTTTTAATGAAATCTTCTATGAGCAGTGTCAACGCGCCGATGAATTATTTGATTTCGGGAGTAATCATCATGAGCGTTTTTCAAACGAGCGTAAATAATTCTTCGGACATTTTATCCGACATTTCAAGCGGTTATATGAAAGAGGTTATGGTTGCGCCGATTGCACGTTCTCAAATTTCCATAGGAAATATTTTATCGGGCGCGGTTGTCGCTGCGCTTCAAGGTGCGGTTACGGCGATTATCGGAATTGTGATAGGACTTAGAATAGATGTTTTACAAGGAATTTTAATGCTTTCGGTTATGTTTATTTCCGCAATGACATTCAGCGCAGTCGGTCTGTTTTTGGCAACGGTGTCGCGCAACTCTCCGGCGTTTCAAACGATAAGTTCCATGATTATGATGCCGCTCACCTTCGTTTCGGGCGCATATATTCCGACAACGATTATACCAGCGTTTCTGTTACCGATTGTATATATCAATCCGCTGACATACACAACTTCGATTTTTCGGTATATCGCGCTTGGCGCAAATAAAATGACCGCGGCGGAGCTTGTAAACGAGGGTATAGCGTTTCAAATCGGCTCATTCACGATAACACCCGTTATGGGACTTTTAATTACGGTTCTGATTGGCGCATTTTTCTTTGCGATATGTGTAATGAAATTCAATAAAGCGGATTTTTCAACGGTAAAAATCGCAAAAAACATTCGTGGAGGCGGTGCGCCGCAAAGATAGGGGGCGGTATATTGGAACTGAAATTTGAACGGGTATCAAAAAATTATAAGGATAAAAAAGTCTTAAAAGATATTTCCGTCACAATGGGTACGGGCGTATATGGTCTGCTCGGACCAAATGGCACGGGTAAAACGACAATGATTAAAATGATGGCTGATGTTCTAAGGCCTACCAGCGGACGAATTTTATATGACGGTCGGGATATTCGTATGATTGGTGATGAATACAGAGCGAAAGTCGGATATTTACCGCAGGAAATCAGTTTTTACAGTGATTTTACAGGCAGAGATTATCTTGAATATTCCGCCGCGCTCAAAGGCATGGAAAAATCATATACGAAAAGGCGAATTGAGGAGCTTGCGTATCATGTTGGCTTGCAGAACGATTTAAAACGGCAGTGCCGCGCCTATTCGGGCGGAATGCAGCGCAGACTCGGGATTGCACAGGCGCTTCTTGATAATCCCGAAATTTTGATTTTGGACGAACCTACAGCGGGGCTTGACCCGTTGGAGCGCGTAAAATTCCGAAATATCATCTCTGCGTATTCCAATGACAGATTGGTGCTTTTGTCAACGCACATTGTATCTGACGTCGAGCATATCGCTTCTAAAATTATGATGATGGAATACGGCGTTATTAGATGTATGAACACACGCGAGGAATATATCAAAATGGCGGAAAATTGCGTGTGGCTTGTGAAAATGTCTGCCGAAAAGCTGGTGGAATATCAAAATAACGCTGTTATCAGCAATGTGATTGCAAAAGACGGCGTTATGGAAGTTCGCGTGATAAACGAAGAAAAACCGTTTACCGATGCTGTGCAAACCACGCCGACGCTTGAGGATGTATATCTATATATTTTTAATTATTTGCCGGAAAAAGCAAGGAGGTAGCGCTATGTCATTATTTATGTTTGAACTGCGGAAACTGCTGCTGAATAAGAAAACGGTTATTTTACTGCTTGTATTATTTGCGCTTTATAGCATAATAGGATTTTCTACATCCTTGTTTTTGATTGGAAGCAATGACGCTTATAAAGATTACGAAATACTTTCCGCCGATTATGAGGGCGCGATTGACACGGAAAAAGCAGAAAATTCAAAAGCGGCATATGATGAAATAACCGCGCGTTACGGGACAGATTCGAGAATGATTGCAAGGAGCATAAAAGACAGTCCAGAAACAATCCTTGCCGTAAAATACAAGGAATTTTGCGAAAGAGTAGACGAATACCGAAACGGAACGCCGCCTGAAAGCAACGAAGAACCATACGGAATAAACGCTTTGCAATCGAAAATACACGAGTTTGAAAAGCAGGGGCAACAAAATACCTTTGAATATAAAAAGTTATGCGATTCCCTGCAAAAGCTGACTGCGCTCGGTGAACCTGAATTTGCAAACATTCTGTTATGGGAAAACCTATTTACAAATTGGGGAGAACATATGATGCAATTCTTGTTGTTGATACCTCTTGCGTTTCTCATTGCTCCGGTTTTTGCGATAGAACGGTCAAGCGGTATGGATCATTTGATTTTAAGCGCTCGTCATGGCAGACGAAAAATTGTTACTGCAAAGCTGCTGAGCGTATTGATTACTTCTACTGCTATAGTTATGGTGTATTTAATCGCCACTTTTGTTTTTGGCTTTCTTCCGCACGCAAGTCTGCACGGATGGGACGCCGCCATTCAGTCAATACCCGAATACGCGCGGTCGATGTTTGGGCTTAAGATTTGGCAGTTTGCCATTGTTTCGGCACTGTGGCTCATTTTCACCAGCACAGTTTACAGCCTTATTATCAGCTTTATTTCATCTCGTATGAAAAGTCAAATGAGCGCTGTCGGTATAAGTCTTGCGATTTTATTTATAAATGTGGGTTTAGCGGCAATGGGTGATAGTGTCCTTCAAAAAATACAGCCGATGATTGACTTTGGACTTGCAAATGTTACGCTGATAAAAGAAGTATTTGGCGGATATAAGGTTTTTAATGTGTTTGGTATGATTATCAGTTATCCGATTATGGCGATCTTTGTTTTGGGGATTTTCACCGTTCTTGCCGTATTTGGGATTTATCTGGGACAGAAACACAGAACTGTGGTGTAACACTTCACCGATCAACTGCCCTGCTGCCGTTCCCCTCCGGTCAGAATTGATTTTGAAAAAATAAAATCAATTCTGGAGGAATGACAATGAAATATACAGATGAGCAAAAGGAGCACATCAGACATTGTTTTGATTACTATTGCAAGAAAACAATACGGTATCAGGCGATTAACCTTTACCGCGAAAGCAGTAAATATGCGGAGTGTAATGTTTCCTTTGAGGATATACCAAACGACTATTTTCGGAGTGCGGCGAGTGTGATACATACCCGATTTTACAATATCACTTTGAAGCCTTTGGGTATCAGTTTTCTGTAAATGATTACGATTTAGGAAACGCATTATTTCAACTCCCAAAGAAAAACCGCGATATAATTTTGATATATTACTTCGCAAATTTCAATCTAACGGAAATTGCAAAAATGCTTGAAAAACCACATCAGGATATCAGCTACACATAATTAACAACACCGTTGTATGTTGCGAAAAACATAATGTATGCGTTATAACGCGCTAACAATTTTTGCATAGCTGCGGAATCGTCGGCGTTTGCATTTTGGATTGTTTCAAAGTCGGGCGGGATATATTTATTCATCTTTGCCGCCCTCCATAATCTCACGCAATTTTTGTAAGGCTCGGATATATGTGTATGCGGAGGAAATCAAAGCAAGGCTGATGAAAGAGGTATTGAAGTTTGACATTGACAAATAAATGGTTGAGAGTAACCACAAAAATGGTTACTCTTTTTCTGTTTTGAGGGACGGTTAGAAGTGTGTTTTTTGAGGGTTTTAATATAATATCATTACTTTGGCTGTTTCGATCTCTGAAAACCGCATAAAATAAGGGTTAAAAACGCTCTAAATGCTGACATATAGACCGTAAACATTTAGAGAAAAATGAAAACACGCATATCAACCTGTAATCAAGTGATATGCGTATTTCATTTATACCCTGTTTGCCGGTAAATAGTAATGGTTTTCAATACTTCCTTACTACCATTCACCTAAGAGCCGGCGTTTTTTCTTGCATTTATATTCCAGGTGCAGAAGTATACGGCGCGAGTTCCAAACGTACAAAAAAACCTTTATCATGGCTGCAAACAGGACACTTGGGCGGAACTTCGGTTCCTTCGTAAATATACCCGCAATTAAGACACATCCAATGCACAGAAACCTTTGAAACAAAGAGTTGGTTGTTTTCCAATAGGTCTGCAAATTTTCCGAACCTGTCACCATGTATTTTTTCAATTCCGGCAATCATTTCAAAAGATTTTGCAACCTGTTTAAAACCTTCTTCTTCTGCTACTTCACCGAAATGTTTATAAACATCATCATGTTCTTCATATTCATTATGCTGTGCAGCACGCAGAAGCTTTATTGAATTATCATATATATCTACGGGATATTTTCCATCCACCTCTATATTTTTACCGGCAAGTTCTTTCAAATGATTATAAAAGACCTTTGCATGTGACTGTTCCTGGCTGGCTGTAAAATTAAAAACAGCCTCAACAACATACAACCCCTCTTTTCTTGCCTGACCTGCTGCAAATTGATATCGGTTTCGCGCCTGGCTTTCACCCGCAAAAGCACGCATCAGGTTGTCTTTGGTTTCACTTTGATCAAATGCAATACTCATATTATACCTCCTTTAACTATATTGGTAGTATGAACCATGCAGTTTTTTTTATACAATCATTATTTTTATCTTTTCTTTACAAGTATACCTAAAAGTTGAAGTATTCCGCCGTACCCTTTCTTAGTGAATATAAAAACTACGAAAACTAAAACTTATACTTTAGTTATCAAATAAAAAAACTTTTATATAACAAAAAGATGGCAGATGCTTTTTTATCTGCCATCTTTTTATTACGCTAATCAGTTTGGCTTCATTTTTCACCTAATTGAACGATATACTTTATAACCGGTATAGAAGAACAATTCCCGAAGAAAAAATGGAAGTTTTGATTTTAAACTTTTGTATCTGGATGTTGGAGTGGGTGAAGAATAACTTTCAATACCCATATCTTTGGCCATTCATATGGCGCGTTTCATATGAAGGGGATCACTTACAATCAAGGCATTTTTAAGGTGAAGTTCTTCCATTATTCGCTTTGCATAATAAAGATTTTCTTGTGTAATCGAAGAGTCTTCTTCAATCAAAATATCGGTTGCCGGTACTCCCTGTCTAATAGAATAATTTTTTGCAATTTGTGCATCTGATTCAGAATTGCCGCTGCTATATCCTCCAGTTAGTATTAATGTATCTACATAACCATTTTGATACAGCCAAATTCCATGCCGGATACGTTCTCTGAATACCGGTGAAGGCATATCTTTCCAAACACCAGCGCCTAAAACAATTGCTGTGTCTGCTTCCTGTTTTTCATCGATTTTCGCATATTCTAAAATTTGAATTGCATTAGCAAGCAGAAAGATAAGTATTGCAAGACAAATACTTATGAAAAAGAATAAAATTGCATTCTTTTTTTGTATCTTACATTCATAATTCATTATACACTTAATAGCTTTTTTACTGCCTCGTCTTCTGATTCTACAAAAAAGACATCCTTTCCATGATTACTTTCATAGATGAAATCTTTCAGAGGTTTACTCGTATATCCAGAATAATCACCATAAATTGCAATTTTTAAGTCGTAATTTACAAACTTTTGTAAAATCTCACCTGCGAGGCCAGTACTTAAAATAAAGAAATCCTCCGTAATAACGTTTTTGTCAATTAAAATTTTATTCGTATGCATCTCATATTTTACCGACATCAACATATCTAAAGCAGATTGTATATCAGTAATAACGATACCCTTTCCGGTTACCAATGCAAGTATTTTATTGTCTTTTTCTATCTTTTCAATTTTCATCTTATTATTTTCTCCTAAGTTACTTTAAAATCCTATTTTTCAGTAAATAATAATCGCACTTTACTGTACGGGGTATTTTTGCTTATTTCTAACCAACTTCACAACCGTCTCCACATGTGTGGTGGCCGGGAACATATCAACAGGTGTTATTTCTTCTGCTGTATACCCCCGTGCGTTTAAATATTTTAAATCCCGGGCCAAAGTTGAGGGTTTGCAGGATATATATACAATTTTTTGGGGATTGACCGTGATTACAGTATCCAAAAGAACTTTATCACACCCCTTCCGCGGCGGATCCAATATAACAACATCCGGACGGTTTCCCTTGGCAATTATTTGCGGTGCTATCTTTTCTGCCGCTCCGCAATAATATTCTGTATTATTCAATTTATTTTGTTTTGCATTTTCCCGTGCATTTTTCACTGCTGCTTCTATGATTTCAATACCAACAACCTGCCTGCAGTGTTTCGCTAAATATTGCCCAATCGTACCAATTCCACAATAAACATCCCATACAACTTCTTTACCGCACAGAGCCGCATATTCACCAGCCTTATCATACAACTTTTGCATCTGCTGTTTATTGACCTGATAAAATGAAAGCGGCGAAATGGAAAATACCACATCTCCTAAATGGTCTTTTAATTCTTCTTTTCCCCAAACCGTCATTGTTTCTTTTCCCAAAATAACATTGGTTTTATGGGGATTAATATTTAAAAGAACGCTGCATATTTGGGGATTATTTTCCCGCAGCAAAGATACCAAGCAATCCAAATTGGGAATTTTACAGTCTGTTACTACCAAGCAAACCATAATCCCCTCGTCGGTTTCCCGAATGTATAAATGACGGAGTTGACCGCAATTCTTTTTCTCATCGTAAGGGATGAGGCCATAAGCTGCTATCCAATATCGTACAGTTGATATGATGCCTTCGGTAATATTACTCTGAATCATACAGTGGTCAATTGGAATCAAGCGGTGGGAACGACCGGCGTACATTCCAATTCCATCAGATGTAACTGGAAACTGTGATTTATTCCGATAATATTTACGTTCATCAGCGCCGATAATTGGTGAGATAGGCTGTTCAATTCCACCGATTCTTTTTAAACAATCAGCCACCTTTCGCTCTTTATACAAAAGTTCTTCTGCATAGTCCATATGCCAAAGCTGGCAGCCGCCGCACTGATAGAAATTCGGACACTCAGCCTTCACGCGGTGAGGTGATGGCTTTATTATCTCTATTAGTTTGCCGACGGCGTAATTTTTAAGTACTTTGACGATATGGATGCGAACAGTCTCACCAACAATGGTATAAGGAACAAATACGGCCATACCTTCAGCGCGTCCGACACCTTCGCCGTTATCCGTCATACCGGTAATTTCTATTTGAAATTGATCATTTTTTCTCATCTTTTACAACTCCACACGCCATTGCAAGGCTTTTGAAAGGGTGACTTCATCTGCAAATTCCAATTCGCCGCCCACAGGAACACCATGGGCAATGCGGGTGACTTTAACTCCAAAGGGTTTTAGAAGTTTAGAGATATACATTGCGGTGGTTTCACCTTCCAAATTTGGGTTGGTGGCCATGATAACCTCCTGTATGTTACCTCCGGATATGCGATTAACCAGCTCTTTTATCCGCAAATCATCCGGTCCAACATGATCCATCGGCGAGATTGCCCCGTGCAAAACGTGATATACACCATGAAATTCGTTTGTTTTTTCCATCTGTAAAACGTCACGCGGACTCTCCATTACACAGATAACAGAATGGTCACGTTTTGCATTGGAACAGATCGTACAAATTTCTTTATCCGATAGATTTTGACATTCACGGCAGTAGCATAAAGATTTTTTTGCATTTAATATGGCTTCAGCAAATTTCTGTGCCTTTTCCTGTGGCTGATTCAGAATATGAAACGCCAATCGCTGGGCTGTCTTGCTTCCAATACCCGGCAGTTTTTCAAATTCTTCTATCAAAGTTTGCAGAGGTAGTGCAAAATATTCCATGTGTTTTCTCCTTATTTAGTAAATTACCAATTTATTCTTTAAACCCGAATACCGCTTTTGGATGTTGTCATTACTTATATAGTAATGAATAACCTCTTCTTGCCCAACCAATACAACAAGATTTTTGGCTCTGGTGATCGCGGTATATAATAGATTTCTGGTCATCAGCAAACGATGAACTTCAAAGAGTGGGATAACCACCACGTCAAACTCACTTCCCTGACTCTTGTGTACTGTCACTGCATAAGCAAGTTCCAATTCGTCCAAAATTGCAAAGTCATAGGCAACACAGCGGTCATCATATGCGACAAACAATTTGCGCTTCCTATTGTCAATTTCCATAATAAAGCCTACATCACCATTAAATACACCAAGCCCTTTTTCATTGCTGTCAAACTTTCGCCACTCCAACTGATAGTTATTTTTGATTTGCATCACTTTATCCCCTACCCGGAAGGTACAGGAGTTAAGAACTTTTTCTGCTTTTCCTTCATCCGGCGGATTTAGCCGTTCTTGCAAGGCCGTATTCAACGCCTGTACGCCGATGATGGATTTTCTTGTAGGTGTCAATACCTGAATCTGACCAATATTATCCAATTGGTACGCCTTTGGCAGTCGTCTTGCACACAAGTCGGCAATAGTTTCTGCAATTACATAGGGATCTTCTCTGTGTACCAGAAAAAAATCGTTCTCTTTATCATTGAGGTGGGGCATTTCACCATTGTTGATTTTATGTGCATTGACAACAATCATACTTTCTTTTGCTTGGCGAAAAATTTCTCGCAGCTGAACACAATAAACAGTTTCACTTTCAATAATATCCTTTAAAACATTACCGGGACCTACAGATGGCAGCTGGTCACTGTCCCCAACCATGACCAATTTCGCTCCGTGGGGGATTGCAGCCAAAAGACTTTTCATCAAAAGAATATCCACCATAGACATTTCATCAACAATCAAAACATCACAGTCGAGCGTATTCATTTCATTGCGGGCAAACATATTGCCAACTTCATCCACGCCAGGTGTAATTTCCAATAGGCGATGGATGGTTTTTGCTTCTGTATGGCAGACTTCACTCATCCGCTTTGCGGCCCGGCCTGTAGGAGCAGCAAGCATAACCGTCTTATTCTGTTTTCCCATCAAACGGATAATACTATTGATTATGGTTGTTTTACCTGTTCCCGGCCCGCCAGTAATGACGAGCGCCGAAGTCTCAAAAACAGCGCGTACTGCCTCTTCCTGCGCTTTTGCCAAAACAATTCCTGTCTCCTTTTCAACCTCCGTCAAAAGTTCATCAATAATAATCGGATCAGTCTCAAATACGGTTTCGGCCATTTCTTTTAAACGGTCTGCAACATATTTTTCTGCCTGATAATATAAAGCCAAATATAAGCCTTCATAATCTCCAAAATCTTCAGATACCAGCTTTTCATCCAACAGCATCTGTGAGATTGTATCTTCTGCGGCTCCCTGCTCAATTTCAAGAAAATGAACCGCCTGAGAAACCAAAACTGAACGAGGTAAAAAAGTATGACCGTTTAAATATCCGATTTGATACATCAGATATTGTATTCCAGCCGCAATGCGGGAATATGCGTTTTTCGGAACCCCTAAATCTTTTCCAATATTGTCTACGGTTTTAAAAGAAAATCCTTGTATCACTTCGGTCAGCAAATAGGGATTTTGCCGCAGTAAATTGACGGTTTCCGGTCCTAATACCTTGAATACCTTAATTGCAGTGGCAGGAGATACATCATATTTCTGAAAGAAAAGCACCACTTCACGAACACAAATTTGCTCTACATATTTTTTATAAATTAAATCCACCTTTGCCTTTGACAATCCTTTGATTGATAAAAGCTTGTCCGGATGATGTTCAATCACATTAAGGGTTTCGCTTCCAAAGGCTTCCACCATTAATTTTGCTGTTGCTTTTCCGATACCTGGCAATAAACCAGATGAAAGATATTTCTCAATTTCCGTTTCTGTAGACGGCATAATCCGTTCATAGTATTCAACCTTGAACTGATCCCCGTATTCAATATGCTGCACCCATTCGCCATGTACGGCGATCTGTTCACCCTCTGCCAAATTTGGCATATAACCGGTAAGTGTTACCAAGTCACCGCCATAGGCTATATCACAAACTGTATATCCATTTTCATCATTCGAATAAATAATGTTTTCAACCGTTCCTTGTAAGGTAAGCATCCCCTTCCTCCTTTCTATTAGTCATATTTTACGGAAACCAGGGTAAGCCCCCGGGCCGGAAGGGTCCTTCCTGCAAATGTCCGGTTTTTTGTATCTAATATTTTTAAAATTTGTTCCGTTTCCATCTCTTTGGCACCGATTTCTATTAGAGTTCCTGTCAAAATCCGAACCATGTGAAAAAGAAAACCATTTCCGCGGAAAATAAATTGAATTTCATCACCGATGGCATTGATATCAACCGAATAAATTTCTCGTGTAGTCGATTTCTTTTTTCGTTTCTCAGAAGAAAAACCACGAAAATCATGTTTACCTAAAAGAACTTCTGCCGCCTGTTGCATTTTGTTCATATCTAAACTACATGGAAAGGTATAAACATACCGTCTTGTGAAGACCGGTGGAATCTCCCCAATGTGCAAACGATAGAGATAACATTTCTCTTTTGCTGAAAGCCGGCTGTGAAAACGCAGGTCAACCTCTTCTATATTGGTAACAACGATATCTTCCGGCAAATAATGATTGAGATATTGCCTGATTTCTATCTTATCCAGTTCTGTTTCTATTTTAAAATTTGCAATCTGGGCAATAGCGTGCGTACCAGCATCCGTTCTTCCGGAACCTTGAATCTCTATTTTCTTCTGAAATAGTACAGACAAAACAGATTCAATTTTTTCCTGTATAGTATTCTTTGTATTTCCCTGCCTCTGCCATCCATTATATCTTGTTCCATCATAAGAAATTGTGAGTTTAAAGTTTTTCATTGCCTATTCCTCATCTTCTTTCAAAAAGGGCAGCAGAACTTCCAACAGACGATTTAATCGTCTTGAAAATACAAAATGGTCATTTTCCGGAATGATACGAAGACATGCTTCCGGAATTGCCTTTGCGATTTGATAGGTATGTTCTCGCCGTATCATATCGTGTTCTCCCGCAATGACCAATGTTTTTGCCTGAATATTCTGAAGCATCTCTGGTGTAAAACTGGGCTGATTGGTCATGAGCGCCAAAAGAGCAAGCTCCCTATCCACCAAAGCTCCGCATTTTTTCTTTAATTTCAGTATCCTTTCTTCTGTCCACAATTGAAATAGGATTTTCGGCAACAGTCCATCCGGTGCCAAATTTGCACCAGCTAAAACCAACTTATCAATCAGATGAGAATGACCAAGCGCAACCTGAATGGCAATATTTGCTCCGTCACTGAATCCAATAAGATGTGGCTTATTCAGTCCAAGCGTTTTAATCAGACACACAACATCTTCTGCCATTTTATCTATAGTCAAGGTGTTTGGCAAGCCGGTCGACCGGCCGTGGCATCTGCTGTCCATCCGACAAATGCGATACAGTGGTGAGAGTTTTCGCGTGATCATATCAAAGATATGAAGATTTTCACCATTACCATGCAAAAAAAGAATTTCCTTTTCTCCTCTTCCTTCTATTTGATAATAAATCCGGCTGTCACCGGATAGAATTGTTCCGTCTTGCATTAAAATTGCACCCCTTTTATATCCTATACTCCATCTTATCATGGGGTATTTTGTTTGTCAATGTAAATTTCCCAAAAGAAAAGACCTGCGGCTGCAGATCTTATATTTTTTCTCTTTTTACCGGAAGATGTGTTAAAAGAAAATCTATATATTCTTCCGGCTGCATAATATGTACAAAAGCATTATCATTTGCAAAACGTTTGGCAATAACCATGCTGTCATCTGTTGAACCTGCATCTAAAATCACTAAATTTTCACATTCATCATATGCGTAAGAACGCAAAAGACCCTCCAATATTTCTTCGTTATCCTTAACACATACAAGCGTATGCCAAAACAAAGTTTTTTCCAGATTGCTTCTCCGATAGCTTTTCAGCATTCCCATAAACATTTGTATTGCACCATATAGGGCAAAAAAACAAAGAATGATAATGATAAACAATTGCATAGAATCACCTCTGCTTTATTATATGCAAAAAGCGCAAAACGGTTTTATTGGACTGCCATTCTTTCATCAATAATTAATAACTGACAGCAATATCTGAAGTAAAATATATATCTTGACAAATTTATACAATCAAGGTATAATTATTACAAATTTGTTACAAAATAATTTCGAATTTATTTCGGAGGGGATAAAATGGCAATACATACAATTGCATCGAAGCAAACGGAGGCACTTGATTTACTGAAAAAAGAGGTTAAAGAAATGCAGGAAGTGACGCTGATTGCCTTAGAAGAGGCAGAGAAAAATTTGGATTTGGTTATTGCGAGTTCAGACGATTATTTTATACATCCAAATAAGTATGCACTTCAGGTTGATATTCCCAAGACAATTACCTTTTCAACTTCGAAAATCCCTCTTGCAAATAGCATTCGCCAGATTCAATAAAGGAGAGAAAAGATATGGTAAAACACATTGTATTCTGGAAGCTTCATGATCAGGCCGAAGGGCAAACCAAACTTGAAAATGCAAAAATAATCAAAGAAAAACTTGAGGGACTTGTGGGGGTTATTCCCGGACTTCTTTCTGCAAATGTTGGTATCAATCAAAATGGCGGGGAATATGATGCTGCTTTGATTGCTGAATTTTCAACCTTTGATGATCTGCATCAATATGATACACATCCGGCGCATCAAAAAGTCAGGGAATTTGTTGCAAAAGTACGTATAGCCAGAACAGCAGTTGATTATGAATATTAAAAAGGAGCCCAAATGGCTCCTTTTAATTTATCCAATATACTTTATTTTTTAATATTAACATCCTGGCAGTTTCAGTTTTTTGTCCATAAACAATTTCCGCCGGCAGATTTGTTTCATTTTCAAAATCCAAAATTTCCACTCCATCACCAACCGAATAATACAACCTGCCTTCCGCAATGTCAAATCTTCCATCAGATAAATTATTTTTTAATACAATTTCTTCTTGTGTATTTATATCCATCCGGCAAATTTCATATACTTCTTCGTTTTTACGGCTGAAATAGAGACTATCATGATAAACGACAATATTACTTAACGTTTGTTCTTCTGTGTCCAATAAAAAGGTTTCTTCTTTCCCATTCAATTTTGAGCGGAAAATACCTGCATGACCTGTGTTATCTGAGGGATGATAGTAAATATATGAACTGTCGTATCCATATATTAACCATGGTGATTCAGAAATTTTACGGTCTTCCAAAGTATTTAAATCGGTAACATACACGCCGGCTGCTTCTTTTCCTTCAGAAGCAAAATACGAAGAATAAATTTTACCGGCAATGATGGTCGGCGAACCCCAGGCAGAAACTTTTTCTGTCACTTTTTCCGGATGTGTTCCATCCAGATTGGCTTTCCATAGGCCGGTTGCCTCATCTTCATTGCTTTGGGGGATATAATAAATCATATCCTGATAAATACAAAATAAGACAGCATCTACGGGTAATAATTTCATTGCCGGATCCCCAAAGGACATAGTGCCATAATAACAATTTTGATATAAAAAAATGGGAGAAAGCGGTATATGAATACTTTCATCTGAAGCATAAATCTCTTTACTTTTTTCACTGTTATGCACCGGAGTATTATTCTTTTGGCAGGCCGTTAAGGATACAAAAGAAAGTACAAGCAGCAGACAGATAAACGGAGATAGAAAAGTTTGTCTCATGGTCTTATTCCTCTGGTTTTGAAGGTTTAAATATCCAAAGTTTACTAAACAAATAATTTAAGATAATAACTATGACATTAATGCAGATTTTCATCCAAACTACATCCAATCCCATATGTCGAACTGTGATTTCAATAAAAACTTCTGACAAAATTAATGTGAATATCCGGGCAGTATAAAAACTAAGCGCCTCTTTTACCACGGCCTTACTGCCAATAGCATGATTCTCAAAAACAAAATACCGATTTGTCACATAGGCAAATGTGATGGCGGACAAAGTTGAAAAAATCGTTATACTATGCAGGATCCAAAAATTATCGCCAACAACAAAAATTGAATCGAGAAGAAAGGTCATCCCAACATCGACCAAAAAAGTTCCAACCCCAAAAACACAATATAATATAAATTCTTTATACTTTTTCCAGTATTTCTCAAATAACATCCTCATTCGTTTTCCCCCTTATTTTCTATCATCTTAATATAATCTTTGCACTTTGTCAAATTAAAATGTAATTACAGCATAATTGACAGTCAGCTTTTCCTATGTTAAGATAAACAAGGAGGTATATCTATGGGATACAAGATAAAAATTGCAGAAACAGAAAAAGAAATTCAGGAAATTACAAACCTGGCAAAAAAAATCTGGCATGACACCTACGATGTACTTATCGGTCGTGAACAGGTCGATTATATGCTTGAAAAATATCAAAGTGTACATGCCATTACAGAGGCCGTGCAAAGCGACCATTATAGATATTATATTGCAGCAGAGAAAGAGAAAGTTTTGGGATTTTGCGGTCTTAAACCTGAACCGGAGAGCAACCGACTTTTTGTCAGTAAAATATATGTTGACCCAACCTATCAGAAAAATGGAATTGCACGCCGCTTCTTTCTAACTGCAAAATGTTTTGCAGAAGAACAAAACAAAGAGATATTATATTTGACCGTAAACAAAGAGAATGCCAACGCAATTGCTGTCTATAAACATTTTGGATTTGAAATTACTGAAAATGTTGTTACAGATATTGGGCATGGCTATGTAATGGACGATTATATCATGGAATATCGAATATAAAAGAATATATTTTTATTTAGTCAAGGCTACCGGTTGGCCCGGTGGCTTGCACTGCCCCTAAAATGAGTTATTACCGGCTTAACCTCCGAAAGGGACACGAAATTACGTACTGTCACCCGTAAAGGGGTAAAAACGCGCTATTTTTTTATTTAAGATATATTTTCTAACCATTTCTTATATTTTGCGGCTTGCATAAAGCTCGTCGCTTGCGGCGCACATGGCGGGCATTGTAACTCCGCTCATTTTCCCCAGTTCTACTGGGGGATTATTTCTACATCAGAAGACAAATCCCAGCTGTAAACAGCTGGGATTTATATGTATAATTTTAATTATATAGATTCAGCTTATTATTCATTAATCATTTTGTCAATGTCTCTGCGAAGCCGCTGAATAATGCGTTTTTCAAGTCTGGAAATATAGGACTGGGAAATTCCAAGTAAATCTGCAACTTCCTTTTGGGTTTTTTCCTTTCCGCCGCGGTTAATACCAAATCTAAGCTCCATGATATTCCGTTCCCGTTCTGTGAGTTTCTCCATCGCAATCCGCAGCAGCTGCCGGTCAGTTTCTTCTTCGATCCCCCGCTGTGTCACATCTTCATCTGTACCCAAAATGTCAGACAACAATAATTCGTTGCCGTCCCAATCAACGTTCAGCGGTTCATCAATAGAAACCTCTGATCGAACATTGTTATTTTTGCGCAGAAACATCAGGATTTCATTTTCGATACAACGGGATGCGTAAGTTGCCAGTTTTATTTTTTTGTCCGGCTTGAATGTATTAATTGCCTTAATCAGTCCTATTGTACCGATGGAAATCAAATCTTCTACACATATCCCCGTGTTTTCAAACTTTCTCGCAATGTAGACCACCAAACGAAGATTCCGTTCTATCAAAGTTTTTTTGATTGCATTGACATCTCCGCCGGTGCTCAGTGCTGAAATCAAATCCCCTTCCTCTTCTTTTGTAAGTGGCGGCGGCAGAGTTTCATTCCCTCCAATATAGAAAATACCTTTGGGACTTATTAGTTTCAGACGAATTAACCATTTTAAAAACCGGTTTCTCAATTCAAACAGACTGCTGCTCTTTTTCAATCTTTCTCTCTCCTTTTCCCGCATATTGATCTATACATTCCCGGATGGCGTCCGGATTTATCACTCCCTGATAGGGCATATTTCCAAAATCAGCATTACCTATACCAACACAAATCTTTTCACACAAGACAAACCGGCTTTTTTCAATCCATGCCTCATCGGGATAAAATCCTTTCAGACTGGATATGCCGTCTGCATAAATATAAGGAAGGTCTAAGAAACACTGTGAAAGAAATTTCTTTCCCTCTTTCCCTAATACCAAAAGAGGCCGTCCGGTGATTGGTTCTACTGCCGAGCATCCGGAATCGAGCAAAACCACGAATTTCTCTGTCTGATTATTCAATGTAATTGAAATGGTGAACAGAATTTTTTCTTTGGAGAAATTTAATATATAAATTTTTTTAAGTCCCCACAATAACAAATAGGTAATGCCTATTCCTATCAAAAGGGCTGCGGGGCGAATGTCTAAGTAGATTGCATTTCCTTTGAATAATATACCAATCTGTTTTTGATATGCCCCTATGCTGGTGAGCGCATAAATACTGCCAACCAGGCAAAAACTTGATAAAAAAAATACAAATACATCTTTCAAATATGTATACAATGAACGGCTTCTAAAAATCAGATAAATATATCCGAGTGTCATCAAAATTCTGCATGGCCAGGCGTATAGCCAGGCAATATTTTGTATAAACATTCCGCATCCATACACCGCTATACCAGCTGCATATAACATGATTTTATGTAATTTGAAACAGCGCCGGGTTAGAAAATAGGTCAGGCTAATTATGATAGAGTCCATCAAAAAATTCACCATAAATAAGACATCCAGATATACCGTCATTAAGAACACCTCATGACATCTATTATACAATGTTACTTTGGAAATATTCTGTCGCAAATTAGATTGAAATGATAAAATCCGCCTTCTTCTTTCGACTTCTTTCACAAAGAAAAAAAAACACCTTCCGGTGTTCTCAGCCTGTCGAAAAAGTCAATTTTTCTTAACTATTTGATCAATATTTTGTTCTGCATACATTTCCCAAAGCCTACAGTTCTTCACCCCAAACTTTGGCAGTAATGTGAAAAAATCTTGTTCAAACCTGTATCCGCTACGCACAGAACACGCTAAGGCGTTCTGCGCATGGCGGATACAATAAATCTGAAGAATTTTTAAAAAACATTGCATGGACATTGCAACGAATGTATGTGCTGGAGGATTCATTATAATAAAAATATTCCAGTATTACAGAGTGAAGCTATTTTTGACATTCTGTGAATGCCATTCGGTATCCTTAGCATGAACAGGAAAGATTAGTAATATATCTGCCGCCAAAATAAAGCATATCCCAAGAAAATGCAGCCAAGTAAAAGTTTCATGAAAGAAAAAGATCCCAATGAGTGTTGCGACCACAGGTTCTAAGGTTGCAAGGATGGAGGCCACTCCGGAAGGAACACCGGATAAACCTTTGGTATATAAAAGGAATGGCGCAGCCGTTGACACAATAACAAGTCCAAGACATAACAGACCCAAATCTATATGCAACGGAATTTGGAGCACCACATTAGGATTCCCGATCATCCCTGCCCCAGCCGCTGCAAAAATAAAAGTATACAGCGTCACCGTTTCTGAGGAATAACGTTGCAATACATACCTTCCTAAAATACTATATAAACCATAGAAGAAACCGGATAAAATTCCAAAAAGTATACCTGCCATTTTTACAGCAGCATGATTACCCAAAATACCGGAAACAAATACGCAGCCTGCCAGTGTGAAAATTAAAGCAATTCCTTTTTTCGCCGAGAACTTTTCGCGAAATAGTATAAATGATAAAATCGTGACAAAAACCGGCGCAGTGTAGAGGAGAATGGCAGCCACTGAAAGTGAACACATTTTTATACACTGAAAATAACAATAATTAAAAAAAACAAAACTAACAATTCCGGTACCAATAAAAAAAGGAATGTCCCGCAAACGGATACGGAATACTTTTCGGTTGAAAATTAAAAAGTATAAGCTTAAAAATATTGCCGCACCTATGGCGCGGATAAAGACCATACTGCCGCTGTCGATTCCCTTTATGGAAAGGAACTGTGTAAATAAGCCGATTAATCCCCATAAAACAGCGGCACAAAGAATATATATTTGTTTCATTTATAACCTCCTCACTGCAATATAGAAAGTATACCACAGCTTTTTTGAATTGCAAAGATAAGTAAAAAATTTTATGCAGATTAGCAAAAAATTCTAGACAAGATTTGGCTGATATGTTAAACTTGAATAGGAACATTCCAATCAACTACACATCTTTATTAAAGGAGGAATAAAAATGGTCAATCGTTTTATTCTTAATGAAACTTCTTATTTTGGTGCAGGCGCGCGTGAAAATGTGGCTGCTGAAATCAAAAACAGAGGTCTTACAAAAATTTTGTTTGTATCGGATAAGGTTCTTTTGGATTGCGGCGTTGCAACCAAGGTGACCGAATGTCTGGACAAGGCAGGGATTGCTTATGAAGTATATTCTGAAATCAAGGCAAATCCAACGGTGAAAAATGTTCAGGATGGCGTAAAAAAATTTAAAGAAGCAGGAGCAGATGGTATTGTTGCCGTTGGCGGCGGTTCTGTTATGGATACGTCAAAAGGGATTGGTATCATCGTTGCTAATCCGGAATTTGCTGATGTTGTTTCTCTGGAAGGTGTTGCAGATACAAAAAATAAATCTGTGCCAATTATTGCGCTTCCAACGACATCCGGTACTGCTGCTGAAGTTACCATTAACTATGTTATTACTGATGAAGTAAATAAAAAGAAAATGGTATGCGTTGATCCGCATGATATTCCTGTAGTCGCTGTTGTTGACAGCGAACTGATGATGGGAATGCCAAAAGGTCTTTGTGCCTCTACGGGTATGGATGCGCTTACCCATGCAATTGAAGGATATATTACGAAAGGTGCGTGGGAATTGTCCGATATGGTTGAACTTCGTGCCATAGAATTAATCCATGAAAGCCTTTATGACAGCGTAAATGGAGATCCCAAAGCACGTGAAACAATGGCCCTTGCACAATATATTGCCGGCATGGGTTTCTCGAATGTCGGTTTGGGTATTGTACATTCGATGGCGCATCCTTTGGGGGCATTTTATGATACGCCCCATGGTGTTGCAAATGCACTGCTCCTTCCTTATGTTCTTGAATATAATGCAGAGTCTGCTGCAAAACCAAAGTTTAAAGCAATTGCCAAAGCGATGGGCGTTTCGGAAACAGAAGGCATGTCGGATGATGAAGGTGTAAAAGCTGCTATTGATGCGGTCAGAGCTCTTTCTTTATCTATTGATATTCCCCAAAAACTACACGAAATCGGTGTCAAAGAGGAAGATTTGGAAGCGCTCTCTCAGGCAGCTTATAATGATGTATGCACCGGCGGCAATCCGCGTGATACATCACCGGAAGAAATTCTTGAAATCTATAAAAAGGCATTTTAAAATAAAAGCGGCCTCCAAGGCCGCTTTTTTATGTTTTTTTAGTATCTCTTTTTCCCAACAATTTACGTCAGTTGACAAATGAACAAATGTATATTATAATTTTTTATACACGAAAAAAAGGAAGTGGGAAAATTGCTGGAGAAAAAAATTGACCGCCGCATAAAAAAAACAAAGGACCAATTGCGAAAGTGCTTGACGCAGCTTATGGAACATAAACCGCTGAAAGAAATCACAGTTAAAGAACTTACCGATTATGCGGATATAAATCGCGGAACCTTCTACCTTCATTATAATAATTTGCATGGATTACTCAGTGAATATGAAGATGATTTGATCGTACAGTTTGAAACTGTATTGAATCGTTATCCAGACAAAGATATGTCACAAAAACCATACCTGATTTTTATGGATTTGTTTAATTTTATCTATGAAAATGCAGACCTGTGCCGTATTTTGTTAAGTGAACGAAATGATACCAAACTGGTAGAAAAACTTGTACGCGTCGTACAAAAAAACGCATTGAATCAATGGATAACTGCCCATACAACCTCAGAAGATATTTATGAATACTACTGCTCCTATATTGTCCATGGCTGCATTGGTTTGATTAACCAATGGACAAAAGAGGGAATGACCATCCCGCCAAAGGAGATGTCTATTAGAGTGACAGATATAATTTTAAATGGAATCAAAGGCTTATAAAACAATTCCTTTAATTCTAAGAATGACCATGCTTACAGTTTGTTTGCAGTAATATAATTTTCTTAATTCATAACCATCCGTCAACGGATGGTTTGCTCTAGGGCAATAAGCCCATGTTGCCGGCCAGTGACGGAAGCTGCTGGCTTTCACCTTCGTTCATGCTTATTGTAATAAAAAAGAAAAGTGCGTTAAGCGGCAAATAAAACAAATAGCGAATGGTTTTTGTTTGGTGCGCTCACGCATTCAACTGTCTATAGACATAATAAAAAAGCTATCCTGTCATAAGACAGCGGATAGCTTTTTATGATCACATATTTTTCAATTTTTCAATCGCATCGTCAATCCAATCAGCTGCAATTTCTTCAACTTTTCCCTGGTCAACCAATGAAGAAATTTCCGGCTGAATTGGGATTTGCCCCAATACGTCCAGTTCATATTCCTTTGCAACTTCGTCTAAATGACTTTCTCCAAAAACAGAAATTTTTTCCCCACACTTGCCACACGCAATATAACTCATATTTTCAATAAGACCAAGAATCGGTATATTCATCATCTTTGCCATTTTAACAGCTTTTCCGACAATCATTGATACTAATTCCTGAGGTGATGTGACAACAACAATACCATCAACCGGAAGGGACTGAAAAACAGTGAGCGGAACATCACCCGTTCCCGGCGGCATATCAACAAACATATAATCAATATCATCCCAAACAACATCGGTCCAGAATTGTTTGACAGTCCCCGCGATGATCGGCCCCCTCCAGACAACAGGTTCGGTATCATCCGGCAACAGAAGATTGACAGACATAACAGCAATTCCATCTTTGCTGTAGCAAGGTAAGATTCCAAATTGATTTCCCTGTGCCTTTTCTTTAATTCCAAATGATTTTGGAATTGAGGGGCCGGTAACATCAGCATCCAGAACAGCCGTACGGTAGCCTGCTTTATTCATGCCGGACGCCAGGAGTGAAGTAACCAAAGATTTACCAACGCCTCCCTTACCACTGACAACGCCAATTACTTTTTTTATATTGCTCATGCTATTGGCAGGAGCAAGCAAACTTTCTTCTTTTCGTTCACTACAGCTTTCGCCGCAGCTTGAACAATCATGTGAACATTCGTTACTCAATTTTCATACCTCTTTCCATATGTTAATATCCAATAAATATATTAGCAGTTTGTTCATATTTTGTCAACCATAGAAAGGATTTATACCTGTTCCTTCAAACCTTGCATTGACAAGAAAAAAGTGGTATACTGTTTTCTATAAAGGGAGATGAACATATGATGAAAAAGATATTTTTTATATTCCTTCTTTGTATACTTCTTTGTTTAACCCTGTTTATACCGTCTGCTTTTGCGGCAAATGATATTTCTGTCTTTTTAAATGGTGAAAAATTGGATTTCCCTATTCAAGATCCAACCATTGTCAATGATCGGACCTTAGTTCCAATGCGGACAATTTTTGAAGCGCTCGGCGCTGAGGTTGACTGGATCGATGAAAGCAAAACTGCTATCGCAAAAAGAGATTCAACGGTGATTTTTATCCCAATCAACAGCCAATGGATGCAGCTAAATGAAGAAAAAATCCAATTAGACGTCCCGGCACAGCTAATCAATGAAAAAACTATGGTTCCGGTCCGCGCAGTGTCTGAAGCTTTTTGGTGTAAGGTTGGCTGGATTGACGAATTACGCACGGTCACCATTTATACTGATGTTGCTGACAAAACATCAAATTCACTTAGCGGTATATCCATAGATAACAGCTGCCGTTATCCAAATTTTGACGGAAAATATAATGCGGTTTACGTTTTTAATAACAATGAAAATTATTTTGGGATGGAAAGGATAGAGATTGAAGATACGCAGGGCGAAGATTATGCAGAAATTGTGAATCATATAGCAGCACTTCTTCCGAATGTTCAAATTTACAATTTACTTGTACCAACACCAGCAGAATTTTACGCGCCTGAAAATTTTAAAACAAATTATCTCGCTTCTTTTCAAAAAATATATGCTCATCTTCTTCCCAAAATCATCGATGTTAACGCTTTTACCCCTTTAAATGAACATTTGGATGAAAAGCTCTATTTTTTTACAGATCATCACTGGACTCACAGAGGTTCATATTATGCCTATACTGCTTTTGCTGATGCAATTGGGCAGCCAATTGACCCGCTTTCTACTTTTGATACAGCTAATTTCGATGGTTATGTTGGTTCTTGGGCAAAAGATGGTTTTCTGGGCGACCAAGATGGGATCATGCTTATGGAAGAGAGTCCTGATTATTTTGAACGTTTTTTGCCCAAAGTTGCGGTTGAAGGCATGGCTTATTTAGATCAGAAAATGGAAAAACCATTGAAACCTATTGCATTAATCAATACTGAAATTGCCCACTATGATACTTTCCTGGAAGGTGATCTGCCGCTGTCCGTCTTTAAAACCGGTACAAAAAATGGCAAAAAACTTGCTGTAATAAAAGAATCCTATGGAAATGCTTTCACAACCTGGGCTGTCAATCACTATGAGAAAATTTATGTCATTGACTATCGTGGTTTTAATCAGGAGAATCAGGAATCCTTTTCTTTGACAGAATTCTATGAACAAATTCATTTTGACGACCTGCTCGTTATCAGTTATCCGATTTCTGTCGCAGGGGATGATGCCCGGCGTGCCATTGCCTGGCTGGCAAAATAATGACATTATCATTCGCTCAGCTCTCATTATTCAATTTTTCAAAAGGAATTTATAAATGTATATCATATAACAAATGTCCAATGCAAAAGCGTTGGACATTTGTTATGGTTATTGTAAAAATCAGCCTGAAACGCTTTAACATTGCCAACACTTATACAAAATGATGTTCTATGCTTGACAGTTATGAAGAAACAATGTTAACATAGTGCAAAGATAAATTTATATCAGGAGGGCAATATGGAAATCCGTGTATTAAAATATTTTCTTGCAGTCGCAAGGGAACAATCCATTTCCGGAGCAGCGGAAGTTTTGCACCTGTCACAGCCCACCCTTTCCCGTCAGCTCATGGATATGGAAAACGAACTTGGCAAACAACTTTTTATCCGCGGAAACAGAAGGATATCACTTACAGAGGAAGGCTTGTTTTTAAGAAAAAGAGCCGAGGAAATTGTAGATTTGGTGGAGAAAACTGAAGCAGAGATAACTTCGTCCGAGGAAATAATCAGCGGAGATATTTATATTGGCGCCGGAGAAACGGATGTCATGCGTTTGATTGCAAGGGTAGCAAAAAAGCTACAGGAGGATTATCCTGATATACGCTATCATATTTTCAGTGGTAATGCCGAAGATGTAACAGAAAAACTTGATAAAGGCCTGTTGGATTTCGGTTTACTGATTGAACCGACAGACACCACAAAATACGAAAGTATAAAACTACCGGCAACAGATACATGGGGCGTGCTTATGAGAAAAGACAGCCCCCTTGCGAAGAAAGATATGATAACGGCAAAAGATTTGTGGGAACTTCCTCTGCTCTGTTCAAAACAAATTTTTGAAAATTATCCCAATATACTTTCAAAATGGCTGAAAAAAGGGGCCGATGACTTACACATTGTTGCAACCTATAATCTTTTGTATAATGCTTCCGTTATGGTTGAAGAGGGATTTGGTTACGCTCTTTGTCTCGATAAAATAGTGAAAACATTCGATAATGACCCGCTCTGTTTCAGACCTTTACATCCAATTTTGGAGGTTAATCTTGATATTGTGTGGAAAAAATATCAAATATTTTCAAAAGCAGCCGGACTTTTTCTCAAACGGCTGCATGAGGCATTTGATGAAATTGTATAGCATTCGGAAGCTGTAACGTTGCCAACGACAGGCACGAAAGCATAGACAGCTACATATAACGAATATTTTCAATGCTTTAACCCTGTATTTCGGATATATAATTTGTGACCGCAATAGAACACAGTATGGTATAACTATACTGTGTTCCAAAAGCAAAATCAATTTTCTCTTTACATTTATTTTAATGCAGCTGAATTTTTTGCAGAACCTTCGTCCTCTTCAGTAAAAGTATAATCACTGCGGCAAAAATTGTACCGCCCACCGTACTGACAAAAAAGGGCAGAACATAGCCAAATAGGGCGGCTGTTTTGTTCATTAGCAAAGTCGCTACAGGATAGGCCAATAAACCGCCAATAACCGAAGTGCCAAAGATTTCTCCCAGATAGGTCAGCCATTCATTTTTTGTATATTGGTATACCAATCCACAGAGCAATGCACCACACATACTTCCCGGAAAAGCAAGAAAACTGCCGGTTCCCAACAAAACACGAATAAGTGAAGTAACAAAGGCCATCCCAAAACCATACCATGGGCCAAGGAATACCGCGGCTAAAACATTTACCATATGCTGCACCGGAAAACATTTTGATAACCCAACAGGTATACTGAAGGGAGAACATACAACTCCCACTGCAATTAAAATCCCGGCAAATGCCAATCTTTTTACTAATTTCTTTTCCATAATTTCCTCCTAAAAACATAAAAAGGGATGTACCCCTGGTGGTACACCCCTTTTTTTACTTGATTATAGTATAAACAAAATATTTGTATTTGTCAATTGTTTTCTTTAGTTTGCAGGCATAACCGAACCATTCACAAATGTACGATCATCTACTTTATAATCATTGCTAAATGGTTCAAAATACAGATTTTGTGCTTCCATGTAATCATCATAAAATCCTAAATTTTTCACTGCCGTGGTCGTTTTGTTAAGGACAGCATAGTTGGTGCCGTCGACACGGCTGATGATGCCTGAAAATTCGATGACAGTACCAGCGGGATTTTCTGTGCCAAGAATTTCTGTCCAATAACGTTTTGCATACTCTGCATACTCTGTATTGTCTGAAATCGAGGTTTCAAGCGGTGTACAAAATTGGATTTCGGTATAATATCCAAGTCCGTCATCCTGCAAAGTACGAAGTGCAAAAGCATTTTTTTCTTCACTATAGGTAATCACTGCATAGGTTGCAAACAGTGTTCCCGGGTCTGCACGCAGAAGCTGTGGCACATCCATAAAATTCTTCTGGATTTCTTTGGTTTTAATCACTGCGGCACGGATATCATTATTCCAGCTTACATCTGCCTGAAATGCCTCAGCAATTGCACGTATGGGAACATAGCTCCTATCGTTATGGATAACTGCATTTGCGTCCAATATTATATTTTTCTTATGAACAGCTTTTCCTTCTTCTATTTTATACACACTGATTTGATCCCGGCCAATTTTTATAGATAAAAGGGTATCATATAAAACAATTTGTATCCGTTTGTCATCGTCAAACCAATAAACTGTTGCATCCAATGCCTCACTCACTGAACGCAGTGGAATCATTGTCCGATCCTGCATAATAAAGGGTTCGCTTCCTTCTGCAAAAGCAATTGGATGGTCATTTACAATGACCTGGACATCTTGATCTGCAAATACTACATTATAAAACCCCAAAATACTGAACAAACAACATATTGATAAAATCATTGCGATTTTTTTCATATCACTTTTCCTCCTTAGAACTATACATACGCTCCCTGCTTACGGAAATATACGGTTTCTATTGGAATTTTTAATACACGATACCTCCTTTTTGATAATTATACCACAACAAAAAGAAAATTGCAATGACAAAAGAGCAGATATTCCATTTTATGGAATATCTGCTCTTGGATTTTAAAGTTCAATACCAAAGTAACGCTTTGCATTGTTGAAAGAAATTCCTTTAACAATCGTTTCAAGAGTGTCCATATCTGCGGGAAATTCACCATTTTCAACACAAGTACCTAAAAAGTTGCACATGATCCGGCGGAAATATTCATGCCGCGGATAAGAAAGAAAACTTCGTGAATCCGTCAACATTCCAACAAAAGTATGCAATGCACCCAAATTTGCCAACGCCTTCATCTGTTCCATCATACCGTCACGCTGGTCATTAAACCACCAGCCGGAACCAAACTGAATTTTTCCCGGTACCTCGCTTCCCTGAAAGTTTCCAAGCATAGTTCCCAGCACATAGTTGTCTTTTGGATTCAGGGTATATAAAATTGTTTTGGGCAATGTTTCCGAAACAGCCAAAGAATCCAATAATCTCGACAACGGCAAAGCAACCGGATAATCGCTGATGGAATCAAAACCAGTATCAGCGCCCAAATGCGCAAACATTTTTGAATTGTTATTCCGCATCGCCCCTGTATGTATCTGGAAGGTCCAGCCGTATTTGTGATACGATTTTCCCAACGCAATCAAAACAGCTGTTTTGAAGGCATCGGTTTCCTCTTTTGAAATCGAATTTCCGGCAATCCGGCGCCGGAAAATTTCATCAATTTTATCAAATGAAGCTTCAGCATACGGAACATAATCCATCCCATGATCTGAAATACGGCAGCCTACAGAATGGAAATATTCAATTCGTTTTTGTAAAGCATCCAGCAAATCCTGAAATCCCTGTATGGTAATTTCTGCTGCTTTCGATAATTCTTGTATGTATTGAATGAAATCCGGTTTTTCAATATTGGTCACCCTGTCCGGACGAAAAGCAGGCAAAACTTTGGCTTTTACATTTCCTTTTTCTGCAATCTTCTTATGCCACGAAAGATCATCAACCGGGTCATCCGTTGTGCAAACAAGCGCTACATTAGAAGAATTGATCAATTTGACCGGACTCATTTGTGTTTCTTTGATATAAGCATTTGCTTTTTCCCAAATAATATCGGCTGTATCTTCACGAACAATTTCATCTATTCCAAAATACCTTTGAAGTTCCAGATGTGTCCAATGATAAAGCGGGTTCCCAATTCCGTATTGCAATGCACCGCAAAATGCCTGGAATTTTTCTCTATCACTCGCATCACCGGTTATATATTTTTCTTCAATTCCGCAAGAACGCATATATCTCCACTTATAATGATCCCCGCCAAGAAAAATCTGTGTTATATTTTCAAAGGGCAAATCCTCATAAATCATTTGGGGAGATAGATGACAGTGATAATCATATATCGGCATATCTTTGGCAAAATCATGAAACAACCGGATTGCTGTCTCATTTTGCAGCATAAAATTTTCATCCATAAATTTTTTCATATGAACGCCTCCTGCATATTTTTTCAATAATGAATTTATTATATAATAAACGCCACCTGAAATCAATAGTTAAAAAAGAAAAACAATGATATAACCGGACCAATGCCGAGTTTCATCACTGTTTTTCTTTTATCCTTTATATATTTCCGGTGAACGCATTCTCCCTACAACATCATCTGTATCATAAAATATACATTTGTTCCAAAGGAAAAGAGAAAGGTTAAAATAGCCAGAATAGCAAATGTAGTTCCAAGCCATGCAAGGGGACGAAACTGTTCCGTCTTTTTAATCACAAATCCACCGAGAAAAAGTCCCATACCTGCAAGCACAACACCAAATGGGGCAAAGAATATGCTGACAAGACCCAAGGCGCCTAAAAGAAAAGATATGGCAGCTTGCAGATGATAAGATTTTGCAGGCAACACTTTTTTTCCACAATAAGGGCATGGCGTAACACCGGCAACATAATAAACCGCACCGCAAGACGGGCAAATTTTCATTTTCTGTTCATTTCCATATTGGGTCATCGTTATGCCTCTACAGTTACCCGGTTATTATCAAGCCGTTCTTCAACAGTGGTACGGTTTTGGTTGGAATGTGTTTGCTGCCAGCGTTTATCCTTTTCATCAAATTCGTCATCCTCAGGGAATTGTTCGCTTAGGTCTATCAGTGCATCTTTATAAACTTTATTCTTCATTGATAAAAGTACATTGGCAATGGTAACTACAACACTGATCGCTAATGTAACCGCAGACAAAATCATTAAGAATTTATTTCTTTTTTTGGTTTGTACATATTCCGTATAAAGTGATTTCATATTTTACCTCCGTTTTCTGCATTTAGTATTTCCAATGTTCTCACTATTTATTTCATACTATCACTTTCTGTAAATTTTGTCAATCGTATGGATATTTCACCGGAACGCAACACTTCCTGATTTCCTTCTGCATCTTTCACAATCAGTCCGCCATTCTGATCAATACCCAAAACCTCTACAATTCGCCCCTCTTGCTGAACAATCGAAACTCTCTGACCGATAACCATTGATCTTTCCCTGTATTCATCCAAAAAAGAACGATTACAAATCATCTTTTCTAAGCCGGAAACCTCTGTTATGACCGCTGCCGCCAGCATATTCCTGGATATTTGCCGCATATCTATCTCTAAAGAACCGGCTGTTTGCCGAATCCCATCCGGAAATTGTTCCGTTGATAAATTAATACCGATTCCAATCACCACAGCCTCAATACATCCTGATTCAAAATCTGAGATTGCTTCGGTTAATATTCCGCATATCTTTTTTTCTTTGTAATAAAGATCATTCACCCATTTAATCTTTACTTCCTGGCCGGTTAAATTCTGAATAGCGCGGGCAGCTGCAACAGAGACAGCAGTCGTGATTAAAACGGCATCTTCTGCCCGTAAGTTTGTACGCAAAACATAACTGAGATAGAGGCCGCTGTCCGGCGGCGAATAAAAATTTCTTCCCAACCGGCCTTTTCCGGCGGTCTGTTTGTTGGCAATCACGATTGTATCTGATGGACAACCTTCTGCAGCCAGCTGTTTTGCCCTTGTATTGGTGGAATCAACTGTATCATAAACATGTATTTGATATTTTTTTTCATCCTGAAGATGTGCGCTGATTCCTTCTCTTGAAATCAAATTATTTTCTCCCATAAGACAATATCCCCGATTGGTTACTCCTGCAATTTTATACCCCTGTGAACGCAGTGCATTGACAGCTTTCCAAACGGATGCCCTGGAAACCTTGATTGACGCTGCTAATTCCTCACCGGAAACTGCTTCACCCCTACGCTGTTCTAATATTTCAAGTACGTGTTCTTTTACCCCCATTTATACCAACCTCACATTTTCAGCTCCTAAAATTGATTGCAGTTCCGTAAGCCGTTCATCATCAATACGCAGCCGCATATTTTCCGGCGCTTTACTTACCTTTTTCAGATCTGAAAAATAGATAAAGACGTCCAGGACGCCAATATCCCGCCGTAAAATTTTCTTCACTTCCGCAATCTTTTCAGTTTCATTTGAACCCATCTGCAAATATATCTTTGAAACTTCTTCCTTTCGTTTCTCCGGCGTTTCTCCAATTTGAAACGGACGGATTTCTTCCAGACGGAGTTTTGGCGCGGATTCATCCTGTATATCCAGATTACCTTTTACAATCACCAGCGTATCCTGTTTAAGCAGCTTATCAAATTTGACCACCTGACTTGGAAATACAATGACCTCAATACTACCGGTCAAATCCTCCAATTCAATATATTTCATCAGGTCTCCGCGTTTGGTAAGCTGGTTACGTACTTTGGAAATTACCCCCGCCAGCGTTACCTGATCACCAATTGCGAATTGATGTTCTTCATTTTCATGAATCGACAGAACTGTTGCCGACGAAGCACCTTTTACATAATCCTTATATTCATCAAGCGGATGCCCGGAAATGTAAATTCCTATACATTCTTTTTCCATTGTCAAAATATCCCGGTGAGAAAACTCTTCCATATCCTCAAAATTATCCTTACTGTATGCCTCTTTATCCTCCGTTTGCATCATGCTGAACATATCTATTTGGCCGGGCATTACAGTTTTTATTTTATTTACAGCACCATCCCAAACCCGTTCATATACACTAAGCAAAACAGAACGTTTCAGCTGCATACCGTCAAAGGAACCGCTTTTGATAAGATTTTCTACAACCCGTTTTGTCAATTTTCTTCCTGCCATCCGTTCACAAAAATCGGTAAAAGAATGAAAAACACCATTCTTTTCACGCTCTTCAACAATTTCATCAACAACAGAACCACCGACATTTTTTACTGC
The DNA here is from genome assembly GCA_910580105.1 of uncultured Clostridia bacterium. Lineage (GTDB taxonomy): Bacteria > Bacillota > Clostridia > Monoglobales > Monoglobaceae > CAJTWN01. Next base: position 232,557 of record CAJTWN010000001.1, on the reverse strand, counting down.
CGCCAGCCCAAAACGAATTGCACCGCCATCAACAGTAAAATTCCGGCCGCTTTTGTTAATGTCCGGCGGAAGGATGGTAATTCCCTGTGCGCGGACGATTAAAATATATTTGGTGACCTGTGCTGCCAAATTGATAAAAGAAGTGAGCAATGCGGCAAAAAATTCAACGGGATAATGGTACCTTAGCCATGCGGTCTGATACGCCACAACGGCGTAGGCGGCTGCATGAGATTTATTGAAAGCATAGGACGCAAAATCCATCATTTCATCAAAAATAGACTTGGCAGTTTCTTCATCAATTCCTCGTTTTACAGCACCGTCAACCGACTGCTCGCCGTCTTGCACTCCATAGATAAAATTATGCCGTTCCTGCTCCATTACATCGGCCTTTTTTTTGGACATGGCTCTGCGCACCAAATCAGCGCGGCCAAGAGAATATCCGCCGAGTTCCCGCACAATTTGCATAACCTGCTCTTGGTATACGATACAGCCGTAAGTCATATTGAGAATATGTTCAAGAGATGGGTGCTTATAACGAACCATGGATGGATGGTTTTTATTTGCCACATACATAGGTATGGATTCCATAGGACCCGGACGGTAAAGAGAAATACCTGCAATAATGTCTTCCAGAGATGAGGGTTGCAGTTCCTTCATGAACTGACGCATCCCGCCGCTTTCCAGCTGGAAAACCCCATCTGTCTCTCCGCGGGAAATCATGGCATAAACTTCCGGATCATCAAATGACAACTCGTCAATTTTCACAGTGATGCCATGCTGTTTTTTTATATGGTCAACAGCGTCACGCATAACAGTAAGTGTCCGAAGGCCCAAAAAGTCCATTTTAAGAAGCCCTAAACGTTCAATAGTGGTCATCGTGAACTGGGTAGTGATTACATCATCATTTTTCTGCAAGGGAACATATGAATGTACAGGATCTTTCGTGATAACTACACCAGCCGCATGTGTGGAAGTATGTCGCGGCAGTCCTTCCAATTCCTTTGCCGTATCAATTAAATTTTTAATCACTGGGTCGCTATTATAAAGCTGTTTCAATTGACCATTGACTTGCAGCGCCTTTTCAATCGTCATCTTCAATTCATTTGGTATCTGCTTGGCGACGCTATCCACCGTTCCATAAGGAACATTAAGCGCCCGCCCAACATCTCGGATTGCCAGCCTTGCCGCCATTGTTCCAAAGGTGACAATTTGGGCAACATGGTCTTCGCCGTATTTTTGATTTACGTAATCAATTACTTCTCCACGGCGTTCATAGCAAAAATCAATATCAATATCCGGCATACTCACACGCTCTGGATTCAAAAAGCGTTCAAAAATAAGCCCGTATTTTAGGGGATCTACATTGGTAATACCCAGACAATAGGCAACAACGCTCCCGGCAGCGCTTCCTCTTCCTGGTCCGACCATAATGTCATTTTCTTTTGCATAACGGATAAAATCCCAAACAATAAGAAAATAGTCCACATATCCCATAGATCGTATTGTGTCTAATTCATACTGAAGACGCTCTTTTACGGCTGGGTCATCGCCATAATGTTTTTCCATTCCCTGCCGGCAGAGCTGCTGTAAATAAGAAAATGCAGTGGTACCTTCCGGGAGTTTGAACTCCGGGAGATGAAGTTCCCCAAATTTTATTTCCACCTGACAGCGATCAGCGATCTTTTGCGTATTTTCAATCGCCTCAGGAATATAACCGAACAGTTCCAGCATCTCTTCTTCAGATTTTACATAAAGCTGTTCTGAGGTCATTTTCATACGGTCATCGTCATCAATTGTTTTCCCCATTTGGATACACATCAGTACATCCTGATATTTCGCATCCTCCTGCCGCACATAATGAATATCATTGGTTGCAACCAAATCAAGTTCTAATTCCCTTGCCAGCGCAATTAATTCCCGGTTCAAACGCTGCTGCTCAGGCAGACCATGGTCCTGTATCTCGATAAAATAATTATCTCTGCCAAATATATCAATAAACTCCTGGGCACGCCGTTTCGCTTCCTCATAATTATTTGCCAGAATCTGACGTGACAAAACACCAAACATACACGCGCTTAATGCAATAATACCTTCACTGTATTGCCGCAGGACTTCCATATCAATTCTTGGTTTATAATAAAATCCCTCCACAAAACCGGCGGAAACAATATTCATAAGATTTTTATATCCAGTTTCATTTTCTGCCAAAAGAATCAAATGACTGCTCTGGGCGTCATATTCATGTACCTTGTCAAACCGGCTTCGTGCCGCAACATAAACTTCACATCCCAAAATCGGCCGGATTCCTTGGGATTTTGCATATTCATAGAATTCAATTACCCCATACATGTTCCCATGGTCCGTAATCGCCATAGCTGTTTGCCCCAAGCTCTTCGCCCTGTCTATAATTTTAAGAATCGTTCCTTCGCCATCCAGCAAGCTATACGCTGTATGTACGTGTAAATGTGCAAAACTCATTTCACACCTCCGTTTAAATCCTTTTAAAAAGTATAGCACAACTTTTGCCGGATTTCAACAAAACTTGCTTTCTTCCGCTGTAGTTGCATAAATAACAGATATCTGCCTGAATTAGAACAGAAAAATTTTTCTTTTATACAATCCCATCACATTTCAACCAATTGGAAGCTTTTATCAATCAATGCTTTTATTTTATCAAAAGAGATATTCTGATTCAGCAAAATGGTCATCCAGTATTTTTTATTCATGTGGTATGCGGGGAAAAATTGCTTATTATCAATTTGTTCAACCACCACCGAGGGGAAACATTTTATATTCAATACATCAACCATACCATCTTTTTCAATGCCCAAAACCTTATAAGGTACAGTCATGATAACACCAAACCATTTTTTTCTCTTCGGCGTTTTCAAAGTCGCATATGACGGAAATTTTTTCCACGGATATTCCGGTTCAATTTGATAAGTCTCTTTAACATAGCGCAAAAGCATTTGTTTACGGTCAACACATGTAAAACATTCCGACACAATATTTTCAATAAATTTATCTGCTTTTTTTCTGATTTCAGCGATAAAACTTCCCACAGGATATGTAATGTTAAAAGGGAAATATTCTTCGTTTGTGTTGCTATCATACACTTTGATTAAAAAAATATTCTCAGATATTGCCGCTACTAAGAAAAGACCGGTATCATCTATATATTGCTTATAGATATATCTCCCGTCTTTTTCGGAAAAACCATAGGCGCGCAGCGCTGTGATATTTACCTGATGCGTTTCAAATATTTCACTTTTGTTCAATCTTATTCCCCCCTTTTATCGCCGTTTTATAATAAGAACAGAAAAAGTATTTGTTATATATGTTAATATGTAAGCGATTGAACACCTTCCATCATACCTGCTCCAAGTTTTTTCCTATTATTGGGTTGACTTTATTTTGATGAACAGAAGTTAATTCAATCCAGGCGGGGCGAAAACCACTTTTAATCGCATTTCGGACCGAAGGAATATTGGACCATGCCGCACAATAAAATGGAACTTTTCCGCGCTTTATGATTTCCAGTGCCAACATACTGGTGAGAGCAGCCCCAAGTCCCCTCTGCCTGTATGCAGGCAACACATCAATGCCGATCTGCCACATTGTATCACAATCCGCAGAAGCGCCGGCAAGTCCGATTAATTTTCCATCTTCATATGCACCAACAGCCAAAATATCCAACTGTTTTCGCTTTTCACATAAAGCATTTGCCCATTCGGGAAGATATAATTCCGCAAAATCTTCTGGATGCAGAATTTTTAGTTTAAATGAACAATCAATTTTATGGATTTTGTGCATATCAGGCAAGAAATATTCCGCCATAAAGCAGGGGGAATATCCATACTTTTTAAATTCCTCTGCCAGCAATAACAAATTTGGTGTTTCAAAACATTGCATCACTTGAAATTGATTGATGTATTCCTCCACAAAATCTGCCACCGTATCATCAACGGAAGCAACAATATTTCTGCCATATGAAACTAGATTACAAAAAAATGGTAAAGAAAGATATTTTCTTGCAAACTTTGAATTATGGGATCGGACAACACGATTTTTTTCAGAAACAAAATCTTCCGCCGCGCAGGACAAATCAATTGCCGACTGCTGCATAGCAATCTTTTGAATTTCTTTATTTGTCATTTTTCTCTCCTAAAAAGAAAAGCCGCATTCCGCAGCTTTTCTTGTACATTATCCAAAACGATGGATAATCTCTTTTACAATGCGTTCAGAAGCAAATCCATCACCATAAGGATTGACCGCATGGGCCATCTTATTATAAGCTTCCCGATCACAAATAAGTTCTTTCGTCATCTTATAAATATTTTCCTCATCAACACCGGCAATCTTCACAGTACCGGCATCAACAGCTTCCGGCCGTTCAGTTTCATTTCGAAGAACCAAAACCGGTTTTCCAAGAGAGGGTGCTTCTTCCTGCAACCCCCCTGAATCAGTCAGAACCATATAGCCGCGATTAATTGCATTATGAAGCTCATCTGCACTTACAGGATCAATTAATTTGATACGCGCATGGTTCCCTAAAATTTCAAAGGCAACTTCGCGTACTGCAGGATTCAGATGTACAGGATACACAACTTCTACTTCAGAAAATTCCTCGACAATGCGCCGTACAGCACGGCATATATTTTTGAGTGGTTCACCTAAATTTTCTCTCCGGTGGGCAGTCATCACAATGACTTTCTTTTCATTCCATTGTATTCCTGCAAGAGATTCATCTTTAAAAACATAGTCACTGCGTACAGTTGTTTTCAGTGCATCAATAACTGTGTTCCCCGTTACAAAAATATTCTCTTTAGGCGTATTTTCTCTCAGCAGATTTTCTTCGTTTCGCTGGGTCGGCGCAAAATGCATGTCTGCAATCACACCTGTGATGCGACGGTTAATTTCCTCAGGGAAGGGAAAATACTTATCATAAGTCCGCAGACCGGCTTCTACATGTCCAACGGCAATCTGGTTATAAAATGCCGCCAAACTGCCTGCAAACGTCGTGGATGTATCGCCATGTACCAGGACAATATCCGGTTTTGCTTCCTTCATCACTTCATCCAACCCCTCCAGGGCACGGGTTGCTATTCCAACAAGCGTTTGTCTGTCTTTCATGATATTTAAATCATAATCCGGTTGAATATCAAAAATTTCCAGTACCTGATCCAGCATCTGCCTATGCTGTGCTGTAACACAAACAATGGAAGTTATCTCTTCCGGATGTTTTTCCAATTCTTTTACCAGCGGCGCCATTTTGATTGCTTCAGGCCGTGTCCCGAAAATGGTCATTACTTTAATGCTCATCCTTTTTATCCTCCGTATCTGTCAAATTCAAATCATCATTGTAACCAATATCGTTATTTTTTTCCGGATCCCGCAATTCGCCCATCAACTTTACTGACACCATAATAATCAGCAGCACAGCCAAAATCAGCAGAATACCTCTAAAATATCCTTTGACAGAAATAACAACGGCGGTTAGACAAAGAAGTGTTGTCATTGTATATAAAATTGCGACCACCTGTTTTTGTGAAAATCCCATGTCAAGCAAACGATGGTGTAGGTGCCCCCGGTCTGGTGACATTGGAGAACGACCAGTAAGCACACGTCTTAAAATTGCAAACAAGGTATCAAAAATTGGCAGGCCCAAAATCAAAATCGGGATTGCAAAGGATATAATCGCAGAAACCTTCAAACAGCCTTCGATGGATATACAAGCCAGTATGAATCCCAGGAAAAGTGCGCCCGTATCCCCCATGAATATTTTGGCCGGATTGAAATTATAAGGTAAAAAACCAAAACCTGCACCTGCCACAGCGGCAGTTAAGATCGCCACATTCGGATTATTACTGATCAATGTCAAGGCCAATAAAGATATAGAAGCAATTGAAGAAACACCGACAGCCAGACCATCAAGCCCATCAATTAAATTAATGGCATTGCAGACACCTACAATCCAGATGACCGAAACCGCTATGGACATCCAATGTTCCATAATAATATACTGCGGTCCAAACCATTGATAAAACGGATTGGCAAAATATTCAATCCGCACACCCATCATTACAACAATTACCGCAGCCAATATTTGGCACATCAATTTAATAATTGCGCGCATATTTTTCATATCATCAATAACACCGGTGGTAACAATGATGGTACATCCAATCAATATGCCCATAGTTTCCTGGTCAATGGTTCCAAAACACAGAACACTTACAATAAATCCATAAAAAATCGCAAGTCCGCCAATTAAAGGAATTGGTTTTTTATGAACGCGCCGCGCATCTTTTGGGACATCAATTGCATTAATTTTATGCGCAAGGGATATGACCATTGGCGTTGCCGCGAAGGAAATCATAAAGGCTACGGCAAGTGCCAGCAAAACAAACAAATTATTGTCAAAATTCATTTTTATATCCTCCTACGGCTGTATAAGGCCAACCTTCCGATATACCTTGGCAACCGTTTTATTTGCAATATAAGCTGCTTTTCCAGCGCCGTCACGATAAATCTTTTCAAGATAATCTTTATTTTTCATTAAATCTAAATACCGCTCCTGTATCGGCCGCAATGTTTCTGCGACTGCTTCTGCAACAGCTGTTTTAAATTCACCGTATCCTTTTCCAATAAATGCGGATTCAATTTCATCCATTGACATTCCGGTAACAGCTGAATAGATGCTCATCAAATTTTCCACACCGGCTTTTCCTTCTCCGCGTTTAACCTCAGAACCGGAATCGGTCACAGCGCGTTTGATTTTTTTGATTACCTGATCAATAGGATCTAAAAGCAGAATATACCCATTCTCATTGGTATCCGATTTAGACATTTTTTGTGTTGGATCCTGAAGGCTCATTATACGTGCACCGACTTTCGGAATATATGCTTCCGGCACCTTGAACGTTTCGCTGTAAGCATTATTAAAACGATTGGCCAAATCACGTGTAAGTTCCAGATGCTGCATTTGATCATGGCCGACTGGTACCAAATCCGCCTGATACAGCAAAATATCTGCGGCCATTAAAGATGGATAGGTAAAAAGGCCTGCGTTGATATTGGTCGCATGTTTTTTGGCTTTATCTTTAAACTGCGTCATCCGGGACAGTTCTCCCATATAGGTATTACAAGTCATAACCCATGAAAGCTGGAGATGTGCCGGAACATGGGACTGAAAAAAGACAGGGCTTTTCTCCGGATCAATTCCGCATGCGATAAACAGGGCCAGCAGATCCATTGCATTCTTCCGAAAATCTTTAGGGATTTGACGGACGGTAATTGTATGTAAATCAGCAAGCATAAAAAAACATTCATATTCGTCTGTTTTTTGCAGTGCAACCCAGTTTCTGAGCGCTCCCACATAGTTTCCAAGTGTCAGCGCCCCCGAAGGCTGAATGCCGCTCAAAATACGTTTTTTCTCACTCATCTTTTATCCTCCCTCTACTCTCCGACAACTTCGTACAAAACTTCACCAAGTAATTGGATGCCTTTTTCAATCTCTTCTTCTGTTGCCGTTGAATAATTCATACGGAAGGTGGGATATGATTGCTTATCGTCAATCATAGTTGTTGCACCAGGAACAAAAGCAACACCCTTATCAAGTGCTTTTTGCATCACTTCTTTGCTGTCAATGCCATCCGGCATTGTACAAAACAGGAATAGTCCGCCTTCCGGATGTGTATGCTTAACAGAGGACGGAAAATATTTATCCATACACGCCATCATCAACTGGCATTTACGGCCATATACTTCACGGAGTTTTTGAATATGCGCATCAATTGAATACCGGGTCACAAATTCATAGGCAATCATCTGCGACAAAACATTGGTATGCACATCCTCAACCTGCTTGCAGATAATCATCCGCTCCATCAGCTGTTTGTCACAGGCGGTAAATCCCAAACGAAGGCCGGGAGACAAAATTTTTGAAAAAGACCCGAAATAGACCACACGTCCTTCTGTATCCAGAGATTTGATAGTTGGAACATCTTCACCCATAAAACGCAGTTCACCATAGGGATTATCTTCAAAAATGATAAAGTCATATGTAGATGCCAGCGTTAAAAGTTTCTTGCGCTTTTCAAGAGACATGGTAATACCAGAAGGATTCTGGAAAGTCGCAATCGTATAAAGAACTTTTATATTCTGATGCTCTTTCAAAAGCGCTTCCAATTTTTCCATATCCATTCCATCCTCTGCGACAGGAACACCGTAAATCTCTGCGTTATTAGAACGGAAGGAGTTCAACCCGCCAATAAAGCTGGGTTCTTCGCATACCAAACCATCACCGGGATTTAGCAGAGACTTTGAAGCCAAATCAATTCCCTGCTGACCGCCGCTCACGATAATTGCTTCATCAGCATCTTTGAAGATTCCTTGTTTTTTTAAACGCTCTTTCACCCAGGTGCGCAGTGGGTCGTACCCTTCGGTTACACCATATTGGAGGGCAGTTTTTCCCTGTTTTCTTAAAATATCAGCAGAAATTTCTGCAAGTTCTTCAGTGGGAAATAAATTCGGATCCGGTGCACCGCCGGCAAATGAGATGATTCCCGGTTTTGCCAATAATTTAAATATTTCTCGGATAGCAGAAGCTTCCAGGTGTTTCACCTTATCAGAAAATTTTGTTGTTATATTCATTGTCATATCCTCCTTTGTTTGTCATAACAGATTAGTCATTTTTTGTTTTCAATATCTCAACCACCATACAAATGATAGAGATAAGAAGAGCAAACATCAGTATAAAATTTACGATACGGTCAAAAGAATTTTTGATACGCAGCCATCGTACCTTTTTTTCCAACCTGCGGCGGTTCCGTTCATAAGTGTGCTGAATTCTATCAGCAGAGGACTGCACATAATCTCCCGCAGCCTCAGTATACGGTTTTACAGTCTTCATTACATCTTCGGCATACGCACAAAATTTTTTCATATTTACCCTTCTTTCTGCGCTTTTAAAGCGCTGCATCATCACATTCTACAACACCTATGTATGGGAGCTGACGATATTGCTCTGCACAGTCAAGCCCATATCCGACAACAAACTTGTCCGGAATTTCAAATCCGGTAAAATCAGCTTCTATTGAAACTTTCCGGCGGTCCGGTTTGCTCAGAAAAGCGCAAATTTCCAAAGACGCCGGTTGTCTTTCCTTTAAGTTCTTCACCAATTTTGAAAGTGTAAATCCAGAATCAATAATATCTTCAGCAATCAGTACCTTTTCTCCTTTAATGTCAATGTCCAAATCCTTTTTGATCTTTAATACCCCCGAGGATTCAGTTCCATCTCCATAGGAAGATACTTCCATAAAATAAACTTGTACATCGCAATCCAAACGCCGGACCAAATCACTCAAAAAAACGAAACAGCCTTTCAGAACACCAATAACGATTAATTTTTCCCCCCTGTGTTTTTGGTTAATTTCATCCGCTAAAGCCTGTACTTTGTCAACAATTGCTTTTTCATCGATTAAAATTTCATTCACTTTCATAACAAACCACCAAAACCCTCTCACTTGTCTTTTTTGCTTTATATTTTTCACTGATTCTGTACCCCAATACAGCAATCACTTCTTCCTCCGCCGTAAGTATCGGGATATCATCCCGTAAACTGCGCGGTATTTTCATGTCTATCATAATTCGCTGCACTGTTTTCCGTTTACCATCCGGAAAAACTACCATTTTATCATTCGGTCTCCGATGCCGTAAAAATAATTTTTTCCCCGAAAGCATGTCTGCATCAAAATAGTACGTTTTCTCATCCGAGATTAGTTTTTCATCTTTTTGGACTTGTCTTTCCAAAAATGAAATCTTTTTTCCTATCTCAGACAAAGTATATTCTTTTTCTACAGAAATTTCAATTGCCTCCTGCCCAAAAAATGACTTCTTTTCCTTCTTGGAATCCATAAATTCAAGCCAACCATATTTCACAGCAACCACAAGGCCATTCGGCAAAGATACCTGCGTTCCGCTCTGCTTTCCACAAAGATCCAAAATTGAATAGATATGCTTTTGCTCCATTGTATATTCTTTTCCCATCACTTCTCTTGCAGCGATCACTAAAAGTCTTGTACGAATTGATAAACCAATCATCTCCAATGATGCAATATGCAGAAGTGTTGGCTTATGGGATGGGTGCGGATTATTTAATGTCTGATACAATCGTTCTGCATAAGCATTCAAAAATCCGGCATCTTCCTTTAAATTAACAGCTGTATTTGCAATATTTGCAATGACATTTGGATTCATTTCTTTCATGACCGGAAGCAATCGATTCCGGATTTTATTCCGGGTAAACGTATTTTCAGCATTGGTACGATCTGTACAAAAAGTAAGATTGTGTTCTTGGCAATAATTTTCAATTTCATTCCGGCTGATACTCAAAAGAGGCCGGACAATCATATCTTCCAATTTTACTGAAATTCCGCAAAGGCCATCAATGCCCGTGCCGCGAATTAACCGCATCAAAACAGTTTCCGCCACGTCATTCTGATTATGAGCAGTTACAATTTTTTGATACCCCTCTTCCATCACCAAATCAAGAAAAAATTGATATCTGGCCTCCCTGCCGGCCGTCTCCAAAGAAACCTTTTTTTCCTCAGCTAAAGCGGCAACATTCACACGTTTTTCATAATACCTGCAATGATATTTTTCAGCAAGAGATGCAACAAATTTAGCGTCATCATCGGCTTCAGCACCGCGTATACCATGGTGTAAATGTGCAATACCAAGCTTGAGCCCCAGCTCTTTTTTTATTGAAACCAAAATATCCAAAAGACAAACTGAATCTGCGCCACCGGACACAGCGATCAGCACCTTGTCGCCTTTAGTAAAAAGGGTATGTTTTTCAATTGCATCAAGTGTTTTTTGAAGCACTGCTTCTTTATTCTTCACGATTACCGCTCCAGTCAGAAAATTTTGTATATTCACCCAACCATGTTAGAAACTCATATCCAACTTCACCATTTCGATGTTTGTCAAATTTACATTTTGTTTTATTGGGTTCCTCCACATCTTCTTTATAATATCCTTCCCGGTATAAAAACATAACCATGTCTGCATCCTGTTCAATTGCTCCGGAATCACGCAAATCCGAGAGAACCGGTTCTCTTTTTTCCTTATCAGAAGAACGGCTGAGCTGTGAGAGTGCAATAACCGGAATGTTTAAATCATTTGACATGATTTTCAGAGTTCTTGAAATTTCTGAAATCTCCTGCTGACGGTTACCGCCACTTCTTCCGGAAGCACTCATCAACTGGAGATAGTCAATCACCACAAGATCAAGTCCCTTTTCCAGCATCAGCTTTCTGCATCGTGCGCCTATTTCGGTGACGGTTATACTTGATGTGTCATCCACATAAATACCAGCTTCGGATAAAATTGACATTGCATCGGCAATTCTTCCCCACTCATCTTCTTTAAGATTGCCGGTCTTTATTTTCTCTGAACTCACCCTGGCTTCACAACTGAGCAAGCGGTTTGCAATTTGTATTCCCGGCATTTCCAAACTAAAAATAGCTACATTTCGTTTGGCACGAACAGCGACATTCTGCGCAATGTTCAGTGCAAAACTGGTCTTTCCCATACCGGGACGGGCTGCAATCAAAATAAGTTCTGCGGGATGCAGTCCGGCAGTTCTTCGGTCAATATCACGAAATCCTGTGGGAATGCCCGTAATGGTCTCCTTCTTGTTGGAAAGCTTGTCCAACAGCTCCAGACTGTCATCCAGATACCTTCCCACATGCACCAGCCCTTTGCTCGCTCTATCCTGGGTGATTTCTATCATGGACTGCTGTGCACTGCTTAGTATATCGTCCGTCTCTTCATCGCCGCGGTAACATTGTTCGCTTATCCGGCTTGCCATCTGGATCAATCGGCGCTGAACTGCCTTATCCTTCACAATATCCGCATAGAAAGTTACGCTGTCAATTGATGGGACCAGATTCGCAACTTCCACAACAAAAACAAGACCACCAATTTTATCAAGGGTTCCGCGCAGGGAAAGCTTTTCTTTTAATGTCACCAAATCAATAGGTTTTCCCAAATTATAAAGCTCAACCATTGCAGAAAAAAGCTCTGCATGCCGCTCGATATAAAAATCAGTGGACCGGATACGCGAAATAACATCTGGGATACAGTTTCTATCCAGAAACATGGCGCCCAAAACCGACTGTTCCGCCTCATTACTAAACGGCAGAGAACGTTCTACCCGTAATTCTTCAGAAGAGCGTTCATTGAATTCTTCCATCATATTTTTATTATCTCCAATCGGAAAATTATGCTTCTGTTACCGTCACTTTAAATGTTCCCGTAACCCCTGCATATAAACTTACATTCACATCACGAATACCACAGGTTTTAATCCCGTCCGGCAGATCAATCTTTCGTTTGTCAACTTCAATATTATACTGTTCCTTCAATGCTTTTGCTACATCTTTGGATGTTATTGAACCAAATAATTTCCCTTCTTTACCAGCTTTTGCCGATAGTTTGACATTCATTTCCTTCATGCGTTCTGCAATGTTTTTTGCCTTCTGTTCTTCTTGATTTTTCTTATACTGTTCGGCGCCCTTTTTCCCTTCCAGTTCATTGATTGCCTGTTTCGTTGCAAGTTTCGCCAATCCCTTTGGAAGAAGGAAGTTATTTGCATATCCATCGCTTACATTAATCAAGTCGCCTTTTTTTCCTTGTGATTTTACATCCTGTGTCAGGATTACTTTCATAGTATTTCGTCTCCTTTTCTGTCTCTATTTTTCACTCATTACTTCATCAATCGCTTCTTTTAACTTTGCTTCTGCAACCGTCAAACTATGATTTTCAAGCTGGGCGCCTGCAATGGTAATATGTCCGCCGCCGCCAAGCTTTTCCAGAATCACCTGCACATTGATTGAATCCAGTGACCTTCCGCTAATCATAATTCGGTTTCCGACTTTTGCCAAAACAAAAGAGGCTTCAATTCCCGCAATATTCAGCAGATCATCCGCGGCCTGGGCTACTACTACCTGAGCATCTCTCCCTATGCCTTCACAAATTGCGATGGCAACGATGCCATGATATACTTGTGCATGGCTGATAATTTTTGATTTTTGAATATAAAAACCAATGTCATTTCGAAATAATCTGCGGATATTTACCGGGTCAACACCCATCTTACGCAAAAAGGAAGCGGCATCAAAGGTACGCACACCTGTTTTAAATGTAAACCCTTTTGTATCCATATAGATTCCGCAGTACAAAGCCTCCGCTTCCTTCACAGACAACCGCTGTCCATCCCGCATATACTGCAAAAGCTCAGTCACCATCTCACTTGCAGAGGAAGCATAGGGCTCATGATAAGTTAAAACTGCGTTTTCGATAAAATCTTCATTCCTTCTATGATGATCAATCAATACAGTTGCATTAACCTGTTTTAATAACTTTGGAAATTCCACCATCGACGGACGGTGTGTATCCACAACAATGAGTAGGGTATTGTCTCCAATCACATTCTGTGTCCGCTCACCGGACAAAATGCGGTTGCTGTAATTCTCGTCTCCTGTAAACATTTGAATAATATTGACCGCATTGTGTTTGGATTTATCAACTGCAATATACGCCTCTTTTCCCCGGTCCAGAATCGCCCGCAGCATCCCAATAGAGGCACCAAAACTATCCATATCGCCAAAACGATGTCCCATTATGATAACTTCAGAAGACTGATCCACAAGCTCACGCAGAGCATGTGCCATGACACGGGCCTTTACACGCGTACTCTTTTCTACCTCTCGACTCTTTGCACCATAAAATGTTAAGCCATTGGGTGTCTTTACGACTGCCTGGTCGCCACCGCGTCCCAGCGCCATTTCCAGCGCAGCGCGGGCCATTTTATCACATTCTTTTATATCCTCCCCGCCGCGCCCTATTCCAAGGCTGACAGTAACCGGGATTTTGTTTTCCCAGTCAATTTTTTTCACCTCTGATAAAATGGTAAACTTATTGGCCATTAATTTTTCAAATTCAGCATTTTCAAAGACAATAATAAATTTATCTCTTTCAAAACGACGGGAAATTCCAGAACCGCTTCCAACCCAGGCATAAATGCAACGCTCAATGTCTCCGAGAAGGGCACCATGGTTGGCGCTGGGCGTACTTTTCACAACTTCATCATAATTATCCATAATCAACGAACAAACCACCGGCCGTTTTTCATCAAACATCTGTTTCTGCCGGATAATTTCTGATTTATCTATAAAATAAAAACAGACAAGAGAACCCATATATCCATTTTCATTTGTTCTTACGGTGTTACCCGTTACCGTATACACTTTATCTTTATAAACAATGTCTTCCGGCGTTGGTTCTTCATCCTCAACAAATCGGGAAATTTGAAAATTTTTAATACAATCCTGAAGATATTCATCATATAAATTTTCTCTTCCAACCATTTTTGAAAAAACGGAATTGTACCACAATATCGCTCCGTCAACCGAAGTCACAACCATTGCCTGAGGAAAATTCAATACAGCTGTTTTGGTTGTGTTTTCCAAACAAAACGAGAATTGATTTAAATATTCCAAAAACTTAAATTTCCGTTCCCGGATGCTGTACAGGCCTGCCGCTAAAATAAAAAAGCCAACAACAATTTCACAAAGGCCAAGCCAAAAACAATGAATCTCCCACATATATGCAGCAATAATGGTCAAAACTCCACATAAAATTAAAATACAACTAAAGATCACATAATTTCTGGCCGCAATCCGAAACTCATGCTTCGTCACATCTTTATTTGCCATCGACATGACCTTCACCTCGCTTTTTTATATGCCGGAAATCCATAACACCATCTGCCAGACCAATCAAAATTAAAACATTTCCAATAAAAGATATGAAGAAATATCCAAATAGGAAAATCCCGGCATAAATGGCAAAACGCAAATAACCGGAGGATATTTTATTCTTCAGTTTTGCATCCAGAAAAGAAAGGCCGCAAACACCAATAAAAAAGTACATAATCACAACCATGTTGCTAAGTGCAGCAGTCAGTACATCTTCACTGCTTGTAAAAGTGACAACCAAAAACAAAAGAATAACTGTATAACACATCGACTTTGGCGCTTTAAGATTGGAAAAAGGTACATAATCTATTTTAAAATTGCGGTCAACCCGATGCAAAATAAAAACTGATGCCATATAGATGATATAGCCGGTACACATGGATACAATTATTACAAATGTTGGGATAAATGTCCTTATCATTGTTTCAGCAATACTGACCAAATCTTTGACAGCACTGTGTAAATCCTGACCGGTATCTGCATTCATTGCCTGCATTTTATCTGCAAAACTGACAAGCATCTGTTCAATACTTTGCAGAATAGAGTTTATCATATCCTCTATACCATGCCCGCCGGCAGAAAAATTGATAATCAATAAGTCCAAAAGCATACCGGCAGCAACAGAGATGGATACAAAACCCAGCGTCTTATAAAAAGACGTATTTTTCAAAAAACAGAACCCAAGGACCAATCCGGGCAGCAACTGAACAACACCCATCATAATTACAGAAACTATATTTCCTGTGATAATAAACAGAACCAAAAGGGCTGCCAGCGCAGAAAGCACAGCAATCCCAGGGGGATGCTTTATGGTAAGATAAGCAATTGGTATTCCTGCAAAAAAGAGCGAAAAAATTGAAAATAACGGAAGGTATAACGCCAAAACAAGTAATAAAACCGTTAAAGCGGCAATTACTGCACCTTCTGCAACTGCACTGGCTTTAATATTTTTCATATCCGATTGGCCCCTCTCCTAACACCGCAAGAAGTTTGCTTAAATCTCCGAATTTTCTCTCAATAATGTGCTGTTCACGCACACCATCTGCAAGTTTTTCCCTGATTCGGTCTTCAATATCTTCATAGGAAACACCCAGCCTTGAAGCAATGATATAAATCAAATTGATTAAATTAGCAGCATCATCGGCAATGCGGGCATAGGTTTCACCGTCTGCTTCTGCAGATATATCTCCAAACAAATCTGTTACTTTCTGCAAGATTTCCACCTTCAAAAGTTCAACTGTTTTTATATTTTCCGCTATATTAATTTCCATGATTATCATCCTTTGTATAGAATACCTGCATTTTATATTATCTTATTGTACCAAAAAGCAAAAGGATTTTCAACTGTTTTACAAATATTTTTTCCTTTTTCCTTGGGACTCATTTCCTGTCCGCACATATAATAAAACAAGAACCAACAAAAGGAGTGTTTTTAATGCGTAAAATATATACTCTGGACACACTTCCGCTGAACGCCAGAGCTTTTATAGATTCAATTCCGGAAAACGTTTCGAACCGGCGCAGACTGATGGATCTCGGTTTTTTTCATGGAAGTTCCATATGCCCCGTATTTAGGAGTCCGGGCGGCGACCCGACCGCATATGAAATTTTAGATACTTATATAGCGCTCAGACAAGAAGACGCTGCAATGATTCAGATTATACCTACAGGAGGCAGTAAGAATGTATGAAAAAGCAGATATACTTCTCGTTGGTAATCCCAACGTAGGTAAAAGTACAATCTTCAATGCACTGACCGGCCTGAAACAACATACCGGAAACTGGACAGGCAAAACGGTTGCCACAGCTTCCGGTATAATGCGGCACAAAAAACAAACCTTCACCCTTGCAGATACCCCTGGGACTTATGCTTTAATTTCCAACTCTCCTGAAGAGGAGGTAACGATTCAAACCCTATATCAAAATCCTGATGCTTTAACCGTTGTTATTGCAGATGCCACCTGTCTTAATCGCAATCTTCTTCTGTTATTTCAAGTTATGGAAGCTGCCAATCATGTGGTATTATGTGTCAATCTTATGGACGAGGCTGAAAAAAAGGGGATTTGTATCAATACGGAACAGCTGGAAATTCAGCTTGGCATCCCTGTCATTGCCATGTCTGCACGAAAAAAACGAAATATTGAAAACATGAAGGAATTTCTTATCAAAAATATCCACCAAAAGCCGGATATTAAAAAGATTACATATCCGGAAAAAATAAGAAATGGGCTCTTTCCGATTATTCATAACATTACATCTTTAAACCGGCCAATTCATAAACCGGATTTCATTGCACAAAAACTGGTTTTAAATCCTGAGCTTGCTAAACAACTTTTAATTGCCGCAAATTATACAGAAAAAGAGATTTCTATTCTTTATGATCAGGCTCGGGAAGAAAAAATTAAATTGCTTCAGGAAGGAATAACTCCAATAAAAATGCAGGACTTATACATGGACACTTGGCGCTCCCTCGCAGATAGCGCTGCCAAAGCATCTGTCCGGAAATTTACAACAACGGAGCAGCAGCGCCAGAGAAAGGTTGATAAAATCCTAACTTCAAAAATTTGGGGAATTCCCATCATGCTTGCCTTTTTGGGACTGATTCTGTGGATTACCATTTCCGCCGCCAACGTCCCCTCGGAATACCTGAGTAAATTTTTCACATGGCTGCGCCCTTATTTTGTCACATTGCTGACTTTTTTACGTTTGCCGGACTATTTGTCTTCTCTGCTGACCGATGGGGTTTATGCCACACTGACTTGGGTTATTTCTGTCATGCTTCCACCTATGGCCATTTTCTTCCCTCTTTTCACACTGCTGGAAGATTTGGGCTATCTTCCGCGGATTGCATTTAACTTGGATAAATATTTTAAAAAAGCCGGTTCCTGCGGCAAAAATGCTTTAACTATGTGTATGGGTTTGGGTTGTAACGCAGTCGGGGTCACGGGATGCCGCATTATTTCCTCTACCTCTCAGCGGCTGACTGCAATATTAACCAATACCTTTATGCCTTGCAACGGACGTTTTGGACTTTTGATACTATTATCAACCTTAATTGTGCGTTCTGGCCTTGGCAGCGAAAACAATTTTCTGGCTGTCTTGTGTATTGTGACTTTAATTTTAATTGGTATTGGTGTAACTCTGCTGCTTACAAAATTATTGAATATTTTTTATTTTAAAAATAAAAGTTCAGCCTTTATCCTTGAACTTCCTCCATACCGAAAACCACAAATTATCAAAACACTGTACCGCTCACTCATTGACCGGACATTGACCATATTGGGACGTGCAATATCAATATCGGCACCTGCCGGTGCAATTATTTGGCTTTTTGCTGCAACTGACATCGGAGGACAATCAATTTTACAATACTGCGGTAATTTTCTAGATCCCTTCGGACGTTTGCTGGGACTGGATGGGTATATCCTGCTTGCCTTTTTCCTGGCACTGCCTGCAAATGAAATTGTACTTCCCATCCTTTTAATGTGTTATCTTTCAACAACAAAAATGATTGAAGTTGCCGATCTCAATGTTTTAATTGAAATCTTTCATCAGCATGGCTGGAATCTGTTGACTGCAATCAATATGATGTTATTTTCCCTGCTTCACTTTCCCTGCGGAACAACACTATACACCATCCACAAAGAGACTCGAAGCCTAAAATGGACCATCCTTTCATTTATATTGCCAACAGCAACTGCAATTCTGGCATGTGGCTTTACAAATTTCATTTGGCATATTTTTTCATAACCCAAAATTGGAAATTTGTGGAAATTGCTCATTGACAGCCTAAATTGCATATAGTATACTGATGGCAATTAATAAAACAATGATTCGAAAGGTGGTCCAGTATGAAATTTACACAGGCATTCGAAAAAATAAAAGAAAAAATTAAAAATGCAGATGTATCGGATATAGAGGATTTTGCTGTTCAGGTCACACTTACCAACAAAGACTGCGGCGGCATATTCTACATACAGATAAAAGAAGGGCACTTGATAATTGAACCTTATGATTATCGGGACAATAATGCCGCTTTAGTAACCATGTATGGTGTATTCAACAAACTTCTGGATGGAAAAACTGCCCCGATGAAGGCAGTGGAAAAAGGAACTTTATATACAACAGGTGACGCTGTTCGTGCATTTGAAATTTTATCCCGTTTAGAAACACCAAAACCAACCGGGAAAGAAACAAAAAATTAAATATTGAATATCATAAAAAGCAAAAAGAACCGCAATGCGGTTCTTTTATTTTTCCTCTTCTTCTTCCTTAGGTAAAACCTGAATTTCTGCCGTTTTTATTCTTCTGCCGTCCAGTTCTTTCACACGAACCAGCAGATTACGATATACAAAAGTATCATCTATCTCAGGCATTTTTTCAAGCATTTCCATAATCCATCCATTGACAGTATTATGTATACGCTCATCTTTTATTTCCAGTTCTTCAAATAAGTCTTCCAAATCTGCACTTCCCGAAACTAAGTACTGGTTATCAGTCAACTTTTCAATATCGCAAACAACATCATCGTATTCGTCCCAAATTTCGCCCACAAGTTCTTCAAGGATATCTTCCAGGGTGACTATCCCGGCAGTTCCGCCATATTCATCGGTAACAACAGCCATATGTGACTGTGACTGCTGCAGCAGTTTAATGAGTTTGGTGATTTCCATTGATTCAGAAATAAAAATAACCGGTTTTACAACTTCACGGACATCTTTTTCTTTGTTATAACACTGTATAAAAAAATCTTTTTGATGGACAACACCAACTATATGGTCAATCGTATCTTTAAATATGGGTATCCGCGAAAATCCAGAGGTACAAAACATTTCATATAATTCTTCTTTTGTACTCTCTTCATCTGCCGCTAATACATCCACCCGTGGAGTAAGAATATCTCCGGCCTCAAGTTCATTAAAATTAATTGCGCTTCGGATTAATTCCCCTTCATCCTCATTAATTCCACCGCCGCTTTGGGCCTCATCAACAATGGTTAAAAGTTCTTTTTCCGTGATTCCTTCATCCGCGCTTGTTTTAAATATTTTTGAAAGAAACTTTTTCCACTGCGTAAACAAGAAATTGATTGGTGTAAGCACGGTCATCAAAACTTTTAGCAACGGCGATGAGAACATTGCAAATTTTTCCGGTGCTTCCTTTGCCAAATTTTTGGGCGAAATTTCCCCAAAAATTAAGATTAATATCGTCATCACAGCACTGGAAACAGTAACACCAAAATTGCCAAAAAGCTGTACAAACAATATGGTTGCAAGAGAAGATGCCAAAATATTAACCACATTATTTCCAATTAATATAGTTGAAAGAACTTTATCATACTGTTCACCCATGCGGAGAACAAGTCCAGCTTTTTTGTTCCCATCCTGATATAAATTCTTCAATCGTATTTTATTAAATGAAGAAAATGCCGTTTCTGTTGCGGAAAAATATGCCGAACAGCCGATCAGTATAATCAGCCAAAAAATAATAAATCCGGGACCACTGTCCATAAAAAAATCATTCCTCCAATGCAATTCTATTGAAAATTTATATCATTATAGCATAGGTGACAGAGTTTATGCAACATATATTTCGATTTGTTACAGAAAATATAAATACAATGAAAAGAAAGGAGAATTTGATGAAAAAAATTATAAAACCATTTGCCATTGCCCTGCTCTGTGCTTCTCCATTATTATTCGGCAAAACTTTTGTCCCTGTATTTGCCGAATCGCCATTGGAAACCGTACAAAGGGATACAAATGATAAATAATATAAATAGTCTATGAAATCTTTTTAATTTTATACAAAAAAGGACAAAACAATCGCAGACTGGAAACGCAAAATCAAAACCTTGTGCATAAAAATACCAGTTCTGTTTATCCTAACAAAAAAAGAATGGAGAAAACGCCAATGTCCAGTTATATTATCACTCCCCCTGCTGAAGTTAAAGGTACCGTAGAAATCAGCGGTTCAAAAAATGCTGCCCTTCCAATTATTACTGCGGCGCTGCTCCCGGATGGTGCAACCACACTTACCCGTGTTCCCCATCTTTCTGACACAAAATTTATGCAGGAAATTATCAGTATTTTAGGTCATGATTGTTCATGGGATGACAATCAAATGACCATCATTCCTGCAAGCCGCCCTATTACTGATCCTCCTATGGAGCTTATGAGTAAACTCCGAGCTTCATTTTTAATTATGGGGCCAGTCCTTGCCAAGTATGGACATATCCGTATTCCATATCCCGGCGGATGTAAAATCGGCGCACGACCTATTGATTTACATCTTAAAGGTTTTTCAGCCATGGGCGCCGAATTGTGTCAGGGACACGGATATGTAGAAGCAACCTGCAACCACCTGGAAGGCGCAGATATTTATCTGGATTTTCCCAGTGTCGGCGCCACCGAAAATTTGATGATGGCCGCCTGTCTTGCCCGGGGGATCACAAATATTGAAAACGCAGCTGCCGAACCCGAAATTTTGGACTTGGCAGAATTTTTGATGCAATGTGGGGCTGAAATTGAGGGTGCGGGCAGTGACCGCATAACAATAACCGGCACCGATCATCTTTCTCCGTGCCAATATGAAATTATCCCAGACCGAATTGAAGCCGGCACATTTTTGGCGATTGCAGCAGCAGCGCATGGTCACCTTGACATTCAAAATATCCGGCCTGCGCATTTAAAGCCTATGACTGCAAAACTCGAAGAAATGGGTGTCAACCTTACGATTGAAGAAAAATCCATTGAAATTGATGCTTCAGCTCCATTATCTGCGGTTGATATAAAAACACTTCCTTATCCAGGTTTTCCAACCGACCTTCAACCACAGATGACAGCCCTTTTGAGTTTATCCAAGGGAACAGGGATCGTTGTCGAAACCATATTTGAAAACCGGTTTATGCACATTCCCGAATTGGTTCGCATGGGTGCAAATATCAAAGTTGACGGTCGAACAGCTGTTATTGACGGCGTATCCGGCCTAACCGGCGCTGAAGTTCGTGCAACAGATTTACGGGCCGGCGCAGCACTGACCATTGCCGCGTTATCCGCAAATGACGCAACGGAAATCATTGATATCGAACACATTGAAAGAGGGTATGAGAATTTCCCGGAAAAGTTGAATAAAATTGGAATATCGGTCTATAAAAAATAAACTTTCTAATAAATGCAGCACGCACTGATGTGCGTGCTGCATTTAATATTAATTTTTCTTAATAAAATTAATACTTTTACTGCGCAGCCAATGCAGTACATCCTGATGTACTGCATCGTTCTCAATTTCCTGCAAAAGTTCGTGGCGCATTTCCGGATAAAGTTTACTTTCAACCTGCGTATATCCCCTATACTTAATGAAACGAACCGCTTTATGAAACATTTCCGTATTCTGTATCACCGGATCTGCAGTTCCGGCCATAATAAGGATAGGCAATTGGGGATTTTTCACCTGCCATCCTTTCACTTCAAAAATATCAAGCAGCATTGTAAATAAAGTTTCAAATCCATTGGCAGTAAATACAAAACCACAACGGCTATCCTGATTAAAACGTTGCACCACTTCCTTATCCCGCGAAAGCCAGCTGTTGGGGATTTCATATCCCTGATTAAAAAGTCCGAGTACAAGACGATTTAATTTTTTACTGCGAAAATATGGCCCTTTCATTCGGGTTATTAGTTGTGCAAGACGCAATCCCTGCGCAGCAAATGGGTTTTCAGTTGGAATCCCGCTCAGAATTACACCATCCACCTGGTCGTCATATACTTTCATAAACTTTCTGGTAATAATTGTTCCCATACTGTGTGCAAATAAAAAAAGGGGGCATCCACTATATTTTTCTTTAAAATAAAGAACACAATTATACAAATCTTCAACCAGATCAGTTGCTCCATTCCCGCCGAAATAACCATACATTTCCGGCGTTGTTACACTGCCGCCATGCCCGCGGTGATCATAAGCTACCGCATGAAAGCCTTCTCCGGACAATTTCTCCATAAATGGATAATACCTTCCTTTATATTCCGCCATACCATGTACAATCAGCACAACTGCACATACTGGCCTTTTCTCTTCCGTTTCTGCAACGGAAATCGGCCAATTATCCTGCCGCATTTTAAGCTTATATTGAAGCATCGTATCACCTCTTTCATAGTATAAACAAAAACTAAAAAGCAAACCATAAAATCATGGTTTGCTTTGGTTGTTACTTTGCAATTTCCTTAGTACGTTTGATGCAGGCTTCAATTGCCTGTTGGATGGATGTACGGAATCCCGTTTTTTCCAAAGAACAAACAGCCGCAATGGTCGTCCCGCCCGGTGAGCAGACATTATCTTTCAGCTTTTCCGGATGCTGGTCGGATTCAAGGACCATTTTGGCGCTTCCTTCCACCGCTTTCGCCGCAAGCTGTAATGAAACAGCTTTGGGAATACCATATGCAACACCGCTGTCCGCCATTGCATCAATCAACATATAAATATAAGCCGGGCTGCTGCCATGCAGTGCGCCTGCCGCATCAATATATTTTTCTTCAAGACGTATGGCAGCTCCAACCCCAGAAAACAGTTCTTCCACCATTTTGGCTTCTTCCTCTGACACATTCATATTGGGTGTTACCACCGTCATGCCGCAGCCTACCAAAGCTGGTGTATTGGGCATCGTACGCACGATTTTTTTATCACTGCCAAGATGCTCTTCCAGAAACGATAAAGTAACACCGGCAGCAATTGAAATATAAATTTTTTCTTTATCCCCTTTCATCGTGCGAAGGACATTTTCAATGACATTGGGTTTGACTGCAAACACAATAACATCACAATTCTTTTCCACCATGGTGTTATCTGCTGTTGTAACAATACCCTGAACAGAAAAACTCTCCAATTTTTCCATGTCCATATCTGATACCATCAAGTTTTCCGGCGCTATTTTTCCTGAATTTTTCAATCCGCCAATCAGAGCGCCGGCCATATTTCCGCCGCCAATAAATCCAACCTTCATCTCCGCCGCCTCCTTAAACTGTAAGCTCTACTTCGTCGACTGCCACTTGATTTTCCTGAAGCGCCGGTTCAACATAATCATGAATAAATTCTTCAACTTGCTTATCTGCCCGGCCAATAAAGTTTTCGGGTTTTAAAATTGCTTCAACTTCTTCCCGGGTAAGTCCGAATGCCGGATCAGCTAATATCCGTTCAATTAAATCATTGGGTTTTCCTTCTTCTTTAACAACACGGCCGGCATCCATTGAATGCACGCGGATTCGCTCATGCAGTTCCTGACGGTCTCCACCCTTTTTCACTGCGTCCATCAAAATATTCTCGGTGGCCATAAAAGGAAGCTCTGAAAGAATTCTCTGACGAATTACCTTCGGATAAACCACAAGACCAGAAGCCACATTCATATAAATATTTAAAATTGCATCAACTGTCAAAAAGGCCTCTGCAACGCTTATTCTCTTATTCGCAGAATCATCCAGTGTTCTTTCAAACCACTGAGTTGATGAAGTAATTGCAGGATTCAACGCATCAACAATTACATAACGTGCAAGAGAACATATGCGCTCACTACGCATGGGATTTCGCTTATAAGCCATTGCCGAAGAACCAATCTGTGATTTTTCAAAAGGTTCCTCAATCTCTTTTAAATGCTGCAATAAACGAATATCATTGGCAAATTTATACGCACTCTGGGCGACATCACTCAGCACCGAAAGCATCTGATAATCAACTTTTCTGGAATATGTCTGACCAGAAACCGGATACACCTTTTTATAGCCAAGTTTTTCACAGATTTTTTTGTCCAATGCTTTTACTTTCTCGTTATCACCATCAAACAGTTCCATAAAACTTGCCTGGGTTCCTGTCGTACCTTTAGAACCAAGCAAAGCTGCACGCTCTAATTGAAAATTTATATTTTCAAGATCCATAAGCAATTCCCATATCCAGAGAGATGCACGCTTTCCCACCGTTGTGAGCTGTGCCGCCTGGAAATGTGTAAATCCCAAAGTCGGCATATCTTTATACTGCAAAGCAAATTCCTTTAACAATTCAATCACTTTTACAACCTTTGCTTTGATGAGCGCAAGACCTTCATTCATGATAATTAAATCCGTATTGTCGCCCACATAACAGGAAGTTGCGCCAAGATGAATAATTCCCTTTGCCGCCGGACATTGCTGACCATAGGCATATACATGGGACATGACATCATGCCGGCACTCTTTCTCACGTGCTTTGGCTACATCATAGTTGATGTCATCCATGTGCTCCTTTAATTCTTCAATCTGCTCTTCTGTAATAGGAAGTCCAAGCTCCATTTCAGCTTCTGCAAGAGCAATCCAAAGTTTTCTCCATGTTTTGAATTTCTTATCCGGAGAAAAAATATATTTCATTTCCCTGCTGGCATAACGGGAATTTAATGGGCTTTCATAAACATCATTGTTCATCATAAGTTTCTCATCCTCACTTATCAGATTTGAACTGAGCAGGCAGTTCCACCTAAATCAAATACCGGTTTTTCACCAATATTTCCTATACCTAATTTTCCGGCCGAAAGAGCAAGAATTTCACCTGGATACACAAACACATATCATGTTGGAATTTCTATATCTGAAGCGTATTATCTTCCATATTTATGGTGAAACGGAAAATGGTTCTTCCAAGGGACTTCAGGTCAATTTCTTCCGGCTGCCCGGTCTTATGCAAAACGTAATCAATTGTACGGTTGGTAGTAGATGCCTGTATCCTTTTACCGTCATATACTGCTTCGTCCACCTTCAAATATTGAGGAACTGTATTTTCAAATACAAAAGACAGGCGAAAATCTGTGGCCATAATTTTTCCATCTACAATACGATCTAAATCATTATGACGGTCTCCACCTTCGGAAAGAATGGTTAGCTGTGCTTCTGCAACCCCTTTTTCCTGTTTGACTTCCAGTTTGCCGGCGCAAAAATCATAGCCGTCATGCAACAAGCGAACAACAAAAGAACAAGAAAGGCCATTTTCATTCCAAAAGGCAATCAGCGGCCGCCGCTGATTCCACATATCACTTACCGAGAAAGATCCCAAGGTATACTCTGGCGTCATATAGGTGTATGCAATATCTTTTCCATTATATTGCTCAGCAATTACTCTCGGTTCTTCTATAGATGAAAAATAATAACGGTATTTTTCCGGGCAGGTAAAAGGCGTATTGAAAAAATTTAGCGAACCGTTTACGATACCTGAATCATATTCTTCACCATACACCGACATACATAATTCATCATAAATTTCCGGCTTCAAAAACGTCGTATATGCTCTGGCCATCGGGCCTGCCCACTGCCGTGTTGCAGGATGATAATGTTCCATCACCATCTTCCAGAAACGGTCTAACAAAATTTCTGCCATTGCTTTACATTCTGCATCCTGAATATGGGTTTTAATATTGGTTAACTCTTCAATTGCAATTTTCGCATATGTAGGGCTGTTATATTCATCTATTTGATTGTACTCCATAAATTTTTTAAGCCGTTTTTTCCCATAGTCAAAAACCGCCTTATCCTCATAAATTTGTCCAATCAGCAAAGTAACAAAGGCACCCAAAATGCAGATATTCGTATACCATGGCTGTACATCCCGCTTCATTATACAATAGCTCGCAGCTTCTAAAGCCCTGCGAACCTTTTCTTTATCATAGCCATAAACCACTGAAAGAGCAAGTTCTTTTCCGCAAAAATCTGCATAGTTAAAATCCGGAGGGGACATCTCATCAATGCTTTCTTCCAGATACCACGGCCAAAGGCCAAAATACGGACTATCTTCACGCAAATCCTGAAGCTTTAATACCGCATCAATAATCCGGTCTGCACGTTGGATATCAATTTTATACTTCCGCAAGGCAACTGCATAAACAAGGCTATCATGGGAGCGATGAACAACGCCATCATATTTTGAATGATAATCATGAAAACTTTTGCTAAATGCAAGCATCTGTACCTGCTCATCAAATAGTTTTCCGACTTTTTCCAGAGTAGCTTTTGCATTTTGATTCATTTTTTCCTCCTCAGCCGGTTATGCCTGTAATGAATTATCGCTGTATTTCATTTCTGTACATTCGCCTTTAAGATAAGAGTCAATCCGATCAAGTCCGGTCGTAATAACCTCCATAGAAGCAGCATAAGAAAGACGTACATATCCCTCAATGCCAAACCCTTCACTCGGCACCATAGCAACCAAAGCGCGATCTAAAATATCTTCACAAAGTTCCTGCGCCGTATGAATCATACGGCCATAATGTTCTTTCCCCAAAACTTCTTTTACATTAACAAAGATATAAAATGCACCATGCGGCATTTTACAGCTGATTCCTTCAATATTGTTAATTCTCTCCACCATATAATCACGGCGGGTTTTGTATTCTTCTTTCCAGCCGTCAATAAAACTCTGGTCACCATTTAATGCCGCAACAGATGCAGCCTGGGCAATGGAATTCGGATTAGACGTTGCATGACTCTGCAAATTACCAACAGCCTTTGCAATTTTAGTGTCCGCCGCAATATAACCAACTCTCCAGCCAGTCATCGCATATGCCTTCGCCATTCCATTGACAATAATGGTGAGGGCTTTAATATCCTCCCCAAGAGTAGCAATATTGATATGTTCACCTTCGTAAACCAGCTTTTCATAAATCTCATCAAAGACAACAAATATCCGGTGTTTAACAGCGATTTCAGCAATTTTTTCAAGTTCCTCCCGGGTATAAACCATTCCGGTTGGATTGCTGGGTGTATTTAAAATAAGTGCCTTTGTTCTATTCGTAATAGCAGCTTCCAACTGCTCTATAGTAAACTTAAAATCAGTTTCTTCCGTAGTCTCAATATAAACAGGTACTGCATCCGCCATCTTTACCATTTCCGGATAACTCACCCAATAGGGTGCAGGAATAATGACTTCATCTCCGGGATTACAAATACACATAAATGTATTGGTCAGAGAATGCTTTCCGCCATTACTTACCACAATATTTGATGTTTCGTATGTCAAGCCGGTATCCCGTCTCAATTTTTCACAGATTGCCTGTTTTAACTCTATAGTTCCGGATGCCGGCGTATATTTTGTCATATTATCGCGGATTGCCTGAATACCTGCCTCTTTAATATATTCCGGTGTGTTGAAGTCAGGTTCACCTGCACCAAATCCAACAACCGGTACCCCCTGTTTTTTCATTTGTTTAAACTTTGAATCAATTGCAAGGGTTGGGGACGGACTGATTGTTTTTGCCTTTTCCGATACCATTATTTCCATTTTTACATACCTCCGTTATTCCTTCTCGTCATATAAGTTATATTCTAATATAGAACGCTGTAAATTGCAATCTTTTTCTTCCAAGAGCAGCAATTTCCGTCAATTTTTCCAAATGTGCGCTAAAGTTCTTAAAAAGTTCTTGTGACTTATGTTTTCAATTTCTCTTTCAGTATAGCCCAGCTGCTGCAACCCTGTAAGAATATCTTTCATATTCTGTATACCGTTAAAACCATCCGGTAAGGCCTCAACACCATCAAAATCGGAGCCAAATCCAATATTTTCTCCGCCGCCCAGCGTAAAAATATAAGCAATATGCTGAAATATATCCGCAATGGTACAGTCCGGTTTATCTGTCAAAAATTCAGGGTAAAAATTGATACCAATACAACCACCATGATGGATAATGGCCTTTATCTGTTCATCATTCAAGTTTCTGGGATGACTGCACAAGACTTTTGCATTGGAATGCGATGCAATGAACGGTTGTTCGCAAATCCGTTCAACATCCCAAAATCCCTTTTCGGACAGATGAGAAACATCAACCGCAATACCAAGATGGTTCATTTCCTTTACACATGCAGCACCGAATCCGGTAAGTCCCCCGCCTCTGGGCTCAAGAATTCCATCAGCCAATTCATTTGCATAATTCCAGGTAAGCGTCACCAACCGAACTCCCAACCGATAGAACATCCAGAGTGCAAATAAATCACCTTCAAATACTTCGGCTCCCTCAATGGAAAGAATAGACGCCGCTTTTCCCTGCTGCAGCGTTTTTTTTATTTCTTCTATTGTTGTACAATGCGCAATTTTTTCTTTATTTTTTGTAATTTGACGATGATAGCATTCCACCAGCTGCAAGCAATGATGAATAGGCGATGTACGGATATTTTTTTGGTCAACAAAAGCCGCAAAAACCTGAATATATCCGGCATACTCCTCCATGCGCTTCATATCAAGCTGCAGGTCGTTTGTGTATAAATCCTTTTTTTGTTCCACAAGTTCAAAAATAGTATCACAATGGGCATCAAATACCGTACTTTGCACACTTATACCTCCAATACTATATTTTTAATATGATGAATTTTCTCCAATTGGAATGATCCGGTCGAAATAAGCTTTGCGTATATCTCTACAACATCAAAACGTACTTCATCTTCCCATGGATGATCCAAAAGAAATGCTTCTGCCGCCCTCCAAAGATGTGTCTGCTTCTTTTGCTCCACTGCCGCTGCCGGGGTCCCAAAAATATTGTTGCTCCTGGTTTTGACCTCTGCAAAAATCAAAATCCCATCCGTTTCTGCAATTAAGTCAATTTCTCCAAAAACACAGCGATAATTCCGTTTCCGAATGATATACCCCAGACTTTCGAAATATTCTGCCGCTGTATCTTCGCCATAATCACCTAAATTCTTATTATATCTTTTCATTCCAATCCAAGCACCTTATCGGTTATAAAAGTTTTTCGATGGACAGAACTAATGCCATACTCCCTGATTGCTTCCATATGTAATTTTGTACAATACCCTTTATGCTTTGCAAAATGATACATCGGATATTTCTCGTCCAGTTCCACCATTAAATGATCCCTGCTGACCTTTGCCAGAATTGAAGCCGCCGCAATACTTTGCGATTTTGCATCCCCCTTTACAATATATTCAGAAGATACAGAAAAGGGAAGGCCGTCATTCCCGTCCACGATCAAATAATCCGGCAAAACTTTCAATTGATCAACTGCATTCTGCATCGCAAGATGGGTGGCTTGACGTATATTTATTTCATCAATCACTTCCTGACTGACAAAAGCAACACCATAAGCAATAGCCTTTTCTTTAATTTCAATGAATAGCTGCTCCCGTTTTTTTTCACTAAGTTTTTTTGAATCATTTACCCCATCAATTACCAAGTCCTGGGGCAAAATGACGGCTGCCGCACAAACCGGCCCCGCCAAAGGCCCACGGCCGGCTTCGTCAATTCCTGCAACATTCTGCAATCCGGATTGCCACAGTTTTCTTTCAATCTCCAACATAATTTTCCTCCTAAAAAAGCATAAAGCTGTACAAGGGTATAGAAATTCTATACCCTTGTACAACTTCATTGTTGTCATATCGGTATTTCCAATGTTATGTTTCCTATTCTCGCTGAGCGAAAATCGTCCAAAATTAAATTTGCCGCACGGAAGGTGTCAACCTCTCCGCCGGAAATAATACATCCCCGTTTTTTTCCAATCAATGACAGAAGCGAAAATGGCTCTAAATCATTTGCATCTTTGTCAAGTTTATATCGCGCATCAAGTTCAGAAGGATAATTGGTAACAAGATACTTTAAAAGAGCACAAGCAAGTTCTTCAATATCCATAATTTCATCTTTTATACCGCCGGTAAAAGCAATTCGCAATGCTACGTCCTGACTTTCAAACTTTGGCCATAAAATACCCGGCGTATCCAAAAGCTCATATTTTCCGGCAATACGAATCCATTGTTTCGTTTGAGTAATTCCCGGTCGGTCACCCGTCTTTGCTGCTGCACGACCGGAAAGCCGATTGATAAAAGAAGACTTTCCCACATTGGGGATA
Source organism: uncultured Clostridia bacterium (assembly GCA_910580105.1). Lineage (GTDB taxonomy): Bacteria > Bacillota > Clostridia > Monoglobales > Monoglobaceae > CAJTWN01. Next base: position 201,880 of record CAJTWN010000001.1, on the reverse strand, counting down.
CCAACCACCATCATTTTAACAGCATGAGGACGTATCCCTTTTTCTCTGTCTTTTGCAAAAATGCCTTCCATGGCCTGCTGAACAGCTGCATGAAACTGTACCATTCCTTTGCCGCTCAAACTGTCCAAAGCCACAGCATAGACTCCTTGTTTCTTAAATGCCGCGACAAATGCAGCGGTTACCTTCTCATCGGCAATATCTGCTTTGTTCAATACAAGCACCCGCGGCTTATTTTTTATCAGCTGGTCAACTTCGGGATTTCGTGATGACATGGGAAGACGTGCATCCACCAGCTCTACTACCAAATCCACCAGTTTTAAATTATCTGCAATCAGACGCCTGGTCTTGGCCATATGACCTGGAAACCATTGTAAGTTCATGTCTTATCTCCTATCACGCCTATTCTGCCAGGGCAAGCTTTGTTTCCTCGGCAGCATTTTCCTGTGCATCAATCGTCCCAAAAGAATCCATCGGCCAGAAACGGAAAGCGGCGCCGCCCATCACTTCATCAATGGGAACCTGTCCGATTTCACGGCTGTCTTTACTGTTGTTACGATTATCCCCCATAACAAAGATTTTATTTTTCTCAATAACGATTGGGGTTTCTCTGCTATACTTTCCGGCTGCAACCAAATTCATGATATAATTGCCGGTGCGAGCGGTAACATCCTTGATATAAGGTTCATCGATTTTTTCATCGTTCACATAAATGTCACCCGTATCATAATCAATAAATACAGTATCGCCTTCTGTAGCAATTACACGTTTGATATAGGGTCTATCCGGATCTGATTCCGGCTCAAAAATAACAATATCACCCTTCTTCGGGGTATAGAAAAACTTATTGACATAGAGACGGTCGCCGTCTTGCAAGGTAGGCTCCATCGAAGAGCCTTGTACTTTCACAAATACAAACACAAAATTTCGTACCAGCAAGGCCACAATGATTGCAATTGCAATTGCAACAACCCAGTCTCTGATTTCTTTCCACCAATTGGTCTTTTTAGTATTTTCCTCCCGGATTGCCTGTGCGTTTTCGTTTGTCATTTTATCATCCACAACGCTCAACTCCTTTACATCATTCAATAGTGAAACAAGGGTGATTAAAAATCACCCCCGTCTGCATCCTATTATTTAAGTTTTTCCTTAACCTTTGCTGCCTTACCAACTCTGTCACGCAGATAATAAAGCTTTGCACGGCGAACTTTACCGCGTCTAACCACTTCAATACGTTCAATCTTCGGGGAGTTAAGCGGGAACGTTCTTTCCACACCAACACCGTAAGAAATACGTCTGGCTGTAAATGTCTCCTGGATACCGCCATGATTCTTTTTAATGACCGTTCCTTCAAACATCTGAACTCTTTCTCTGTTACCCTCTTTGACCTTTACATAGATACGCAGTGTATCACCAACGTTAAAATGCGGCAGGTCAGTTCTGATCTGTTCTTCTGTGATTTGTTTTAAAATATCCATTTCTCTTTCCTTCCTTTCAAGATATTCATGCCAAAGCTTTTGACAGAGGACTATCCGTAATTAACCATAACATAATAGCACAACCTTTTCTATTTTGCAAGTATTTTTTTGATTTTTTTATAATTTTTACCGAAATGCAATCTTATGCTTCATCATTGCCGATGATTCCAGCAACAAACTCTTCAGCATCAAATACGGCAATATCGTCAATCCCTTCACCTACACCAACCAATTTCACCGGGATATCGTATTCATTTTTTATTGCAAAAACAATACCGCCTTTGGCTGTTCCATCCAATTTCGTCAGTACAATTCCGGTAATGTCTGCAGCTTCTTTAAACTGTATTGCCTGTTGAACCGCATTCTGTCCGGTTGTTGCATCCAGCACCAGCAAAATTTCTTTTGCAGAATCCGGAAGTTCCCGTTCCAAAATCCGGTAAATCTTTTTCAATTCTTCCATTAAATTCTTCTTGTTGTGCAATCTGCCGGCTGTGTCACAAATCAGCACATCCATATACCGCTTTTGTGCAGCTTTTACCGCATCATATATAACCGCCGCCGGATCGGCCCCATCCTGTTGTTTGATTATGCTAACACCAGCCCGGTCTGCCCAGACTTCAAGCTGTTCGATAGCCGCAGCCCGAAAGGTATCGGCTGCCGCAATCATGACTTCTTTTCCCATCTGCCTATACATATTTGCAATTTTGCCGACAGAAGTGGTTTTCCCCACACCATTGACTCCTATCACCATGATGACTGCAGGCAGACCATACACCTGCATCTCATTATTGTCTCCTTCCGTCAAAATGTCCTGAAGAATTTGGGCGAGTTCGCCCTTGAGCGCAGCGCTGTCCACAATATTTTTTTCCTTTGCGGCAGTACGCAGTTTTTCAATAATATCCATTGAAGTGTGAACACCCAGATCAGCTGTTATCAGCATTTCTTCCAATTCTTCAAATAATTCTTCATCCACTTTTTTGAATGTCTTTATGACGGATTCAAACTTTTCATTGATAGACTCTCTGGTTTTTGTAAGACTGTCTTTTAATTTACTAAAAAATCCCATTATTATTCTCCTTTTATGTCATCAATATTGAGTGCAAGTAATTTAGAAATTCCTCTTTCCTGCATGGTAACGCCGTAAAGAATATTTGCAGCTTCCATAGTTCCGCGACGATGCGTTACCACAATAAACTGTGTTTTATCACAGTATTGTTTTAAATATGCGGCATAGCGATATACATTCACATCATCCAAAGCCGCCTCTATCTCATCCAAAATACAAAACGGGGTAGGCCGCACATTCAATATGGCAAACAACAGCGCAATTGCCGTAAATGCTCTCTCTCCACCGGAAAGCAAGGTCAGGCTTTGCAATTTTTTACCGGGCGGCTGGGCTTCAATCTCTATTCCGCTCTCCAAAATATCCTCCGGATTGGTCAATGAAAGATTAGCGCGGCCGCCGCCGAACAGTTCCGCAAAAACGCGGCTGAAATTCTGATTTATGATTTCAAATTGTTCTGCAAACCGTATCCGCATTATTTGCATCATCTCATCAATCACCTTTTCAAGTTCACGTTTTGCCTTTTCAAGGTCATTGGTCTGTTCAGTCAGGAAATCAAAACGCTCCTTTACACTCCTATATTCTTCAATTGCATCTATATTCACATTCCCCAACTCACGCATCGCATTTTTAATCTGTTTAATACGGCCGGAAGCTTCTTTAAAATCAAATATTTCCTCTTCCCCTTTGCCATATTCCAGCGCATCCGAATAAGTAAGTTCATATTCCTCCCACATCCGATTAACGGTCGCTTCAAGCTCTTCTTCCGCTCTTGTCCGGCGCCCTTCCAATTTTGTTTGCTGCTGCGTAAGCTTAAACATATCTTCCTGTTTGCTTTTTGCCTCCTGCTGCCGCTGCCGGATTTCTTCTTCCATTCGTTTCCGATCCTCGCCAAAGACAAGCAGGTTTTCTCTGAGTTCCTGAATTTGATTTTGAATTTCCTGTGCTTCCTTTGCCGCTTCTGCAATTTGTGCATTTAAAACTTCATTCTGCTTTTTATAATCCTCAATTTCTTCCGTCTTCTGCATAGACGCAGTCAAAAGTGAGGCGTGATCTCCCTGAAGCCGCTGAATACGTTCATTTTGCAACTCAATATCTTTAAGATATGTGTTGCGTTGTATATTTAAATCCGTAAGCACAGTAAAAAGTTCATCATTTTTTCCGGTTAAAAGCGCATATTCATTCTGGAGTAGGGCCGCCTGTTCTTCAAACGCAACCCGCATTTTTTTATCCTCTGCAATCTGCTTCTCCTTTTCCTCAGTCTCATTTTCGATTGCAGTCAACTGTTCCTGAATTTCAAAATATTCCTTTTTCATCTGTCCAAGATCGCCGCAAATGGAATGCAATCTTGTACTGATATGCTCTTTCTCGGCTGTCAAACGTATCAAATCTTCACTGATTTCCTGCATCCGGGCATTTCCATCACGAATACGTTCCAAACACAAATCATTTTTCTCTTTTATTTCTGATATTTTTCCAGAAACAGCTTCCAACTCTGCGGTTCGTTTCTTCACTTCATCTTCCAGCTTTTTCATTTCACCGCTTCGGCTGAGAGATCCCGTAGTTTTAATTGCACTTCCGCCTGTCATTGCACCACCGGGCTGAATGACATCACCGCCCAATGTAACAATTCTGAATTTATGTCCGCACCCCTTGGCCATTGCAACTGCATGATCAATCTGATCACAAAGCACTGTGGTACCCAGAAAGTTTTCTACGATCATGCGAAATTCCGGTCTGCACTCCACCAAATCAGCAGCCATACCAATGTATCCCGGATATTTTTCCGCCCCCTGCACATAACCCTTTTTCGGCCGTATAGCCGAAATAGGAAGAAAAGTAGCACGCCCCAATTTTCTTTGTTTCAAAAATTGGATTGCCCGTTTTGCATCTTCTTCTGTGTCCGTAACAATATTTTGATTGGCCGCCCCCAAGGCCGTTTCGACAGCAAGAATATATCTCTCCTGGGTCTGTATCAGCTGGGATAGCGGCCCATGAATTTTCAAACCCGAAAGTTCTTTCTTTTGATAGGCGGTCATTACCGCCCGGACCCCTTTTGCATATCCCTCATATTCCCGTTCCATATCCTCAAGAATATGTTTACGGGACTGACATCTGCTGATTTGAAGGGAACACTGGTTTTTCATTTCTAACAATTGATTGGATTCAACAGAAAGACGTCCATACTCTTCTTCCAGGCTGTTAAGTACATCTTTCCATTCATCCGCCTTCTTATTCTGCGCCGTAATTTTTTCGGCGAGCAGCGCCTGCTGATTCTCCAGCATTATTTTCTGCGTATCCCGGTCTTTTTGATCTACGGCAATTGCATTTGCCCGCTTTTCGAAACTCCCCTTCAATATGGAAAGATTCGAAAGGCTATTTTCCGCATTACTGATTCTGGATGCGGTTTCAATTATATCGGTTTTTAGCTTTTCTAAGGCTGACCCCTTCTGCGACACATCCTGTCCCGCCAACTCTGCCTTTTCTTCTGCGTCCGCAATGCTCGCAAGCACTGCATCCCTTTGCGTCTGCAATTTTCTTAAAGTTTGCAGCGCATCTTCCAACGCTTCCTGCATCTGCTGTGCATCTTCTTTTCCGCCGGCAATTTCCTCTTTCAGACGATTTGCATTCTGCTCGTTATGTGCAATATCGCTTTGATACAAACTGGTCTGATTTTCCAGAATATGCAGCTTGTCCACAAGAAGCCGGTCTTGTTCCCGGTTTTTCTCCATCTGCTCTTCCAGGATTTGCAGTCTTTCATAACGGCCGGAAATTTCCGCTTCATTCTTTTCGATTTCTTCTTTTAAAGCAGAAACTTGTCCTATTAAAATATCAATGTTCGCATCCAGTCCTTTTAAATCCTGTTTGATCTTTTCCGCAGTAATCATTGACACGCGAATGTCCAAACCTTTAAGCTCATCCCGCAGATTCAAATATTTCTTCGCTTTCTCAGACTGCCGCTTCAGCGGTTCAAGCTGGGTTTCCAACTCCGAAAGAATATCGGTTACACGGGTCAAATTATCCGTTGTTTGTATGAGTTTGCGTTCAGCCTCCAGTTTCCTGTACTTATATTTTGAAATGCCGGCTGCTTCCTCAAAAATCTGCCGCCGGTCTTCAGATTTTGAACTCAAAATGGATTCAACTTTCCCCTGCCCGATAATCGAATATCCATCCCGGCCAAGTCCTGTATCCATGAACAATTCATGAATATCCTTCAATCTGCATAGGGTCTTGTTGATATAGTATTCTCCTTCACCGCTGCGGTAAACACGGCGCGTAACGATAATTTCCGGGAAATCCAAGGCAAAAAATCCATCTTCATTATCAAGTACAAGTGTCACCTCAGCAAAACCAACTGCTTTTCTTACCTCAGTCCCGGCAAAAATGACATCTTCCATCTTGCTGCCGCGCAGCGATTTGACGCTCTGTTCTCCCATGACCCACCGTATCGCATCAGAAATATTACTTTTCCCCGAGCCATTGGGCCCCACGATACAGGTGATGCCAGGATTAAAATCAAGATAAATTTTATCTGCAAAGGATTTAAACCCTTGCATCTCTATACTCTTCAGCCGCATATTACATCCTCTTTTATCAGTTTACATATCTTTTCAAAGTATAGCATAACCAATTTTATTTGTCACGCCTTTTTTACAAATTGCACGTTCATCTGTTTTTTCTTCCTTGTTACATAACCGTAATAAACAATTTGTATTTTCCTATTGACTTTTTATATATTGATGTTTATACTATATATGCGTTAAGTTCACAAGGCGCATACAATATATTGTGGCACTTAAAATAAAAATACCAAACAAGAAATTCATATGGTACAATTAAAATACGGGAGGCACACACAATGATTCAAAAGATTGTAAAACGAGACGGACGGGAAGTCAATTTTGATATTGAAAAAATTGCAAATGCAATTTATAAGGCTGCTGAAGCCATCGGCGGAAAGGATTATCAAACATCCCTTGACCTCGCAAATATGGTTGTTAATTATATTGAGGAAGAGTTGGGGCTGGAACGTCCGACCGTTGAACAGATTCAGGATGCAGTAGAACGCATTCTTGTTGAAGAAGGACATACCCGCACCGCAAAAGAATTCATCCTCTATCGTTCTCAGCGCACCAGAGTCCGTGAAATGAACACCCGTTTGATGAAAGTCTATGAAGACCTCACCTTCAAACCAGCCAAAGAGAACGATGTAAAACGTGAGAATGCAAACATTGACGGTGACACCGCCATGGGTACTATGCTGAAATATGGTTCCGAAGGTGCAAAACAATTCTATGATATGTTCATTCTGGATCCCAAACATTCTGAAGCACACCGGAATGGAGATATTCACATCCACGACCTGGACTTTCTTACCCTTACCACGACCTGCTGCCAGATTGATCTCAAGAAATTATTTGACGGCGGTTTTTCCACGGGGCACGGTTTTCTTCGCGAACCGAATGATATTGCAAGCTATTCTGCTTTGGCTTGTATTGCTATCCAATCCAATCAAAATGACCAGCACGGCGGGCAGAGTGTACCAAATTTTGATTATAGTATGGCTCCCGGTGTTGCAAAAACCTATAAAAGAAGATATACACAAAATCTGGGCAGAGCTTTTGAACTGATGATGAATAATCAAAATGGGATGGAAGATGCAAAGGCATTGATCGAAAAAATTGAGAAAGAACAAAATATTATCCCCTCCCTTTCCAATACAGAAACATACAATGAACTTCTTGCCAGCGAACTATCCGGCATCTGCGAAAGTGAAAAAGACATCAAAAAAATTCTGGATTTCTGTTCAGATTCTGCATATAAAGAAACTGACCGTGCTACTTATCAGGCTATGGAAGCTTTGGTACATAATCTTAATACCATGCATTCACGAGCCGGTGCACAAATACCCTTCAGTTCTTTAAACTATGGAACCGATACCTCGCCGGAAGGACGAATGGTAATGAAAAATGTCCTTCTTGCAACCGAATCGGGGCTGGGTAATGGTGAGACCCCGATTTTCCCCATCCATATTTTTAAGGTAAAGGAAGGCGTCAGTTACAATGAAGAGGATCCAAACTATGATCTCTTTAAACTTGCCTGCCGCGTATCCGCAAAACGTCTGTTCCCAAATTTCAGTTTTATTGATGCCCCCTTCAATATTCCCTACTACAAAGAAGGACATCCGGAAACTGAAGCATGTTATATGGGATGCCGCACACGTGTTGTAGCAAACCACTATGATCCGTCAAGGGAAATTATTTATGGACGCGGAAACCTGAGTTTTACCTCCATCAACCTTCCTCGGCTTGCTATCAAGGCACATGGTAATATTGACATATTCTTTGAAGATTTGGGACGCAAGATTGATCTGGTCATTGAGCAGCTGCTGGAACGATTCAAAATTCAATGCGCTAAAAAAGCACGGAATTATCCTTTCCTCATGGGACAAGGAATTTGGATTGATTCTGAAAATTTGGGGCCGGACGATTCCGTCGCTGAAGTTTTAAAACATGGTACATTAACGACAGGATTTATCGGTCTCGCAGAATGTCTCAAAGCCCTTATCGGCCAGCATCACGGAGAATCAATAACGGCACAGAATCTTGGTCTTGAAATTGTTGGCTTTATGCGTCAAAGAATGGATCAGGCATCTGATAAATATAACTTAAACTTCTCGCTGATTGCGACTCCGGCAGAAGGATTGTCGGGTCGTTTTGTAAAAATTGACAGAGAGAAATATGGAAAAATTGATGGAGTAACCGACCGGGATTACTATACAAATTCTTTCCATATCCCGGTTTATTATGACATCAGCGCTTATGAAAAGATTAAGCTGGAGGCGCCTTATCATGCACTTACCAATGGCGGACATATCACCTATGTAGAAGTTGACGGCGATCCTACCAATAACTACGAAGCCTTTGAAAAAATTATCCGTTATATGAAAGAATGCGGTATCGGCTACGGCAGCATTAACCACCCTGTTGACCGCGATCCTGTTTGCGGATATACCGGCATCATTGGTGATGTGTGTCCCCAATGCGGAAGAACCGCAGAAGAACATGAACGCATCCCCGGTTCTGTCCGCCTGCCCCGGGTAAAGCACGAATAAAAGATTTCTCATTCTGCCGCAGACTCTACGTCTGCGGCTTCTCTTTATAGGTGATCATTATGTATACTTTTAAAGCAACAGACTTTTTTTCTGATGATGAGATGATTTCCGTATCTCCATTAATTGCGGCAACAGATGAAAAACAACATCGTCATGAATTTATAGAGCTGGTTTATATTTTTTCAGGCAATGGAGAGCACCATATCGACAACCACATTTTATCAGTCACAAAAGGAGATTTTCTTTTTATCAACCTGAATAAAACCCATGCATTTTCTGCCAATGGCGAGATGGTATACGTCAACTGTCTGATAAAACCGGAATTTCTAAACAGTCCGCTTTTACCTCCCAACCTGCGAACAGGTCTTTTCTCTCTTTCGCTATTTGATAATTTCGATCAAGATTCTGACCCACAGCGTTGTATCTTTCGTTTTAATGGTGCTGAACAAAATGAACTTCATAATGTAGTCACAGCAATGATCCGGGAAGCAACTGATAAAAACCAAGGATATCAAGAAGCACTTGCCGGATATTTAAATCTTTTATTTATCAAAATGTCGTGTTCCCTTGCATCTTCCATTCATCCTTCCAAGAAAAATCTAGATCAGGATATTCTCAGATATGTAAACGAACACTGTTTTCAAAAGCTTTCTTTGAATCAATTGGCCAAACGGTATTTTTATCATCCTGCTTATTTCAGTCACAAATTCCGTGAACTTTGTGGAACAAGTCTTTCCACCTATATCAAAGAACGCCGAATCAAAGAAGCTATCCGCCTTCTGAAAGAAAGCACCCTTACTATTGAAGAAATCTATCTTTCTATTGGATACAGTGAAAAGACGCAGTTTTATGCCGCATTTAAAGAATTCACTGGAAAAACACCGAAACAATTGCGTATAGAAAATAATATCTAAAAATCACCTACTTTTCCCTAAATCTTTTCAATTGTCTCATCTCTTTCTCTATTGTATACTTTTTGAGAAAGAGGTGTTTTCTTATGAATTTAGATTTTCAAACTTTAAAAGATAAAATACTTGGCTGTTGGAATGGCAAAAATATTGGCGGTGTCCTGGGCGCACCATTTGAATTAAAACGCGGTACCTTTGATACTAACTTTTATGTACAAGAAAATCTGGAAGATAATCCACCCCCCAACGATGATCTTGATCTACAACTAGTCTGGCTAGCAGCTGCCGAAAAATACGGCCGGCAGTTAAATGCCGACATCCTTGCAGAATATTGGCTGACTTTTATCACGCCTGACTGGGCCGAATATGGTCGCGGTAAAGCAAATTTGCGCGCCGGAATGCAACCACCTTTATCTGGACACGTAGAAAATGTATACCACAATAGCTGCGGTTGTTTTATACGAAGTGAAATTTGGGCCTGCCTTTGTCCCGGACTTCCAGATCTTGCTGTCCACTATGCATATGAGGATGCCGTGGTGGATCACAGTGAGGATGGTCTTTACGGAGAACTTTTCTGTGCCGCATTGGAAAGTGCCGCATTTGTAGAAAGCGACCGGAATAAACTGATCGAAATTGGACTATCTTATATTCCAGATAACTGCCTGGTCGCCAAATCAGTACGATTGGCAATGGAATGCCATAAAAGCGGCATCAGCTGGAAAGAGGCACGCATCCGAATGATGAACGAAGTCCCCGGCACCTTTGGTCTCCAATCACATAACATTGAAGACAACACGGAAAATTTTCCTACCACTCCATTGGCAAATGATGCACCAAACAACATTGGCCTTATGATGATTGGCTGGTTGTATGGTGAAAGTGACTTTGGAAAAAGTCTGTGTATCGCCGTAAACTGCGGTGAGGATGCCGACTGTACCGCAGGAACCCTTGGTGCAATTATGGGTATCATCCACGGTAATAATAATCTTCCCTCAAAATGGACATCTCCTATCGGCGGAATCATTAACACCCTCTGTATCAATCCGACCAAAGAATATATGCTGGGCGGTATCCCCAAAACTGTTGAAGAACTCTCCGATCGTATTCTACGCAATATTCCGCGTTTTCTGGATCCCAAAACCTGTGACCTGTTTGCAAATAATGGTTTTTCCATCAAAACACAAGAAAATCTCTTTTGTCCTGTGAGAAATGATCAAAATCTTGCCGGTATAGGCAATATATGGGGGCCATCTTCCATTTGGAATGAAGATTTCGGGCCTCTGACCATAAAAAAAGACTTTCCAATTTTTCGTGCCTATCTTGACCACCTGGATTCTGTCTATTTGCAAGCCAACATTCCAAAAAAACTGATTTTGACAGTTTATGGAAGCGAAATTGCTGCACAGCAATGGATAAATATTCAGATTTATGTGCCGGATTATGTAAAGGTACTGCCTGGGAAAAGCTTAGGGGCACCTCTGCAATGTACATTCAAAACCTCTAGTATTGTAGAAATTACACTGCTTGCAGAAACTATACCTGCATCCAAAACAGATATACTCATCGATATTTCTCTTGTCGGCCGGCACAGTTCCGGATTGATAAAAACCACACTATATACAAAATAATTCAGACACCCATGACCCGTCATGGGTGTTCTCTCAATTTTTAAATTAACTTCTGGGAGATCTTCCGTACATCTTCCGATAAATTTTATAGAAATTTGAATAATCTCCAAATCCAGCCCGCGCACTGGCTTCTTGCCAGCTATACCCTTCTTCAGAAAGCTCCCTTGCCGTCATCATCCGTTTATATGTAATATATTGATTCACCGTATAACCGGTGTTTTGTTTAAAAACCCGACAGAGATGACCTTTGCTCAGAAAAAAGCGGTCGGCAAGATCATCCAAACTGAGAGAATCTGTCAAATGCGCATTTACATAGTGTAAAATCTCGTTCATTTGCATCCCTTTGTTATGCGTCTTTCCCTCTTTTATCCCAATACGCCCCATCGTATACAAAAGCTCCAGAAGTGCCCCCCGCGCCGCTATTCCGTGGTCCTCTTCATCTTGCAGATACCGCTCTATTCTTGTGAAAATACAATCCATACCTTGACCGATAACAATTTCAGCCGGAATCCGATTGTACATTCCAAGGGGACGTGTTGTAAAAATTTCCCGGTATGCAGCACAATCATTATTAATAAAAAATTGATTCGAAATATCCAGAACAATCCTGTCATAGAACTGAAAATCTTTATGTTTAACATAGTGCATTTCATTGTTCTGTGTCATTACCAAGTCAAATGGTTTCAAAGTATAAACATTTCCCTCAACAAGAAAATCAGCACACCCACCCAAAAACAATAAAATTTCAAAATGATGCGTATGATTGTGTAAGCGAAAGCGCTCTTTTTTTACTACAGTTTCATTTGTTTCATGTGTATAAGCAAAATCACCGCCGGAACCATGAAAAAAATAATCCATTTCTCTTCACCTGCCCTTTACAAAAAGATAACACAAAATGTGAAGATTTGCAATAATTTTGAGAATATTGGGCAGGTATTTTTCAAATCTGTATATTATAATAGAATTAAATTTAACAAAGGAGGTAACAAAATGGAAAATTTTATACTCTCTGGTTTTTCTGACGAAATTGATGCATCCATTGATGTACAATTTGACCATCTGCAAAAACTCGGCATCCACTATTTTGAACCGAGAGGTATTGATGGTAAAAACATTTCTGATCTTACTTTTGCAGAAACGAAAGAATTGAAACAGAAAATGGATAATAGCGGAATCAATGCTTCTTCAATCGGATCACCAATTGGAAAAATTAAAATAACCGATGCTTTTGAACCGCACCTTGAAAAAGTAAAAAGAGTGCTGGAAGTTGCAAACATGCTCGAAACAAACTATATCCGAATTTTCAGTTTCTATCTCCCTCAAGAAGAAAAAGCTGAAAACTATCGTGATGCAGTGATGGAGCGTATGTTTAAAATGGCTGAACTGGCACAAGAAGCAGGGATTATTCTTCTTCATGAAAATGAGAAAGGGATTTATGGGGATATAGCGGATCGGTGCCTTGACCTGCTCAAAACAGTTGAATCACCATCTTTACGTGCAGTTTTTGATCCCGCAAACTTTATTCAGTGTGGTCAGAAGGTATATCCCGAAGCATTTGATCTTCTTCTTCCATACATTGCTTATATACATATTAAGGATGCCACCGCTGATGGGCAAGTGGTACCTGCCGGCATGGGAATAGGAAAAATTGAAGACCTGCTGCTTGCATTAAAAAAAGTTAATTATCATGGTTTTCTAAGCTTAGAGCCACATTTGGGCAACTTCGTTGGTTTTTCTGCTTTGGAAAATGGAGAAGATTCCAAAAAAGAGACATCAACACCAGAAAAATTCACAATTGCTTATCAAAGTTTAATGAAAATATTAGAAAGGGTGAATCAAGAATGAACAAAGTACGAATCGGCATAATCGGCCTTGGAAACATGGGCAGCAATCATGCCAAAACAATTACCGCTGGTGACGTTCCCGATATGGAACTAACAGCTATGTGTGATATTTCAGAAACCCGGCGGGACTTCTTAAAAAAGAAATATCCGGATATTCCAGTATTTGAAAAAGCAGAGGATCTCTATCAAAGCGGTCTTGTGGATGCTGTTATTATTGCAACGCCACACTATGACCATCCGCCTCTTGCCATTGCCGCATTTGCGGCGGGACTTCATGTTCTAAGCGAAAAACCGGCCGGCGTTTATACGAAACAAGTATTGGAAATGAATGCCGCGGCAGAAAAATCAGGAAAGATCTTTGGGATTATGTACAATCAGCGTACAAACCCAATCTATCAGAAAATCCGTGAGTTTATCCAAACAGGAGAGCTTGGCAGCATCAAACGTGTCAACTGGATTATCACCGATTGGTATCGTTCCCAATTCTATCACAATAGTTGTACCTGGCGCTCCACCTGGAAAACAGAGGGTGGTGGTGCATTGATTAACCAAAATCCTCATCAGCTCGACCTATGGCAGTGGATGTTCGGTATGCCCAAAAGAATCATGTCTCATGTTTCCTTTGGTAAATATTATAATATTGAAGTTGAGGATGATGTTACCGCTTTCATGGAATATGACAACGGAATGACCGGTGTATATATCACCTCAACAGGTGAAGCACCAGGAACCAATCGACTTGAAATTTCAACTGATATGGGATTGGTTGTCGTTGAGAATAACAAATTAAGTTTCCGCAGAAACAGAACATCTGAACGGGAATTTAATAAAACAAATACCAAAGTATTTGGACGGCCGGAATGCTGGGACTGTGAAATTCCTGTTGACCGAACCGGCGGACCGCAGCACAAAGGCATATTACAGGATTTTGCCAAAGCAATTTTAAACGGAACACCTCTGCTTGCGCCGGGGTATGAAGGCGTACGGGGACTCACTATTTCAAATGCCATTCATTATTCTGCCTGGACAGGCGGATGGGCTGATGTTGAGAACTTTCCTCACGATGATTTTTATCGCTTATTGCAGGAAAAGATCGCCAACTCAACCATCGTAAAAGAAGATGTACAAATTACCGTTGGAACAGATAATACATATTAAGGAGTTGAAGAAAATGGATAAACGTATTGGAGCACAGCTCTATACATTAAGAGATTACTGCAAAACCAAGGAAGATTTAGAGGAAACATTTAAAAAGCTTAAATCAATCGGATACAAAACCGTTCAGCTGTCTGCCATCGGTGATATTGATCCGCATGATATCCGTGCATTGTGCGATAAATACGAATTAGAACCAATTTGTACGCATAAGGGATATAACGACTATATTGATAATTTAGAAGGCATGATTGAATATCATAAAATTATTGGCTGCAAAATTGCCGGCATTGGAGCTATGCCCGAATCTTTCCGCAATCCCCAGGGGTTTAAAGATTTTGTTAAAGAATTTACACCCGTCTGTAAGGCATTTCGCGATGCCGGAATGACCTTTGCCTATCATAATCATGGTTTTGAGTTTATGAAGGATAATGGCAAATTCTTGATGGACACATTGGTAGAAGATTCTGATTTTGACTTTATTTTGGATGTCTATTGGCTGGCCTTTTCCGGCATTGATCCTGCATCTTTTATCAAAAAAATCGGCAAGCGTGCAATCGTTGTTCATTTTAAAGATCTGATTGTTGAAAACTTCTCTGTCACCATGAGTGAAGTTATGGAAGGCAATCTTAATTGGGACAGCATCATTGCGGCCTGTGAAGAAGCAGGATGCCAATACGCTATGGTAGAACAGGATGTATGTAAAGGCAATCCCTTTGACAGTATGAAAATCAGTTATGATAATCTCAAAACAAAAGGATTTTGTTAACATGAAAAAAGGATGTGTTGTTGGAATTGGGGCGATCGGTCCCATACATGCAGATGCTTTGCAGAAAGAAAACCGTCTTTATGGCGTATGTGATGTCAAACCGGAAAGACTTTCTTCTTTCGCACCTGAAAATACGAATATTAAACGCTTTTCTTCTTTTAACGCAGTATGTAAGGATCCGCTTGTCGACACTGTTCACATTTGTACCCCCCACTATCTGCACAAAGAAATGACCATACAGGCACTCAAAGCAGGAAAACATGTTGTATTGGAAAAACCGGCCGCCATCTCTTTTGATCAATTGAATGAATTGGCCTTTGCCGAACAGAATACGGACAAAAAAATATGTATCATGCTACAAAATCGAACCAATCCCTCGGTTTGTCTCTTGCACCAGCTTCTTAAAAATCCGAAACAGGAATGGGGCAAACTCTGCGGGATCACCGGCTTTCTTACCTGGCAGCGTACACCGCAATATTATCAGCATGATGATTGGCGCGGCAGATGGGAAACCGAAGGCGGTGGTGTGATGATAAATCAGGCTGTACATCTGTTTGATTTGATTTGTTACCTTGGCGGCCCTGTTTCAGCAATTACGGCAACCATTAGCAATAAATATCTCCACCAAATTGAGGTAGAAGATACGGCTGACGCTATTTTAGAAATGTCTTCAGGCGTCCATGCTTGTTTTTATGCGACGAATACATATACCACCAATTCTCCGGTACGTCTGGAATTTGAATTTGAAAATATACTCTTCCGCTATGCGGATAATCGGCTTTATCAAGTCACAAAAGATGATTGTCAAATTCTTATTCATGATGACAGCAGTACGCCTGGCCGCAGTTATTGGGGAAGTGGACACGCACGTGTAATTCATGATTTTTACGCACATCTTGAAGGTGATGAGATACCTTATCTATCTCTTTCTGATGCTATGCCGGTAATGAAAACACTTTTATCATTTTATAAAAGCGCAAAGGAAGGCAAGCGGATTATACTATAACTTCAACTATTGTATAGTTGAAAGTGTTGTGGATTCCTTAAAAAGACACAAAAGAGCACCCATACAGGTGCTCTTTTCCTCTTTTCCTTTATTCTTCAACTTCTATTATAACAAATTCTTCCGCAATTCTTCGCCACTCTTTGCCGAAAGGTATGCAGGCGCAATATCAAATACGGTTTTGCAGCCGTTTTGCCCCTCAGTTGCCATTTTATACGCCGCACGTGCATATGCCACAAGAACGGAAGAAGTAAATTCCGGATTCGAATCCAGTTTCAAACTATATTCAATAATATGCTGATTTTCACCATTCCATCCGGTCTTCCCACTGCGGATCACAAATCCGCCATGGGGAATGCCGCCATGATCACGTTTCAACTCTTCCTCAGAAATAAAATGAACCGTTGTATCATAATCAGCAAAATAATTCGGCATAGTTTTGATTTCCATTTCTATCTTTTGAAGGTCCGCCCCCTCTTCAGCAACAACAAAGCATTCCCGCAAATGTTTTTGCCGGGTTGAAAGTTCCGGATTGCTGCCGCTTCTTACCGCTTCAAGCGCGGCTTCAATAGGAATGGTATACTGTTTTGCATCCAACACACCATCAATTCTGCGGATTGCATCGGAATGTCCCTGACTGACCCCTTTTCCCCAAAAAGTATAATCTGCACCATCAGGAAGGATTGCTCCGGCATACATTCTATTGAGCGAGAACAAGCCCGGATCCCAGCCAACCGAAATAACCGCAACATGCCCGCTTTCTTTTGCAGCAGCATCAACCGCGGCAAAATGTTCGGGAATCTTTGCGTGTGTATCAAAACTATCAATGACATGAAACATCTTTGCAAAACGGGGCGTTTGTTCCGGAAGGTCGGTAGCACTGCCGCCGCAAAGGATCATAACATCAATTTTATCCTGCATTTTTTCAGCTTCATCTACATGATAAACAGATACGCCTTCTGTCAGGATTTTTACATTCTTTGGCTCTCTCCGTGTAAAAACACCGACAAGCTCCAAATCATCATTCTGCCGTATAGCACATTCAATTCCTTTGCCGAGGTTGCCGTACCCCAAAATACCGATTTTTATCGTCATGTTCATTCTCCTTTTCTTCTTTATTTCTCTTTAGCAAACATATTTTAACATGAAGCAAAAAGCTTGTCAATACAGGGAAAGATGGATTATAAAAATCTTCTGAATAAATTATTGGGTTAAGAGAGTGACGGATTTTTAACTGAAAAAACCAGATGCGGCATATCTAATCCATAATAGTGTTTAAGCATACTTCCCAAACACTGCATTCCATTTCGCTGGGCCACCCGAATTGAAGGCACGTTATTCTCCCGAATAATTGAAAATACCTCTTTAAATTTTAACTTTACAAAGGCATATTTTTTACACGCTTCCGCAGCCTCAATTGCATATCCCTGATGCCAAAACGCTTTACAAAACAAATAGCCTATTTCCGGTACCATCCGCTCATTCCAGCTTTGCCATGTAATTCCACACTGCCCTATCATTTCTCCGCTCGTTCTCTGCACTGCGGCCCACAATCCAAATCCATCTTCCCGATAACGTCTCTGCTGATTACGCAGCCATGCCCATGCCTCCTGTTCAGAAAACGCATGGGCATAGGCATACATCACTTCCGCATCCCGCAGCATCTTACAAAGAGCCGGATAATCTTCATCCGTCATCTCTCGTAAAATCAATCGTTTTGTTTCTAAAATTTTCATATTTTCCTTTCCGATAAAAAAAGCAGTGACAACTGCACTGCTTAGTCTTTCTTTTTCTTCGGTTCCCCATTATCAAAGATAATTTTATCAATCTTTATCTCTTTATATTCCTCGTCACTGTCAATACATCTTCCGCAGTTGGTACATTTTTTAAACGGATTTAAATCACAATAATCACATTCACCGCATTCAATGCAATCCCGCTCATATAAAACACAACGTCTTGCCATCTACATCACCTCTGAAATGGAATCCACCGCTTTCAGAATACCAATTTTTGCAGAATCATAGATAACACCGCCCTGCATATAGGCAACATATGGCGGACAAATTGGAGCATCTGCCGAAAGTTCAATGGACGCCCCCTGAACAAAAGCTCCAGCAGCCATAATAACCGGATCTTCATATCCGGGCATATCCCATGGCTCCGGCGTAACATAACTGTCGATAGGAGAACCTTTTTGAATTGCTTGACAAAACCGTATTACATTTTCCGGCGTCCGCAATTTTACCGATTGGATAATATCGCTCCGCTTGGCGTCAAGACCGGGACAGATTTCAAACCCCAAAGCATCAAACATTCCTGCGCATAAAATGGCCGTTTTAATACTCTGTCCAACCACATGCGGTGCCATAAAAAGTCCCTGATACATATTTCGGTTGAATCCAAGGCTTGCCCCAGTATGACGGCCAAGCCCCGGCGCAGTAAGACGGTAAGAAATTTTTTCGATATATGCAGCTTTTCCTGCAGCATACCCCCCGGAAAGTGCAATGCTACCGCCAATATTTTTAATTAAAGACCCTACAACAATATCTGCTCCCACCTCTGTCGGCTCTTTTTCTTCCACAAATTCGCCATAACAGTTGTCAACAATACAGATTACTTCCGGATCTGCCGCTTTAATCTCCGCAATTATCCTACCAATGGTTTCAAGCGTCAGAGAATCCCGCCAAGCATAACCACGGGAACGCTGGATGAGCGCTGCTTTTATTTTTTTCGCACGGAAAAATTTCTGAATCCTCTCAAAATCAACGGTCCCATCCTCCAAAAGGTCAACCTGTGTATAGTTTACGCCAAAATCCTTCAGCGAACCAGCATCTTCTCCACCACGGATCCCGATTACCTCTTCAAGGGTATCATAAGGCGCTCCGGCAACAGACACAAGGGTATCTCCCGGACGCAAAACACCATAAAGACAACTCGCAATCGCCTGTGTACCGCTGACAATATTGTGCCGGACCAAAGCATCCTCCGCATGGAAAATATCCGCATACACGCGGTCGAGTGTATCACGGCCCATATCATCATATCCATAACCGGATGTTTCTCCGAAGTGTGCATATGAAATTCTGTTTTTCTGAAAAGCGTTCAGCACTTTCAATTGATTCAAGGCCGCAAGTTCATCTGCGGCCTTAAACTGTTCTTTTAATTTTTCTTCTGTTTCCTGATACAATGCAATGGTTTTTTCTGTAATACCAAAGCCATCTCTCAGCATTGTGATAAAATTATTCTGCATAGTTAAGACTTCCTACATCCTTTGATGACAAGACATTTATTCCATTTTTCATGAGTAAATCAACTGATTTTTCACAGTCATTTGTACGTACGACAATGACCGCCTTTGCCGACTTTTCACCGATGAAGGAATAAATATACTCAATACTGATGTCCGCATTTTTCAAAATTTCGATAACCTTGCTGAATGCGCCAACCGTATCATCAATTGAAACAGCAATCACATCGGTAAGGCTTGCCGTCATATTATTGTCACGAAGTACCTTTTCCGCCTTCGCCGGTTCGTCCACAATCATCCGCAAAATACCAAAATCGGTCGTATCCGCAATATTAATTGCACGCATATCAATATTATTATCCGATAAAACCTTGGTGATTTCAGCCAGTCTGCCCGGCCGGTTTTCCATAAAAACTGAAATTTGTTTAATAAGCATACCACAATCCTCCTTCATTATTTATACCAAAGCCCTTCCTGCTTTAAATGCTGCAATATTTACATCCAGCGCCTTTTGAGGAACCGTTTCTTTAATGGTTTCAATCCATTTCTCTTCAGAAATATCTGTAGATTTGGAAAGTACACCCAAAAGAACGACATTCACTGTCCTAATATTCCCAGCCTTTAATGCAATTTCTGCTGCATCAACTGAAACGATGTCAATATCTTTTTTCTGTATTTTTTCAATAATTTCCTGCGGATAATCTTTTGCACCAATAATCACAGGCATTGGATCAATGTTCTGTGAATTGCAAATCATCCGGCCGCTTTTTTTCAGATAAGGAAGATAACGATAAGCCTCCAGCTCCTCAAAAGCTAAAATTAAATCTGCATCTCCTTCGTCGATAATTGGCGAAGATACCTTTTTGCCAAACTTGACATAAGTTACCACAGAACCACCGCGCTGCGACATTCCATGTACCTCAGAAACCTTCACATCGTAACCTTCCCGAATAAAAAGATTACCCAATATCCTGCTGGCAAGCAGCGTTCCCTGGCCGCCAACTCCAACTATCATAATTGATAAACCCATTTCGTCCACACCTTTCCGGCTGTTATTTTTTTCTGATCCTACCGAATAATCATCAATTTAGTGTATTGCATCAAATTTACAAACGCGCTGGCACAAACCACAGCCATTACAAAGCGTCTGGTCAATTTCAATATGATCACCACGGTCATAAAGAGCACTGCAGCCGAGCTTCATACAAGCCTTACATTTTTTACACTTATCGCTGACCACCTGTACCGGACCGGGGAATTTTACATCCTTCAGCAACGCACATGGACGCTGTACAATAATCAAAGATGGTTCATCTTTCGCTAATTCTTCCTTTATGGTCTTTTCCATTCCCGCTAAGTCAAATGGATCAACAATGGCAACGTTTTTAATCCCCACCGCATGCCCAAGGGCTTCTAAATCA
The DNA here is from genome assembly GCA_910580105.1 of uncultured Clostridia bacterium. Taxonomy (GTDB): domain Bacteria; phylum Bacillota; class Clostridia; order Monoglobales; family Monoglobaceae; genus CAJTWN01. Next base: position 181,249 of record CAJTWN010000001.1, on the reverse strand, counting down.
ACCACAACTGTTGATTCACCTTTTAATGTTTTCCCCGTTGTGGGATTATCCTGATGGCCCGTCATACCAGTAATGGAATTATCCAATACCATAACAGTATTAATACCTTTGTTATATGCAATTTCAACAAGGCCGGTGATTCCTGAATGTATAAAAGTTGAATCGCCAATGACGGCAACTGTATTTTTTGCAAATTCCTTTCCGCGGGCCAATGCCATACCAAAAGACATCCCGATGCTGGCCCCCATACATACAACTGCATCAATTGCTGTAAGGGGAGCAACTGCACCCAATGTATAGCATCCAATATCTCCGCATACATTGACACCCATCTTCTTAAGTACATAAAACGTTCCGCGGTGCGGGCAGCCCGGACAGAGCACCGGCGGGCGTACGGGGACTTCTTCATCAACCGTCACAAAGTCCTCTTCTTTTTCTCCGGTAATCAGTTCCTTAATCATTTTTGTACTGAATTCATAACATATGGGAAAAAGTGATTTTCCTGTCACTTTTACACCAATATTATTACAATGTTCCTCAATAAACGGATCAAGCTCCTCGACAACATATACCTTATCTACCTTTGCGGCAAATTCCTGGATCATTTTAGTCGGCAGAGGATAAACCATACCGAGTTTCAAAACTGATACCTCTTCACCGAAAGCCTCTTTGACATAATGATAACACATACCACTGGTAATAACGCCAATTTTTGTGCCACCCATCTCAATACGGTTGAGCGGTGTTGTCTCTGCATATTCTTTCAGGTCTGCAATCCTCTGTTCCACCTCAGGATGACGGCGCTTTGCATTCCCCGGCATCATCACATATTTTCCAATATTCTTTTCATACGGCTTTAAGGGTATTTCCTGACGCTCTTCCAAAGCAACAATACTCTGGGAATGAGCAACACGCGTAACAAGGCGGCAGATCACCGGCGTGTCAAACTGCTCACTCATCTCATATGCAAAACGAATATACTCTTTACATTCCTGACTATCTGACGGCTCTACCATCGGAATTTTCGATGCTTTTGCATAGTGCCGGCTATCCTGCTCATTTTGTGAGCTGTGCATACTTGGATCATCGGCAACCGCAATTACCAGACCGCCATTTACACCGGTGTATCCCGCGGTAAACAGTGGGTCGGCTGCCACATTTAATCCGACGTGTTTCATTGCACAAAAGGCGCGCGCACCACCGATTGAGGCGCCGATTGCCACCTCCAGAGCGACTTTTTCATTCGGTGCCCATTCCGCATATATTTCATTATATGTAGCAGCAAATTCCGTTATTTCCGTACTCGGTGTTCCCGGATATGCCGATGCAACCGTCACACCATTTTCAAAGAGACCGCGGGCAATTGCCGCATTCCCTATCATCAATTCTTTTTTCAATCTATTCACCTCATAATATGTAATCCGTAAAACCTACGGTATCTTACGCATTTTCGCCGCGTAAATCTATAACCCGCTTCGCTTTTCCGGTTGTTCTTTCAATACTCTTTGGCTCTGCCAGACGCAGTTTCAGATCAAGACCAAGTACACTATGGATTCGCTCTTTGATGGTACGCTCAAGCTTTTCAATTTCACTGAACCTGTCAAGAAGGCTGCCATCGACCAGCTCAACCACCACTTCAATATTATCCAGCATATTCTTCCGCCGAACAATCAGCTGATAATTGGGACTAACCTGCGGAAAGCCGAGGATAACACTTTCAATCTGGGATGGAAACACGTTGACGCCTTTAATAATCAGCATATCATCCGTTCTTCCCTGTATTTTTGCCAGGCGGTAAGAAGTACGTCCACAGGAACAGGGTTCCGGAATCAAATAGGATATATCCCTGGTTCGGTATCTAAGAATTGGCATCGCTTCCTTCGTCAGCGTTGTTATAACTACTTCACCTTTTTCGCCATAGGGCAGGACTTCCCCTGTTTCTGGGTCAATGATTTCCACAATAAACATGTCTTCATTGATGTGCATTCCTTGTTTCTTCAAGCATTCACCACAGACGCCAGGCCCCTGTACTTCTGTGAGACCATAATTTTCCGTTACAGTTATCCCAAATCGTCTCTCCAAAACACCACGCATCTCTTCGCTCATTCCTTCAGAACCAAAAACACCAAGGCGGAGCTTGAAATTTTCTTTCGGTATCTGCATTTCTTCAATTACTTCAGAGATGTACATTGCATAGGAAGGCGTTGCTACCAACAAAGTGGTACCAAAATCCTGCATCAGCATAATCTGTTTTTGTGTGTTTCCGCTGGATGTCGGTACAAGCGTAGCACCGATTTTTTCCAAACCATAATGAAGACCAAAGCCGCCGGTAAAAAGTCCATAACCAAAAGAGACCTGAGCAATATCATCACTGGTACCGCCGGCAGCCGTCACAAGACGTGCAATAGAAGTTGACCAATTTTCCAGATCGCTTTTTGTATACCCGCCTACAATTGGTTTTCCAGTGGTTCCTGATGACGCGTGTACACGCACAATATTCCGCATTGGTTCTGCAAAGAGACCAAACGGATAATTGTCCCGCAGATCATTTTTCACGGTAAACGGTATGTATTTTAAATCCGCAAGACATGTAATCTTGTCCGGGGTCATCCCTGCTTCGTCCAAACGCTTTTTATAAAACGGAACATTATTATAGGCTTTGTTAACAATATATTTCAGTCTTTCAAGCTGAATTTCTTCAATCTTCTTATGGTCTGACGCACACTCAATTTCTTTATCCCAAATCATCAGTCAAAAATCCCCTTTATAAATTTCTCGTCATATTTTGGTGTATAGATGCTGACCAATGGCGTGATGATAAGCGACACAATCATTGCAAGCATACCAAAGGTAGGCGCATATGCGCCATTAAATCCTGATACAATTGCCGGAACAATTGAAGTCAAAAATCCAATAATCATACCACTCCATGCACCCAAACGCGTAATCTTTTTTGAATACAACCCCCAGAAATACGGACCGATAAAAGTTCCGGCTACCGTTCCCCAGGAAAATGACATCAATGTAATAATTTCTTTCGGCTTAAAAGCCGCAATTGCAAAGGACAATCCCACAAAAACAACGCATAATACGCGCATCAACCCAACCGTATCCTTTTCACTCATTTTCGGCGCAAAATGTCCCTTGACAAGATCAATAGTCAAAGAACTGCTGGAGGTCATGACCACAGAAGAAAGGGTGGACATAGAAGCCGACAAAATCAAGACCAGAACAACGCCCATCATTACAGATGGCAAGGCACCGCTGAGCATGATTGGCATGATGGCATCAAACCCCTCTGCTGGTACTTGGTTATTGAGAAACAAACGTCCGAAAGCGCCAATAAAATAAGCTGCGCCGCCAATCAACAATGCAAATAAAGTTGAAATAATTGCCGCCTGTTTGATAGAATTTCCTTCTTTCACTGTATAAAATTTATGGATCATCTGCGGCAATCCCCATGTGCCAAGGCTGGTTAAAACAATCAAAGACAAAAGATTAAACCAATTTTTTCCGCCAAAAACAGAGGTAATATCCTTTCCGACTTCCGGTATTTGCGAAAGACGCGAAAGGCCCTCAGACAAACCTCCAACCAGTGGGTTGGACATCACGAAATAAACCACAAGGACGATACCGACAATCATAATCAGTCCCTGAATAAAATCTGTAAGTACCGTTGCCATATATCCGCCAAGGGAGAGGTACAAAGCCGTCAGCACAGCCATAATCACCATCCACCAAATATAGGGGATATCAGGAAATACTGCACTAAAAAGATAGCTAAGCCCCATATAGACAGAGGCGGCATAAGGTGTCAGGAAAATAAAAATCACGATTGCACAAAAAATCTTCATTCCCTTGTCATTATACCTGCCTTCAAAAAATTCCGGCATGGTGGACGAAGACAATTTGTGTGTCATTGTTCGGGTCCGCTTTGCCAAAACCAGCCACGAAATCAAACATCCAATCACCGCATTGGCAATACCAATCCAAACCGCCGATATACCCAAATTCCAGCCATTTTTTCCTGCATAACCTATAAAGATTACCGCAGAAAAAAAGGAAGTGCCATAAGCAAACGCCGAAAGCCACGGGCCAAGACTTCTGCCCCCAAGCAAAAATCCTTCGACACCGTTTGTTTTTCTCATACAATATATCCCGATGAAAACCATCAAACAGATATATACGACCAAAATTCCCAAATTAACTAATAAACTGCTCATCTAACTCCTCCACAAATATAATTTGACAATATTATATCACAATGCAAGCAAAACTTTCAATAGCAAATTTATACTTTTTTCAATATCCGTCCGTGAAACCTTCTCAATGGGTTCACCAAGCCCTTCCACCGGGATACAGATACCGCCCAGCCGTGTTCCGCTGCCGGCAACGCTCATCTTCTCATTCTGCATATCTTTCTTCCCGATATAAATTTGATACGGAATGTTTTCGTTTTCCGCTTCGTTTATCATTATCCGGCGCATCTGCTCCCCAACAACGGCATTTCCGTCTTTCAGCAGGATTCCCGTACCTTTTCCCACACGAAACCGCTCATCCGCTGAGTAACCAGAAACAGAAATCAGATATTCCGGCTGGTATGCGGCGGCAATCCACTCTGAAGCAAAGGTACCCAGCTGCGAATTCTTTAAAAACACAAAAATTATATTTTTATCTGTTTCTGCACTTTCTTTCAATACCTCTAACAACACAATTAAGGCAGATTTTGAAGAGGCTCCGTTGCCAAATACAATTTCCTTCTGTAGGATTGAATCGTCACATAGGTGAACAAACGTATTTGCAGCAATGCCATTTTCTTTACATAGAATACCAAAATCAAGAAAAAGATCCTCTTCCTTTAACTCTTTTTCTTCTTTCTTTCTGCTGCGCAGAATTCCATAGCAGCCATTTTCAGTTTTCATTTTTGTCCCAAGCCACGCCGAAGGTTTTGCCTTTCCCAGAAACATTACTTCCCCATGATTCTCTTTTGTTTGCGTGACCAAACAGCCTGTTTCATCAACCGAGCAGACCATCATTATACAAGGCCCTTTTCCGGCCTTTTTAACAACAAGATTGCCGCCCACCTCTTCTATTTCCATCGGAAATTTCTTCAAATCGTCAACAAGTAAAGTTTTTAATTGTTCTTTCTCTCCAAAAGAACAATTGAAAATATCCTCCATACTATACATAATTATTCCTCCGTATATTATATTTCTGCCGCAATTTTTACAATCAGCTGTCTTGCATTTTCCATATCATTTTTATGCACCATACAGACAGCCGTATTTTGATACCGGCAGTTCAATCCCAAATATACTGTTGGTATCCCCTTTGCCGCAATGAATTCAGCTTCATCTGTTATATCTGCCGCCATGTTCTGTACAGTTATACCAGCACAATCCGCCGCATGTTCCGCTTTTTTAAACAAGTTACAGGGCGCCAGATAATTTTGGGTCGCATAGCAAAGAAGATTTCCATCCGACATCAAATTTTCATTATCCGCCTGCTTCCGCTTTGTCCGGTCAATACCTTCCAGGAGAATCGCCGCATCCGCCTTAACATCCGATATTGCAGCACGAAGACCACGCATTCCGACGTGATGCTGTGCATAAAACAAGAGAATAACATGATAATCAGTAATTTCTCTGGCTGCATCCAAAAGAATATCCAGCGCAGCCGCGCTGTCCATTCCCCGCCCGGTCAAATACGGCCCTAACATACAAACGTCCTGTTCAAAGGTGAAATAGTCGCCTTCCATTGCAATCTGCTCTGCCGCCTTTTTTGAATCTGTCCCGATGTCAACAAACAATTTATCCGGGTCAATTGGTTTTTTACGTTCTTCTTTCGAAGATAAATGGATTGCCTTCAGGGAAATCACCCCTGTACAGCCGTTTATCTTTACTTTTTTTGAAAGCATGGCTTCTTTTGGAATTTTTCCCACCGGGTCAAATTTCAAATAACCATCCTCAGTAATTTTCGTCACAATGAACCCCGGCTCATCCCAATGTGTAGCAAGAAGCAATGTTTTTTGGCCGGATTTTTTTTCATTTTCTGCAAAAACATTTCCCAAACAATCCACATGAATTTCTGAAAAATCTTTTTCAAGTTTCTTCAAAATCCATTGCTCGTTTTCTGTTTCAAGGCCGGAAATACGTTCTTTTTCAAAAAAATTACTGTTCACTTTCCATTCCTCCTTCCGCAATGTATTTCAGCAAATCACGAACCGCCGCAACATCGCCAACATCCAACGTTTCAACGTTGGTGTGCATATAACGAAGAGGAATCGAAAGAAGTGTCACCGGAATTCCACCTTCACCAATTTGAATTGCCCAAGCCGTTGTTCCGCTGGGTCCGCCAGCCACCTCAATTGTGTGGGGAATTCTTTTTTCTTTCGCCAGGGAAATCAGTTTTTTTGTTAAGCTATAATGAAAATTCGGTCCCCGGCAGATTACCGCACCGCTGCCCAAAGGAAAAACACCTATTTCTTCTTTGGTATCCGGCGTCATTCCATGAGTTACGTCAACCGCAACTGCAAAATCCGGTTTGATTTTTTGTGTCACTGTAAATGCGCCATGAAGCCCTAATTCTTCCTGGGTCGTAAAAACACAATATAAATTATAAGGAAGCGCAACTTCTTTTAAATCAGCAAGGGCTGAAACAACTGCCGCCACCCCGGCCCGATTATCCATTGCAGAACCACAAAGCGTATTTCCGGACAAATTTTCAGTTTTTGCTTTCAGTATCACTGTATCACCCGGACGGATTTTATTCACAATCTCATCTGCCGGACGTCCGGTATCTATAAAAAGTTCGTCCATTTTCAGGCTTCGTTTTTCATCACATACATCCGAAGCGATAATACCGGGAATTTTTTCATTCCGGGCAAAAATTTCAACCCGTGCAAAAGGCAAAATTCTTTCATCTATACCGCCCAAACTGACAAAAGAGAGACGGCCGTCATCACAGACGTGCGAAATCATCAGACCGATTCTGTCCATGTGCGCCTCAAACATCAATTTCTTTGCGCCCTTCTTTTTACTGTTCCGAATCCCAATGACATTCCCAAAATCGTCCTGTATAACCACATCACAAAATGGCCGGATTTCTTCCAGCAGTTGTTTTGCAAAAGGTTCCTCAAAGGCAGAAATCCCCAATGCCTCTGTATAGCGTTTCATTCTATCCTCAATGTTCATTTTTCTACCCCGTTTGTTTTCAAAATTAACATTGATAGTATACCACATTCTCCCAAATCTTACAAATCTTTTTTCAAGTGTTTTGTAGACATAAAATCGGGACAACCACATATATATGTGGTAAACCATTTTGAAAGGGGTACAAATGAAAATGAAACACAGACAAAAATGGATTGAAGTTCTGGGAAACAGCCTCTCCTCCAATGCAAAAACCTATATTACCCTTGCCGGTTTCCTGATTTTAGGTATTGCCGGCGGTTCCCTGTTTGCAATTTTTAAAAACGCATCCGATACAGATTCGCTGCTTACATATATCGAGCAGTTTATCTCAGGCTATCAGCTCACCGGCGCATCAAAAGTACAGATATTTTCCCTTTCATTTGTAAATAATTTGAAAACGGGTATACTCATACTTTCGGTCAGCTTATTTTACATTCTGCTTCCGCTTTTGTTTATAAATTTCTTTGCAAAGGGATTCCGAATCGGATTTACGGTCGCATTTATCGTTAAATGTTATGGGCTTGGCGGCAGCCTTTTTGCCCTCGTTTCCCTGCTTCCGCAAAACATCATTTATCTTTCCGCCACTGTAATTTACAGCGTTTTTGCCTTCATACAGGCATTTGAAATCCGCCGTCTGCGAAAGGAAGGCATCCTTTATAAGTATAAAAGCAAAATTATTCTGAACACTCTGACTGCTTTTCTTCTCTTTTTGCTTCTTACAACAGTTGGAAGCCTTTTAGAGAGCTTTATTTTGCCAACCTTTATCAAACAACTCTGTGTTCTTTTGGGATAAACGTCAGAAAAAATAAAAAAATTTGAAATAATACTTGTAAATTACAGATTTTTTATGTAAAATAAGTTTGGATTATGAAGAAGAAGAAGGGATGTACTATGGAGGAAGCAATTTCGCATTATTTTGCATACCTAAAAAACGAAAAACATGTCTCATCCAATACGCTGGATTCTTATCGGCGGGATATTGGACAATTTTTATCGTATATGAATGAACATTGCAGTTCTTCACCAATTGATGCTGGCCATACGGACATTTTAAATTATCTGCTCTACCTCCGGAATTCCGGAAAAGCATCATCCACCATCTCGCGTACACTTGCTTCGGTGCGTTCAATGTATAGATACCTGTTTATGAGACATCTCGTCTCCGTGGATCCCACCATGGACGTCCACAGTTTTAAGGTTGAAAAAAAACTGCCGCAAATTCTTACCAATACAGAAGTGGAAAAGCTTTTGGAACAGCCAAAACCGAATGACCCAAAAGGTTATAGGGATAAAGCGATGCTCGAAATGTTATATGCCACAGGCATCCGCGTATCCGAACTAATTGCGCTTCGGGAAAATGATGTCAACCTCGGCGTTGGTTTCATTACATGCCGGCACAATGGAAAAGAGCGGATTATTCCTATTTATACCATTGCCAGAGATGCTGTCAAAGCCTATACAGAGCGGATTAGGCCCCATCTTCTGCGAGCCGAGCTTCCAACTGATATTCTGTTTTTGAACTTGAACGGCAAACCTTTGACCCGTCAGGGATTTTGGAAAATCATGAAACAATATCAGGATGCTGCTGGTATAACCAAAACCATAACACCACACACCTTGCGTCATTCCTTTGCAGTCCATCTGCTGGAGAATGGCGCAGATTTGAAATCAATCCAGGAAATGCTTGGTCATACCGATATTTCCTCCACGCAAATTTATGAACGCATTCTCAATAAACGTATGAATGAAGTTTATCAAAATACCCATCCACGGGCAAAACAAAAAAATCTGTTATAAATTTACATCTACAAAGGAGATATACACTATGAAAATACTTGTAATCGGAAGCGGCGGCAGAGAACATGCCATCGTATGGAAGCTTCACCAGAGTAAAAAGGTGGATAAAATATATTGTGCTCCCGGAAACGGCGGCATTTCAGAACTTGCTGAATGTGTTCCAATAAAGGTCATGGATTTTGAAAACCTGGTCTCTTTTGCAAAAGAAAATCAAATTGATCTCACCGTTGTTGCTCCGGATGATCCGCTGGTTGCCGGTGCGGTGGATGCTTTTCAGGCAGCTGGCCTCAAAGCCTTCGGCCCCAATAAAGCGGCAGCAATTATTGAGGGCAGTAAATCATTTTCCAAAGATTTAATGAAAAAATATCGTATCCCCACCGCTGATTACGAAGTTTTTGAAAACAGCGCTGATGCAATTTCTTATATTAAAGCACAGGATAAGTATCCGGTGGTCATCAAAGCAGATGGCCTTGCGCTGGGCAAAGGTGTTATCATTGCCCAGGATTTCCCGGAGGCTGAAACCGCTGTCCATGACATTATGGACGACAAGGTATTCGGCGCTGCCGGCGGCCGCGTTGTTGTTGAGGAATTTTTGACCGGTCCTGAAATTTCTGTTCTGGCCTTTACCGATGGTAAAACTATGAGACCTATGGTTTCAGCCCAAGACCACAAGCGTGCTTTTGACAACGACCAAGGTTTAAATACCGGCGGAATGGGAACGTTTTCTCCCAGCAGGATTTATACACCGGAACTTGAAAAAGAATGTATGGAGAACATCTTCCTCCCCACCATGGAGGCAATGAATAAAGAGGGACGAACCTTCAAGGGCGTACTCTATTTTGGCTTAATGAAAACACCGGATGGTGTAAAAGTGATTGAGTACAATTGCCGTTTTGGTGATCCGGAAACGCAGGTTGTCCTTCCCCGTCTAAAAACAGATTTGTCAGAGATCTTCGAAGCAGTGTGTGATGAGCGGTTGGATTCAATTGATATCGAATGGGAAGATAATGCTGCTGTATGTGTTATTCTTGCCTCCGGCGGCTATCCGCAAAAATATCAGACCGGTTATCCAATTGAGGGAATCAAACAGGCTGAAAGTATGGGAGCCGTAGTTTTCCATGCGGGAACCAAACGTGAAAATAATGTCTTTTTGACAAACGGCGGCCGGGTTCTTGGTATCACTGCAACGGGTGAAAATCTGGATGATGCCATACAGACCGCCTACCAATACGTGGATATGATCCATTTCCAGGACGTTCATTACCGGAAAGATATTGGAATCAAAAAGAATCAATAATTTTTGACTCTCTATATAGAAATTATTTGAAACAATCATCCATATCCCATCCAGTCGGATGGGATATTTTTGTTAGAAAAAATGCTTGCTATTTGTAGTTTTTCGCGTTATAATGATAAGATGTAATTATTATAAGAAAAAACAGAAAGGATGGGCAAAGAACATGACCAAAAGCAAATATACACTCCCGCTGGTACCACTTCGTGGAATTACTCTCTTTCCGGGAATGGTTTTGCACTTTGATGTGGGCCGCCCGAAATCCGTTGCCGCTGTAAAGCATGCACTGGAACACGATAAGCTGGTCTACCTCTGTCATCAGAGTGAAATTTTGATCGAAGATCCTGATTATGATGATTTGGCCAAAATCGGTACCATCTCTGAAATCAAACAAATATTAAACCTGTCGGATGGAAACATCCGCATCCTGGTCGAAGGTATACACCGCGGCAAAATCACAGAATACCGTCCAACGGAACGTTTTGTTGAGGTTGAAATCGAAAAACAACCGGATATTCCGGCCGAAGATCCATTATATGTCCAGGTTCTTATCCGCAGATTACAACGGCTAACCCAGGAATTCCTGGATTTTTATGATCGCTTTTCACCGGAAGCCATCGCTTCCCTTCTCTCATTTGACGATCCGGGGGAAATGGCCGACAGCGTTGCTGCAAATCTTCCTATTCAGCCCAAATATAAACAGACTGTTTTAGACGAAATCAACGTCACGGCGAGACTGGAACTTCTGCTTAAAATTATGTCTGATGAATTAGAGATATTGAGTGCAGAAAAAGCAATAATGGAAAAAGTGCAGAAAAATGTTGATAAAAATCAGAGAGAATACATTCTTCGTGAAAAACTCAAAGTCATCCATGAAGAGTTGGGGGATGATGAAACCGCCGAATCCGATGTACGAAAATACCGAAATCAATTGGAAAACCGGTCACTTCCCAGCTATGTAAAAGACAAGTTGGAAGAAGAATTCAAACGTTTGCTTAACACCAATTTTCATTCGCAGGAATATGGTGTTATTCAAAATTATATTGAGACCATTTTATCCCTTCCATGGGATATTAAAGATGAAGAAAACTGCGATATTCAGCTGGCAGCAAAAATCCTGAACCGTGATCACTATGGCCTCGACAAAGTAAAAGAGAGGATTTTGGAATATCTGGCAGTAAAACAGCTTTCACAAAAGACACCAGCAAATATTCTCTGCCTTGCGGGGCCTCCCGGAACCGGAAAAACTTCTATTGCAAAGTCATTGGCAGAAGCACTTGGCAGAAAATACGTGCGCATCAGTCTTGGTGGTGTACAAAATGAGGCTGAGATCCGCGGTCACCGGAAAACATATATCGGCGCAATGCCCGGACGCATTATAGAAGCGATAAAAAAATGCGGAACCAAAAATCCGCTTATCCTATTTGATGAAATTGATAAAATGTCCAAAGATTACAGTGGCGACCCAGCCTCTGCCATGTTGGAAGTTCTGGATCCGGAACAGAATAAGAACTTTCGGGATCACTTTATTGAACTCCCCTTCGATTTATCAGAAGTTTTGTTTGTCACCACAGCGAACAATTTGGAAACCCTCTCCCGTCCATTACTCGACCGTATGGATGTAATTGAAATCAGCGGGTATACGCCAGATGAAAAGCTGGAGATTGGAAAAAAGTATCTTCTTCCCAAACAACGAGAAATTTGTGGACTAAACGCTTCCAACTTCAATATTACCCCTACAGCGCTGAGACTTATCGTTGACAGCTATACCAGAGAGTCCGGTGTCCGGAATTTGGAGCGGAAAATTTCTACGCTCTGCCGGAAGGCTGCCCGTGAACTGGTGGAAACAAATAAGGAAAAAATCAGCATATCACAGAAAAACCTTTCAAATTATCTTGGAAAGCCAATTTATCACTATGATAAAAATGATCATATACATAAGATTGGTATCGCCACCGGACTTGCCTGGACAGAATCGGGCGGCGACACCCTTTTTATCGAAGTTAATGTCATGCCCGGCTCCGGAAAACTGGAACTAACCGGTAATTTGGGTGATGTAATGCAGGAATCAGCAAAGGCGGCCTACAGCTATATCCGTGCCCATACTGCCGCGCTATCCATCCCTGCTGATTTTTATAAAAAGAAGGACATCCATATTCATATTCCCGAAGGCGCTGTCCCAAAAGATGGCCCTTCCGCCGGGATCACTATGGCAACCGCTCTGATTTCAGCCCTCACAGAACGTCCTGTCTGCAGCGATGTTGCCATGACAGGAGAAATTACCCTGCGCGGCCGGGTACTGCCCATCGGCGGACTGAAAGAAAAATCTCTTGCCGCCTTTCGGATGGGAATCAAAAAAATAATCATTCCTTTTGAAAATAAACCCGACTATGAAGAACTTCCTGCTGTTGTAAAAGAAAACATAGAATTTACTTTTGCACAAAATCTGGAGGATGTACTTCAAATCGCACTTACAAATAAAACTGTGGCAAGTCCTTCAAAAAATGACAGATTTATTATGGTTGAGCAACCGTTAAATAATCATATCGGGCAAGTAATGTCACCACAATAAAAGGAGGTATTTATGGAATATATTGATGCAAAATTATTACAGACTGCTGTCTGGCCAGAGCAATATCCGGATACGCTTGTTCCGGAAATCGCATTTGCAGGCCGTTCAAATGTAGGAAAGTCCTCCCTTATCAATTGTTTAACCAATCGAAATAAACTGGCACGTACCAGCGCAACTCCTGGTAAGACAGCAACGTTAAACTTCTATGATATTGCAGGAAAATATCGTTTTGTAGACCTGCCCGGTTATGGTTATGCAAAAGTTTCAAAAACTGAGCAGGAAAAATGGGCCAAAATGATTGAACAATACCTATCAAACCGTTATAATTTGGTACAGGTAATTCAATTGGTAGATGCGCGGCATAAACCATCTAAAGATGACATTACTATGATAAACTGGATTCGCAGTTTTGGCTATCATCCTCTGGTTGTTGCAACCAAACTGGATAAACTCAAAAAGTCAGAAATTGAAAAAAATCTTACCACAATTTACAATACACTTGAATTGGATGACAGCGCCCTTCTTCTTCCCTTTTCTTCCGAGAAGAGAACCGGCCGGGAGGAACTTCTTGAAATCATTGATCATTTATGTTCCATCAGTCATCCTCAGGAGGTCGAAGGAGAATGAAATATGTCCGCTTTGAATACAATGGAATCTGTCAATATGGCATATTAAAAAATGATACAATTCAATTTCTGAACACCTCCCCTTTTGCAGGTGGAATACCGATAAACACAAAGGTGTCATTAAGTGAGGTTAGGCTTCTTCCTCCCTGTCAGCCTTCAAAAATTGTGGCTGTAGGTCTCAATTATGCGGATCATGCGCAGGAAATGAATCTCACCCTTCCTGAATTTCCGGCCCTGTTTTTCAAACCACCGACCGCTGTCATCGGCCCGGAAGATACCATTCTTTATCCACCTTCATCCAAACAAGTAGATTACGAAGGTGAACTTGCCATCGTGATTGGGAAAACTGCTTCTTCCGTTTCCGAGGAACAGGCCATGGATTATATTTTGGGCTATACCTGTCTGAATGATGTTACCGCACGGGATTTGCAAAACCGCGATGTCCAATGGACGCGGGCAAAAGGTTTTAATACATTCGCCCCCATCGGCCCCGTGATCGAAACAGAACTCAATCCCGATCATCTTGCAATTACGACACGTTTAAACGGCACTATAAAACAACAGTCCAATACAAAACATTTTATTTTCAAAACTGCCTTTCTGGTCAGTACTATATCAGAAATAATGACACTTTACCCCGGCGATATTATCACTACCGGAACCCCTTCCGGTATCGGATCCATGCAGCCGGGTGATGTTGTTGAAGTTGAAATTGAGGGGATTGGCATTTTGAAAAATACAATAAAGGAGAAATAACCTATGATAAATAAACCGAAGGGAACGCAGGATATTCTGCCACAAGATTCCCCGCTCTGGCGAAAAATTGAAGATGCAGCACATCGCGTTTGTGCGGCTTTTGGCTATCAGGAAATGCGCACTCCCGTCTTTGAGGACACGTCCCTCTTCCAACGCGGTGTCGGGGACAGTACGGATGTGGTTCAAAAGGAAATGTACACCTTTGAAGATAAGGGCGGCCGCAGCATCACCCTTCGCCCGGAAGGAACTGCTTCTTTTGTAAGAAGCTATATTGAAAACTCTCTTTATGCAAATCCACAGCCAACAAAGCTGTATTATTTAATTTCCTGTTACCGCTATGAAAAACCGCAATCCGGACGTCTGCGTGAATTTCATCAATTTGGTGTAGAATGTTTTGGCGGCACAACCGATGCAACCGATGTTGAAGTCATCACACTGGCACTCAGATTTTTTGAAGAACTCGATGTAAAAGACCTTGTTTTGAATCTCAACAGCATTGGCTGTCCGGTCTGTAAAAAAGAATATAATCAAAAACTAGTAGAATATTTCAAACAGTATGAAGATAAGCTTTGCGATACCTGCAAGGAACGTCTTTATAAAAACCCGATGCGCATTATTGACTGCAAATCTCCAATTTGTTCTGAAATTGCCGCAGATGCACCAAAAATGATTGACCATCTCTGTGCAGATTGCCAGGAACACTTTGATAAAACAAGAGCATATCTTGACGCATTAAAGGTTCCCTATCAGGTAAATCCCAATATTGTCCGCGGCCTGGATTATTATACCCGTACCGTATTTGAAATCACCTCTTCCTCTCTCGGCGCACAATCTACTGTCTGCGGCGGAGGGCGCTACAATGGCCTTGTAGAAGAATTGGGCGGCAAACCAACAGAGGGCATCGGTTTTGCCATTGGCCTTGAACGATTAATTTTAATCTTAAAAAATCAAGGGTATTCGGCAGTTACAGAGCAAACACCAGCACTTTATGTTGCTTCTATTGGCGAAGAGGCAGACATGTTCACCCAGAAACTTGTCTTTACATTGCGCAGCAAAGGAATTCATGCCGAAAGTGATCTCTGCGGACGAAGCGTCAAAGCACAGATGAAATATGCCAATAAATTGGGTGCAAAATTTACAATGGTTCTTGGTGAAGACGAAATCAAACGCGGCACAGCAGATTTGAAAAACATGGAAACGGGGGAAACACAATCGGTTTCCCTTGATGAAGATACAATTTATACGATGATAAAATAAACTTGGAGGTTTTTGCAATGGAATTTGAAACAATGGCCGGCTTAAAACGTACCCATATGTGCGGCACTTTGCGGGCTGAAAATAAAGATGAAACAGTGACACTTACCGGCTGGGTAGCAAAAAACCGCCGGCTGGGCGGTATGAACTTTGTCACTCTGCGAGACAAAACCGGAATCGTGCAGCTTTCTTTCAATGATCAATCCGACCGGTCCGTCTTTGAAAAATCAGAACTATTAAAGAGCGAATACGTAATCGCTGTTGTAGGAAAGGTTCTGCTCCGTACACCTGAAAATATTAATCCCGATATGAAAACAGGCGAAGTGGAAGTTTTTGTTACCGAACTCAGAATTTTAAATGGGGCGGAAACCACACCTTTTTATATTGAGGAAAATATTGATACGAAGGATGTTCTGCGTCTGAAATATCGTTATCTTGATCTACGCCGGCCGGATATGCAAAGAAATATCATTCTTCGACATAAGGTCACAAAAATTGCGCGTGACTATTTTGACGGCCAAGGTTTCCTTGAAATTGAAACACCGATGCTTACCAAAAGTACACCGGAAGGAGCAAGAGATTATCTGGTCCCCAGCCGGGTTCATCCGGGGAAGTTTTATGCCCTTCCCCAATCACCGCAGCTTTACAAACAGCTTTTGATGCTCGGCGGATATGACCGTTACTTCCAGATTGTAAAATGTTTCCGGGATGAAGATCTACGTGCAGACCGCCAGCCGGAATTTACACAGATTGATATGGAACTCTCCTTCTGTGATATTGACACCATCATGGAAATTAACGAAGGTTTTTTAAAACGTGTCTTTAAAGAAGCCCTCGGTGTTGAAGTTCAAACTCCATTTTTGCGAATGCCTTACGCTGAAGCAATGGAACGGTTCGGTTCCGACAAGCCGGATACACGTTTCGGAATGGAATTTATAAATATTTCCGAAGAAGTGAAAAATTGTGGTTTTAAAGTATTCAGCAGTGCAGTTGAAAACGGCGGCAGTGTCCGCTGTATTCTTGCCAAAGGCCTTGGCAGCAGTCTAACGCGGAAAACGCTGGATAGTTTGACCGAATACGCGAAAACTTATCGGGCCAAAGGAATGGCATGGATTGTTGTTGAAGAGGGAAATTTACGCTCACAAATCACAAAATTCCTGACCGAAGAAGAAATTCAGGCAATCCTTACAAAGACCGGCGCAGCAGTCGGGGATGGCATATTAATTATTGCAGATAAAAACCCGGTTGTTTATGATGCGCTTGGAAACCTGCGCCTGGAAGTTGCCAGACGGTTTGACTTAATTGATAAAACAAAATTCAATTTTCTTTGGGTCACAGAATTCCCGCTGCTTGAATACGACGAAGAAGAGAATCGTTACGTGGCCAAACATCATCCTTTCACCCATCCCATGGATGAAGACATTGACAAACTGGAAAGCAATCCGGGCAAAGTCCGGGCAAAAGCCTATGATGTTATCCTGAACGGCACAGAGCTTGGCGGCGGAAGTCTGCGTATTTACAATACAGAGCTCCAGCAGCGTATGTTTGCCGCGCTTGGCTTCAGCAAAGAAGAGGCATGGGATCGTTTTGGATTTTTAATGGAAGCATTTAAATATGGTACACCACCTCACGGCGGCATGGCCTATGGCCTTGACCGATTGGTTATGCTGATGACAGGAGCAGAATCTATCCGCGATGTTATTGCTTTCCCGAAGGTCCAGACTGCCGCAGAACTTATGAACGGCTCCCCTGATTATGTAGATCCGAAACAATTGGACGAACTCAGTATTGCCGTTACCACAGATACAGACAAAAATGAATAGTGAAAGGAAAAAAGCAGATGAGAAATGTATTTGATATTTTAAAAGAACGCGGTCTGATTGCACAGACTACCCACGAAGATGAAATCAGGGACCTCCTGGGCCGTGAAAAGATCACCTTTTATACCGGTTTTGACCCGACCGCGGATAGTCTGCACATCGGCCACTTTATGCAGCTGATTGTAATGAAACATATGCAGAATGCCGGTCACCGACCCATCATTTTACTTGGCGGCGGTACAACCATGGTTGGAGATCCCACCGGTAAAACCGATATGCGTCCAATGATTACCCAGGAAATTATCCAGCACAACGCAGATAACTTCAAAAAACAAATGTCCAAATTCATTGATTTTTCTGATGGAAAAGCGCTGATGGTCAACAATGCAGACTGGCTTTTGCATTTGAATTATATCAATTTTCTGCGTGAAGTCGGCGTACACTTTTCTGTCAACCGTATGCTTACCTTCGAGTGCTTTAAAACCCGTCTTGAAAAAGGTTTATCCTTCCTGGAATTTAACTATATGCTGATGCAGAGCTATGATTTTTATCGTTTAAATCAGGAATATGGCTGTGTCATGGAATGCGGAGGCGATGACCAATGGTCCAACATTTTGGGCGGAATTGAACTCATACGCCGCAAAGAAAGCAAGCAGGCATACGGAATGACCTTCACGCTTCTTACCACTTCTGAAGGCAAAAAAATGGGCAAAACGGAAAAGGGTGCCCTTTGGCTGGATCCCGAAAAAGTATCCCCCTATGAATTTTATCAATACTGGAGAAACGTAGATGACAAAGATGTTATCCGTATGCTGAAATTGGTTACCTTCCTTCCGATGGAACAGATAGCCGAATATGAGAAACTGGAAGGCCAGGAACTGAACAAAGTGAAATGTATTCTTGCCTACGAAGTTACCAAAATGGTTCATGGTGAAGAAGAAGCAAAAAAGGCAAATGATGCGGCTATGGCCATTTTTGCCGGCGGTGCCGACACAAGCAATATGCCTTCCGCTGAAATTGCCCAGACGGATATAGACGCAGGTATTAACGTTCTTGAATTTATTTTAAAAGTTGGTCTTGTACCTTCCAAAGGCGAAGGCCGGCGCTTGATACAGCAAAATGGTTTGAGCATCAACGGCGAAAAGATTCATTCGATTGATCTCATCATCAATAATGACCAATTTGAGGATGGCAAACTAATACTGAAAAAAGGTAAAAAGGTCTTTTTAAAGGTTATAACAAAATAAGTACAACTGTTTTGTGCTGTTTTCACAAAAATTAAAGTCAGCTTTATTGCAAAGTCTACAAAGATGCCTATTGAAAAACTGATGGAAATGTTGTATGATATATTCATACCACAATTAACTAACAATCTTTTTTTCATTTCCCCCGTTTAAGATAATTATCTTAAACGGAACTCCCGACCGAGTGAGAACTCGGTCATTTTTTTATTTTTACTTCAATATTTGTTCTTTAGCATTTATCCGATTCAGATATAAAAATAACCACAGCTTTCGCTGTGGTTATAGACCGTCAAAAAAAGTGATTCTGTAAATTTGAAAGAAATCTTATATCCATCATCTCTGCACCCATACAGCACAATTTAAATTTATTTCAAATTTAAGTTTATCAATACATGAAACCATATGTGGGTATTGATGTTAAAATTAAATTTTATGTTCTTTAATAATATAATAAATAAAGGTTACCACCAAATAGATACCAATAGCAATCATTAGCAGCCAAACATTCCAATAGGAACCAATAGAAGCAATTCTGCCACCGGTAAGCGCATTCACAGCCGCTTGCAGAATCACACGGATTTTATTATAAAGCGCCAGCCACAAACTTGCAAGTGTACAGATACCCAAAAAAGCAGAATAATGTTTTGCACGACTGGAATTTTTAATCACACCATTCTTCCCCAAAACGAAAATTACAATTGCCGCAACCGCAAAAACGCCGGTTAAAATCCAGGTCACAAGCGGCATATGTGTCAGGGTATTTATATCCTTATAACAATAATATAAAACAGTAAGTAACAATAAGCCAACCAAACCCCAGCAAAGATTAATCATATACCAGTTGGTAAGTTTTTCTTTTTGACGGGTTCGATTCTCTCTTCTCTCAATTGCCGACTGATGATTTTTTTTCATATGTTTTGCCATTTAAAAAATCCTTTCCGCTTTTGCTAATTAGTCTTTAACTTATAAATTAAATCTCATTTTTTTCGTACATTAGAATAGATAGCAATGTACTCGCAACTGTTTCTGTACGTAAAATCCGTTTTCCCAAACCTACCGGGATAATACCGGCCTCTTTTGCATAAGAAGCCTCTGCATCAGAAAAACCACCTTCCGGCCCAACCATAAAGCCGATGGATTGCACCTCTCTCTTTTCCTGCAATTGTTCCTTTAAATTCCGCTCGCCTGCATGGCCAAGCATTTCATAAGGAAAAAAGGTGAATTGCTCTTCTTTCAGCATTCCAACCGCTTCCATAAAATCAACTGGAAACGCAACAACAGGGATCATCCCACGCCCGCACTGTTTCGCTGCTTCAACAGCAACTTTGTTCCAACGCCTAATTTTTTCAGTTCCCTTTTTATCCTTCTCTATCTTTGAAACACAACGTTCCATCGAAACAGGAATAATCCTATATACTCCAAGTTCAACTGCCTTCTGGATAATTTGTTCCATCTTGCCGGCTTTCGGGATACCTTGAAAGACGGTCACCTTTATTTGGGGTTCCAGTTCAGAATATGTCTTATCTAAAATTTGTGCTTTGCAGCAAGTTTTGTCTATTTCGGTAAGAACAGCAGTGTATTCAAATCCACTGCCATCAAAAATTAAAATTTGTTCTCCCGCCTGCATCCGTAAAACTTTGGTAATATGTCCTGCATCTTCATATAATACTGCGGTCCCATTATTAATATTTTCAGGTTCTGTAAAAAATCTTCTCATATCACTTCTCCTGGAAAACTATTTGTTAATTCTTTTTTCAGGCAATTTTTTATTTTTCATTCTTAAGCATTCGAGAAAATAAAAAAGACTTTCATTTGAATACATGCCAATACTTACACGACACCCAAACAAATTTATCTCGCTGTAATCGCCGCCCAGTCTGTTTCTGTACGAACATCCACAATTTCAAATCCACCGTTAATCAGTGCATTTTTCACCTCTTCCAGCCGTTCATTAATAATGCCGGAACAAATAAAATATGCCCCCTCTTTCATGAACTTACGTACAAAACCTGCCAAACCAATAATCACATCTGCCACAATATTCGCAATCACCAAATCAAACTGACCGAGCGATGCCTGTAACTGTTCATCGGTCAAAATATCTCCGGCAAACGCGTGATATTTTTCTTTTGAAATATGATTAAGGGCAAGATTGGTGTAAGCTACATCCACAGCATTTGCATCAATATCAATGGCAACTGCATCCTCCGCCCCAAGAAGGAGCGCAATAATGGATAGAATACCCGAGCCACAGCCCAAATCCAGTACATGGTCTTCCGGACGCAAATATTTTTCAATCTCTTCAATACAGAATCGCGTACTGGGATGGGAGCCCGATCCAAAACTCATTCCCGGATTAACAACAAACACTGTCCGGTCGGTTCCTTCTGCAACCGGCTCCCATTGAGGTTGTATCAACACCTTTTTTCCAACGGGGATTGGATGGAAATATTGTTTCCAAATTTCAGACCAATCCTCATCCTTTACATGGTCTGTAGAAATACGAAGACTTCCATAACGCCCTTCCTCATCCAGCTTCCGCAATTCTTCCATTGAAGAACGAACTGCAGACAACTGTTCAAGTCCTGCCGCTTCATCACTGACATAAAGAGTAATTTCTGTTTCGGCTTCTTTAAGACGTTCCAATTCTTCATCTACATAATCCCAATATTTTCTGTTATTTTCAAGAAATTCCTGAAAATCATCCTTATCCGCAATTTCAATACCGCTGATTCCAAGTTCAAGTAATCGACCACTGACGGGATCAATCCCTTCCGCTGTTGTTCCAATCTTCACTTTTATCCAATTCATGTTTTTCTCCTATTTAAACAGGTCTTTCATTTTGTCAAAAAATCCCTTGCGCTGTTTATATTTTGAATCATCGACCGTACTGTCAAATTGACGCAGAATATCTTTTTGCTTTTCTGTCAACCCTTTGGGTATTTCAATTTTAATATTGACATATTGATCGCCACGCTGTGTCGAATTTAACTTTGGTACGCCTTTGCCTTTCAGCCGAAATACAGCGCCGGTTTGTGTTCCCTCCGGAACATTATAGACCACCTTTCCATCAATGGTCGGCACCTGAATTTCTGCACCCAAAGCGGCCTGAACAAAAGAAAGCGGATATTCACAAATAATATCATAACCCTGACGTACAAAAAGTTTATGCCGTTTCACACGAACACTCAAAATAAGATCGCCGGACGGACCATTATTTAAACCAATATCGCCTTCTCCGCGTACATAAACTTGTTGACCGTCATCAATTCCTGCCGGTATTTTAACACGAATTTTTTTAGAACGGCGCACAACACCATCTCCGTGGCATTCCGTGCATGGTTCTTTGATAATCTTTCCTTTGCCGCCGCATTCGTCACAGGTACGCATTGTCTGGATGTTTCCGAATGGTGTTCTTTGAACGGTTGCCGTCTGACCGCTGCCATGACAGCGCGGACAGGTAATCGGACTGCTGCCCCTTGCCGCACCAGTACCGTTGCATGTATCACATTTTTCAAGATGACTGATGCTAATATCCTTCTCAACGCCAAAACAGGCTTCCTCAAAGGTCAATTCGACATTATAGCCCAAATCCCGGCCGCGCTGAGGCGAATTTGGATTCTGTCTCCGTCCGCCTCCGAAGCCACCACCAAAAAAGCTGCTGAAAATGTCGCCCACATCAAATCCATCAAAACCTGCACCGCCGTATCCGCCACCAGCTGTTTGATCAAAGGCTGCATGACCAAATTGATCATATTGCTGTTTTTTTCCGGCATCGCTCAAAACTTCATAGGCTTCTGTCGCTTCTTTAAATTTTTGTTCTGCACCTTCCTTATCATCCGGATTCAAATCCGGATGATATTTTTTGGCCAGTTTTCGATATGCTTTTTTTATTTCATCTGCGGATGCGTTTCGATCAACACCCAGCACTTCATAATAGTCTCTTTTTTCTGCCATAATTATAACCTCTGCTTAACGGGAAACAGGCGGACGATGACTCTGTCCGCCTATTTACCAAATTTCAATTTTAGTCCACTTCTTTAAAATCAGCATCCACAACATTATCTCCACCAGGAGCGCTCTGTGCACCCGCATTTGGATCCGCCTGCTGTGCGCCCGCTGCCTGCGCTTGCTGCTGTGCGGCTGCATAAAGCTTTTCAGAAACTTCATAGAATTTCTTAGATACCGTTTCCGTCTGTGTCTTTACTGCTTCCGTATCGAATGGTTCTTTTTTCAGCATTTCTTTGAGCTTATCCACTTCTGTCTGGATTGCAGATTTTTCGTCCGCACTCACTTTATCTCCCAGCTCACCCAACGTTTTTTCTGTTTGATAAACCATGCTGTCTGCAGCATTGCGTGCATCAACTTCCTCTTTCTTCTTCTTATCCTCTGCCGCATGTTTTTCAGCTTCCTGCACTGCCTTTTCAATATCGTCATCCGAAAGATTTGTGCTGGATGTAATTGTAATCTTCTGTTCTTTTCCAGTACCCAAATCTTTGGCGCCAACATTTACAATACCATTTGCATCAATATCAAAGGTAACCTCAATCTGCGGAACACCACGGGGTGCCGGCGGAATATCTGTCAAGCTAAAGCGGCCAAGTGTCTTATTATACGCCGCCATCTCACGTTCACCCTGAAGAACATGAACTTCAACACTGGTCTGCCCATCAGCAGCAGTAGAGAAAATCTGACTCTTTTTGGTCGGAATCGTTGTATTTCTTTCAATCAATTTGGTGAAAACTCCACCCATTGTTTCGATACCGAGGGAAAGCGGTGTGACATCCAAAAGTACCAAATCTTCAACTTCACCGGCGAGGACACCTGCTTGAATTGAAGCGCCGATAGCCACACATTCATCTGGATTAATGCCTTTATGCGGTTCTCTACCAATGAATTTTTGAACAGCATCCTGTACAGCAGGAATTCTGGAAGATCCACCTACCAGCAATACCTTGTCAATCTCATTTGGAGAAAGCCCTGCATCACGCAAAGCATTTCTTGTCGGTTCCATCGTTTTTTCAACCAAATCAGCGGTCAAAGAATCAAACTGAGCGCGGGTAATGGTGATGTCCAGGTGTTTAGGTCCGGTTGAATCTGCGGTAATAAATGGCAGATTCACATTTGTGGACATAACGCCTGAAAGTTCAATCTTTGCCTTTTCAGCTGCTTCTTTTAATCTCTGCAGTGCCATTTTATCATTACGCAGATCAATACCATTTTCCTTCTGGAATTCATCTGCCAAATAGTTCATCACTTTATCATCAAAGTCATCACCGCCCAAACGATTATTACCGCTGGTTGCCAAAACTTCGAATACTCCATCACCGATTTCCAGAATAGATACGTCAAAGGTGCCGCCGCCAAGGTCATATACCATAATCTTCTGATCAGTATCCTTTTCAAGACCATAAGCAAGAGCTGCTGCTGTCGGCTCGTTAATAATTCTGAGGACTTCCAGTCCGGCAATTTTACCGGCATCCTTCGTTGCCTGTCTCTGAGCATCGCTGAAATATGCAGGTACAGTGATTACCGCCTGAGAAACAGTTTCTCCAAGATAACTTTCTGCATCAGATTTCAATTTCTGCAAGATCATGGCTGAAATTTCCTGCGGTGAATAACTCTTATTATCTATCGAAACCTTGCGGTCGGTACCCATATCCCGTTTGATAGAAATAATGGTTCTGTCCGGATTGGTTATCGCCTGCCGTTTTGCAACCTGGCCGACCAGACGCTCTCCTGTTTTTGTAAACGCTACCACTGAAGGCGTTGTACGCGCGCCTTCCGGATTGGTAATAACGGTGGGTTCACCGCCTTCCATAACAGAAACACATGAATTTGTTGTTCCCAAATCAATACCTATTATTTTTCCCATAATGAAATACATCCTTTCATATTGATATAGTATTCTATTTCTGCCGCATATACGGCCTGAATTTACAATTTTAGTTCGCCACTTTTACCATTGCATGGCGGATAACTTTATCTTTATATTCATATCCTTTCATCAACTCAGCTGTCACCGTATTTTCCTCAGCATCTTCAGATGTTTCCATCATCACCGCATTGTGTTTTTC
Source organism: uncultured Clostridia bacterium (assembly GCA_910580105.1). GTDB lineage: Bacteria > Bacillota > Clostridia > Monoglobales > Monoglobaceae > CAJTWN01. The sequence continues at coordinate 156,616 of CAJTWN010000001.1, read as the reverse complement.
CGGATCAAAAGGAACACCAACAGCTGCAATCGGTGTTACACCAATATCAGACAAGACATCTTCAAACTGCTTTTTTACCATTTTTATTCCTTCAAGCATATTGGAATCTGCCCCCTCAGCTGCCTCTGCCGCCTGTACAGCACGTTCCAAATTGTCCAGCACGGGAAGAAAATAATTCACCGTTTCGCAAACAGCCAATTTATAAAACTCATCCTTTTCCCGGGCAGTCCGCTTTTTATAATTATCAAATTCCGCAGCTGTCCGCATCAGCCGATCCGTCAGTCCTGCAATTTTATCTTCAGCTTCCTTCAGCGGATCAACAGCTTCTTGTCCCTCAGTTTCTTCTACTGTTTTTTGTTCTTCTTCCTGGGTCTGTGTTTCCTTCGTTTCTTCTACTTCCTGCTTTTCTTTTTTCTTTGCTGCCATTAGGATTCCTCTCCTTTATCCTGTAATTCATTTTTCGGGTTCAATCCGGGCGGAATTCCTCCCTCCAAACCATTACTCAGCATTTCACTGAGCTGTTTAGAGAAAAATTCAACCCCCGATACGACCTTTGCATAGTTCATTCGCACTGGGCCAATGACACCAATTACTCCTGTCATATTTGGACCTGCATTATAAGTTGAAAAGATAATACTGTTATTTTTCAGCTGCGGAGCCTTATTTTCATCACCAATATAAATCTGTACGCCGGCTTTGTTATCCGTATGCAAGGTTCTCAAAATATCATTTAGCTGTTCTTTATCATCAAACAAACCAATAATTTCTTTTATTTTCTCTATATCGTTATATTCAGGAAATCGCAAAATATTGGAACTTCCTTCCATAAACACTTCTCGTTTATCAATTTCAGAAATGGCTTCATGAACAAGTTTTAAAACTGACGACATAATTTCAATATTTTCGCCAACCGCTTTTTGAATTTCAATAATATTCTCCAGCCGTATTTCAGAACCCACCATACCCGAAAGATTCTCATTAAGAACACGGTTCATTTCTTCAATTGCTTCTTCAGCAACTCCTTCGCGAAGACGGAGAAGTTTATTTTTAATAAGACCACAATTATCTGCAACAATGACCATTAAAGTCCTGTCATCAATGCTTACCAGTTTAATACTCTTGATCGTACCATATTCCACAGCGGGAAGCATACCAAAGGTGGGCAGACTGGTGATATTGGAAAACACAGAAGAAACATCTTTCACAATTTTATCCAGTTCACGCATCTTATGAAACATCGCTGAACGCATATTTTCAATTTCAGCGGCCGTCATACGATATTTTTGCATCAGAGAATCAACATAGAATCGAAACCCCATGCTTGAAGGCACACGTCCGGCTGATGTATGCGGCTGAATCAAAAGTCCCATTTCTTCCAGGTCGCCCATTTCATTTCGTATGGTCGCAGCTGATAAATTAAGATCGGTATTTTTAGCAATACTGCGCGAACCAACAGGCTCTGCATTTTTTATATAACCTTCGACAATAGCACGTAAAATTTCCTTTTTTCGATCGTCCAAAGCCATAAAATCAGCTCCAACTTTTTATTTTGTGTTTTAGCACTCTTTCTCATTGAGTGCTAACAACTATTGATAGGATAGCACGAACCCATATTTTTGTCAATAGTTTTTTAGAATTTTGTTCCAGTAAATTTAATAAAAAACAACCGTCGGATAAACCGGCGGTTGTTTACTTTTTCTTTCATGAAGCATTCTTAATTTGCAAACGCAGACGATCTGCAATCATTGCAATAAACTCTGAATTGGTTGGTTTACCTTTGGAATTTGCTATCGTATAACCAAAAATTGAATTAAGTACCTCTGTATCTCCTCTATCCCATGCAACCTCTATTGCGTGTCGAATTGCTCTCTCTACCCTGCTGGGAGTAGTATTAAAATCTTTTGCAACCGTTGGATACAGATCTTTCGTAATCGAATTGATAATGTCCAAATCTTCAACAACCATCATAATTGCATGCCGCAGATATTGATATCCTTTTATGTGAGCCGGAATACCAATTTCATGAATTACCTCAGTTACCATCGTTTCCATATCTTTAGGCCGTCCATTAAGCAGCATTTCATACTGCGTTCTTTGGCGCGTCTCTTCATAGGGGTTGGGGTCTGATACAAACATTTCAATGCGGTCAATCAACCGCTCATAGTCTACAGGCTTTATCATATAATATTTTGCTCCAAGGGCCATTACCTTGCTTGCAATCTTTTCATTAGCAGCACTGCTGACTATAATTACTTTGGGGCGGATTGATTCATCCATTTCCTGCAACTTTTCGAGGACGCCGATACCATCCATGCTGGGCATCACCAAATCCAACAGAACCATATCCGGCTGGGTCATTTTAATCATGTTCAGGGTCTCCACACCATCATAGGCACACCCAACGACATCTAACTTCTCAGAAGTTTTTAGATACTCCCGTGTTACCAATACATAATCTCTGTTATCATCTGCGATTAATACCTTAATTTTCTTTTTCATTTGCATCTTATCTCCAAACTCCTTTACATTTCTTATATGTCTTTCATGTATGTTTAGATTATAACTCTTATTTCCATTATTTGTCAATAGTTTTTTGCAAATTTAATTCTATTTTTTTCCATTTTATAGATTATTTGTATTATTGTCAAGATAAACAAACAGAAAAAAGTACCAAACTTTAGAAATTTGGTACTTTTTATGGTTTTAATCTGCGTTTGGAAGGGCATCCATAAATATCGCATACCCTTTTTCCGGCGCATTGACAAATACATGCGTCACAGCGCCTACGAAATGGTCATCCTGTATAATTGGACTTCCGCTCATTCCCTGGACAATTCCTCCGGTCTTTTCCAAAAGCCGCCCGTCTGTCACTTTGATTACCATTCCTTTTGTACTCTCTGTATCTTTATTGATTTTCTGAATTTCAACTTCAAATTTTTCTACTTTGTTTCCTTCTATATTAGAAAGAATATAAGCTGTTCCTTCATGGACATTTTCACGTTTTGCTATTGGGACCGGTTCACATGCCGTCTGGAAAGCACTAATATCGTCTACAGAACCCACAAGACCTGTCAAGGTATTTCTTTCAATATCCCCCAATTTTTCTCGTCCGTCTGCAAAAACGCCAATTAGTTCGCCCGGTTCACCCCGGCCGCCCTTTTGGACAGACACTACAGTAGATTTTAATATATCACCCTCGGAAATTTCCAAAATTTGTCCACTGGACGGATCACTGATCCCATGACCCAACGCTACAAACTGACCGGTCTCAGGGTCAATATAAGTCACCGTTCCAATTCCAGATGCCGCGTCCTTCACCCATACACCGATATGGTATCTTCCATCCGCCTCGGCAAGATATGGTGTTATGGTTGTCTCTTCCAATTTTCCATTGCGCTCATAAGAAACTACTATTTCGTTTCCCTCTTGTACTGCAGCATCCAGGGCTTTGGTATCTGCCACATGTTTGCCATCCATTTTCTTTATGATGTCTCCGGCTTTAATTCCAGCATCTTTGGCAGGATTTTGGCTTTTTCCATCCTGATCTTCAAAATCTGCCGTATCAACAATGGTAACACCATCCATCTGCAAAGTAATACCAACGGTCTGTCCAACGGGCTGCAACAGTTTTTCACTCTCTGCAAATGTTATATTAGGACTGCAAAAAATAAAAGTCCATGAAAGCAACATACCGATACATAACTGTCGATGTCGATTTGTTATTTTGTTTCTCATGGCTTCTCCTTTTGAGCTTTTGCTCAAATTTATTATCTGCAGAGCCAACTGTTTTAAACCCGTTAATAAATACATACAAAGGATAGCATTTTTATGTATAACAGAAAAAGACTATGGACCCCAAAGAACCCACAGTCTTTTTCTCATGTTTCCGGCATGTATACCGGACAAAAACAAAAACTATCGATTGTTTTGATTGTTTTCGTTCTTGTTCTGGTTGCTGTTGTTGTTCTTGTTCTGATTATTGTTCTGATTGTTTCTGTTCTGATTGTTGTTCTGGTTATTGTTCTGATTGTTTGACATAATATTGTCCTCCCCAAAAATTATTTATTTTTATTTTGTTTTCTTTGGTACACATGTATTTTGCACAGATTTAATTTTTTTATTCAAAAAAATTGTTACTATTTTAATTTATTTGAATAAACTGTTAAAAAGAGATATTTTTGAAAGGAGTCATCAATTCATGATGTGTTATCCCAAAACACGTATGCAACAAAAAAGAAAGAAAATGGCGGGAAACAGTGAAACAAAAAAAACAAATCCAGAAGTAACCCAAAGCCTGCCGGAAAACAAAGAATGTGAAGTTATTCTTCCTCCCGGCGGAGGTAAAATTATTCCCTATAACAACGAAAAATCTTTTCGTACATATGAACCGGAAAATCTCCCCTGTCTTCCCAAGCAATGTACAGTTCCACAACGGATGGCAGTCCCCAGCGGGATGAGCGGACAGTTTCATTTTGTGTCAACAAAGTCTCTTAACTCATCAGAAACTGTCAAACTTTCTGTCACCGATTATCTTGAACGCTACATTGACATGTATGTCTGCCTGGATTTCTGGCAGGGAAATGATTGTAAAAAAGAAAAATGCGGCATCCTCAATGAAGTTGGAAAAGATTTTATTGTCATCGAGGATACCACGACACAAATGCTATCTGTAATTGACTTAAAACCGGTTCACTATATCAACATTTACTGCCCGTAATAAAAATAATTTAAGTTTTCCATGTTTATTCCGGCTGCACCGGTTTTTCAGGATCAACATAAAGTGTTCGATAGTGATCATAAATAACCATACCCGGCTTTGCACCATTCGGTTTTTTTACATTTTTTACCTGCGTATAATCTACCGGAACTTTGGAAGAGTTCTGCGCCTTACTATAATAAGCGGCAATCTTTGCCGCTTCCGCTATTGTTGTATCCGGCGCAGTTCCCTCTCCATTGGTCCGTACAATGGTATGTGATCCTGGAATAATCTTTGTATGAAACCAAAGATCCGTCGAATATGCCATCCGGATGGTAAGTTCATCATTTTGTTTATTATTTCTGCCCACCAAAATTTCATACCCATCTTCTGAAAGAAATTTAAGTGGCGCAGATTTTTTTTGATGTTTTTTCGTTTTACTCTTAATTTTAGGAAGATAGCCGCTGTCTGCAAGCTCATCCCGGATTTCAGCAAGTTCCGCCGGCGACTCTGCCTGTTCAAGAGAAGCGGCTACCGACTCAAGATAATATTTTTCTCCTCTTGCCTCTTCTATCTGCTCGATGGCATATTTTTCAGTCACTTTTGCCTTATTATAAAGTTTATAATATCGCTGTGCATTTTGTGCAGGCGATTTTTCCTTCAGCAAAGGTATTTCAATTTCCTCACCTGTTTCACTATAAAAATTCTGCACACAAATCTTATCCATGCCATATCGTACCTGGTATAAGTTGGCTGTCAGAAGATCTCCAAACATTTTGTATTGTTCTCGATTCTGCGATTTTTTCAGATTTTCCTGATGCATACATAATTTTTTTTCACATCGGTTAATATGATTGTGCACCAGCTTTACCAGCGCATTAGAACGCTGATTGATATGTTCCCGGATAGAACGCTGTTTGTAATAAACATCAATTACCTGACTGATACTTTCATAATATTCCAGTTTACAGGCATTTTCATATTGCAGCAGCGCAACGCAAGAAAAGGCCGCCGGGCGTTTTTCTCCTTCATCAATAACCAAAGCCGGCTGATACTCCCCGGCACATACATGCTTTAAAAAATCTGCCGCAAAGGTCACAAACGATGCTGTATCCACCTCCCGGGCGGTCATCTTTACATGACCAGAAAAGCGATATACAATTTCGCGGGCGAGCAAAGGACTCATACCCATAATCTGCCCCACAAGGAACTTATCCAGAAGTACATCATCATCCGCTTCAGACAGCGCATTCATCAAATCAACCATTTGTATCTGATCCGGCAGCATCTTCTCCTGACTTGGCGGTGCCGTATAAATCAAACCGGGCAGAACCTGCCGGACAGCACTGACTGTAAAATCAACGTGTTTTGCACTGTCCATTATTTTATCTTTTTCATCCAAAAGGATAATATTACTGTGCCTGCCCATTATTTCGACAATAATATATTTTACTGTCAGATCGCCCAATTCATTGTAGCTTTCCACGCCAACACGAATGGTGCGGTCATAACCATCCTGGGTTATTGAAATTATCTTTCCTCCCTGCAAATGTTTTCGCATCAGCATACAAAGCATAGGCGGAGACATTGGATTTTCTTTGCTTACTTCCGTCAAATGAACTCTGGGATTGGATGCGCTTGCAGAAAGAAGCAAGCGATAATTTCCGATAAAAGTCCGTATACTTAAAATGATTTCATCGTTTTCAGGCTGGTATACCTTATCAATTTTTCCATTTATAATCTTTGTACAAAGTTCATCTACCACGCAATGTGTAACAATTCCATCATATGACATATATTTTCTCCTCTTCTGTTGTTAAAAACCCCTCGCAACAGCAAGGGGTTTATTCCTCAAAACTTCATTGGCATATCCAATGAACATCCAGAGCTTTTATTTTACTGCTTCTTTAAGCGCCGCAACTTTATCCAGACGCTCCCAGGGCAGATCTAAATCATTTCTTCCAAAATGACCGTAGGCCGCTGTTTGTTTGTAAATCGGACGCTGCAAATCAAGCGTTTGAATGATACCTCCCGGACTCAAATCAAATACTTTATAGACAGCATCAACCAATTTTTCCTCTTCCACAATGCCTGTCCCACGAGTATCTATACGAAGAGAAACCGGCCGTGAGACACCAATGGCATAAGCAAGCTGTACCTCGCAGGCTTTTGCAAACCCGGCCGCCACGATATTTTTTGCTACATACCGCGCAGCATAGGCGGCACTGCGGTCTACCTTCGTGGGATCTTTTCCGGAAAATGCACCGCCGCCATGACTGGCATAACCACCATAAGTATCAACAATGATTTTTCTGCCCGTATGACCGGAATCTCCCTGCGGCCCGCCAATCACAAATCTTCCTGTCGGATTGATATAATATTTAGTTTCTTCATCCAAAAGACCAGAGGGGATTACCTTTTCTATCACCTCTCTGATAATATCCCTGCGAAGAGTTTCAACCTCTACATGATCATCATGCTGACTGGAAACAACAACTGTATCAATCCGCTTAACACTGCCATCTTCATTATATTCAACCGTCACCTGAGATTTCCCATCCGGCCGCAGATATGGAAGCATTCCGCTTTTTCGTACCTCGGTAAGCCTTTTTGAAAGTTTATGAGCAAGACTAATTGCCATCGGCATATATTCCTCTGTTTCGTCACAGGCAAATCCGAACATCATTCCCTGATCCCCTGCGCCATAACCTTCACCTTTATCATCCACACCCATGGCAATATCCTGCGACTGTTCATCAATCGCAGTAATAACTGCACAGGTATCGCAGTCAAATCCATACTTTGCCCGGTCGTAACCAACTTCACGCACCGTTTCCCGTACCAATTTTGCGATGTCAACATATGTACTTGTCTTAATTTCACCCACCACAAGTACAAGTCCCGTTGTCACAGTGACTTCACAAGCGACCCGGGCGCTTTTGTCCTCTTTCAAAATTGCATCTAATATTGCATCTGATATCAAATCCGATATTTTGTCCGGATGTCCCTCCGTCACAGATTCTGATGTAAATAATCTTTTATACATTCTTTAATATCTCCTTTGTCACTTCGTTCATTTCCATATTAGCATCCACAACCACAATGTTTTCTTTATCCTTCAGACAAGCAAACACATGAAAAAACTTATTCCTTATCTTCTCCATCAACATAATATCATGTTCATATAGTTCCGCCTTTTCCCTATCTCTGTCAATACGATTTTTGCAAGTCAAAGGATCCACATCAAGGAAAATGCACAAATCCGGTTTTGCAATCTGACTGCAGGACAAATTCATCTGCATCAACCAGTTTAAATCGCTTCCCGTGCCCTGGTAAGCGAAAGATGAATAATAGTAGCGGTCACAGATAACGGTTTCACCGTCTTTCAAATGTTTCAAAATACCGTCCTCTGGATCGGTATTATGCTCGATGCGGTCCGCCAAGAACAGGGCTCCCTGCAAATACATATCTTTTTCCAGACTTTCCGCAAGAATTGTCCGGATATAACTTCCGGTCGGGGATACCGTCGGCTCCGCCGTCAACCAGACTTTTTCTCCCCGTCGGCGCAACTCTTTTGCTACCTCCAAAATTTGCGTACTCTTTCCGCTGCCATCCAATCCTTCGAATACAATAAAACGCCCCTTCTTCATCTCACTTGTTTTCCCTTTCTCTCTGAACTGTCACAAACAATTCCCAAATTTTCTGTACTGAATATCCATTGAAATTGTTATACTATTTCGGCATTTTAATTCCTTGTCTCTGCCATTGACAGCTTTACCGCTTCATTCTTTCTTTCTAACAGCCGCTTCATAACATCATTTTCTCCCTGTCCGAAATAATGATGCAATTTTTTATATTCCTCAAATAACAGATCATATCTTTTTGCATTTTGCGGATTTGGCCGGTAAATATGCGCCTTCACCTTTCCAACTGCCCTTGCACACGCTGTCATATCCATATAACAGCCTGCTGCAACCGCCCCGGACATCGCAGCGCCAAATGCAGATGTCTCGGCTGCGGCCGAAATTTTAATTTCCATATTGGTCACATCGGCATAAATCTGCATCATAAATGCGTCTTTTGCCGCAATCCCCCCGGCAGCATACAAACTTTTAATTTCAACTCCATGTTCCCGCAAAGTTTCAATAATCATCCGTGTGCCATATGCTGTGCCTTCAATCATTGCGCGATATATTTCTTCCGGCCTGGTGAACAGGTTAAGCCCGACCATCATACCAGTGAGATCTAAATCTCCCAAAACACTTCGGTTTCCGTTCCACCAGTCAAGCGCTAAAAGCCCGCTTTCTCCCGGCAACTGTTTTTCAGCTTTACTGCGAAGGAGCTGGTGAATATTCATATCAAAAGCCGCCGCTTCCCGATAATAACTTTCCGGCACACAATTTTTAACAAACCAGGAAAAATGGTCGCCGACACACGACTGACCGGCTTCAAGCGCATAATATCCAGGCATCACACTATCCTTTGGCAATGAACATATTCCAGGAATCTCACATCGTTTTTCACTGAGCAAAACATCCCATGTGGCTGTTCCCATTGTCATCAGCATCACGCCTGTTTCACAAATTCCAACCGCCGGAATAGCAACATAAGCGTCAACATTTCCCACCGCAACCGAAGTTTCGGCACATAGTCCGGTAAGCCGGCTCCATTTCTCTGACAAGCCCCCTGCACATGTACCGGTTTCCAGAACTTTTCCAAATAATTTTCTCTCAGCAAAATCTTCAAGCAGCGGATGCAATAGCTTCAAACTTGCGCCTTTAGGATAACCTGTTTCATTCTTCCAAAGTGCTTTTACAGCCATACAATGATTTCGTGTAAGCTGTCCGGTCAACTGCCAAACAATCCAATCCGCAGCTTCCAAAAAATAATCAGTCTCCCGATAAATTTCCGGAGCCTCTTCAGCCATCTGCCATGCTTTTGGAAGCATCCATTCCGGAGAGACTGCACACATCATCCCAAAATTACTTTCATCTTTATCAATATGCAGCTGCTTAATTCGTTCAGCATATTCTCTCGCAGCCAAATGCTTCCAAGACTTAACATAGGTATGCGGCTCTTTTTTATATTCCGGCAAAAAACAGAGTGGTGTTCCATCCTGTTTAACGGGGAGAATTGTATTGGAAGCAAACGCGATTCCCAAACCAACAATTTGCTCTTTCCCCACGCCGCTCTTACGCAAAACTTCCGGTATTGTATGGCTAAGTACATCAAGATAATCCTGCGGATCCTGCAAAGCCCATCCGCTGTTGAGTTTTGTTTCATCATCCGGGAGATAATCCTGCATCATACCATGGGGATAAGAAAAGTCAGCAGCAGCTATTTCCCGCCCTGTATCCGTCTCAATTAAAACCGTTCTTCCTGTCAATGTTCCAAAATCCACACCAACCGCAAATTTCTTTTCCATCTTTAACATCTCCTCGCCTTTCATTTCTGATTGGCAAACGTCTAACTCTCATTATACCGAAAACGACATAAAAAATCAACTGTAAACTCTTACTTATTCCAATCTTTTTTTTGCTGGTGCAAGTATTGGAGCAAATCCTCCTTCTGATTATTAACCCGGCCGGCCATCACAGAATCCAGAAGAAAACGGAGATTCCAGCCAATTTCCGTACCTGTATTCCCATCTTTCATCAAATCATTTCCATCCACTTTCAGATCTTTGATGCAGTAACATAATTTTTCCCGTTTAATTTTCTTGAAATTCCGAAGCACATCTGTCACCGGCACGTTCTCCAGTATTTCTTTTATGTTCACCCATCGCGCAAACTGCTCTTCTCCCATACGGGAAAGTTCCTTTCTGATACTGTATATCTCGGTTGGAAGCTGACGATTAACAGCCTCTGTTAACTGCAGAACCTTGTTTTTTATTTTCTTTTCGGTTTTGAGAGAATCCAATGCCCTCTTGGTATATTCTATTCGCTTTTCCTTTGCATATATACCGCAAAAAAAGGCAGTCAGACGAAGGATCAAATCTGATTCCAAACGATTCATAAATGTTAAATCCGTTTGCACAGCGGCGGAAAATATTTCTTCTAATACCGGGAAAAATTGTGTCATAATTTCCCCCGGTGCCAAAGCAGTCATCATTTTTTTTATTTCTATATAGATTCGTTCTGCGGAAATATAACCCAGCAATTTTTTCTTTTCCAAAAGGGCCGCGCCGGTTGCTTCTTCAATAGAAAAAGAAAATACTGCTGCAAAACGCAGGCAGCGCATAATACGGAGTGCATCTTCTTCAAAGCGCTCCCCAGGCTTGCCCACAGCACGCAAAATACCATTTTGCAGGTCTGAAAATCCACCAAACAAATCCAAAAGTCCAGTTTGCGGCGAATAGGCCATTGCATTTATTGTAAAGTCCCGTCTCTTTAAATCTTCCCGAATATCATTCACAAATTCAACTGTATCCGGCCTGCGAAAATCACTGTAATTTCCTTCCTGCCGATATGTGGTGATTTCAATCGGCATCTGATTTTTAACCAACGTCACTGTACCATGCTGAATTCCTGTTTTAATCACCTGTTCATCTGAAAAAACATTCTGGATCTCCGAAGGATGTGCCGATGTGGTTACATCCCAATCCGCAGGTTTCCTTCCCCTTAACGAATCCCGCACACAACCGCCGACCACATAGGCAGAAAAACCTGCATTCTGCAGCCTCCGCAGCGCAAAGCGCACCACATCCGGCAAATCAACATGAAAGCCCACAAAAACACCTCCAATGAAAAGGGCGGCCAACGGCCGCCAAAATCTTATGCTTCAATAGATACCTTTTTCATTACAATGGGTTCGCTGGGTGTTCCACCTTCCGGACCGGTTCGTTTAACTGCAAGAAATTTATCAACATTCTCCATACCTTCGGTTACCTTTCCAAACGCAGCATACTGCCCATCCAAAAAAGAGCAATCCGCATAACAAATAAAAAACTGACTGGATGCAGAATCCGGATGCATAGAACGTGCCATGGAAATAACACCTCTACTATGGGAAAGGGTATTCTCTGTAAATCCGTTTTGTGCAAATTCACCGGGGATATTGGTCTTGCTTCCGCCCATACCTGTTCCCTCCGGGTCACCGCCTTGTGCCATAAAACCATCGATCACCCTATGAAAAGTTAAGCCGTCATAAAACCCTTCACTTACCAAATTCACAAAATTCTCAACTGTTTTGGGCGCATATTGCGGCATCAATTCAATTTTAAATACATCACCATTTTCCATCTCTACGCATACAATTGTATTTTTCATTTTTCTCCTCCTAATTTCCGGCCTGTGTATTGCCTGTCTGTGTACTGCCTGTCTGTGTATTACTCTCACTGAATGCCGCAGCTGCTCTGTTTTCTGCAAGAGCACAGGATTTCATAATTTCATCCAGGTTAAACTGCTGCAAAATATCTTCTTTCTTCTCAATTTGTGCCATTGTCATCCAATAACCGCCAAGCTCCGTAATACCATATTTTCTTTTTATGATATGATAACCATATTGGGTATCCACAATATCGCTGATTTGTTCATAGTCCAGCGCAAATGCCGCAGCTTCAAAAGATTCAACCATTTCGCCCGGGCCAAATGTATAACCTGCTTCGGTTTCTCCAGGATCCTCATTATAAGTTTGCATCAGTGTCTCAAACTTTTCTCCAGCCTTTGCCTTTGCCAAAACTTCCTGCGCTGTGGCTGCCGGATCCGTAAATTTTTCACTGCTTTTTTGAATCAAAATATGCTGAACGGTTGCATGATCCACCAGTCTATATTCCTGCAATAGTCCCGGATCAGAAACATATTTTTCCATATGAAGGACCGAATCATCTGCAACTTTTTGCAGCAATGCCATGTTTTGAATTTTTTGCTTATAAAATTCAATGTCCTGTATACCCATAGCTTTGATACTATTTAAAACATAATCTTCACCAAATTTTTTTAATGCCTGATCAACACTGTCCGCAGCCGTTTTCGTTTCCTCGGCTGTAAGGGTAAATCCTGCTTCTTTGGCTTTTTGCACACCAACCATATCTTTGGCCATCTGCATAAATGCCTCTTCCTTTATAACATCGGACAATTTCTCTCCCTCTGCTGTTTGCTGTTCCCAGTCAAAAGAACCAACCGAAGTCATATTGGGATCAATACCAAGCATTTTATTTTTCCCTACAGAGTAGAGATAATAACGATATTCATCTGCGCATGCCTCTTCTCCGTTTATAACCGCAACCGTATCTTTTATCTCATTTGAAGCAAACGTTGTTTCCTCCAGTTCTTTTTCTATCTGCTTCTCACTCTTTGAACATCCAAAAAGCGAACAGCTTATAACAGCGGCCATTATAATGCCGCCCACACGGAACACCCAACGATTTTTCATTTCTTTCTCCTCCTGTCAAATTTCTCCTTATTATAATATACCCCGGCTGAAATGTCAACTTTTCAAATCAATTACATTTTGACACAAAACGTTGTAAAACATCATATTTTATGGTATAATGTTTGCGATTTATGGGAGGGAATACCAAAATGAACTGTATAAAAAAATGTCTTTCTGCTGCCTTGTTATTTTTTTTGGTGACCGCAGTTTGTTTCACCTGCACACAATGCAGCAAAAATTACAGTATTTTTTATCAAGAGGAAAAAATTAAAACCACCACACCACCATATAAAACCGAATCCGGCGAAATTATGCTCCCACTGCGTGCAACCATGGCAATATTTGACGGCGAAGTCATGCAAAAAGAAAATCAAATTCGTATTACGCAAAATACCCGTGAAATTATTTTGCATCTTGAATCTGATACAGCCTATGCAAACCGCCGTGAGATTCATCTGACTGCTCCTGTTACGCAGTTGGAGGATGAAATCTTTTTCCCGGCTTCTGCACTCACCGCCTTCATCGGCGCAGCTGCCGTCATCAATGAAGATGAAAAAAATATTCGGCTGATTCCGCCGGCTTTTCGCGATATGATGAACGATACGATTGTCAGTAATACCAATCGCAAAGAAGGAGAGATAAAAACCTATAACGGCATCAGTATCATTGATGGGATGGGGATGGAGTTTTTACATTTTTCAGATGATCAGGCTGTCAAATATGCTGACATTGTCAATACCTATTGCGATAAACTCCCTGATGTCAATGTTTACAGTATGATTGTTCCCACAGCTGCGGAGTTTTACGGCCCTAAAAACCGTTATCCAGACTATACCTCCGGCATCCGGACAGCATATCAAAGTCTTGAACCCGGCGTTACCCCTGTTAATGTTATCAAAGAATTGGATGCCCATGCAGATGAAAAATTATATTTTAACACCGACCATCACTGGACACAGCGTGGCGCTTATTATGCTTATAAAGCATTTGCAGACCTCAAGAAATTACCGCTGGACCCCATTGATAGTTTCCCAAATGATCATTTTGATGGTTATCTGGGTTCCTTCATCAATTATACCAGGGGAACAGAAGGCGAGACCATTCTGCGTAATCATGCAGACTTACTTGAGCGCTTTCTTCCAAAGGTTGAAGTATCTGGAAAAGCCTATTACGACATGAATATGGAAAAATACATCATGGATATTCCTGTCGTAGATACAAAAAGTACCACTTACGCTTGTTTTATCGACGGTGATTTTCCAATAACCGTTTTTAAAACTTCTGTGGAAAATGGAAAAAAACTGGTTCTTATCAAAGAATCTTATGGAAACGCTTTTGCAACCTGGGCTGTGAATAACTATAGTGAAGTTTACGTAGTGGACAGCCGTCAATTTAACGATAGTCTGCACACCAACGCATCTGAACCTTTTGATATGATTGAATTTTATAATAAAATAAGGTTTGACGATCTGCTTATACTCAGTTATCCGGTCTCTGTCGCAGAGTCATCTATGCGACAGGCACTTTTATCTTTTGTTAAATAAGTCCCTTTCTAATTCTTATCATCAATTTTATTTACCAATATAGATTAAATATTTTCATATATTCTTTTAAAAAGTGCTTTTATTACAAAAAGGATGACAGATACTTCTTCAAGTCTGCCATCCTTTTTCTATTTTATGCCACTTCGCTTTTAATTCTCAAAAATCCTATTCTTTGCTCTCTTGAATTATTTTTTCAACTACATTACTTGGGGCTTCCTGATAACGTTCAAAAACGAATTCAAAATTTCCTTTCGCCTGGGTCATACTCCGAAGGTCTGAAGCATAAGTGTGCATCTCTGCCATCGGAATTTCTCCCTCAATCAAGGTCATCCCCTCTTCCAACGGTGTCATTCCAAGCATCTGACCGCGGCGTTTGTTAATGTCGCCAATAATATCACCTGTATAAGTGTCTGGAACATAAACTTTCAAATGCCCAATTGGCTCTAAAATAACAGGGGATGCCTGCTCCAATCCCGTCTTATAGGCGATACTTGCGGCAATTTTAAAGGCCATTTCAGACGAATCAACTTCATGATACGAACCGTCTAATAACGTAGCCTTCAAACCCACAACCGGATACCCTGCAAGAACACCATGCTGCATGGATTCAACCAACCCTTTTTCGACTGCCGGAAAATATCCTTTGGGAACACTTCCACCAAACACCTTTTCTTCAAAAACCAACGTCTCAGAATCACAAGGTTCAAATTCTATCCAAACATGACCATATTGGCCATGTCCGCCGGATTGCTTTTTATGTTTCCCTTCGACCTTCACCTTTTTACGGATCGTTTCCCGATAGGGAACCTTCGGTTTTTCAAAAGAAATCTCAACACCGAATTTATTTTTCAACTTGCTGGCAATTACATCAATATGCTGATCACCAAGTCCATTTAAAATCTGTTGTTTGGTCTCTTTATTGGTCTCGAAACGAAAAGTCTTATCCTCCTCCATCAGTTTCAGCAATCCCTGGGCAATCTTATCCTCATCCCCTTTTGCTTTCGGAACAACTGCAAGACTCATATTGGGATTTGCAAAAGCAATACCTTCCAGCTTAACAGGATTATTTATACTGCTGAGCGTATCCCCTGTCCCGGTTTTTCCCAGTTTAGTAACTGCACCAATATCGCCTGCATTTAATTTTTCTACCTCTATCTGTTTCTTTCCTTGCAAAATAAAGAGTTTACCAATCTTTTCATTGGTTTCTTTATTGAGGTTATAAACGGTTGTGTCTGGCGTCATAACACCGGAATACACGCGAAAATAAGACATTTTCCCCACATAGGGATCGGCAATTGTCTTAAACACCAACGCAGAAAACGGATCACTGACATCAGCTTTTAAACGCCCGGTTGAGCCGTCTTTTTTGGCCGCCATAACAAATTCGTCCTTACTGTTGGGCGCCGGAAAATAAGCATGAACCGCATTCATTAAAGATGATATTCCCAAACTGTGATATGCACTGCCGCAAAGTACAGGAACAATATCCCCCTCGGAAACACCATTTCTCAGCGCCTCATACATCTCCGGAAGGGTGAATTCCTCACCGGCAAAATACTTCTCCATCAGCTCTTCAGAAGTTTCCGCAACCGCTTCATTAATCATTTCCCGCAAAGGTTCAAGCTCATCCTCCAACCCTTCGGGCATTTCTGCAGTAATGGTACGGTTTCCATCAAACTTCCGCGCTTCCTTTTCCACAATATTTACAAAACCGGTAATATGATCACCTTCCCGAAGAGGAAGCTGAAAAGGTGCAATTTTCTTTCCGTATTTATCCTTTAACTGCTGCAAAACACTGGCATAATCAACGCGTTCATCGTCTACTTTATTAATGAAAATCATACGGGGAATGCCGCGTTCTTCACAGTATTTCCATGCCTTTTCTGCGCCAACTGTGAGACCGGATTTTCCGCTCAAAACGATGATGGCCGCATCTGCCACCCGGATGGCTTCCTGAACTTCTCCAACAAAATCAAAATATCCAGGCGTATCAATGATGTTAAATTTCACACCATTCCACTCACAGGCCGCCATTGCCGTACTAATCGAAAATTTTCTTTTAACTTCTTCCGAATCAAAATCCATTACGGTATTGCCGTCTTGGGGGCGCCCCAAACGTGCAATATTCCCTGCTGCAAACAACATTGCTTCAGCCAGGGAAGTTTTACCAGAATTACCATGTCCAAGTAAACAAAAGTTCTTGATTTTAGATGTGTCATATAGTTTCAAACGACAGCCCTCCTAATATGTAAAATTTATTGACATTTCTTATTGTAACTTATTTTGAAGGATAATTCAACCGAAAACTATACAATAATCCTATAAATTATTGTGCATATTTAACAATAAATCCTGAGGAAGCTGTTCCGCATCCAATTCAAGCATAAGACCTTCGTCAGATGCGGTCATTGCATTAAAATGAAGAAACTCCCCTTTACATATAGGACTGGGCGCTGTCCAGCTGCCATTAAATTTTCGTATGGTCAGCTGTGTATTTTCCTGGGCAGTATATAAAATATAAAACTTCTCGTCCGAACAACTTTGTATATAAAATTCTGCATTTTTACATAAGTCAATCACTTGCGGCGGTTCTGATACTTTGCTTAGATTCTGACAGCAAAGCATATTTTTATGGTTATAAAACATGACATAAAATAAAAGAAGATGGGTTCGGTAAACCCACAGCCGCACATTCTGTATCCTTATCTTCCCAACATTTTTTGATTTCAAAATCATGCGTTTTCCATTTTCTGTCACATAATATATACTGTTTAGCCGGTCTTTATAGACAATTTGCAGTTTACCCTTAAATAAAAGCGCATCAAAATCATTTGTTGCGTCAGAAGCCAATTTCGTTTTATCCAAAATCAAATTCCCTTTTTTATCATAATATATATGATAATATTTTTCACATTCTGCATTCAGTATTGTTTTGATCTTCATATCATTACCCCTTTTTATTATAATATATATTATATTCATAGAAAGAAGAATTGCGAAATGTAAAAAAGATGGACAAAATTTTTTCCGGAAGAAGAACACAAAAAGAGCATTTCCATATGATGTATTGAGATGCAACGCATCTTAATTTCTAAAGGAGGAAATACAATGAGCGAGAGATATAGCAAATGTAACAAATGCGGATGCAGAAACAATGATTCCGCTGAGGAAGCAGCATTTGTAGCTGCTGAAGCTTTTAACCGCTGTGAAGAGAAAGCAGAAACACGTGAAAGAAGACGTACCGGATTCTCTGATCCTATTTGTATCCATACTGATCAAATTTATGATTCCTGCAGAGACCGCGACTGTATCAAAGACAGCCGGGTTTACTTTACACAGGCAGACCAGGAATTAATTGATAATTCCATTAATGTCAAAGTAAAGAAAGCTGAAATAATTTGGGTATACACAGATGTCGAAGAGGTTCCCTTCAACCGGGGATTCTTCTCTGTTGATATTAAGTACTTTATCTGTGTTACACTGGAAGTCTTCACAGGTGTTTGCCAACCCTGTATCGTTAGAGGTCTGACAACCTTTGACAAACGGGTTATCCTCTTTGGTTCCGAAGGCAATGCAATGGTATTTACCTCTACCAATGCACCGGGTGAAGACGTTTCCGAGCTCTGGCAGAAAAACGGTATGCCGACCGCAATCGTCGAAGTTGTTCAGCCGATTCCGCTGGCAGCAAAACTGGTTGAGGATGACTGCTGCTGTTGCTGCTGTTCAACACCAATTCCACAGTCTATCAACAATTGTTTCGATAACGATTTGGTCGTTGGCGACACCGCTAAAAAAGTTCTGGTTACACTGGGTATCTTCACCATCGTCAGATTGGAAAGAAATACACAGCTTTTGATTGACGCAATTGATTTCTGTGTTCCCCAAAACGAGTGTGCAGCTGCAACTGAAGAAAATCCTTGCGAACTCTTCAATGGTTTCCGGTTCCCAGTAGACGAATTCTTCCCGCCGCAGAAAAGTTCTGAAGAAGAAGATTTTGGCTGCGGTTGCAATCGCGGATGCGGCTGCGATGCCTGCAAACGCAATACGGACAGAAGCTGCTGTGACTGCTAATTTATTCAGTTACTGAACACTTCACATCTTCAAAACTACCAATCCCCAAAAGGGGATTGGTAGTTTTTTTCATATAAAGCAACTTTGTTGATAAAATCAAAAGGACGCCGCATGGGCGTCCTCATTTTTATTTTTCATCTTCTGTGTTGTGTTTCAACACATTAAGGTAATCTTCAAGATTTGCTTTAATTACAGTTACCTGAGGACCATATACAACTTGGATCCCCTGCCCTTTTTTTATAATACCGCGTGCACCGGCTTGTTTCAATATTTCATCCTGTACTTTTTCCGGATTTTTAACTGTCACGCGAAGACGGGTCGCACAGCAATCCACATCTCCAATATTTTCAAAACCGCCCAAACCTTCGGTAATTAATATACTGGTATCTGTCCCCTTATTTTTTGCGGCATCACGCCTTTCGACGACATCTTTTTTGGTATATAAGCGTGTCTCTTCCGCGTCGTCTTCACGTCCCGGTGTCTTGAAGTTGAACTTTTTAATCAGAATTCGGAACAGGAAGTAATACAACAGGAAGTAAATAATACCAACTGGAATAATCCATAACCATCCGGTTTTTGCGTTTCCTTGTAAAATACCGAAAAGGAACAAATCCAAAAGTCCACCAGAGAAAGTAAGGCCAACCGCTATATTCAGCATATGCGCCACCATATAGGCTGAACCTGCCAGCAAAACCTGAACACCAAACAACAGCGGTGCGACGAATAAAAAGGAAAACTCAATTGGTTCCGTAATACCCGTCAACATACAGGTAAGTGCAGCCGATAGCAGCAATCCACCTGCAGCCTTCTTTTTTTCGGGTTTTGCACATTGATACATTGCAAGTGCAGCACCTGGCAATCCAAAGATCATGAAAATGAATTCACCGGAAAAATAACGGGTTGCGTCCGCACTAAAATGCGCAACATCCGGTGAGGCAAGCTGTGCAAAAAAGATATTTTGGCCGCCTTGAATCAAATTTCCATCGACCATCATCGTGCCGCCAACCGCTGTCTGCCAGAACGGCAGATAAAAAACATGATGCAGCCCAAAGGGAATTAATGCACGTTTAACAATACCAAAAATTAAGGTTCCAAAATACCCGGTATTGGTAACCAATCCCCCCAATTTAAAAATACCAATCTGAACCCATGGCCATACAAAATACATCAGGATTCCAACCAGCAGATAGACAAGCGTAGATATAATTGGCACAAATCGGGAACCCCCAAAAAATGATAATGCACTGGGCAGGACAATTTTATGGAAACGGTTATGCAATGCCGCAACACCCAATCCGACAATAATACCGCCAAACACCCCCATTTGCAAAGATGGAATTCCACAGACCGGCGCTATGGTTCCTTCCAGCACATCCGCAGCAACAGAGCCATCCTCAAGCACCTGACCTGTCAACACTAAAATTGCATTAATCGTAACGTGCATTACAAAAAATGCAATCAATGCCGATAAAGCTGATACTTCCTTTTCGCTTTTGGCCATACCAATCGCAACGCCAACCGCAAATATCAAAGGAAGATTGTCAAAAATAACACTTCCGGCCTTATTCATAATAACAAGTAAGCTGTGTAATATCGTTCCTTCACCTAATATCGACTGGAGGCCATAGGTAGCAATGGTCGTTTCATTGGTAAAAGAACTGCCTATTCCAAGAAGCAGACCCGCAACCGGCAAAATTGCAATGGGGAGCATGAAACTACGCCCAACACGCTGCAAAATACCAAATACTTTGTCTTTCATCATTTTCATTCCCTTCTTTTTCAATATTTTATAGTATAAGCAAAAAATGTTTTATTATTATATATTTTATATACTTCATATCAAAGCATGCTAATCAAATCAGATAGAATTAATATTTATTAAGCGTCAAAAATCTTTCCGAAAACAGAAAAAGACACACATTTGTGTGTCTTTTTCATTCCATAAAGCAACTTTTTATTTTACAACAATATTAATCAACTTTTTCGGAACTGCGATACATTTCACAATTTCTTTTCCGGCAATAAGCTCCTGTACCCGCTTGCTTGCCAGCGCAACCTCTTTCATCTGATCCGGTGAAGCATCCGGTGAAAGCATTACCTTATCCCGAATTTTTCCATTAATCTGAAGAACCACTTCAACGCTATCCACAACCAAAGCGTCCGCATCAGCCTTTGGCCATTCCGCAACAGCTAAATCATCGGTATGCCCCAGGAGTTCCCACATTTCAAAGGCAATATGCGGTACAAAAGGTGATAACAAAACCACCAATGAATTAAGGGTTTCAGTTAAAAGAGCACCATTATACTGTTCTTTTGCAACTTTTTCTTTATACACATACAGCGCATTCACCATTTCCATGATAGAACTAATAGCCGTATTAAAGCTAAAGCGGTCACAATCTTCCGTCACCTTTTTAATACTTGCATGAACAGCAAAGCGCAGCTTTCTTTCATCCTCAGTTAAATTTTCCTTATTAAGGATACCATCGCAAGTATATCCACGCAAATCATCCACAACACGCCAAACGCGGTTAAGAAAACGATAAGCACCTTCCACGGCGGTATCATTCCAGTCAAGGTCTCTTTCCGGCGGTGCTGCAAAAAGAATAAACAAACGAGCGGTATCCGCCCCATACTTTCCAACAATTTCTTCCGGACTCACCACATTACCAACTGATTTTGACATTTTGGAACCATCTTTCAAAACCATCCCCTGTGTTAGAAGGTTTGCAAATGGTTCATCACATGTAAGATAACCAAAATCATGGAGCGCTTTAGTAAAGAAACGGGCATACAAAAGATGCAAAATCGCATGCTCGACACCACCGATATACTGATCAACATTCATCCAATAATCTGCTTTATCCTTTGCAAAAGGCAACTCCGTATTATGCGGATCACAATACCGCAAATAATACCATGAAGAACACACAAATGTATCCATTGTGTCCGTTTCCCGAATGGCAGGCCCACCGCATTTCGGACAAGTGGTGTGTACAAATTCCGGACATTCACTGAGCGGCGATTTTCCCTGTCCGGTAAACTGTACATTTTCAGGCAGCATTACCGGGAGTTCACTCTCCGGTATTTCAACCGTACCGCATTTTTCACAATAGACAATCGGAATCGGCGCCCCCCAATAACGCTGACGGGAAATCAGCCAATCCCGCAGCCGGAAATTGACCTTCCGTTTTCCAATACCTTTATCCTCAACATAGTCAATAATTTTTTTGAGAGCTTCCTGATTATTCAGGCCGTTAAATTCACCCGAATTTTCCATAATCCCTTCAGCAGCAAATGCCTCTGTCATATCTTCTGCCTTCATATTCTGGCCTTCGGGCTGAATTACAATCCGAATTGGCAGATTATACTTTTTAGCAAATTCAAAGTCGCGCTGGTCATGGGCAGGTACCCCCATAACAATTCCTGTACCATAATCTAAAAAGACATAATTGGCAAGATAAAGGGGAATTCTCTCTTCTGTCAGCGGGTTAATGACATAAGTACCGGTAAATACACCTTCTTTTTCAGTATCAGTCGCTGAACGCACAATTTCACTTTGGGATTGCACCTTTTTAATAAATTCCCGGCAGGCTTCCTCTTCAGGCCGGCCATGAATCAATTCTTCAACGACCGGATGCTCCGGTGCTATCACCATATATGACACGCCGAAAATAGTATCCGGCCGTGTTGTATAGACAGTAAGCTCTCGGTCACTTCCGTCAACTTTAAATTGAACTTCTGCGCCCTCACTCCGGCCAATCCAGTTCGACTGCATAGATTTAACTTTATCCGGCCAGCCTTTCAGCTTATCAATATCATCAAGAAGCCGCTGTGCATAATCTGTGATTTTGAAAAACCATTGCTCTAAATCCTTCTTTCCAACTTCACTCTTACAGCGTTCACACTTGCCATTGACCACCTGCTCATTGGCAAGCACGGTCTGGCAGGAAGGACACCAGTTGACATAGGATTTCTTCTTATAGGCCAATCCATGCTGATAAAGCTGCAAAAACATCCATTGGGTAAATTTGTAATAATCCGGCTTTGCTGTTGCAACCTCGCGGTCCCAGTCATAACTTAGCCCCAGGCGTTTAAGCTGGTCGCGCATATTGTCAATATTTGCAAATGTCCAGTCAGCCGGCGGCGTTCCATTTTTAATTGCAGCATTCTCCGCCGGAAGTCCAAAAGAATCCCAGCCCATAGGATGAAGAACGTTAAATCCCTGCATCTTTTTATAGCGGGCCACAACATCACCGATGGAATAATTACGCACATGTCCCATGTGCAGATTGCCGGAAGGATAGGGAAACATTTCTAACGCATAATACTTTGGTTTATTGCTTTCTTCCTGTATTTTAAAAGCGCCTTCCTCCTCCCATTTTTTCTGCCATTTTTCTTCAATGTCTTTGAAATCGTATCTCAATGGAATTTTCCTCCTCTGTTCCTTTAAAAAATTAATCTGAAACTATATCCTGAACATCCACACGCACCGCATCACGCCATACCCGGTCTATGGAATAAAAATCCCGTGTTTCCTGCAAAAAAATGTGCAAAATAACCTCGTCATATCCCAATAGAATCCATTGTGCAGTACGATACCCTTCCTTATTCACGGGATGAATCCCCTGCTTAGCAAGTTCTTCTTCGACATTATCACACAATGCTTTTACCTGTGTGTCCGAACCGCCGGTCACCAAAATAAAATAATCGGTAAGTGTAGTTAAAGACGAAACGTTTAATACATCAATATCCCGTCCCTTTTTACTATCTAAAATACGAACAATTTCATTTACTAGTTTATTTTCTGAAGCCATTCTCTGCCTCCCCTATTTAAAATTTTTTCCGATAATGAACGTCAAATCTGTATCCGGATCTTTTTTCTCATTATGCGTCACCGGAATATTTTTATATATTTTCTTCAGTTCCTCTCCTGCACCCTCTTCATATTCAATGATGCTTGAAGATTCACGGACTTCTTCCCATTTGACAGTATCAACTATGTCAAAGCCTTTTTCTTCAAGTTTATCCCGCACCTCAACTGTCTTATCACTCGAACCGCCGCTGGCATCGATCAGACGAATTTTTAAACCATCCTTGGTTTTTTGTTCTTTCTTCTCTGCCTTTTTTGAAATAGTTTCCGGTTCCTCTAAAATAAAATTCTCCGCAATCACAGACTTTGTCTTCGTTTTGTCCGCGACAAAATAGGAAACACCACCAATATACTTCCCTTCACCAGGCAGAGCGATGATTTGCATATCGTTTTTGCGCAGTTTTAAACAGCTGCCCATCATCCCAACCATCTCACTCCAAGTGAAATCTGTTTCACTGTTTTTATTTACTGCATGAAGAAGACCGGGTGCTTTAAAAATAGTTGCCGGAGATAACAACTTGTCCGCAATCGCATTATAAAGCTGTTTCTGCGCCTCCATACGACCAAGATCTCCGGTGGGATAACCGCCGCCATCATTGTTTTTCCGAAACCGCATAAACATTTCCGCTTTTTCCCCATTCAATTTCTGCACGCCAGGCTGTAAATCAATAACAAGATCCTGTACCGGATCATCGTATTTCATCCGAATAGGTACATCTACCTCAACACCGCCAATTGCATCAATAATATCTTTGAATCCCTCAAAGGTAATGACCGCATAATGATTGGCTTTGAGACCGGTAACACTATGAATTTCATTCTGAAGGACATCCATTCCGGAAAAATAAGCAGAATTAATCTTTTTATCGTTTCGCTTATTCTCAACCTTCGTGTCCCGCGGAATTTGAAGAATATTTAGCTTTCCATCCCGTTTATTCAGCTGACAGAACAAAATCAAGTCTGTTCGGTATCCCTCTTCGTCAACACCGGCAACCACAAAATTTTCAAATTCTGTTTTTTCCTTTCCGTTTCCGAAGAAACTGAATGGTTCACCGGTCTGCAATGCAATAACAAAATTATACGTCATCCAGGCGATAATTGCAAGGGTGATCAGAACAATAATAACCAGAATTGGTGATCTTTTTTTCTCTTTTTGCGGTCTTTTTTTCATATTTTGGGCTCCTGTTCTACTCCCTCTCTCTGCATCAACAAATAATTCCGGCAATGAAGCGTATCCGGCTGGATAACCATCCCCCGCTTGATTAAATCCGTAATGGTGAAATCGATACCAAAAATAATTGCTGCATCAAGATCACGATAAGCCAGTTTCCGAAGTTCCTCCACACCGTGATACGTACGGTTCGGCTCGATATAATCCGCTATATAAATAATTTTACCCAGCAGGCACATATTTGCTTTTCCGGTGGTATGGTACTTTATTGCATCCAAAATATCTGTGTCATAAATATCGAAGACACTCTGTGCAATACATGCCCCCAGTGTGCCATGCAGTAATCTGGGTTCTTTCAGCATCATCGCATTCGGTTCAATTCGAAATTCATTTCTGAGAATATGCAGTGCCTCATCCGCCGGGATTTCTTTTGCACAATCATGCAAAAGTCCGGCAATATAGGCGCTATCTTCATCCGCCCCATATCGCTTCGCAAGCCGTACTGCTTCATCGGCAACACCAAACGTATGGAGACAGCGCTGTTTACTCAAATTTTCCTGCAAATATTTTTTTATTTGATTCATGTCCAAAGCACAACCACTCCGTTTCTGTTACCGGTATAATCCATTCTTTTTTATATAATCAACCACCGCCGGATCAGTCATAAAATCAATCGGTTTTCCCTGATACACCCTGTTTCTTATCTCAGTGGAAGAAATTTCAATCATTGGCATCGACAGAGAAAAAATTCGAGCATGGTATTTTTCATTTAACTCTTCAATCTTCCTCTGAAATCTTGTGCTGGTTACTCCTGCACGCTGAACGGCCACGATAACAGCACGTTCAAAAATTAATTGGGGTTCCCGCCATTTATCCATATAATCAAGGGAATCCGCCCCAACAATAAAATAAAACAGATCTTCCGGAAATAATTCTTTTAGTTCCCCCAAAGTTTCATAGGTATATCCGGTTCTTCCCCGTTGGATTTCAAGAGAACTCACTTTAAAAAACGGAAATCTTGAAATCGCCAGTTCAAGCATATCAAGACGATACACAGAGGATAAAATCATGCTATTATCTTTATGAGGCACTGTTCCAGTGGGAAGAAACAGTACCTCATCCAATTTCAATTCAGAATAAGCATAAAGCGCCATCATAAAATGACCGGTATGCGGAGGATTAAACGTTCCGCCTAATATTCCTATCTTTTTCATCAATGGCCACCTTATTTTTCGTCGCCTTTATATTTCAAAATCTGTGTCACTTTTTCCGAAATTATTTTTTTAGAACCGCCTTTTTTGCCCACAGTATACAAATTAAATTCACCTGTATCTGCATTCAAATCAGTGGTAAAGATAGTTTCACCCGTCCGCTTTAAACCATAAGAGTGAACACCTTCCATAATTTGGGTCGTCTTTGCATTTTTATCAACATATTCAAGATTTCCGGACCTTGTTTCTGCACTGTAATCTCTTGCACAAACTGTTTTATCACCATCCGCATCAAAAGTAAAAGATGCTGCGCCCACTTCATTTGTAAGCGCCAAAGTCGCAGAATTTGAATAAGAGACAAGGTCAACGGTATTATTATTTAAACTATAGTTGGCAGCGAACCGCACAATAGCACCGTCCGATGAAACATCACAATAACATACATTATCTGAAATTCTCTTTTCAGTTCCAACATAACCATTGACAATCCCAGCGGTATACAACGCACCGCTTCGTTTTTCTAAATCAAAGCCTGCAATGTAAGCAACCCGGGAAAAATCATCACTAATATCAAATTGTTTGATTCCTTCCGCTGCAGCCTCTTCTACTTTCAAAACATTGTTTGCAATCTTTTGGTTATTTGCCTCGGCCGCAGTAACAAAATAATAATCCCGGATATTTTCATCATAGACAGTCGAATACACCACTGCCCCTTCATCCTTGCGCAGTTTTTCAACCTTACTTACATCCGATGCAATTTTACGATTATTTCCTGATGCAAAGTCTGCGAAATAGAGATTCTGCAAACCATTATTGCTATTGGCATAACTATAAATGGCTTCAGATTTCGTCAACAAAATTGGTTCAATTGCAGTCCGTTCTGTGCAGAGAGCGGGTTCCTCGCCATCTTTTTTACTATACACATCAAAAACTTGATTCTCTTTATCATAATTTTTGCTGTATATATACGTTTTTCCTTTTGGTGTAGTACCAAAAACAGCAGACACTTCTTTATCCAAATCTGAAGTTTTACCGCCCTTAGCAAAGGTACGCAGACAAAGATCACCGGTATGCACATCCGGATTAAAGTTTTTAATAAACATTGCCGAAAGTCCGTCCTGCGCAAAAACAAAATTATCTTTGCAAATATTGTCCTCAACTTTTTCCGGCTGTTTCAATTTTACATTCCAATATTGAAGCTGACCGCCGTCGCCGTCATCGTTGGTATCCTTGAGGTAGAGTACCGACTTTCCGTCTTTACTCACCTCAATCGCATAATAAACATTGTCCGCAAGTACTGTTTTACTTTTTTTCTTATCATTTTTCACATATGCAAGAGTACCGCGTTTGGTATTCATATTAAAGTTTTCAAAGAAATAGGTATATAAACCATCACTTGAAATGGTTACCAAATTTTTCTCATTCAACGGGATAACTTCCGGCTGTTTATCCTTCTTGTCTTTTGTATCTTTGCCTTCTTTATCATCCGCCGTCTGCTTTTTATCATTGCTGTCTTTCTTATTTTCGTCCTTTTCCTCCTCTTTCAAAGCCTCACTTATCATCGAAGAAGAAAGTTCCAACTCCTGCTTGTCATAGGAGAGATAAAGCCCATTTCCTTTCATATAGACGGTTGGGAAAACAGGTTCTCCATCTACCATTGAGGCAACCAAATTAATTGCACCAAAAATTAAAGCAACAACAACAATTGCAACCCCTGTACCCAACATAATACCTTTTTTAGATTTCTTATCCCGGACGCTGCCGGAACGGTTTCTGGCACTTTGTCTGACCGCTTTAACTGCTGACGCTTTCCGCCGTGCTTCTTTGTCCATCCGCTCAACCACAACACGGTCATTCTTTATCCCTTCATTTTTCTCATGACGAGCCAAACGGTTCTGTTTCCTTTCCGCTTTACTCAATTCTTTGTTTTTCCGCATCTCCCGCCGTTTTTCCGCCCGGGCAGCTGCAAGGCGCATTTCTTCTTCGGTCCGTCTTGGACGCCCGTTTTCGCCTGTTCGTGCCGAACCCTCAAAATGCGAAGTCTCCATGATATTTTCCGATTTATTTTCTGTCTTTTCTTTTGGTTTTCCTTTTACCAAAGGCTCGACTGATCTATCAATATTCAGCATTTCATCTGGATCTGTACCCGAGGTCCCCACTTCCATATCCGCAATCGCCTTGCGGATTTCACCCGCATCCTTAAACGTCAGCGTATACTGCAGGTCAAAGTCATAGCTGTCATTATCAGGGTCAAGTGTCGAGTATTTTCCCCTTGCCTCACGTACGATACGCTCGGTGTCTTCATAAAACTGACCGTCTCCGCCTTTTTTCAGCGGCGTTTTACAGAACGGGCACATGTCGACATTTTCCAGCAAACTAATACCACATTTTGGACATTTCATAATCTTTCCCTCTGCCTTTCTGCATCTGTATACAAATCACATATCTTCTCATAGTATAACATAATCAATCAATAAAAACAACCATAATTTTAGAAATATTGTTATGGCCTGTCAATTTTTCTCATTTTTCAATGAATCTGCAAATAAGCGCTCATCCTCTGTCAAGTTCGCACTACGAAGCATTCCTCTACGTTTTTGAAAGGTATTTTCTATCGACATTTTCCGCTTCCATGAACAAATATTCTTGTGATGACCGCTTAAAAGAATCTCTGGTACGCGCATTCCGTGCCATACCTCCGGGCGGGTATATTGCGGATATTCCAAAAGCCCCTCAAAATGTGATTCTTCCGAAAATGCCTCTTCCGATTTCAAAACCCCCGGCAGCAACCGGGCCGTGGCATCAACGATTGCCATCGCCGCAATCTCACCGCCAGTCAGAACAAAATCTCCTATGGAGATTTCCGCATCCACAATTTCATCCAGCACCCTCTGATCTACCCCTTCATAATGGCCGCATAGAATTACAATATGTTCCTTTTTAGACAGACGTTTTGCAGTACTCTGCCGAAAAGTTTTTCCCTGCGGCGACATATAAATCGTAAAGGGTTTTTTTTTCAAATCCTTGACAACACTCTCATAAGCTAAAAATATCGGTTCTGCCTGCATAACCATTCCGGCGCCGCCCCCATAGGGATAATCATCCACCTGTCTGTGTTTATTATACGCAAAATCCCGGATTTGAATATAACGAATCTCCAAAAGACCTTTTTTCTGAGCACGCCCAATAATACTGCTTTCCAAAACCGAGCGCATCATCTCCGGAAACAGAGTTAAAATATCAAACCTCATCATCAATCAATCCTTTAAGCAATTTTACCAGGACATATCCTTCTTCTATATTGACTTCTTTTACCACTTCATTAATAACAGGAATCAATACCGGTTTTTTTCGTTCTGACTTTAAAACATAGACGTCATTGCTGCCCGTCTTAATAATCTCATCAATTGTTCCGAGTATTTCACCTTCCGCCGTTTTTACCGAAAGACCTTCCAAATCCGCAATATAATAGGTTCCTTCCGGCAACTCACCAAGCATTTCACGCTCAATGGTAACCACTTTATTTTTCAATTTTTCCGCTTTTTCTATAGTATCAATACCTTTAACAGTAACCAATTCACAATTTTTATGAAACCGGCTTCTTACCATTTCATACCGGGTACCGTCAATGTATATATATGCAAGTTCATCAAATATTTCCGGATCGTCACACCAAGGCTGAATCTTTAATTCGCCGCGAATCCCATGGGTATTCACAACCTGTCCGATTTCAAGTATTTCATTTTTCATTTTCTGTTCCATCCTTTTTCCAGTGCATCAAACTTTTCTAAGAAATAGGAAGAAGGGCACGAAAATTCGTGCCCCTGCCCATCATACAATATCCACAATTACTTTTTTATTTTCACTGCTGGCAGCAGCTTTCATTACGGTACGAATCGCCTTCGCAATTCTCCCCTGTTTGCCGATTACCTTTCCCATATCGTCTTCGGCAACATGTAACTGTAATACAGTAGAAGTTTCTTTTTCTGTCACGGTCACTTCGACCGCATCCGGGTTACTCACCATGGATTTTGCAATAAACTCCAAAAGTTCCTTCAATTTCTTCTACCTCCAATCGCAAAAAAGACCAGGGGACATTATCATTAGATAATGCCTTTTTCTTTTAAAAGTCTTTTTACAGTATCTGTCGGCTGTGCACCGTTTTTGATCCACTTCTGAACCTTTTCTGCATCAAATTCAGTAACCGAGGGATCTACCATTGGATTGTATGTTCCAACCTGCTCGATGAATCTGCCATCTCTCGGATATCTGGAATCTGCCACAACCACACGATAAAACGGTGATTTTTTTGCACCCATTCTCTTCAAACGAATCTTTACTGCCATTTTTCTTTACCTCCAACAAATTAAAATAAATATATATGATTTTGATCCTTTTCAAATATTAAAATGGGAATCCGCCGCGCTTGCCGCCAAAAAGACCGCCCATCCGCTTTGCCTTCTTTCCCATGCCTCCGGTTAACTGCTTCATCATCTTTTGCATCTGCTCAAACTGTTTGATCAGCGCATTGACTTCAGCCATCCCAACACCGCTTCCTTTGGCAATACGTTCTTTACGTGAAGGTGTCAGTTTATCAACAAGATCACGTTCCCGTGGGGTCATTGCCTTAATTATTGCCTCAATTCGTGCTACGCGCTTTTCATCAATATCAACATTTTTAAGCGCCCCCGCATTCACTCCCGGCAGCATTGACAAGACCTGAGACATTGAACCCATGTTTTTCATCTGATCCATCTGATCCAAAAAATCGGTAAACGTGAACCGCTGAGAACGAAGTTTTCTCTCCAACTCCTCTGCTTTTTTCATATCCAGCGCTTGCTCGGCTTTTTCAATCAAACTGAGCATATCACCCATACCCAGAATACGCGAAGCCATTCGGTCCGGATGAAACACCTCTAAATCCGTCAATTTCTCACCCATGCCGCAAAATTTAATCGGTTTTTGTGTGACGGCACGAACTGAAAGCGCTGCACCGCCTCGGGTATCACCATCCAATTTAGTGAGAACGACACCGCCAATTTCCAGTTCTTTATTAAAAGCATCGGCCACATTAACTGCATCCTGTCCGGTCATGGCATCCACAACAAGCAGAATCTCATCCGGATGCACCTCTGCACAAATGTTCTTCAGTTCCTGCATTAATTCTTCGTCAATGTGCAGACGACCGGCTGTGTCAATGATTAAAATATCGTTGCCGTTTTTAACGGCATGGTCATAAGCAGCTTTGGCAATACCTACCGCATCTTTACTGCCTTCGACAGCATATACCGGAAGCTCAAGCTGACCGCCAACCACCTGCAGCTGTTTGACTGCCGCAGGACGATAAACGTCACAGGCACATAAAAGCGGACGCTTTCCCTGTTTTTTCAGAAGACCGCCCAGTTTTGCCGCAGTCGTTGTCTTACCAGCTCCCTGAAGTCCCGCCATCATGATCACAGTCGGCGGTTTGGAAGCAATCGTCAATTTATGCTCCTTGCCGCCCATCAAAGCAACAAGTTCTTCATTTACAATTTTAATAACCTGCTGTGCAGGGGTTAACGATTCCATTACCTCTGCGCCTGAAGCCCGCTCTGAAACCTGTTTTACAAAGTCTTTGACAACCCTGAAATTTACATCAGCCTCCAGAAGTGCAAGTTTTACTTCTCGCATGGCCTCTTTCAAATCCTTTTCGCTTACCTTCCCCTTGCCGCGAAGTTTTTTGAAGGTGTTCTGGAGTTTATCGGCCAAACTTTCAAAAGCCATTCGTTCACACACCTTTCTATACGAATACAAACTCTTATGTCTCGTGCATAATCTAGGGTTATCCCCCTATTTCCTGTTCATTGATTTCAGAAATTAAAATCAATATTTTATTTATCTTTCGCTTAATATCATCTGACAGGTTCCGAACATTCGGAGAGGACTCAATCTCACGAATAATATCATCAATTTCTGCCAATCGGTTTTTAATTGATAAAAACCGCTGCATAAGTCCTAAACGCGCCTCTGTTTCAAACAGTGTGTGTTCGGCACGCTTGATATTGTCCCGAACACCCTGGCGGGTAATTCCCAAATGTTCACTGATTTCTGAAAGGGATAAATCTTCATTATAATAAAGATCTATACATTCGGACTGTTTTGCCGTCAGCATATTTTTATAAAAACCATATAAAATTCCGACTTCCACATTTTTATCCATGCTATAATCCCCTGCTTCCCATCTTTGTAAAGGCAATAAGCTTTACAACGTTTGTAAGTTTAACCGATATTTTTCATTTTGTCAAGTGTTTTTTTTAATTATTTCATTTTTGTACCATCAACCTTCTTATTCCTTTTCAATATAAGTCTAAAATATCTATCACATCATCTTTTTTCAGATTTTTATTTAATTCCAGTATATACTACAATTATCAGTATTCAAAGCGTTTAGTTAATATAACATCGAATTTTATACTATTTAAAAAAATTTTCATCAATATATTGACAAATACAGCAAAAACGTTGAAAATATAGATAAAAGGATTATCTAAATATTTTAATACGTATAATTATTTTCCCTAAATTTTCTCAAACAGAGAATATAATGATATACTGAGGTGAAGATGATATGAATGAGAACTTTATTGCAAAAAGGATTTACTTTTTGCGAACCCAACGCGGTATATCCGCGCGTGATTTAAGTCTTACACTTGGACAAAGTGAAAGCTATATTAATAAAATTGAGAATCAAAAAGCTTATCCATCCATGTCAACTTTTTTATACCTCTGTGACTACTTTCATATCACACCCGAAGAATTTTTTTGTGAAGATAACAATCAACCCGTTTTGGTCAGACAACTGACCGAGGCCAGCAAAAAATTAAGTGCTGCACAGATTTATGCACTATTGGATATTATCCGTGCATTTAAAACACCCTAACGATGATTAAATTTCTATCAACTTCTCCTCAAACGCTTTATACTATAATAAAATTTAATATATATAAAAAAAGCCGCAAATTTTGCGGCCCATTTTATGTTTGCAAATGTTCTGTTGCGAAATTTCTTTAACTTTATTACGGCACAAAATCAAATTCCACACCGTAAATAGAAACTGTATCCCCTTCTTTCGCTCCGGCCTCTTCAAGCATTTTAATCACGCCGCACTTAATAAGTGAACGCTGAAAATACTGCAGGGATTCATAATCATCAAAATTGGTTGAACCAACAATTTTACGCACCCGCATTCCTTCCACAACAAATCTGCCCTCTTCATGAGTTACCACAATTTTATCCTCTTTTTCACGGGCGGCCTCCAGGTCAAACCATTCATAATCTTCATCTGTATCATCAACCGGCATTTTTGAAAGTGTTTCATAGGTATAATTCAACACCTCACGAATTCCCTTCTTTGTTGCCGCTGAAATTGAAAACACCTTATATCCCATTCCTTCCATTTCAGCCTGAAAAGCAGCAAAATTTTCATCAAAAGTAGGAATATCCGATTTATTTGCCAATATAATCTGCGGTTTTTCTGCAAGTTTTGGACTGTAAAGTGCAAGCTCTTTATTGATGGTTTTAAAATCCTCAACAGGATTTCTGCCTTCCACACCGGAAACATCAACAATATGCAGCAACAATCTTGTTCGTTCAACATGACGCAAAAAAGCATGTCCAAGACCAATTCCTTCATGTGCACCTTCAATAATTCCGGGAATATCAGCAATGACAAATCCACCGCCATCACCCATTTGCACCACACCAAGATTCGGTACCAGCGTTGTAAAGTGGTAATTTGCAATTTTCGGACGTGCGTCACTAACAATCGACAAAAAGGTGGATTTTCCCACGTTTGGAAATCCCAAAAGTCCTACATCCGCAATCAATTTAAGCTCCAATGCAACTTCTCTTTCATCACCGGGCATACCGGACTTTGCAAACTTAGGCGTCTGACGGGTCGCTGTTGCAAAATGGGAATTCCCCCAGCCGCCGACACCGCCTTTTGCAACCAGAAAAGATTCGCCATCCTCTTTCAAATCACAAATTACCAGTCCTGATTCCGCATCTTTTACAAGTGTGCCCACCGGAACGCGAATCATAAGATCGGTCCCATTTTTTCCATTTCGATTTGCATCCTTGCCATTTTCACCATTTTGAGCAATATATTTTTTCTTATATTTGAAGTCCAGCAGGGTATTGATATTCTTATCTGCTATAAAAATAACATTGCCGCCTTTTCCGCCGTCACCGCCATCAGGACCTCCGGCAGCCACATATTTTTCCCGATGAAAAGTAACTGCGCCGTTACCGCCATCACCTGCTTTTATAATAATTCTTGCAATATCAGAAAACATTTTTCTCCTCCTTTCCCAATCATCGTTATAAATTTATTTTCATAAAACAGTTTAATATTTTCCGTCAAGACTCCAGACGTTTCAACTTTTGGCAATATCAAATATCAAATAACAAATCTGCATCGTTCAACCGCGCAGCAATATACCCATGTCAATTTTCTCATCATCCATTTTCACTGCACTTTTAATAAGAAGATTATCCTCTGTACCGCAAAATTTCAGCATGGTGAAATCGAAGCTACACCCCCTGCTCCCCCACGCAAAAGCAAGGTTTTCTCCATCCATAAGCCCAATCCCATGCAAAACAGCTTTATCCTCTGCATACCAGACCAAATGATATATATCACAATCTTTCACCGCAGAGATATGCAAAGCAAAAGAACCGGCTTCTTTGCCGTCAACTAAATAATCAACTGTGTAATTTCCACATAATTCTTTCTTTCCGTCTGCTTTTTGAGTAATTCCAGATCCTAACAAGCCGGCAATTTTCGTTGACGACCACAAAGCATAATTTGCCACCCCATCGCCAATTGGACTATATACGCCGACACCGCCCACCTGTGCATCTTCGTCAAATGCAGAGATGATCAGTGTATCCTGAAAAACAATTCCAATGTTACTTTTTTCAAATGTACAGTGATAGGTTTGATTCATTTTGACAATTGTAATTACTTCATCTTTATTTTTCCATCGCCCGCAAAAATTACCTTTCATTAAAAGCACCCCTTTGAATTCATTTTATTTTTACTCAAATGATACCTATTGAATGATACCTGTGACATTCCATCGGGTAACGCGTTTTTTTGATGGATTTTTAATTCTAAATATAAATGATTACTACGATTTACAACACTGCAATTTATAACAAAAGTATTGGATATCTGTTTTCAGAACCTCCTCTTGACTTCTATAAAACAGAGACGCAACGTCAAACAAACTTTTTTAAACATCCAGTTTTTATTTTACACCAATCAAATAAAAATAACAATGTCCCTGCATCTATTATAAACAAAAATAGAGCGAACAAACGTCCGCTCTATGATTTACTTACTGAGCGATTTCATAAACAGAAACCTGCTTTTTGCTCTTTCCTTTACGCTCAAACTTCACTTTACCGTCAACCAATGCAAAGAGTGTATCATCACTGCCCTTGCCTACGTTGATACCGGGATGAATTTTGGTTCCTCTCTGACGAACAAGAATGTTACCAGCGAGAACAGGCTGACCGTCGCCCTTCTTCACGCCAAGGCGTTTGGACTCGGAATCTCTGCCGTTCTTGGTACTTCCCATACCTTTCTTATGAGCCATTTATATCACTCCTTTATATTTAAAATAAAATCGTGAAATTACGCATTAATTGCAGTGATTTCAACTTTTGTATAAGGCTGTCTGTGACCTTGTTTTTTATGATAGCCTTTTTTGGGCTTATACTTATAAACAATAATCTTCTTTGCCTTACCTTGTTTTGCAACTGTTGCGGAAACAGAAGCGCCACTCACATAAGGAGCACCAACCTTAATA
The DNA here is from genome assembly GCA_910580105.1 of uncultured Clostridia bacterium. Taxonomy (GTDB): domain Bacteria; phylum Bacillota; class Clostridia; order Monoglobales; family Monoglobaceae; genus CAJTWN01. Next base: position 120,823 of record CAJTWN010000001.1, on the reverse strand, counting down.
TCATCTCCGCCCACAACCAAAACTTTGTCAAATGTAACGGTTTCACCAGCTTCTGCATTGAGCTTTTCAATGAAAACAACATCGCCCTGTGCAACTTTATACTGTTTACCGCCTGTTTCGATAATTGCGTACATAACCGTAATACCTCCTATTACCCAAGACTCGCCATATAAGGTGTGCATTCCTGCCTCTTTTTACCTTTTCTGCGCGGTTACCGATATAGTTTATCACAGGCTTCTTAATTTGTCAACCAAAATTTTTACCTTTTCCCAAATTTCTGCTTCTGCGCAGACAGGGTTACTGTTTTCGTTGCAATTTTATCACAAAACACCGGATCATGTTCTACAAAAATCATGGTTGGCCGGAAAAAGAGAAGAACTTCCTCTATCTGCATCCGGGAAAATACATCAATGTAATTCAACGGTTCGTCCCATATATAAAGATGTGCCGGTGTGCAAAGACTTTTTGCAAGAAGTACCTTTTTCTTCTGTCCTGCGCTCAAATCATTTATATTTTTTTCAAACTGTTCACGCGCCATACCAAACTTTCGTAATATAGTCAAAAACAAAGTTTCATCTGCCGTTTGACTTTTTGCATAAGAAAACAGCGTACCTTCCCAATTTTCAAATACCTGAGGAACATAAGATATTTCCGTTTGCGCAGCAATCTGCCTGATACCGGAATAGTTAATATTTTCCCCCAAAAGCACCTTCAATATGCTGGACTTTCCTGTTCCGTTTTCACCCGAAAGACAGATTCGCTCACCTCTATGAAGAGAAAAAGATATTCCACTACAAACAGTAATTCCATCATAAGCTACTGCCAGATCTTGTACACGGAGCAATTCTTCTTTCGGATGATTACGAACCAGCATTTTGAGCGGTTCAGTTTCTTCTATATTTCTTAAAAGTTTTTCTTTTTCTTTCGCTGCATTTTCCATCCTGTTTTCCAAATTTTTAGACCGTTTCATCATCTTTGCAGCTTTGTGCCCGATATGTCCGCGATCCGGCCTTAGTCCGGCCACTTTACTTCCTTTTCCTTTCTTGCTCTTCTCTACATTGTCCGACCAATTTGCAGCCTGTCTTGCAGAAGCTTTCAGTTCCCGAATTTCACCTTTCAACTTTTCATTACATTCCCACTCATAGGCATCCTGACGCTCTTTATTTTCCTGCCATGTTGAAAAATTGCCCTGTTGTATGGTAATATCTGCACGGTTGATTGACAAAATGTGATTTACACAATCATCCAGCAGCGCCCGATCATGAGAAACTAAGATAAATCCATGCTTCTTCTTCAAATAATCCGCTACCACTCTCCGCGCAGCAAGGTCCAGATGGTTTGTCGGTTCATCCAGAAGCAAAAAACGCTCTTCTCCGGCAAACAATGCCGCTAAAAGCGCTTTTGTCTGCTCTCCATAGCTCAGCGTTGAAAAGGGTCGGTATAAAACTTCCTCTGACAATTCCAAAAGCCGTGTTTCGCATAAAATCTGCCATGGCGCACAATTTGGATTTGCTGCCGCCAAGACCTTCATCGTCTCCTCTGCCGCATCAGGTACTGCATACGGAAAATAAGCAAAGGGAACTCCTGCTATTATATTACCGCTATACGAATATTCACCCATCAAAAGGCGAAGCAAAGTGGTTTTCCCCCGTCCATTTCGCCCGATAAGACCCAATTTCCAATGGCTGTCCATCCGAAAGGAGACACCGTTAAAAATCATATCGAAACTACCCGGATAACCAAAAGACAGATTTTCAACTAAAATCATCGCCATTTCTATACACCTCCTGATTTTCAGTTTTCAGTCTATAAAAGAATAAAGCTGCAAGAAAGTAATTTCTCACAGCTCTCCCATTTTATCGCACAGAAAACAGAACTTAAAATTATTCGGTGCATATTTCAAGAGAAAAGAAATGATAACTTTCTTGCAAAATGCAGTCAAACAAAAGGTATACGCTTTTCATCATGACAAGCGCCCCAGGTTTTGTTTAAACTGCTATTCATCAAATTAGCAAGAAAGCATCCGCATCTTTTCATCTCCAATCTCAAATTTTAAAGCAGTATATCACGATTTTTCCTCTTTGTCAATACCAACAGCTTTTGTATATTCATCTTCTTCCTGATAAGTCAAAATAAATTCTGCATTACGGGGCAACTCATAGAGAATCTCATTAATTTTTTTCAATCCTTCCACCCGATGCTTCCTATCCATTTGCAAAAGACCTGTCATTGTGGACGGATATTGTACCTGAATGCGATAACACAACCGGTGTAACATCTTTGCCTGAAACTTCACTTCACCACGCACAGTATGAAGCACCGTTTCAAAATCTCCTAAATCCCAAAGCTGCGGCCGCAAATTAAACGTTTCATACCCGGGCGCAGTTGGATATATGCCCACAAAAACATCTCCCACCGCAATCAGCGGCGCCTGAGGAATATGGCTCCATTCACTTGTGCTGTCCGGATAGGCAATCCAATGTTCCTGATAGGCATTATTATAACGGACGCTGGGCATGGTTGCCCACTTACTGCGTAAATCCCCCAAAATAACATTTGCATACCCGTTTTTCGAAAGCGCCCACTGCCGCCAGACGGCATTACAGGGATAAGATAAACGCAGATTTGGATTATAGGCCAGATAGTTGGCACAGGCATCTTCTTCTCCACCAGGGCAGAGCCCATAAAGAATTGCCATAGCAAGGGTTCGGTCAGAAACCACCGGCTCTTTTTCTTCATCCAGCCACGGAAGATTGTCCCAGAACATTTTTTGTCTTTTATCCCAAAAACGTTCAATCAAAATATTTTGCAGCTGATCTGCAAATCTTTCAAATGTTTCCGTATCTGCCGATGGTTCCATCATCTGCATCAACGGAATAAAATGCCAACGGAGCATTCCATATATAAAAATATTCATACAACCAAGCCGGTGTCTCTGTTTCAAAAAAGCATGATGATCCAGCCAAACGCAATACGAACCTGTATTTTCCACAGGAAATAAACCTTTCCCAGCCTCCCGGCGTAAAAACTCTACAAAAATCTTTAATTTGGGATATACTTCTTCAATTGAATCCATATCCCCAGTAGCATAAACATATTTATAGCAGTCAATAACAAAACCAACTGAATGATCAATCAACGGCCCCCAATAAGAAAGACCAATTTGTTTATATCCCACCCGTTTCAGCCGGTCACCTGCCGGATAACAATCCAAGAAATAACCATCCGATGTCATCCCGTCTGCATAAGTATCAAACAACCGTCTGGAAATAGAATAATTACCAAGAAGCTGCCGAATGCTGGTCAGCGCATGCAGGCCGTCGCCTGCATATTGCTGGCGCTCCCTGCCCATACCATCCACAAGCGTCTCAATCGCCGCATTATAAATTGTATTAATGCCCGCATCAAACAAACGCTGCATCTCCGGGTCTTTTACACAAACAATTGGTTTTTGCTCAAAGGGATACTTTCTTCGTAAAACACCCAATTTTTGCAAACTAATTTCACCATCTGAAAAGGCGGTAATATGCAGCTGCATCCACTTAGCAGACTCAAAATCAAAGGCTTGAAACCGGTTTTCCCCTTCTTTACAAATAAAACGGCTCCAACAATGGAAGGTCGTATCCAATAAAATATTTTCCCCGTGGGGCTGGTGGGATTCCTGCACCATTAACTCAATTTGTGTACCCTCTGGTGCAGTAATCGTAAAATAAGGAAATCCAACAATCTGTTCCAAAAAATCAAAAGTCAGATAAAAGCTTTCGCCCGCACCCGCAAAAAAGGTATAACCGTCTCCCTTTCGTCGTAATTCAAAAGCTTCCGGGAAACAGGAAAAACTATTCGGAGACCGGAAAGCAAACCAATCGTCCACAGATGTATTCCACTGCACACGTCCAAATTCCACCAAAGACCGCACAGGAATATTCTCTTCCAGCGGCATTGGAATACTGCGTTCATACAATTTTCCGTCTTGGCGCTGGGGCCGCAGACCGCCGCTGATAAATTCATAATATTCGTTATAGATGGAAGGCCGGCTCCCATCTTCACCCACAATCATTGCTGCTTTCCACATCTTTCCGGGCGAAAAGGAAATCTGATTCCAATCATCTTCTGCACGCCGGGCATCATATTCTTCCTGCATGGCGCGCAAATACCAACGTTGATGCTGGCCGGGACGATGTCCAAAGTCAACTGCACACAAAACATTTTCATCAGATACAAGCTCCATTGAAAGGTTCGGTGTATGAATTCTAAATCGATAAAGAAGCCCTGGATTTCCTGCCACCCATGTGCCTTCAGAAACGGCAAAAAATAAAACTTTAACAGCCAATACATTCTTTCCCTTTTGAAGATAAGGAAGAATGTTGGCCGGATCCGCCTCCTCACAGCGCGGATCACAGGGAGCAGGGCCCCATTGAACACGCCTGCCATTGACATATAATTCATAGCGGCTATCCGCAGCAATATATCCATCAGCCATTGTGGGCTTTTCATTCAAAAAAAATTCCTGTCGGAACAAAACAAAGGTGTTCGGCAATGTCCTTTGGGATGGATACCAAATCCATTTGCCCGGTCGCAGTGAAATTTCCTTTCTCATTTTATTCTCCTATTCTATTACATACCGGTCATGTTTTATCTTCAGCAAATATTCTCTTGTATTCCGCTCCTCTTCATCATAATAGACAAATCCCAGACGGCTTCCCACCAAAGATGCAATCTGATGAAATAAATCACAGGCATTAAATACCGCTGACCAAATATGTTCATATTCCCCATCTGTATAGGTAGAAATATACCTTTTATAAATTTCAGAGGGAAGGTACTTTTTAAAGTACTTATTCATCTTGCCGGTTGACACAGAAAAATCAAACTGTATCCCAATGTACCAGTCAAGCATCTTTCTAAGCTCCGGATGGATAACCGAATGATACATTTCCATCACATAAGGAAGCTCGTCCCGAGCAATTCCTTTTGCGAGGTTATTAAGACACCAAAAAAACTCATTACAACACGCTCTGTACTGCCCAGCCTCCGGTCTTTTCACAAGATATTGCTCTCCGGCAGATGGTAAAACCTGCGGCAAAATTCCATCCTTATCCAGCAAAGAGACGGTAAATGCCTCCTCCATACAGGTAGTGTAAGCTTCCTCTTCAAGCATAATCCGCAAATCTATCCGATTGCCATCATTAAAAAGCATCAGCCATGTATACTTGTTCGAAAAATTCTGCGCTCCCCCATTATATACATCCATCAAATCCGGCTCCTGCATGATTAGAGGTGTGCCAAATACTTCCATCCAACTTCTGTCTGCCAAAAACGACGCCGTTTCCTCTACAACAAAAACTACATCATAATCCTGATATTTATCTTTTTCAATCTTTGGATTGGCGCGGGATCCATTCAGGAATACGGCACGAATACGGTCATCCTCCCCAGCCATTTCTAAAATAAGATTATACATCTGCTGTTCACTTCGCATCCTTTTCAGCCTCCATCTTCATCCGCAGAAACTCAAACATTATCACCAACAATTTTCATCCACGCCGCAATACATATTCCAGCTGACAGTCATAAGGCTCCTGTCTGACATGTTCCGGATGCAGATAGACCGCATCAACACAACCGATTGACCGATAAAAAGCCTGTGTTTCTATTGCCGAGTGACTTGAAATATACAGTTTTTCTGCTCCCTGCGCACTTGCCCAGTCTGCAACCTGAAAGAAGAGGTTACGGCCGATTCCTTGGCCGCGCATTTCTTCCGAAACATGTAAACTGGTCAAATCAACATATTCGGCACTTTCACCGATTCGTTCCCTTTCAGCAGATGCAAAGCCTTTACAGGCCCCCTCCTTAAAGGCCGCATAAACAACGCCGCCGAATTTTACCGTACGCCGTAAACACTGTATCAAAATTTCATAATCTTCCGCACTCCATTGGTCAACAAAAGGATCTTTCTGAATTACCCATCTGCCATTCATCCGCCGCCAGCATAAATTTACAACCTGCCGCCGTTCAAAATCCCTGAAAAGAGAAGGTTCAATTTCTCGTTCATTTAATTGGCGATATATTATTTCCTCATTCATTTGCTCTCTCCAATAAATATTTCTCAGCAAAAATTTACCATTTTCCCATCCCCAGTACAAAAAATTTGCAGTCGTTCAATATTGACACCATCAATTTGGATACCTTTTTCACCCAGCGATGCAACCAAAGTCCCTGTCAGTATTTCCGGTTTAATATTCTTTTCGCCGCCTGCGCACAAAATCACCTCAAAAACACAAGCAGCATCTGTTTGTTCTTTATATGTATACCCTTGGATAAACTCCATCAAATTGACAGAAACCAATCCTTTTTTCTTCGTTTTTTTCTCTACCCAGATTTCATCCTCCGCAAAAAATTCAGCAAGCAACTCCGCATCAATTTCTTGTCCGGTTAAGAGTTCAATCCGATATTCTGCCGCACAGATCGCATTCGCCTTGTGTATAAGCGGACCAACAGCAAGAACCCGCATGTCCATCGGCAAGTTTTGATTCAGCTTTTCATAAATTTCTTCATTAGAAGCGGTGTCTTCAAAATCTATATCTACATATTCGCAAATGCTGGTCACGCCAATAGGAAGCGGCAGAGAAAAAGTAATCAATTGATGGGGATTAAACCCCTGAGAATACCGAACCGGAAGTCCGGAACGCATAATAGAACGGGTAAATGTCCGCAATAAGTCCAGATGAGAAATATATTTCCCCATCCCGGTCTTTGAAAATTTAATCCGCCGCTTACTCAAAACAAACACCCCTTCCAAACTGCGCCGCACCGCATCCCATACACTTTTCACGGCAGGACGGCGTTGTAATCCCCTCATAGGCCCGCTTATGTTCCTTAATAAGAAATTCCTTACTCACTCCGATATCCGCATAGTCCCAGGGCAATATCTCATCATATGAAAGACGCCGGTGAGCATAAAATGTTGGATCAATACCATTTTCCTCAAAAGCCTGCATCCACTTTTCATAAGAAAAAAAGTCCGTCCACCCATCAAACTTACATCCCAGCTTTTGGGCACTGATCAAAACCTCCCCCAAACGGCGGTCACCCTTTGCAAAAACTTCTTCAAGAAAACTAACGTCACTTGCATGCCAATTATAGACAATTTTCTTATTTGTGATGTATTTTTTCAAACTGCGCGCTTTTTCTTCCATCTCCTCAATCTTGGCTTGCGGTTCCCACTGAAACGGAGTAAAGGGTTTCGGTACAAAGAAAGAGGTACTCACTGTTACAGAAACACTGCGCCCTTTCCGCTCTTCTTTTGGAATCTCGTAGAACACATCGATTACTTTCTGCGCCAAATCCCCAATCCCATAGACATCTTCCTGCGTTTCAGTAGGAAGTCCCAGCATAAAATAGAGTTTCATCCGGTTATAACCACCGCCAAACGCAATTTTCGAAGTTCGCAGCAAATCGCTTTCCAATACATTCTTGTTAATCACATCACGCAGACGCTGGGTTCCGGCTTCCGGTGCAAAAGTAAGGCCACTCTTTTTTACCTTTTGCACCTTTTCCATTAATTCCATTGAAAAATTATCCACACGCAGTGAAGGCAGTGAAAGATTAATCTTTTTCTCCACAGTACGGGCAAGCAGTCCATCGGTAAGTTCCTGCAATTTTGTATAATCGCTGGTACTCAATGACGACATGGACATTTCTTCATAACCAGTAGCGGCAATGGCTCTTTCTGCAACCTCCAAAAGCCTCTCAACACTCCGTTCCCGCACCGGCCGATAAATATATCCTGCCTGGCAGAACCGACAGCCACGGATACAGCCGCGGAAAATTTCCAGCATAATCCTGTCATGTACCGTCTCCATAAAAGGCACAATCAGCTTTTCAGGAATATAAGTATGATCCAAATCCGTGATAATCCGTTTTTTCACTTTTTCCGGCGCACAAGACCGGTTTGGTGCAAAACGTGCAATTGTCCCGTCGCTGTTATATTTGACATCATAAAAAGACGGGACATATATTCCCTGGATTCCAGACACCATTTCCAGATATTCTTCCCTTGTTCCCCCCTTGGCCTTCCACTCTTTATAAACATCCATTATTTCATGGTTGACTTCTTCACCCTCACCAAGGATAAAAAAATCCACCAAATCCGATAGAGGCTCTGCATGATAGGCACAGGGACCGCCGCAGCAAACAAACGGATCTTCCAGCGTCCGCTCCGCTGCCCGGAGCGGTATCCCCGCGAGATCCAGCATATTCACGATATTTGAATAACTCATCTCGTATTGCAAAGTAAATCCCAAAAAATCAAAGTCCCGGATTCTGTGCCGGCTTTCTAAAGAAAGCAGAGGAATTCCTTCCCTGCGCATCTCCTGCTCCATATCGTCCCAGGGAGCAAATACCCGTTCACAAACCGTATCTTCACGTTCATTCAACATATGATAAAGAATTTTCATTCCCAAATGGGACATCGCAACTTCATAAACATCAGGGAAACCAAAAGCAAAGGTCATCCGCTCTTTATTCCATTCTTTATGTACACTGTTAAATTCATTTCCGATATATCTCGCCGGTTTTTGCACCCGCTTCAAACAGTTTTCAAATTTTATATTTTCCATAATATTCCTCAACTTTATATAAATCAATTATTCTCCAGATTATCATACAATAAAGCCCCAAAATATGCAAGCATAAATCCGGACATCCTCCCATAAAGATAAAACAAGAACAGAAAGGAGTGATTCCTGTGCCAACAGAATACTATGAGCGAACCCGCCAGCATCCACGCATCCATCCCATCGAAAGAAATGCCGTTTCTCAAACATCAGACTTTCGCTTCAGCCGCCTTCTCCTCAAGCAGCTGGCTGCCGCCACCGTCTTTACCCTCTGTATATATGGTGCCGCACAGAGCAATATTTCTTTTTTGAATCACTGTGCAGACGCTTTTGGCCGCGCCATCCGCTATGAAACCGACTTTGTAAAAATTAAAGACCAAATCTTGGACTTCCTTCCCAATCCATTTTTGCCCGCAAATCCACCAGAGGTTCCGGCAGAAACATCGCTCCCCCCACAATAATAAATAAGAGGTAACCCATGATAGAGAAACTTAAAACATACAGCCTCATTCCCATTGGTCATAAATGGAAGATCCATCTGCTTTTTTTTGCCGTCCTGCTCTGTGCTTTGTGGGGCGGCTATTTTCCACTGTTTATCACTGCATATACCATTGCCCTGCTTCACGAACTTGCCCATGTTGGCACGGCAAAACTCCTTGGCGTCTCCATTGCTTCAATCGAAATCTATCCCTTTGGATTGTGTGCCCGGCTCAGTGAACCGATTATCCGCTCTCCTCTGAAAGAAGCTTGTATTGCCGCCGCAGGCCCAATGATGAATCTTCTCATCTGGGCAGTTCTTCCTTTTCTTCCAATATCCAGGGAACTGCTCTCTTACGCAGACGCCGTCACCCTTTCAATGGCCATACTTAATCTCCTGCCCTGCCTTCCTCTTGATGGCGGTCGCATCCTAAAGTCCATTTTGACCGCCTCCTTTGGTATCCTGAAGGCTTATAACTATATGCTGAAGCAAAGTCGGGCATTGATTTTACTTTTACTCTGCGGTGCAGTGGCCTACCTTTTTATTGCTCCCTTTAATTTTTCGCTCCTAATGATTGGCGCTTTTTTGCTGGGAAATCTGTATTGTGAACAAAAAAATATCTCCCTCATTGCATTGAGGGAGATTCTCTATCACAGGCAAAAAATTGACCGGGGTGCTGTCCGCAAATCTACTGTGCTGACCGTACACAAAGACACCCCGGCCCGGTGTATTTTAAAACTCCTGACCTATAACCGTTTTTATATTATTCAGATAGTTGATGATGATGAAAACATTCTGTCCACCATCACCGAATCTCGGATACTCCGTGCACTTATCAATAAAAATATCCGTATTTCTATGGGGGAGGTATAATTTACACTTTCCTCTATAACACACCCACAGGCTGCATCCTTGGATATTATTTACCTATGAGATTTGCTATTTATATATCCGGAAAATCCTCTTAGTCACCAAAGCTAATACCCATTTCGCGGGCACAGCGAATCTCTTCACAATCCAAAGGCACGCTTTTAAGTTTTCCTGCCACATCGCTTAACGGCACAGGAACAATTACACCATTTTTAAGTGCAACCATATACCCATACTTCTTTTCTTTAATCAAACCAGCGGCCGCAGTTCCAAACCTAGTCGAAAGAACACGGTCATAAGGACACGGACTGCCGCCTCTTTGAAAATGTCCCGGAACGGTGACACGGATTTCATGACCGGATCTTGCCTCCAATTCTTCAGCAATACGATAGGAAATGGCCGGATACTTCATCTCTGCACGCCGTGCTTTGAATTCCTTTTTCTTTAATTTGGACTCTTCCAAAGAAACAGCGCCTTCCGCAACTGCTATAATAGAAAATCGTTTCCCTTTTTGTTCACGGCGATTAATCTCTTCCACAACTTTATCAATATCATAGGGAATTTCAGGCAATAAAATTACGTCCGCCCCACCGGCAATCCCGGCATGTAACGTCAGCCAGCCAACTTTATGCCCCATCACTTCTACAATAAACACCCGGCCGTGGGATGTTGCTGTTGTATGAATCCGGTCAATCACATCTGTGGCAATCTCCATTGCACTTTGAAAACCAAAAGTCATATCCGTTCCCCAAATATCATTGTCAATCGTCTTCGGAAGTCCCACTACATTAAGCCCTTCTTCCGCAAGAAGATTTGCCGTCTTATGGGTACCATTTCCGCCCAGGACAACAAGACAATCCAATTCCATTTTCTTATAGTTGTCTTTCATGTTCTGTACTTTATCCACACTGTCTTCATCAATCACCCGCATTTTTTTAAAAGGCTGCCGGGAGGTTCCAAGAATCGTCCCGCCGCGGGTAAGAATCCCGGAAAAATCGTCCTCCTTCATCTCCTTATAATTACCATGGATCAATCCGCCGTAACCATCCTGAATCCCATAAATTTTAAGTTCATCCGGAAACTCCTTATAAAGTGCCTTAGCCACTCCGCGGATTGCCGCATTTAATCCCTGACAATCTCCGCCGCTGGTTAATATCCCAATGTTCATCATATTAAATACCTCCCATTTACTTTTTCATTGCATCGTTTAGTGTCTGTCGCCGTTCCCGGCGACGGTTTGCTTGTATTACCCGTTCCTGGGCTTCAACAGCCATCCTGGAAAGCTGACGCTGTGAATTATTTTCAGATTCTCCTTCCTGAAGGGAATACAACTGATAACTTCCATCCGGCTGCATGACTCTGGTATTATGCTTATCTTCCCACATCAAAGCCAGTATTCTTTTGATTCTCTTTATCAACTGTTTCTCTTCAACAGGAAAAACCACCTCTACCCGCCGGTTTAAATTTCTTTGCATCCAATCCGCGCTTCCAATATACACCTGCGGTTTGCCATCATTTTCAAACCAGAAAATTCTGCTATGCTCCAAAAGCTGGCCCACAATACTGTGTACTTCAATATTTTCACTCAGGCCTTTCTTGCCCGGCAAAAGACAACAGATCCCCCGCACAATCAAGCGTACCGGCACCCCTTCTCCCGATGCCCGGTACAACAAATCCACAATACCCGGATCTACCAGTGAATTGACTTTTGCAGTAATTCCGCAGGGGAGGCCTGCCTGGGCATTGGCAATCTCGTTATCTATTTTTTCTTCGAAAAAATCACGCATATATTTGGGTGCAACCACCAGTTTTTTATACTGCGGCACACCGGCATATCCGGTCAACATATTGAAAAGCGCCGCCACATCACGGGCAAAATCCTCTCGGCAGGTAAACATCCCCATATCTGTATAAAGATTTGCAGTCGTATCGTTATAATTTCCAGTGGCCATATGGATATAATTTCGAATTTTATCTCCTTCCCGGCGGACAACTGATAAAATTTTACAATGGGTTTTTAACCCCGGCAGTCCATATATCACATGACAGCCGGCCTTTTCTAATTTTTTTGCCCATTCAACATTATTTTCTTCGTCAAATCTGGCCTTAAGCTCGACCAAAACGGTAACTTGTTTGCCATTCTGTGCCGCAAGAATCAATGCTTCAATAATCGGCGAATGGCCGCTGACACGGTACAATGTCTGTTTAATTGCCAAAACATTCGGATCCATTGCCGCATGTTTTATAAAAGAAATGACCACATCAAAACTTTCATATGGATGATAAACCAACCGGTCACGTTTCCGTATTGCACCATAAAAATCATCTGCATACCCAACAAAATCCGCAGGCGGCATAACCGGAACAATTGGTGCAAAACACATATTTTCTTCTGTACTGATTCCGGCAAATTTGGAAAACACAGTAAGATCAATCGGTCCTTCAACCTTACATACCGCCGCTTTTTTCAAATGCAGTCTGCGCATCAGGAATTCACGGATTTCCACATCACATTTTTTTAAGATTTCCAGTCGAACCGGTCGTCCGGATTTTCTTTTTTTAATTGATTTCTGAACTTCTTCCAAAAGATCCGGCGCTTCATCATCAATTTCAACATCAGAATTCCGTGTAATGCGAAAAGGCGCACAAGCTTTAATACGCTGTGCATCAAAGAGTGCATCCATATGCCGCAGAATAACGTCTTCCAAAAAAATAAAAGCACGGCCTTTTGAAGAGGGCAATTCCACAAAACGCTGTATATTAGACGGAACCTGTACAACCGCAAAATCGCAGTCATTTTTCCCCTTCTTCTTCAAGCGGACAGCAATATTCAGACTTTTGCCCAAAAGACGCGGAAACGGACGTCCATCTTCCACCCGGATAGGCGTCAAAACAGGAAAAACCACGCTGTCAAAATATTCCCGTACATACGTTTTTTGTTTCCTGCTCAGTTCTTGAATACCAAGAAATTTTATTCCATTTTCAATAAGTGCCGGATAAAGCCGGTCGTGCAGACAGGCATACTGCATCTGGGAAAAACTTTCTGTCCGTTTATAAAGTTCTTCCAAAAGAACTTGTGGAGTGTACCCGGATTCATCCGCTTTTTTATAGCCTTCATCTACCTGCTGTTTAACGCCGGCTATGCGAACCATAAAAAATTCGTCCATATTTGATGCTGTAATACCTAAAAAACGAAACCGTTCTAAAATTGGATTGCTATCCCGCCGGGCCTCTTCCAAAACACGGCAATTAAAATCCAGCCATCCCAATTCACGGTTAATATATCTACGCATTTTATCGGACACACTTTCCGCCTCCAAATCCAATTGGGAAAATTCTCCAGTTTTGATTTGTTTTTATTATAACAACTGCCAATGGCAAAGTCAATAAATTCCCCCTTGAATTTTCCCCAAATTTATGCTATACTTATACATAAGTTTTGAATATTTTTTTGGAGGTTATCAAATGAAAAAATGGATTGCAACGCTATTACTTATTTCTACGCTTGCGGCATCAAGTGTATGTTTTGCGGCGGCAGAAAACATCGTTATTAACGATGAAAACGTCACAATTCCGGCTGAAATGGGAACTGTTCGGGAATATGATGACCGCACCTTTGTTCCGGTCCGGTTTGTAACCGAATATCTTGGCTGCACGGTCAACTACAGCGAAACCGACATCAGCGCAACCATCACAGATACAAAAGGTATTTCGTATCTGATTACTTCTGGTCAACCAGAGCTTTACGTTCTTCCTAACCTTGGAGATGGTAAATTAATTAAAATGGATGTTCTTCCATTCGTAGATGATAACGAAGGCAGAATGTACATTCCGGTTCGCTTTTTGGCGGAAGCAATGAATTACACCGTTGACTGGGATGAAGCCACACAAACTGTTATTTTGAATGCTGCTGCATAATTGAATTGCACAAGGAGTTTTTACATGTTTAAGAGAATTATTTCCGCATTTTTGGTATTCGATGTTCTTTTCGTCTCTATTTCTGCTTTTGCTGCGGCAGATGTTATTGAAATCAATGGTACTGCAGTGAATATTCCCGCAGAAATGGGCAGTATTAAAGAGATGGATGACCGCACCTTTGTTCCGGTTCGCTTCCTTACTGAATATTTAAACTGCCGGGTCAGTTATGACGATTCATTTAAATTGGCAACCATAGAATCAGATGCCGCAAAATGCTCTTATTTGATTCAGGAAGGAAGTACAATTCTGTCGATCATACCTGATAAATACGAAGCTGCACAACATTTACAGATGGATACCGCGGCATTTATTGACAACGATGAAGAACGTATGTATGTCCCCATCCGTTTCCTTGCCGAAGCTATTGGCTATACAGTTGGCTGGGATGAGGCCACACAAACTGTAACCCTTGACAAACAATAAAATATTGAAAAGACCCGTTTATATGGGTCTTTTTTTCTGCTTTTTTTCGCAAATCCACATCCACCTTTTTCAGAAAAGATGGAGCGTCAAAATATATAAATTATTTTTGTACAAAAAGAAAATTGTAACAGAGCAAAGTCCGCTGCGACGTGGTGCGGGTGTTCTTACAGGACTTATCTGCAAACGCAGTAGCGGCAGAGAATTTTGGCTGCACCGAAGGCGCAATATCGTGAAAAGTTGGCAGCGATTGTGAGCCGTCGCGTGTGCGTTTACAAACAAGCAGGCGACTGAGCGTGACTTTTCACGAAAAAGGAGGAACGACGAAGCGTGTGACTGATTTTTCTTTAATAAAAGGCACTTGCATATTTACAACGCAAGTGCCTTTTGCTATTTAAGTTTACAACGGCATATTAAAATGTAATAAATTAGTAATCGGAATCTTGCTTTAAATGAAGAATCATCTATGTTCCTTTTTATAAATCATCCAAATCAAATTCGATTCTAAATTCTCGAGATCTTACTTCTGAAAAAATATCCTCAAGCATTTTGTATAAATCATCATCAAGAAATTCGATGTCACTCACGATCTTTTCATTCTGTAAATTTTCCGCCAATTCCCATTCGGTTAAACCGTGAAAATAACGGCAAGTTTTAAATTTTTCAAGGAGGGCAAACAAAGTAGATTTCGGGTAATCCTTATAGCTCCTAACTAAATCAAAAAATAAGGCTTTGAGATTAAACAGTCGAATTTCGTTATTATTTTCTGTGGCATGTATTTTTATATTTTCGTAGCTCAAAAGGTGTGAGTACTTATCCCACTTGCTTTCACTCAAAATAGTCACATCAAGATTACTATAAAAATGTTGTTGTATTCTAGTATCCTTAATTCTCAATGCGTTCCTTGCAGTGCCAATATGTATTTTAGCAGGCTCCTTTTCTATAAATCCAATTAAATGCAAAGCAGAATCTTTAACAAGAAAGGCATGATTATATTTTTTGAGAACTATTTCTATCGTTGTAAAATTGTTTTCACCATCAGAATAGATACCTTTTTCAATTTTGAAAATTCGTTTATTTACCATAGCTTTTTTTAAGTTATAATCGTTGCCAAATAAATTAAGAACTTCTTTATAATTATATAACATAAGAATCACCGTTTCTCAGTTTTGTATAGAGGTGTGAGTAATTACTTAAGTTAAGAATACTAAAAAAGTCAAGAAATTTCAAGAGTTTTCTTGACTTTCTCTTAAAAATATGATATTATATTTTTTGGATAAGTATATCCACTTATAAAGACTGCCTTCGGTAGTCTTTTTTTATTTCAAAAATAGCACTGGATTCATTATGAATTTGGTGCTATTTTTGTATCCGAAAGGAGGTGACGATATGAACAAGAAGGAAAAAGAACAGGGACACTATATATTTAGAAAATATATACACAACCCTAAAACTGGCAAAATTATCTATGCCAGTACCTACGGCAAAAAAGCATTTAAAATATGGGTGAAAGATTAAGCAGTATTCAGAGTGAATACTGCTATTTTTATGCCCAAAAGGAGGTGATTCTATGACAGTACACAGCGGTGGAAAGGTAGGCAAAGCAGACAAAATATTAGCTAGTAAGAACTCGTCAAAGTCTGCAAAAAGTAAAGCATCCAAAATTCTAGCTGACCATAAAGCTAAAAAACATTAGTCTAGTGTTTGGGATTTCACCACATTAGATTACAAAAACCTGCACATGCTAATAGACTTCAGTATGTGCAGGTTTCTATTTGTATTAGAGAATCAGTTTAATAGTAAAACAACTTTTAAAGATTGAAAGACCTTTTATCTTATTTAAGTTTGCTATTAAAATTAGAATAGTCAAGATACAATAAAAATCCGAACCCATTACCAACCGGTACAAGGTTCGGATTTTTACTGTTTGGTGCGGGCGAAGGGACTTGAACCCCCACATCTGTTGATACCAGAACCTAAATCTGGCGCGTCTGCCAATTCCGCCACGCCCGCAAACAACTTTGGTATCATACCATGTTTCTTGTCTTTTGTCAACTATTATTTCACTTTTTCTGTGTATAATCTAAAGAATAAAAGCATACGTATAGATGAGGTGTTGAACATGACAGTAAATTTTAGTGAACTACGTACCAAAGAGGTCATTAACATAGAGGACGGGGAACGGCTGGGCTTTGTTTCAGATATAACATTGGATACCATGAGCGGAAAAATTAGTTCCATTTCTGTACCTGGCGCCTATAAATTGCTTGGTTTGATTGGACGGGAAGATGATAAAGTAATCCCATGGGAAAATATAAAGAAAATCGGTGATGATTTAATTATTGTTGAAGGCGACAAAAATTAGTGTTCATACTTTCTTATTCATAACAAACAAATGACAATTGCAGCTTATATAAAAACAACTTTTTATATCGTACTTTATTTTCATATGTAGAAAATATTTTTTATCTATAGAAAAAGCGGCCGTCCGGCCGCTTTTTCTGTTTAACTTTCCTTAATCAGCAATAAAACTTAACTTTTACGAATTGTGCAGCACATTTTTTTCATACCGCATTAAGATTTCAGCCACTTGGGCACGTTCTGCTCCAGAAGCCGGCTCTATCGTTGTGGATGAGGTTCCCTGTATCAATCCGGCCGCAACCGCCCATCGCATGGGTTCTTCTGCATATGCACTGATGCTCTTCGCATCTGTATAGGCGGCTAATTCCGCCTGCTGACTTACGTCGATTCCACTCTTTTTTGCATAACGCCAAAGAACAGCCGCCATTTGCTCACGGGTAATATTTTCTTCCGGTGCAAATATATTTTCTGCTTTTCCAAGAACAATACCTTCCTGATTTGCCCAAAGGACAGCGTTATAATAGTATTCGCCGGTCAGTACATCTACAAATGGTACAGAACCACTCACCTCCGGTTTTCCTGCCAAACGGTATAAAACTGTAACCAGCATTCCGCGGTTCATGATAAGCTCCGGCGAAAAATGCGTCATATCCGTTCCCATAAACCATCCACTATCGGTTACATACTGCACAGCATCATAATACCAGCTGCCTGCTTGTATGTCCGAATATGGATTGCTTTTTTCTGGCTCTTGCGTTGGATTTGGTTTAACTTCTGCCGTTGCAGAGGGCTCCGGCTGCTTTCCTGTATTCTTATTTCCAACGTTACTGCCACCTGTACTATATCTCTTTGTGGTATAGAGAACAACCACTTCATCTCCATCTTCCAAATAGCAGGCATTCATATAAATTTCCGGATAAGAACCATTCACCTTATACATCCAACCGGAATTCGGCCCCTTGGAAAATTCACCCAACGTATTTCCCTTGTTATCGGTAATGGATTGAATATAACTTCCTTCTGCCGTATAAGTATAACCTGCCTCCCGAAGCGCATTACGAAAGACTTCAAACACCGTTACACCCGTTTTTACATTCTGAACAGTGGTTTCTATCATCATTCCATCTTCTCCTTCCAGTCGGAAGGTAACCAGAATATCCTTCTCTAAATCTTTCTGTGCGTTTTCTGCCAGTGTCAGATATATCTTGTCCCGTTCTTCTTCATCCAATGTATCATAATTTTGTGTTTCTGTTGTTTTTCCCACAACCTGCAGCATTTCTTCAACCGGCTGCTGATAGAATTGCCTAAACACATCATATGCAGGATTACCGACAAACTTCTCTGCATATTTACCGAAAATTTCATGGGTCAAAACACTATTTACCTGAATAAATGTGTCTTTTTGCGGCTGTTTAATATAATTCAGAGTTTCGTTTTCAACAACTTTTGGATTACTGGAGCGGAATGTCCGCCAATCTTCCTGCTCTGCCCAATTCGGAAGTTCGTCAGGAATTATTCCGTCTCTTTTGGCATCCTTATTATCATAAATAAATTTAACACCAGCGTGTTCACTATCCCATACCACTTCCCGAAACGAAGAAAGACTTTGGGTGATATGATACTTATCTGCATTCGCACCATTATTAATTCCATAGAAATATGCTGCTTTTGCCGCATTCATCAATGCGGCTGCGTCCTGGATTTCTTCTTCGGTCAGCGCTTTCACCGTCACGTCAAATGATTTTGAAACCGTCAGGTTCGGATTTTTAATACTGGTCATAAATATGGTCAAAGTAACCGTGCTATCTTCTTCACCTGGCAGCGGACGATAGACAAATGCCCGGGCCGCATTAGCAATTTCAGAAGTTTCTATCACTGAATGATTGCTGCTGGTCACCGTAAAACGATAATCAAAATAGTGGTCAATTCCCGTCTCTTTTGGAATCAAAAGCTGGATATCATTTTTTACCGCAGTTAAATCAAGTTGTTCTCCTGTTACATAATCCGTAAGCTTTTGAACATCATAGCCATTTTCTAAGGCATCCTGCATCTCTTCTTTCAGCACAGCCAATGCCGCATCATCCATCTTTTTCACAACAACCGGATATTCTTTTGTCAATAATATTTCCTGTTCTGTCCCACCATTTGCATTATTCGTACGGTTAAACACTGCCGTTGCTGTCAATGTTACCGCTTGATCTGCTTCGCTGCGCAATACCTTGCCAACATAGGGATTATAACGCGCATCCGCACTGTCCCACTGATTTTCCTCACTGATGGCGATCACTCTGCTATCAGAAGTTTTCCATTGAATTTCCACCCATGTTTTTCCGTTTTGTCCGCCAATATATTTGGGCAGTTCTAAATCACTTTCTACCTCTCCACTCAACTGGATTTCAGAAAGAATTTCTTCCTCCAGATATCGTTCTACCTTTGCCTTATCCCAATAAATAACTGCCGCTGCTCCAAAGTCGGCAGAGGCTTCTCCAGCCGCCAAAGAAAACGTCACCGGAATCTTTGCAAACCACATCCCTCTGAATCCAGCTGGATCTGCCCAAAAATATCTTATCTCTCCATCTTCGGAAATCTCTGCACATTGCTCCTCAGGATTGGTTACGTCTTGAATAGAAACTTTCACCCGGTCATACCCCAGTGCAGAAAGCTTCCGCTCTACATAAGTATTCAGATTGGTATCCACCCCACTGACCGGGATTAAGGTATTGAGTCCGGCATTGTTAAGTGCCTGCACTGCTCCTTCCAGATAAACGCTGTCCTGTTGATCTTGCTCTTCCTGAATCGCTTTGAGTGACCAAACGGTTATTTTGAATTCCTTCTCTGCACTTCTTCTTCCCTTTTGGATATTGGCAGTCAAAGTTACTGTTCCTATTCCATCCTCCGGAAGAATAACCGAGGCATAGGGATAGACCCCCTGAGGCTGCAGTATTGTCATATTGCTGCTTTCCCATGTTATTTTCACTCCGGTATCTCCAAAAGTATCCGGCAAAGAAATACTTTTCGTCACCTGCGGATTTTCTTTAATCAACACGACCGAAAGATCCAGTCCTTCTTTCGCCTGTTCAACTGCCGTTTGGTCTTCGGTATCATCAAAGGTGATCGTACAATTTCCACTGGTTTTAGCAATGTCATCTGAGGTTGTCCCGCCGGCATTCAATATACCTTTATTTGAACAGCTGCGAATAATCAATTCCGGCATCTGTTCATAGCCGGCTAAATTTCCGGAAACATTCTCTTTTCCAACCATTCCGCCTGCAGCAGAAAGAGCATTGGTTCCTCCTTGTACAGTACCACCGTTTATGCAAGACCAAAGGGTCATCTTATCTTCCTTCGTATTGGCAGTTACAGCGCCAACAATGCCTCCCGCAGTACCAGATACATTCTCGGCGGTTATGTTTGCTTTATTCTCACACCGCCAGATGCTGCCGCCCACATTTTCGCCTGCAATACCGCCAACAAAATCTGTTGCACGAACCGTTCCCAAATTTACAGAATCCTGAATCAAGCCGCTATTCTTTCCTGCGAGTCCACCGATATAAGTTGTTCGTTTGCCTGATTTGGGAATCGTCGAAACTATACTGTCTATAAATTCAATCCGTCCTTTGTTATATCCCGCAACACTTCCGAAATAGCTGTGCCCAACGACTGCTTCTCCCGAAAGCTTGAGATTTTTCACCACCCCCTCCTCTGTGATGGCAGCAAATAGTCCGCATATGTTTTTGTTCGTGTTCCATTGATAAGTAATGGTATGTCTTTGTTCACCACCACTAAAGGTTCCAGCATACCCCTCCGGGAACATCGGCAAAAACGATGTATCTGCAAGCACAATGTCCGAAACCAAAACTGCATTCGCAGACGCCGTCTTTTCCGGATGCAAAGCAAACCATTTCAGTTCTGCCGTGCTGCAAATCTGATATATTCCATCTAGCATCTCAGGTTCTGTTCCCATATCCCGCACAATAATTGTACAAGTGTCTTCTGCTTCACCAAAAACAGCAGATGCGGTAATGACCGCTGTTCCTTCTGCAAGCGCCTCTATCTTTCCATCCTGTGTCACAGTTGCCACTTCGTTTCGGTCACTGCTCCAGACAATTGATTTATCCGCCGCATCTTCCGGCAGAACTTCTGCCGTTATCTGCAGCGTTTCTCCAATTTCCAACGTTGCCTCCCGGTTATCAAGCACTATGCTTTCAACAAAACCATCGGATGGTTCTATGCTGCCGTGATTATTTGGATTTTCCCATTTCAGCCATGGAATATCTCCATTCATTTCAAAAGTATCTGTTCCGGAAATCCACATTTGCAAATCACCGACATATCCTTCGTTACTGCATACGCCAATCCGTGAGCCTCCGGTCGTATAATCCCATCCGGTATCTGCCGGATAATAACAATTTTCCAACACACCTGTCTTTCCTGTTCCGCTCATATGTCCTTTTGCCGCATATCCATTAATTTTCAAAGCACCGGTATTCATACAATTTCTGATTGTGCTGTCTTTCATATATCCGGTAATACCACCAGCCTTATTCCCAGCGGTAATTTCACCTGTATTATAAGATTCTAATACACTTCCATTTATTGTATACCCAGTGATACCTCCAGCATAGTCTCCGCTGGAATAAATTTCTGCTCTGTTAAAACATCCGGAAATACTCCCCGCATTATATCCGGCAATTCCGCCGACATTCTCACTGCCGCTGACGGTGAACGTATCTGATACCGCAGAGGCTTCCAATCCGCACTGATCAATTATACCGGCATTATATCCGGCAATGGCGCCAACATTATTTCCACCCTTCACATAGGAATTGTCCATCACCTTTACAACAGTATTTTTTACTGTTCCTGCAACACCGATATAACCAAAAAGGCCATGGTTATTCTCAGCCACATTGGTTTGAATACGCAAATTCGTTATTTTATGATAATTCCCATCAAAGGTACCCACAAACGGTTGTTCCTCTGAACCGAGCGGCTTCCAGCTTCCCTTCAGTTCAATGTCCGCCCCCAGCTGATAACTGCCCGACAAATCATTTGCAACCGCAATCAATCCCGCCTCATCTGTTATGGTGATTACCCCATCGCCTGCAGCAAAAATACCAGCCGGCAACAATGCCGCCAGCATCACTATACAAAGCAAAGCCGCCATCAATTTCGATGTTTTTGTTTGATACATTATAAATCCTCCCAATTTTCCTATATTAATTTTATTCTTTTGTAAAATAAGTTTCTTTCCGTCCCATTTCTCCAAACAAAAAAGCTGTGGGGCAGATGCCCGCACAGCCGATTTTCTGTACAGAAAAATAACCCTTTATTTCGTATAACGCGAAAAAGGGAAAGATAAAGCAGGTCTTCTGACTCACACCCGCATAAGATGCGGCACATATTCTGCCTTCCCAGTTTCCCAGTGACCGATTTTCATCAACGAATATGTCTGCGGTGTATACAGCGGCGGTACCGTCCGGGATTTCCACCCGGTTCTCTATTCTTCTCAAAAAGCTAAACACCCTTTGAGACACTTTATCCAATACATTGAATACTTTTTATATTTCAGTTTTTTATCTTATACCATTTTACATTACTTGTCAAGGGGCGCAGAAAATTTTTCCGCTTTATTTCAATGCTTTATATTTCTTCACTTCCTTTTCTGCTCCCGTCAAGCAAATTGTCCAATATAAGCAATCCTTCCATTAAAATCCCAACACCATCGACTGCAGCGCAACTCACCTTATCCGGATGTCCCTTCAAAATAACGCCGCCTGAAAGAACTTTCAACGCAAAATCCGCAATTTCTTTTGCAAAAACAAGATAGCTCTCTTCTTCCACCGCTTGATACAAGTCACACATGAGCTGAATTGCCCTTCCATAATTATCCGCAAAGGTCTTCTGCCTATATTCATTTCGCACCTGCGCAGCAATTTCTTTGGCAATAAATAAAAATACAGGCTTTTTATTGTATTTCCAAAGAAGAATACATGCCTCTGCAAGTGAAAACAAATAATCATGCGTAGGAAAATATGACTGCCACGGACTGCTATATTTGTCCGGCATATAAATTGTTTCCCGTTCTTTTTCTTCGTATGGTTTTCCATCTGTTACACGAATACAACCATATATTTTTCTGTTCTCTTTATCATAGCCATATTTGATATACGACGAAACTGCCGATTCTGCTATATGATAAAAATTCTCCTGCCCAGTCAGCGAAAAACAATGCAAAAGGGACACTGCCCAATGCGCCGTTTCTGTTGTGGCATAATATTTATCCCAGCGTTTCATTGTCGGACAATTCTCAATCAAGCCTGTTTTTTCATTTCGAAATCCATAACTAAAAGTAGTTATTTTCTGTGCCAAATCCAGCAATGCCTCATCTCCGGTTTTTTTATATAACCAACAGGCAATTTCAGCCAGAATACCTCCGCTTTCTAAAAAAGCATAACCGGTTTTCTCATCTGCATGCCGGTTGAATTCCCCGGTTTCAGTACTTACCATGTGCATATGCAGAAGATTTCTCAGATACCTTTCGGTTACTTCCCGGTCATTCTTCCAGAAAATATCCAAATTGGGCATCAAGGGCCGCAATTCGTGCATATTTCCATTTTCTGAGCGCTCGCAGCGGACAGGATCTTCTTCACCGATAAATTTTACCACACAATGTTTTTCTTCATGATAATAATAGTGATTGCCCCAAAGAAACATTCCATTTTCCGCCAAACATTTTGATAGAAATTCTTGAAAAGCATTATCAGCAAATGCCGCATATTCCCCTCCAAGCATGTAAGCCACAGAAAACAGCGGCTGATCCCAATAATATGTAGACCCCCCAGGGGCATCTATATTACGATAAACCCTTTTAAATCTTTTCTCCCTCTCTCCATTATACACTTTACCATCCAATCCAATTTCCGAAGGGAGCATGCCCGCATATTTGCTTTTTAAAAGATTAAGTTGTGTTTTTACTCTATCGGTATACTTCATTCCACTTCCCTGCTTTCCTTTAATCAATTAAGATTATTATAAATCCTTTTTTCAGAAACGTCAATCTATCTTTTCATAGATAACACGTTTCACCTCTCAAAGACCAATTAAAAAGAAATAGTACAAAACAACCACAGCTTTTCATCTGTCGTTTTTCTGAAGCATAAAATACGAAACGGTAAAACAATTATTTTTTTAAACAAAAAATCACAATTTCACTTAAATAGAATAAGATTTTATCAATAATGATTCTATTGAAAAGAAACACAGCTAAATCTTATTTGCATATTTATTTTCTTTTTAAACTTTTACATTTATCCACTCCATCCTCCCACGGGATGCGACAGGAAGAAAAGAATTTTATCACGCTACTTGATATGATATTTCAATCCACGCATCCCTTGTGGGATGTGACAAACAAGCAAAGGGGGATCCTCTTTTTCATCTTGTCGATTTCGAAGCAAGCCTCCCCTGCGGAATACGGCGCCCAGAACAGTTTACAGGTTTACGAGAATAAGCCATAAAATTTCAATCCACGCATCTCCAACGAGCCGCGACACTTACTTCCAAATTTTATATTATTTGCATTTTAATTCACACATCATTTTCACGATGTGGTATTGCAATTTTCTAAAAAACCTTTATAAATTTCAATCCACGTACCCACGGCAGAGTACGACAATACTTCTTATTGGCTTACTCTCAGAACTGTTAAATCCTTTTCTACAAAAAAATTCAGAATTCCTCCTTTTTCCTGATTTTCTTTGATTTTCATTCCTCACAGAATGCAGCAATTTCCATCAATACATTTCATCTCCTCCATATAAATTAAAAATCACGCATCCCTCGCGGGATGCGACTGGTGCGTTGTGGATGTTTTCTTGGGATGCTGGATATTTCAATCCACGCATCCCTCGCGGGATGCGACCGATACAAACGAGACGGACTATGCGGCATTGGAAATTTCAATCCACGCATCCCTCGCGGGATGCGACTATACTTTTCGTTCATTCTTTTTCCTCCAGCCCATTTCAATCCACGCATCCCTCGCGGGATGCGACGACTGTGATGCAAATTATTTGTTTCAAGATATGTTTATTTCAATCCACGCATCCCTCGCGGGATGCGACAAAAAACATCAAATTGCGGTTGGATTGCACAACGATTTCAATCCACGCATCCCTCGCGGGATGCGACCGCTATCAATACCGGTTAAGCTGTTGGCAGAGTGGATTTCAATCCACGCATCCCTCGCGGGATGCGACAATTTGTTGCAAATGCAACACCAAAAAGTGGAAAATTTCAATCCACGCATCCCTCGCGGGATGCGACATCGTCCCATCTGGATTCATCATGGTATACTCGTAATTTCAATCCACGCATCCCTCGCGGGATGCGACACAAGGGTTTACAGCCGAGCAGATTAGCAAGGTTATTTCAATCCACGCATCCCTCGCGGGATGCGACAAAGTTTTAAGGATGCTGGATATAAATACAACAGTATTTCAATCCACGCATCCCTCGCGGGATGCGACAGCAAAAATAAATAATTTTACTCTTACTTACTATTTCATATCCATACATTTTTTATAAATAAAATACGTTTAAATAAAATAACAGGCAAGAAAACCATCAATTTTTTCACAAAAATCCGGTGCGGATTCCCCAGCTTTTTTCTGTAAACATAGAGTTCGCACCAACTATAAAACAAGAGGCTCTTCTATATCAAAAACAACTTTGCTTCCAATATGCCGAACTTTATTTTTATAGTGGTCTCCAATATAATAAAATCGGAGACTGTCACTTTCCTTATCAATAATCCTTTCTAACTTATTCTCTATCATCTTTGCCTGTGCAGCATCAAGGATACATTCAAACACCGAATTCTGAACACGCTGTCCATAATTTAAACACTGTTTGGCAACCTTTCGAAGCCGCGCTTTTCCTGCAGATGTTTGTGTATTGACATCATATGTAATTATTACTAATATTTCATTCACCTACTTCCATAAAAATGGAGGATACGCATCCATATCACCGCGAATATATCTTGCCAAAAGCTGGGCCTGTACATAAATTGTCATCCCCCAATTCATTTTATCACTGGTAAACGGATGGGTAATCATCTCCTGCTTCTTCTTTTGCCAAGCAGCAAGAATGTTTTTACGCGCCTCTTCCCGAAAAACAACTGCACCATTTTCCTTTTGTATAAAATCATCCGGTTTTACCTGCCTTTTATTAATCAATGTAATCACAAACCGGTCTACCATTATACTTCTGAATTCTTCCATCAAATCCAAGCCCAACGATATTCTTCCAGGCCGGTCGGTATGTAAAAATCCAACATAGGGGTCAAGTCCAACTGCCGAAAGTGCCCAAGCTGCTTCATGTGCCAGCAGAGTATATAGGAAAGAAAGCATTGCATTTACTGCATCCAAAGGAGGACGCTTTGTTCTTTTATCAAATACAAACTCCGATTTCTGCTGTAATATCATCTGATTAAAAACACCAAAATACATCTGTGCGGCTTCGCCCTCAATCCCTCTTAACGTTTCGGCATCATTACATGCCCGAACTTTCTGTATACTATTCAGCAAATGATGTGATGTCCGTTTTAACGTTTCTACATCTACCCGCATTGCATAATCTCTGCATGTTCTTTCGATAATCCATCGGGTATTATACAGTTTTCCTAAAATAAAATTTTGGGCAATGGTAAAGCGTTTTTCTTTATCATCAGAGATACGATACTGCGCTTTTCTGAGCAGAACATTTCCATTTACCTCACCTGTTACCCTTCCGAGAAA
Source organism: uncultured Clostridia bacterium (assembly GCA_910580105.1). Classification (GTDB taxonomy): domain Bacteria; phylum Bacillota; class Clostridia; order Monoglobales; family Monoglobaceae; genus CAJTWN01. Next base: position 94,298 of record CAJTWN010000001.1, on the reverse strand, counting down.
GCGCCCATACATCGACAAAAAGCTTAATTCAATCCCATATTCCACACACTTACCTATCAAAGCCGGGCTGGCGCCTGTATAACCAAAGCCAATGATCCCCTGCAGGTTATGCAATGGTATTCTTCCAAGGACGTTATTGTCTTTTATTACTACAACATTTTCACCGTCAAGAGATAGATAAGCATCCGGTGTTGTTACATATAATGTATTTAATATTTTTTTCATTGTTCATCCTCACACAATCTTTGAGAAATATATTTTTGTGCGGATTGTACTTTGCACAGAACCGGCATACAGATATCATGAAGTGAACATTGTCTGCATTTTGAGCCAATTCTTACCTTTGGCGTATGCTGTCTGTCCGCATATTGATGCATTTCAATTGTAATTTTTTTTCAGTTTGTCCCGAATTTCTTCATCAATTTGTACCTCTGTCCGATGCCGGGTTTCTCCATAAAAAATATAGCCTTTCTCAATTGTACAAACGAGCATTTCCTCCAAACATACTGCCTGCGCAGCAAGCTGCAGCACATCACATTCATTCTGTTTTGGCTTTCCCTTTTTGTACTCCACCAAAACCGGCACCCAACTGCCGTTCAGCCCCGTAATATGGATTCCATCCTGTGCTTTTTTGAATTCCACAACATCACAAACACCATTGATCCCCAAACTTTTTGAAAATACCGGGAGTCCGCGGGTGATGACAGTATCTCCCCGCTTTTCCCGTAAAAATCCGTCGTGGGCATTCTGATGAAATATATTTCCCTGTACTGTATGCAAATTCTCCTTCCACTGCTGTTCAATATGAATTAATGCCCATTGCCTTTTACAATACACAAAATGCTGGATTCCTGAAAGCTGAAGAAAATCACTTTCATTGTAATCCATCATAAACCTCCGGCTCTAAACCAGCCAAATGCTCATCCTCTATTTTATATTCTGTCAAAGATTTCCCCTCGCCATGAACGGAAATTTTTAAACTGCGATGTACTTTTGCTGAAGGATACTGTCCGATCTTACAATTATGTTTCCACCAATATACCTTCAGCACCTCCATGCTGCCTTCAGGACGGGCCGCAGAACAGTCATTTTCAAATAAAGTTTGTAAAGCAGTCTTTATTTTTTCTGCATCCTCCTCTGTAAATCCCGTTTTTTCCGCGAGCTGTACATTGATGCTTCCAAAGCATTCGTATATACCAAAGTCAACCCTGTGTTTTGCCCCCATCGTATCTGCACCTTTTTTATCACTTGTGGTACTGTTTACACTTTTGGTAATCTGCATACTGGTCACATCTACCGGCAATACACTGACTGCCGTCTGAATCGATACAGGCCCCCGCACCCCCACAGACATCTTGTCATAAGCAAACACCTGGCCAAAACTGCGTACATCCAGCCACTCTGCACAGGCGGCTTCTGCAAATTTATCTGCATCTTTTTTGGCGTCTTTTAATGCCTGACAATTATCGGCACGGTCTTTTAAGCTTTTGAATCCATCCTCTTTTCGTTCATCCGACTGCACAAAAATCTTTTCACCCATATCCTGAAGACGATTTCTGATTTTGCGCTTGATACAAACATCCGAAACCTCCCCAAAACCATCATAATCCACCCGCGGACGGTTCCCGTCAAGAGGATCACCATTTGGATTTGCTTTTTTCACCGAAAAAAGCACCGCAAAATCAATTTTATTCTGTAATACCGGCATTTTTCATTTCCTCCTTAATTTTATTTTCATTTGCATTTTCTTTCTTTTGATTTAATTCTGTTATTTGACAAGCATATCCCAATAAATACAGGGGAGAAAGCGGCCTGTCATCCATATAATCAAGTGCATCAATTTGTGCAATAACCTCCTGCATCTGTACATACATCCAATTATGTTTTGCATATAATCTGCTTATATAAGGCTCCAGCTTTTGGTCAAGAATACCCAGCGCCTTTGCAGGCTGCATCCGGAATTTATTCCTCAGCTTTCTCGCATTCGGGACTCTTCCTTCACCTCCGCTCAAATACTGTGCATAGCTTTCAATTCTTTCTGCATAGGCCAAAACCCGTCCAAATAAATAACTCCGGTCAGTGTTCGCATAATCCAGCGCCATATCATATTCCACTCCTTTATCAAAATAATATTTTCTTACTAATGCACAGGTAATGCTGAATGATTTTCTGTACTCCCATTCTTTGTCGAATATTTGTGGATTCGAAATTCTTTGCACCGCTTTCATCACCATATCCTGCGGCAGCTTTTTCTTATCTGTTATACAAGATGTCAGTATTTCCACCAAATGTTTTTTTAATTTATCATCTATTCTTGGCCCATAAACTGTAAATATAATGTCCTCAATTGAGGGAGCACCTGTAAACCGTATCCGCTTAAACTTCTTGTGCGTTGTTCCTTCTTCGTCCGTCTTCACTTTTTCCTGTTTATAATCATGATTCCAGACGCAGCTTTTGTGCCAGCTTTCAATTCGCTCTAAATAATCAAAACCAGTGAATTCTCTATAATATACAATTGACAACCGTCCCGGTGTTGCTGCCTCCAAAATCATTATTACAATTTCATTTTTCTCTGCAGCCTCTCCTAAATTATGGCAACATCCCCGCAATGCCAGCGCCAAACCCTTTGCATATGCTGCGAGCGGAGTATAGATGCTTTCTTCATATGGGTCAACAAATTCAATTTCATTCTTTAAATCATATGTATCCGAAAAAATTGAAGGTATTTTTTTATTATTAACCGCCCAGGCTACAATGGTTTGTTCGCCATTCCGAATTCCCTGATTGGCAATCAGCCATCGCAGGGCGCTGTGTGCTTTGTGTGAAATTTCATAGCCAATGGCAAATGCGTCTTCTGCTCTTTGAAAACGCCCTCGGTATGTATATCCCGTCGCATCATTGGAAGAAATCAATTTAGGTGCATCTCCACTATACCGAATTTTAGCTGGGTGTTTATAGGTAACCGGAACAACCTTCCCACTGACAAAACACATTTTTTTATGCGTATATTTTTTTGCGTCATATGCACTATAAGCATTGATCAGTTCCAGATTCTGATTACATTCTATCTTGTCGCCAAGATTTTTTTCTACACAGAAACGGACGAATATTCCAGCTGCATCGGCAGGTTTGTTTTCTGATTTCCCATTCCATTTAAGTTTTCCGTCCACTTCTTTCAAAACACCATAACGAATTATATCCCCAACCATATTTCCTTTTATCACATAATTATAGACACTATGTACAGCCTCCGGACATGAAGGATCCTCACACCATTCCTTTAACTGTCTGCAGTATATCGCAAATTTTTCGCGGTATTTTTCATTATGAAAATAATCCGCCGCATCCCCCGCAATATTTTTCAAATTGTCATAAAGCATATGCGGAGCATTTTTACTTGTTCGGCAGATCGAATTTTCTGTACAGGGACAAATAGTCAGCGCCTTATCTTTTGAAATTTCTTCCATCCGCCGTATCTTACCGGATTCATCCAAGATAATTTCCAAATGCGCAGTCTGTATTGTATGAGAAACCGGAACCAGCGGCATACTGCATTCCATTAATGCTTCCTTATTTTTTTTCAAGTTCTCATACGTCTGATATAATTGCATCATCCATCCCATCTGTATCACCTTCTTCCTTGAATTCAGAAAGCCCGGAAAAATTTTTCTCCGGAACAAAAGATTTTATCTGATAATTTCCAGTATCCATCCACATCGTACATTCTTCCGGACGGATAAAATCTATAACGCCATTATACATCCTCGCATCCCAAAGTCTTGTCTTCATTTCATTTGTACCCGATTCATCCGGGTAGGTAATACCATGCACCATGATGCCAAAAGACACTGTCAAATCTTCATTTCCCTTTTTATCATAAGCACCGCTGCCCTCATCAAACAAACACGGTTCCACATATCCCTGACATTCCCGCGTTCCAAGAAATATATCCCTTCTTCCGCCACGTGCAAGCATCCGCTTTGCAATAAGATAATGCTTTTTCTCATCCCTGTCCTCTGCCAATTCCGGTCGGTTCTCGTTCCACTCAAAGTGTGCCTGCACCCGATACTCAACATCTTTAAGATAGGTATAGACCGAAAGATCATTTTTCTTTCTATCCACATAATTGGGTACCCTTATTCCTTTGGATTCTGTTTTTATTCGGTTTATAATCCTGCATTTGTCTACCACCCAAATGATCGACGGCTTCCAATAGATAGATTCGCAAATCCCCTTCAAAGCCTGATAAGTTGGTATGGAATAGGTACACTTTTCACCGCCGACCCTGGTAACCGGATCACTAAACAGGGCATACCGTCCCGTCACCCGGAAAGCAATTGTATTTTTTTTCAATGAAACCCCTTCTTCCCTTATAGATAAATATTTTTATTTTCAGCATGTTAAAAAATCAAGTTCTGCATCAAATACAACACCAAATTTTTCATCGTAATACGCTTCTGCCAGCACCAAAACCCCCGCATCTTCAATCAGATATAGTGCCCCTGCCTTTTCCAGCAATTTTTTCTCCCATTCAAAAAGGTTAACTGTATAAGCCTGACTTCTTTTCAGCAAGGCTGTTTTTTCTTTGATTCCACAGCCACTGGTTAATTTTTCAACAATTTCTTTTCCCTTACCATACGAAACAATTACAGAATAATTTGCTGAATCAATCACGTGAAAATTTTCTCCCGCCGTTTGAAAAGACTGACGGATGATGGGCAAAGGCATAGATGTCATATGAACAAAGTCACTGGTCACCTTTTGATTTTTAGAAAGCAAATCCATTAATGTGGTTTTTATCGGTTTACGGATGATATAATCCAGTTCACTATATTGCCAATCATTTTCCTTTAAATATAGCTGATAATATTTTTCAATTGCAGACTCAGATAATAAATCTATTTCATTATCATAAGAAAGGATTTGTTTTGTTACTCTTTGCGCCTCTTCTATTTCCTTTAAATGAGAAAGATTTTCTTCAGTACATGCGACAAGGTAAACTGCACAATTTTGACCAAATTCCCCATTCCGGCCGCATCTGCCTGCCGTCTGTACAATACTGTCAACACCTGCCATTACCCGGATTGCACATGCAAAACTCAGGTCAACGCCTGCCTCAATCAGTTGTGTACTTACCACAATTAATCGTTCATCAAGAGGTGTTTCTGCCCCATTTTCTGCCAAATATGACGTCTTTTCCCGTATATCCTGAATCATTTTTGAACGATGTTCCCGGCAAAAATTAGTTGTCAGCAACATCTTTTTTCCTTTATTCTCAATCGCGTCATAAATCATTTTTGCTGTTTTTTTTGTATTACACACTACAAGCAAAGAAGGTTTCTTTTCTATCTGTTCCATTGCAAATTCCCCGATTTCTCTGCATGTCATTGGTTTACCGCTCAAATTTACCACCCGCGTCCGGTTAAACACCGACATATTTTGCAGCCGTTTCGAAACCATATCACATTCCTCGGAAAGATGCAGCTTATGCTCTGTCAAAGCAAACGACGGCTGCGTTGCCGAACAAAGGACAACGGTCGTTCCGCAAAACCTAGAAAGAAAATTGACTGCTTCATTAAACAAATGCAGCAATTTTTTGGGAATTGCCTGAACTTCATCCACAATGATAACAGAATGGCAAAGTGCGTGCATTCTTCTTGCACACGCTGGCTTATGCGAATAAATAGAATTCATAAACTGCACCAACGTTGTCAGTATAATAGGCGCTGTCCAACGCTGTGTTAATAGTTCATATGCCTCATCTTCCTGTACCACACCCGAATGGTGTTCAAGAACCATTTCCTCACCGCAAACTTTGCGTACTTCATCTGCTGTCTGGTCAATAATGCTTGTATACGGAATTACATAATATATGTGTTGAATCTCCTCATGTTCTTTTGCAAAATTGATTGCAAAACGAAAGGAAGATAGCGTTTTTCCACCTCCTGTCGGCACGCATAAGCGATAGACGCCGCCCCTCCGCTTCGCAAAATTTAAACATTCCTGCGAAATTTCTGCCCGTATTTTGTTCAGTTCTGAATCCTGCCCGAAATCTTGGAGCCGCTCTTCCAATTTCTCTACAGCTTCATCCCACACAGTCAGATGCTCTTTTATTTGACCATTGGATGTTTTATATCGCCGATTGCTTAAAACTACTTCTTTTTTTATATCAAGCCCTGCTTCAAAACAATAGGCATCATATCGGTCACTGTCAATCAGAGCCGAAAACAAAACTTTTTGCAGCATCCCAATATGAAATTCACTTATATTCTTAATAAAAAAGTTTTTTACCTCCAAAACTGCTTTGGAAAACATTTGTTCAACCGCTGTTTCTGAGCGAACATTGCGGCAAAAATTACCGGCTATTTCGGTTAAATCCATATCCGGTTTTACCCGCTGCAAAAACGCATTGACAGGCACACCGCCCGCCTCCGGCTTTATACAGTCAAGCAATCCACTATGATGGGAACAAATTGCATTGCAGAGCAATTGTGCCGTTAATTTTTCCCAAATACTTTCTGCAGTCTGATAAAACTTTTGGTATATATAGGATGCACCCGCAGCAGAATGATTGACACTGCCCTTTGCATACTTTTCCTCCTGCCGAATATAGGTTTGAAATTCCGGTGAGAATTTGCCCATATCATGCAGAAGACCACATATTTTCCCAAGATTCGTAAGGTGTAAGGACGCCAAAGCCGTTGAAGTGCATTCTGAAACATTATTTAAATGTTTTTCTATTGTCTGTTTTCTTTCCGAATTCTTTATGTACCGCGCAATATACTCCAAACCATTTCACCATACTTTTAAACTGTTTTTTCGTCATTTTAACTTAATTTATATAAATATACTAACATTTTCTTGTTCAATCTACAATCTGATATAATGTGGCTGATTGGAATTTTATAAAATTTTTTCTTTTACGTTAAAAACCAATCAGATATTAAAAATATAAGACTCTACATTCCATTTTTTTTATACGGAAAAAAAATTTACTCCTAAATATAACTTCATTTTATAATTATTGTAATAATTATATGTTATAACGTACTATTATTCATTGACATTTGATGATAGGTCATATATAATTATTTTGTCAAATAAAAATTAATTTAAAGATAAAGACAGATTTTCTATTAACACAATGTACACTATAATGACGGTTGATCTTCCGTCAACCTGAAGCTGTCTAGTTTCATAACAACAGGTGAAAGAATTATTATTTGCATATAACTATTTAAAACAGACTTTCTTTTTTTGATTTTCTTTGAACTAAAAAACACATGAATTAAAATTGATATAAAGAAGGTGTAAAATTTGAAGTTAAAAAAATTCATTCATTTTTTTATCGTTTTCTTCTGCTGTATACTTTGTTTTTGTGAGCACAATATACAAGCCGAATCCGGAAAAGCTACATTTTTTGAAGGACCATATACTTATATCATTGAAAATTCCGAAGCAGTCCTGCTCAGTTGTGACAGCAACACCGTCGGTGAAATTATTGTCCCTTCTGTATTGGGCGGCTTTCCATTAACGCGGATAGAATATGAAGCTTTTAAAAACTGTAAGCATATAACAAGCATCACAATCCCTGAAAGCGTTCTTTCTATTGGTTATGGTGCATTTTCTTATTGTGAAGAATTGACCGAAGTAAAATTACCCACCGCTCTTTCTACCATTGAATATCAACTGTTTAACTATTGTACAAATTTAACCAATGTTAATTTAGGGAATAATATCAGTTCTATCGGATATATGGCATTTTATAATTGTCGTAAACTGTCACAAATTACCCTGCCGGAAGGTATAAACAAAATTAGTGGTAACGCATTTTACAATTGTGTGCAGTTGAATAACCTGCATCTTCCCGATGATATAACATCCATTGGTGAAAAAGCCTTTGCATATTGCGAAAATTTGACTGATATAACTATACCTGATTCAGTTACTTTTATGGGAGAAGCTACCTTTATTGGCTGTACCTCTCTTTCCAGCGTGAACATGGGAGATGGACTTTCTGTCATTGAAGAATTTACTTTCACAAACTGCAAACAGCTGTGCGAAATAAATTTTGGCCAACAAATAACTGAAATAAAAAATGAAGCGTTTTCTTCCTGTTCTTCTCTCTGTATGATTAAAATCCCGGAAAAAGTGAAAGTCATTGGTGAAAATGTATTCAAAGACTGTACAAATTTAAGGGACATAAATTTCCCCTCTGCACTTTCTTCTATTGGGAGCGGCGCTTTTTCATCCTGTGAAAATTTATCTGTTTTAAATCTGCCTGCCAATTTATACTTCCTCGGTGATCTTGCTTTCAAGGGCTGTACGAATTTAATCCAAATTCAAGTTGATGTACAAAATCCGGCCTTTTCATCCATTGACGGCGTTTTATTCAATAAAAAAGCCGACACTTTGCTATGTTATCCCCCGGCCAGAAAAGGTGCGTATATCGTACCCGATGGCGTTTGCACCATTGGAGCTTATGCCTTTAATAAATGTGTATTTTTGACGCATATCGTTTTTCCGAAAAGTTTAGAGACAATTTCACACTATGCCTTTGCGGATTGTATTCGTCTCTCCCAGGCCGATCTTACCGAAAATCTGAATACCATCGGAGAAAATGCTTTTGCTTCCTGTAAAAATCTAACTTCAATCACATTTGGAAAAAAGCTACTCGCGATCGGTGACATGGCCTTCCTGGATTGCCAGTCACTATTAACTTTATCAATCCCCGACAGTGTCACCGACATCGGAAGCTATGCCTTTGCGAAATGCACCAACTTGGAAAACATCAGACTTTCAAAGGCAATTACTGTAATTAATAATGGAACATTTTCTGAATGCACACATTTAAAAAACTTATCCCTTCCAAACAATATTATTTCCTTAGGGGCACACGCCTTTCAGGGATGCACTGCTCTCACCGATCTGGAGATTCCAAACACAGTTACCACAATTGAGGCTTACGCATTCGATAATTGTTCCAATTTATCAAAAATTAATTTGCCTGAAGGCATTACCATTTTGGAAAATGGTCTCTTTAATGGCTGTGCAAATTTGGTTAATGTACAGATCAGCGGTCCGCTTCTTTCCATCGAAGAAAAATCCTTCTATGGATGCAATAAACTAGCCTTCATATTATTGCCGGATACTGTTGCGAAAATTGGACCAGAAGCCTTTGGAAAATGTACAGATTTGAAATATATTAATCTTGAAAACTCGATAACAGAAATTGGCAGAGGCGCATTTTCAGACTGTACAAGACTTGACCATATTTCCCTTCCGCAAAATCTATCAAGTATACAACCTGAAACATTTTCGGGCTGTGAAAATCTGTCAAGCATTATCATTCCAGACGATGTAACCGTCATTGGAGATTACGCTTTTGCAGACTGCAAAGATCTCTCCAACGTGATCATACCAAACAACGTCCGCTCCATCGGAATCTACGCCTTTTCTTCCTGCTCACAGCTGACAGATATAACCATACCTGCCGGTGTAAATATATTGTGTGGTTCCGCCTTTGCGGATTGTACCAGTCTCATGCGTATACGTCTTCCAAACAGCGTTACCAGTTTGGGTATTCGTCTGTTTGAAAACTGTACGCACCTAACAGACATATATTACAGCGGTACCCGGGCAGAGTGGGATGCAATTTCCATTGGGATAGAAAATTCTGAACTCCAAAAAGTACTTATACATTACGGCTGTACAGAAGGAATCCGTTCCGTCACCATGCAGCAGGGAGAAAACGCATATGACATTTTAAAGCAGCAGCATCTTTTTGATGTCTCCTGCTCAGATACGGTTATCTTCACCGTTAAAGCTGATTGGGGAAACTCGCACCCCGGCAAAATAATACTGGCCCAAAAAGACAAGACATTTGAAAGTACAGACGGCAGTTTTCCTCCCATACAATTAAATACATCTTTTGACGCGATCCAAAACATTTATGTCCTGATGCTTGACAGCAGCGGAAACCTGATTGACCGGCAAAAAACTTTGCTGCGAATAGATTCTGCTGATTTTCATTGGATGCCCATTGTTTATTTGAAACCTGATGCCAACAACATCCGGTATCTCAATGTATATCCTGACAGAACTGTCCGTCCAGATGGCCCAGTATCCCGTTATGATTTACTATACATCCTTTCCCAGCTCTTTTCGATTGAAGCGGTCGGGCAAGAACTTTTCTTTTCCGACATAGATTCCGCGCACGCTAATTCAGTTAAATTATTTACCGCCAGCAATCTCATGAACGGCTTTCCGGACGGAACTTTTCGGGGAAATTTTCCGGTCACAAGGGCAGAACTTGTTAAAGTCCTTTGTAAATGCCTCAGTCTGGATGCAAGCGGAATATCATCACCGCTGCTTGATACGCATGGCCACTGGGCAGATGGATACATCGGTTTGTTCTTTCAAAAGGGATATATCATTGGCTATCCGGATAATACCTTCCATCCAGACGAATCCATAACACGAGCAGAAATGGTTGTTTTACTCAATCATATCACCCGTCTTAAACCGGATAAAACTGTACTCCCCAAATATCAGGATCTTCCTTATTCTCATTGGGCATTTATGGATATAATGGCTGTTACAAAAGAATAAAACTATTTTGTGTATTTCCTACTGGGAATCTTACTTATATCTCAATAAAAAACCATGCAACAAAAAGTTGCATGGTTTTTTATCTATTTATATTTACTTGAATATTAAAATGTTTTTTCTCTTCCACCCATCATCCGTATCCCCCAGAAATTTACGCATACTTTCCCAAATACAGGCTTCGTTAACAATTATATCCTTACTTTCTTTTTCTGCAAACAGCCACTTAAGTGACCATCCTGATAATTTTATCAATAACATCTTCTTTTTTCCCATCGCTTACAACCACATCTGCATACTTTTTGAACGGTTCCACAAATTGCTTATGCATAGGATTCACCGTTTCATAAAACTGACGGATGACATCTTCCGGCTGACGGCCTCTGGTTCGGGTGTCCCGCTGAACACGGCGCTTTAATCGAATATCTGCCGCTGCATCCACAAAGACTGTATAATCAAAACAACGGCGCAGCTGTGCATTTTGCAGAATCAAAATCCCATCAACCAAAATCAGCGGCAGGGGTTCCAGCAATCTGGTTTCAGATTTTCGTTCATGTACCGTAAAGTCATAAACAGGACATTCCACATGCTTGCCCGCTTTCAAATCTTTTAAATGCCGAACTAGTAATGCCGTTTCCAAAGCGTCCGGATGATCATAATTAATTTTTTTCCGTTCTTCCTCAGGAATTCCTGCTCTGGATACATAATAATTGTCATGCTGAATCACTTCTGTTAAACCGGTAAGGCGGTCTTTAATTTCCCTGGCAAGGGTAGTCTTTCCTGAACAGCTGCCCCCTGCAATTCCAATAATTAAACTACGCATTAGTTTCTCCTATCAGTAGAGTACCTCATGCCACAATGCCGCCACTCTTTGGATATCTCCACTGTCTTCAGTAAATACACATAACAATGTATTAATAATATTTTCTTCAATCTGAAATAAATTTCCTCTGCCTCCACAGCGGAGGTAACGAATTCCATATTTCAGCTTTCTGCTCAGACAATTAATCTTTGGCCGGTCAATATGATTCTGTTGGAACATCTCCACTGCTTTTTCTACAAAATTTCTAAGCAGATGCCCTTCAATGTTGAATACAGCACCATTTTCCCGCAGAAAAGAAAAGGCCTGATAATAATATTGGATAAATTCATTGGAAATAACCCTTTTGCCCTGCGCACAATACCTTTTCAACTCCTCCATCTGTTTACGATAGGAAGGATGATAACCACCGTTTAAAAGCAGGTATGCAGTTCCTATAGCGGTGACAAGTTTTGCTTTCCAGCGGTCTGCATCTTCCGGGTGGTTCTGTTGAACAAAGATAAGTTCTCCAATGCGGTTCGCGATCAGCCGCTTTGCCTCATAAAGATCCACTTGTGACAAAATTATTTTACCATGCGTTAGATATTCATGCCCCCAAAGCGTTTTACTCCCATTCATTAAATCATACATAAACAGACTCTTTTTCTTTTGAGAAAAAAGGGTATAATTAAAATTATCCCCACGCTGTATCCGTTTTTTAGAAAGAGGCATACAGTTTAACTCTTCATCAAAACATTTTGTAATCGATTCGATAAATGCAAGCGCCCGTTTCTTTCCGGATTTATAGACAATGGCAATCTCAATGTCACTCTTTAATTCCACATTCTCTTCATCTCCGGTATAGGTTGCTTCATCACGGCCAAAACTGCCGGTCAAAATAACGCTTTCGGCAATTTCGGTCAACTCATGCGTCTTCATTACCGATAAAATCCGCTGAAACAGATCTATTTCATATTCCTTTTTATTCATTTTCTATCTCCCGGCATTTTAACACATTGGCACCTGTCAGAAGATACGGTGCTCTGTCAATTCCCAAATTCGTAAGTATGGTGGGCAAAATATCAGTCAAATGGACAAAATCCTTCTCAATTATCTCTTGATTTGCAGCAAATACGCCATAATGCTTTGGAAGTTCCGGGTCATAACCGTGCATAGATTTTATAGTCTTTCCAAACCCCCAAATGGTATTTGTAAAAATATTCGGCGCCATCAGATGAAATACCAGATCTCCATGTTCATTTGAGTCAAAGCAGAGATGATATTTTTTCCGGATTTCCGAATCCAATACAAAGCCCACCCCTTCTTTCTGCATATCTTCCAGAACCTGCGCAACCTCTATCCGTTCCTGTTGATTTCGGAACCAAAAGCGGATAAATGTTGATTCGGTGAGCTGCAAATATTTACGGACATCCAATCCCCGTACTTTGAAATAATCATTGACATCTATTTTCTTTTCCACATCAATATGCCCATGATCGGAATAACAGACCACGGTAACTGGTTTTCCGGTTGCTTTGGCCTTTTCGCAGGTTTTTTTTATGAATTCGTCCGTCTTCTTCAAATAGGCAATGGATTCCGCGGCACACTCGCCATATTTATGCATATAACTGTCAACTTCACCAATAAAGTAATATACAAAATCATCCTTTTGATAGTCTACACCTTTTTCTTCAGCAAACACATCACCATCTTTGGAAAGTCCGACAATTTGATGCGGCACTTTTTTCTTTCGCAAAATTTTAAACAGCGTTTCAAATTTTGGCATATAACCATCAGCCGTCCAAAAGGTATCTTCACAGGGTTCAAAAGAGCTCCAGTATTTAAGCGGAAGATTAACCAACATCGGAATCCCAGAAAAAGAGGTATTCCGATTGATTTTTCGGGCCACTTTTGAAACCAAAACCTTTACAGGTATGCAATTCAAATATTTCAAAAAAGGAACCTTGTCCACAAACCAATAAGGCGAATTTTCCCCTTTTTTCCAAACAAACCATGTATTGTGTTCATCAATATTTCTTCCCGTATACATAGTCGCATGACACGCACAGGAATAACCAAAATCACTTTTAAGTGGACGCATATTGAGGCTGGAAAGGTAAGGCATATACTTTTCTGCCATCTCGAATTTTAGCCCATCCATAAAATAAAGCAATAACATATATCAAATACCTCTTTTCAATTGATCGTACAGTGGTTTTAATCGTTTGGATATCCCTGTCTTATTTGCAAAACGTTTCATGCGATCCCACCAATATTTTCTTTGATAAAATCGGTTCACTGCATTAAAATTCTTTTTCTTAATCACGGCATAGGCACGGCGGTCTTTCTTTGCAAGCAGGGTAACATCCGCATTTTCAATGGCATTGATGCACCACCGGCTCTGCATCAATTGATCAAATGCTTTTTTTCGGTCAGCTTTTGACTTTGGATTCTCTTTGTGACAAATATCCAATTTCAAAACATACATAATATAGGTGATACTTTCCAGATTCAATCGCTTTTCCATATCTTGCCCAAAAGGATTTGTCTTCAAATATGCGGATAACTTTTGGGATAAATTCGTATATTGCTTTATAATTCCTGGATTATATTTATGTACTGCCGAATTCAGGTTCTGACGATATAAGTAAAAGGGTTCCTGAATCAACTTTACCCGTCCGCATTTGGAAAGACACTGCAAATTAAACAAAATATCTTCTCCATAGGCCAAATCTTCTGCGAGCCGCAAATGACTTTCAATTAAAAACGACCGCCGGTATGCCTTCGCACAAACTGAACGCAAAGTTTTGTTTGCAAAGGCAGGGACACCATTCCCCTTGTATAATGTAGCAAACGCCAGCTGTACGATTGCATTATTTTCAAGAATAACCGAAGGCGAGCCATTTGTATATGCAGAAACAGCATGGTCATAAACAAACGTCTGCCAGTCAAAATAAACCATTTCAAAACTGTCTGAAAGATTTTTTTCCATACGCCTGTACGCATCTTCCACAATTTTATCATCGCCGTCAATAAAACTGATCCACTCGCCTTCCGCCTCTTCAATGATGCGGTTGCGTACCGCAGATATACCGCGGTTTTCCTGATGGATTACACGTATACGCATATCCTTCTGCGCATATCGGTCACAAATTGTACCACTTTGGTCAGTAGAACCGTCGTCAATTATCAAAATTTCAAAATCTCCGCCATCCTGACAAAGAATGCTCTCAACACAGGCCTCCAGATATTGAGAAACATTATATACAGCAACACCAAACGTAACCTTCATCTCTTTTGTCCCTTCGACTGTATCTTTTGCCGGATGCCGCTTTTAAGTTTATTTAATCCCAGACGGTTAGACACCGCTTTAATCCTATCATCCAGATCCAGCTTTTTAAAATACCGGCAAATTGCCTTAAAATCATTCTGCATAATCCAATGATAGATCATTGCGTCACTTTTATTCAATATCTCAGAATTACAGTGTTGGATTGCCGTCTGACACCAATCATTTTGCAAAAAACTTTCAAAATCACTCTTCCGTTCTGCAAACGCTTTTTTGTTCCGGCGATGACAAAAATCAAGCTGTAAATTGGTCTTAATAATAATTATACACATCGCATAAAATCGTTCCGTCAACTGTGAACAGAGTCTTGGCGCAAAGCTCTGTACGATTTCCAGAAAAGCATGGGCAAGCAGGGTATTGTATGTACTGATTTCCGGATTATACCGCCGAACAATAGACATCTCGTTTTGGCGATAAAGATAAATTGCCTTCCGGACAAAAACTCCTGTTTTAAAATACCGCATACATTCCAAATTAAAGGCTACATCCTGACTTTTACGCAGCCGCTCGTCAAACCATACTTTGTTTTCCTTAAGAAAAGTTGTGGCATAAATCTTTCCCCACACAGTTCCTCTTGTTTTATTAATATAATTCGGTGTGCTTTGATTGGCATAGAGGGTTGACAGGGTAAGGGTACGAATCTCATCTTCTGTTCTGATTACAAGTTCAGGCGCCTTGATTTGATAAGTCGGAACCGAATGATCAAAACGAAAAAACAGCGCATCAAAAAATACAATATCAAATGTGGTCTCTGCATAGTGGCGAACAGTTTCCGCAGCATTCTCGGTGAGCTTGTCGTCACCATCGATAAAACTAATCCACTTCCCTTCCGCCTGGTCTATTATCACATTTCTTGCACTGGAAACGCCGCCATTTTCTTTATGAAAAACACGTATCCGCTCATCTGTCTTTGCGTATGCGTCACAAATGGCGCCGCTGCCATCGGTGGAACCATCGTCTACAATCAGAATTTCAATATCGTCTCCCTTTTGGGCAATGACACTTTCAATACATCCTGCAAGATAGTCCGCCACATTATAGACCGCAATTCCAAAAGTTATTGTTTTTTTCACCCCAAACACCGCTTTCTCAATTAATCTTTGATAAACTTATTTTCATCCAGGCTATATTTTCCGCCTTTCAAAAACTTATGTTTTACAACCCACCATCCAGGTATCCAAATATACTTGTGCATTGCCGGCGAGGCGCTTCCAATCATCCAGCATTGTCTGTCACATTTTTTGGTCTCCTTTCGCACCCGTATAGCCTGCTCGGAATTCCAAAGTTCATCCCAGTCTTGTTCTTTCAGATTACCCATGACCGCCTTCTCTGCCATTCCGTTGCAGGGAATAACATCGGCAAAGGGATCAATAAAAAATGCGTTGCTTGCCATATCACAAGGAAGCAGGCGCTTTTGCCCATAGATATAATTTATCAAGCCATGATTAAAATAGGCCCGAAACCATTTTTTAGGTGACTTACTCTTCAACAACGCATTAATCAGTTTTTCAAAATTTTGCGATACCTTTCGCTTGTCGTCAATTTTATTATCCGTCTTCCGAAAATAAAAAGAGTTATGCAATGTAGCCGTCGCAAATTCCATATTCAGTTCATCAGAAAGCTGATACAAGGGAACCAAATCTTCACAGTTCATATCCTGTACCGTCATTCCAAACCCAACATCCGGATGTCCCATCTCTACCAGTGTTTTTAAAGTGTTATATCCGCGGTTGAACCCATCCGGTATACCGCGGATTTTATCATTTGCCTCTTGAAGACCCTCAATGCTGATCCGTATACCTACTTTAGGAAATTCTTTGCACAGAGCAATGATTCTATCGGTAAAAAATCCATTCGTGGAAATAACTATCCGATTGGTCTTCTTATAAAGCTCCCGTACAATTTCCGGCATATCCTGCCGGATAAACGGTTCGCCGCCCGTAATATTGGTAAATGCCATTCCCGGCAATTTTTTTATCGTTTCAATAGTAATTTCATCTTCAGGCTTTGTGGGATCTTTAAAACAATCACACATATTACATCGTGCATTGCACCGGTAAGTTACAATTACCGTTCCATAAAGTGTTCTCTTTGCCATTATTTATCCCCCTTCCGGCTGATAAGCGAAGTATATAACTCCAGCAATTTTCCCCCATAAATATCCAATGTATCAAATTCAGTTTGCAGGCAATTCTTTGCATAAGTATCACGCAGCTGCGGCTGATGATAGAGGCTGTACACGGCCTTTTTCAGCGCCGCTTTGTCTCCGTTTTTAAACAGCAGTCCCGTTTCTTTGTCTTTAATAAGCTCCGGTATACCGCCAATGTCAGCCCCAATTACGGGGACGCCATACATCTGCGATTCCATTACTGAAAAGGGGCAGTTTTCATACCATTCCGACGGATAGATGGTAAACCGGGCATGACAGATAAGATCTTTCAAGTCCTCTCCGGACTGAAAACCAACATTTTTCACATTATCAATGGTTGAGAGGGCATCGCCCAGCGGGCCGCTGCCTGCAAACACAAACGGAATATCCGGCAGCTCCCGGCAGACCGAAAGCAATGTCTCAATTCCCTTTTCCTTATCAAATCTTCCAAAGTACAGTACATAATCACCATGTGGAATCTCCCCCGCTTCCACCTGATCAATAAAATTATGAAGCACTGTACACTTGCCGCATAATTCCGGCCGCGTCTCTAATTTTTCTTTGATAAAACGGCTGGGACAGATAACTTTATCCACAATTTTATAAGTTCCAAGCCATTTATATAGTATACTTTCCAGCATTGCAATCAAACTCTTTACCGTTGAGCCATGGAGACATTTATACTTCAAACATCCGCTGTATTTTCCAGACAGGCAAGCTGTACAAATTCTTTTTTCCTGATGAACATAAAGGGAGTGATTGGGACAGACCAGCTGATAATCATGTGCTGTCCACACCACCGGGATTTTTGCTTTCTTTATCTCATAAAGAATAGACGGCGTAATTTGAAAATTGATATTGTTCAGATGCACAACATCCGGCCGAAATTCTCTGATAAGTTTTCTTATTTTATTTCTTGCCTGCACAGAATAAATGATGGCAAACGGATAGATGACCTTGGACAGGGATAACCCTGACCGAAATTCCCGATTTGACGTATAAAGCCCCCATGAATTTCCCACCGTATTCCGTTCATCTTCCATACCAAAATACTCAACCCTATGTCCCTGCTGAGAAAGCCATTGCCCAAGGCGCATTATATAGGTTTCCGAACCTCCGTTTGGATAAAGAAATTTATTCACCATCAAAATCCGCATCCGCTTCACGCTCCTTTGCTGAATCTGTAAAACACATACATCACTGCACGTACCAACCAATGTTTAGTAAGCAGATTGACAGAAAAAAAACGATGCTGATAGGCATAAAAATAAAAACCATCCAATCCACAAAGCTTTTTTACTTCACAAATTTTATATAGTTTTGCAATAAGAGAATTCCGCATCAAATTTTCCCATGCTTGTTTCTTCTCTTTATATTGCTGGCGGTTCTTTGAATGACAAAGATTCAGCTCTAATAAATTCCTTAAAACCGGTACCGTTCTGCATCCCAGCAGTTGTGTATAATAGGATTGTTTTTTTCCGTCCTGTATCATTTTTTGAAACAATATAAAACTTTCTTCTGCATTGTCAAAATAATTGGGAGCATACTGGTGCATAACCGATGCCTCATGATTTCTGCAATAATAGGCGCATATCGGCAAATAGGCCATTGACCTCGCTTTCTGAAAAACTTCAAAATTAAAGAGCTTATCCTCACCAATCGCAATCCCTTTCGGAAACCGGCTCTCACCGATGACAGTCCGCGAAAATACCTTTGTCGTTACCGTATTACAATTAATATTGGGATATACACGGTGATTATCATAAATTATTTTATCAATGATCCGCTGTCTTTCTTCTTTTCCGAGGCTCTCCATCCCATCAAAAGAAGGCTCCTGCAAAAGCTGACTTTCACTTTTTCTTGTGTTATGAAAAAAGAGAAGGTCGCATCCGCCGCTCTGCTCTGCCGCTTCCAACAGAAAGGGACTGATAACGTCGTCACAATCTACAAAACAAATATAATCCCCCAAAGCCTTATTTAATGCCAGATTTCTTGCCACCGACACCCCCTCGTTTTCTTTATGAAACACACGGATGCGGGCATATTTTTTCTCGTATTCATCACAAATTTTCCCACTGCCATCGGTGGAGCCATCATCAACCAGCAAAACCTCAAAGTCCTGCACCGTCTGAGAAAGAACTGAAGCAAGGCATTCCCGCAAATATTTTTCTCCGTTATAAATTGGAATGATAAAACTATACTTCATACACGCACGCCCACCATTTCTGCAATCACTTCCGCACATCGACCGCGTTCTTTCTCAAGTTTTCGATTCACTGCTGCAAAATTTATCTGTGATTCAAATAATCTGCTCAATTCTTCATAGTTTCTGAATACACGGTTTTCCAATCCCAACAGAGACAGGAAATCTGTTATCCGCCCGGAAAATACTTTGGGCAGCCAGCAAAAGAAATTAACATTCAAATTCACCGCAAAACTGGTCGCATGAAATGAATCGGTGATGATATATTTTGCATTGGCAAGCAAAGATAAAAAGGTGCGAACCTCCGGATTGATAATAACTTTTCCGCCGTAAAAACGTGCCTCACTGCCAAAACCAATACGAATCAATTTTATCTTCTTCTCTTTGGCAATCTGTTTTGCCAGCCGGTTAAAATTCTTATTATAGCCCAGCTGATATATCAGCATATACTCCCCTTCAACTATCGGCACATCCGCAAAATTCCGCCAATCCTCCCGTGACAGCATTAAAGTGGGATCCAACACCCGTTTTGATGCTATCCCTAAATCTGAAAGAATTCCCACCGCTTCCTGCTCACGGACAGTGATCATATCATAAGAAGATAACAAATCACGAATTATTTCCCTTTCATCCTTTTCCAGTCTGTTTTTTCCAAAACTGGAGGCATATGCAATCTTCAAAGCTCCCTCTCTGGCATAGGTAAGATAAAATGGTGTAAGCGTTCCCCTGTTCCAGTGAGAGTTCCAGGTCTGGTCACTCCCAGTACAATAAATATCCGCAGCAATCGGATGCTGCTCAAAATCCGCCTCTTTAAGATACTGCCGGGGTGTAAGGTGAATATACGTTTCCAAAAAACTGCGGAACAGCGTATAACGCTCTTCCAGCTCCCGCCGTTTGATATGCCGAAAAATAAAACGTGTAAATTTATTTCGGTTCCGTATTTTCGAGTTCCGTATATATGTATCCACCAAATTTTCTTTTTGGTTATTTTCTCTTATGTAATCCACCACTTCGGTATCATAGCCCAACCGTTCAAAGTATATTTGTGACGCATAGGTTTGTAAAACAGAGCCATAATTCTGTACTGCATGGAGGGTAATCAAACTCAACTTCGGCATAACGTGCCTCCTTCGTCATCAAAACCATTTTCCGCTATCCTTATTTCTCTTTCACTTCTCAAAATTCTATTTCATAAAACGAGACTATTTCATCATATGATCTCAGCTTTAATTTCCTGTTCTTCAGACTCTTCCGCCATCTCCAATCCGTTCTTATGTCTTTCAATACCTTTTAATTCTATATTCTTAAGACAACCGGCGCCTATCACAACAATAACAACACTCAACCGCACAACATAAGCATGATTGGTATTGCCAACCGACCAGTTGATAAAACTGTAAAGGTTAATCACTGCGTACATGGCGCCTGCAAACAGGCCATAATTTTTTTGAATCCAACGCTGGCAAAAAATACAGCAGGCATACAACCACCCGCAAAATCCCCAAAATCCCATTTCAATATAACGAACCAAAATATCATTGTGGATAAATTGCAGAGTTGCTCCTTTGTAATGTAAGCGCAAGGTTTTTACATATTTCAGGTATCGAAACACAAAGTCCAGTCCCCGTCCAATAAAATCCGGAGTAAATGAATAAGTATCCTTAATAAAATTATATAAATCAATCCTTGTATTGGTATTGATATTAAACAAATTCATTGTATACTCAAACAATCCATAGCGGATAAATGGAATATATAAAAAAGAAACCACTGCCACCGGAATTCCAATCAACAAACCAAAATTCTTGCGGTATTTGGGTTTTAAAATGAAAAACAAAACTGAACAAAGTGCGGCAATGGCTGCAGAAGCCAAGATAATCCGTTTAAAACCCATAATAAAGAAAAAGGCCGATATACCGATATAAACTGCCTTTTTCTTGACACTGTATTGACTGATAAAGATATAATATAAAATAAAAATAACATAGACATAGGTCACTTCATTGATTTCCATCACCGACATGAACCCCAGCTGCTCCCCTGTCGTAAATGTATGTACAATATCATTCAGACTGCCAGCCGGACCATACTTTATCAGTCCCTGCATAAGTACAATGGCATTCATACCAAAGGCACCATACAGTGTATAATCGACGCCTTTGCTTCCGAAAACGTAGATTGCAGAAAACGCCACCAAAATATTGACAAGCTGAAATATCAGTCTTTGCGTCCCCTCCATAATGTACATTGTCTTTTCGATATTGATAATCCAAACAATAACAGACAGGACATAGACCAACAAACAACCGACAATCATCCAAAATGCAAAGCCAGACAGTTGTTTCACACGGTCAAAATCTGCTTGAATCATAAAAATGAAAAAGGCAATAGGGATAATAATCATGCTCGAAATCTTCGGTATCATTGTATCGGAATAGAAGGTGAACATAACCACCAAAATATAGATGCCGGCAAAAAGAGCGTATAAAGTCTTTTTTGCTTTTGTGTCTGTCTGCAATGGCTGTTCCCCCTCTCGCTCTCCCGGACGTTAATAATTGACAATGTCTACGACTATAATTTCCGGATTATTATTATACCGGGGAAATGGATTGGAATTCCCAAGGCCCCTTGAAATAACCACTGTCGAACCACAGAGTTCCTGCATCCCCTCGGTAAGTTTAGGAAAAAATCCTTGATCCGGAGAAAAAACACCGCCAATTCCCGGAAGCCGCACCTGCCCCCCATGGGCATGACCAGTAACCGCCAAATCCACAGTAAATCCTTCCATCACCTTTTCAAAGCATTCGACATGATGCGTTAAAAGCAGTTTAAACCCATCCTGGGCACAGAACTTTGTCAAAAATTCCCGGTGTTTTTCTCCAAAATTTTCAGGACCCACACAAAAACCGCCAATCACAAACTTTGTTCCTTTTATCTCAGCTTCTTTAAAAGAATTTACTACAATTTGGACGCCGGTACTCCCCAATTCACTTTCAAGCGTGCTGCCCTTTTCAAACAAAATTTCAGCATATTCATGATTGCCATAAGAGTAGTAAACCGGGGCAATTTCTTTTAAATTTCGCAGAAGCTTCAGCGCAGGTTCATGATTCTTATTTCCATAGATAGTTAAATCACCCGGCACTGCAATTATATCCGGATTGAGCGCCTTAATTTTTTCGAGCAAACGAATATTATCTTTTCCAAATTCCCGCAAATGGACATCAGAAATCACCACCATGCGAACCTTCTCGTCTACTTTTACATTTCTCTCTGTATAAAAGGATACATCAAACCGGCCAAAATCAAATCCATTCAATAAAAAAGCAAAAAGCAGAACCGCAGCCAAACCAACAATTGCATATAGGATTTTTTTCTCGATGTTTTTTTCTGCAAGCATTTGAAAAATCTTCATTCTGCAATCCCGCCTTTCTGTCTCTGTATTTATATTCCAAAACGATATAATGAGTTTAATTTGATAATCGCTTGATTGCGTTCTTTAAAAGTTCCCTTACCTCATAGACATTATCGTCTGCCGCATTTGCAATTCCATAAGAAAATTCGAGGTTACTATGCAAATTTTCAGTTTCCTGGCGAATGACTTCAACAAAACTTTCGGCACGTTCTTTTGAAAAATTTTCAAAGAGGGAAATAAACATATTGCCATTATTATAGCCTACGAAACCATAATTTTTTACTTCTACATCCAGAATTTTACCAAAACTCTTAAGCATAGTATCTCCAAAATCGCGGCCTTTGCTTACATTTGTGCTTTGCAAAGTATTTAGCTTAAACACAATACAGCTGAAATTTTCGTCCAATAATCTTTTGCTGTATTCATCAATTACCATGTCACATTTGACACGGTTGGCAGTTCCCGTCTTTTTATCGGTATAAAGCAGGTACTGCCAAAAATCAACTCCGCGGCCAATTAAAATTGCACCTGCACAACCAATAATGAAAAACAGAAGCAGCGCCATTGCAATATAAAGATTCACATTGATTGCTTCTTCCACATAGGTACCGGATAAAGTAGATATATTTCGTGCGCCGCTGTATTCATTCAGCTCATTCGCCGTTTTTTCCACAGCATCATACATCACGTTAAGCTTTTCAATCATTACGTTTAATTCATCCATTAATTCTGTCACTTCTGGCGTACCCACCTTATCCACCACAGCCGAATCATTATAAATGGACAAAATCTTTTCGCAAAACGCAAGCTCAATTTCTTTTTTATTCTTATCTGAACGAAGATTCACATAATTATCTATCAAGTCATCATATGTAGTGTCCGCATTAAAACCTTCGCGGTTCCAATGTTCCTCAACATCTTCAATAATCGCATCTGTATTATCACCAATTGCACCGGCAACCTGAGATTCCGATTGCGTCACTTTATCACCAAACTGGTCAATCAACGTCCGCTCTTTCGCAATATGGTCTGTTAAATTGCTAATCTCCATAATGCAGTTATCCCGACGGTTTTGATAAGTTTTTATCAGTTCCTCTTTGTTCTGGGTAAGCTTTCCGCCGAGAACTGCCGCATAATATTCTGGTATGATATTTTCTTCCACATAACGATATTGATTTTCTAAATCATTAAAGGTATATCCCGTTCTGGCAGAACGAAAATCTGCATAGAACTGTTGTTTCTGTTCAAGAAAGGCAATAATATCATTGACGGAATTTTCCATGATTTCCACACAATTTACATAATCATACTTATCCGCCGTAATATTCAGCGTATTATTCGGAATGACCGCAGAGTCTATATATTTTTTGCTGTAAAACACAAAATAATTTTTTACAATCGAATCAAGTACATTGCGAACATATCCCTTGCTTGCCTTGGCATCCGCAGTGAACGTTATCTTATAAACCGGAGTGAATTCATTATAAACCTCCCCATCACTCAAAATTGCATCTTTCCTCTTCTGTTCATCTTCAGAGATTACCTCTTCAACCCGACAGGCCGACCGTATCTGATCCACATTCAGGCTGAGTCCCAAATCACTGATAACATCCGTAATTACACCTGCGGAATAGATCTCTTTGGGATCAATTGCACTCCCATCGGGTGCAATTCCTTCATTTGCAGTTGGATTGCTATATTGTATCACTGTCTGTGCAGTATATTCCTGATGCTGGTTCGCATACACATAGATCAGTGCGCCGCCCAAAAGAGTGACAATCAGAATTAAATACCGCAAATTTTTTATATACCGAAAAATTTGGAATTTTTTCATTTTGCTGCTCCTTTTCTCAAAATGCTGCTGCACTCCCTATAATAAACAAAGAACGCCAACAGCAAAAACAAAAGGCTCAGAACCGCTGTTCTTGTCCTGTCAATTCGATCTGATATACGAAGTTCTTCATTTTGAAATGTAACAAAGTTTTTACTCTGATTTTCAGTAAATTCCTTATTTGTTTCAACCGCGAGTTTCTCAATGCGCTCAATTTCGGATTGGATATTGGTTATCATTCCGTTTGCCTTCTCCACCTCGGCCGGGATCTGTATCGATTTTAATTTAGAAAGCCGGTCGATCCCCTTTTGAATTTTCAATTCCAAACTTTTTGCATTTCCCAGGTAATATTCTGCCTTAGTGGCCAGATGATCAACACCCGTCTTTGTCCTGGCCATATAAAATTCTGCATTATTGGTGGTCGGTATCAAAATAGATGTGCTCATTCCGGTACTGAAATATCCAATGGTGTCCCGGCGAATCTCATATTCATTAAAAGACTCTATCTTATCACTATAATAATTGTCATTTAAATACATCAATGTATTGGTATATTTAAACGGATCCTTCACAATACCGTTCTCCCAGATATAGGCATTATAATCGTTCAGCGTATAATCCCGGACATTTTCCGCAAGCTTTTTAATTGAATTAAATGTTTCTCCTGTGCTTTCAGATTTAAATTTACCGCCCTCTTTACTTCGCATATCTAAAAAACGAATAATTTCATCAATACGCAAAGAAAACAAAGACCCAATCTGCGCATATTCCAAATCTGGAAGATTTGCATATTCGCCCTTCAAAACCTTGGTGTTTATTGAATAGTTTTCATGAAAATATGCAGTATAGGTATCGCAGATAATTTTAAGCATTTCCTGCGCAGTAATATCTTTGATTTCCCTTGGATTTTCATAATATATTTTATAGCTTGTAGGAATATAATAACTTTCTGCACCAACAGGCATTTTGCTGGTCACTTCATAAGCCCCAATCCGATTTGCCAATTCCTGGGGCGTGATTACATTTTCCAGACCAGCATTCTTTATCACATTTTCCATCACTTCTTCGGAGGTAAAACTGGAAATATTAAACCTTGTACTGTTCGGCGCCAACCCCTTCGCGCTCTCTTCATAGTTTAGCATCATCGTCGCTTTCGCCTGATTCATGCTATCAATATAATAATAACCGCAAATCCCTGCTGCAACAAGCATGGTCATCAGCAACAAAGGCAGCCAGCGTCTTTTTAGAACCAAACTAATCACACGAATTTTAAAATTTTCGTCAATTGGCTCATTTGGAGAAATTCCATATATCTTCCGGACCCTTTCATCTCTCTCTCGAATAACTTCTGCCCTCCGTCTTCTCTCTTCATCTGACGTCGTTTTCTCTTTTTTCTTCTGCCGATATTTCAATGCTTTCAGAACACCAAAATACCTTGTAATTTTTTTTAATCCACGTTCATCATTTTTTTCATCCATTGTCTCTTGTAATAACTTGGACTTCTGGTCTTCAAGCGCAGGGGGATGCACATTCTGCTGTACCTTTTCCAATGCTTGTGTGGATGCCTTGGTCTTTTTATTATTTTTTATCTCCGTGCCCAACACACTCACTCCTTTCCACGCTTTAACTTACCTTTAATAAAAGAATAGAAATATTCAAACACACTGCTTCTTCCATAAAACAACCATATAACAACCGCAGATATGATAACAGAGGCTGTCCCCCGCAAAAAGAACTGTACAATCAGCGGTCCCGCTATTATCCGGTCACAAAGAAACTTTTCACCGAGTAAAACAACAAATGCAAGCAGCAGCATTTTGATTAATTCCATAATATAACGTTTGCTTTGAAGACCCAGCCTTTTTGCATAAAGTATATGGGCTTTCCAAAATAACTGAATCAAAATCGTACAGGAGGTCCCAATAAAAATACCTGCCATACCAATTACTTTTCCCAAAATCAGAGAAACAATCAAATTAATTCCGGAACCAGCAAGCGATGTTTTTTTATCTTCTGCAAACAGCCCAGATATGCTCATGACATGCCAGAGAGGAAAAATCAATATAAACAAAAACAAATTGTATGAACACACAATCAACGTAAACGTGTCCAAAAGACTGTCCGCTCCAAAGCATAATGTAATTAAAGGTTCGCTGGAGGCTATTAAGCCGCCGCCAAAAATCATACCTGCCGTAAAAAACATAAAAGTAAGCCGCCGCATTATCCGATCACAATGCAATGGAGTCTCAGTAACCATCAAATTTCCAAAACTCCCTGCCATGGCATTCATGACCTGGCCAAACACCTGCTTTATATTCGTCATTATCAGGGCATAGTTACTGTAAATACCCGTGGCCACAGTATTCACCAAAACAGAAACCAAAATATTATCCGTAGAATTTGTAATCTTCCCCGAAAGCTTAGAAATAAAAATATGCCGGATATTCGATAATATATGTATACATTCTTTTTTGGGAAGACGGTCTTTTGCATGAATGTACGGATATTGCCTTTTCGCATAAACCGCTATACAAATATTGGCAAGCAAATTAAAAAGGATGGCAACGATCAAATATGCAACAAAGCTTTTTAAAACAAGCAAAACAACAATATCAAACAGCGTACAGACAACTCTTGAAACTGCCATGATGTTAGATACAATATAAATCTTCTGGTCTGCAATTAAAAGTGATGACTTATAAGAAAAAAGATAACTGCTGGCCGTCTTAATAACAAAGAGTAAAAACACCATCTGTATATAAGAGGTCTCATAACCAGTTTCCTTAACGATATACTGAATAAATGGCGTTAACGCCAATCCAATCAGAAAAACAACAGCAGCAATAATACGATATGCAATTTTAAAGAGCCACATAAGCTCACTGATTTTTTTATGGTCCTGTTCCGCCAATGGTTTATAAAGGCTATATACAATCGCTGTCCCGACCCCCATTTCTGCCAACGACAGCATGGCGATAACTTCCGTGAACAAACCGTTCAGTCCATTGGCCTCTCTTCCCAGGATTCTTACAAGGATAATCCGCGCACTAAAATTCAAAGCAATTGTCACTGCCTGCGTTAACAAACCATAAGATACATTCTTAATGCTCTTCTTGACCCTTGATGATGACTGCAACCCCTTCACCTCTTATGATAATATATAAAAGCCCCAATTTAACCACGGCAGTACTGCAATTTTGGGTTCCACTGACTTTTGAAAGTCCCCCTTAAGCATTTGATATGCGCAAGCCCATCAATAATAAATTTAAAACTCTACTTTTTATTTATCCAATAAGTCAAATTTATTAATATTATTTGATTCTGCAATGTATATTTTCGAAAAATGTACACTTAATTTTATCATAGCACATAAAGGGTAATTTCGCAAGTATTTTCATGAGCAAAAGCCTTATTTCTATGTAAAAAACTTAAGTATTTTGTAAAATTTATGAAAACTTTTAAAAGCAGACCAAATATGAATTGACCCGAATTGTAAACTTTTGTATTTTTCTACTTTTATAAAAAGAAAACAGTTTTTCAAACTTGTCATTCGGCATTTTATGACATTTATCGACAAATTATGATAATATATTCCAAAAACTTCTTGACTTTTTTCTAATGAAGTGGTATTATTTACCTAAAGTATAGGAACTGAATAATATGCACTTAATTTTATTAACCATTCGTTTTGACAAAATAAAAATCCCCAACCATTGGAGGTATAGGATAAAATGAACACAATTGAAGAACTTTATTTTGGTAAAATCAATCCACAGGAAAAATTTTTTGATGAACATTCCGAATATGCCTATCTTCTTCGAATAATCGCTGAAAATAAGGAAAACCTGCAAAAAAAACTTTCCGGCGATGAGGCTGTGGCTTTTTCTAAAATGATTGATGCCATGAGTGAACTTGCCGATTTAGAAAATAAAGAGAATTTTATTGATGGGTTCCACCTCGGTGCAAATATTATCCTGGACATTTTAAAATAATGTATAAAAAGATAAGCAATACACGATTGCTTATCTTTTTATGTATAAATTTAAATTGTAATAGGAAACTTATTCACATCTTCAGTCGCTTAAATAACGCTATTGAAAAGTATTTTGAATGGGTTCATCACATTTCCAGCTAAGTACTTTAAAATCATATTTTTTTAAGAATTCATTTCCTTCTTGGGGATCTTTATAATACCCTATACGCATATCATATACTTTAATACTTGGTGTTATTGGACTTTTTTGTTTATTTTCCGGCTCTCCTAAAAAATACTCCGCGTTTGCAACGCCTAGAACTATTTTATAGTGGCCGGTATTTTCCAAGACAATTTTATTGTAATCAGATTTACTTTTTTTATAATACGCAGGATCTTCCGCCCGGAAAGCATAAAGTTTGTTGCCCTGCTCATTTTTAAATTTTTCTTTCCATCTACGTGTTTTCCCACGTCCTTCATCAACATTAAAACCGTCAAATTCGCACATAATGGTATCTTCCACTGTTCGTATTTCCCCATTAATTTCATAAACAAGTTTGAAGTCAAATTCTCCGTATGTAATTTCCGGCTTTGGCGGAGCAGGGGAGAAATACAAGCCAACAGCTATTAACCACCAGGGAAATGTAAATATCAATAAAACAATAAACAATATAAGCATTATTGAAACAGTGATAAGAATTGTTCTTTCTACGCTCATAATAACACCATCGTAATTTTAATAGAAAATGAATATTAATTTAGTTTCTGAGTGAATTGTGATGGGCAGAGTCAAACAAATTCCACCATACTTCAAATTCAGCAATCGGCAACGGTTTAGAATAAATATATCCCTGTACCATATCACATCGCAGACTCTTAAGAAAACGTAACTGTTCTTCTGTTTCTATTCCCTCCGCTACAATTTCTACGCCAAGCTTCTTTGCAAGTTCAACCACACCAGCAATAATATTCTTTGTCTTTGGATTTGAAATATCAACGAAAAACTGCCGGTCCAGTTTTATAACATCCACATCAAATTCTTTTAGTAATACCAAAGAAGAAAACCCAAAACCAAAGTCATCAAGTGAACACAAAAAGCCGCATTTGTGCATCTGCCGGATAATATTGATTACCGGATCAATCTGTTTGTGTCCAAAAAACACTGATTCTGTAAGTTCAAATTCAATCATACCATCAGGAATTTGATAGCTTTCCTTAAGCTTTGAAAATGCCCGAAGAAAACTCAAATCTTTAAAGTGTACTCTTGATAAATTTACCGAAATCGGTAAAAGTGTCTTTCCTTCATCCTGCCAACGTTGAATCAGCTTACATACTTCCTCAAATACATAAAAATCAAGTTTAAGAATATTATCATTCTTTTCAAACAATGGAATAAAGTCCGATGGATATATTACGCCGTATTTAGGGTGTATCCAACGAACCAATGCTTCTGCACTCCCCACCATACCATCTATTAAACGTACTTTGGGCTGAAGATAAACTTGAAAGTCATGATTAGCCAAAGATTGTTCAAACAGTTCATTCAGCTGCTGTTCTTTTTTTAACTCCTGTATAAGTTCAGAGCTGTAAAAAGCACAGGCAGTAGATGAACCCTGCATCTGATAAGCAATCCTTGCTCTATCCTGCAAGATCGTAATATCGGTTCCCGGTTCCGTAATCAGGCAAGCCCCCTGAAAAAAAGATAAATGGTATTGTATATCTACTATAGCAGAAAAAGAGTTTATCGTTTTTATCATTTCATCCAGCCTCTGCTGGATTTCGGTTGGATCATTTTCTTTTAAACAAAGGAAAAAATGGTCTGCCTCTCCGCGGGCAACAAACTCATCTTCTTCGGTAAACCTGCTAAGAACCTGATAAATATATTGTAGAACCTCATCTCCAACCTTCGTACCATAATTTTCATTTATCAATTTAAAACCTTTGACATTCAGCATAATCACTGCATAGCTGCCCGGTTTCATCAATTCAACCAAATTTTGATATTTTACCTTAAATGCTGCATTGTTTAACCCACCCGTCAACGGATCGGTAAAAGCAATTTTTTCCAGCCATTTTCTGTTTTTACGATAAAATCGAAGAATGATAACCAAAAACATGAAAAAAACTGCAATCAGCCCACTCATAATTAAAAACATTTTTAAAACATATTCATCAGTTTCACCGGAAATCAAGTTTGCCGGAACCAGAGTCAGCAACACCCAATCCTGAACACCAAGGGGATGATAAGCCATAATCAAACGAGAATTATCCGACGCCGTAAAATGAAAGGCACCGGATTCCATATGAATGATATCTTCCTGCATCTTGACGATTGATTCAATTGTTTCCTGTTTATCTCCCCTTTTGAATATATCCTCCAACTGCAAAAACGGTTTATGATCTGTCGCAGAGATAACAACCTGGCCTGTACTGTCAATGATACAAGACAATCCACTTCCACTGAAACTATGTGGTTGAATCAATTTCTGCATATTCTCTTTATCACGTATCCCCGCCAAAACTCCCTCAACTTGATCATTAAAATAAATCGGCGTGGTAAACAACAGACTCTGCCCTTCAACATAGGTCAATTCTGATGCACCTTCAAAGGATGCCGCAATCTCAGGAAAATCTTTTAAATCCGGAATGACTGCATCAGAGGATATGTAATTTTTATCCTTATCAATGACAATCAAACCATCAAAGACCGTTTCTTCCTTTTTTATCTTCAAATACTCCTCAACATTTTCGTCTTCAAACAAATGGGGCATTGCATCTGCCAACTGTTCCAGCATTGCTTTATTTGCCTGCAGACGGGCAGAAATCTCACCGGTCAGCTGATAGGAAACTTCCTTCACATAACTATCCGTATGATTTTCCAATACTGTTTTCAGCCCAGATGTGTTCCAAAGCATAATTGCAATAACAATTATCAAAATAAAGGATACGATACCGATTGGGGCCCAGACGGAATAGAAAGGCTTCATTTTAATATCATCTTCTCTTTTTTTTATACTCACAATTACTTTTCTCCATACAAAACAAGATATATATACGTGAATTATACCATATTAATTTTTAAGATACAATACCTATTTTATTTCTTATAAAGAAAAAGCCGCACCTTTCGCAGCAAGCAATCTGTACGGCATAATTTACATTTCTTTTACTCCATTTTCCTATACATACAAAGCGTTAGGCATCGTTTCACTTTCATATTTCCTTTGCTATAATTATCTTTTGTTCTTCCTCTATCCATTGCACCCGATAACCAAGATTTTCTGAAATAAATCGTATTGGCAGCATTGTTCTGTTATTTATAATGCACGGCGTAATATCCAGCGTTTTTTCTTCTGTATTCACAAACGCTGATGCTGCATCAATGGTCAATATAATAACCGTTTCCTCCAATGCGATAATCACATTTTGCGTGTCTTCCTCCCAATACACTGCGCCGCCCATTGCCTCAATCACAGCACGAACAGGCAGAAGTGTCCGACCATTCATTACAACAGGAGCTGTTCCCCGCTCCTCATCTATGCTCATTTTTTCTCCGTCTATGGTCATTACCGGACTTCCTATCTGCATCTCAAGAGTAAAAATATCCGTCATATTCTCCGTATCGGCCTGCACACCACATCCAATCATTCCAAACATTAAACATATAACAATCATACACATTATAATTGCTTTTTTCATATACATCCTCCTTTCTACCTTTGCCTTTTATTTCCCCTCTATCCTGCCATTCTTCGCAGGATACGACATATATATCAAATGCAGAAAATCCGAAAAAAACTGTATTCCAATCCACACATCCCGCATGGGATGCGACAATCAACTTCATTTTTTGACACAGGAGTACCATACAATTTCAATCTTAGCATTCTGATTATCAGGGTTTTTCTAACACCTTCACCGACATATTCCGCATGATCAAAATCTTACTTTCACAGCTCTGCCGAGCAAATGCGCCATCATTATATTTTAATAATAAACATATTAATCATCACATTTATATTTCTTATCTCAGTAAACTGTAATCGTAACTGTTCCGTTCAGCTTTTCAATATTCTCTTCGCCTGAAATGACTTTGCCAAGTGCAAATAAGCCATTTCCCGCCTCATAATGATCATAAAACATAACCACATCCCCCCACGGAGCATAATATGCCAAAGTTCCTTTTCCGGCCGCAGCCAGTGGGGTATCGGCGGTATCTAACTTTTCAGGCGGATAAAATATCTTTTCGTTTCTGCCGTAATTTTCCACTTCCAAAGACAAAGGAAGCTGTGCATACAGTTCTTTGGCGGCACGGCTATCATTTAATTCATATACAACCTCATATGTACCCGAAACCACTTTTATCTGCATAGGTGTACTTTTCTTCCTTTGGACAGCTATGCCATTGCACAAAGGCCTTATGGAGGTCATATCCCATAAAAAAGCTTTCATCATGTCCGCATCCAAAGCTTGATCAGAAATATTTTCACTTATCGTTCCATTTCCCTTTTTCGTTTCCACATGAATTAACACACCTTTCTGATAAAAAGCGAATATCAGGGTCGCATTTTCGGGCACATTATCCACTGTTACAACTTCATTTTCAAAATATATTTCCGGAACTGCATCGGGCGTCAACTCCGGAAGTTCAATTGTATCCAGCCAAGACTTCACCGCCTCTTCCGAACTTCCGCCGGAAAAACGCCTTCCGTCAAGCCATTTTGCGCTTTGTGCAAGGGTATGAAGTTCAGCTTCACTTCCATCTATACCACTGCCGCCGGAAGTACAGAAAGGAACGATTGTCTTCCCGGAAAAATCATAACTTTCCAAAAATGTAGAGATAATTTTCGGCGCCCGTCCCCACCATATCGGGTATCCAAGAAAAATACTGTCATATTGTTCAATATTGTCTATTGTCCCGACTATTGCCGGTCTGGCGCCCACATCATTTTGTTCTCTGTTTGCCCTTGATGTCGAAAGATTATAATTTAAGTCCTCTGATGTATAGGGTTCCACTGGTTCAATCCGGTAAATATCCGAATGCAACATTTGATGAATATGCTCTGCAATCTCTTTTGTCGTCCCCGTACAGGAAAAATAAACAACCAAAATATTTTTTCGTTCCTGTATCTTTTCGCTTTTCTCTGCTTCCGCTGCACTACTCGTCAGCGAACCGCTGCAGAATAGAATAACTGCAAACAAAAACAATAAAGTTTTCTTCATATAAATTTCCTCCTCAACAATTCTTTTATATTTATTCCTATTATAAAACAATTGTTTATAAATAACAAATACTTATAATGAATAGTTTGATATGCCTATTTGTTATATAAAATTTACTCTTAAAAAGGCTATATACTATACATGTTGTCAAGGATAACTGAAATATTTATTGAGAAATTTTAATATATTATTATTTCAAACCTATCATAATCTTTTATTTACGTTAAAAGGCGCGGTTAACATCAAACCACGCCTTTATATAATATTTATGGTAAATCTATCGACTTCATATTTTCAAGACTTTCCCAATAGAATAATTTTTTATTCTTATATTCTGTTGTTGTGTTATTTCAGACATATTTGCTTTTTCCGCCTTAATATCCTCAATAATGCCGTGACCAATTTATTGAGCTGCAATTTTACATATTCTTAGAAATCATTTACAAAATCGTGTTCCAAATTTTTATATTATAATTATATTTTTTACATTATCATATAATACATAATATCACAAGCATTATTATATCACATTCTTACTTAATTTTTCTAAACCAACTTCAACCAAAATAAAAACAAATTGCCAAATCTGCATATTACTACTCTATAACAATGTAAAACAAACAATTCCCAGAATGATTAGCAAGTTTCCCACAATGCGTTTTCTAGTAAGACGTTCTTTGCGTATAACCTTGGACAGTATCATGATAAATACCATGGACAATGAATTGATGACAACACCAAATCGGTAATCAATTTTTGTATATATAAACACATTAAGCGCCAAAACTCCCACATAGCACATATACGATATGATTACATAAGGATTAAGGTATTCAAAAATAATGTGCTTATGGTACCTATCTGTGCTTTTTTTCAATAATATCTGTGATGACGCCGTGATGAATGCACTGACAAGCACCAATATATAAAACAACAAATCATTCACTTTGAATCACCCATATTCCTCCAATAATAAGTACTGTTCCTATTATATTTCCTACCGTTACCTTTTCCGAAAAAATCAGCACGGCCCATAACAAACTCCAGACATTGTATACCGCTCTATGGGCATATGCGACATTCACATCAAAATACTTCAGATTTTGCTGCCAAAACAGAGCGTAAACAGCACAATTTATAAGCATAAGTCCCGCAAAGATAAACGTATTTACATGAAATATACCATAGGAATTTACACTGTTTGCCACAAGCTTTGAGAAAATACCTGTTGCAGAAAAAAGTAAAATGCTCAAATGCAGTAAAACAAATCTTTTTGTACATATCGATCTCATATCATCGCTCCCGATAAAAATCATAAATATGCTCGCATATATAATCCACATCCCCGCCAGTCAAATCCGCAAACATAGGAAGTCTGAGCAGTGTTTCGGCAGCAACTGTCGTATATTTGTCCTCGCCTGCAAAAATGCCGCTTTTTCTGCCCTGCTGAGATGAATGAAGCGGTATGTAATGAAACGTGCTTACAATTCCCTTCTCTCTCAGATAAGCTATGATTTCACAGCGTTCTTCAAAACTTCTTGTTTTCAGATAGAACATATGGGCATTATGCGTACAATTGTCCGGCACATATGGCAATACAAACTTCTCTTTATCCTGTAAATCCCTTAAATTTGCATAGTATTGATTATACCTTTCCATACGCATCGTATTAATTTTTTCGGATTCAAGAAGCTGCCCATACAAATATGCCGAGCTGATATCGCTCGGCAGATAGGACGAGCCCTTGCTTTTCCATGTATATTTATCCGCCATGCCGAGCAGATATTCCGTGCGGTTTGTACCCTTTTCCCGTATAATTTCCGCTCGCAAAAAGTCGTCCTCACAATTTAAAATTGTTGCGCCGCCCTCACCCATTGTATAATTCTTTGTTTCATGGAAGCTGTAACAGCCTATATCTCCTATTGTACCGAGAGGTATGCCCTCGTAAAAAGCATGAACACCTTGCGCAGCATCCTCCACAATTTTCAGCTTGTATTGTTCCGCAACAGCCTTTATCGCGTTCATTTCACAGGCCACGCCAGCATAATGAACCGGAACAATTACCTTAGTTCTATCCGTTATCGCATGCTCCACAAGCGTTTCGTCCATATTCTGGGTATCAGGACGAATATCTACGAAAACAATCCTTGCCCCTCTTAAGACAAATGCATTTGCTGTCGACACAAAGGTAAACGATGGCATAATAACCTCGTCGCCAGGCTTAATATCGCAGAGAAGCGCCGCCATCTCAAGCGAATGTGTGCAAGATCCTGTAAGCAAAACCTTCTTTGCATGGTACTTTTCTTCTATCAGCCTTTGACAGCCCTTTGTGTAATAGCCATCCCCCGACAATCTTCCTCTTTTTACAGCGTCTGCTACATATCCGTATTCGCTTCCCAAGTTCGCAGGCTTATTAAACGGTATATTTCTCATTCTGACTCACTCCTTAAATCATCAAACATACTATCTAATGAATACTTACACGAAAATCCAAGTTCCAGTTCTGCCTTCGATACATCAAGATATGTAACAGAGGTATCCTCTGGTTTCTCCGGCATCAGTTTTATCTCCGAATCGGAATGAAATCCCTTCACAACAGCCTGCGCCAATTGCACTGTTGTTGTACCGCTGCCGGAGCCGATATTATATACCCCATACCTTTCGTAATTTACAAGCGCCCTCCATATAGCGTCCGCCGTATCCTTAATATATATGTAATCTCTCTTGCCGACGCCCTTTCCAAAAATATTTATAGGTAAGTTTGCCATTGCGTTTTTCATAAAGGTATCGACTGCATAGCCGTTTTCATCTTTTCCGATTACCTGTGACAGACGCAGTATTTTTATATTAAACCCAAAACTTTGGTTATAGTATCCGCAAAGCAATTCCCCGGTGTATTTTGAAATTCCGTAATGGTTTATAGGATTTATCTTTCCATCCTCCGAAACAGGACTTTTTTGAGAATTATCATATACACACCTTGACGATACATAAACTATATTCCTGATCCCCAAGCTCTTGCAGGCCTCCAACGTATTTTCAAGAATGCTTATATTCGATTCATAAAGCGCAAGAGACTGTTTTTCCTTCGGATTCACCTTTTTTGCCGCCAATATTATGGCACTGTCGCAGCCATACATTGCTTTTTTCAGCTGTGCCACAGAATATTCCGTAATTTCACCACTTTTTCGCGAGATGTTTTTAACGTCGCCTTTATCGCCGTAAAGCCTGGTAAAATTGCTTCCGACAAAGCCGCTCCCGCCAATTAACGCAATTCTATGAGGCGACCGAAAAATCCTATAGCCGCATTTTTCCATATAACCATTCATTTTTCTAACGATATCGCCGCTTTTATAATACATCTGCTTATAATCGGCCGTATAGCCTTCATATTTTTCGGCATCCACCTTAGCTCCTGTTGGTTCGGAGAAAAATTCAAGGTGCATAGGCGACTTGTGCGTCTTGTATTTTGGGATTTCAATCTCGCCGCCTAAAAGGTGCGTCATAGTAATATCAAGCAAATCAATACCGCAATAGTTCTTTATAAGCCTCCACATATGACAGCCATCAAGCCTCGGAGTCACTTCAATTAAATACGGATGTCCATTTTCTATTTTTATTTGAAAATACACCGGTCCGTTTTCAATTTCAAACTTCAAAACGGCCTCGCGGACCAAATCATTTATTGCATCATGCGTTTCGCTTCTCTCAAAAACGGAGG
Source organism: uncultured Clostridia bacterium (assembly GCA_910580105.1). Classification (GTDB taxonomy): domain Bacteria; phylum Bacillota; class Clostridia; order Monoglobales; family Monoglobaceae; genus CAJTWN01. The sequence continues at coordinate 57,030 of CAJTWN010000001.1, read as the reverse complement.
GGAGATGATGCGCTTTAATAATCCCGCCGGGTAGATTTTCAAAGGATTCCCGGTCGGAGAGCATTGAAAAAATTACCCGCTTGTTTTTTACATAGGCGTTTACAGAAACCTCTCTACCGCAAACGTATTTTTCCAAAATAACCTGCCCGATCTTGGAATGGGAAAGCGTGTCTCCAAAATGCAGCTTAAGCTCTTCAAAATCGTTTACAAGGTATACGCCGCGCTGTCCCTGCGAATCGACAGGCTTCATTACAAGCGGATAAAACGCAACCGCCTTTGCTTCATCTTCGTTTTTGCATAGAATATGCGGAAGATTAAATCGGCTGCTGTTCCCCATCGTCTCGCGCATTAAATGCTTATTATTGCAGCGCTTTGCCGTATCTGGCAAAACAAAATGCGGTAAATTAAGACTTTCAGCGACTTCATTAACGGTGGGCATCGCAATGTCGCTTCCGACCGAATAAATAAAGTTTATTTTATTTCTTATTGCATATTCCTTCACGGCGTCGATGTCCGTAATGTTAATCTGCTCAAACTTATCAAGAAACGGGATTCCGTTATCTGTATCAGTATAGCTTAAGCCGTGCACCTCAAAGCCCCTGTCCCTGCAATATTCAATTACATCAATCTGTGCATTACCTGCACCCAATATAAGCATTTTCTTCTTCACGCTCAAGCTCCTCCAATGCGCTCTTATTTGTATCTGTTCGGATAACATACTGAGGTTCATGCGTAATTGCCATAAACATTCTCAAAATATATTCTCCTATTAATCCCAGCGAAAGCACTATTACTCCTGAAAGCAGCAATACCTCTGCATATAAGGTATGCAATCCGGCAGCAGAGCACAGCGATAAAATCAAATATACCATTCCTGCCGCCGACAGGCTTGCCCCAAGTGATAAAATAAATCTGATTGGCTTTGTTGAGTAATTAAAGAACGATGCCCAAAGCCTCAGAAGCTTTCTGAGATTATAGCCCGATTTACCGTTCTGCCTGCTGTAGTGCTCAATATCCGCATTTACAATTCTTGAGCATGTTCTTAAATACAAGCCCTGCAAATTTGTGTACGCGCTGCCACTTTTGATTATCTCGTCACGCACGAACCTGCGCATCAGACACATTGGACACGCCTTCAAATTCTTCGGCTTTCCAATCAACCATCTGACCGTAAGGTCATTCAGCTTACTTCCAAGCTTCTTTATAAAGCTATATTTTTTTTTGCAGAAACTGCCGTATACAATATCATAACCTTCTTCAAGCTTATCTGTAAGTATATGTATCTGAGACGGATGCGTCTGAAAGTCATCATCCATCGTCAAAATATAATCGCCGTCCGCATATTTCATTCCGGCAAGGGTAGCATTATGCTGACCAAAGTTTTTCGAAAGGTCAATACCTATTACAAAATCATATTTCCCTGCCAGCTTGCATATTTCCCTGTATGTGCCGTCCTTTGAACCATCGTTAACCAGTATGAACGAATATTCATACCTCCCCTGTTTATCAAATTCCATTGCTGTTTGCGTTACAACCTCAGAAATGGATCGCTCTGCATAATAACAAGGTATCACGATTGAGATTTTCAATTTATTCATCATCTAAGTCTCCTTAAGATTGCCAAGCATTTTAACGCAGCTAAAATGTAATTTTACCCTTCAAAATCACGGTGCAGGCTTGTCCCCTCACCCTAACCGCATGGTACAAATGTATATATGTATATGTTATTGTTTTCGTACGGAATGGTATCTATAATAACTGCTTCCATATTATAGCGTTCTTTAAGCAGAAGCTTCACGCCGTTCTTCAGGTTGCCTATTGCGGCAAAGTAAATATTTTTATTCCCGTCTATAAGCCCGTCAATGGAATTTTTAAAGCCATACATACTGTTTCTTTCAAAATAATCCTCGGAATTGATGTACCAGTTACCAAGCGAATCAGTATTAACCATACCGTCATAAACAGAGAACACATCCGCCGATGCACCGATAAAGTCATAAGCATCATAAAAATAAAAGCTGCTTCGATCTGTTTGCGCCAGTGCATTTAATGTTTCAAGCCGTGAATTAACTAAGTTCTGATGCTTTGATTTTGACGTTACAGCTCTCTGGTTTGCGACAGCAATGCAAACAATCACACATACCGCGCACACAGCGGCAGCCGCCCTGTATAAATTTTTGTATCTAAAGACTCCGCCTTTGAATACCTCCGGCTTTTTATCAAGCATGCTTATATAAGAAATCAGGCTTACAACGGCAATAACCAATAAAAATACTTCCGTAAAACGTTCCATCACTCTTGAACGAAATACCAAATATGTCATTTCCAAAAGCATTCCCGCAAATAACACCGCAATGATCAGGGCATAGTCGCGCTTTTTCTTTTTATACGCCTCAATAAATGAAAGAAGCATAATTGCAAAGACAAAAATTGCTTGATAAACAACTGCACCATCAAAGAAATGCAATATGGAACCAAACGCCGATTCCAAGCACTTTTTGATAAAAGGCCTGCCGTCCTTTTGAGCTATAAAACCAACTATATCCTGTAGGTTGTTCGTTGTTATCTGATCATCCATATCAAGATGCCGTGCAGAAATACTGTAATAAGTGCTTTCGTCAATTTCCGCCGCATCATAAAAGTCCTTATTCATGTCATAAGGAGGCAAAGCACCGTAATCATAAGTCTGTGAACGCGCTGTATTAAATTCCTTATATTCCGCCTGATAATTCACCCTATCGCTTGCATACGATAAGCCGCACAGAACAACCGCCGTCAAGCACGAAATCATACACATCTTCATGTATTTTCTATCTTTTGTATCGCTGAACATCGTCTTTGCGGCAATTACGAGAATCCCTGCCGGTAATACCATAAAAAAGATCTTCATTCTTATGCAGAAAGCAACAACCGCTATGAATGCAGCAGCTACAATATGAAAAAAACTCCTTTTTGACGGCATATACCAAATTAAAGCTAGCCATGCAACGGACATAAAAGCAGCAGTTGCAGTAAACTGCGGCAATACAATATGCTTTTGCACAATAAACAGATAAAAGAGCAGATATGCCAAAATACCCATCAGAAGCCGTCCCTTTTTATCAGCTTCGCGGATCACAAAGTAACAGATAATACACGATGGAACAAAAATACACAACATTGTACCAATGCCATACCAAGGAATATTATCCGTTATATTATATAAGCCTGAAAGCAGCCAAGCAATTGGATACCGCATGAATACCAAATTAGCACTTGGCTCACCGGTATATGCCCCCGAAACAATCAGGTTCATTCTGTAATCATCATTTGTAGCAAAAACGCAGTTATAAAAAGATATATTGATAAAAAACAGTATTGCATTCAATAATACAGCTATAACTGCGGCTATTTTGTTTTGACCTTTTGCTATACTATTCATGCGAACTATCCTTTCAAAACCATTTCTCTTTCCTCTACGACCTCGGTCTCAGGATCTGCTAAAACAAAGCTGTTTTCTGCATCTTTATTTCTGGTTTTGTACAGATAAATCAGCAGAAATGCAAGCAATCCGGTAAAGAATACCGAAGCAATAATAACCGCCAGCATTTGCATTCCTGTATATTGGGGCGTTGCAGTAAAAGAATCCCGAACAAAGTCCAATACATATACGCTCTGCTCCGTTTCCGAATCATCCGGGCTATTTACTGTGACGATGACAATATTATTATTTTCGTCAGATATAACATTGCTTCCGATAACATTTACAATATTACGTCCATTCTCTGCAAGTGCCTTAACATCAACCTCGTCAATCCCACGCGGAACTTCTATTTTATAATAACCCCGTGTCCGTTCAAAATCTATCTTTACAGCCCCGTTGTTTATTTCAATCGAGCTTAGCAAAAAATCCAAATTAATGTTTGACTGTATTTGCCTCTGCCGGTATACATATACTACATACTGCGTTTTCTTGCCTTCTCCATTCTCCACCGTTAAAAGAACCCTTTTTCTTTTTCCGGGTTCAATATTCTCGTTTCCCTCAACAGCCACCTTATCATCGCTGTCCCGTGTCCGTATGTTCAATTCGGCAGTATTGCAGTCATAAGGCAACGTTATATAATAATTTCTGATTGTATCCCGATACTGAGGATACATAATTCCGTTTTCACAGTCCAAAAAGCTTAATCCGCCTTTTTCTCCATATGCATATACATCTAATGTGTATGTGACAAAATTTCCCTGTGTATCATTTACCGAAACTAATACAGTTTTGGGGGCGCCCAAAGAAACCTTATTTTCATTTCCGGTAATCATCACCGAGCATTTGTCGTCTGCTGGTATTGCCATTATATTAGCAGTCGTTTCACCTTCGTCAAGCTCTACCGTATACCTGTATATATCCTGCATAAACTGCAACATGTATCCGTTTGTCACATCCAAATCCTTCAGCAGGGACGGTGTGTCTGCATAAGCCGTATGCGCAGCTGCAATACAAGCCGCCACAATTACAAATAAGCAAAGTATTTTTTTATGCATTGACAATATCCTCACTTTCCAAAAGGTGCACACCCACATTTGTGGGTGTGCATTCCCTTAGAACCATCAGAAACTTACTTCTATTTCATAAGTCTCTGTTTTATCTCCGATAGTTACATCAACAGTTATTATTGAGACACCGCCCTCGCTCGGAGGCAGAATATAGAAGCTCCCGGTATTCTGTTTAACAGAAGCCTCCATAGCATCCTTCAATGTAATCCTGCCATTCGCAATGACGCCTGTCTGGAGGTTGTAAATCGCCACGTTGCCGGCACCCTCGGCGGCACGGATTCTTATTTTTTTGGCTGCGTGATCTATCGTCACACCTTCCGCTCTGAGCAAACGGATGCTATCAAAATCAAAGCCATCCGAGAAATTAATGGTTAAGCTATATCGCTTAACACTTCCGTTAATACTTATATCCACCCAAACCGTTTCCTGTTCGTTGCCGATATTGTTGATGTAAAAGCTGCCTGTATTTACTACTGTTTCAGCACTGCCGGCATCTGCCAATGTGATTTTACCATTCGGAATGACCGTTGTCTGTCCGTTATAAATGGCAATATTTTTTACTAATCCGTCAGATGTCAATTCTATCGTTTTATTTTCATGGTCTACAACAACATTCTTGGTGCGCAGCCCCCTGATGTCCGTAAAATCAAAACCATCAGGAAATACCACCGTCAGCTCATATTGCTGCGTTACTCCGCAAATCTGAACATTTACGGGAACGGTTGTCGCTTCCTGTCCGTTATTTACAATGTAAAAGCTGTTTGCATTTTTTATGATATTTGCATCGGAAACACTATCGGCAAGCGTAATTCTGCCGCCGTCAATCACCGGTGCCTGATAGCTGTAAACCGCAATATTTTTAACATTCTTCCCGGCATAAGCCATTATGGTTTTTGCAGTGTGATCTACTTCAACCCCTTGCAGTCTTTCGGCACGGATATTATTGAAATCATATTTCGCCTCTGCAAAAGCGGAATAATCCACAATTACTTTATATACGCTTACCTCGCCGTTCAGCTCATAGTTAATCTCAAACTCTGCTATGACGCTATCCGCAGGCTTTCTTGCAAAGATACAGCCCTGATAGTCAACATACAGATAGTCCGTTGCCGCCAAAGATTCTTCTGCCGTCGTATAGACAGGCAAATCATCTGCGGGAGTTATAATACCATTGTAATTTCCAGGGGTTCCCTGATGCTTCATAATAGCGATATACTCAACGTCGGGGTCTGTTGTAATGTAGATTGTGTTACCGGTAATATAGCCAACGTCCGTTCCGTATACAATATCTTTTTCGCTGGAGCCGACCTTTCTTTGATACATCCTGAGATTTTCCATAACAAATGCGCTGAAGTTAACCGTAAGCGTGTATTGCTCCGTCACATTGTCTATGGTAATATCAACAAGTACCTCTGCATTTCCCGCATTGTTTATGATATAGAAGCTACCGGAGTTTTGTGAAACAACTGTTCCCCCAGCATCCGCAAGCCTTATGATTCCTCCCGGAATAACATTAAGCTGTTCATGGTAAATCGCAACATTTTTCACGCCTGAATCCGAATTCATAGAGATTGTCTTATTTTCATGATCAACAGCTATGCTATTTGCCCGTGCCGTACGTATTGATGTAAAGTCAAAGGACGATGGCACTTGAGGTGTGTTTTGTGTAAATCTCGCCGTATAGGTCTTATCACCCGTAACATTTTCAACCACAAATTCCGCCGTGCCGCAGACCTTTGTCTCGCCATCGTACCAGCCGTCAAAGGTGTAGTTCTCGTTTGCTGCGGCGGTCAAAGTTACGCTTCCGCCTTCCGTTACCGTGCCGCCGCCTGCTGCAGTACCGCCTTCGGAGGCTTCCGCTGTTATGGTATAATAGTTTATATCTGTAAAGGTTACTATTCTGTTATCCTTCTCCCAATCATAAGAAAGCAGGTTGGGCGTTGCGCCGGTAACTTTTGTCGGAATCTTGGAGGATACATAGAACGCGCCGGTGCCTGCACTCGGCATACTCGCGTCCGCCCAGCCCACGCCGAAAATAATCTCAGTCGCCGGAATATATCTTGCAAACTGATACAGCTTTGTAAACTTCGATATGCTAAAACCACTCAGATCCAAACGTGTAAATACTGTGCTGTCATGTCCGCAGCAATCTAACATGCAGGACATATTCGTAACATTTGATGTGTCAAACTTATCGCCAAGATCCAACGTGAACACTTTGCTGCCATACCCGCAGTAATAAAACATATAACCCATTTCCTTAACGTTTGAAGTATCAAATTTATCACCCAAATCCAGCGTGAACACTTCGTTGCGATATCCGCATTGATAAAACATCATATACATATTCGTCACGCTTGATGTGTCAAACTTATTGCCCAGATTCAATGTGAACGCCTTGCCGTAACTTCCGCAGCCATAAAACATCTCGGACATATTGGTAACACTTGATGTGTCAAAGTTATTACCCAAATTCAATGTGAATGCTTCACTGTTATATCCGCAGTTATAGAACATCTTGGACATATCCGTTACGTTTGACGTTACAAAGTTATTGCCCAAATCCAGTATGAACACTTCACTGCGATATCCGCAATAATAAAACATCTCGGACATATTCGTCACATTTGATGTGTCCAGCATATTCAGCCCGTTAATAGCGTCAATATACTCACCATTTCTAAACGCGGATTTGAGTGAGCTTCCGGCAACGATTTTTCCATACCCGCCTATGTAAAGCACGGCGGTTGCTTCATCAAACCATGCAAGCACGCTTCCGTCGCCGTCTGCCGAAAAGTCGGCGGTTGTGATACCGGTCAAATCATAACTGCTTAAATCAACAAATGACACGCCTTTTATATCGTTCATCGAAGTTACGAACCCGGCATTTTGCGCTCTTGTCATAAAGTTATCGCTCTTGCTTGTTGAAAATAGCTTGGATTCCGTGCTTACGACAGGATTATAGGTGAATTTCGCCGTATAGATCTTATCACCCGTAACATTTTCAACCACAAATTCCGCCGTGGCACAGACCTTTGTTTCGCCATCGTACCAGCCGTCAAAGGTGTAGTTCTCGTTTGCCGCAGCGGTCAAAGTTACGCTTTCGCCTATCCCTACCGTGCCGCCGCCCGAAACTGTGCCGCCCTCGCCGGCGGTTGCCGTTACGGTGTAATAGATTTTATCCGCAAAGGTTACCGTTCTGTTATCCGCCGCCCAATCGTAAGAACACAGGTTGGGTGTTGCGCCGATAACCTTTGTCGGGACATTGGAGTCGCAATAGAACGCACCATTACCAGAGCCGGCTGCCGGCAAAACTGCGTTGATCCAGCCCTCTCCGAAAACAATCTCGGTCGCCGGGCTATATTTTGCAAAACGATCCAAATTTGTATTCTGTGATACGTTAAAACCGCTCAGATCCAAACATGTAAATACTTTGCTGTTATATCCGCAGCCAGCAAACATCCTGGACATATCGGTCACGTTTGATGTATCAAATTTATCGCCCAAATCCAGTGTGAACACTTCGCTTTTATACCCGCAGTAATCAAACATTTGGGACATATTCGTTACGTTTGAAGTATTAAATTTATCGCCCAAGTCCAGCGTGAACACTTCGCTTTTATACCCGCAGTAACTAAACATCAAGGACATATCCGTCACGTTTGATGTATCAAATTTATCTCCAAGATTCAATGTGAATACGTTGCTGAATCCGCAATAAAAAAACATCTCGTACATATTCGTAACATTTGAAGTGTCAAATTTATCGCCAAGATCCAGCGTGAACACCTCGCTGCCATATCCGCAATAATAAAACATCTCGGACATATCGGTCACATTTGATGTGTCAAATTTATTGCCCAAATTCAAAGTGAATGCCTTGTTATAGTGTCCGCAATCATAGAACATCCCGGACATATTTGTCACGTTTGAGGTGTCAAAGTCATTGCCCAAATCCAATGTGAATACTTGGCTAAAGCGTCCGCAATTATAGAACATCTTGGACATATCCGTCACGTTTGACGTTACAAAGTTATTGCCCAAATCCAGTGTGAACACTTCGCTGCGATATCCGCAATAATAAAACATATAAGACATGTCCGTCACGTTTGATGTTACAAAGTTATTGCCCAAATCCAGCGTGAACACTTCGCTGCGATATCCGCAATAATAAAACATATAAGACATATTCGTCACATTTGATGTGTCCAGCATATTTAACCCATTAATAGCGTCAATATACTCACCGCTTCTAAACGCGGAATTGAGTGAGCTTCCGGCAACGATTTTTCCATACCCGCCTATGTAAAGCACGGCGGTTGCTTCATCAAACCATGCAAGCACGCTTCCGTCGCCGTCTGCCGAAAAGTCGGCGGTTGTGATACCGGTCAAATCATAACTGCTTAAATCAACAAATGACACGCCTTTTATATCGTTCATCGAAGTTACGAACCCGGCATTTTGCGCTCTTGTCATAAAGTTATCGCTCTTGCTTGTTGAAAATAGCTTGGATTCCGTGCTTACGACAGGATTATAGGTGAATTTCGCCGTATAGATCTTATCACCCGTAACATTTTCAACCACAAATTCCGCCGTGGCACAGACCTTTGTTTCGCCATCGTACCAGCCGTCAAAGGTGTAGTTCTCGTTTGCCGCAGCGGTCAAAGTTACGCTTTCGCCTATCCCTACCGTGCCGCCGCCCGAAACTGTGCCGCCCTCGCCGGCGGTTGCCGTTACGGTGTAATAGATTTTATCCGCAAAGGTTACCGTTCTGTTATCCGCCGCCCAATCGTAAGCATGCAGGTTGGGTGTTGCGCCGATAACCTTTGTCGGGACATTGGAGCCGCAATAGAACGCACTTTTATCGGTGCCCGCTGTCGGCAAAACTGCGTCGTTCCAGCCCTCTCCGAAAATAATCTCAGTCGCCGGAATAAACCTTGCAAAATAATTCAACTTTGTATCCTGTGATACGCTGAAACCGCTCAGATCCAAACGCGTAAACACTGTACTGTCATGTCCGCAGTTAATAAACATTTTGCTCATATCTTTCACCTTTGAAGTGTGAAACTTACTGCCCAAATCCAGCGTGAATACCTTGCTTTTAAGTCCGCAGTAATAAAACATATAACTCATATCTGTCACATTGGATGTATCAAACTCATCACCCAAATCCAGCGTGAATGCATTGTTAATATATCCGCAGCTACAGAACATATAGGACATATTTGTCACATTGGATGTATTAAATTTATCACCCAAATCCAGCGTGAATTCAGCGCTGCTATATCCGCAGTAATAAAACATATAACTCATATTCGTCACATTTGATGTGTCAAATTTATCACCCAAATCCAATGTAAACGCCTTGCTCGCATGTCCGCAGCTATGGAACATCATGAACATGCTCGTCACATTTCTCGTGTCAAACTTATTGCCCAAATTTAATGTGAATATCCCGCTGTTATATCCGCAATTATCAAACATACAAGTCATATTCGTCACACTTGATGTGTCAAAGTTATTGCCCAGATTCAATATAAAGTATTTATTACTGAACCCGCAATAATAGAACATCTTGGTCATATCCGTCACGTTTGATGTGTCAAAGTTATTGCCCAAATCCAGTATGAACACTTCGCTGTAATATCCGCAACGCTCAAACATATGGGCCATATCCGTCACGTTTGAAGTGTCCAGCATATTCAGCCCGTTAATCGCGTTAATATACTCACCATTTCTAAACGCGGAATTGAGTGAACTTCCGGCAACGATTTTTCCATACCCGCCTATGTAAAGCACGGCGGTCATTTTATCATACCATGCAAGCACGCTTCCGTCGCCGTCGGCAGAATAGTCGGCGGTTGTGATACCTGTCAAATCATAGTTGCTTAAATCAACAAATGAAACGCTTTTTATATCATATACCGAATTTATAAAACCGGCATCTAACGCCTTTGTCAAAAGGTTAGATCTGCTATCTGTTGAAAACAACCTTGATTCCGTGCTTACGGCAAGATTATAGGTACACGAAACGGCTGATGCTCCCTGTGTCGCCGTAAACTCATAGGTACCGGCGTCTGTGCTTGCCGCCGCTTCAATCGTATAGTCCGCAGTCGATATACCCGTATCTTCACCGTTAAGACTCCAGGAATAGGTAATTTCGCTTTCGCCGTCGCCGCCCGTCACCTGCGGCTTGAATACGACCTTTTGCCCTGCGTCCGCCGTAACATCGCCGCCGGAACTTACCCGAAGCGTCTCCGTTGTGTCAACAGCATTGTCAAAATCAGTATCGGTCGAAAGCTTGTTGCTTGCAATATAAATTTCCCAGCCGTCTGTACTCTTTGATTTGTCATAATCGATATAGCTGCCCTCGGAGGTATAAAGAAGTGTTTTTTCAATTTCTTCAAAGGTAAGTCTGCCGGAAGAAATTGTAACTCCGTTTATTGTTGCAGAACCTTCCACCCACATGCCGCCGTAAAAATGACCTTTTGCGATTGTAAGCGGGTTTTCTGTTGTGGGAACATTGGCATATGAAATACTGCTTCCGTTTGTTCTTGTTGAATAACGGAAAATTAAAGCGTCGTTAAGTGTCATAATTCCCGTATCGCATACAAACACGCCGTCGGTACCTATATGTCCCGAATATACAAGACTTCCGCCATTCACTGTAAGATGACAGCCCTGCCCGACAACAACCGCCTTTTCAAGAATGGTCAAACCGTCTGTACACCGACCTCCACCGTAAAACTCAGTTCCGCCCGTGGTTCCGGAAATGGTAACATTCGCTCCTCCCGTCAGATAAAACGGCGCTCTCAGTCTTGAATCTTTGCTATAATCAACAATATTAAATCCGCTGTTTTTATTTGTATTAAGCTTTGCCGTACCTACACGGTCGTTGAGCTTGACGTTAATATTACCGGAAAATCGGATGACCGCGTCGCTGAGCGTATGACCGTCCAGTTCAATGATCAAGTCCTTATCAATTGTGACAGTACTTGTAACAGAATCATCTGCCGTCATCCAGACGGTATCACCCGCGGTTGCCGCAGCAACAGCCGCCGCAAGCGATTCGTAGCCTGTCGAACCTATGTAGCACACAGATGCCGATTCCCCTGCAAATGCCGCAGTCGGAAGCAACACCTGCATCAACATCAGTATACTGATAAAAATAGACAATACTTTTTTAAAATTCTGCTTCATAACTCACACCTCGCTATTAAATTTTTTATATTCACCACTGAAAATTCTTTCAATCCACTTTGGATTATCCAGATACCATTTTACCGTATCGGCAATCCCCTGTGCAAAATCAATCTTTGGCTGCCATCCAAGCTCTTTTTTTATCTTGTCCGAGCATATGGCATATCGCCGGTCATGCCCTTTTCGGTCAGGGACAAAAGTGATTAATCCTGCGTCTTTTTCCATCAGTCTCAAAAGCAGCTTTATAAGTTCCACATTAGAATATTCGTTGCTACCGCCTACATTATAAATTTCACCGAGTCTGCCGCTGCGGATAATCATGTCCACCGCACGGCAATGGTCGCTCACATGAATCCAGTCACGCACATTCTTCCCATCACCATAGACCGGCAAAGGCTTGTTATCTCTCGCATTGCAAAGCATCCGCGGGATCAGCTTTTCGGGAAACTGATACGGACCGTAATTATTCGAGCAGCGCGATATCGACACCGGCGTTTTGAACGTCCTGTGATACGCCATAACAAGCATATCCGCCGACGCCTTTGACGCGGAGTATGGACTTGACGGCTTTAAGCTCCATGCCTCATCAAATCGCAAATCCGGCCGATCCAGCGGCAAATCCCCGTAAACCTCGTCTGTTGAAACCTGATGAAAGCGTTTTATGCCAAATTCATTTACTGTGTCAAGCAGTACGCCTGTGCCGGTAATGTTTGTCTGTAAAAATACGCCCGGCGTTTCCAGGGATCGGTCTACGTGGCTTTCGGCGGCAAAATTCACAATGCAATCCGGTTTGCAGCTTCTTACAAGCTCAACGACACGGTTTCTGTCGCATATATCCACCCGCTCGAATCTAAAACGCTTATCCTTCTTAAGCCCAATCAGATTATCATAATTCCCAGCGTATGTCAGCTTATCCAAACAGACTACTTCATCTTCAGTATATGTATCAAGAATATATCTGATAAAATTCGAACCGATAAACCCGGCTCCACCTGTAACAAAAATCCTCATGTTTTTTCACCTGTTAAATTTAAAATATATTGTCCATATTCACTGTTTTTCAATTCGGTTCCAAGCATTCTCAGCTGTTTATCCGTAATAAATCCTCGCCGCCATGCGATCTCTTCAATGCAGGATATATAGTTTCCCTGCCGGCATTGTATCATTTCAACAAACGCCCCCGCGCTTTGCAGAGCGGACGGGCTGCCGGTATCAAACCATGCCATTCCTCTTCCTAAAATCTGCACGTGCAGCTTTTTTCTTTTTATATATTCGTTGTTTACCTCCGTTATTTCCAATTCTCCTCTCGCCGAAGGCTCTATCTGTTTCGCAATCTCTACGACATCGTTATCGTAAAAATACAGTCCCGGCACAGCATAATTTGACTTTGGATTTTTTGGTTTTTCTTCAATAGAAGTAACATTCCCGTTATTATCAAACACGCATACGCCAAAGTCCTGTGGGTTTTTGACAGGATATCCGAAAACCGTCGCTCCATCTAATTTCAATATAGCTTTCTTCAAAATTTCTGTAAAGTTTTGCCCATAAAATAAATTATCACCCAAAACAAGACAAACGCTGTCAGCGCCGATAAAGCTTTCTCCGATGATAAACGCCTCCGCCAGCCCCATTGGAGCGTTCTGCTGCGCGTATGAAATACGCATTCCCAATTTTTTGCCGTCGCCAAAAAGCCGTTTAAACGCTGGTAAATCCTTCGCCGTTGATATAATCAATATCTCGCGGATATCCGCAAGCATCAAAACGGATAATGGGTAATAAATCATCGGCTTATCATATATCGGCAAAAGCTGCTTCACAATCGCTTTTGTCGCCGGATACAAGCGTGTTCCCGAACCTCCGGCCAATACAATTCCTTTCATAGTCGAATCTCCAATAAAACATATTTCTCTGTCAATATACTTTGTTATTTCACACACAGCGGACGCTGTACAGTATTCAACCAGCACAGCCCGACAGTTCTTTTATTTTATCAACTCTTTCCGCTTGCATGACAATTTGTCTGAATGCTTCTGCCCTTGCTTGTTCATTACGTATACATTCAATAAAACTTCTTATGGATTTTAAAAATGTGTCGTCTGCGGAAAGCTTTATCGTTTTTATATCGTTATCTTTTTTTATGCTCAACTCCGGTTCGTATCCCGCCGGCGCAGTGAATATCCTGTTTGCGGCAGCGCATCCGCTGCTCCCCCAAATTTCCATGCTGCACTTGTATGAATTATCCATTCCAAACGAGATCTGTGCAGTAACACCGCTGTCGTTTATCATAGCGGCACTGCCGTACATATCAACTGCAAACCCATCTGTATAATTTAAATTTGAATATACAATCCGAGCCGAATCACCGAGCATACGCCCCGCCAGCTTAACCGTATAGCCTCCGCAATCAAGAAGGGCACCGCCGCCAAGTCTTTTACTGTATCTGAAATCATTGCGTTCTCTCATTGGAAATCCGAAGGATATATTATATAATCTTACCTCGCCTATACTGCCGCTTCTCACAATTTCATCAAGTTCATCAAGCTGTTTATGGAACATAAACATATAGTTCTCATGAATTGCCAAATTATATTTATCCGCAAGCTCGACAAGCGCACCAGTGTCGGCAGCAGAAGTCGTTGACGGTTTTTCCACAAACAAATGCTTCCCGCTTTCAAGAACCCTTTTGCCCCACTTAAAATGAAGCGCCGGCGGCAGCGGAAGATATACCGCATCAGTTTTGTCTGATTCTATTAATTCGTCATAACTGCCGAAAATTTCTCCACCCCAGTTGTTTTTAAATTCTTCCGCCTTTTTTAATTCGGTCTCTGTTATTTTTGATAAATCTTCCCCTTCGGCGCCATACCATTCGTTTCCTCTTGCGATGGCAACGCCCGCATACTCCGCCTCCTCGCACTGCATAAGCGCCGGCATAAATCTTCTTAAGGCAATTTCCGAGGGACAAATGACACCTATTCTTATTTTTTTCATAAGCCTACCACTCCAGTATCGACATTAAATTTCTAAGCTGTATATTCAAGCAGTTGTTAATTTGCCCTATCATGTTCAACGTCTTATAATCAACCCAAAAATATCCCTTCGGCAAAGAGCCAAGCTCGGCCTTGTCAACTTCAATTATGATGTTACGGTTTTGCTCGTGATAAAACCTGCCGCCCTCCTCCGATAAAAGGGTATCAAATTTTATATTCCTGTTCGTTTTAATATATAAATCAAACAACTCGTCAACATAGGTGTATTTTTCATTGTTAACAAATTCTCTCTGCACGCACGGACCTATTTCAATACCGTCAAAGCACCCAATTTCAGCCTTCGCCTTCACCAAGAATTTTCGTACCCCGTTATCAATACAGGTAAACAGACCAAACACGGCAATTCCTGTTGCCTCAAACAACGGCTGTGTCCATCTTTTAACCTCGCGTCCTTCAATTTCTATATCACAGAATATCAATTTAAAGCTGTACGGCTCGCTGCATACAAATTCATTCCCCCGCATATTCCAGTTTTTCAAGTCGAACAGTGGCTCGAATACTGTACGCTTCTCATTGAACATCTTATAATCATTGATATAGTTATAGATACGAATAAAACTTTCATTTTTAGCCAAGTCTTTATCCGAAGCTACTATTGAATTGCGCAAAAATTCATCCGTAAATTTACCATAATATTGCCCGAGTACGCTGCTCTCATTTTTAATGCCAAACAGCGGTAAGCAAGACAAAACGGTTCGCGTATCCATATTTACAAGGTTATCTATTTTCATCAGCACCTTTATCTGTGCCAAAGTCATCCACCTGTAATTGTTTAAAACCTCTATATCCTCACTGATTTTAATGATTGTATTCCTGTTTCTTTTTTTATAAAAGCGGGAAGATTGCTCGGACTGAATCTGATCTGCAATTATCTCATATTTATCGGAATTGATAAAATAATCAATATAATTCGGTCTTTTCCCGCCGTGTTTTTGCATGAAGTTTGACTTTGTTGCCTGAACAGTTGGAGAAATTTGAATTTTGTTAATGTTTCCGGGTTCAATTTTTGCCTGCATAAGATAATGCAGCTCGCCGTCAAAGTCCTTGCATATTATCCCCAAATAGCCGATTTCATCCTGAATAATAATGGGCTGACTTGCGATAACGCCGTCACCTTTTGTTTGCTTTATTCCCGCAATCTCAAAAAAACTGTTATTCTTATTGCAAATCACACCTCTGTTTTTGTCATAATACCAAAAATCAGAGTCGGACAAGCTTATTTTTTGAATAACAACCTTTGTGGTTCTGTTTAATTCCTGTATCCATTCAATCAATTCCTCTGTTTTATGTACCGCCATTTTTTCCTCCTTTAAATGTACAGAACATCTATAATAATTCGCTTTAATATAGCAAAAAGCACCTTGTTTTTACAACGTTCCGGGGATAATTCGCATTTTTTGGGGGACAATTCGCATTTTTTAGGAAATTAGTCCTTGCCATCATTCAAAATGAACATACTGGTGAACATTCCATTATCAATTGAGGCAGTATCATTACTTTTTGCATATTCCAATATAAGCTCGTTGTTATATTTATAATCGTGCCTTAACTGCTGCATTTTTTTCCATAGTTTCAAAGTTCTTTACTGTATCAGAAAGATACTTGTTCTGAATACATATTGTCACAAAACTTTTTAACCGCACATGAAATTATTATTTTGTCATATGCAACTTTTTAAAAGTTGCATAAAAATTTTATCATAAAACCACCCTAAAAAAATAAGGATGTCGAAAACAACACGTTTAGTGACGAAAATAACATTGGCAGACGATTAAAAAACCACTAACTTTTTGATACAATATATATCATAATTGCGGAGGGGAGGAAATATATGCTTAATATTGCAATATGCGAGGATAAGGCGGAGGATATGATGCGTTTGCGGCGTATGCTTCTTGACACGAGATTGTCATATAACGCTGCGGAATACACCGACGCAGAAACGCTGATTGACGATATGGAAAACGGACGCAAACAGTTTGATATATTCCTTTTGGATATTTATCTGACGGGACAAAGCGGCGTCGAAGCGGCGCGGAGGATAAGAGCGTTCCAAGATAACGCGGTTTTGATTTTCCTTTCCGTAAGTGAGGACTTCTACAGGGAAGCGTTTGATTTATACGCTTTTCACTACCTTATCAAACCAATAAAACAAGCAGAGCTTTGCGAGGTTTTGAAAAAAGCGGCAGATATCCTTGACAAACGGATAGAAGAAACACTGCTGATTTCCTTTCGCGGTCAGAATATTATTTTGCTTTATTCGGATATTTTATATATATCAAGCTCAAATCATATCTTGTGCGCTCATACACGCGGAGGGCAGGAATACAACTTCTACGGCAAACTTGACGATATAGAAAAAAAATTAAAAACCAATTTGTTTGTCCGCTGTCATAAGAGCTTTATTGTAAATCTTTCGTATGTAACTAAAATGACGCGCGAGGGGTTTTATATAGGTGATACATTGATTTCAATATCGCGTTCTTACGCTTCAATCGTCAAAGAATGCTATGACAAGCAGTTGTTTGGACTATTTCAGGATAATTAAGAAAAAAGGAAATAAATATGAAAAAAATATTTGTATTAAGATTGTCGGCGATAATATTATTTATACTTTCTGCCGCCGCTGTTTTCTCTCTTTTGCACACCTATACCCAAACGGATAAAAAGCAGTTTGCATTCACTCCAACCTTTGGCGATACTCTCGGCTGGGAATTTTATACCGTCGAGGACGGCGTTCATAAGGATCTGAATATAAACAGCGTTTTGGAAATCAAAGGCACATATTATCTTTCCAATACCTTAACGCAGGAAATGGAGGACGGAAGCTATATATTTTTGATTTTGGACGGAAATAACCCCGTGGCTGTATTTTTAGATGGATCTTTGTTCTATACAAATTGTCCCGACAGCAATTTACAGTTTGACAACGTTAAATTTGACGATATTTATTCCTTCTCGCGCGGCAAGGAGACTCGCTGTACTCTCCCCAGCGGTTTCTCAGGCAAAAAACTCACCGTCGCCACCGCACACGGCGAATATCCGTCATTGCCTGCCGTAAAGTTGTCCGCGCAGGAGATTGAAGCGGAAGATGTTATGTCAGGCGTAAGCAAAGAAACAATACTGGCGGCAGGGTTTGCGGTAATGGCTCTTGTGCTGCTGGGCGTATGGCTTTTCGCTTTTTTGCAGGGAATACGCGCGCCGCAGTATTTATTGCTTATCGCGGCTGCTCTTTTGCAAATGTTTCATCATTTACACGCTTATGAGTTTATCTCGTTTTCGTCTACTGCCTTAGATAATCCGTTTACATTGTTTATCCCTGTTTTTGCGGTTTTGCTGCCGCTTGTGTGGTGTCTTACACAAATGAAAAAAAAAAGTTAAACCGGCTTGTTTTCGGTATTATATTGGCTGTATCGGCGGCTGTTGCGCTTATTGTTCCCATCGGCACAGTTTTCGGAGGATTGCCGTTTTACTGCCCCTTCCTCATCGGCAATGAGATTTTGTATCTGCCGATTGCGGCGTTAGTTGTATTTGCCATTTTGGAGGCAAAGAATAAAAATACTGTGTTCAGATTGCTTTTGTCGGGACTTGGGATTGCGGTTCTTTGTACCGCCCTATTGTATGTGGGTTCTATGCACAAAAGCGGGTACTACGCCCAAAAAATAGCGGTGGTTTTCAAGCTGTTCACAGATGACCGCGATGCAAGTATGTTTTTGGATTGGTGCGTTATTGTATTGTTTATACTGACGGCGTTTATCGACTTGTATAAAATTGCGGCACGTATTGTGCGGTTACATTCCGACCTTGCCGTTTTGACAGAGCGCGCGAATATGCTTGACAATGATTTGAATGTTCAAAAACAATTTTATGAAGCTAAACTAAGTTCGGAAAAAGAGATGCGCTCGCTCCGCCACGATATGAACGGACATCTAAAAACCTTGCAAGGCTTGTTGGAGAGCAATAACGCAGAGGAAGCAAAAAATTATTTGGCGAATTTATCAAAACAACACAATGAACAGTCAGCTAAAATTTTCAGTTCTAATCCATATATAAACGTTGTGCTAAGTAATTATGACGCTATTTGCAGTAAGAATAATATTGAATTCATATACCGTATCGGGGTGGAAAATCACGAGCTTCCCGCAAACGCGCTGTGTCTGATTTTGAATAACGCACTTGAAAACGCGGTGGAAGCGTCTTTAAAGCTCCCCGAAAATGACAGAAGAATTAAGGTGCAAATGGCAGTCAGACAGGGCAGGTTTTTAATGAGGTTAAGTAATCGCTATGACGGCAGCATTAAAACAGCTGACGGTTTGCCCGTTACGTCAAAGTCGGGGAAAGAACACGGTTATGGTCTTGCAAACATACGCGCCGCCGCTATGCGCAGAGGCGGAAGTGTGGAATGCAGCGCGGAAAACGGTTACTTTGTGTTAGATGTTGAATTTGAGGTGGAATGAGTGTAAATTGTTTACGGGAGATACGCATCTTCCGTTTTTTACCGTTTTAATCTGCATTTTTTTGATTTCTCTGTGCAAATTTTTGCTGTTTCTACGGCACCTTGCCTATTTGTTCCACAAGTGATTTTTCAATGGCTTTTCACCTATCGTATAGGCTGTTTCTGTCTCTTTTCTAAAAAAAATGAACGGCAGCGAATTTGACGAGCCTCCTGCAAGGACGCCGTTTGCCGTAGGCAATACCACCGCATAGGGTTCCCGCAAAGCTTTACTTTGCGGGAAAAAGGAAGCACAGCGGAATGATAAAGCTTTCGCATTTATGCGGCAGCGATTGATATGTAGCTTGTGCTGACGAGGTGGTGAGTAAATGCGCCCTTACAGGAATACAAAAAGAGAGCGTTCCGAAAATCGGAACGCTCATAATAATAAGAATAAGTATACTGTGTATAAAAGCAGAAAATATGCTGTTTGTTTAATTAAAGCATCAATCATCAGTAGAATAATAGCTTAGATAAATTCAAAAAATCTTTTCTTACTGCTCTATGTACACTGTCTGCAATAACGCTTCCCACTCTACCTTTGCTCCCAATGCTTCCGAGACTGCTCTTAGCGGCACAAGGGTCCGGTCTCCTTCCATCCGCGCCGCTGTATCCAATTCTATTTCTTCTCCATTCTTCAGCATCTGATGGCTCCCTATGGTTACCTCTATGACTGTTCCGTCCTTTTCTGCTATTGCTGTGTTTCTTCCTTCCTCCCAGTCAACTTTTGCTCCCAATGCTTCAAATACGCCTCGCATTGGTACCAGTACCCTGTCGTTTTCCTGCACCGGCTCTACATCAAACGCTACCTTCTTTTCATTTACATATACGACAATTTCGTCTTTTACATCCTTGGGTACTTCTGCCGTTCTTAATACATAAATCGCCTCATGATCCATTGTTATTAAATAACCATTATTACATGCAAAACGATAAGTCTTGTCTTCGTTTTCTTCAGCATATAATATTTCGCCCAAACAATTTAAATTTAAATCATATATTTCAATAAACGGAACCCCATCGCGCCAGGGACGCCAGTCTCCTATAATTGCAAGCGTATTATCATTCAACAGAGTTACCCAATCATAATATTCCCAGTTTGAAAAAGCTATTTCTTCTGTTTCACCAAGCACTTTTCCATCTATATTCACCAATATTGAACTCAATTCTGTTTCATACGAATAGCTATCCCATTTTGAAATAAAAAGGAGATCACCGGGCAAAGCCATAATATTACATGTAACTATTTTTTCTTTATTATCCCATATGGATGGAACAACTTTATCTGTATAAAGCTCCTTTCCATTTTTATCAAATACGATTGTGTAACCATCTGCATTCGGATCATTATATTCGTATACCATAAACTTATCGTATCCCAAATATTCCATCCAATAATCCCCATTATTTTTTGATTTCCAATAAAACATTCTGTTTCCCGCCTGATCAACGGCCTCACATGCACGCTCATCAGGCATATCGTTTACAATTACCAACTCTTCATCAGAGTTACAAAACGGAATTTCTTTTATTTTTCCATTGTATTCAATAAAATAATTTTTTTTAGATGCACTGACTGCAATTCCATTTTTATTTACTTCATGAATTGTAAAACCAGAATTATATAAATTATAAAAAATTTCTGCATTCTCTTTTGTCCAGCGAATTTCTTTCATATCACAATATTGATGTAATTCCTGAATAGAAATTTGCCTATTTTTTTCTATTTCTTCTGCCTGCACAAATGTACAATTCAATAGTAGTATAATACTCCATATAACGCGCATCACATTTCGCATATTCATTTTATTATTTTTTCTGCAAAAAAATTGAATGATCGGCATTATAACGCATCCTTTCTTTTCAAAAGTTACCGCAGAATAATAGCAAAAACTAAATTTATTCCAAAATTTTTTCCATTTAATTTACATACACCTATATTTCATCATGATTATCTTACTATTTTATAGCCTGCTAAAAATCAACCAATAATACATATACTAACCTTTCATTATATCTTATTTCAATTTGTCCATTAATCCAAGACAACCTTCATGAATATCTCTCCATGTCGCTTTGAAATCCCCCGTATACCAAGGATCCGCCACATCTCCCGGACGGTTTGTAAAACACATCAGCAAAGATACTTTATTTTGTGGATCTCCATCAAAAAAACTTTTCATATTCCGAAGATTGTAATGATCCATCCCGATAATATAATCAAAATACGCATAGTCTTTTTTCGTCATCTGTCTTGCAGTCTTACCTGTACAATCAATACCATGTTCTCCCAGTATCTTCCGCACAGGCGGATAAACCGGATTACCAATTTCCTCCGTGCTTGTTGCGGCGGATTGTATCTCAAAATCATCAGCTTTTCCCGCTTCAAAAACTATATTTTTCATTATAAATTCTGCCATCGGGCTTCTGCAAATATTGCCGTGACAGATGAAAAGAATCTTTATCATTTTTCCCTCTCCATAAATCTTATCTTCACGTATGTTTATTTGAATTTTTCGTCTTTTCGCTATTATATCGCAATAAAACAATTATATCAAGCATTACATCTCCATAATATTAACTGAACCAATAATTTTTCCCCATATTACTGTTACAATTCTGCTCTTTTCCAGATTAATAAATGTCTATACAAAAAAATACTCCGACCACTATGTCGGAGTATTCCCCAAGTTCCCCATCAAATTATCCCCACTCCCTTCCACGGTTTTGCCAAAAAACCAAATAAATTATACATAATCAAATAAAGTTTGACAATAAATTATAATGTTGGACTCTAATTTTCACCAACAATATATTGTCGAATTTGTATTACGCCTAAACCTTCGTATAATCCCTGTATACTTGTATTCATGCAGCATATCGGTGGTTTCATCCTT
This sequence comes from uncultured Clostridia bacterium, assembly GCA_910580105.1. Lineage (GTDB taxonomy): Bacteria > Bacillota > Clostridia > Monoglobales > Monoglobaceae > CAJTWN01. The sequence goes on along the minus strand of CAJTWN010000001.1, from coordinate 34,864 downwards.
TCACCATGCGATAGCCCATTCCCCGCACAGTTAAAATATAACCATCACCGAATTTTTTTCTCAATCTTTTTATATAAGTATCCACTATCCGCTCATTTCGGTAATCATTAATTCCCCAAACCCGGTCCAAAAGGATTCTGCGGGTCAACACCTGTCCCTGATGCAGCATAAGCTCCCGCAATAATGCAAATTCCTTTCGGGTTAGGTTTATTTTACAGTTATTAACAGACGCTTGCCACAAATTGGTATCCAAAGTCAAATTTCGGCAGACTAAAACCCCACTATTCTTCCTTACGCCTCTGCCAGCGCCTGCCGGAAGAAAACAAAGAGAATTCTCTACCCTATTTACCAATTCTTGTCCATAAACAGGCTTTTTTAGATAAGTACATCCCCCCAACACTGCCCCTCTGATACGTTTCTGTTCATCCTCAGGTGCAACCAGCATCACAATTGGGACATTGGATTCCCGGCGTATAATCTCACAAACACGAAATCCATCAATGCTGGGCAAAGCAGCATCCATAAGCACCAAATCAAAAACATCTTTTTTAAAAGCATACAACGCCCCCACGCCATCCCTTACAACCAATATCCTGTATCCGGCCTCTGACAAAGACACTGTCAGTAATTTTTCTATCTCCGGGTCTCCCTCACCAATTAATATTTTTTTCATCACAGCTTAACCTCTTTCCCGGCGCATTACCACTCATATAAGAACCATTTTACCACTCATATTTTATATGAAATACCACCACTTGTCAAATAGAAATTAGGGTTATCACACTATGCCGGGGGCTATACTGATCTTATTCATACATTTTCGTATAATAGAAACGTCCATTTTTCCGTTCTACCAAATAAGTATAAGTTTCCTCAATATCTTTAACTTCACCGGATGCGTAAGATGCGCGAATAACGCTGTGCTGCGTCAAATTGCACCTATCGCTGTCCAACCATTCAACATCCGTAATTTCATACATAATTACCTCTTCCTGAATTCCCTGCTGATGAAAATATCCGATATATTTGATTGTATCCTCATAGTATGCAGTCTGCGCATCAATAAAAGTATCAATTTCAGAGGTGTCTCCTGTACTTACCGCAGCAGTATAACCATACATACTTCGATCAATCAAATCCTCCAGCTGCCGCATATCCTCCTCCCGATTCGGTACCCTCGCTGGAGGATTGGTCGGAGGAACACGGGTAGGCGCCGCTGTAATAGCTGCAGTTGCCGAATGAGCTTCGTAATTTCCTTTTGTTGCCGCAGGCGCCTGGGTCGAAGGTGTCAATGGGGTAGAAGTCACCTCTGCTATCGTATTTTCCGGTTCTTTTTCCCTATTGCTGGTACTGTAAATTATTGTTCCTGCCAAAATCAAAATACTCAAACTGACAATTCCTGCCGCAAACATAATAGGGATGCTCAGCTTTCGCTGATTTTTTTCGGAACTTCTGACAGACTTCCGATACGGTCTGGGACCGGAAACTGTCGCCATCGCATCTTTATGTTCCGTTTCCGGCTCTTTATGACCTGCCAATGCCGCTTGCAATTGTTCGATGCTGGAAAATCTTTCATCAGGCCGAACTGCGAGCCCTTTTCGCAGCGCTTCCTGCAAAAAGAGTGGCAAGTTGACCGGAATTTGAAGATGATCCTCTATCAAACGCTCTAAGGCTTCCGGCGGAACCGTCCCAACAACCATTCGGTAAAGCGTCGCAGTCACTGCATACACATCTGTCCAGGGGCCTTGGTCCCCATGTGTTCGGTATTGTTCCTCCGGCGCATAGCCGGGCTTTAACAAAATTGACAAACTTCTTTGTCCGCCCAGTGACTGCCGGGCAGCCCCAAAATCAATTAACCGAACCTGACCACCGATCGTAATAAAAATATTATCAGGACTTACATCCCGGTGAATAATGCCTTCCTTGTGAACTGTTCGCAGTGCATCCATGATAGGCATCAGAATCCCCAAAGCTTCCTCTGCAGGGAGTACGCCCCCTTTACGTACCAAATATTGCTTCAATGTAATTCCATCCAAATACTGCATCACCATATAGGCCGTCTCATTTGAATTAAAACAATCCTTAACGCCGACAATACATGGATGATCTGCAAATTTTGCCAATGTTCGTGCTTCCTCAAGGAAACGTTCCCTTCCTTTGGTATATTCCTCTTTGGTTTGGGTAAATGGAATTACCGTATGTTTTTCTCCTGCAGAACGGCTTGCCATATCACTGGGAAAATACTCTTTCACAGCCACACGCGTACCGAGTACAGTATCATAACCAATATAAGTAATACCAAATCCACCCTGTCCCAGCAGCTTTCCAATAATATAACGTCCATTCAATAAAAATCCAGGCGGGAGATAAATACTCGGAACATCCCTTATTTCCTGCCCATCATCACCACAAAAGGGACAAATTTTTTCCTTTCCTTTTTCCTGCATACATGCCATACATAAACTCATTTCATTCACTCCCAAAATAAACCAAATTATATTAAAATTATATAAAATCAAATAATAAAAGTCAAGAATTTTACAGGACACAATCATTAATCCACATTCTCATCTCTTTCTTCAAAACAAGAAAATCATATCAAAACCGGCATCTACATACTTACACTCTTTCCTTTTCGTCTCTTTTTCAGATATGCAGTCGGAGACATACCTGTTACCGCTGAAAACGCTTTATAAAATCCTGAACTGCTGGTGAATCCTGCTTCCAATGCAATGTTCAAAATATTGTCCCCCTTTTCGGCTTCCAGACGATTTACCACATGATATATCCGACATCTGCGGATAAAAGCAGAAATACCCATTCCATAAACCTCTTTAAACTGTTTTTGCAGATATGTCCTGCTCAGAGAAACATGCGCCGACAGCATACCGACCGAAAGAGGCTTTTCAATGTTTTCCCAAATATATGCAGCTGTCTCAAATACAGCCTGACTCGCGGACGGATATTTATATTCTTCAAAAAGCAAAGTATCTTCACTTTGCTTTAAAAGCAAACACACACTTTCCAACAAATGGCGCACCAACTGTTGATCGTGTGCCTCTCTTTGCAGTTCGCCGCTTAGAATATCAAGTATTGTTTCTGCTTTCTTTGCCCCTTTCCCTCTGTATACCGGATTCCCTCTGCGGTAAAATAAATCCGTATACTGCCTTTCTCCAGTCAAAAAAACAGGAAGAATCGAAAATACCTCCAGAACAAAAGGTTCATCTCCCCGGCAATCAGTAATCCGGCGTGCACAGGTATTATTCAGCAAAATAATATCTCCCGCACTGCACCAATAGACTTCACCGCCAATCTGCCAGTGCGCACCGCCGGACAAAACCCTTACAATACGAAGGGTTGGGAAAAGGTAGGTCGTCTGCATATCTTCACCGCAAATTACTGAACGATGAACCTTCACAATATCATCCAAATGTTGCTCCATCTTTATCACCCATTTTACTATAACACAAAAGTAGAGAAACACAAGCAAAAAGTGATAGATTACAATAAAAAAATTTGATAAAATGAATATAGTCGACAAAATGAAATAAAAAATAAAAGAGGCGAAAAATATGTATATTACAGAACCAAAAAAACAAATTCCCATCGCATATCAGGCTGACCTTTTGGTTGTAGGCGGCGGCTGCACCGGTGTTTTTGCTGCTGTTCGTGCAGCAAGGCTTGGCTTAAATGTCGCATTAGTGGAAAAACAAAATGCACTTGGCGGCGTTGCCGGCAATGGACTGGTCAACATCTGGCATAGTCTGTATGATGTTGATTTTCACGAACAAATCATTGCCGGACTCACCGCCGAAACGGTGGAACATCTGAAAAAAACAGATTCTGTCATCCTGACCGACAGCGAAAGTACTGCCATCCGTTTTGACCCGAATATGCTGAAACACATACTGGACGGCTATATTCAGGAAAATAAAATCAAATTATTTCTCCATACGCATTACGACGGTCTGCTCACCGATGGTAATCGGGTAACAGCAGTTTTGCTCTGCAACAAAGACGGGCGCAGCGCAATTACCGCCGATTTCTTCATTGATGCCACCGGTGATGGCGACCTTATGCGGGATCTGAACGTTGAATATTTCCAAAGCCACCGGATGCAGCCCCCTTCCTCCTGCTTTTTCATGACCGGTGATGCCGGGAATGATTTAAGCGAGCTTATCGAAAAACACGGCCAGGAATTTGGTCTGGAAGATGACTGGGGCTGGAACGGAACTGTACCTGGATTAAAAGACATTACCTTCCGGGCGGACTTCCACGTATTCAATGTGGATTGCAGCCGGGCAGAGGACCTTACCTATGCTGAGATTGAAGGCCGCCGCAAAGCCTTTGCTTTTACCTCTATGCTGAAAAAATATGGCGGCAAAAATTCCACTATTGCGGCTCTCTGCTCTCAAATCGGCATCCGGGAAACCAAACACTATCGAACTCGCTATCAGGCAAAAGAAATGGAACTCCTCACCGGGAAACGTTATGAAGATGCAATATTAAATGGTACCTATCGTGTGGACATTCACCATAACCACGACAACGGCATCACTTTCAAATATCTGGACGGACGGCAAGAGACCATTTATGGCAAAAGCGAAAAAAAAGTCCAGGGGAATTGGCGGCAGGCGCTCGGTCTTGACAGTTGTTATGCAAAATTTTATCAAGTTCCTTTTTCCATTCTGGTTCCAAACCAGATTGAAAACTTGCTTCCGGCAGGACGAATGCTCAACGCTGACGACGGCGCCTTCGGCGCACTTCGTGTCATGGTCAATCTGAACCAATTGGGGGAAGCTGCCGGCACTGCCGCTTATCTCGCCCTTCATACGCAAAAATCTGTACAAGCGCTTTCCGGTGTACAAATTCGAAACCTGCTGCGGGAAAATGGCTCCGCACTATAAAGCGGCTTTAAAACATAAAAAAACAGGGGGATTACCGCCCCTGTTTTGTCATCTCATCAACAAATGCCCGCATTTCTTCTTTGGAATGAATGTTGTGGGTCTGATCAATGATGGATTGCTGTCTTTCCCTCGACAAATTGGCAAAATACTCCATTGCCGCAAGATTTTGCGCAAGCGCCATATTGAGTCCCATCGGAATATCAGAATTTATTAAATCCATACAATCACCTCAGTCATAGGATTTCCAATTCCATAACTGCTTATACCAAACATCTTTTTAGACAAATGATTTATCCAACTTAAACATAAATCAATAATCGCAATCACAAGCGAATAATTTAAAAACACAGAATCATAGTAAATCACAAAAACCTCCATGTTGTAATATATCTAACAACATAGAGGTTTTGTATATTGTTTGCTTTGCAGTCTGCAAATTTCTACGTTATGAAAGGTTTAACCCTTACACAAAATAAATAATCTTCTGCCGCACTCACCTTATCTGAGAATTTCATACTTTTCATGAATATTTCTGCGTACGAATTCAGAACGGTTCTGATGTGTAATTTTACAACAGGTATCCAATTCTGCCAGCGTCGTTTTATCCATCTTCACCCTGAGCATAAAGTTTTTAGGACTATCGGTCGGACGCCCAGCTCTTTTTTCTGCCACGCAGCTTTCCACCCCCTTTAATTACTGCACATTTTCATTTTAAAACGTATCACTGTGGTTGTCAAGTATTTTTGCAGAAAAATAACAAAATTTGTCGAAATATGTAAATGAATTATCTATTTTTTTCAAAGGCCGGTTTTTTATAGCATTCAATTATATACGTTATATTATAAAATATGATTTTATACCTTCCCCAACTAAGCAGTCCATTATTTTCTATGCAAAAGCTTGCTTTTCTTTTCTATCCAAAGACTTTATATTTGTATAGAGAAGCGACTATATTTTAAATCTTTTCAATTTGTTTCATTTTCATCAAACAGACTTTGCCTCGGTAAAACAAACAAATCCAAAATAAACCGCGCTCCCAGACGAAATCCGTCTATAAACTGTTCCTTTTCCGCAATATAAGAGCCTTCTTCCATAGCCTTCAGCAACTGAGTGAGTATTTCCCCATCCTCATTGTTAAGAATCTTAAATAGAGCTTCACTGGTTTCTGAAATATTTCTTACACTCTTACCATATTCCGATTCAGGTGTAAACTTTTTCTCTGCTGGGTGAATTTCTCCATCAAAAAGTTCTTCTAAAATATTCATCTTTCGTCCCCCTCTGTTTTTTCTTCTTCCATAAATTTATTTTCATAATACAAGCAAATTCGTATTCATTACTGTCATTGCGCTTTTCTACGCAGTAATGGCCTTATATCTTAAACTATAACTGCTCAAATGTGCTTAGAAAAGTTTAGTGCGCTTAAACATCTATCAGACATTTCAAATTATCATTACATATTATATAACTATCATTATAATTATACCACATTATATAGAAATTTCAAGAATATTAAATCGTTCAAGAATGTATTTTTCAGTCCTGTAAAAACTTACACTATTTTTTAAAGACAAGTCTTATTGCTGCCTTTTAGCAACCGCCCCGTAATGCAAACCATCTAAATGCTGCATTTAACAAACGAAAAAATCCCGGAAGAAAAATTCCTCCGGGATCATTTATTAATTCAATTTTATCAGAGAAACTCCTCGCCTGGAAGCAGTCATATTACAGATTATCTCTCTCTGACTTTCAAATTTAAAAAATTCGAACTATATAATTTCCAAAGCATATTCCGAAAAATATATGCAGTTTAACGTTTACCGGCCGACGATGCACCACTTTCCTTCCCATAAACTTTCAAATCCGGAAAGTCCTTAATACTGTAAATAAACGCAAGAACCAACCGGCGATGGTCTGGTTTTAAAGAACGCAGTTCACTAATCAGGGAACTGACATATGGTTCAGATGCCGGATCATATACATCCGCAAGCATGGTATCCAGCGACATTTCCAATGCAACCGCAATATTATAAAAAGTTTCTAAACTTCCATTTTTCTCGCCTCGCTCTATTGCAGAATAAAAATTGGAGGACAAATTTGCAAGTTCGGCTGTCTTTGTTTGACTATATCCCAATTTTGCTCGTTTCAATCGTATTGCTTCGCCTATTTTTTGAAGATCCATGGCATCCACCACCTTTCATTCTATATTGTACATAACTCAATATTAAATTGGAAACATCTATTGTTTCGTTTTATGCAACAGTTGATTTAATCTCCCAAATTTTTATGTACATTATATCCAACATTATTGCCCGTAAATCAAATTTACATATGATATTTAACTTTTTTATACATACATCTTATTATTCTACCCAAATGTAAAAAAATATACTTTTGATCCATTGAGCAGTTAAATAAAAGGCACTATACCATATCATTTTACCAAAATATAAAATGATAAGTTACGAATTATTTTTATTTTTCAATCAAAGCCACATGCTCTCCATTCATATTCGCTGATTATAAACTTTTTATATTACAAAAATTCTTTTTTGTTCTAAGACCTGCTGTCATTTTTCTGGTTTCTGCAATGCCTTTTTTCACCAATTTTCCATATCTCCCCCCGCAACACTACGCTTCTATTTGGGTATTCAATTTGGACACCTGTAACTTTTGGGCATAAAAAAACATCCTCTATGATTTTTAACACCATAAAGAATGTTTATTTTCTGTTTCACAAATACTTTTTTATTTGTTTTTTGGATTGACAATATCGCGCCATCCCAAATCTCCACGTTCAATCCCCATAACCAACACCTCAGCTGTTGCAACATTGGTTGCAAGCGGGATATTGTGTACGTCACACAGACGAAACAAAGCTGTCACATCCGGTTCGTGCGGCTGCGCAGTCAATGGATCACGGAAGAACAACACGGCGTCAATTTCATTATACGCAATTCGTGCACCGATTTGCTGATCGCCGCCATCGGCTCCCGAAAGGAATTTACTGATTGGAAGCCCGGTTGCATCCTGAACCATACTTCCGGTCGTTTCCGTTGCACACAAATTGTGATGTTTAAGTATTCCACTGTATGCTATACAGAAATCTACCATGAGTTCTTTCTTCTTGTCATGTGCTATCAATGCAATATTCACTTTCTCATTCCCCCCATCTATGTTAATCTAAAAATTACCGATAAAATACAACATGTCTAAGACGCAGATCCCTTATTTTGCAAAAAGATTCTTAAACTTTTCCGTAAATGTAGGTTTATGCGTAATTTGCATAATCGGGACGCGCTCACCCAGAAGGCGTTTTGCAATATTCTGATAGCCCTGTGCTGCCGGTGATTTTCCGTCAAGAACCACAACTTCACCTCGGTTCGAGGCCGCAATCACATGCTCATCCTCAACAAGTACACCAATAACGCCAACACCCAAAAGCTCTACAATCTCCTGTGGTGACATTGCTTCATTGCGGCTGACCATTTTGGGCCGCAATCGATTAATCAATAATTTGAAATCTGCCAGTTCTGCCTGTTCCAAAAGTGCAAGTATTTTATCTGCATCCCGGACAGAAGAAGCTTCGGGCGTAACCACAACTATAGCAACATCTCCCGCTGCAACAGCAGCTGAAAATCCTTTGCCGATTCCAGCAGGGCAATCAATTAAAATATAGTCAAAATCGTCCTTCAATTCTTCAACCAGCCGATGCAATTCATCAACCGGAATATCCTCCGCCTGTTTTCCCTGCGCTGCCGCAAGAAAAGCCAGACGTTCATAACGCTTATCTCTGATAAGTGCCTTCTCCACCGGACAAACACCGCTTAAAACATCAAACAAATCAAATGCAATACGGTCATCTAATCCCAGCACAATATCCAGATTACGCAAGCCAAAATCCAAATCAATTACAACTACATCCAACCCCTGCCTTGACAGTTCCACGCCAAGATTGGCTACCGTTGTTGTCTTTCCAACGCCGCCTTTTCCTGATGTCACTACAATGCTTTGAGATTTTTTCGTCATTCTACCTCTCCAATTACATTTTTATATATTTATAAAAAATCTGTAATTATCATATCACAATAATTGCCAAAAGTCAAAGGTATTTCATAATGTTTTTTATTATTTTTTTATATACCTAATGATATATCCAAATATACCTTTTATATTTTGTTAATCACACATAAAAAAATAAAAAAAGACAGGAAATAAAGCCAACCTACTAATCATTAGATTCAAGTCTGACTTTTGGGGGGGCACATCAAATCCCGTCTTTTTTCAAATACTCTGCAGTATACAAATACAAATTCTTTATCAAACATTTTCATCATTTAAAAACTTAAACCTGAGCGGTGAAAAAATACATCTTATGCAATTTCAAAACAATTACCAATAATTTTTTAAATACGCCATTCACTGAGTAAATTTTTAAATCCAATAATTAAAACATTTTGCTCTCTATGCAGTTTTTTAAGCATGTTATCCTTTACGCATCGTCTTCTTCCGTATCATTATCATCGTCATCTGTCTTTTTATCTGTTGGCTCTGGATTTTTTATTTTCATATAGGCATCAAATGTCTCCCTTGCCACAGATGCAGCAAAATGACTATTTGCCCCGTGTTCAATCACGACGGCAACCACAATTTCCGGATCTTCATAAGGAGCAAACCCCACAAACAAAACATTATCGGCTCCATCAGAAACCTGCGCTGTACCGGTTTTACCCCCGACTTTATATTTTGCACTGGCAAATGCTCCTTTTGCCGTACCAGAAGTCACAACTCTGCGCATTCCGTCTTTGACCGCCTGATAATTTTCTTCTGATATTTCGTGCTCATCCAACACTTCCGGTTCTTTTTTGAGAATTGTCTCTTTGGTTTCATAATCTTCCACCCGGTCAACCAAGTGTAAACCATAACGTTTTCCCCGGTTTAAAACCGTCGTAATATAACTTGCCAGCTGGGCCGGCGTAAACATTTCATCTGACTGGCCAATGGCAGCCTGCAAAACATCACCCGGATACCAAATGCCACCATTTGCTTCCCGGTTCTCAGGACTTGCCATCATTCCGGTATTTTCCGGAAGCTCAATTCCCGTATTCTTGCCAAGGCCAAAATATCCAGCATATTCCGCCAACTTCTCTATGCCAACCTGACGCCCCAAATCATAGAAAAAATAGTTACAAGAGACACCAATTGCCTCTGAAACATTAATTGCGCCGTGCGTAGCCCCCGTAGATGAGTAAATAAGGCAGGTAGGCTGATAAGAATCATAATAGGTATATTTTCCTCTGTCCACAATAATTGATTTTGGATCAATTATCCCCTCTTCCAGACCTGTAATTGCTGTCAACGGCTTAAAAGTTGAACCTGGAGAATAGGTACCGCTTAATGTCCGGTTAAAGAGCGGATTGGATTTTGCCTTCAAAAGTTCGCTGTATTTTTCGTTAAAAGTTGCCGGGTCATAGGATGGGTAAGATGCCATTGCAAGCACGCCGCCGGACTTTACATCCACTGCAATTGCCGCACCGGCGCCGGAACGGTTGACTGCTGTTGTAATATTCTTTTGCAAAGAAGCTTCCATCGCCTTCTGCAGCTCTGCGTCCAAGGTCAGAATTGCCTTCTTTCCCGATTTTGCAGGCTGACTCTCCAAAATTTGTGTGGCGCCTCCTGCTCTGGACATCTCCACACTCTTATATCCATCCACACCTTTGAGATAGTCTTCCAAAACCTTTTCAAGGCCATCCTTGCCAATTATATCATTCATCCCATAACCCTTTTCTCTGAGTTCCTGATATTCCTCGGCATAAATTTTGCCTGTCCGTCCAAGGATATGGGCAGCCATACTTCCCTCGGCATAATAGCGGATTGGCTCAACTTCAATGTTGATACCCGGAAACTCTGCCGAGCGTTCCTTGACCTGCTGTACGGTTTCTTCAGAAACATCACTCGCCAGGGCGTAAGGATTATTTGCACTGAAATTGCCGGATGCCATTGCATAACGAACCGAAATAATCTCCAGGGCTTCCTGCTCTGTGTATTTTTCATCCACCTTATATTTTTCCCGGAAATGCTGCACAATTTCACGCAAGGTGCTATAAACGTTCAGCTTATTCTCAGCTTCCCATTCGGTCATCATCTGATTCTGTTTTTCAACGATGCTTTTTTCCACATCTATATCAACTTCAGATTCATCATCCGAAGATGCTTCTTTCTCCTCCGCAGCAGACGACTTATTTTTGTTATCCTTCTTCCGGTTCTTCTCATCATTTTTCATTATTGACTCATCAAGACCAAAATCATAAGCCGGAATCTTTTCTTTTTCATTATAAATAATGGGAAAATCGGTATTTATCTCCCCATCATAAGCCCGTACAAGCTTTACCGCCTTATAAATTGTCTCATTCAACTCGGCATCTGTGGTATCTATTTTTTGAAACTGCACAATATAACCCATCCGGTTTGCAACCAGGGGCTTTCCATTTTTATCTACAATTTCACCTCGCGGAGCTTTGACGGAATACGCACGAATCAGACGCTGTTCTGCCTGCTCTTTATATCCGCTTCCTTTTACCACCTGCAAATCAAACAACCGTACAAAACAGGCGATGATTAACCCGGCAAGGATGACAAAAAGAATGATAAATCTTCTGGCTAAAATATTATTATCCAAAACAAACCACCTTTTCTAATACGCTGTTTTCTTTTTTACCAGCAGTGCCGTTGCACGAACCAAAAAGAACAAAGGAACACAAATGACCGCATTGTAAATACTCTCTGGAATTATCGTTTTTACAAATCCTGTATAAAAAGAAATCGGGCCATAGACCATTCCGGCAATCATCCAATAAAGAACACCGGTTACCAATGCTGCAACCATCACCGTCACCGCAATCATCCAGACATTGCTGTCGCCAAAAAATTTTTCACTTAAAATTCCGGCGCCAAAACCCACATACATAAAAAGCAAAGCATTGACCCCCATCAGTTTTCCTATCAAAAGGTCATAAACCATACCAAAAACCAACCCGGCCACAGCGCCCTCCGTCCTGCCACGCAGATACCCCGCCAAAATTACAAAAACCAAAAAGGCATTTGGCGCAATGCCAAACACTGCTATCCATTGTATCAACGTTGGCTGCAAAATAGCAAGCAAAATAGCCCATATTGTATAAAACAAAATCCTCATTTGTCCTCTTCCTATTCTTCCTCTTCATCATCTTGACGGCTGCTTCGGGAATTTCCCTCCCTACTGCCGGAAGATGAATTTTCATCCTCCTCACGCCGGTTAGAAGAATCTTCTTCGTCATCGCTGCGTTTTGCCGTTGGTTTTGCCGTTGGTTTTGCCGTTGGCTCACTTTCATCGTCCTCTTCGCTGTTCTTACCCTTATCGCTGCTTTTATCTTCGGTATCCGTTTCATCCTCATCATCTTTTCGCTCTGTCGGTTGGCGTTTTGCCTCTTCGCCATCCTTTGCAACAAAGGTTTCGCTGTTGGTGATAACAAAGATTTCACCGATTTTCTCTATGTTCGCAGATGGCTGTACCACCGCATATTTTGACATGGTCGACGCATCCTCGCCCACCGAAGTGATTTTTCCAATCAGAATTCCAGCCGGATAAACACCGCCAAGGCCGGAACTCTCCACAAAGTCACCTTCCCGAATATCAGCATCACGGGCTATATAATTCATGCGGCAGGTTCCGCTCTGCCTGAGATTTGCGTCACCTTCCACCACCCCCATCGCCTTACAGCGTTTGATGGTACTGCCCACTGAATTTTCAGTATCATAAATAGTGATAACCTCTGCCCACGTCGTGCCTACCCGGTATATCTTTCCAATAAGTTCACGATTTGCGGACACCACCGGCTGATTTACCCGTATTCCGGAAGAAGTTCCCTTGTCTATGGTAAAAGTCCCATACCAATTTGAAGGGTCTTTGGCAATAATTTGCGCCGCTTCCAGGGTAAAATCCTTCTCCTGTTTTTTAAGATCCAGCATATCCCGAAGCTCTTCATTTTCGTCTGCAAGTCCTTGCATTTCGTTAATTTTCTTTTCAAGATCTTGTTTTTCCTTTTGCAGGCGTTCATTCTCAGCCTGCAAATCGCCGCCGCCAAACAGACCGGAAAACCAGTTTCCAATACTGGAAACACCTTTTTGCATCGGCATCATTGCCGTGGACACGCCGTCTTCAACCAAAGTCGCCTTATTGCGTTTTACGCTGAAGACACCGATAAAGATGGCCACTCCGATGGTGGCAAGAATAAAAAATAACAAAATCTTATGTTCAAAAAGTTTCTTCACTGTTCTCCCACCTGTTTTCTATCTTCTAAACACGTCAAAAGACGGGCGATACTTCAAACTGTTCATATTTTCCAAGGATTTTCCCGCGCCGATTGCTGCACATTCCATTGGTTCTTCTGCAATATAAACCGGAATTTCTGTCTTGACCTGTATAAGCTTTCCAAGACCACGAAGACGTGCACCGCCGCCGGTCAGGATAATTCCTGTCTGCAAAATATCCGCCGCAAGTTCAGGCGGTGTTTTTTCCAATGTAGATTTGATTACATCAACAATGCTGTTAACCGAATCGGTAAGCGCTTCGCTGATTTCATTGGAAGTCATGGCAATGGTTTTCGGAAGGCCCGAAACAGAGTCCCGTCCCTTCATCTCGCCAATATCGCTGTTTTTAAAGGGGATTGCCGCACCGACAGCCATTTTTAAATTCTCAGCTGTCACATCACCAACCACCATATTAAAATTCTTTTTTACATATTGCACAATGTCATTATCAAACGTTTCACCGGCAATCCGTACACTCTGTGAAACAACAATTCCACCCAAAGATACAACGGCTACCTCCGTTACCCCTGCGCCCACATCAGCAATCATGGTCCCTTTCGGTTCTGTCAAATCAACACCACAGCCAAGGGCAGCAGCCAAAGGCTCTTCAATCATATAAACATCTTTGGCGCCTGCATTCTTTACCGCTTCTTCCACTGCCCGACGCTCAACCTCTGTGATTCCGGAAGGTACGCCAATCACAACGCGAACCTTCAGAAACGGATTTCCGGCTGCTTTTTTAATAAAGTGTTTCAGCATCGCAACTGTCGCCTGAAAACTGGTAATTACACCATTGCGAACCGGCCGGATTGCCTCTACGCCATCCGGCGTCCGACCGATCATTTCGCTGGCATCATCACCAATTGCAATCGCCTGTCCGCTGTTATTCACGATGACCAAAGACGGTTCATCCACAACAAGGCCATGCTTTTTCAAGTATATCCGTGTATGGGAAGAACCCATATCTATTCCCAAATCAAAAGCCATCTTTTATCTCTCCTATCTTTTGCAATCAAATTGCTATAAAATACAGATACCAAACTGTTCTTGAAGAACCCCCGCCAACCGGCAGACCGGCAAGCCTACGACATTGAAATAGTCACCGTCAATTCCTTTCACAAAAAGCGAACCAAGCTCCTGAATACCATATGCCCCGGCCTTGTCCATTGGTTCACCGCTGGCAATATACCGCTGAATCTCCTCCGCTGTAAGGGGTTTGAACCGAACTTTTGTCTGCTCATAAAAGATATGTTTTTCTCCCGTTTCTGTGTCCAACACAGCAACTCCGGTAAATACGCAGTGTTCCTGTCCGGATAAGCGGCACAGCATCTGTGCTGCCTGCTGTTCATCCTTTGGTTTTCCAAGAATCTCGCCATCTACCGCAACAACCGTATCAGCTCCGATAATGATCGCAGGTGAAACAACACCTTTCGCCACATTTACAACTTTCTGCTCTGCCAGAGCCATGACTGTCTTTTCGGGCGACCAATCTGCCTCTTTCTCTTCTTCAGCATCATCGACCAAAATTTCAAATTTTAGTCCTATATTTTCAAGCAGCATCCTTCGCCGCGGGGATTGGGATGCCAATATTAACTTTTTCATTTATTCGTCCTTTTCATTCTTTTTCTGATGTCCAATACACGCATTTCATCCTTTGGCAAGGCACTACATCCCGGTAGAACCAAATCCCCCGTCACCGCGCTCTGTCTTTTCCAAGGATTCTACCTCCACCAGACGGGCATGTGCTATGGGAATGAAAACCAGCTGCGCTACACGGTCACCCGGATTAATCGTATAATCTTTTGAAGATACATTCAGCATAGCAAGCTTAATTTCTCCGGTATAATCATTATCAATTACACCAACACTATTTGCCATTGTAATTCCCTTCTTCATGGAAAGACCGGAGCGCGGAAATACAAATCCTGCATAGCCTTCCGGAATCTGCAAAGCTATCCCGGTGGGAACCAATTCCCGCTTTCCCGCCTTGATCACAACCGGCGCATCCACAGCCGCCGCAAGATCCATTCCCACGCTTCCCCCTGTGGCATATTCAGGTCTTTGTTTGGCATTGGGAAGATATTTTATCTTAACATCCATTTTATTGTACCCCCTTATAAAAATGCAGTCTCGTATATTCTTCTATTCCACAGGGAATCCCCTGCAGATAATCCCTGCAAATTTTGCGGCATTCCTCCGCTGTTTCAATGGTAAACCACAATCGCTGATAAGCAGCACCGCATTTTTTTATATCTTCTTTTTTATCCCCCATATAGGTAGGATAGGCATTCAGCACAACACTCCGGCAGGCATTTCCGTCCCGTATCACCGGAAATTCCATTCCCTTTCGGTCCAGCAATTTCCCCGTCCCGGCTTCACAAGGGCAAGGTATTGTTTTTTTCTTCATCTCATTTTGTCGAAGCTGCGGGCATACGCCTGTATTTTTTAAAATGCAGTTTTCCGTCACCATCAGGGGCAAATGTCCATAAACAATCACCTCTGCCGGAAGATATTTTTTAATGTCGCGTATCTGCGCCAAATTTAATTCCGGTGACAGACAAACAGTCGCCAAACCAACATTTTTACCCTCCTCCAACGCTCTGGTATTGAGCAAATTCAGCCGATGTCCGCCATGAAGGATGAACTGTCCGCCATATTGCAACCCACCGATATTCTCCACCAGCAGATGCCGGTATCCCAATTGATAAAGGTTCCTCAGCTGTTCATCAAAAACTGCAAGCTCTTCATCCTTTTGAATTGCCGGCGGCAGGATTACAATCCGATCTGCTTCCGGCAAAAACTTTTCCGGATTCTTTGCCAAAAGACTGACGGGCAGATAAAGATAAGAAAATTCAAAATCCGATGCCACCTGAAATTGTTCCTCTGTGTGTACCACACAGGTATAACCCAGAAAATCATCTTTTTCCAGCGCATCCGTCTTTGAATAACTTCTACAGTTCCACTTAGGATAACGCTCCAATATTTTATCTTTCACAGCGGCAAGCGCTTGGCGGCGGACTTCATTGAGTTCCCGCACCGGAAGGAACAACCCCTCCTGCAACGTCACATTCATTTCTCTGAATACAAAAGGCGTACCTCCGGTTTTCATCAGCTGCCGGCATACTTCCTCTTTTTCCAGACTATGTTGTTTGGCCGGTTCTGCCGGGAGATTTCCATATATTCTGACTTTAAAATCATCATTTTGTATGTCTATGCGGACAGGTTTTCCTGTCTGAATGGAAACCGCAGCGTTTAAGAGATATTTCCGCTCTATCGGCGTCAGATTTTCTGCCGTCAGTCGGGCATAGGGATTGTCCGGTTTGTCAAATGCAAACATTTCCCTGCCGGTTTTGCCAGTAAAGTAACCATCAGTCAGGCCGCCGCGATAAAAAACCCGATCCAATCGCTCTGTTTCTTCTATTGTAGGAATACGCAAACCATCCAAACAATCCCGATAGGTACGCACCACAGAAGCCACATATGCCGGTCCCTTCATTCGCCCTTCTATTTTGAGGGATGCAATTCCACTCCCAGCCAATTCCCCGCTGTATGCAATCAGAGACATATCCTTTAAACTGAGATAGTGCTGATTCCCGGCCTGCCCGGCATAGGATAACCTGCAAGGCTGGGCGCAGCGTCCCCGGTTTCCGGAACGGCCGCCCAGAACACTGCTCATCAAACATTGTCCCGAATAACTCATGCACATTGCACCATGAATAAATATTTCAATTTCTGCATGGCAATGAGATATAATATTCTGTATCTCCGCAAAAGAAAGTTCTCTGGATAACACAACCCGGCGAAGTCCGATTTTCTCGGCCTCCAATACTCCGGCCAGATTATGGACCGTCATTTGTGTACTGCCATGCAGGGGAAGGTCGGGGCAGATGGTACGAATGGTACGAACAACGCCTAAATCCTGGACAATTACACCATCAATGCTTGCTTTTGCAAGTGTTGCAATAAAATTTTCTAATCGGCGGAATTCCCGGTCAAAAACCGCTGTATTCACCGTTATATAGGCCGCAGCAGAATGGAGATGACAATATTCCACCGCACGGAAAATTCCGGCTTCATCAAAATTATCCGCATAACTGCGGGCGCCAAAATCCTGACCGGCAAAATATACTGCATCTGCTCCGTTTTGTATGGCCGCCTGCAAACATTCCATATTTCCAGCCGGTGCAAGAAGTTCTGTCCGTTCTACCATAGCCTACCTCTTTATCTATTTTCACACGAAAAGTTCTCTCTGATATGAGATAAATCTTTTATGTTATTTCCAAAACATTCTGCCAGGAAACAATGATTGTTTCTCCGGCAAATTTTCTCAAATTTTTATCGCTTTTTATAATTTGAAAGTTCGGTTTCTCTGCGGGCAAGTTCTATCTGAAGCTTGTGCATATCTTCTTTCAATTTTTCTACTTCCAGTTTTTTTTCATCCAGCTCCATCTTAAGCTTTTTATTCTCATCTGCATAGATATTAACCTCACCCCTGAAATTATCCAATGCTCCGTCCACTTTGATTAATTCGTCTGCCAGATTAATCGAAGCCAGTACTGCGGTCATTGCAGTACTCAGCTGTGGATTTACTCCTGTAATCTGCGCCATTTTTTTGTTGACAAGGAGGGCGACCTTCTGGACATACTCCTCAGTTTCATTGGTCACCAATGTATATTCCACATTATTTATCTTGACTTCAACCCTTTTATTTTCCACGTTTCCTGCCTCCTTGCAATTTTTGCACAGGTTCTTTTCTTTCTTTATATTATCTATTTATTTAATTTTGCCATCGCCTTGAAAAATCCTGCAACGGTCTTGGCATCATTGATTTCGTTATTCATAATCATCTTTCTTACATGGTCAATTTTGACCTTCTCAATATCCAGATATTCGTCCTGGTCCGGATGGATCACCCCTGCATAGAGGCCGGTGGCAAGATACATATGTGTCACCTCATCCGTAAATCCGGGGGAGGGATAGATAAACCCCAAATATTCAAATTTTTTTGCCTTGAGGCCTGTTTCCTCCTCAAGTTCTCTTTTGCCGCAAACCTCATGACCCTCGCCCGGGTCAAGTTTTCCGGCGGGGATTTCATAAATTGCTGTGTCCAGTGGTTTTCTGAACTGCTTGACCAAAATAATTTCGTCCTCTTCCGTCACCGCAATCACCCCGACACCGCCCGGATGTTTTACCAATTCACGGGCCGCGGTTTTGCCTTCCGGCATAGCTACGGTATCTACCTTAACTTCAATAATTTTCCCTTTATAAATATGTTCAGATGAAATGGTCTTTTCTTCATAGATCATGACAATTCTCCTAAAACCATACAAGCGGACGGGGCAGAATACCCCGACCGCGCTTGTCTTTAATGTCTGCTTTTTTCTTTATACAATCCCGTGTGCCATCATTGCATCAGCAACTTTCTTAAAGCCCGCAATGTTCGCACCGGCAACATAATTGCCTTCCATACCATATTCTTTTGCTGCAGAACTTGCCTTTGCATAAATGTCTTCCATAATGTTCTTCAATTTCGCATCAACCTCTTCAAAGGTCCAGGAATAACGCATGCTGTTCTGACTCATTTCAAGAGCAGAAGTGGCAACACCGCCAGCATTTGCAGCTTTTGCCGGTCCAAACAATACACCGTTTGCCTGGAATACAGCAACCGCTTCTGGTGTAGAAGGCATATTCGCACCTTCACCAACTGCAAAACATCCATTCGCAACCAATGCCTTTGCACTTTCTTCGTCAAGCTCGTTTTGGGTTGCACAGGGAAGTGCAATGTCACAGGGAAGCGTCCAAATGCCTTTACATCCTTCATGATATTCTGCTTCCGGATGGGTATTAACATACTCCTTAATTCTCTTTCTTTCCACCTCTTTAATTTGTTTCACAAGGGGAAGATCAATACCATTCTTGTCATAGATATAACCATTTGAATCGGAGAGCGCAACCACCTTACCGCCGAGTTCAGTAGCCTTCTGCGTTGCATAGATAGCAACATTACCGGAACCGGAGATAACAACGGTTTTCCCTTCAAAAGATTTTCCGTTATCTTTCAGCATTGCATCGGTAAAATAACACAAACCAAAACCGGTTGCTTCTGTTCTTGCAAGACTGCCGCCCCATGTAAGGCCTTTACCGGTAAGCACACCTGTAAATTCGTTGCGGAGACGCTTATATTGACCGTACATGAAGCCGATTTCACGACCGCCAACACCAATGTCACCAGCAGGTACGTCTGTGTCTGCACCAATATGTTTGGAAAGCTCTGTCATAAAACTCTGGCAGAACCGCATAACCTCACCATTAGATTTGCCTTTTGGATCAAAGTCACTGCCGCCTTTGCCGCCGCCGATTGGAAGGCCGGTCAATGAATTTTTGAAAATCTGCTCAAATCCAAGAAACTTGATAATGCCCTGATATACAGATGGATGGAAACGAAGTCCGCCCTTATAAGGACCAATCGCGCTGTTAAACTGCACGCGGTAACCTCTGTTGACCTGCGTCTTTCCATTGTCATCTACCCACGGAACACGGAAGGAAACAATTCTTTCCGGTTCAACCAGACGCTCAATCAGACCAGCTTCTTCATATTCGGGATGTTTTTCAATCACCGGTTCCAAAGACTCCAGAACTTCTTCAACAGCCTGCAAAAATTCAGGTTCATTGCCGTCCCGCTTTTGTACCTGTTCAAACACTCTTTTTAGATACGCGTTTTTGATTGCCATTTTCATCAATCTCCTTTTACATTAACTTTTGGTATATATTTATTTATTTTTTACTTAAGTATTCATCAATGGACTGTGCGGCAGTCTTACCTGCCCCCATTGCCAAAATAACCGTTGCTGCACCGGTTACTGCATCTCCGCCGGCATAGACCCCCTGCTTGCTGGTTTCTCCCGTCTCTTCTTTGACAACGATACAACCGCGCTTGTTTGTCTCAAGATCCGGGGTTGTATTCTTTATCAGTGGATTGGGTGACTGTCCGATTGCAATAATCACAACCTCTGCGTCAATCTCAAATTCACTGCCCTCTACCGGAACAGGACGACGCCGGCCGGAAGCATCAGGTTCACCCAATTCCATCCGAATACAGGAAACCTTTTCTGCCCAGCCATCCTCTGTTCCAATAATTTGGGTTGGGTTACAAAGCAGTTTGAAGTCAATGCCCTCTTCCTTTGCGTGGTGAATTTCTTCATTTCTCGCAGGCATCTCTTCCTCACTTCTCCGATAAACAATGCTGACATTTTCTGCTCCCATGCGTTTTGCACATCTTGCGGCATCCATGGCAACATTGCCGCCGCCAACGACTACAACATTTTTCCCCATATAAATTGGCGTATCATATGCCGGGAACTGATAAGCCTTCATCAAATTGATACGGGTCAAAAATTCGTTGGCAGAATACACACCATTCAGATTTTCACCCTCGATTCCCATAAAGCTCGGAAGTCCGGCGCCCGTACTAATAAATACGGCATCAAATCCCTCTTCATTCAGCAGTTCTTCCACCGAAAGCACCTTACCAATGACCATATTCGTATCAATGGTAACGCCCAATTCCTTCAGCTTCTCAATTTCTGCTTTTACAATATCCTTCGGCAGTCTGAATTCAGGAATTCCATAAACCAACACACCGCCGGGAGTGTGGAATGCCTCAAAGACAGAGACTGCATAACCCTTCTTCGCCAAATCTCCTGCGCAGGTCAGCCCTGCCGGGCCTGCGCCGATAACTGCGACTTTTTTTCCATTTTGTTCAGGCTTTTCAACTTTTGCTGTTCCATTTTTCATATACCAGTCTGCCACAAAGCGTTCCAGCCGGCCAATCGCAACCGGCTCGCCCTTGACGCCCCGGACACAATACTTCTCACACTGGGTTTCCTGGGGACAAACTCTGCCGCAAATTGCAGGAAGAGAGCTCGTTTCCTGAATCTTTTCATAAGCTTTCGCAAATTTCCGTTCCGCCACAAGGGCAATGAATTCCGGAATCTTTACATTCACCGGACAACCGCCCATACAGGGTTTATGCTTGCAATGAAGGCATCTTCCTGCCTCCTCCACCGCCATTTCTTCGGTATAGCCCTCTGCTACTTCTTTAAAATTTTTATTTCTGATATTCGGATCCTGTTCCGGCATCTTTACCTTTTCCAACGACATATTAGGCATTTTGCATTCCCTCCATTCTGCAATGATGATTTTCTCTTGAACGCTGTTCGCCTTCTTTAAACATCTTAGAGCGCAAAATTGCCTGATCAAAATCCACCAGATGCCCATCAAAGTCCGGACCGTCCACACAGGCAAACTTCGTCTCGCCGCCGACAGTAACTCTGCATCCGCCGCACATGCCGGTTCCGTCAATCATCACAGGATTCATACTGACAATTGTCTTAATTCCATAGGGACGGGTAAGTTCTGATACCGCTTTCATCATAACCAGCGGACCAATCGCAATGACAACATCATATTCGTTTCCCTCTTTGATAAGTTCTTCCAATTTCTGTGTGACAAAGCCTTTATTCCCATTAGAACCGTCATCCGTCATGGTAAACAAACGGGTGCAGGCTGCCTCGCACATATCTTCAATAATGACCAAATCTTTATTCCGGAAACCATTGATCATATCCACTTCTACACCCATACTATGTAATTTCTTCGCCTGGGGATATGCAATGGCCGTTCCAAGACCGCCGCCGATAACAGCCGCTTTCTTTACGCCCTCAAAATGAGATGCTACGCCAAGGGGACCGACAAAATCCTGTAAAAACTCCCCTTCTTCCATCTCGTTCAAACGCTCTGTTGTGTTTCCAACCACCTGAAAGATAATGGTAACCGTCCCTTTTTCACGGTCAAAATCCGCAATAGTAAAGGGAATCCGCTCGCCGTTTTCATCAATGCGCAGGATGATAAACTGTCCCGGCTCAGCTTTTTTCGCTATATAAGGAGCTTCGACCTCCATCAGGGAAACCGTGGGATTCAGTGTCTCTTTTCTGACGATTTTATACAATTCTGTTGCACCTCCGATAAACTATTTGAATGTGTTTCCACACGCTCAGCTTTTCTGTTTCAGTCTTTTTCCCGGAATTATATCCGGCTACAGACCAGTCAAATTATTATACCATACCAACTATCGTTATGCAATAATTTTTTCAAGAAAAACTCACAATTTCTCACACAATTCCCCTAAAACGATTGAACATTTAAAACAAATTTCTACCAAATCCACCTATTTATTTTCCCGTAAATCCCGAAGGAATTCCCGGCATTCCCTTCTGTTTTTTATTATAATCAACCGGCCGTGAAAATTTTCAAGGGCGGCATAGCATTTGGAACGCTCTTTTTTTCGAAATCCCCAAATCCATTTCAGAAAGGAAAAATCAAACCGCTCCGGACATCCTTTCCCCATATCCGGCCGGGTTTTTCCATAAGATCCCGCCACCCGGCAAAGCACCCCCCAAAGACAGGTGCGCGTAGGATAATCCAGCATAATAGCGGTATCACAATATTGAAGCCGCATAGGCATGGTATATAAAAAATTCCCATCCATAATCCATTGTTCTTTTTCCGCTTCCTGCCTTACTTCCTTCACAAAACTTTCCCTATCCTTTTCCACCCAGCCCGGCAGCCAAAACAACTGGTCAAGATGTATTACCGGCAAGCCGAGCAGCTTTCCAAGTTCCCGGGCAAGGGTGGATTTTCCGCTGCCGCCGCAGCCAATAATAATAACTTTCTGCATTTTTTCCTCCTTAACCTTTATGTGCATATTGCAAGCCTGTTTTTCCAGATCAATTCTGTTCCTGCAACGCTCTGTAAAATTCCATAATATCCGCAAACACAAAATGCGGTTTACTCTTGCTTTCTCTGTAAATCTTTTCATCTGTTTCTCCGCTCATCACCAGCACAGTGGCAATACCAGCATTTAACCCGCTCTGTATATCGGTATATATCCGATCGCCGACAACCACTGTCTGTGAAGGAAGAAACCCGGTTTGCTCCATTGCTGCATAAATCATCTCCGGGGCAGGTTTTCCTATATAATCCGGATTCCTACCTGTGGCGTTATACAACATTTGTGCAACACTGCCACAATCGGGAACATAACCATATTCCGTCGGACATACTAAATCGGGGTTTGTTGCAATATAATCAACCCCCCGATTCAACAAAATACAGGCATCTTCCAATTTTTGAAAAGTAAGTTCCGTATCAAACCCCATCACCAAGCAGGCAATGTCATCCTCCGTCCGCTCTGTCACGGCAATTCCCATTGAACGCCATTCTTCCTTCAGCGCCTCCGTTCCGAGAACATAAATCTTCCTTCCAGCATATGACTTTCTCAGTCGCTCGCCGGTCACCTGCGCCGAAGTACAAAAATCCTCTTTCTTTGCAGAAATACCAAGTTTATGCAATTTCTTTACATAGCCGTCAACACTCTTCGAGGAATTATTCGTCAGAAACAAATAACGGCCCCCAATCCGTAAAATATAATGCAAAAACTCTTTTGTTCCCCCAAACAAATGATCGCCCAGATATAGCGTACCATCCATATCCAGAAGAAAAAGCCGGAGATCGGATAGCTTTTTCTTCTCTCTTTCTGCAATAATTTTATCTTCTGTCATCTATTTATGTACCCCCATTTTCCGAAACTCTCCCAATGCCGGCAAAGGATTATCACAAGTAACCAAAGAGACACCACACGCCGCAGCTTTCTTTGCAGCAGCTGCATCATTGGGACAATAACACCAGGGATCAATCCCTTCGCTGCGGTATTTCCGGCACAGTTCCCGGGTTAAATCCCCCATAGAAATCCCAACACTGTAATAATGACGGGCCGTATCTTCCCTGTAATTCTTCACCTTCCACGGCGGAAATCCCTGGGTTTTTACACCATATGTTTCATGTGCATACGTTGTCACATCCCCCTGAAAACAGGTAAGAACATAGGTATCATGAAATCCCATATCCTCCAGCAGGCAGACCGTCTGATCCACCACCTCTCTGCGGTAATCTTTTATCTCTATATTCAGCAAAAGATTCTTCCCCTTCACATATTCCAGAAAGTCTGTAAAAACCGGTATTTTCTGCCCTGCAAATTCATCAGAAAACCAGCCGCCTGCATCCAGCTGTTTCAGCTCCTCCAAAGTAAAATCACTGAGATTTCCATGTCCGTCTGTCGTCCGGTCAACCAAAAGGTCGTGCATCAGGACAAGCACACCATCCTTTGTCATCTGCACATCTGTCTCCAAACCATCAACGCCAAATTCCTCCACTGCTTTTTCAAAAGATAGCATGGTGTTTTCAGGATAAAGCGAGTCTGCGCCTCTATGTCCTACCACCAAAATATTTTTTTCATTCTGCGTCCACATATCCATCCTCCCACAAAAATTGATTTGGCCACAAAACCGTATAACGGTCTTTCAAATCCTTTGCAAAACAAATTGCTTCTTTTATTTTTCGTTCTCCATATAAATGCAAAAATTCTGTATACGCCATCCCCGTCTGCCGCAATAATTGTAAAATCTCTTGTGCAACCGGCGGTTCCATTAAAATTTTTTCTATTTCATCCCGGTGTTCAATATAAAACGCCCGCTCGTTCTCCGTATAAAATCCTGCTTTTTCCTGCAATTCAATCATTTCATCAGCAATTTTACCATAAACTCTCTTTAAATTCTCTTTCCATTGCTGATATGCGCCGACCAAGTTTCCGGTTGCCCACGGTCTCTGCACCAATGCTTCCCTGATCCGCTGTACTTCTATGGTTGCATATGCAACATCCATCCCATGCAGCATATATTTTTCTCCGTTTAAAAGTCCGGTCACTTCAAAATAATGCGCCAAATGATGTTCTGCCCCGGAAGCAGGCCGCGAATTGCCGGCATATGCCATTGCAATCCCCACAACAATCAAAGCCTCTGTCAAAAGACGAATTTCTTCCTCGCCTTTCTGCATCAAAGTCTCGGAAATACACGCAACCCGCTCCACCGCTTCCATCACCAACTGATAGATCCAAGGACAAAAATATTCTCCGCGGACAAAATGCGCCAGTTTCCAGTCACAAAGAGCGGAATATTTGCCGATAATATCTCCAAATCCGGCACGAATCAAATCATCCGGCGCATTTTTAAGCACATCAAGATCTCCAAAAATCATCTGCGGTACCTGCGCAGGATAAGTAATTTTCATATTTCCCATCAACATTGCTGCCGCAGATGAAGCATAACCATCCATAGACGGCGCTGTCATGACAATTCCATAAGGCAGCTTCTTTTCAAAACTGCAAAACTTGCAGAGATCATTGATGACACCGGAACCAACACCTAAAATAAAATCGGTTTGCCCCGTGATCTTTTTTTCCAACCGGGCAACTGCTTTTTCATCCGGTACCAAAAAGCCATCCGATTCGTAACACAAAAGTGTTTCAACTTTTCTGCCGAGAATTTTATATACCCTTTCTCCACAGGCAGCAAATGTATTTTTATCTGCCACTATAAGTATGTGATGATATATATCACAAAACTCCGGTATCTTTTCAAGCATGTTCCTGCCGATTTCAACCCTTTGAATTGCACAAATGTGTTCCTTGTGACAACTGCAATCAGCTTTTCCATTTAACAATCTTCTAAAATCCATTCCACACTTCTCCTTTTTTCTGTTAAAATATACCATATCCACATAGGATTGTCAAAACTATATTTCTATTGTAAAATAAAAAACAATTTCATACGTTTCTTCAAAAAAAATCATTTTCGACTCGTTTTGACATTAAGCAAATCCCATTTATGCTATATTTTTTCTGTTCTGAAAAATGTCCGTATAATGTGGTACGCACAATAAAGGAGATGCTGAAATGAAAAAAAGTGCAAAAGAACGCGCCAAAGAGATGGTGCAACAGATGACACTTGAAGAAGCCGCCAGCCAGACCCAATACAATTCCCCTGCCATTGAACACCTGGGTATTCCGGAATACAACTGGTGGAATGAAGCGCTTCATGGCGTCGCCAGAGCCGGGACAGCAACAAGTTTTCCTCAAGCCATCGGACTTGCTGCAACCTTCTCTCCGGATTTGATCAAGCAGGCAGCAGACATTATCGCAACAGAAACCCGAGCCAAATATAACGAATCCATCCGGCATGGGGACCGCGGCATCTATAAGGGATTGACCCATTGGTCTCCTAACATCAACATTTTCCGGGATCCACGCTGGGGACGCGGCCATGAAACGTATGGAGAAGATCCCTTTCTGACTGCGCAAATCGGCGTTGCCTTTGTTCAGGGATTACAAGGAGATGGACCATATCTTAAAACTGCGGCCTGCGCAAAACACTTTGCCGTCCACAGCGGTCCCGAAGCTCTGCGCCATGAATTCGATGCAAAAGCCAACAAAGAAGATATGGAAAACACCTATCTGCCCGCCTTTCGTACTTTGGTTAAAGAAGGAAAGGTTGCAGGCGTTATGGGTGCCTATAACCGGGTCAACGGAGAAGCCTGCTGTGCATCCGATGTCTTGCAGAATTATCTTAAAGAATGGGGGTTTGACGGCTATTTCGTATCCGACTGCTGGGCAATCCGCGACATTCATGAAGGCCATCATTTAACCGAAACTCCGGCCGAGAGCGCCGCGCTCGCCCTCCGGCACGGCTGTCATTTAAACTGCGGCAACACTTATCCTCATTTGCTTGAAGCACTTGAGCAGGGATTGGTTACCGAAAAGGATATTCGCCGTGCAGCAGAAAAGTTGCTGGAAATCCGTATCCGGCTTGGGCAATTTGACCAAACCGAGTATGATGATATTCCTTACACCGTTGTTGCTTGTGAAAATCACCGGAAGTTTGCCGTTGAAATTGCAAAAAAGTCCACCGTTCTGCTGAAAAACAATGGCATTCTCCCCCTTAAAGGAACAGAACGCATTGGCTTGATTGGGCCCAATGCGGACAACCGCACTGCATTAATTGCCAACTATCACGGTACCCCGAAACGATATATCACCCTGCTGGACGCCCTGGATGAACGCCTGCCGAAAGATCAGCTTCTCTATAGTTCCGGCTGCCATCTATTCCGCGACAGAACAGAAAATCTTGCCCAGGCGGATGATCGAATTGCAGAAGCCCTTGCCGTGGCTGAAAACAGCGATGTTATCATCCTCTGTCTGGGCTTGGATGCAAAATTTGAGGGAGAACAAGGAGATGCCAGTAATGCAGAAGCTGCCGGCGACCGGCTTTCCCTGTCCCTTCCTGCCTCCCAGCAACGGCTTTATGCGGCCATTATGCAGTTAGGGAAGCCGGTAATTATTGTCTCTATGAGCGGAAGTGCAATCAACTACTCTGATGCAGAGCAGCAGGCGGATGCCATCTTACAAGCCTGGTATCCAGGGGCAGAGGGCGGCACTGCCATCGCACAGCTCCTTTATGGAGAAGCAAATCCGTCCGGCAAACTGCCTGTCACCTTCTATCGAAATGATGACGACCTCCCACCCTTTACCGATTATTCCATGCAGGGAAGAACCTACCGCTATTTCAAAGGTATGCCCCTTTACCCCTTTGGATTTGGCCTCAGCTACACCACATTTTCTTATCAAAAAGCCGAAATCAATGACGGAACGCTTTCCGTCACCGTCCGTAATACAGGCAAATACGACGGAGAAGAGGTCATCCAACTTTACAGCCAACAGTCATTGGTGGATTTCCGGCGCATTCATCTTTCTGCCGGAGAAACGGTTACTGTCCACTTTTCTGTCAATGACAAAATGAAAGGGAAAATACTTATCGGCGGCTGTGGATACCAGCCGGAAAAACTTCTTTGCGTATCACTGGAAAAATAACACAGCAAACAATATAAGAAAAGCGGTATACAAAAGTATACCGCTTTTCTTATTGAATTAACATCACCAATGTACCGGTCAAAATCATTGCAAGTCCAAATAGGGCCTTTTTTGACGGTTTTTCTTTCAAAAGAAAATAAGCCAGCAATGCTGTAACCAAAAGACTCAACTTATCAATTGGCGCGACCAGACTCGCCGGGCCCATCTGCAACGCCTTATAATAACAAATCCAGGAAAGTCCTGTCCCCATACCAGAGACTGTCAGAAAAACAGCGCTGTTTTTATCCAGTTTGCGTATTGCCTTAAGTTCCCCGGTCAAAAGAACAATCAACCAAGCCATCAACAGAACAAAAATGGTACGAACCGCTGTTCCCAAATCGGAAGGTACTTCCGCGATACCAATTTTCCCGAGGATTGCTGTCAATGAGGCAAAAATCACTGATAAAACCGCATAAAACAGCCACCCCCTGCCGGTTTCCATATCCTGTATCTCTTGTTTTTTCATCATGCCAAAGGTGCCGAAAAAGATGAGCAAAACACCAATCCCTTTCCAAATGGTCAGAGATTCCTGAAGAAACAGAGCCGCAAGCAAAACTGTAAGTACAATACTGCATTTATCAACGGCCGCAACTTTATAAACTTCCCCTTTTTGAATCGCTTTAAAATAAAACAACCAGGACGCACCGGTTGAAAGACCTGACAAAAACAAAAACAAAAATGTTCTGAACGACAATGAGGACAATGCCGCTTGCTGGCCTTTGAGAAAGACCAGCAGCCAGGTGAAAAGCAATACCACAATTGTCCGCAGTGCAGTTGCAAGATGTGAAGGGATTTTTTCCATACCCATTTTGGCATACACCGCCGTAATTCCTGCAAAAAATGCAGACAAAAACGCATAGACAACCCACTGCAATCCCATCACCTCTCTCTTCCTTTCAAAAGGATTCAGCATAAGACACCACAAGCAAAAATTTTTAATGATACAAATAAATATATTTCATAGAGATAGTATATACTTTTTTCCCGAAAAAACAAGACTGCGCCCCAGAAAATTTACAAGACACTGCCTATGTCAGATATACAAAACCAATTGTTATTTCTGTACTTCATCTCTGTAATATACTTTCGTTTGCACCAATATAATCCGCATTTTCAATTTTATCCAGTCTGATTCAATGACCTGCATAATTTTCCAAAATATCCGCTAACGCCGTCACACTTCCGCTGCGGCAATGCTCTACTGCTGCATTTACACGTTCCGCCTGCTCGGCTGCAACGTTTACCATCTTATGTGCAACCGCACCGGTAAAAAATATCATTAGATCCGGCGTACCTATCTGTTTTTTTAAATTCCCCGGACATTGGGTAAACACCTTACATTTATGGCCATACCGCTTGCAGATCTCTTTATAACGGCAGCACATCCGGTCGTGTCCGCCTATAATTACAATACTCATTCCTATCACCTTATCTTTGTCTGCTATAGTTAGTTTAAACTAACTATAGCAGACAAAAATAATTCTGTCAAGTTATTATGTAAAATTTTACTTCCTATCAATTTTAATAAGCGCATCCTCCGCAAAGAAAAACCGCGTCTGCCCGAACAGCACACACACGGTTTTTCTTCACAAAATCTAAAAATAAAGTTTTAGCGTATGAATCTCAAAAGGATGGAAATTGAGGCAGGAAAGATCTGCTTCTCCTTCCTTTTCCTCAAGAAGGTTGGTAATCCACGCCTGCTTCACCGGCTTTGCAAAATCCAGAGCAGTTTTACAGAACTCTCCGCGGCTTTCATAAAGACGGAGAATCACCCCATGGTCTTCTTCTGACGGTTTAACCGTTTCTATCACTATATTGGGGGATGATGCTGTAACAAAAGAAGGATATTCTTTGTCGACAAAGTATACCGGAATATTGAAGGCATAACTTTTTTCAATAACATCACTGTTTGCCAAATTCCCCTTATGCGGATAAAAAGCATAGGAAAATTCGTGTTCCGCAACATCTGCCTGCACACCAGGATAATGCGAACTGCGCAAAAGATTTATATCCATCACACCGCCTTTCGCATAAAAACCATATTTGCTTTCACTCAACAATGCAGCACCATAATTTTCTTCTGATAAATCTATATATTTATGGGCACAGATTTCATACTGCGCCATTTCCTGGGAAGTATTCTCCTGGACGGAACGCTTAATATGTCCAAACTGAATATCACAGGAGACCCGGTCGGTGACCAAAGTTGTCTGAAAGGCAGTGCGCAGCATTTTCATTGATTCCTTCCAATCCACCTTTACCCGGCAGCATACCAAAGGTGACCCCTCTGTAACAGAAATCTCCTGTTCCAGTGTTGAATTTCCAAATGTATACGTTTGGACAATCTTCTGCACCGGGCCATCCACAACAAATCGTGCAGATTGCAGATCGAAATACCGCGGCTTCTGTCTGCGGTATTCTTCATCAAAGTCCCAGCCATCCCCTTCATCACAATAGACGGCAAAACGATTGGAGGGCGCATTTAAAAGCGTACGACCTACCTGTTTATCAACGATAGAAATGATTGCCCCCGTCAAATCCAGCGTAACACAAACGCAGTCATTCTCCAAAACGTTTGTATTTTCCTTCTCTATCGCCCGGGCAGGTTTCCCATCAGAAAGTTTTACACTTCCCATTGGCGGAATGGCAACATTATACCACATTCCGTCTTTCTTTATCCATTCTTTTCTGAGCCACGAGAGAGAGTTCATTGCATACGCTCCATCTATGTAACGTTCACCGAGCAATTCCATACACCGCTCATGCAGAACAGCATACCGTGCAAGAGATTCATCGTATACCCTTTTAATTGAGGAACCGGGCAAAATATCATGGAATTGATACAGCAAGACCTCTTTCCAGATTTCCTCTAATTCCTCCGTCTTTTTATCCGTAACAACAGAGGCAAATTCAACCTCCCGTAACAAAAGCTCCATCTTCCGGTTATACTTTTTGTTTCTTGCCTGAGTGGTATAGGTTCCCTGATGCTTTTCAAGATAGAGCTCCCCTTGGAAGGTCTTATACGCTTCCTTTCCCTCTTCCAGCCGGTGGAAAAAGTTCACGGAAGGCTCTTGTTTAACCGGCGGCAAGCCATAAAGGTTCTTTTCTCTTTTCAAGTTGGCCAAATGTTCTTCACCGGGACCGCCGCCGCCGTCTCCAATACCGAAAAGCAGCAAAGCCTCATCGCATATCCCTTTGTCAATATATTGTTTTTCAATTTTCTTCAGACTTCCGGGAGAACCAAAACTATTGTACTCTCCCTCCGGAGGCATATGAACCAACACTTCACTGCCATCAATTCCTTTCCACAAAAAGGTATGATGCGGATGTTTATTATGCCGGCTCCAGGACAACTTGATGGTCATAAAATAAGGCGTGTTGCTCTTTTTTAAAATTTGCGGCAATGCTCCGGAATAGCCGAAGACATCCGGCAGCCAGAGAACCTCCATTTCCTTTCCGAACTCTTCACGGAAAAACTTCTTTCCATAAAGAATCTGACGAACCAACGCTTCACCGCCGGAGACGTTGGTATCCGCCTCCACCCACATGGCGCCCTGTGCCTCCCAGCGGCCTTCTGCAATTCGTTCCGCCACTCGCCGATAGAGACCCGGATAATACGTCTTGATCCACTGATAAAGCTGTGGCTGGCTGGCGCCAAAGACATAGTCTTCATCCCTTTCCATCATTAAAAGTGCGGTCGAAAACGTTCTTGCCCCCTTACGTATCGTTTCCCGAATTGGCCAAAGCCATGCAAGATCTATATGTGCATGGCCGATAGCTGAAATCGAAAGCGGCGCATCACCATTTTTTCTGCCTAATTCCTGTTTTAAAAGGTTGCGCACTTCTAAAACTTCATCCTCAGTATATTCCAGCAACATTGCAGCAGCTTTCGTAACACAATGTAAAATTTTATGCCGCTGTGCAGAACTTTCCGGAAGTTCATGAACCAAATCCATTAAAAGCTTCCAGTCAAAATACAATTCCTTTACTTCTTTCCGGTAAAGGGCAATTTCCATTTCTGTCACTTCTCCTACACCGGGATAAGCGCCAAACAAGTCATTACATCCGGCTTCTATCCAAAAATTAATTATTTCGCCGCCCTCTGCCGGTTCGGCAAGCATTACTTCTTTTTTAGCCGGTGAACCCAGATGTGGTTGAAATGCCGAACTCCCCGTGGTCAATCCCTGAACCGGATTTCCTCCTTCATCAAAAACACAGGCTTCCCCATGAATATCCAAAAGGGCAACAACGCACTTGCCTTTTGCCGCAGGGGGTATCACGCCTTTGCAGTGTATCCACGCACAATCCCAGAGTTCTCCCCAAACATCTCCTTTATGCAGCTCTTTCTTTTCTCCTCTTTCTTTCTCTTCAAAAGTTACCGGTTCTTTGGTCACATAAGCTGTAAGGGCCAATTCTCCCACCGGAGTATAGATATGTTTCCAAATTTGCTGCAATTTTTTTCCTATCTGCTCTTCATACTGTCTCAGATTATATGGCATAGCTTTACCTCCCTGCCTTACGATTCTTTTTTTATTATAACAGCTGATGAATAAATTGCAATAAAAATTTTCCAACATATATGTTACGTTTTCATCCTTGACAAACTGAGTAAAAGTGATATAATAATTTGCGGAAAACTACATATATATACTTATATAAATCCATAATCAAGGTTTGGATGTCTCTACCAACTGCCGTAACAGTTGACTATAAGTATTCCGGGCACAGCCGGATATTTATACGTCAAATATGCCGGACAGTTGTTTTTTTATGTCCCATCAAAAAAGGAGATTGTTTTATGAAATATGATGTCATTATTGTCGGTGCAGGTCCTGCAGGTATCTTTACCGCCCTGGAAATGCTGAACCAAAACACCAGTCAAAAGCTCCTTCTGCTGGAAAAAGGTGTTTCAATTGCAGAACGGCGCTGTCCAAAAACCCAGACCAAACATTGTGTAAACTGCAAACCCTACTGTCATATTACCACCGGATTTTCAGGGGCCGGCGCATTCTCGGACGGGAAACTCTCCCTCAGCTATGAAGTCGGCGGCGAACTGCCAAACCTCATTGGTACGGAAGTGGCACAGACACTGATTGATTATACCGATAAACTTTACTTAAAATTCGGGGCTGATGAAAAAATTGAAGGTGTCGGCAACTCTGACCGAATCAAAGAAATCCGCCGGAAAGCAATTAAATCCGGCCTAAAATTGGTGGACTGCCCCATCCGCCATCTGGGCACCGAAAAAGCGCAGGAAATTTATCAGCGAATTGAACAGCATTTATTAAAAAATGGTGTTGAAATTCGCTTTGGCACCCTTTGCAAGGATTTAATTATCGAAGACAACCAATTGAAAGAGATTGTTATCGCCCCGTCCAGGCATCCGGAAGACGAAGAACACCTCGCAGCAAAAAATGTGGTTATTGCCACCGGCCGAAAGGGGGCCGATTGGCTGGAAAAAATGTGCGTTAAACATCATATCCCGCACCAACCCGGCACTGTGGATATTGGGGTTCGGGTTGAGGTACGAAATGAGATCATGGAAGAAGTCAACAACGTTCTTTATGAGTCCAAATTAATTGGCTATCCCAAACCCTTTGAAGACAAGGTACGTACCTTTTGTCAGAATCCCGGCGGCTTTGTAAGTCAGGAAAATTATGACGACAACCTGGCAGTGGTCAATGGACATTCTTTTAAAGAAAAAAAGAGTCAGAACACCAACCTCTCCATCTTGTGTTCTCATAAATTCAGTTCTCCCTTTGACCAACCCATCGCCTATGCAAAAAAGGTTGGTAATCTTGTTAATATGCTGGGCGACGGTCACATATTGGTACAGCGGTACGGCGACATTCTCAGCGGAAAACGCACCTGGCAAAATGAGCTGGAACGTTCCAATGTCCGCCCCACCCTCCCGGATGCCATTGCCGGGGATATTACCTCTGCCATGCCCTATCGCACAATGATGAATATAGTAAACTTTATCCAGTCGGTAGACGAAATTGTACCCGGATTTGCCAGTAAAGAAACCCTTCTCTATGCACCGGAAATCAAGTTCTACAGCAATCAGGTCAAAATGCGTCCAACCCTTGAAACTTCAATTCAAGGGCTATACTGTCTGGGGGACTCCAGCGGATGGACCCGCGGACTGATGATGGCCTCGGCAATGGGCGTGCTGATGGGTCGAAAGCTGACAGACAAAGGAAACAGGCCCGCAAGTGATATAGGTAGTCCTATAAGGAACCAACCAGCCCAAATATTAAATTTTTGATAGATGGTTTGGCCTATTCGAAGAGTAATTCCGCAAAAATACAGATACCCGGCAAGCAAAAGCAACATAATCATCCCACAATCACAATATGAGCTCGGCTGTTGAATTTCAATGAAAAATTACCGTTTGCTTATCTTTCATAGCCTATTTATATTAATAAAGGGTTTTGATACGAAAGGATTAGATTTTATACTTTTAATAAAAACTCCGGATGAAAAAATCTTAATCAGCAAAACAATATTGATAAATATTTGGAATTTGCAGATGCGTATAATAATTCGCCGGGATAAAAATACAAAAGACACCATACAAAATAAACACAAAAAACCAATGCAACTACTTCAAGTCTACAAATGGTATGGGGCTGTTCCAAAAATAGCGCAAAATTTTCTGAACAAAAACATTTATCTTCAAAAGAACATACTATAATTCTAATAAATATCCGCCGGCTAAGCCGGCGGTTTTTCATATGAGCCTATAAGGCTC